>NZ_CP116413.1:1830000-3145625 GCF_030064675.1 Crossiella sp. CA-258035
GGTTGGCAATCAGGTGTTGAGTGTAAGTGCACAAGGGAGCTTGACTGTGAGACTGACGGGTCGAGCAGGGACGAAAGTCGGGACTAGTGATCCGGCACTGGCTTGTGGAAGCGGTGTCGCTCAACGGATAAAAGGTACCCCGGGGATAACAGGCTGATCTTGCCCAAGAGTCCATATCGACGGCATGGTTTGGCACCTCGATGTCGGCTCGTCGCATCCTGGGGCTGGAGTAGGTCCCAAGGGTTGGGCTGTTCGCCCATTAAAGCGGCACGCGAGCTGGGTTTAGAACGTCGTGAGACAGTTCGGTCCCTATCCGCCGCGCGCGTTGGAGACTTGAGGAAGGCTGTCCCTAGTACGAGAGGACCGGGACGGACGAACCTCTGGTGTGCCAGTTGTTCTGCCAAGAGCATGGCTGGTTGGCTACGTTCGGAAGGGATAACCGCTGAAGGCATCTAAGCGGGAAGCCTGTTTCGAGATGAGGTCTCCCACCACCTTGAGTGGTTAAGGCCCCCTAGAGACGATGGGGTTGATAGGCCCGAGATGGAAGCACGGTAACGTGTGGAGTTGACGGGTACTAATAGGCCGAGGGCTTGATTACAAAGTTGCTACGCGTCCACTGTGTGGTTCTGAGAGAACCAGCTAGCGTCCACTGACGAAGTGTTTGGTTTTTTCATAGTGTTTCGGTGGTTATGGCGGAGGGGAAACGCCCGGTCCCATTCCGAACCCGGAAGCTAAGTCCTCCAGCGCCGATGGTACTGCATGCGTGAGTGTGTGGGAGAGTAGGACGCCGCCGAACGTGTAGCCCGAAGATTCGTCTTCGGGCTACACGCTTTTTTGCGTTCGAAGTGCCTGCGGGCGAGGCTTGTTTGGCTGGTGTGCGTCGGGGCAACTGGTGTCGCTGGGTGGCGCTGGAGGTTCGGTTGGTTCGGTGTGGTCGATTTGGTTTGGGGCCCCTGGGGCGGCCTTTTGGGCAGGAAGGGGCAGGCCTGGCGGCCTGCCCAATCGCCTTCCAGCGTACGGCCGCCCTGCCCCAAACAAAATCGACCACACCGCCCGCGGAAGGTGGGCTGGCGCTGGGTGGTGCTGGCCCGCGCAAACCAGAGTTGCCACGGGCCATGCTGTCCCGGCACCCGGCACCCGGCACCCGGCACCCGGCACCCGGCACCCGGCACCCGGCACCCGGCACCCGGCACCCGGCACCCGGCACCCGGCACCCGGCACCCGGCACCCGGCACCCGGCACCCGGCACCCGGCACCCGGCACCCGGCACCCGGCACCCGGCACCCGGCACCCGGCACCCGGCACCCGGCACCCGGCACCCGGCACCCGGCACCCGGCACCCGGCACCCGGCACCCGGCACCCGGCACCCGGCACCCGGCACCCGGCACCCGGCACCCGGCACCCGGCACCCGGCACCCGGCACCCGGCACCCGGCACCCGGCACCCGGCACCCGGCGCGCCCCTCTCGTCCCGTCCCCGTCCCCGTCCGCTCCCCGCTCCCCGCGCCCCGCCGACTGGCCGGCTTTGGGCCCGGCTTCCTGAGCCGTGCCGCCCCCCGCTTCCCAGCCCTATCTCCCGGTGGTCCGTCCCTCCCCTGGCAGGGCCGCAAAATCGGTCGCACTGGTCTCGGGGGCGGCGCACTCTGGGTATATGGATGCGCAGGTGCACGGGAATGTGGAGCTGTTCTGGAAGGTTGCGGGGCCGCACTTTCTCGCTGATCCGGTTCGCAACACCGTGGCGATCACCGTCATGGAGCGGGTGCTGGCGGGGACCGAGACTGATCGGGCCGGCCTGTTGATGCTGACTGTGCACGACAACTCCGGCGCGCTGGTTGGTGCGGCACTGCGTACTCCGCCTTGGCCCGTTCTTGTTGGTGGGCTGCCGTTGGCGGCTGTTCCCGCGACCGTGGACGCGATGGCCTTGCACGTGCCGGAGTTGAACTTCGTGTCGGGGCCGCGGGAGGTGGCTGAGGCGTTCGCGCGGGCTTGGACTGAGCGGACCGGGTGTGCCTCGCGGGTGCGGACGGCGATGCGGACGTTCCGGTTGGGGGAGTTGGTCATGCCGGAAGTGGTTGGGGCGGCTCGGATTGCCGGGCCGGGGGACCTTGAGCTGTTGGCGCGGTGGCGGGAGGCGTTCAACCTGGCGGGGTTTGGGGCCTCGACCGTTGATGAGCGGGCTGGGGTGTTGGCGGCGTTGGCGGCTGGGGATCCGCACTTCCTGTGGGAGGTGGATGGGGTGCCTGTCTCGGTGGCGTTCACCAATGTGCCCAGCGGGGGGATGGCGCGGATTCGGTACGTGTACACGCCGGAGGAGTTTCGCGGCAACGGGTATGCCTCGGCGGTTACGGCGGCGGCCTCGCAGTGGGCGGTGCGGCAGGGGGCTACCGATGTGGTGCTGTTCACCGATCTTGGGGATCCCGTGCCGAACCGGATCTATCCGCGGCTGGGGTATCGGCCGGTGCTGGATGTCAGCGAGATCGAGTTCTCAGCTGGGGCTGCTGACGGGGCGGTTGCGGACGTGGGAGGAGAACACCAGTGAAGTAGTGGTCTCACCGTACTGCTGAGCGTGGTCGACCAGGCCCTCCAGTTCACCCATGGACTTGCAGCGCACGCGCAGCAGCCAGCAGTCGTCGCCGGTCACGTGGTCGGCATCGCACACCGACGGCAGGGCCAGCACTCGCTCCCGGAACCTCGGGGAGTCCAGGCTCCGGACCCTGACCCGGACGATGGCCTGAATGGGCAGGCCGAGCAGCTGGGGGTCGACCACCGCGGCGTAGCCGGTGATCACTCCCAGCTGCTCCAGTCTGCGGACCCGTTCCGTGGTGGCTGGGGCGGACAGGTTGACCCGGCGGGCCAGTTCGGTGAAGGTCATCCGGCCGTCCTGCTGGAGGTGTTCCAGGATGCGCCAGTCCAGGTCGTCGAGGTCCACGGGCGATATCCCTCGTCAAAGCTCGGTTTTCGCGGGGAAACACAGGCACAGCCAGGCTAGAACCAGGAAGCGGCCATGTTCGAGCGCGTCCCACTGCCCGAGAATTTTCCCCATGCTGACCACATCGAACGTACTTCGTTTTCCGCCGGCCGAGCCCGCGGTGGCGGCCGCGCACTTCGCCGCGGAGCTGGCCTTCGAGGCGGATCCGGATGATGTGCACCGGGATCTGGTGGCGGGGACGGCCGATGGGTATGTGCTGGTGGAGTGCCGGCGGGCGGAGGCGTTCGCGGCCGCGCGGATTCCGGGGGCGGTCAACCTGCCGTATGCCGAGCTGACCGCGGAGAGCACGGCGGGGCTGGACCGGGGGCTGGTCTATGTCTGCTACTGCGAGAGCTTCGAGTGCAATGCGGCGACCAAGGGGGCGGCGCGGTTGGCGGGGCTGGGGTTTCGGGTGAAGCGGTTGTCCGGGGGGATTCGGGCCTGGATGGCGGCGGGGTATCCGGTGGAGGGGGCGGCGGGCCCGGGTGATCATGTCCACCGGGCGGTGGCCTGCGCTTGTTGACGGGCAGCGCCTAGGCTTTCTGGCATGACCTCGGTGCTTGTTGTCCAGCCTTCCGATCTGGATCCGCTCGGCCCGCTCGCCGACTGGCTGCTGGACGCCGGCGCCGAGATCCACCTGGTCCGCGCGGGGCAGGAACCGATCCCGGCGAGCCTGGACGGCTACCGGGCGGTGGTGTGCCTCGGCGGGGAGATGGGCGCCTACGACGACGCCGAGCACCCCTGGCTCAAGGACGTGCGGGCGCTGCTCGCGCACGCGGTGGCGCGGCGGGTGCCGGTGCTGGGCATCTGCCTCGGCGGGCAGCTGCTGGCGGCGGCCACCGGGGGACAGGTGCGGCCGGGGGAGGCCGGGCCGGAGGTGGGCACGCTGCTGGTGGCCAAGCGGGACGCGGCGGCGCAGGACCCGCTGTTCGGGCCGATGCCGATGACGCCGGACGTGCTGCAGTACCACTCCGACGAGATCGCCACCCTGCCCGGCGGGGCCACGCTGCTGGCTTCCTCGCCGAAGTACCCGAACCAGGCATTCCGGGTCGGGGACAACGCCTACGGGCTCCAGTTCCACATCGAGACCACGCCTGAGCTGGTGCGACGCTGGGCGGAGCACTCGCCGGAGGAGGCCGCGTTCGCGCCGCGCGGTCACCTGGAATATGAACACCTCGTGGAGCGGCACCAGGACCTGGCCGAGGTGTGGCAGCCGTTCACCGAGCGGTTCGTCAAGCTGGCCTCGGGTGAGCTGAGTGCGGCGGCGCCCGGTCGCCGGCTGCCGCTGGTGTAGCGGATGACCTTCACCGATCCCAGGGCCACCCCCTCGCCCGCGCGGTTCGGGCTGACCGATCCGCGCGCGGCGGACCTGCTCGGCGAGGTGGGCTGGTGGGGCAGGCCCGGCGCGGAGACCAAGCTCGCCGCGCTGTCCCGCAGCGCCGATCCCGACCTGACCCTGCGCAGCCTGGTCCGGCTGCGCGAGGCCCTCGGCACCGGCTGGCCGGTGCTGGACGAGCGGCTGCGCACCGAGGCCGGGCTGCGGGCCCGGCTGTTCGCGGTGTTCGGCGCCTCCAGCGCGCTGGCCGACTTCCTGATCGCCGACCCGGCCCGGCTGGACGCGCTGGACGGCGCGTTGGACGTGCCGCTGCCCGAGGTCGCCGAGCTGACCGGGCGGCTGCTCGCCGCGGTCGGCGCCGACTCAGCCGAGCCGGTGTGGCGCGCCCAGCTGCGCGGTGCGGAGGCGGTGCGGGCGCTGCGCGAGGCCTACCGGCTGGAGCTGGTGCGCATCGCGGCCGCCGACCTCGCGCCCACCGTCGACGGCACCGCGCCCGAGGTGTCCTACGAGACCGTCGCGGCGCTGCTGTCCGACCTGGCCGGGGCCGCGTTGCAGGCTGCGCTGGCCGTGGGCGTGCGGGAGGTCGTGCCTGCCGACGCGGTGGAGATGCCCTGCCGGATCGCGGTGATCGCGATGGGCAAGTGCGGGGCGCGCGAGCTCAACTACGTCAGCGATGTGGACGTCATCTTCGTCGCCGAGGGCGATGCCGGGCTGGCCACCAGGCTGGCCGCGGCGCTGATGCGGGTGGCGGGCGAGGCGTGTTTCCAGGTGGACGCGGCGCTGCGGCCGGAGGGCAAGGCCGGCGCGCTGGTGCGCACCCTGGACGGGCACGTCGCCTACTACAAGCGGTGGGCGCGGACCTGGGAGTTCCAGGCGCTGCTCAAGGCGCGGCCGGTGGCCGGGGACGCCGAGCTCGGACAGTCCTATGTGGACGCGCTCGCGCCGATGGTGTGGTCGGCCGGGGACCGGGACCACTTCGTCGTCGACGTGCAGGCCATGCGGCGCAAGGTCGAGGAGCACGTGCCAGCCGGGCTCGGCGACCGGGAGCTGAAGCTGGGCCGGGGCGGGCTGCGGGACGTCGAGTTCGCGGTGCAGCTGCTGCAGCTGGTGCACGGGCGCGGCGACGCCGAGCTGCGGGTGCTCTCCACCATGGACGCGCTGCGGGTGCTCGGGCACGGCGGCTACGTCGGGCGGGCGGACGCGGCCGGGCTGGCCGAGTCCTACCGGTTCCTGCGCACCCTGGAACACCGCCTGCAACTGCAACGGCTGCGGCGCACCCACCTGTTCCCCGCCGACGACGACCGGACCGGGCTGCGCTGGCTGGCCAGGGCCGCCGGGGTCCGGCCGGACGGGCGGCGCAGCTCCGGCTCGGTGCTGCAGGCCGAGTTCCGCTCGCACTGCAACCGGGTGCGGCGGCTGCACGAGAAGCTGTTCTACCGGCCGCTGCTGGAGGCGGTGGCCAGGGTGCCCAGCGAGGGGCTGCGGTTGTCCACCGAGTCGGCCACGCTGCGGCTGGCCGCGCTCGGCTACGCCGCCCCGGACGGCGCGCTGCGGCACATCGAGGCGCTGACCAACGGGGTGTCCCGGCGGGCCGCGATCCAGGGCGCGCTGCTGCCGGTGCTGCTGGACCTGTTCGCGCACAGCCCCGATCCGGACGGCGGGCTGCTCGCCTACCGCCGGGTGTCCGAGGCGCTGGCCACCACGCCCTGGTACCTGCGGCTGCTGCGCGATGAGGGCGCGGTGGCCGAGCGGCTGGCCTTCCTGCTGGGCACCTCGCGGGTGGTGCCGGACCTGCTGGTGCGCGCGCCGGAGGTGCTGCGGCTGCTCGCCGACACCCCCGCGCTGGCCGGGCGCGACCCCGCCGAGGTCGCGACCTCCTTGCGCAGCACCGTTTCCCGCTACACCGACCCGGTCACCGCGGTCACCGCGGCCCGGTCGATGCGCAGGCACGAGCTGCTCAGGGTGGCCTGCGCGGACCTGCTCGGCGAGCTGGCGCTGCCCGCGGTGTGCGCCGCGCTGAGCAGCGTGTGGGTGGCGGTGCTGGAGTCCGCGGTGGACGCGGCCTGCCGCGCGGTCACCGCCGAACGCGGCTCGCGGCCGGCCACGATCGCGGTGATCGGCATGGGCCGCCTCGGCGGTGCGGAGCTCGGCTACAGCTCCGACGCCGACGTGCTGTTCGTGTGCGAACCCGTCGCCGGAGCAGCGGACAACGAGGCCGTCCGGTACGCGTCCGCGGTCGCCGAGCTGGTCCGCAGGCTGCTCGGCGCGCCCAGCCAGGACCCGGCGCTCCAGGTCGACGCCGACCTGCGGCCCGAGGGGCGCAGCGGACCGCTGGTGCGCACCCTGGATTCCTACCGCGCCTACTACACCCAGTGGGCCGAGGTGTGGGAGCAGCAGGCGCTGCTGCGGGCCCGGCCGGTGGCGGGCGATCCCGAACTGGGCCAACGGTTCCAGCGGATGATCGACCCGGTGCGCTACCCGGCCGCCGGGCTGGAGCACGCCAGCGTGCTCAACATCCGCCGGATCAAGGCCAGGGTGGACGCCGAGCGGCTGCCCCGCGGCGCCGACCCGGCCACGCACACCAAGCTCGGCCGCGGCGGGCTCGCCGACATCGAGTGGACCATCCAGCTGCTCCAGCTCCAGCACGCGCACGCCGTGCCCGAGCTCCGCACACCGTCCACACTGGACGGACTGGCCGCCGCGGAGACCGCGGGACTGGTCCAGCCCGCCGACACCGCCGCGCTGCTGGCGGCCTGGAACATGGCCACCCGCGCCCGCAACGCGGCCACCCTGGTGCGCGGCAAACCCACCGACCAGCTGCCCAGGCAGGGCCGGGAGCTGGCCGCGGTGGCCCGCGCCATGGGCTATCCGGCCGCGACCGATCCCGGGGAGTTCGTCGACGAGTACCGCAGGGTCACCCGTCGGGCCCGAGCGGTGGTGGAGCGGCTGTTCTACGATTCCTGACGGTGAAGGCAATCGCGTTCGAGGAGTTCGGCGGACCAGAGGTGCTGCGCCTCCAGGAGCTGCCGGACCCGATCCTCGGTCCGGAGAACTCACTGGTCCAGGTGCGTGCCGCGGGGGTGAACCCGGTGGACTTCAAGATCCGCCAGGGCCACCTGCGGGGCGTGCTGCCGCACCACTTCCCGCTCATCCCCGGCTGGGACCTCGCCGGGGTGGTGACCGCGGTGTTCCCCAACGTCACCGAGTTCGCCCCCGGTGACGAGGTCTTCGGCTACATCCGCAAGGACAGCGTGCAGCACGGCGCCTACGCCGAGCAGGTGGCCGCCCCGCAGCGCGCCATCGTGCGCAAGCCGGCCGGCCTGGACTGGGTGACCGCGGGCGCGCTGCCGCTGGTCGGGCTGACCGCGTTGCAGGCGCTGACCGCGGCCGGGGTCGGTGACGGCGACACCGTGCTGGTGCACGCCGCCGCGGGCGGGGTCGGGCACGTCGCGGTGCAGCTGGCCAGGGAGCTGGGCGCCAAGCGGGTGCTCGGCACCGCCTCCCCGCGCAACCACGACTACCTGCGCGAACTGGGCGCCGAACCGGTCAGCTACGGCGAGGGCCTGGTGGAGCGGGTGGCCGGGCTCCTCGGTGGCGACGGCAAGGTGGACGCGGTCGTCGACCTGGTCGGCGGCCAGGCCCTGGCCGACTCGCCGCGCCTGGTCAGGGACCCGGCCCGGCACTCCTCGATCGTCGGCGCCGAGGTGCTGGCCCAGGGCGGCCGGTACGTCTTCGCCCAGGCCGACCGGGCCCAGCTGACCTACCTCGGCGACCTGGCCGCGAGCGGGCGGCTGCGGGTGGACATCCAGCAGAGCTTCCCGCTGGCCGAAGCCGCCGCGGCGCACCGCCTCCTGGAGCAGGGGCACGTCCGCGGCAAGCTCGTCCTGACCGTCGGCTGAGCTACGGGGCGGCTTCCCCGGCAGGCACGGCGATCTCCTCGTCGTCCTCCTCGGGGAGGTCGTCCTCGTCGTCCTCCATGGGCGGGGCGTCGTAGACGTCGACCACCCACTCCTCCAGCAGCACCTCGCCGCCGTCGTCGGGGGCGCTCTGCAGGACCACGCGGTTGCGCACGGTCACGCCGAGTCCGAGCCGCTCGGCGGCCTCCAGGGACTCGACCGCGTCGGCGAGGTTGTCGTAGAAGTGGCTGACAATGCGGGTGGGCACATCGGGCTCGTCTTCGCGGAGACTGTCGGTCACGCCTGGCAAGCTACTCGCCGTGGAGCCGGAGTGCGGGGAGGCACGAGCGTGATCAGTCAGGCGGACTACCTGTTCTTCGTCGACCGGGCACTGGACGGGATGACCGGCATCCTGCTCGGCCTCGGCGACGAGCTGGCCAACCGCAAGCCGGCGCTGCCCGGGGCGAACACGCCGTACCAGGTGCTCACCCACTGCCTGGGCGTGGTCGAGTTCTGGGGCGGGCAGGTGGTGGCCGGGCGGGAGGTGCGCCGGGACCGGACGGCGGAGTTCACCGCGGCCGGGCCGGTGGCCGAGCTGGTCGAGCGGACCGCGGCGGTGCGCGCCCGGTTCGCCGCCGACGTGGCCGCGGCCGAGTTCAGCGCGCCGGTCCGGCGGGAGCCGCCGCCGCACTGGCGGAACTACCCCGGCGGGATCAGCCAGGGCGCGGCGCTGCAGCACGTCTACGAGGAGCTGGCCCAGCACCACGGCCAGCTCGAGGTCACCAGGGATGCCCTGCTCGGCGGTTGAGCGCGCCCGCTGGTCTGCCAGGATGAAGGCACCGTCCCGAGGAGTTGAGAGTGGCCATCGCCCGCGCCAGCGCGTCCCTGCGACTGTTCAGCACCAAGGCGGCCGCGGCCGCGGTCACCGAGGCCCTTGACCTGGAGCCGACCACCTCGGCCGAGCGCGGTGAGCCGATCGGCAAGAGCATCTCGACCCCTCGGGAGCAGTCCATGTGGCTGCTGGAGAGCGAGGCCGAGCCCGAGGAGCCGCTCTCGGCGCACCTGGAGTGGCTGCTGGCGGAGCTGGACGGAAAGCTCGGCACGCTCGCCGGGCTGGCCGGGGACTACGAGGTCGACGTGTGGTGCACGGTGGAGGCCACCAACGGCCAGGGCCAGCTCACCTTCGCCCCGGAGCTGACCGCCCGGCTGGCCGGCCTGCCCTGCCCGTTCTCGGTCGACCTGTACCTCTCCGACGCCGAGGACGACGAGGAAGAGGGCGAATTCTGAAGATCTTGTCCATACATCTGGAGCAACTCCAGTAGGTCGGACGGACCCCTGACTTTCGGCCAAAAGTGCTGGTCAACTGCGTGTTTACGATCACTTTCCGACTCTTCGGAAACGATTCCGAAACTCTCCGCTATCCCAGATTCGCCTGATGGGGTGACGCGGAGCGGCCTAGCCTCGTGGGCAGTTGGTTAGTACCCGGCTGGAGGAGGACGTAATGGTCGAGCAGAACGGGCAGTCGCCACGGGCCGCCGGTGACCAGGCCACTCGCACATCGCCGGTGCACCGTGCCCCCTCGCCCATGCTGTTGGCCGAGGCCGCGCGCGCCCGCAAGGAACGGGCACAGGCGGAGGCCCAGCGCCGGGAGCACCAGTCCTGACCCGCTGACTCGAGGAGTCCCAGGGCCGGGCGGCGACACGCTGCCCGGCCCTCGGTCTGTCTAACCGCTGAGCTGCTCGAAGCTCTCCTGCGCCGCCATGACCTCGTCGCCGTGCTGATGTGCCCACGCGCCGAAGGCCTCGATCGGCCCCAGCAGGCTGCGGCCCAGCTCGGTCAGCCGGTACTCCACCCGCGGCGGCGCCTCCCGGTAGCTGTCCCTGGCGATGAGGCCGTTGTAGGCGAGCCGGTGCAGGGTCTCGGTGAGCACCTTGGTGCGGATGCCGCCGATCTCCCGGCGCAGCTGCACCGGCCGCCGCGGCCCGTGCCGCAGCGCCCACAGCACCACCGGGTTCCAGGTGTTGGCCATCAGGTCGAAGGCCAGCCGCGCCCGGCAGTCGGCCAGGTAGTCCCGCTCCGCCATGAACACCGCCCCAGCCTGCCCGAGCCGTCGCACACCGTTCGGTGCCCATCGCCCTTCCTACCGTTCCGGCAGTGGAACTCCAACCGGAAGGCAACACGATGCGCATCGGCATCCTCGGCGCGGGCGGCATGGCCGACGCCCTCGGCACCCAGTGGGCCCGCCAGGGCCACGACCTGATGATCGCCACCCGCACCAACCCGGCCCCGCTGGCCACCCGCCTGGGCGCTCGCACCGGCGACTACGCCGAGGCCGCCGCCTTCGGCGAGGTCCTGCTGCTGGCCGTGCCGGCCGCCGCGGCCCTGGACGTGCTGACCGCGGCCGACCTGCCACCGGGTCGCACCGTGATCGACTGCGCCAACCCGGTCGGCCCGGACTGGACCCTCACCACCGACGGCGCCTCCCTGGCCGAACAGCTCGCCACCACGGGCGCCCACGTGGTGAAGGCCTTCAACCTGTGCCACGTCGACATCTGGCGAATGACCCCACCGGCCTTCGCCGCCCGCCCGGTCCTGGTCCCCCTGTGCGGCGACCACCCGGAGTCCCTGGACCGGGCCGGGAGCCTGGTCCGGGACCTGGGCTGCACGCCGGTGGTGGCCGGCCCACTGTCCAGGGCCGCCCTGCTGGAGGCCACCGCCGCCTTCGCCATCGGCCTGTGGATGAACGGCGCGGACGCCCAGGCCATGCTGCCGCCTCTGGGCTGACCGGTCAGTCCCAGTGGTTGAAGGTCAGCTCGCCGACGGTCGCCGGTCGCCAGTAGCTGATCTGCTTGTGCTCGTGGACGTTCAGCTCACTGAGGTCCACTGTGGACAGTGAGGTGTCCAGCTCTGCCGCGGTGCAGACGCGGAAGCTCGACCAGGCGGTCAGGGTCGCCGCCCAGCGCGGTTCGTCGCGGAAGACCGGTGGTGCGCCGGGGTTCTCGGGTGGTTCGGCGAAGGCAAGTAGGTGAAGCGCGTTGTGGCACAACAGGTCGAAGCGGCGCTCGCCCTCGCGGATCCGGGCGGTGGTGTAGTTCGGCGTCGCGTGGGGGAGGAGGAACTCCTCGACGTGGGCGCCGAGCTCGCGCGCCACCGCCTCGCACAGGGTACGGAACTGGGTGGGGTCCGATGCGGGGGTGGTGACGTTGAAGCTGGTGGAGCCGTGCGGGAGACGCATGGTCCCAGTCTGCGCCACAAATCGATCGTCCGATCGGCCAAGGCTTGACTAGGGTCGGTCGCCATGAGCGAGCTGCGACCGGACTGGGCGCGCGGGGTGCGCCGAATCGCCGTGCTGACCGGCGCGGGCATCTCCACCGACTCCGGCATCCCCGACTACCGCGGCCCCGACGGCATCTGGACCCGCGACCCCGAGCTCGCCAACCTGTTCACCCTGGAGAACTTCCTCACCGACCAGGACATCCGCCACCGCTTCTGGCAGCGCTACCTGGACCACCCGGCCTGGCGCGCCCGGCCCAACCCAGCCCACCAGGCCCTCGCCGACCTGTCGGGCGGCCCCGCCGTCCGAGTCCTGACCCAGAACATCGACGGCCTGCACCAGCGCGCCGGGGTACCGGCTCGCAAGGTGCTCGAACTGCACGGCAGCATGCACCAGACCGTCTGCTGTGGTTGCGCCGCAACGACTCCCACGCCCGAGGTGCTGGACCGGGTCCGCGCAGGCGAGACTGATCCGTCCTGTGTGGACTGTGGCGGGATCCTGAAGCTGGCGGTGATCCTGTTCGGGCAGCAGCTGGACAGCGAGGTCATCGGCAAGGCCCGCGCGGTGGCGGCGGCGAGCGAGGTGTTCCTGGCGGTGGGCAGCTCGCTGCAGGTGGAGCCGGCGGCCTCGTTGTGCGCGGTGGCGGTGCGCGGCGGGGCGAAGCTGGTGGTGGTGAACGCGGCGCCGACGCCGTATGACGAGCACGCGGTCGAGGTGATCCGGGAGCCGATCGGGGAGGTGCTGCCCCGCATCTGCCGGGACCTGTTGGCTGGGTAGCCGTCAGCGTGCGGCGTGCGGAAACGGCCGAGGGCCGGGCGGTCTTGGTGACCGGCCCGGCCCTCGGCCGTTGTTCAGCTACTGCGGATCACACGTCGTAGGAGTGCCACAGGCCGTCCCTGACCAGCGCCGCTTGCATCTGCACCCGTTCTGACCTGCTGGTTCTCTGTCGATGTTGGTCGTCGTTGGTTGACCTTCGTCGGCCTCAGACGGCCTGGAGACGGCCTGACGGCCTCGGCCCTCACCCCGGTTCGACCACGGGGTGAGGGCCGTTGCTGTGTGAGGGCCTGGTGCTCATCGACCTCGTGCCGACGTGGCCCGGTGGCAAGCCGGTGGGCTGGTCGATCCGGTCACGGGTCGAGCTGTCCACGGGCGCGGCAGCGATCGCCGGAAGCAGTCGAGCAGGGTGACCGGGCTGGCGATCGTGACGGTCTGGTGGTGCTGGCAGCTCGGCTCTGGTGCCGGCGCGCGGCTACCGGCGCCGGGATCGTCGCACGGGTCGCCGGGCGCAGCGGCGGGCCGGTCGCCGCAGCGGAGCGGATGGCGACCGTGCCCGGATGGGTGCGCCCGGCGCAGCCAGGGCGACCACCCGCCGCGCGCCGCTGGCGGCGCGCCTTGATTCCATAGAGTCAAACTCGATTCCATAGAGTCAAACTCGGCAACGTTCCCAACTGGATTACTAGTGTGCGAATACGTCCGGCCAGCGGCGGACCTGGAGATCCACATGCGTTGGCAGAAAGGAGCAGCACTTCGCAAATAAATCACTCAGGCCTGATTTGTTAAGCCTGGAAGACAGAGATTTGTATAGTGGAATTAAGTACTCGACGTCAGCGGCTGCGTAAGCAAGCTGTTCGGCCGACAATTCGACCGCTTGCCAATTGCTAAGCCTCTGATCTTTGCTGATTTGAACGCCGAGAATTCTGTCAAGTAACGACTGAAGGCTGTGTGTCGACTTGTCGCCATATGGATCGAGAAGTCTGGAGGCTACCTTTGTGCACGCGATATTGGCAGGCTTCACGCCCCACTTGCTTACCATGAAGCGAAGATCGAAAGGCGCATGGTGAAAGATCTTCTTCGTGGTGGGGTCGGCGATCAGTTGGCATAGGTTGGATGGGGAATTGACTCCGATTCGGGCGACGAAAGTTCCCGTCATGGGTGAATGGATTTGGCATGTTGCAATCTGATCGGTCGCCCAGTCGAGTCCGGTTGTTTCAATATCGCAAGCGACCAATCCAGCGCTGGTGAGTGCTCTAAGCTGCCATTCGTTGATATCTACCTCTACAATTTCAGGATCAGGCATCTCTCTCCTCATTCTTAGGCAAGGGAAATACCTTCCTGCTCTGCTGTCGGATAGATTCCAGGTCATTTCGGACGAAACTGTACAGGCTGCCGGGGCCTTGGCAAACGATTGTCGGTACGCTTCCCCTTTCTTGATGGTGTGAGTAAAGTGTAACAACCGCTGTATTGTCAAACCTGTATGCACTGTAGAGCAATGTTCCGGGACGGTAGTAGATAGATATGTTAGCGCTACCCTGCATCGAAAGACGTTCGAAGTCTTCCTTGGCTTCGACTATTAGATCGACGGTTCGCTCGGGAGTTTTCATAATGCGCGCAGCGAACTGCTTGACCGTTTCTGGGTCCTCGGCGTCAGGAAGAAATACCCTGATCTGGCAGTCCTTCTTCTTGGCGATCGCACGCAAATTTGACAAATTGCTATTGCGCCAAGTTTGACCGTAAGCGAAAAATATATCAAGTTCGCGTGCTCGAGAAAAGAGATTATCCCAGTCGGCGTCTTTTAGGTACTCGGTACCCGCGCGTATGATTCCGGACCTTTCTAGATTGGTCGCAGAGCCTGTGATTTCGATGACTTCGCGAGCGAAGGAACGTTTGCTGGCCAGTTCCCAAAGTACAACTAGTGCCATGCCAGTGATAAGGGCGCTCCCTAGGTTATTCACAACATTTTGAGCCCCGGGATTACTCTTGATTGCATCGAGTGTGCCTGCTATCCAAAGAAGAAGGAGTCCGACCGCTGCGGCGCCAACGGCGATTAGCACGGCCCTGTAGGTGCTTAGGGCTCGACGTGGACGTTCGCTTTCCAGGGATCCCAATATTTGCCCCTTTGTTTTTTGCTAAGTCTACGAGATTAGCTCAATTGCGAGTTTGATGTCTAACTGTGTAAATGTTTCGCGAATTAGTGTCCCACGTCAGGGGGTGGTAGTGCTGATTTCTATGTGTAGTAAGGAGAGTCTCGATTGGAGAAACCGTGTTCAATCCGAAGTCGAATTGAAGGATGTATGTTAAGGCTGCCTACTTCTTCTCTGGTGACCCAGCAAACTTCCTTGGATTCGCTACTTGTGCGTAGAGTTCCACCGACAGGATTGGCGCGAAAGCAGATGGAGAACTCCTGTCGGACCTCTCCGTCACTGTAGGCGACAATATGATTGGGGTTTGAATAAATTCCGACTAGCTCTACGATGTCTACGATAATCCCTGTCTCTTCATCGAGTTCGCGAATTGTGGCTTCGGTGAGAGTCTCCCCGAGTTCGAGTTGTCCACCAGGGATGGAGTAGAAATCATTGTCGGTGCGGCGGATCATCAGGAGTCGTCCAGATTCGTCTTGGACGAAGGCGCTGACGGCGACGGCGATGCTGTTGGCCTTCGGGGCATTGGGGTCGTGGAAGTAGTCGACGCGTGCCACTGGTTCCCCTTCAGAAGTCTGCGGGCGTGGACAGGTTCCAGACGGTCTCAAAGCTCTCGGCATAGATGTCGAACAGTCCCTGTGTGGGCTGGCTCCGCAGGTGCAGCGCTGGGGCGTGTGCTCCCTGGAACCCATACACATGGGTGTTGACGATCATCTCGTGGTCGAAACGGAAGATCGAGTTGTAGAGCGTGGTCCGGTGGAACCGGATCTCCACGCCGTCCACTCCTTGCAGCGGCCGGTAGAAGGCCAGCGCATTGCGGATGCGGCCTCCAAGGGTCTCTGCGCCCAGGCCCTCCTCGTCGCTGCGAAGTGCGACCTCCGGGCTGGCCGGGTCGCCGAACAACAGGCGGATCTTGGCGCCCTTGGCGGCCTTGGTTGCCAGGCTGCGTACGAAGGTGGGGCGCTCGGTGAGGAACAGCGCGGCGTGGACCAGGACCTCTACGTGCCCGGTCGCGTTCGCGGTCAGCCGGTCCCACAGCTCGGACGGGATGGCGTTGCGGTGCGGGTAGGTGGAGACGATCTCACCGACCTCGGTGGCCGCGGGGCGGATCACCGGTGCGGTGCCCGCGCCAGCGGCGGGGAGGGCGGCCGGCGGGGCCTGCGGGATGGGTGGTGCGGTGTCCGGGTCGTGGGGTGACAGCAGGGCTTCGATGCCGTGGCCGGGCAGCATCGCTTCGAGAATGCGGCAGTGGTCCGGATAGGGCAGGCCGATCAGCTCGCCGGAGAGCCAGCGGTAGAACTGGGCCTTGCTCGGGTACTTGCCGCGCAGGTCCGGGTCGACCTTCTTGGCCACCCGGTCGTACTCCTTGCAGAAGGCGCGGTAGCCCTGCAAGTGGCGCTGGCGGAGCAGGTACTTCAGCAGTGTGGGCTGCGGCGTCATGTCAGCCTCCCGAGCAGACGAGACGCGACGAGACTACCACCGCCATGAGACATAGACGAGACAAAGCGAGAGGTAGAAGTCGCAGACGAGAGCGCGACGCGATCTTGACGGGACGGACCCGGGCCGAACCTGAGTAAGCGCCGCTGACCTGGCGGTACGGGGCCGACAACACGGCCAGTGAACAGGGAGGGCTCGAACATGGCGATCCAACGGGGGCACCGGTTCCCCATCGAATTCGATGAGGCGTTCGGCAAGGGCCTCGTCCTGGTGGGCGAGATCGCGCCCGACTTCGAGTACCAGGAGAACAAGAACAAGCCGCCCCGGCAGAAGGTCGACCCGGTGACCGGGAAGCGGCAGTGGGTCGGCACCGTGACCGACCCGGACGAGACGAAGGCCAAGCGCGCGTCCTTCCAGATCACCTTTCTCGCCGACGTGCAGCCGGTGCCGCCCGCGCCGGAGGTGCTGCCCGGCATGCGGCCGATCGAGTTGGACGGCCTGACCGTGGAGCCGCGCTTGTCCGGCAACGGCGAGTTCAAGTACCAGGGCTGGCTGTTCCGGGCGACCGGGTTCAAGTCCGCGGTGACCTCGGCGTCCCGGCCTGGCGCGGCCAAGGGCGCCGATGGCGGCAAGGCGGCCTGACGATGCCCATCACGCGGGACGAACTGGGGATGGACATGACCATCTCCATCTACGACGACACCTCGATCAGGGTCGCGCCCTGGGACGACGAGAACCTGTTGCTCGTCTTCGGCGGCCCGGTGCAGAAGATCGTGATCGTGCTCGACCGGGACGACTTCCAGCGGTTGTACGAAGAGATGACGTCCGTGGTCAGCGGGGAGGCTGTTCCGGCTGAAGTGGCAGGTGAGCGCGGATGACGGTCCACGTGTCGGTGGTGCCGGACGAGGGCACCACGGTGTCCCTGCTGACGCTCTCGACCGGCCAGCCCATGCTGGCGATCGCGGACAGCCACTGCGGCGTGACCTTCACCGTGCGGGAGACACCGGACGGTGCGGCGCAGGCCGTGCTGGTGGCGCGGGAACTGGTCCGCCTGGCCGGCGAGTTCGCGGCGCTGACGGAGCGCTACGCCCGGCATGTCGCCTCGCTCCACCTCGCTCAGGCCAACCGGCAGCGGCAGCAGGAGGCGGCGGCGCAGAGTCGCCACGAGCTTCAGCGGGGCGAGTAGCCGAGGAGTCTACTTAGGACAGTCCATAAAGGACAAACACGGGCCTGTGGGTGCCGTGGCGATGCCGCACGTCTTGTTGCGGCGCAAGGAGAACAAGGACACAAGAGCGGCTACCGGCCTAGGAACCTCGCCGCTCTCGTGCCGTCCACAACCTCAGGAAGTGAACAAGGATGACTGTACGGCGTCCGGGAGACTTCCCGGCAGATGGGGTCCCTCGAAAAGGGCAACGGCGGTGCTCGACCTGCGGGAAGTTCGCCCGCATGTTGCCTGGAGATGACCAGTGCGGGGTGTGCGAGGGCTGGCTCCCGCTGGACTTCTCCGACCTGCTGAACAGTGGTGTGGCGCGGCGGGTTCGCCGGTCCAAGGCCGAGGTCTGGTCCGGGCTGCTGTCCCGGTTGCAGACGACCGGGATCTACCCGGTGCGGCTCGATGGCGCACCCGTGCAGCGGATGAAGCTCACCGAGGCTCAGGCTGGCGGACTGGCTTGCCTGGGGTGCAACCAGGCGTGTGGGATCGGCAAGGCCGCGTTCCGGCCTGCTGGGCACGTGGTGGGCGGGTCGCAGGTCTTCCGCTGTATCGCCTGCATCGAAGGCGGTGAGCGGTGATGGCCGCCTTCTCCCGCAAGCCCTTGGCTGAACCAGCCGCGTTGGAGATCACCCGGCCTCGGCTGCCCTGGTGGACGCTGCTGCCGGGCTGGGCAAAGCTCGCGCTGCTGCCCGTGGCGCTGGTGTGGTCGGCTGGCTGGCTCGTTGTGCAGGCGGCACGGATCGTCGGGCGCTACCCGGTGCTGGTGTTCGGCGCGCTGGTGGTCTGGGCTGGTTACCGGCACCTCGGCGGGTGGTACCTCGGGCTGTTCGTCGCCCTGGCCCTCATCGTGCTCGGCTGGTGGGCCTGGGGACATCGGCCCTCGTTCGAGCGCTACTGCTGGTGTGAGGTCCGGACCGAGTGGCGGCGTTGGTCGGTCTACGGGTGGCAATGGCGTTCGGTGATGCGGCTGGCTGATCTCACGAAGTCGGTGCGGGGTGCGGAGTACCGGCCCAAGCTCGGCCGCGTCCGGGCTGATGGGTGGCGGGATCGGGTTCGGGTGCGGATGGTCAAGGGGCAGGCTCCGGAGCAGTGGGAGCTGCGGGCCTCCGGCCTGGCGCATGCCTTCGGGGCGACCTCCTGCCGGGTGCGGGTGCGCAAGCCCGGCCGGCTGGAACTGGACCTGGTGCACCGTGACCCGCTGGTCCGGCCCATCCCGGTGCCGGAACTTGCGGCCACGGATTCCGCGGTTGACCTCAAGCGCCTTGTTGTCGGGCGGACGGAGAGCGGGCGGGCGTTGACGCTGCGGCTGCTGGGCAACCACCTGCTGATCGTGGGTTCGACCGGGGCGGGCAAGGGCTCGGTCATGTGGTCGCTGCTCTGGGCCGTGGCCCCGGCGATCCGGGCCGGGCTGGTGCGCTTGGTGGGCATCGACCCCAAGGGCGGGATGGAGCTGGGGCAGGCTCCGGAGCTGTTCCACCGGCTCGCCTACACCAACGACCTGGAAGCCGTGGAACTCCTGGAAGGGCTGGCGGCGGAGCTGAAGGACCGGGCACAGCGGTACCGGGGCCAGCTGCGGCGCTGGAAGCCCGGCAACGGGGAACCGTTCACCCTGCTCGTGGTCGACGAACTGGCCGACGTGATCGCCTACCAAACTGACAAAGCGCTGCGGGAACGTGCGGCGCGGGCGGTGCAGACCATCGCCTCCCAGGGCCGCGCACCCGGCTTCGCCGTCCTCGGCCTCGTCCAGGACCCGCGGAAGGAAGTCGTCTCCTTCCGGCACCTGTTCGGCTCCAAGGTCGCCTTGCGGCTGGATGAAGCCGCCCAGGTCGACATGGTCCTGGGCGAGGGCGTCCGGCAACGCGGGGCCGCTGCTCACGAGATCAGCGAGGGCACCCCGGGTGTGGCGTGGGTGAAGGAGGACGGGCGGCGGGAACCGGTGCGCGCCAGGGCCTTCCACGTCACCGATGCCGATCTACACCGGCTGGTCGACTACGTCACCGGACGCGACGCGGTGCACGCGGAAGTTCTGCCCTTCCCCGGCAGCGGCTACGACGTGGACGGGGAGGTGGCGGCGTGAGCGAGCACGTGACCCGAGCGGAGCGGATGCGTCAGCCCCTCGCGCTGGATGTGGTGCGCTCGCTGGCGGAGACCAACGGCGTGTGCGTCCGGCCGCTGGCGCAACGGCGACTGGACTACGCCACCGGCCGGGTGGATGTGCTGCCGGTGGCCTGCGGCTCCACCGTGGCCTCGGTCTGCGCCCCGTGTGCGGACAAGGCCCGCAAGCTGCGGATGGCCCAGTGCCGCGAAGGCTGGCACCTGGCCGACGAACCCGACTTCAGTCCGAACGCTCCGACTGTGGACCAGGCCGCGCTGACCGAACTGCGGGCGACCCTGTGGGCGGACTACCAGGCCGCTCGGGCCGAGGGCGATGAGAGCGGGATGGAGGAACTGCGAGAAGCCGTCGCGGCCGTGGATGCGGAGCTGCGGGACGGTGGTGTGCGGGGCAAGCTCCCCGCGCTGGACCCACCCCTGTCCAAGCCGGTCAAGCGCTCGACCCGGCGTAAGCAGGACGTGCCGGAGTTGCCCCGCCGGCGGGTCTCCCGGCACACCGTGGGCCGGGAGTTCGCCGGATGGTTCCGCCCGTCGATGTTCCTCACCCTGACCCTGGACTCCTACGGGCGGGTGCGGGAGGACGGCACCCCCGTGGACCCCGACAGCTACGACTACCGGCGTGCCGCGCGGGACGCGGTGCACTTCGCCGCGCTCCTGGACCGGTGGGTGCAGAACCTGCGGCGCGCGGTGGGCTACGACGTGCAGTACTTCTCCACCGTCGAACCCCAACGCAGGCTGGCGCCCCACTGGCACGCGGCAATCCGGGGTGCGATCCCGCATGACCTGCTGCGACTGGTCACCGCCGGGACCTATCACCAGGTCTGGTGGCCGAAGCATGACGAGCTGGTCTACCCCGGGGAGACGGCGCCGGTGTGGTGCGACCGAGCCAAGGGCTTCGTTGACCCGACCACCCGCCAAGTCCTGCCGACCTGGGAGGAAGCCCTCCCCGGCCCGGACGCATCGGACCCGGCGCATGTGGTGCGGTTCGGGAGGCAGATGCACTCCAAGGGCATCCTCGGCGGGACCGAGGAAGCCGGGCGGCACATCGGCTACCTGACCAAGTACCTCACCAAGTCCATCAGCGAGTGCCACGAAGAGGCCACCGAACGCCAGCGGCGGCACGCCGACCGCCTGCATGCTGAACTGGCGATCACCCCGTGCTCGCCGCGCTGCGCGGTCTGGCTGCTCTACGGCATCCAACCCGCCGGGGCGCGGATGAACCTCACGCCGGGGCGCTGCAAGGGCAAGGCCCACCGGCGGTCCACGCGCGGGCTGCCGGGGCGGCGGGTGCTGGTGTCGCGGAAGTGGTCGGGCAAGTCCCTAGGCGATCACCGCCACGACCGGCAGCAGTTCGTTCGGCAACTGCTGCTGGACATCGGTGTCACGCCGGAGACGGACCGGGACACCAGTCAGGTGGTCTGGCAGAAGGTCGCCCCTGGTGACCCGGACGTGCCTCCCCGGGCGCACCTGCTTATGCACTCGGTGGCGGAGCGGCTGAGGTGGAAGGCCCAGTACTCGCTGGCGCAGTTGGCGGCCGGGGAGTCGCCGCAGCGCCGGATCTTTCGGCAACTCGACCGGCAGCGGCATAGGGGGCGGTGATGGGTAACAGCAACGACCGGCTGTGGAGCGTCCAGGACTTGTCGGCGTTCCTCGATATTCCGGTGCACACGATTCGGGGCTGGCGCAAGACCGGCTACGGGCCGCCCGCTCGGCGGGTTGGGAAGCACCTGCGCTGGGACCCGGTGCAGGTCCGCCGGTGGTTCGACGGGCTCGGCCAGAACGACGCGGCCTGACCACATTCGCTGCTGGGCCAAGGGGAGAAGACTGCCATGGGGCACATTCAGGACCGCTGGTTCAAGGTCGAGAAGGACGCGGTGACCGGTAAGCCGGTGCTTGATGCCAAGGGCAAGCCGGTGAAGGTGAAGACCGATCTGCACGGCGTCGGCCTGCGGTACAAGGTGCGCTACCTCGACCCGGACGGGAACGAGCGCAGCAAGACCTTCCCGAACGGGAAACTCGCACTGGCACAGGCGTTTCTGCACCAGGTCGAGAACGACAAGCACAAGGGGACGTACCTCGATCCGGACAAGGGGCGGGTGCTGTTCCGGAAGCTCGGTGAGGACTGGCTGAACTCGCGGACCTTCGATGAGTCGAGCCGGGAGGGGACGGAGTTCCGGCTCAAGCTGCATGTGTTCCCGTACTTGGGGGACAAGGAGATCCGGGCGATCCTGCCGTCGCACATCCAGGAGTGGGACCGGGAGCTTCAGAAGAAGGGGCTTGCCGAGACGTACCGGCGGACGATCTTCGCCAACGTTTCGGCAATCTTCACGGCCGCGATCGACGATGAGCGGATCACGAAGAACCCGTGCAACGCGAAGTCGGTGACGAAGCCGCGGGGCGAGTACCCGAAGGTGGTGCCGTGGCCGGAGCAGCGGGTGCACGCGGTGCGGGCCAAGCTCGGGGAGCGGTACCGGGTCATGATCGACGCTGGGGCTGGGTGCGGGCTCCGGCAGGGTGAGGTGTTCGGGCTCTCGCCGACTGACGTCACCGAGGATGGCCAGAAGCTGAGGGTCGAGCGGCAGATCAAGATCGTCCGGGGACGCCTGGTGTTCGCGCTGCCCAAGCACCGGAAGGTCCGGGAGGTGCCGCTATCCGCGACCGGGAATGCCGCGATCAAGGCGCACAGCGAGAAGTTCGAGCCACTGCCGGTGACGCTGCCGTGGGAGGAACCGGACGGCAAGCTGGTGACGGTGAACCTGCTGCTGTACACGCGGGAGCGGAAGCCGATCTACCGGCACTCGTTCAACCACCACGTGTGGAAGCCAGCTCTGCGGGAAGCCGGCGTGGAGAACCCGCAGCGGGCTGACGGGTTTCACGCTCTGCGGCACTTCTTCGCCTCGCTGCTGCTCGATGACGGGATCAGTATCCGGGCACTGGCCGAGTTCCTCGGGCATGCTGACCCGGCGTTCACACTGCGGGTGTACACGCACCTGATGCCATCCAGCCATGAGCGCACTCGTGGTGCCGTTGATCGTGTATTCAGCAGCACTAAGAGGAAAGCGGCTTGACCAGAGCGCTGGCGTTACTCGCCATCGGCGAGGTCACGCGCCAGCGTGGCAGTGAGGTCGTCGAGACTGGATTCGATCATCGGCCAGGAGATTTGCTCCGGTGGCTCCTGCTTCAAGGCGACGTAGCCGGTCATCATGTCGAGCTTCTCGACGTGGGTGAGAACCGATGGTGCGGTCTGAGGCGACAGCAAGCGCACGCGTCCCAGAAGGAGATCCATCTGTCGACGGTCGATGTCACCGGCGGACTTCGCATTGACCCAGTGACTCCACAGTTTCGGAGATGGGGATCGCCCGATGATCATGTAGTGCTGGAACTTCCGAAGGTCGCGCTGCCATTTGTCGACGGTCGCAAGTACGTCGGCGTACAGATCTCGCTTCTGGTCAGTGAATCTGTGGCGGTCTTCCCGCACCCACTGGGTTTCGCGGAGCTTGAACTCTCGCCGTCCTTGCATCAGTTGACCGACCACAACGCCGATGAGCGCGATCAGAGCACCGATCGCAGATGCACCCAACGGGATGAGCAGGTTGATGTTGGTCATGCAGAGACTGTGAACCTTCAGTGTCACCGAGCGGTGCCGACAGGGACACAAACGGCCGAGGGCCGGGTGGTCGTGGTGACCAACCCGGCCCTCGGCCGTTGGAGCTGCTGGCGTCTCAGGTCCCAATCACACGGCCTGGAGACGGCCTATCCAGGGCCTCAAGCCAGGAAATGCCTGGTAGAAGCCCGGGACCGATCACACGTCGTAGTAGAGCGCGAACTCGTACGGGTGCGGGCGGAGGCGGATCGGGTCGATCTCGTTCTCGCGCTTGTAGGAGATCCAGGTCTCGATGACGTCTGGGGTGAACACGCCGCCCTCGAGGAGGAAGTCGTGGTCGCGCTCCAGGTTGTCCAGGACCTCGCCCAGGGAGCCGGGGACCTGGGGGACGTTCTTGGCTTCCTCGGGGGGGAGCTCGTAGAGGTCCTTGTCGATCGGGGCCGGGGGCTCGATCTTGTTCTTGATGCCGTCCAGGCCGGCCATCAGCATGGCGGCGAAGGCCAGGTACGGGTTGCCGGAGGAGTCCGGGCAGCGGAACTCGACGCGCTTGGCCTTGGGGTTGTTGCCGGTGATCGGGATGCGGATGCACGCCGAGCGGTTGCGGGAGCTGTAGACCAGGTTCACCGGGGCCTCGTAGCCCGGCACCAGGCGGTGGTAGGAGTTCACCGTCGGGTTGGTGAAGGCCAGCAGGCTCGGCGCGTGGTGCAGCAGGCCGCCGATGTAGTGCCGCGCGGTGTCGGACAGGCCGCCGTAGCCGGACTCGTCGTGGAAGAGCGGGGAGCCTTCCTTCCACAGCGACTGGTGGGCGTGCATGCCCGAGCCGTTGTCACCGTAGAGCGGCTTCGGCATGAAGGTGGCGGTCTTGCCGTTGGCCCACGCGGTGTTCTTGACGATGTACTTGAACAGCTGCAGGTCGTCCGCGGCGTGCAGCAGGGTGTTGAACTTGTAGTTGATCTCGGCCTGGCCCGCGGTGCCGACCTCGTGGTGGGCGCGCTCGACGGTGAAGCCGGAGTCGATCAGGTTCAGTGTGATCTTGTCGCGCAGGTCGGCGAAGTGGTCGGTCGGGGAGACCGGGAAGTAGCCGCCCTTGAACTTGACCTTGTAGCCCTTGTTGCCGCCCTCTTCGTCGGCGCCGGTGTTCCACCAGCCCGCGACCGAATCGACCTCGTGGAAGGAGGCGTTCTCCCGGTTCTCGAAGCGCACCGAGTCGAAGAGGTAGAACTCCGCCTCCGCCCCGAAGAAGCAGGCGTCGGCGATGCCGGACTCGGTGATGTACTGCTCGGCCTTGCGCGCGATGTTGCGCGGGTCGCGGCTGTACGGCTCCCGGGTCAGCGGGTCGTGCACGAAGAAGTTGATGATGAGGGTCTTCTCGATCCGGAACGGGTCGAGCCGCGCGGTGGCCACATCGGGCAGCAGCAGCATGTCGGACTCGTGGATCGACTGGAAACCGCGCACCGAGGAGCCGTCGAAGGCGAGGCCCTCCTCGAACGTGTCGCGCTCGAACGAGGCGGCAGGCACGGTGAAGTGCTGCATGATGCCGGGCAGGTCGCAGAACCGCACGTCAATGAACTTCACGCCGTTGTCGGCGATGAAGCTCAGGACCTCGTCGGGATTGGTGAACACCCTCGTTGGCTCCTTCGTTGTTGTGCCGGCAGGGCCGGCGTCTTCGCACGCCGTCAGGACAACCGGCGCAGAGCCGGCCCTGTTGCGAGTGACCGTATGACCATGGTGTTGCTCGGTCATCACCCGAGTGTTTCACCGGTGTTAACGACGCCCCATCTCGGGGAACGGCACCACCTGGTCGGGGCAACCACATCAGCCCGGCCTACCCTTGACACCGTGAGCAGGTGGACGGGTTCGTGGTTGTCAGGACCGGGCGCGGCGCGGGAGGGTGATCCGGCCGAAGAGCCTGGTCATCGAGGGGAGCGGCTCGGGCTGCCGGAGTCCGGGCTGGGCTCGGTGGCCGGGACCGGACGCCGGTTCCTGGCGCTGCTCATCGACTGGGTGCCGTGCGCGGCGGTCGGCAACTTCCTCACCACCAACCCGGCGGTGTCCACGATCGCGCTGTTCGCGTTGCTGACCGTGGTCAGCCTGGCCGTCTTCGGCCGTACGCCAGGGCACTGGGTGGCCGGGATCAAACCGGCCTCGCTGACCGGGCAGCGGCTGTCCTTCGGGCACTCGGTGCTGCGCACCCTGCTGCTGTGCCTGGTGATCCCGCCGCTGGTGATGGATGTGGACGGACGTGGCCTGCACGACCACGTCGCCCGCACCGTCGTCACGATCGCGCGTTAGAGCTGCCTCACCGGCGGCGGATGGTGCGCTGCACGTTGCGCATCTTCGCGCCCTGCGGCAGCGGGCCCTTGGGCAGCGCGGCGCCCCGGCTGGCCAGCGCGGCCAGTCGCTTCTCGATGACGTCCATCTGGGCCACGGTGATGTTGCGCGGCAGCTTGGACAGGTGGGTCTGCAGGCGGCGCAGCGGGACCTGCTTCTCGTCCTCGTCGTTGCCCACGATGACGTCGTAGATCGGGGTGTCGCCGATCAGCCTGCCGATGCGCTTCTTCTCCTGGGCGAGCAGCGGCTTCACCCGGTGCGGCACACCCTCGCCGACCAGCACCACACCCGGGCGGCCGAGCACCCGGTGCACCGCGTCCAGCTGGGTGGTGCCCGCGACCGCCTGGGTCACCCGCCACTTGCCGCGCAGGTTGCCCAGCGCCCACGCCGCCGCGCCGGCCTGGCCGTCGGCCTTGGAGTACACGTTGCGCTGCACGCGCCGGCCGAAGATGCTCACCGCGAGCAACGCGCCGATGGCGATGCCCAGCGGCAGCACCACCCACGGGTAGCCGATGAGCCAGCCGATCCCGAACACCACGCCCGTGCTGCCCAGCACCGCCAGGATCATCAGCGGCAACAGCCACTTGTCCTCACGGCGCTGCATCTTGAACGCTTCGAAGATCTGCTTGCGGCGTGCCTTGGACGCGGCGCGACGCTCGCGGCTTGCTTCCTTGGCAGCCGCCTTGTCCAGCTTGGGGGGCTTCGGGGCCATGGTCCCAGGATACGGCCGTGACCCCGGCTCACCTATTCGGGCGGGTGAAGCCCGAGCAGGAGCCCCCGCGACTCCGCGAAACAGCCGTCGCCTTGCGCGGAAGAGGCGTGGCGCGCCAGCGACACGGCGGGCTCTTGACTCCGCGGCGGGGTTGATTTTTCGCGTCGTGCGTTCGTGCCCTCGACACACCGAAGCTTGCTTCGGCGGTGTGGCGAGGGCACGAACGCACGACATAAGGAGCGAAAAATCCCGCGTGCGGAGCACGCCAATGTCACAGCTCCCGCTACCTGGCCATCAGGGCGGTGATCTCCTGGGCGCCCGGACCGGCCTCCGCGAGGTGGCTCAGGTGCTCGGGAACCTGCTCGCCGCGGAACTGCTTCGCCTGCGCGTACAGCCGCCCGGCGCGGTAGGAGGACCGGACCAGCGGGCCTGCCATCACGCCGGCGAAGCCGATGCGCTCCGCCGTTTCCTTGTGCGCGACGAACTCCTCCGGCTTGACCCAGCGCTCCACCGGGTGGTGGCGCAGGCTCGGCCGCAGGTACTGGGTGATGGTGATGATGTCGCAGCCCGCGTCGTGCAGGTCCTGCAGCGCCTCGGTGACCTCGTCCGGGGTCTCGCCCATGCCGAGGATCAGGTTGCTCTTGGTGACCAGGCCGGACTCGCGGGCCTCGGTGATCACCTGGAGGGAGCGCTCGTACCGGAAGGCGGGGCGGATCCGCTTGAAGATGCGGGGCACCGTCTCCAGGTTGTGCGCCAGCACCTCGGGGCGGGAGCCGAAGACCTCGGCCAGCTGCTCGGGGTCGGCGTTGAAGTCCGGGATGAGCAGCTCGACGCCGGTGCCGGGGTTGAGCGCGTGGATCTGGCGGACCGTCTCGGCGTAGAGCCAGGCGCCGCCGTCGGGCAGGTCGTCGCGGGCGACGCCGGTGACGGTGGAGTAGCGCAGGCCCATGGCCTGCACGGACTCGGCCACCCGGCGCGGTTCCTCGGCGTCGAAGTCGGCGGGCTTGCCGGTGTCGATCTGGCAGAAGTCGCAGCGGCGGGTGCACTGGTCACCGCCGATGAGGAAGGTGGCCTCGCGGTCTTCCCAGCACTCGTAGATGTTGGGGCAGCCGGCTTCCTCGCAGACCGTGTGCAGGCCCTCGCGTTTGACGAGGCCCTTCAGCTCGCGGTACTCGGGACCCATCTTCGCCCTGGTCTTGATCCACGAGGGCTTCTTCTCGATGGGCGTCTGGCTGTTACGAACCTCCAGCCGCAGGAGCTTGCGGCCCTCGGGCACCACGGTCATACCCGTCAGACTACGTCCCCGCGGCCGGTGACCCCAGCCCAGCGGGGGAGGGCGCGGTCACACGTCAGGCCGGGTCCGGCGCGATCCCGGTCAACTTGCCGCTGACCTCGTACAACTCCGCCGCCACCGCGGTGTCCTGGGACTCCGGCGAGCAGCCGGCCAGGCCGGGGCCGCCCCAGACCTCGCCCGGTCCGGCCGGTCCGTAGTACTGCCCGCCGCGCACCGTCGGCGCGGTGGCCGCGTACAGCTGGGAGAGCACCCCGCGCTCGGTGCGCATGGTGGCGACCTTGTTGAACAGGCCGACGCCGACCTCCAGCAGCTTGTTCCGCCTGGCCCGCCCGCCGTTGGCGGCCAGCTCGGTGTCGGTGAGGCCGGGGTGCGCGGCCAGGCTGAGCACGTCGGCGTCGGCCGCGGACAGCCGGCGGTCGAGCTCCTGGGCGAACATCAGGTTGGCCAGCTTGGACTCGCTGTAGGCGACGAAGGCGTTGTAGCGGCGGCGCTCGTAGTTGAGGTCGTCCAGGCGCAGCGTGGTGCGGCGGTGCGCGAGGCTGGACAGGGTGACCACCCGCGCGCCGGGGGCCTGCCGCAGCGCGGGCATGAGCAGCCAGGTCAGCGCGGCGTGGCCGAGGTGGTTGGTGCCCATCTGGATCTCGAAGCCGTCCGCGGTGCGACCCAGCGGCGGGCCGAAGACGCCCGCGTTGTTCATCAGCACGTGCAGCCGGTCACCGGCGCGTTCCCGGATGTCCGCGGCCGCCGCGCGCACCGAGGCCAGGTCGGACAGGTCCAGCCGGACCAGTTCGACCTTGGCCCTCGGCGCGGTGGTGCGGACCTGGTCGACGGCGCGCGCCCCGCGCTCCGGCGAACGGCAGGCCAGTAAGAGGTGCGCGCCCTTGGCGGCCAGCGCGTAGGCGCTGTGCAGACCGAGCCCGGAGTTGGCCCCGGTGATCACGATGGTGCGCCCGCTCTGGTCGGGCATGTCCTCGGCCGTCCAGTCCCGCATGCCGCCCACCCCGTCTCGCCGCCGTCGAGTGCCCAGTCTCCCGGACACCCAGTCCAACGCCGTGGGCGGGCGAGAGTTCCGAAGGGCGGGCAGAGAGGGGGATGCGCACCCACTTGCCGCGTTGGAAGGCGTGGCGCGCCAGCGACACGCCGGGCTCTTTGACCCTGCGACGGGTGTGATTTTTTCGCGTCGTGCGTTCGTGCCCTCGACACACCGAAGCTTGCTTCGGGGGTGTGGCGAGGGCACGAACGCACGACATGAGGAGCGAAAAAATCCCGCGTGCGGAGCACGCCAATGTGACAGTTCTTTAAGCGCTGGCAGCCATCCGCCGGAACAGTCCCCGGGTCGAGCTGCACCGGGACTGCGCGCGCTCGCCATCCCGGGCCAGTGCCAGGAACGCCGCCCCAACCCGCTCGATCTCCTCAGCGGACTCACGCACATCGGCCAGCCCGGTCACCAGCGCCAGCGTCCGCCGCTCGTGCGCGATCGCCTCCGGGATCTCGCCAGCGCCCGCGTCGAGCAGGCGGCGCAGCGTGGGCTCCTCGGTGGCAAGGCGCTGCCAGGCGGCGGTGGCGGCTTCGACCCGGTCGCCGTGTTCGTGCAGGGCGAGCTCGAGGTGGCCGGTGAGGCGGAGCATCCAGCGGTAGTGCAGGGCGGCCAGCAGTTCGGCGTGGTCGGTGAAGATGTCGGCGGCGTGGGGGATCTCCGCCAGCGGCACGGTGGATTCCCCGGTGCGCTCGGCCCAGCGCAGGGCGGCGTCGATGACGTCTCGCCGCCGGTAGAAGTCGTTCCAGCTCATGGCGCCCCTCCTTGTCGCGACCCGCCCCATACCCGGAGTTTCCGGCGTACCGACGGTATGGCTCCGACACGGAGAACATACCACGAGTACGTACCGTCGGTATGTCGTAGTGTTGTGAGTATGGCGACAGCGCGGCCGCGGCGTATGGAATATTCGGAATCCACCAGGCAGGCCCTGGTGGACAGCGCCGTGGAGCTGTTCACCAGAAAGGGTTACGCGGGCACCTCGCTTGATGAGATCGCGGCGAAAGCGCGGGTCACCAAGGGCGCGCTCTACCACCATTTCGGCGGTAAGCAGGCATTGTTCGAGGCCGCTTTCGACTCGGTGGAGACCGACATGCTGGCCCGGCTGGCCAAGATCGTCGCGCAGCCCGGCGACCCGTGGGAGAGCGCGATGGCCGGTCTGCGCGCCTACCTGCGGGTCTGCCTCGAGCCCTCCTACCAGCGGATCGTGCTGCACGAGGGGCCGGTGGTGATGGGCTGGGAGCGCTGGCGGGAGGCCGAGGAGCAGTTCAGCTACGGCCTGGTGCGGGCCACCGTGGTCGGGCTGGCCGAGTCCGGCGAGATCGACGACCTGCCGGTGGAGCCGATGTCCCGGCTGATGTTCGGCGCGCTGGCCGGCAGCGCCACCCAGATCGCCAACGCGGCCGACCCGAAGAAGGCCAGCGAGGAGGTCGGGACCTGCATCGAGCGGGTGATGCAGGGCCTGCGGCTGCTGCACAAGGTGGGCAACGCCGAGCCGATCCGGGTGGAGACCTCGGTTCCGCGCAGGACGCGCCGTCGTTGAACCCGGGATAGCGTGTTCCGCGTGGACTTCAGGATCTTCACCGAGCCCCAGCAGGGGGCCAGCTACGACGATCTGCTCCGGGTCGCGCGCGCGGCCGAGGACGCCGGGTACGACGCGTTCTTCCGCTCCGACCACTACTTGAAGATGGGTTCGGTCAGCGGGCTGCCCGGCCCCACCGACGCCTGGGTGACGCTGGCCGGTCTGGCCAGGGAGACCAAGCGGATCCGGCTGGGCACGCTGATGACCGCGGCCACCTTCCGCTATCCGGGTCCGCTGGCGATCCAGGTCGCGCAGGTGGACCAGATGTCCGGTGGCCGGGTGGAGCTCGGGCTGGGCGCGGGCTGGTTCGAGGCCGAGCACCGCAACTACGGCATCCCGTTCCCGGACGTGGCCGAGCGCTTCGACCGCTATGCCGAGCAGCTGGCGGTGATCACCGGGCTGTGGCGGACGCCGGAAGGTGAGACCTTCAGCTTCGACGGCGAGCACTACCAGCTGACCGACTCGCCCGCGCTGCCCAAGCCGGTGCAGGCCGGTGGCCCGCCGGTGCTCATCGGCGGCCGCGGCGCCAAGCGCACGCCCGCGCTGGCCGCGCGCTACGCCGCCGAGTTCAACCTGCCCTTCGCCGACCCGGCCACCGCGGTGCGCCAGTTCGAGCGGGTGGAGGCGGCCTGCGCGGAGATCGGCAGGGACCCCAAGGAGATCATCCGCTCGGCCGCGCTGGTGCTCTGCCTCGGCCGGGACGAGTCCGAGGTGGCCCGCCGGGCCGCGGTGATCGGCCGCGAGGTGGACGAGCTGCGCGCCAACGGGCTGGCCGGCACGGTGGCCGAGGTGGTGGACAAGCTCGGTGCCTGGCGCGAGCAGACCGGCATCAGCCGGGTCTACCTGCAGGTGCTCGACCTCGACGACCTGGACCACCTGGAGCTGGTGGCCGCCGAGGTCCTGCCGCAGTTCCGCTGATCAGGCCTTCAGCTGGCCCGCGATGTCCGCCGCGGCCGCCAGCAGCACCAGGGCCGGGACCAGCGCGGTCCCGCGCAGCCGGTAGCGACCGCGGCCGTCCTGTTCGACCAGGCCGGCCGCGGTCAGCGGTTTGAGGTGGTGGTACAGCTGGCCGGTGGAGCCGACCTCGGCCTCGGCCTGGAGCTCGGCCGCGGACCGCGCGCCCTGCTCGGCGAGCAGCCGGACCACCTTGGCCCGCACCGGGTGGCCCAGCGCGGCCAGCACCTCGATGCGCGGGCCGTCCGGCAGCGCGAGCACCCGGTTGGCCGGCAGGGCGATGGACCACTCCAGGTCGGGAGAGGTCAGGCGGCCCTGGTAGCTGATCACCCCACCGGCCTCGGCCACCGCCTGCTCGGCGATGCCCTCCAGGGCCGCCACCCTGGCCTCCAGGTCGGCGACGCGCTTGGCCAGCTGCTCGTTGGTCATCAGCTGAGCATGCCTGGCGTTCCGGTGAGCGCGGTGGCCACCCTGTCCAGCCACGCCGGGTCGAGCAGCAGGTCGAGGACTGCGCGCAGGTAGATCGAGCTCTCCCCGGTGATGGCGGTCCAGTCCGGTTCGGTCATGCCGGTGAACAGCACCGCGACCGTGCCGATCCGGCCGTCCCGCCAGCGCACGGACATGCCCGCGGTGAGCAACCCGGCCAGCGAGCCGCCCTTGAAGCCGATGCCGGCCACCTCGGGCGGCCGGGCCGCGGCCAGGCTGTGCTCCATGTGCCGCCGGGCCGGTTCCGGGAAGCGGCCGGCCGCCAGCGCCCGGTGCAGTCCAGCCAGGGTGGCCGCGGAGGCGCCGCCGCTGTCCCGGACCCAGGCGGTCTGGGTGTCCCAGGACGGGATGCCGGTGAGCACCTTGGCGCGGGCGTGCGCGCGGAAGGCCGGGTCGGTCAGGAAGCGCCGTTCCAGGCGCTCACCCATCTCCCGGCGCGGCACGCCCGGCCGGACCTCCTCCGGCAGCAGCAGGCAGAGGAAGTCGCCCAGCTTGGACCGGGTGTCCGCACCGGCCCAGCCGCCGCGCAGCGCGGCCCGGCGCAGTGCGGGCTCACCGAGCAGGTGGCGCAGGTAGTCGGTGGCCGCGTTGTCGCTGAAATAGATCATCGTGCCGGCGATCTGGTCCAGGGTGACCAGCTGGTCCGGGTCCTTGGCCAGGCGGGTCACCGAGTCCATCGGGATGCCGAGGGACTCCTGCGCGGCCACGTGCGCGCCGCCGTCGGTGTAGGGCAGGTAGAAGTTCTCCCAGTCGCCGACCCTGACCTTGGTCGCCGGGTCCAGCCGGGCCAGCGCGTAGGCGGCCAGGTGCACCGGCTTGACCGCCGAGGCCAGTGGCTGGGCGACGTGCGCGCGGTGGGCGAGGCACTTCCGGCCGTTGTGGGCGTAGGCGCTGACCAGGCCGGGGTTGGCGGTGAGCCAGGCGAGCAGGCCCTCCCGGGTGGTGAAGTCCGCGGCGGCGCGGGGTGCGGCGGTGGCCAGGCCGGGCAGCAGGGTCGCACCGGCGGCCAGGGCGGTGGCGGTGAGCAGGTGACGTCGAGACAGCATGGTTCCCCCGTCTTCCGGATTTCCGTAATTCCGGAAGTCTAGAGGATCGGAGTCCGGTTGTCCTCCAGTGCCTCGCCGAGCAGGGCCAGGCCCTGGTCCTGCTCCAGTCGCTGGCCGGCGGCGGTGGCCTGGCGGACGGCCAGTTCGGCGGCGGCGCGGGCGGCCTCGGCCTCGCCGAGGCCCAGCAGGGCCGCGCCCTGGGCGAGCAGCGCGCCGGGGCCCAGGCGAGTGGGTTCGCCGGCGGCGGCGATCAGGTCCAGGGCGGCGGTGGCCGCGGTCAGCGCGTCGCGCGGGCGGCCGGTCTGGCGGTGCGTGCGGGACTGGCCGACCAGCGCGGCGACCTGCGCCCACAGGTAGCCGCCTGCCTCGGCCAGCGCCTGGGCCTGGGCGTGCAGCTCGGCGGCGCGGCGGGGTTCGGCGCAGTCGGCGAGCACGGTGAGCGCGTCGGCCTCGCAGACCCGGTGCGCCAGGTCGCGGGCCAGCCGCAGGGCCTGCTCGGCCTCGCCTGCCGCCTGGTCGTGGTCGCCCAGCAGGCGGTGCGTCTCGGCCAGGGTGGTCAGCACCTCGACCGCGAGGCGGCGGTGGCCCAGCTCGCGGAAGTCGGTGAGGGCCTCGGTGAGCACCGCCTTGGCCTGGGCGTGCGCGCCGCGGACCAGGTGGGCGCGGCCGAGGCCGTAGCGGCCGTAGGTGACCACCAGCTGGGAGCCCTCGGCCAGGCCGATGTCCACGATGGTGCGGAAGTGCTCCTCGGCCTCGGCCAGCTCGGCCAGGTCCACGCACAGGTGGCCGAGGTTGGCCCTGGCCATGGCCTGCCGGTGCGGGTCGGCCGAGGCGTGCGCCTGCCGCAGGTGCGCGCGGGCCTCGGTGAGCCTGCCCAGGTTGAGGCAGACCAGGCCGAGGTTGTTCAGGGTGGCGAACTCGCCGTCCTGGTCGCCCAGCCGCCGCTGGATGCGCAGCGCCTGCTCGTAGTGCCGGGCCGCGGTGTGGTTGTCGCCGAGGGTCCAGTGCAGGGTGCCCAGGCTCAGCCGCATGGCCGCCTCGCCGGGCAGGTCGGGTTCGGCGATGGCGGCGGCCAGTCCGGTCTCCACCACGTGCAGCCAGTCCGCGACCTGACCGGTGTGGTGGAAGTAGCCGCGCAGCGCGTCGGCCAGGTACCAGGAGTAGTGCGCCAGCGGTCCGGCGCAGATGGTCGCGGTGGCCGCGATGTTGGCGCATTCGGCGCGCAGCCAGGCGATCGCCGCGGCCGGCCGGGGGGTCCGGTTCGGCCGGGGCGCGGGCAGCGGGAGCTGGACGATCTCCGGGTACAGGCTGCGCGCGGCCGCGCGGGCGGTGTGCAGGTAGTAGGCCAGCAGCGCGCGCCGGGCCGCGTCCAGGGACTGGGCGGTCTCCTCGGCGGCGGCGCGTTCGGCGGCGTAGAGCCGGATCAGGTCGTGCGCCTGGTAGCGGTCGCCCGCCTGGTGCTGCACCAGGTTGGCGGTGCAGAGCTGGCGCAGCAGCGGCAGCGTGGTGTCGACGGGCAGCGCGGCCAGCGCGGCCGCGACCTCCTTGGTGAAGTCGTTGCCCGGCACCAGGCCGAGCAGCCGGAACAGGCGCTGGGCCGGTGGGTCGAGCATGTCGTAGGACAGGTCGAAGGCGGCCTGCACCGCGGTCGCGTCGTCGCCCTCGATGCGCAGCCCGGCCAGGCGTTCGGCGCTGAGCTCGGCCACGTAGTCGGCGATCCGCGCGCTGGGGCGGCCGGCCAGGTTGCCCGCGGCCACCCGCAGGGCCAGCGGCAGGTGCCCGCAGAGCCTCGCCAGCTCGGCGGCCGCGGCGGGTTCGGCGGCGACCAGGTCCACGCCCAGGATCCCGGCCAGCAGGTGCTGGGCCTCGCCCGGGGAGAGCACCTCCAGCGGCACCGGGCGGGCGCCGTCCAGCACGGTCATCCCGCGCAGCGCGTTGCGGCTGGTGATCAGCACCGCGCAGCCGGGCTCGCCGGGCAGCAGCGCGCGCACCTGCTCCGGGCCGACCGCGTTGTCCAGCACGATCAGCAGCCGCCGCCCGGTGAGCAGCGAGCGGTACTGCGCGGCCCGTTCCTCCGGCTCCAGCGGGATCTGTTCCGGGGTGACGCCGAGGGCGCGCAGGAACCGGCTGAGCACGTCGGCGGGGGCCAGCGGCGGGCCGGGGGAGTAGCCGTGCAGGTTGACGTAGATCTGGCCGTCCGGGAAGTGCGCGCGCACCTCGTGCGCGGCCTGGACGGCCAGCGCGGTCTTGCCGACACCCGGTGGTCCGGTGAGGGTGACCACGGGCACCGACATGGCCGAGCCCGCACCGCGGAGCAGCTCGCCGATGTGGCCGATCTCGGCGTCCCGGCCCACGAAGTCGGCGATGTTGGGCGGCAGCTGGGACAACCCCGCCCCGCGCGGGGCGGCGGCCGAGGGGGCGCTGGTGTGCGGGGTGGCCGGGCCGAGGGAGCTGTCGTTGTTGAGCACGGCGCGGTGCAGGGCGCGCAGCTCCTCGCCGGGGTCCACGCCGAGCTCCTCGGCCAGCTTGCGGCTGACCGCCTGGAACGCCTCCAGGGCCTCGACCTGCCGGTTGGAGCGGTAGAGGGCGAGCATCAGCTGGGCCCAGAACTGCTCGCGCAGCGGGTACTGGCCGGTGAGGCCGTACAACTCGCCGACCACGTCCTGGTGCGCGCCCAGCCGCAGCCGGGCGTGCAGCCGGTCGGCCACCGCTTGCAGGCGCAGCTCCTCCAGCCAGCGGGCCTCGCCGGACTGGAGCGACTCCGAGGGCACGTCGGCCAGCGCGGGACCGCGCCACAGGGCGAGCGCCTCGGTGAGCAGGCCGACGATCCGGCGGGGGTCGTCACCGGCGAGCTTGACCTGCTCGGTGAGCCGCCGGAAGCGGTGGATGTCCAGGCACTCGGGGTCCAGCTCCAGGCGGTAGCCGTCGGGTTCGGTGTGCAGCAGCACCTCGGCGCCGAGGCTCTGGCGCAGTCGCATCACGTAGACCTGGAGGGTCTGCCTGGGCTGGCTGACCGGCTGCTCACCCCAGACCCGTTCGGCGAGCTCGTCGAAGGAGACGTGCTGGTTGGCCCGCAGCAGCAGGCTGGCCAGCACGGTCCGCTGTTTCGCGGCCTTCACCGTGGTGGGCTGCCCCCCGAGCAGCACCTGCAGTGGACCCAGCAGACCGAAGGACAACGGGCCGTGCACAGAAACCCTCCCCTGGACCGGACCCTCCGGCGCATGACCCCCAGCTGTCGGACAGCGAGGAGCCAGCTTACGTCGCTGAGTGCCGAGTTCGGACACGTCCGAGTGAGGGCAACCCCGATTGGAGCAGTCAGCGAGGCGGGGTGAGCGGCGGGTCCGGCCGGGCGAGGACTCCGGTGCCGGTCAGTTGGGCAGCGCGAAGGTGATGCCCGGCGCGCTGACCTCCGGCCGCGGCAGCCAGCACTCCGACAGCGGCAGCGCGCCGGAGAGCGCGTCCAGCACGGCCTGCTCCGCCAGCGGCTCGACCTCGGCCACGGTGACCCGGCGGCCCAGCTCCGCGGTCAGCGAGGTGACCCCGGCGTCGGCGATGCCGCACGGGATGATCCGCTCGAAGGCGGACAGGTCGGCGTCGCAGTTGATCTCGAAGCCGTGCATGGTGACCCCGCGCTGCACCCGGATGCCGATCGCGGCGATCTTGCGCTCGATCCGGGTCTCGTCGGCGGCCAGCCACACGCCGCTGCGGCCCTCGACCCGGCCCGCGGGCAGACCGAGGTCGCGGCAGACCTTGATCAGGCCCTCCTCCACCCTGCGCACGTAGTCGACCACGTCCACCGGGTCGGTCAGCTTGACGATCGGGTAGCCGACCAGCTGGCCTGGCCCGTGCCAGGTGATCTTGCCGCCGCGGTCCACCTCGACCACCGGGGTGCCGTCCACCGGCCGGTCCTCCGGCTGGGTGCGCTTGCCCGCGGTGTAGACGCTGGGGTGCTCCAGCAGCAGCAGGGTGTCCGGGCCGTTGCCGTCGGCGCGGGCGTCCAGGACCTCGCGCTGGAGGTCCCAGGCCTGTACGTAGTCAATGCTGCCGAGGTGACGGACCAGCACGGGTTCGCTGGACTCCCGGCAGGAGAGGTGACTGTTGTTCAGCACTCCTCGACCCTACGCCGCCGGTTCACCCTCCGGAACGGCGGCGGCCAGCGCCGCGGCCACCGTCGGGTGCTGGTGGACGTAGCCGTTGCGGCGCAGCACCGCGGGCAGCGCGCGCTGCCCGAACAGGGCCATCTCCTGGGCGGCCTCCGCGCCCAGGGCCAACTTGAGCGCGAACTCCGGCACCACCCAGGGCGCGGGCCGGTGCAGCGCCTCGGCCAGCGCGGCGGTGAACTCGGCGTTGGTCACCGGCGCCGGTCCGGTCAGGTTGACCGGGCCGCTGACCTGGCTGTGCTCCAGCGCGAACCGGATCGCGCCGACCTCGTCGTCCAGGGAGATCCACGGCATGTACTGGGTGCCGGAGCCCAGCCGCCCGCCGAGCAGGAAGGAGAACAGCGGCCGCAGCCGCCCGAGCAGGCCGCCGTGCGCGGAGAGCACCAGCCCGGTGCGCACCCGCACCACCCGCCCGCCGGACTCCTCGGCCGGCTCGGCGGCGGCCTCCCAGTCCCGGCACAGCCCGGCCAGGAAACCCGCGCCGGAGTCGGCGGTCTCGTCGATCTCCCGGTCGCCGGTGTCGCCGTAGTAGCCGACCGCGGAGCCGCTGACGAAGACCGGGATCCGGTGCCGGGCCACCGCCTCGGCCAGCACCGTGGTCGGCACGATCCGGCTCTCCCGCAGCTGGGCCTTGCGCTCCTCGGTCCAGCGCTTGTCGCCGATGCCCGCCCCGCTCAGGCTGACCACCGCGTCCGCGCCGTCCAGCGCGCCGTCGGCGAACTTGCCCGCCGGTGGGTCCCAGCGGCGTTCGTCAGGGGCGGCCGGGGCGCGGCGCACCAGGCGGATCACCTCGTGGTCGTTCTCCCGGAGCTCGCTCACCAGGGCGCTGCCGATCAGGCCGGAGGAACCGGCGACCACCACTCGCATGCCTCGATCGTGCTGCATGCTCGCCGATACCGCGACCCGCCAACGGCCGAGGGGCCTCGCCGCGATGTGCGGCGAGGCCCCTCAGTGGTGTTCGTGTCGCGTCAGAGACCCAGGTCGGCCTCGAACGCGCCGTCCTCCAGGCGCTGCTTGACCGCGGTCAGGAACCGGGCCGCGTCCGCGCCGTCGACCAGCCGGTGGTCGTAGGACAGGGCCAGGTAGACCATGGAGCGGATGGCGATGGTGTCGCCACCGGCCTCGTCGGTCACCACGACCGCGCGCTTGACCACGCTGCCGGTGCCCAGGATGCCCACCTGCGGCTGGTTGATGATCGGCGTGTCGAACAGCGCGCCCCGGCTGCCGGTGTTGGTCAGCGTGAAGGTGCCGCCGCTGAGCTCGTCCGGGGAGATCTTGCTGCGCCGGGTGCGGTCGGCCACGTCGGCGATCTTGCGGGCCAGGCCCGCGATGTTCAGATCGCCCGCGTCGTGGATGACCGGGACCATCAGGCCCTTCTCGGTGTCCACCGCGATCACCAGGTGCTCGGCGCCGTGGTAGGTGACCTCGTTGGACTCGGCGTTGATCGAGGCGTTGAGCTTCGGGTGCTGCTTGAGCGCCTCGACGGCGGCCTTGGCGAAGAACGGCAGGAACGAGAGCTTCACGCCCTCCCGCGCCTCGAACGCGCCCTTGGCCCGCGCGCGCAGCCGGGCGATCTTGGTGACGTCCACCTCGACCACCGTGGTCAGCTGCGCGGAGGTCTGCAGCGACTCGACCATCCGGCGGGCGATGACCTGGCGCGGCCTGGTCATCTTCACCGTCTTGCCGCGCAGCTCGGCCTCTGGCGTGCTGGCCGGTGCGGCCGCCCTCGGCGCCGAGCCGGAGCTCGCGGCCGGAGCCGGAGCCGCCGGAGCGGGCTTGGCGGCTTCCGCGGCGGCGGCCTTGGCGGCCTCGACCGCGGCGAGCACGTCCTGCTTGCGGATCCGGCCGCCGACCCCACTGCCCTTGAGCGAGCCCAGGTCGACCTTGTGCTCGGCGGCGAGCTTGCGGACCAGCGGGGTGACGTAGGGCGCCTCGCCGTTGCTCTCCTCAGCCGAGGGGGCCTGCGGAGCCGGCGCGGACTGCTGCGGCGCGGGGGCCTGAGCGCTCTGCTGCGGAGCCGGGGCCTGCTGCTGGGGAGCCTGCTGCTGCGGGGCCGGAGCCTGCTGCGGGGCGGACTCCTGCTGCTGCTCCTGCTGCGGGGCCGGGGCGGGCGCGCTCTGCTGCTGCGCGGGCTCGCCGCTGCCGATCACCGCGAGCTGGGCGCCGACGTCGACCGTCTCGTCCTCGCCGACGTTGATCTCCAGCAGGGTCCCGGCCACCGGGGACGGGATCTCGGTGTCGACCTTGTCGGTGGAGACCTCGAGCAGCGGCTCGTCCACGTCGACGGAGTCGCCGACCTGCTTGAGCCACCGGGTCACGGTGCCCTCGGTGACGGACTCGCCGAGCGCGGGCATGGCCACCGGGGTGCCCTCCGCCGCGCCGCCGCCGGACGGGGCCGACTGCTGCTGCTCCGGCTCGGGCGCCGGGGCGGACTGCTGCTGCTGGGCGGGCTCTGGCTCCGGTGCGGGCTGCTCGGACGGGGCGGCCGACGGCTGCTCGGCGGCGGGCGCCGGGGCGGAGTCGCCACCGCCGTCCCCGTCGCCGATGACCGCCAGCTCGGCGCCCACGTCCACGGTCTCGTCCTCGTTCACGACGATGCGCTGCAGCACACCGGCGGCAGGGGAGGGGATCTCGGTGTCCACCTTGTCGGTGGAGACCTCAAGCAAGGGCTCGTCGACCTCAACGGTGTCGCCGACCTGCTTCAGCCACCGGGTGACAGTGCCCTCCGTGACGCTCTCGCCGAGCGCCGGCATCTGGACGGAGAAGGCCATCTTTCGCTAGCTCCTCGTGCTTGTGCTCACTGGGTTTGCCTCGCGCCGATCGATCAGCCGTGCGCGTGCAGCGGCTTGCCGGCCAGGGCGAGGTGTGCCTCGCCGAGGGCTTCGTTCTGGGTCGGGTGCGCGTGCACCAGGGGGGCCACGTCGTCAGCGTATGCCTCCCAGTTGTAGATCAGCTGCGCCTCGCCGATCAGTTCGCCGACCCGCGAACCGACCAGGTGCAGCCCGACCACGGGGCCGTCGGTGGCCTTGACCAACTTGATGGCGCCCTTGGTCTTGAGGATCTGGGACTTGCCGTTGCCCGCGAGGTCGTAGATGACGGTCTCGACGGAACCGTACTTCTCCTTGGCCTGGGCCTCGGTGAGGCCGACCGAGGCGACCTCGGGCTCGCAGTAGGTGACGCGGGGGATCCCGGCCTCGTCGATCGGCTTCGGGTTGAGCCCGGCGATCTGCTCGGCGACGAGGATGCCCTGCTGGAAGCCGCGGTGGGCCAGCTGCAGGCCCGGCACCAGGTCGCCGACCGCGTACACGTTCGGCAGGTTGGTGCGCAGGTACTCGTCGGTGAGCACGAAGCCGCGGTCCATCTTGACCCCGGCCTCCTCGTAGCCGTGGCCCGCGCTGTTCGGGCCGCGGCCGACCGCGACCAGCAGCAGGTCGGCGTCGAGCTGCTCACCGGACTCCAGGGTGATCGACACCGAGGAGTCGGTCTGGGTGGCGCCGGTGAACCGGACGCCGGTCTTGAACTTGATGCCGCGGCGGCGGAAGGCCCGCTCGACCTGCTTGGAGCAGAACTCGTCCTCGGCGGGCACCAGGCGGGGCAGGGCCTCCACGATGGTGACCTCGGCGCCGAAGGAGCGCCACACGCTGGCGAACTCCACGCCGATCACGCCGCCGCCGAGCACGACGACCTTCTCCGGCACGAAGTCCAGGTTGAGCGCCTGGTCGCTGGTCATGACCCGGCCGCCGATCTCCAGACCGGGCAGCGAGCGGGCGTAGGAGCCGGTGGCGAGCACCACGTTCTTGCCGGTGTAGCGCTGGCCGTCCACCACCACGGTGTTCGGCGCCTCGAAGGTGCCGGCGCCTTCGACCACGGTCACGCCCTTGCGCGACTTGAACATCCCGGCCAGGCCCTTGTACAGGTTGCCGACCACGGTGTCCTTGTAGGTGTTGACCCCGGCGATGTCGATGCCCTCAAGGCTGGCCTTGACACCGAACTGGTCGCTCTCCCTGGCCATGTCGGCCACCTCAGCCGCGTGCAGCAGCGCCTTGGTCGGGATGCAGCCGCGGTGCAGGCAGGTGCCACCGAGCTTGTCCTTCTCGACCAGGATCACGGACAGGCCGAGCTGGCTCGCGCGCAGCGCGCAGGCGTAGCCGCCCGAGCCGCCGCCAAGGATCACGAGGTCGGCGGAGGTGTCGGTCACTTCGATCTCCTCATGGAGGCATCGTTTGCTGGGCGTTCTCTGGTGCCGACAACGCCGGTTCAGCGCGACGGGCATCCGCCATCTTGTCACCATGTCAGGGGTGCTCGCGACGCGGGATACCTACATCTCAGTACGCATGTCCTGGGTCACGCTGGGTGGATCATCGAGGCGGAGTTTCGCCCGGAATGTGACGTCCGCCTGACATCTGGCCTGGCAAGATCGGTGGCTGGAGCGAAGGAGGTGCGCGGTGGGCCTGTTCGACCGTTTCCGCCGCAAGGAGCGACCCGGCCAGCTGCGGTCGGCCTCGAACGCCGACACCGCCCACCTGGAAGCGTGGGCGGCGGCCCGGCACGGCGTCGAGGCGTACCTGGAACCCAAGACCACGGTGACCGAGACCACTGTCGTGTTCATCGCACACGACGGCGAGTGGACCCGGCGGCGCATCTCCGGGTTCGACGCCGCGCAGAAACTCGCCCGGAAATTGAAGATTCCGATGTACGAGGCCAACAAGGTCGGCTATCCACAGCGGATGCGCGACTACACCGCACGACAGCGCGCGCAGCAGCGCCGCGACGGGAAGGCGTCAGGCTAGGTGTCCACTTTCCTCGACCGACTCGCCGGAGTGGCCCAGGAACCCCTGTTCCTGGACCCGGCCGACCGCGCCCGCGAGCAGCGCGAGAACACCTGGTGGCTGACCACCGACGAGGCCGAGCGCGCCCACCTGGACACCACGACTCTGGTCGCGGTGCTCTCGGAACTGGCGGGCCGCCTTGCCGAGCGCGCGGTCGCTCAGCTTGCCGCGGCTCCGGTCACTTTTTATGCCTGGTACGAGGAGCTGGCTCGGCAGTTGCGGTGCTCTACCGGGTCTTGCGCGCCTTCAGAGCTGCCGTTTCCTGGCCGGGTGGTGCCGGTTACGGCGGAGACCGTGGTGTCGGCGTTCCTTGGGGAGAAGGAGCCGGATGACCGCGACGCGGTTGCCGCGTGGGTCGTGCCGCTGATCTGAGCTGTGACATTGGCGCGCTCCGCGCGCGGGATTTTTTCGCTCCTGAGTCGCCTTGTCGTGTGCCCGCCGCACGCGAAGCAAGCTTCGGATGCGTCGGGCACACGACAAGGCGACGCGAAAAAATCAACCCCACCGCGAGGTGAAGAGCCCGCCGTGTCGCTGCGCGCCACGCCTCTTTCGCAACGAGTTGTCGCGGTGGGATGGGGGCTCGGCGGAGTGTTGGCCGTTGTCGTACGGGGTGTTGGCCAAGTGGTGGTGGGGGTTACTTGTCGCGGGAGAGGCGTGGCGCGCCAGCGACACGGCGGGCTCTTGACCCTGCGACGGGTGTGATTTTTCGCGTCGTGCGTTCGTGCCCCCGACACACCGAAGCTTGCTTCGGGGGTGTGGCGGGGGCACGAACGCACGACTCAGGAGCGAAAAATCCCGCGCGCGGAGCGCGCCAATGTGTCAGCCGTTCTCAGCGATGTCGGCCAGCACAGCCGCCAGGGTCCGGACCGGAACGCCCGTGCCACCCTTCGGCGTGTAACCGTGCGGCCCGCTGGAGTTGTAGGCCGGGCCCGCGATGTCCAGGTGGGCCCACTGCACGCCCTCCGGCACGAACTCGCGCAGGAAGATGCCCGCGGTCAGCATGCCGCCCCAGCGGTGGCCGGAGACGTTGGCCAGGTCGGCCAGGCGGGAGTCCAGGTCGGCGCGGAGCTCCTCCGGCAGGGGCATGGCCCAGCCGCCCTCGCCGGTGGCGCGGGCGATGCCGGCCACCCGGTCGCGGAACTCGTCGCTGCCCATGATGCCCGCGGTGCGCCTGCCCAGGGCGACCACCTGGGCGCCGGTCAGGGTGGAGGTCTCGATCAGGTAGTCCGGGTTGTCCTCGCCGGCCCGCACGATGGCGTCGGCCAGGATGAGGCGGCCCTCGGCGTCGGTGTTGAGCACCTCGACGGTCTTGCCGCCGTACATGGTCAGCACGTCGCCGGGGCGGTAGGCGGTGCCGGAGGGCATGTTCTCCGCCATCGGCACGGTCGCGGTGACCTCCAGCGGGTACTTCAGCTTGGCCGCCAGCACCACGGTGGCCACCACCGCGGCCGCGCCGCCCATGTCCATGGTCATCTCGTCCATGCCGGGCGCGGGCTTGATCGAGATGCCGCCGGTGTCGAAGGTGATGCCCTTGCCGACCAGGGCGACCTTCTTCTTCGCCTTCGGGCCCTGGTAGCTCAGCCGCACCAGCCGCGGCGGGCGGGAGGAACCGCCGCCGACGCCGAGCACGCCGCCGAAGCCGCCCTTGCGCAGCGCCTTCTCGTCCAGCACCTCGACGGTGAGGCCGACGGCCTCGGCGAGCTGGACCGCGCGCTCGGCGAAGGAGGCCGGGTACAGGTCGTTGGGCGGGGTGTTGACGAAGTCGCGGGCGGTGGTGACCGCCTCGGCGATCGCGGTGTTGGCCTTGAGCACGGCCTTGGCGTGCTTGTCCTTGGCGTCGGCGACCAGGAAGTCGGCCTTGGCCAGCGGCGCCTTGCCCGCGTCGGACTTGTAGCCGGTGAAGGCGTACGCGCCGAGCACGACACCCTCCACCGCGGCGCCCAGGTCCACAGTGGACAGCGTCACGGTCGCCTTGGCCACCCCGGCCAGCGCGCGGGCGGCCACCCCGGCGGCCCTGCGGACCTGCTCGCTGCTCGGGCCGTCCTGCCCGGCGGCGATCGCGCCGAGGCCGACCGCGACCACCAGCGGGGCGGTCAGCGCGCCGCGGGCGGGCAGCTTGACGAGTTCATCGGCCTTGCCGGTGGCGCCGAGAGCGCTCAACAGGGTGCTCAGCTCGCCGTCGAACGCGGCGTCGACCTGCTCGGCGCCCGGCGCGAGGAGCACGCCGTCGGATCCCTGGACGGTGCCGATGACCACCGCGTCGGTCGCGACGGACTTGGGATCGCTGTCGATCAGCGCAAGCTTGGGCGCGGTCACGTGTGCTCCTTAATCCCGTCCCGCCCGAGCTGCGCGTGTCGAGGTCGGCGACGGCGTGTGTTCGTCGTTGTCGCGGCAAGCGGTTTCTTGGCCGCCGGCCCGGTGTAGTTCCCTGGGTCAGTGTTGCCGAAGGCTAATCCGAGTGGGCTATCCGCCCCCAAGGCGGCTATCGCTCTTTAATACAGTCCGAATACTGTGTGTCGGTGGCATTGGACGTACAGCGAGCATCGCGGGCCGGATCCGGTCACGCGGTCGGCGTGCCCGACCTGGTGGTGCTCGGCCTCGGCGGCATGCTCGGCGCGGGCGCCTTCGTGGGGCTGGCCCCGGCTGCCGAGGCGGCCGGCCGCTGGCTGCTGGTCGGCGTGCTGCTCGCGGCGCTGGCGGCATTGTGCAGTGCGTTCTCCACTTCTGACCAGTCCGCCGCCTACGTGGGCTACGGCAGCGGTTATGCCTGCACCAAGGAGCACCTGGGCCGCTGGCCGGGCAGGCTGGCCGGCACCGGGCTGCTGGTCGGCAAGCTCGCCTCGCTGGCCGCGGTGGCCGGGGCCTTCGGCGCGTACCTGATGCCGGCGCGGCCCTGGGTGGCCGCGGTGACGGTGATCGTGCTGGCCGCGGCGCTCGGCTCGGCGAACCTGGCCACCCCGCGCTGGGTGAGCTGGGCGGTCACCGGGTTCGTGGTCGCGGTGCTGGTCGTGGTGATCATCGTCTGCTTCACCGTGCCACCACCCGAACAGGTGGTTCCGGTGAGCGGTCAGCCGGGCGCGGACAACCCGCGGATGCTGCTCACCGCGGGCTCGGTGGTGTTCTTCGGCCTGATCGGCTTCGAGCGGATCACCTCGCCCGCGGACGGCCGCGCCTACCCGCAGCGCAAGGTGCGCCTGGCCATCCCGTTCGTGATCGGCCTCGGCGCGCTGCTCTACCTGCTGCTCGGCTGGGCCACGCTGCGCCAGCTCGGCTCGGCCCGGCTGGCGCTCTCGCCGGCCCCGCTGCGGGACGCGGTGGTGGCCGCCGACGGCGCGGTGCTGCTGCCACTGATCAGCGCGGCCGCCGCGGTGGCGCTGGGCGCGATGGCGCTGATCGTCAGCGTGGACCTGCGCCGCGCGCTGCTCTCGCTGTCCAGGAACCGTGAGCTCCCGCTGGGCCTGAGCAAGTCGCCGTGGCGGGCGCAGCTGCTGGCCGCCGCGGGCGCGGGCGGGCTGGTGCTGCTGCTCAGCCCGGAGATCGCCCTCCAGTTCGCGGCCTGCTGCCTGCTCACCTACTACGCCTTCACCAACGCCGCGGCCCGGCTGCTGCTGGTGGAGGACCGCACCTGGCCGATGCGCACCGCCTGCCTGGGCCTTGGCCTGTCCGTGGTGCTGCTGATGAGCCTGCCTCCGGTGCTGTTGCTGGCGACGCTGGTCACGGTCGTGGCTGGATCCTGCGTCGCCGCCATGATCACCCGGCAATGGCGGTAACTTCCCCCTTGTGACTGACACCCCGTTGCGCACCAGCCCCCTGCACGAGTCACACCGTGCCCTCGGCGCCACCTTCGCGCCGTTCGGCGGCTGGGAGATGCCGATCCAGTACACCGACGGCGGCGTGGTCGCCGAGCACACCGCGGTGCGCGAGGCGGTCGGCGTCTTCGACGTCTCGCACCTGGGCAAGGCCCTGGTCGCCGGTCCCGGCGCGGCCGAGTTCGTCAACGCCAGCCTGTCCAACGACCTGGGCCGGATCGCACCCGGCAAGGCCCAGTACACGCTGTGCTGCACCGACTCCGGCGGCGTGGTGGACGACCTGATCGCCTACCTGGTCTCGCCGGAGGAGGTGTTCCTGGTCCCGAACGCGGCCAACACCGCCAAGGTGGTCGAGCTGCTGGTGGCCGCCGCCCCCGAGGGCGTCACGGTGACCGGCCAGCACGACGGCTTCGCGGTGCTCGCGGTGCAGGGCCCGAAGTCCGCCGAGGTGCTCGCCGAGCTCGGCCTGCCCAGCGACATGGACTACATGGCCTTCGCCGACGCGGACTGGAATGGCCGCACGGTGCGGATCTGCCGCACCGGCTACACCGGCGAGCACGGCTACGAGCTGATCCCGGCCTGGGACGACGCCCCCGCGCTGTGGGCGAAGCTGCTGGAGGTCGCGGCTGAGCACGGCGGCCGGGCCTGTGGCCTCGGCGCCAGGGACACCCTGCGCACCGAGATGGGCTACCCGCTGCACGGCCAGGACCTGTCCCTGGAGATCAGCCCGGTGCAGGCCGGTTCCGGCTGGGCGGTGGGCTGGAAGAAGCCCGCGTTCTGGGGCCGCGAGGCGCTGACCGCCGAGCGCGCCAACGGCCCGGCCCGCAAGCTGTTCGGCCTGCGCGCGCTGGACCGGGGCGTGCCCAGGGCCGGGATGACCGTGCTCAGCGGCGGCGCGAAGGTCGGCGAGACCACCTCCGGCACGTTCTCCCCGACCCTGAAGACCGGCATCGCGCTGGCCCTGCTGGACACCTCGGCCGGACTGGAGCCCGGCGCCGAGGTCACCCTGGACGTCCGGGGCCGCTCGCTGCGCTGCGAGGTCGTGAAGCCCCCGTTCGTGGACTCGCACGTCCGGTGACCCGCACCCAGCCGCCACCCGAGTCGGTGACCATGACCTGGCAGCCCGGCGACGAGGTCCTCTACCGCTTCCGCCGCCTGGACGGCAGCCTCGGCTCGGTCACCCCGGCCAGGGTGCTCCGCGATGACGGCGCCCAGCTGGTCTGCTGGATCCCGGACGGCACCAGGGTCCGCGCCACCCGGCTGGCCGACGGCCGCCACCAGCGCGAGGCCCCGCTGTCCGAGCGCTTCCGGATCCCGCGGATCCCGGTGCTCTCCAGCTGGCACGGCCACTCCAACCTGCGTCTGGTGGACGAGCACGCCTGGTCCAGCGTGTGGTGGTTCTTCAACGCCGACGGCAGCTTCCGGCACTGGTACGTCAACCTGGAGCTGCCGATGGGCCGGGGCGCGGACTACGTGGACCGGGTGGACGGGGTGCTCGACGTGGTGGTCGAGCCGGACCTGACCTGGTGCTGGAAGGACGAGGACGAGGCGGAGGAGGCGGTCGCCGCCGGACTGTTCAGTGTGGCCCAGATGGGCCGGCTGCGGGCCGAGGGCGAGCGGATGATCGCGCTGGCCGAACAGGGCGCGTTCCCCTTCGACGGCAGCTGGTGCGACTTCACCCCCGGTGCGGGGTGGCCGGCGCCGGTGCTGCCCGCGGACCTCGCCGAGGGCCTGCCCGCGGTGTGAGACGTCAGTCCACCCGGCCGGAATGGCCGGGTGGACTGAACAGTAGGTCGTCCGACCATTGGGATGACGATGGTCGGGGGCAACACGAAGTACTACGCTGCTGCCATGACGTCAACGGTGTCGTTCACCCGTAGCCTGAACCCCCAGCCCGCGTCTGGGGAGCGGCGGGCCGAGATCCTGGCCAAGCCCGGTTTCGGTCAGTACTTCACCGACCACATGGTCACCATCCGCTGGAACCCCGAGCAGGGCTGGCACGACGCGGCGGTGGTGCCCTACGGCAGCATCCCGCTCGACCCGGCGGCCATGGTGCTGCACTACGGGCAGGCGATCTTCGAGGGCCTCAAGGCCTACCGCCAGCCGGACGGCTCGATCGCCTCGTTCCGGCCGGAGGCCAACGCGGCCCGGCTGCGCGCCTCGGCGCAGCGGCTGGCCATGCCGGAGCTGCCGGACGAGCTGTTCCTCGGCTCGGTGCGCGAACTGCTCGACGTCGACAAGGCATGGGTGCCCACCGCGCAGGACGAGTCGCTGTACCTGCGGCCGTTCCTGTTCGCCACCGAGGCGGGCCTGGGTGTGCGCCCGGCCAAGGAGTACCTGTACGTGCTGATCGCCTCCCCGGCCGGCGCCTACTTCGCCGGTGGGGTCCGGCCGGTGAGCGTGTGGCTGTGCACCGAGTACGTGCGCGCCTCGCCCGGCGGCACCGGCGCGGCCAAGTTCGCCGGCAACTACGCCGCGTCCCTGCTCGCCCAGGCCCAGGCCGCGGAGCAGGGCTGCGACCAGGTGGTGTGGCTGGACGCGGTGGAGCGCCGGTGGGTGGAGGAGATGGGCGGGATGAACCTGTTCTTCGTCCTCGGCGAGGGCGAGAACGCCCGCGTGGTCACCCCGGAGCTCAGCGGCGCGCTGCTGCCCGGCATCACCCGCGACTCGCTGCTGACCCTGGCCGCCGACCTGGGTTACGCGGTGGAGGAGCGGCGGTTCTCCACCGAGGAGTGGGAGAAGAAGGTCGACTCCGGCGAGCTGACCGAGGTCTTCGCCTGCGGCACCGCCGCGGTGATCACGCCGGTCGGCCGGGTCAAGCACGCCGGTGGCGAGTTCCTGGTCAACGGGGGCGAGCCGGGCGAGCTGACCATGAAGCTGCGGGCCGCGCTGACCGGCATCCAGACCGGCGGGACCGACGCGCACGGCTGGATGACCAAGCTCGGCTAACCGCGGACGATCTCCCTGGTGAGCGCGAGGAACTCGGCGAGCCGCGGGTGCCGGTGCTCGGCGGGCCAGGCCAGGTGCACCGTCACCGGCGGCACCCCGGACAGCGGCACGTAGGCCACGCCCGCGTGCATGTGGTGGTGCCGGGTGCCGTCCGCGGTGACGCCGACGGCCCGGCCCGCCGCGATCACGGTGAGCCACTCGTCCACGTTGTGCACCCGCACGGTCTCCCCCGGTGGCGCGTCCGGCGGCCACAGCTCGGGGGTGGTGGTGCCGGAGAGCTCGTTGCGCGCCAGCGGCAGTCCGCTCAGCTCGCGCAGGGTCAGCTCGGACCGGGTGGCCAGCGGGTGGTCGGCGGCCACCGCGGCGAAGCGGGCCTCGGTGTAGAGCGCGGCGCTGTCCAGCCGCGGGTCGTCGAGCTGGTGCCGGAGCAGGGCCACGTCCACCTCGCCCCGGCTCAGGCCGGCGGTCCGCTCGTCGAACCGGCGGATCTCCAGCGGCACCTCGGGCCGCCGCTCCCGCCAGGCGCGCAGGATCGCGGTGGTGTGCGGACCGGCCGCGGCCCAGGCGTAACCCAGGCGCAGTGGTGGTTCCGGGCCGGGGTCGAGGGCGGCGGCCACCGCGGCGAGCACTGCGCGGGCCTTGCCCGCGAACGCTTCCCCGTCGGCGGTCAGTCGCAGGTGCCGGGTGGAGCGGTCCACCAGTCGCCGGCCGAGCCGCTGCTCCAGCTGGCCGAGGGTGCGCGAGACCGCGGGCTGGGTGAGGTGCAGCCGCGCGGCGGCCGCGGTCACCGAGCCCTCCTCCGCGATGGCCAGGAAGCACCGGAAGTGACGCAGCTCGACGTCCATTACCGCCAAGCATAACCGCTGCGTGATAAGCATTTCCGGGTTCGCCGCCGGCTACCTAGGCTCAGTGCCGTGACCGCGACCCTGGCCCCGGCCGACCAGCTCGGCGCCCGCCTGCACGGGGTGGCGCTGATCCTGGTCGGGATGAGCTCGGTGCAGTTCTCCGCCGCGCTGGCGGTGAGCCTGTACCCGGCGCTGGGCCCGCTCGGCGTGGTCACCCTCCGCCTGGCCGGCGCGGCCGTGCTGCTGCTGGCGCTGGCCCGCCCGGCGCTGCGCGGCCGCTCCCGCCGCGACTGGCGGACCATCACGCTGTTCGGCCTGGTGATGGCCGTGATGAACGTCTGCGTCTACCTGTCCATCCAGCGCCTGCCGCTGGGCGCGGCGATCACCTTCGAGTTCCTCGGCCCGCTGACCCTGGCGCTGGCCCTGTCCCGCCGCAAGCTCGACTTCCTCTGGGCCGCGCTGGCCGGCGCCGGCGTCCTGCTGCTGGGCAGCGGCCTGGACGGTGCGGACGCGGTAGGCGTGCTGTTCGCGCTGGCCGGCGCGGCCTGCTGGGCGGCCTACATCCTGCTCACCCGCCACCTGGGCCAGGCATTCAGCGGCATGGAGGGCCTGGCGCTGGGCGCGGCGGTGGGCGCGGTCGCGGTGCTGCCACTGGGGATCAGCGCGGCCGGGGCTGAGCTGGTGCGGCCGGGGAACCTGGCGCTGGGCCTGCTGGTGGGGCTGCTGGCCTCGGCGGTGCCGTACTCGATGGACCTGCTCGCGCTGCGCCGGCTGCCCGCCGGGGCGTTCGGGATCATGATGAGCCTGAACCCGGCACTGGCCGCACTGGCCGGGTTCCTGGTGCTGGGACAGGAGCTGGGCTGGTGGCAGCTGGCCGCGATCGGGCTGGTGGTGCTGGCCAGCGCGGGCGCGACCGCCGCTAGCGGAACGCGGCGAGCGCGAGCACCAGCAGCACGGTGATCTCCGCCGCCGCGCCCAGCACGTCCCCGGTGACCCCGCCGAACCGCTTCCGCACGTGCCGCACCAGCAGCAGCACCACGCCCACCGCCAGCAGCACCCCGATCGGCCCGAGCCAGGGCCGGTCGTAGGTGGCGGCCGCGGCGGCCACGGTGAGGAACGCGGTCCAGGCGATCGGCACCGCGACCGGCTGGGAGCCCGCGACCAGCGCCCCCAGTCCCTCGGGCCGGGCGGCGGGCACGCCGTGGCGGCAGCACCAGGCGAAGGCGGCGCGGCCGGCGGCCAGCGCGACCACCACCGCGCCCCAGCGCCCGGTCCCGGCGATCGCGGACAGGCTCACCGCCTGCGCGCCCAGCACCACGATCAGGGTGACCACGGCGAACGGGCCAGCGGAGCCGTCCCGCATGACCGCGAGGGCGCGCTCCGGCGGGCCGTAGCAGCCGAGGCCGTCGGCGGTGTCGGCCAGGCCGTCCAGGTGCATGCCGCGGGTGGCCAGCGCGAGCAGGCCGACCACCAGCAGACCCGCGAGCAGACCGGGAGCGCCCAGCCAGGTCAGGGCGAACAGGACCGCGGTGGCCGCCGCGCCGAGCAGCAGACCGGCGAGGGGGGCCACCGCGATCGCGGTGCGGGCCACGGCGGCGTCGACCGGGCCGGTGCGCACCGGCAGCACGGTGAGCCAGGACAGCGCCAGGCGGAGGCCGGCGGTCATTGGGCAGCGTCAGGGCCGGGCGGCCCGGGGCGGCCGGGCACGGTGGTGTGGCTGGGCGACTCGGGGCGGCCGGGCTCCGGGGTGTGGCTGGGCGTCACAGGTCTTCCGGCGGGGCGACCGTGATGGCGGGGGCGGCCGGGGGCGCGGCGCGGTAGGACGTGTCGGCCGGGCTGTCGCGGGGTTCGTCAGCCGCCTGGGTGGCGGTGTGGCCGTGCCCGTAGCCGTAGCTGGCCGCGCTGGTGTCCGGCGTGCCGTCACTGGCCGCCTTGGCGACCGTGGCGGCCAGGCCCGCGGCGGTGGCGGCCACCGCTTCGACCGCGGGCGGCGTCAGCGGGGTGTCGCTCGGGCCGGAGATGCCCGCTTCCTCGAAGGTGGCCATCTCGGCCAGCACGCGGCCTGCCATGGTCAGCAGCGGCAGCGCGGCGACCGCGCCGGAGCCCTCGCCCAGGCGCAGCTTGAACTCCAGCAGCGGGGTGAGGTCCAGGTGTTCCAGCACGATCGAGTGGGCCGGTTCGACCGAGCGGTGGGCCGCCTGCCACCACTCGCGGGCGCCGGGGGCCAGTTCCTCGGCCACCATCGCGGCCGCGCCGACCACCACGCCGTCCAGCAGCACCGGGGTCTGCCGGATCGCCGCCTGGGCCAGGAAACCGGCCATCGCGGCGATGTCCGCGCCCGCGCTGGTGCGCAGCAGGCCGATCGGGTCGGCGCTGACCGGGCGGGCGCGGCGCAGCGCGTCCCGGATGGCGGCGGTCTTGCGCATCCAGCCGTGGTCGTCGATGCCGGTGCCGCGGCCGACCACGGCCACCGGCTCGCTGCCGGTCAGCGCGGCGATCAGCACCGCGGCGGGGGTGGTGTTGCCGATGCCCATGTCGCCCGCGATGAGCAGGTCCGCGCCCCGGTCCACCTCCTCGTCCGCGATCGCCCGGCCCGCGGCCAGCGCGGCCACCACCTCGGCGCTGCTGAGCGCATCCTCGCGGTCGATGACGCCGGAGGAACGGCGGATCTTGTGCCCGGACACCGACTCCGCGGTGTCGGCGTCCACCGACAGGTCCTCGACCCGGACGGTCGCGCCCGCGGTCTCGGCGAGCACGTTCACCGCGGCCGTGCCGGCCAGGAAGCCGCCGACCATCTGCGCGGTGACCTCGCTCGGGTAGGCCGAGACGCCGTGCCGGGCGATGCCGTGGTCCCCGGCGAAGACGACCACCCTCGGCCGGGTCAGCGGCCGCGGCGGGCACTCGCCCTGGCAGGCCGCCAGCCACACGCCGAGCTGCTCCAGCCTGCCCAGCGAACCGGCGGGTTTGGTCAGCTGCGCCTGGCGCGCCTCGGCGTCACGGCGGGCCTGCGCGTCCGGTGGCGCCACCGGCGGGAACTGGACAACCTCGTCCACTGGGGAAACCTCCGTCAGCGCAGCTTCAGCGGGACACCGGCGACGAGCAGCACAACCTCGTCGCACACCTCGGCGAGCCGGGCGTTCAGCCTGCCCAGCTCGTCACGGAAGAGCCTGCCAGAACGGGTCGCGGGCACGACGCCGAGGCCGACCTCCGCGGACACCAGCACCACCGGCGCGGCGCAGTCCGCCACCGCCGCGCGCAGCGCCTCGCCCCGCGCCCGCACCGGTGCCAGCGTCTCCGGACCGCCCTCCCAGGCTCCGGCGTCGTCCAGCAGGCCGGTCAGCCAGGTGGCCAGGTCGTCCACCAGGATCGGCGGATCTCCTTGTGTGGCTTGGGAAAGCAGCTCTGGCAGCTGCTCGCCGCACTCCACCGTGCGCCAGCTCGCCGGGCGGCGGCGCACGTGCTCGGCGATGCGGGCCTCCCAGTCCGCGTCGGCCGGATCGCGGCGGGCGGTGGCGACGTAGGTGGCGGCATCGGCGGGCAGCAGTCCTTCGGCGTGCGCGGACTTGCCGGAGCGCGCGCCGCCCAGCACCAGCGTGCGTCGCGTCACTGCTCGCTCCTCCTGCTCCGGCCTCGGCGATCACGTTACCGTTGCCGCATGGCGTACCGGTGGCGTTACGAGGACTCGGCTGGCAGCGCGGTGGACGGTCCGGCGCTGGAGTTCGCCGACCAGGACGAGGCCGAGGCCTGGTTCAGCGCGGAGTGGGCCGAGCTGGCCGAGGCCGGGATCGAGCAGGTCCGGCTCTTCGACGGCGAGGACGAGGTCTACGGGCCGATGAGCCTGCGCCCAGCCGACTAGCCGGGCGCAGACCCACGCGGCTAGGCGACGGCGGTGCGCCGCGGGTCGGTCTCCACGAACCCGTCCAGCACCTCGTCGATCTTCTTCAGCAGCTCGGGCTCCAGGGTGACCCCGGCCGCTTTGACGTTCTCCTGGACCTGCTCCGGCCGGGTCGCGCCGATGATCGCCGAGGCCACGTTCGGGTTCTGCAGGACCCAGGCCACCGCCAGCTGCGCCATGCTCAGCCCGGCCTCCTCGGCCAGCGGCCGCAGGTTCTGCACCGCGGTGAGCAGGTCATCGCGCAGGAACCGGCTGACAAAGCCGCCGCCCCGCTCATCGGTGGCCCGCGAACCGGCTGGCGGGGCCGCGCCCGGCTGGTACTTGCCGGTGAGCACGCCCTGCGCGATCGGCGACCAGACGATCTGGCTGAGGCCCTCCCGCTCGGAGGCGGGCACCACCTGGGACTCGATCACCCGCCACAGCATCGAGTACTGCGGCTGGTTGGACACGAACGGCACGTTCAGCTCACGGGCCAGCGCCGCGCCCCTGCTGATCTGCTCGGCGTTCCACTCCGAGACCCCGATGTAGAGCACCTTGCCCTGCCGCACCAGGTCGGCGAAGGCCAGCATGGTCTCCTCCAGCGGCACCGTGGTGTCGAACCGGTGCGCCTGGTACAGGTCCAGGTAGTCGGTGCCCAGCCGCTTCAGCGAACCGTGCGCCGCCTCCATGATGTGCTTGCGGCCCAGGCCCTTGTCGTTGGGCCCGCCGGGACCGGTCGGCCAGAAGACCTTGGTGAAGATCTCCAGGCCCTCCCGCCGCTGCCCGGCCAGCGCCCGGCCCAGCACCGACTCCGCGGCCGTGTTGGCGTAGACGTCGGCGGTGTCGAAGGTGGTGATGCCCGCGTCGAGAGCGGCCCGCACACACGCGTGCGCCTGCTCCTCCTCGACCTGGGAACCGTGGGTGATCCAGTTGCCGTACGAGATCTCGCTGACCGACAGGCCGCTGCGACCGAGACGTCGAAACTCCATAACGAAGATCCTAGGCGCGGTTCGTTCGCCCCGCTAAGGAGTTGGCTGACTGGTCAGACCGCGTCGCCGGGCTTCACCCTTGGCTTGGGCATGCGGAGCTTGCGGATCTGGGTGGCCCTGGTGAAGGCGTACCAGCCAAGGCCGAAGCCGCGGCTGGTGTCCTGCGGGAAGCGCTCGCGGACCTTCCTGGTCACCAGGCGGCCCAGCACCACGCCTTCGATGATCATCGACAGCAGCATGAACATGCAGAACAGGCTGGCGTACTGCTTGATCATCGGGGACGGGGTGAGGATGGAGACGAAGACGATGATGGCCAGCGGCATGAACAGGCCCATCAGGTTGCGCCGCGAGTCCACCAGGTCCCGCACGTACGCCCTGGCCGGGCCGCGGTCGCGGGGCATCAGGTAGGCGTCGTCGCCGGCGTTCATCCGCTCGCGGCGGATGGCCGCGGCCTTGCGCCGGTCCTCCTTGTTGCCCTTGGCGCGGCGCAGTGCCTCGCGCTGGGTGCGCGGCGGCGGCGGGACCGGTCCGCGCTTGCGCACCTCGGCCTCACGGCGCTTCGGCGTCGCCCGGCCCTTGCCCGGCGTGCGCGCCTTCTCGCCCTCGATGGGCTCGGCGATCTCGGCCGAGGACGCCTGCTCTTCGGGCGCCGTGGCTGACTCGGTGCTGTTGCGACGGAGGAACCTCACGCAAACAGGGTAGGGCAGGGGCAAAACGGGCCGAGTACCGTCCGCCGTTATGACGGACAACTCAGGGCGAGTGGTGCTCATCGCCCCTGACTGTTTCGGCGGGACCCTCACCGCGAACGAGGCGGCCGAGGCCATCGCCGAGGGGTGGCGGCGGGGTTCGCCCGCCGACCAGCTCCTCCTTCGTCCGCTCGCCGACGGCGGCCCCGGTTTCGTGGACGTGCTGCACACCGCCCTCGGGGGCGAGCTGCACACGGTCGAGGTCACCGGGCCGCGCGGCGAGCCGGTGACCGCCGTGTGGCTGGCGCACGAGGGCACCGCATACATCGAGTCCGCGCAGGCGGCGGGACTGCACCTGGTCCCCAAGGCCGAACGCGCGGCAGGCGCGGCCACCACCCGTGGGGTGGGTGAGCTGCTGCTGGACGCGGTGCGCGCCGGGATGCGCACCGCGGTGGTCGGGCTGGGCGGCTCGGCCACCACCGACGGCGGCGCGGGCCTGTTCGCCGCGCTGGGCGCGGGGCCGGTGGACGCGCTGGGCGCGCCGCTGCCCGACGGCGGCGCGGCGCTGGTGGACTGCGCGGGGCTGGCCGGTCGGCCGGACCTGGGTGAGCTGCGGCTGGTCGCCGCCTCCGACGTGGACAACCCGCTGCTCGGCCCGACCGGCGCGGCGCACGTCTTCGGCCCGCAGAAGGGCGCGAGCCCAGAAGAGGTCGAGCAGTTGGACCAGGCGCTGACCCGCTGGTCGGAGGTGCTGCTGGAGGAGCTGGACGCCGACGTCGCCGGGCTGGCCGGAGCGGGCGCGGCAGGCGGGCTGGGTGGCGCGCTGCTGGCGCTGGGCGCGACCGTGGACTCCGGCGCGGACCTGGTCCGGCGGCTCAGCCAGCTGGACGCGGCGCTGGACTCCGCGGGGCTGGTGCTCACCGGCGAGGGCAGCTTCGACTGGCAGTCCCTGCGCGGCAAGCTGGTCAGTCGGGTGGCCGCGGGCGCGGCCGAGCGCGGGGTGCCCTGCCTGGTGCTCGCCGGTCAGGTGAGCGTGGGCCGCCGCGAGGCCGGCGCGGCCGGGGTCGAGGAGTCGTACTCGGTCACCGAGCACGTCGGTTCGGTGGCCGAGGCGATGGCCGAACCGGCCGGTGGGCTGAGCGGTCTGGCCGAGCGCGTGGCCGGCCAGTGGCGGAGCCCACAGAACTAACGCGGAGACATTGCTGTGCAACCATAGGAGTACGGGAACATCCCGGCTCAGGGCTGCGTTGCAGCTACGGTACGGGCCCGAGCGCCGACCTCGTAGGGAGAACCATGACCGCCGAGAACACCACGGCGACCGAAGCGCAGACGCACGGCGTCACGCTGACCGACGCCGCTGCCAGCAAGGCGAAGGCGCTGCTCGACCAGGAGGGTCGAGACGACATGCACCTGCGCATCGCCGTCCAGCCTGGTGGCTGTGCCGGCCTGCGCTACCAGCTGTTCTTCGACGAGCGGACCCTCGATGGGGACGCCTTCCGTGACTTCGGCGGCCTCAAGGTCGCGGTGGACCGGATGAGCGTGCCCTACGTGGAAGGCGCCGTGATCGACTTCGTCGACACCATCGAGAAGCAGGGCTTCACCATCGACAACCCCAACGCCGGTGGCTCCTGCGCCTGTGGTGATTCTTTCCACTAGTTCTGCTGGTAGCCCAGGGGCGCGAAAAACGGGACCGCGGAGTTCTCCGCGGTCCTTTTTCGTGTCCGCGAGCTCAGGCGCCGTAGTCGTCCATATCGCGGACCTGCGCCGTGCACACCTCGTTGACCTGCCACGATGCCTGGTTCCGCGGCAATGGCAGCAGGTGCTCCGACGAGCGCAGGGCGGGCGGGATCTCGGCGCAGTCGTCGATCAGCTCAGCCAGGGTGCTGGCGTCCGGAATCGTCACATCGAGGACGTTAGGACCGCTGATTGATGTGCGACAGCCTTACCACCAAGTAGTCTTCGGCTCCGGCCGTCTGCGACCGGAATGGGTGACGATGGCCTACCAGCAGTCGTCTCATAGGGAGCGCAGTACGTGCCTGTCGCTGTGACTGGAAGCATCGCCACCGACCACCTGATGCACTTCCCCGGCCGGTTCACCGACCAACTGGTCGCCGACCGCCTGGACCGGGTGTCGCTGAGCTTCCTGGTGGATGACCTGACCGTCCGCCGTGGGGGAATCGCGGCCAACATCGCCTTCGGCATGGGCGTGCTCGGCTACTCGCCGGTCCTGGTCGGCGCGGTGGGCGCCGACTTCGCCGACTACCGCTCCTGGCTGGAGCGGCACGGTGTCGACTGCTCGGGCGTGCACACCTCGGAGGTGAAGCACACCGCCCGGTTCGTCTGCACCACCGACGACGACATGAACCAGATCGCCTCCTTCTACGCCGGTGCGATGGCCGAGGCCCGCAACATCGAGCTGGGCCCGATCATCGACAAGGTCGGCGGCCTCGAGCTGGTCCTGGTCAGCCCGAACGACCCGGAGGCCATGCTGCGGCACTCCGAGGAGTCCAGGCAGCGGGGCCTCGCCTTCGCCGCCGACCCCTCCCAGCAGCTGGCCAGGATGGACGGCGAGCAGGCCAAGCAGCTGGTCATCGGGGCGAAGTACCTGTTCACCAACGACTACGAGCTCCAGCTGCTGCTGCAGAAGACCGGCTGGTCCGAGGAAGAGGTCCTGGACCACGTCGAGCTGCGCATCACCACCCTCGGCGAGAAGGGCGTGGAGCTGGTCGGCAAGGGCCTGCCCGCCTCGCTGCACGTGCCCGCCGTGCCCGAGACGCACAAGGCCGACCCGACCGGCATCGGCGACGGCTTCCGCGCCGGTTTCCTGGCCGGCATCTCCGCCGGCCTGCCGCTGGAGCGGGCCGCGCAGCTCGGCTCGCTGATCGCGGTGCTGGTGCTGGAGGTGGACGGCCCGCAGGAGTGGGTCTTCGACCGCGAGTCCGCGCTGACCCGCCTCACCAGCGCCTACGGCGCGGACGCCGCCGCGGACATCGCCAAGGCGTTCAAGAACTAGTCAGCACTGCCTCCCGCATGTCGGCGAGGCGGGGCAGGAACTCCTCGGTCCGGCCGATCTGCGTGTGCAGGTCGGCCGGACCACTGTTGCCGAGGTCGGCCAGCAGCGCGGTGAACGCCTCGTCGCCGTCCCGGCCGAGGATGGTCAGCGCGCGGGCATAGGTCGCGACCAGCCAGAACACCGCCTCGCGGTGCAGTCCGGCGTCGATCAGCTCGTGCGCGCCGCCCGGCTGAGGCCGCTGGCGTAGAAGGCCAGCGGGACCGCCTCGCTCGCGGCGGCTTCGACCACCTGACTGGTCTCATCGAAGATCACCGTCAGCGCGCCGATGTGCTCCCGGACCCGTTCGGGGGTCAGGTGCGCGCAGCCCAGCGCCGCGGTGAGCAGCACGTGCGTGCTCACCCCGGTCGCGAACAGCCACCGCAGCACCCGGTCCGGCCAGGGCGCCGTCGCGCGGGCCGCGTCCAGCCCGGCCCGGATGCGGGCCTCGGCGTGCGCGCAGCGGCGGCGGACCCAGCGCGGTGCGGCGAAGTCCGCGGCCACCGCGGCCTGCAACGCGCGCAGCCTGCCGGTGGGGTCGGCCCCGGTAGCGGAACTTGCCCGGCTTCGGCGGCTCCCCGGCCCCGGTCACCACCATCAGGTCCAGGTCGGAGCTCGCGGGCAGCACCGCCTCCGGCGCCAGCGAGGCCGCCGAACCCGCCAGGTACGCGCCGCCGAACCCGGGCTCTCCGGCGGCGTGCCCGGTGAGCCAGTCGGTCGCCACGGCCAGTGCCTCGGTCAGGGTGTGCGGCATCAGCCGCCCGCCACGGAGGGGATCACCTGGATCTCCGCGCCAGGGGGCAGCGGGGTGTCCGGGCCGTTGAGCCTGCGGCACTCCTCGCCGTTGACGTAGAAGTTCACGTAGCGGCGCAGCGTGCCCTGCTCGGTGCGCAGCCGCCGGTTCAGCGCCGGGTGGTCCGCGGCCAGCACGTCCAGCGCGCCGCCGAGGGTCGTCTGCTCCGGCAGGTCGAGCTCGAGGGTGGCGGCGCCGCCCGCGCTCGGGCGCAGCACGCCGGGCACCAGCACGGTGACACGCATCGGGCTCACCGCCGGATCACGGCCGCGCGCACGCTCAGCACGTCCGGCAGGTGCTCGATGATCCGCTGCCAGCTGCCGCCCTCGTCCCGGCTGGCGTAGACCTCGCCGGAGCGGGAGCCGAAGTACACCCCGGGCACGTCCGCGTCGTCCACGCACAGCGCGTCCCGCAGCACCGTGGTCCAGAAGTTCTGCTGCGGCAGGCCCTTGGTCAGCGCGGTCCAGCTGTCGCCGGAGTCCTCGCTGCGGTACACCCGGCAGGCCCCGTCCGGCGGGAACCGGTTGGCGTCGGCGGTGAGCGGGAAGCCGTAGACCACCTCCGGCCGGTGCGGGTGCACCGCGATCGGGAAGCCGAAGTCGCTGGGCAGCCCGTCGGCGATGGAGGTCCAGTGCGCGCCGCCGTCCTCGCTGCGGTACACGCCGTGGTGGTTCTGCAGGAACAGCCGGTCCGGCTCGGCGGGGTTGCGGGCGATCTTGTGCACGCACTGGCCGAACTCCGGGTACGGGTCGGGCAGGAAGTAGGCCTTGATGCCGGAGTTGCTCGGCGACCAGTTGGTCCCGCCGTCCTCGGTGCGGTACACCCCGCCGGTGGACATGGCCACGGTGACCTGCGCCCGGTCGGTCGGGTGCGGCAGGATCGAGTGCACCGCCTGCCCGCCGTAGCCCGCGCCCCACTGCTCGCGGTGCGGGTGGTCCCACAGCCCCCGCACCATGTCGTAGGTGCGCCCGCCGTCGGTGGACCGGAACAGCGCCGAGGGCTGGGTGCCCGCGTAGACCACCTCCGGCTGGTCCGCCGGCCCCGCGGCCAGCTGCCAGACCCGCTCCAGCGAGGTCCCGGTGTCCTCGGGGAAGGCCACCGGCGGGTGGTCCGGCTCCTGCCAGCTGGCGCCGAGGTCGTCGCTGGTGGCCACACTGGGCCCGAAGTGCTCGCTGGCCACGCCGGCCAGCAGGCGGGGCGGGTCCCGGCGGGTGTCCACGGCCACCGCGTAGACCTCGGTCATCGCGTGGTGCGGCCCGGACCAGGTCCAGTCCACCCGGTCGTTCTCGCTGGTGGCCAGCCACAGCCCCTTGCGGGTGCCGACGGCGAGCACCACCTGTTCCTCAGGCACGGCGTCCTCCGAAGTGATGTGGGTCACTGACGGATCGGAGGCTACGCGGACCCACCGACAATCTCGCGGCGACGGAATCGGGCTCGTCGGGTCAGGGCCCCTGGGTCAAGCGGATGAGCCCTGCTTCGGTGGGGCGGAAGCCGCAGGCGTCGAGGTAGAAGCGCCGCAACCGCGGCTCGAAGTCCACGTGCAGCCATTCGCAGCCCGCCACCCGCGCCCGCTCCGGCCCGCACCGTCCCTGGCGCCCACCCAGCCGAGGCTGTGCCGCTTGACCCGGTGCCACCAGCCGGCCTCGGCCTGGCCTCCGTGCGACTGGACGAGATCGGTCATCTCCTCGTCGGAGATGGGATCCCGCCAGCCGCAGGAGATCGTCGCGGTCAGAGCTTGACCGGGTAGTGCGGTTCCGGGACCTGCACCGTGATGCGGCGTTCCACGAAGATGCCGTGCCACAGCATGAACACCAGCAGCGCCCAGATCCGGCGGCTGTGGTCGAGCAGGCCGGAGCGGTGTTCCTCCAGGATGCGCAGCACCGCGTTCTTGTTGATCAGGTCGTCGGTGAGGGACTGGTGCACGATGTCGCGGGCCCAGTCGTGCATCTCGTCCTTGAGCCAGTGCCGGACCGGGACCGGGAAGCCCAGCTTGCGCCGGTTGAGCACGTGCGCGGGCACGATGCCGTGCATGGCCTGGCGCAGGGCGAACTTGGTGGTCTCCCTGGTGATCTTCTGGTCCTGCGGGATGCGCGCGGCCACCCGGAAGACCTCGGGGTCCAGGAACGGCACCCGCAGCTCCAGCGAGTTGGCCATGGTCATCTTGTCCGCCTTGACCAGGATGTCGCCGCGCAGCCAGGTGAACAGGTCGATGTGCTGCATCCGGGTGACCGGGTCCCAGGCCAGCGAGTCGCGGTACCAGCGGGCGGTCACGTCGGTGTGCGAGATGCGCGGGTCGTGCGTGCGCAGCACCTGCTGGATCTGGTCGTCGCGGAAGATGCGCGCGTTGCCGTAGTAGCGGTCCTCCAGGGCCAGCGCGCCCCGGCGGAGCAGGTCCTTGCCGCGCACGCCCTCCGGGATGCGGCTGGAGACCTTGCCCATGACCGAGCGCAGCGCGCCGGGCACCTTCTCGAACGGGGCCAGCGACAGCGGCTCGCGGTAGATCGTGTAGCCGCCGAAGAGCTCGTCCGCGCCCTCGCCGGAGAGCACCACCTTCACGTGCTGGCGGGCCTCGCGGGCGATGAACCACAGCGGCACCAGCGCCGGGTCGGCCACCGGGTCGTCCAGGTACCAGGTGATCAGCGGCAGGGCCTGCATCATCTCCTCCGCGGAGACGGTGCGGACCACGTGCTTGACCCCGATCGCGGCCGCGGACTCCGCGGCCACGTCCACCTCGGAGTAGCCGGTGCGCTCGAACCCGGTGGTGAAGGTGATCAGGTCCGGGTTGTGCTCCTTGGCCAGCGCGGCGATCGCGGTGGAGTCGATGCCGCCGGAGAGGAAGGCGCCCACGGTCACGTCGGCGCGCATGTGCTTGGCCACCGAGTCGCGCATGACGCCCGCGATGTCCCGGTACAGCTGACCGGCCTCGGAGCTGGTGGTGATCGGGCGCGGGGCGAAGGTCGGCTGGAAGTACCGCTCGGTCACCACCTGGCCGCCGGGGGAGACGGTGAAGGAGGTGCCGGACTCGATCCGGCGGATCGTGGTGTGCAGCGTCTCCGGCTCCGGCACGTACTGCAGGATCAGGTAGTGCTGCAGCGCGGCCTGGTCCAGCTTGGGCGAGAGGCCCAGCGCAGGGGCCAGGTCGAGCAGGCTCTTCTTCTCGCTGGCGAAGGCCACCCCGCCCGGACCGGCCGCGTAGAACAGCGGCTTGATGCCGAAGGGGTCCCGCGCGCCGAAGACGACCCGCTTCTCCGCGTCCCAGATCATGAAGGCGAACATGCCGCGCAGGCGGCCGACCATGGACGGGCCGAGGTGGTGGTACGCGGCCACGATGGCCTCGGTGTCGCCGTCGGTGGCGAACTCCGCGCCGAACTTGTCCCGCAGCTCCGCGCGCAGCTCCAGGTAGTTGTAGATCTCGCCGTTGAACAGGATCGTGTAGCGCCCGTTCGCGTAGTGCAACGGCTGGTGGGAACGCTCCACGTCGATGATCGACAGCCGGTTGAAGCCGAAGACCACGTCGTTGTTGTGCCAGGTGTCACTCTCGTCGGGACCACGGTGGCGCTGGCACTGGAGCGCCCTCGCAACGCTGCCGACAGCCGTGCCGATGTTCGCGTTGTTGTTCTGGGCGGAACACACCAGTCCAAGCAGGCCGCACACGCTTCTCGCGCACCTCTCATGTCGACGACGTCGGCGCCCAGTATGCCCGCCGACACGCACGTGTTCGGCTCACCCCGAACGGGTAGGCAGGCTAGTGCTGGGCTAGAGTCCCGAACTGATTGCGACGGCAGGTCAACCGCGCTGGTGCGCGGGCGGCCGGGACCGTTTTCCAGCCTGTCACGAGGAGGCAGCGAGCAGTGGGCCGCAAGGAGGGCAACCGGGCAGCGCGGCTGGCCAAGGTCACCGGCCTGGTCAGCCTGGTGGGCGTCGCGGCCAGCGGCTGCTCCGCCGAGGAAGTGCTGCGTTTCGGGTGGCCGAAGGGGGTAACCCCGCAGGCCGAGGCGATGCGTCAGCTGTGGACCTGGTCCGTGATCGCCGCGCTGGTCGTCGGCGTGATCGTGTGGGCGCTGATCTTCTGGTCGATCATCTTCCACCGGAAGAAGTCCGAGGAGTTCCCGCGCCAGTTCCAGTACAACGGGCCGCTGGAGTTCGTGCTCATCGGACTCCCGATGGTCATCATCGTGGTGCTGTTCGTCTTCGCCACGCACGCGCAGAACGTGGTCACCAACAAGGACAAGACACCGGACGTCAACGTCAAGGTGTGGGCCTTCCAGTGGAACTGGGAGTTCGAGTACCCCGAGTTCAAGACCCCGGACGGCCAGACGGTCCGGACCACGGGCTCGAGCACCGAGATCCCGCTGCTGGTGCTGCCGGCGACCAAGGAAGTCCGCTACACGATCGAGTCGAAGGACGTCATCCACTCCTTCTTCGTGCCGGAGTACAACTTCAAGCGGGACACCATCCCGTTCCCGCAGAAGAACAGCCAGGACAACGTCTTCCAGAACTCCATCGACCACGAAGGCGCCTTCGTCGGCCGCTGCGCCGAGCTGTGCGGCACCTACCACGCGGTGATGAACTTCGAGGTGCGGGCACTCCAGCCGCAGGTCTTCGACCGGTACATGCAGCTGCGCACCAAGCTGAACCCGGCCACCGGCAAGCCGTACACCGCGGCCGAGGCGCTCACCGAGCTCAAGTGCGGCGAGTGGTGCGCCCCGCAGGCGATCAGGACCAAGCCGTTCGACACCAGCCGCACCTCCCGGAAGCCTTCGGGCGGGGACCGGTGACCACCCTGGTGAGCAGCGCAGAACTGGAGTTGAGGGAATCATGAAGGTCGAAGCGCGGATCTTCGAGTTCATCACGATCTTCTGCTTCGTGGCCGCGGTCGTCTACGGCTTCTGGGCCAAGGAGCCGGTGGGCACGGTGGCGCTGGTCCTCACCGGCGGCCTGACCCTGCTGTGCGGCACCTACTTCCGGTTCATCGCCCGCCGGATCGAGCCCCGCCCCGAGGACGTGGACGACGCCGAGATCGCCGACGGCGCCGGCGAGCTGGGCTTCTTCAGCCCGGGCAGCTACTGGCCGGTCGGCCTGGCCGCCGCGGCCGCCTTCACCGGCGTGGCGATGGCCTTCTTCCACATCTGGCTGATCGTGCTCGGCCTGGTGGCTGTGCTGATCATGGTGGGTGGGCTGCTGTTCGAGTACCACACCGCCGCGCCCAGCCACGACTGAGCGTTTCCGCATCGCCGACGGCGGGCGTTCCCCTGGTGGGGGCGCCCGCCGTTCGCGTTGGGGGAGGAGCTGGCCGGTCGTCTCAATGTGGTGGGGCGCGCAATATGACCGGTCGTCTCGGCTTGGTTGAGCCGCAATGTGGCCGCAATGTGACCGGTCGTCTCGAGTTGATTGGGGCGCAATATGACCGGTCATCTTACTGGGCTGGTGCCGCAATATGACCGGTCGTCTTAATTTGGTCAGGTGCGCAATGTGACCGGTCATCTTATCCGGCTGGTGGGCGCAATGTGACCGGTCGTCTCAGGCTGGCAGGGAGGAACTGCTAGGCGCGGTGGCCAAGCCGGTCCGCGGACACCGGCTGATCCGCCAGCAGCTCGGTGAGGCGGGGCACGGCGAAGTCCACCAGCGCCCGCGCGGGCAGCAGGCGGCACTCGGCCGCGCCCGCCCGGAACGGCCGGATCCCGGCCAGCTGCTCGAACTCCCGGCCCAGCAGCGGGAAGAACCTGCCGTTGTCGTCGGCCACGTCCAGCGCCTCGCACCACACCCGCTCGCCGCCGACCAGCAGTGGGAACCGGCGCAGCTTCAGCCTCGGGCGGGGTGTGCGGCTCTCCACGTGGTGCAGGAAGCTGTTCCGGTTGTGTCCGACGCCGATAAGCAGGATGTGCGCGTCCAGCTCGTACAGCCTGCCGAAGGGTGAGTCCGGGCCCAGCGCGAAGGACAGCGGCTGGTGCGCCACGACCTCCTCCGCGTGCCTGCCGAGCGCGGTCACCGACGCCTGGGGGTGGTTGCTGCGCAGCGCGCCCGCGCCGGTGCGCACCGCCTCGGCCACCGCGCCCATCGTCGAGGGCAGGTCCGGGTGGAACAGCGGCACCGCGGCCCGCTCGGCCCGGACCCGCGCGTCCGGGATGCCGGCTTCCGGGGCCGGATCGGTCACCTGCGGGGTGAACGCGGGGGCGACCAGGGTTCCGGTGCCGCCGACCGCCTGGCGCAGTGACTCGGCCACGGTGGCGGCTCCGCCCGGCACGTGGCCGAGGCTGGACAGCGCGGCGTGCGCGACCACCGTCATGCCTTCGGTGATCCCGGCCTGCCGCCACGCGGTCAGCAGGCCGGGTCCGTCGGTCAGGACAGCTCCGACTTCAGCTTCTGGGTGAGCGTGACCCAGCGGGCCAGCAGCTCCCGCGCCGCACCCGAGTCGATCGCCTCGCGCACCACGCCCAGTGCCCCGCGCAGGTCGGCCACCAGGTCCCCGGACGGCCCTCGGTGCGCGGTGACCGCGCCGGCCGCGTTGAGCAGCACCGCGTCCCGGATCGCGTCCTGCCTGCCCGCCAGCAGCTGCCGGACCGCCTCCGCGTTGACCTCGGCGTCGCCGCCGAGCAGCGCCTCCGGGGTGGAGACCGGGATGTCCAGCTCGGTCGGGTCCAGGGTGCGCTTGGTGACCGTGCCCCGGTGGACCTGCCAGACGGTGCTGGTCGTGGTGGTGGTGAGCTCGTCGAGGCCGTCGTCGCCGCGGACCACCAAGACCGAGGAGCCGCGGTCGGCGAAGACCTGGGCCATCAGCGGGGCGGCCTTGGGGTCGGCGCAGCCGATCAGGCCGGCGGCGGGCTGGGCCGGGTTGGACAGCGGGCCGAGCAGGTTGAACGTGGTCGGGATGCCGATCTCGCGGCGGGCCGGGGCGGCGTGCCGCATCGCCGGGTGGAAGACCGGGGCGAAGCAGAAGCCGATGCCCAGTTCGGCCACGCTGCGCTGGACGCCCGCCGGGGGCAGGTCGATGACCACGCCCAGGGTCTCCAGCACGTCGGCGGTGCCGCACTTGGAGGAGGCGGCCCGGTTGCCGTGCTTGACCACCGGCACGCCCGCGGCCGCGGTGACCAGGGAGGCCATCGTGGAGATGTTCACCGTGCCGGAGCGGTCGCCGCCGGTGCCGACGATGTCCACCGCGGGCACGTCGATCTCCACCCGGCGGGCGTGCGCGAGCATGCCCTCGGCCATGCCGGCCACCTCGGCGGCGGTCTCGCCCTTGGCGCGCAGCGCGACCACCAGGGCCACGGTCTGCGCGACGGTGGCCGCGCCGGACATCACCTGGTCCATCGCCCAGGCCAGGTCCGAGGTGGGGCAGTCGATCCGGGCGACCAGGCGGCCCAGCAGGTCCGGCCAGGTCGGCGCCGGGGGAGTGGTGTCCGGGTCAGCCGTTGTCCCGCTCATCGCGCAGCCGCCCCGTCCCGCTCAGCCCTGGGCCGCGGGCAGCCGCTGGGAACGCAGCACCTCGGCCACGGTCTCGGCGGCGGCCAGCGGGTCCAGCGGGTGCACGATCACCGCGTCCGCCTGGGACCAGGTGGCCAGCCACCGGTCGTCTTTGCGCCGCACCGCGACCACGATCGGCGGGCAGTGCGTGATCTCGTTCTTCAGCTGCCGGGACAGCCCCATGCCGCCGGTGGGCTGGGCCTCGCCGTCCAGGATGGCCAGGTCCACCCCGCCGGAGTCGGCCTCGACCAGGACCTCGGCGATGGCGCCCGCCTCGATGTAGCGCAGTCGCGGCAGGTCAGGCGCGGGCCTGCGGCCGACCGCGCTGATGATCTGCTCGCGCACCTCGGGGCGGTGGCTGAACACCAGGACGGTCAGGGTGTCGTTGCTCATCACGCGTCCTCTACGGCAGGTCGTTCGGGCAGTTGGATGCTATAGCCCGGCCGGGCACGAGCGGGCCGCGCCCTGTCCGCGGGGCCTCGCGCGCGGTGTGGGACAGGACACGATCGGGAACTCGGCCGGACCCGGCCCAGCGAGCCTCGGAGCCGCAGGACATAATGCGTCGCGTGACAACTGCTGCGCCCTCCATCGGCCAACGGGTGCACTCGCTGAACCGCCCGAACATGGTCAGCGTCGGCACCATCGTCTGGCTGTCCAGCGAGCTCATGTTCTTCGCTGGGCTCTTCGCCATGTTCTTCACGGTGAAAGCCCAGAACACGGGGAAGTGGCCACCGGACCCGACTGAGCTGAACCTGCCGTACGCCCTGGTCTTCACGACCATCCTGGTGGCGTCCTCGTTCACCTGCCAGATGGGTGTGTTCGCCGCCGAGCGCGGTGACGTGTTCGGTCTCCGGCGTTGGTACGTGCTCACCCTGATCATGGGCACGATCTTCGTCGGCGGTCAGATCGGCGAGTACTACACGCTGGTCACCGGGCACCACACCACCATCGCGTCCTCGGCGTACGGCACGGTCTTCTACTTGACCACCGGGTTCCACGGCCTGCACGTGGTCGGCGGCCTGATCGCCTTCGTGTTCCTGATCTGGCGTACCAAGCTCAGCAAGTTCACGCCGGCCCAGGCCACCGCGGCGATCGTGGTGTCGTACTACTGGCACTTCGTCGACATCGTCTGGATCGGGCTGTTCGCCGTCATCTACCTCGTTCCCTGACGAGACGACTTCATCCCGAAGCTCCCACCCAAGGCGTACGCCCGAATTCGACTGCAAGGGTTGCCGCACTGATGACCACCAACAACGATCGGGCCAGGAAGCGGGCCAAGTTCCGGCGCCGCCTGTCCGGCCTGCTCGCCCTCGGTTTCGCGCTCGTCGGCGCGGGCGCGGCGTACGCCGGGTTCCTGCCCGAGCCGCACACCGCGCAGGCCCAGCAGGATCCGACCAAGATCCAGAAGGGCGAACAGCTCTACAACACCGCCTGCATCACCTGCCACGGCGCGAACCTCCAGGGTGAGCAGGACCGCGGGCCGAGCCTGATCGGTGTCGGCGAGGCGGCGGTGTACTTCCAGGTCTCCTCCGGCCGCATGCCGATGGCCCGCCAGGAGGCGCAGGCGCTGCGCAAGCCTGCCAAGTTCAACTCCGAGGAGATCGACCAGCTCAGCGCGTTCATCCAGTCCAAGGGCGGCGGTCCGACGCTGCCCCAGGAGTCCGGCAAGGAGCTGCGCGGGGACAACTCCGCCCGCGGCGGTGAGCTGTTCCGGCTCAACTGCGCCTCCTGCCACAACTTCACCGGACGTGGTGGCGCGCTGTCCTCCGGCAAGCTGGCGCCCGCGCTCGACGGCGTGAGCGAGGAGCAGATCTACGCCGCGATGCTCACCGGGCCGCAGAACATGCCCAAGTTCTCCGACCGGCAGCTCTCGCCGCAGGAGAAGAAGGACATCGTGGCCTACGTCAAGTCGGTCACCGACGGCAACAACAACCCGGGCGGCCACCCGCTGGGCGGGTTCGGCCCCGCCACCGAAGGCCTGGTCGCCTGGATCATCGGCCTCGCCGCCCTGATCGGCGTGACCGTGTGGATCGGGAGCAGGGCATGAGCGACCAGCAGGACAAGAAGACACCCACCGACGCCGAACTGGCGGAGCTGAGCCGCGACGAGCTGGTCACCCTCGGCCTGGCCGCCGACGGCGTGCACCTCAAGCACCGGGACCCGCACTTCCCGGTGCCGGGCACCAGGGCCGAGAAGCGCACCGAGCGCGGCGTGGCCGCCTGGTTCATCCTGGGCGCGCTGGCCGGCCTGGCCTTCCTCGGCGTGTACTTCGCCTGGCCGCACGAGTACGTGGCGCCGGATGAGCCGGGCAGCTTCTGGTACGACCTGCACACCCCGATGCTGGGCCTGACCCTCGGTCTGTCCATCACCGGCATCGGCGTCGGCGTGATCGCCTACGCCAAGAAGCTGCTGCCGCACGAGGTCGCGGTGCAGGACCGGCACGACGGCGGTTCGGCGGAGTTCGACAAGCAGACCTCGGCCGCGCTGCTGGCCGACTCCGGGGCCAAGTCCGAGATCGGCCGCCGCTCGCTGATCCGGCGCAGCCTGCTCGGCGCGGGCACCGTGTTCGGCCTCGGCGTCGGCGTGTTCGCCGTCGGCGGCCTGGTCCGCAACCCGAAGGCCTACGACGCCGACGGCGCGCTGGCCACCAGCGGCTGGAAGAAGAAGGACGCCAAGGAGAAGGTCTTCCTGCGTCGCGACACCGGCAACCCGCACGACGTGGTGCTGGTGCGGCCGGAGGACGTCGAGCCGGGTGGCTTCGAGACCGTCTTCCCCTTCCGCGAGTCCGAGCGGGGCAACGACCACAAGCTGCTCCAGGCGCTGCGCCGCTCGGACAACCCGGTCATGCTGATCCGGCTCCGGCCGGGCCAGCCGGTGACCAAGCGCAAGGGCCAGGCGGACTTCAACTTCGGCGACCTGTACGCCTACTCGAAGGTCTGCACCCACCTGGGCTGCCCGACCTCGCTGTTCGAGCAGCAGACCGGCCGCCTGCTCTGCCCGTGCCACCAGTCGCAGTTCGACGTCTTCAACTACGCCAAGCCGATCTTCGGCCCGGCGACCCGCTCGCTGCCGCAGCTGCCCATCACGGTCGACCCGGAGACGGGTTTCCTGGTGGCCCGCGGCGACTTCATCGAGCCGGTGGGCCCGGCCTACTGGGAGCGTAAGCCATGAGTTCGATCACCACGCCGACCAAGCAGGCGAACGCGGCGTCCCGGGCGGCCGGTGGCGCGGCGAAGTGGGCCGACGACCGCTACCACGTGGCGGCCGGACTGCGCAGGCAGATCAACAAGGTCTTCCCGACGCACTGGTCGTTCATGCTCGGTGAGATCGCGCTGTACAGCTTCATCGTGCTGCTGCTCTCCGGTGTCTACCTCGCGCTGTTCTTCGACCCCTCGATGGAGGAGGTCAAGTACGCCGGGGTGTTCACCAACCTCAAGGACGTGTGGATGTCGCGGGCCTTCGAGTCCGCGCTGCAGATCTCCTTCGAGGTGCGCGGCGGCCTGTTCGCCCGCCAGGTGCACCACTGGGCGGCGCTGCTGTTCATGGCCTCGATCGTGGCGCACATGTTCCGGGTGTTCTTCACCGGCGCGTTCCGCCGCCCGCGCGAAGTCAACTGGATCATCGGCATCCTGCTGTTCGTGCTGGGCATGTTCGAGGGCTTCACCGGCTACTCGCTGCCCGACGACCTGCTCTCCGGTGTCGGCCTGCGCATCGCCTCCGCGCTGATCCTGACCATCCCGGTGCTGGGCACCTGGGTGCACTGGGCCCTCTTCGGCGGCGAGTTCCCCGGCACCGAGATCATCCCGCGGCTCTACACGGTGCACATCCTGTTGCTGCCGGGCATCATCCTCGGCCTGGTCGCGGTGCACCTGGCGCTGGTCTGGTACCAGAAGCACACCCAGTTCCCGGGTGTCGGCCGCACCGAGAGCAACGTGGTCGGCGTGCGCATCATGCCGGTGTTCGCGGCCAAGGGCGGTGGCTTCTTCGCCGTCACGGTCGGCGTCATCGCGCTGATGGGCGGGCTCTTCCAGATCAACCCGATCTGGAACTTCGGCCCGTACAACGCCGCGCAGGTCTCCGCGGGCAGCCAGCCCGACTGGTACATGGCCTGGACGGACGGCCTGGTCCGGCTGTGGCCCGCCTGGGAGACCTACATCTTCGGGCACACCATCCCGGCGCCGTTCATCCCGTTCATCGGCAGCATCGGGTTCTGCGTCACCCTGGCGATCCTCTACCCGTGGATCGAGCGCAAGCTGACCAAGGACGACGCGCACCACAACCTGTTGCAGCGGCCGAGGGACGTGCCGGTCCGCACCAGCCTGGGCATGATGGCCATCACCTTCTTCATGGTGATGATGCTCTCCGGCTTCAACGACATCATCGCGTACCAGTTCAACATCTCGCTGAACGCGATGACCTGGGCCGGCCGGATCGGGCTGATCATCCTGCCGCCGATCGCCTACATCCTCACCTACCGGCTCTGCCTCGGCTTGCAGCGGCACGACCGCGAGGTGCTGGAGCACGGGGTGGAGACCGGCATCATCAAGCGCCTGCCGCACGGCGAGTTCATCGAGATCCACCAGCCGCTGGGCCCGGTGGACGACCACGGCCACCCGGTGCCCCTGGCCTACCAGGGCGCCTCGGTGCCGAAGAAGATGAACGCGCTGGGCGCGGCCGGCGAGCCGGTCGCGGGCAGCCTGCTCCGCCCGGACCCGGTGGACGAGACCACCGCGCTCAAGCGCGCCAAGCACGAGGGCGAGCTGCGCGGCGGCGACAACACCAGGGAGCTGACCGCGGGCAAGCCCGCGGCGCCCAAGGAGTAAGCCACAGCAGAAGAGGCGCGGCCCGCGATTTTGTTCGCGGGCCGCGCCTTTTTGTTGCTCGGGTGGCGAAGTAGGACACGACCTGTCCGCCTGGGTGGTTAGCGTCCGGATCATGACGAACGAGCGCACCCAGACCCTGGCCATGCTGGCCGAGACCCGCCAGACCCTGCTGATCACCCTGCGCGGCCTCACCGATGAGCAGGCGGGCGCCAGGAGCACGGTGAGCGAGCTGACCCTCGGCGGCATCCTGCGCCACCTGATCTCGGGCGAGCGGAACTGGACCCGGGTGCTGCTGACCGGCGACGGCACCCTGCCGGAAGGCATGCTGGACGAGGACCAGTACCTGATGCCGGCGGACCGGTCACTGGCCGAGCTGCGCGCGGAGTACCTGGCGGTGGCCAAGATGACCGACACCGCCTTCGCCACCGCGGACCTGGACGCCAGGATCCTGCTGCCGCAGACCCCGTGGTCCCCGCCGGAACCCCAGTTCTGGTCGGCCCGGCAGATCCTGCTGCACCTGTTCCGCGAGACCGCCCAGCACGCCGGTCACGCCGACCTCATCCGCGAGTCCCTGGACGGCGCGAACACCACGGCCCAGCTGGGCGCCGACGAATGATCAGTCGACGCCGATGTTGAACGCGGCCTCGGTGTCGGCCTTGGAGTAGGAGCGGAACGCGATGTGCGTGTCGGTGTTGAGCACCCCGGCCACCTTGCCGATCCGCCCCGGCACCAGCTCGGCCAGATCCTCGTGCCTGGCCACCTGGACCACCGCGATCAGGTCCACGTCACCGGCGCAGGAGTAGACCTCCAGCACCCCCTCGAAGTCGGCGATGGTCTGCGCCGCCTCCGGGATGCTGGCGGCGTCGGACTGGATCAGCACGATGGCCTTGATCACGGTGTGCTCCTTGGGCGCTGAGGTGGTAGACCGATCGTAGCCAGCGGGTTCGGGACCCGATCGGTGGACGGGGGTGGGTTGCCACTGTGGCAAGGGCGAGACTGGGGCCGGGCACCCGGACTGGGTGGACGTGGCGAAGACCGGACCTGAGGTCTGGGGCGCGCTGGACGGGGAGGCGCGGGCGAGCTTCGAGGAGGAGTTCCGCGCGGCGCTGACAAGGGCGGCTGAGGACTTCGACCTGGCCGCGGCGGAGGCGGTGGTGCTGCGGTGGTGGCCGGTCGCGGTGGTGACGGCCAACCCGGATCCGCGGGTGGACGAGGCGATCCGGCGGTTCCGGGAGAGCGGGGAGGACTTCTCCACGCTGCGCCCCGCGCCGGTGCTGGACGACGAGGCCCGGCGATGAAGTACGAGGTCCTGCTCGCGCTAGCCGCTCCGCTGGTGGCCGCTTCGCTCACGACACCCGCGGCCCGAGCACGCCTCGGCGACTGCCGCTAGTCCGCCCCCGCGTACCCGTGCCGCCCCGCCTCCGCCCGCTCCAGCCACTCCCGCCACCGCGCCGCCGACCGCGCGGGCGAGCGCCACGGCTCCGCCGCGCGCACCAGCCGCGTCCCCGGCTGCTCGAGCCACCGCAGGATCACCCGCACCTCCTCCGCCGGTGCCCCGCGCAGTGGGCCGAGGCCGGGGATCACCGTCTCCGCGGCCAGCACCAGCTGTTCCACCACCGGCATCGGGGCCACGCCGCGGCGGGCGCCGCCGGCGGCGGCGAGGCGGCCGTGGCGGACGATGGCGAACTGCCAGCCGCCTGCGCCGTCGGGGCGGGCGGCGATGAGCTCGGGGATGGCGGCCAGTGCGGTCAGGCGCTGGCCGCGGTCCAGGCCCTTGAGCAGGCCGACGATCCGGTCGCGGTGCAGGCCTGCCTGCTCGAAGCGTTCGGTGGTGGCGTAGGCGCCGAGCTGGTCCAGGAGCAGGCGGACGGGTTCGTCGTCGTGGCCGGCCACCAGTGCCCGCATGGCGGCGACGGCGGGGGCGTAGTCGTCGGTGGACTGGTGGCCGGCGCAGGGGGCGGCGCAGCGGTGCAGCTCGGCCAGGATGCAGGGGCGGCCCTGCGGGTTGCGGGCCGGGATGCGCTGGTTGCACTGGCGCAGCGGGATGGCCTCGTGGATGGCCTCCACCGCCAGGGTGGCCTGGCCGCGGCTGCCGAAGGGGCCCAGCGCGCCCTCGCGGGGGTTGGTCACCACGGACAGGCGGGGGAAGGCCTCCTCGGTCAGGGTGATCCACCAGGCGCGGTGCGGCTGGGTGGAGCGGCGGTTGTACCGGGGGCGGTGCGCGGCCAGCAGACGCAGCTCGCGGACCGCGGCCTCCAGCGGGTGCGCGCACTCGACGTGGTCGACGCGTTCGGCGAAGGCGACCATGTCCCGGATGCGGGAGCGGGTCTCGCCCGCGGTGAAGTACTGGCCGACCCGGCGGCGCAGGTTGGTCGCGGTGCCCACGTAGAGCACCTCCTCGCGCGGGCCGCGGAAGAGGTACACGCCCGGCCGCTCCGGCAGTCCGGTGGCCAGGCCGCGTTTGCCGCGCTGGGCCGGGGTGACCTCGGGCAGGTAGCCGAGCAGCTCCTCCAGCGAGTGCACACCCAGCGGCCCGAGGCGCTCCAGCAGCGCGTGCAGCACGTCCACGGTGGCCTTGGCGTCGTCGAGGGCCCGGTGGTTCGGGGTGACGCTGGCGCCGAAGAGGGCGGCCAGCGCGGACAGGCGGCAGCTGGGGGCCTCCTCGCGGGAGAGCACCCGGCGGGCCAGCCGGACCGTGCACAGCACCTGCGGCTTCGGCCACTCGTAGTCCAGCTGGGCCGCGGCGGCCTTGAGGAAGCCGATGTCGAAGGGCGCGTTGTGCGCCACCAGCACGGTTCCCGGGTCCCCGGTGGCGAACTCCAGGAACGCGGGCAGCACCTGGGCCAGCTTGGGCGCCTGGCGCACCATCAGCTCGGTGATGCCGGTCAGCGCGACCACCTCCGGCGGGATGCCGCGCTCCGGGTCGACCAGGGTGCCGAACTCGCCGAGCACCTGGCCGCCGCGCACCTTCACCGCGCCGAACTCGGTGATCATGTCCGAACCCGGCCGCCCGCCGGTGGTCTCCAGGTCCAGCACGACGAAGGTCACCTCGTGCAGCGGGGTGCCGAGCTGCTCGAAGGACAGCTGCAGTGGGGTGGCCCTGGGGCTGTGCTGGCTCATCAGCAGCGACGGTAGGTCACCCCACTGACAGTTCCGTCGGCAGAACCGGACCACTGCAAAGGTTCTTCCTGGCCTGCGTTCAAGATCCACGGTTACGTTCGGGCTCATCAGCCATGGTGGGTTCGGAGGTCTTGGGAGTGGGCACGCGTAACGGGCGGGTACTGGAGCGGATCAGCCGCACGCTGGCCGCGGGGGAACGCCCCGACAGCTGGCAGGACAACCGGATCTCGTACTTCGAGAACATGCGCGCCGAGATGTCGATCCTGAACAAGACCGGCGGCGGCTACTGGCACACCATCGGATGCACCCCGGCCGAGGCCAAGCTGGTCGAGCCGCTGGTGCTGCACTTCTACTCGCTGGTCTACCAGGGCGACATCATCTACGAGGCGGCCCAGCAGGCCGGTTCCAGCCGGGTCACCGACCACAGCTGGAAGACCCGCATGCAGGAGCTGCTGAAGAACCACAACCTCTACGACAGCCGCATCCAGGCCGGGGTGGACAACCTGGAGCGCTACTACGTCATGGAGGGCCAGCTGCTGCTGGGCGAGCTGCCGCTGACCGAGGAGGTCATCGAGGAGATCTCGTTCCTGCGCTCCTCGGACCTGCACGTGATGATCAGGGTGATGGACCGGCTCAAGGGCCGCACCCCGAACGAGCAGTTCTACCAGCTGCTCAAGGCCCCGATGGCGCTGTTCGACATCGGCGACGACTTCGACTCCTACGAGCGCGACATCGCCGACGCGAGCTACAACTCGCTGCGGCTCTACGTCGCGCTCTACGGCGTCGAGCAGGCCAGGGAGAAGCTGCAGGCGCTGCGGGAGCGGATCTGGGCCAGGGGCCTGGCCCTCTTCGGCGAGGTGGGCAAGCCGGCGCTGGTGCGCTACCTGACCAGCACCCCGCTGGTGAACCTGAACCTGCCGGTGGTGCCCGAGCTGCTCGGCACGCTGCCCCGCGCGGTGCTGGCCAAGCTCGCGGTCAGCGCCTACAAGCTGGAGGGCAACGGCGCCGAGGTGATCCCGGAGCCGATCGCCGAGTCCGGCCCGCTGGTACCGGTGTCCTGACCCAGCGGCTGACGCCACCACCACACACTTCAGCAGGGAGAAAGATCGTGACCGAGGCGGCGGTGCAGCGGCTCAAGGAACGGATGGTTCCCAAGGAGCCGCCAGCGGCCTGGCAGCAGCTGGACATCAGCTACCGGGACAGCATGCGGGCCAACCGCGCGCTGCTCTGGGACAACTGGGGCGCGCGGTACGCGCTGGGCTTCAGCAGGGGCGAGTTCGAGGTGATCCGCCCGTTCGTCCGGCACTACATCGCGCTGGCCTACCAGGCGGAGTCGGACCCGGCGCTGGTGGCCGAGCTGGTCACGCTGGCCGAGAGCTACGGCGTGCTCGACGAGCAGGTGCGGGCCGGACTGGCCGAGCTGTCGGAGTCCCTGGTCACCAGGGACCGGCTGCGGCGCGGCGAGCTGGCCGCGGACGAGAAGGTGATCACCGAGCTGACGCACAGCAGGGTCGCCGACGTCCGGGTGCTCAACCGGCTGCTCTACCTGCTGAGGGACCAGCCGGTGGATGAGGAGCACCTCGGCCTGATCGACCCGTGGCTGCGGTTGCAGGACCTGCGCGGCGACCTCGCCGGCTACCCGGAGGACATCGCCTGGGACCGGTTCAACCTGCTCCGGCTGTTCGTCCAGGCGCACGGCCAGAGCCAGGGCGTGCACAAGCTGCGCGCGTACCGGGCCGGCCTGCTGCGCCAGGCGCTGGGCCAGCTGCCCGGCGCGAGCACCGCGGCGCTGCGCAAGCTGCTCACCGCGGCCCTGCCGGACCTCGGCATCGAGCTGACCGCCTCGGTGGTGGCGCGGCTGCCGCGCGCGGTGCTGCTGCCGCTGCTGACCAATGTCGGGCGCACCTGGGACCTGGCCACCGCGCCGGTGCCCACGCCGTTGCCCGAAGACGTGAACGCCCGATAGAAATCGCCGAAGGCACCAGCAGATCTGCGGGTGGCGAAAAGGGAAGTCTTTCCTCAAGTTTTCGCCAACCGCGCAGCGGCAACGGCGCACGCTGCTAGTTTCGCCCCAAGTTTCGAGGCGAGGAGTGCACCGTTGTCCAAGTGGGGACGGAAGTCGTTAGAAAAAATCAGGGATAATGTCTACGGTCGGCCCGCACCCGAACTGTGGACGCAGAGCAGCGTCACCTATCAGGACAAGGTGACCTCGACCGCGCGGCTTTTCTCCTGCGGCGGGCTGCGCTACTGGGAGCTGCTGGGCGCGAGCAGGCTGGAGATCCGGCTGATCCAGCCGATCGCTCACCACTACCTCGCGCTGTGCAGCCAGGCCCGCCGCACGGAGGTCGCCGACGACTCCTGGAAGAAGGAGATCGAGGCGTTCTTCCGCAGCTACGGCGCCTTCGACAGCGACGTGCAGAAGTGCCTCTACGACCTCGAGCACGCCCGCACGCTGACCGCCTCGCTGCGCGCGGGCCTGCTCGAACCGACCCCCTCGCTGCTGACCGAGCTGAGCAGGCTGCGCGCCGGTGAGCTGCTCGCGCTGGTCAAGGTGGTCAGCACGCTGCGCGGGCGGCCGCTGGCCGGGCACGAGCTGGCCGTCTACGAGTCCGCGGTGCGGCTGGCCCAGCTCGACGGCGACCTCGCCGACTACCCGGCCGACGTGCGCGCCGACCGGTACAACCACTACCGCGCGCTGCTGGCGCTGACCGGCCCGCAGCGGGCCGCGACCAGGGTGCGCGAGCACCGCCAGGACCTGCTCACCGAGACGCACCAGCGGCTGCGGGCGGGCAGGCTCGGCCGCAGCGGCCACCGCGAGCTGCGCAGCTGGCTGACCAGGCGGCAGGAGCAGCCGCCGGTGCCACAGGCCATCACCACCACCTCGGTCGCCGCGCGCTGAGCTTTGTAGGCAAGCGCTTACACCTGCCCTGAACCACCAATCCACCTGGGGAAACGCAATGGTGCACGGCACTGCCACCGCCGAGGCGCTCCGCGAGCGCATCCTCGGCCCCGACGCGCCCGAGTTCTGGTCCACGACCCGGGTCACCTACCTGGAGTCGCTCAAGGCCAGCCGGGTCATGTTCCTCGACGGCTACGACACGATGCTGCACCTGGTCGGGGTCAGCGAGGACACCGCCAAGGTGTTCGAGCCGCTGGTGATCCACTTCCTGGCCCTGGTCTACCAGGCCGACCTCGCCTACGAGGAGGCCCAGGTCAACGGGTCCTTCGAGGTCGACCTCGGCTGGCGGCGGGACATGGAGGACCTGCTGGAGGGCTACGGCCTGCTGGACGGGCAGGCCAGGGCGCGGCTGGACGACCTGCAGCGGTACTTCGAGCTGGAGGGGCAGCTGCTGCTCGGCCAGGTCGAGGTCACCGAGGACTCGGTCTACGAGGTGCTCTCCATCCGCTCCTCCGACATCGCGCTGGCCATCCCGCTGATGCTCAACCTGGTCGGCGTGGACCCCAGGATCGTGGACGAGCTGGTGCGGGTGAACAAGCCGCTGTACATGCTCTGGGAGATCGCCGACGACGTGCCCTCCTACGCCAAGGACGTGGCCGCGGGCAGCTACAGCACGATCCGGATGTACGCGAAGATCTTCGGCGCCGAGCGTGGCCGGGCCAAGCTGGAGGAGTTCCGCGCCCGGCTGGTGGAGCAGGCCTGCGCGGAGTTCGCCAAGGTCTCGGCGACCACGCTGCGGATCTTCGTCAGCTCGCTGGCGCCTGCCTGGCTGATGCCGGTGGTGCGCCGGATTCCGCGCGGACTGCTGGTGCGAATCCTCCAGTCTTCCATGCGCAAGGACAAGATGAGCAGGCCAGAATTACCCACAATGGTCGACGAGAACTGAGAGATTTACGCAATTCGGTCCGGCGTTGCTTTCCTGGCACAAAACTGTCAGGAGCGCGCACTCAATTGTTGAATGGACGTGCGGCGGCCTTGTCGTGGCGCGGGCGTGATCAGGTTGTTGCCGAAGCGTCGCCGAGCGTAACCACGGGCGCGCGCCGAGGGGGTTGACGGCGGCTAACCTTATGCGGGTGTTCCCGTTGCCCGCGCAGACCAGCCACGACCGGCCGGAACCCGACCTGGGTCCGTCCGCTGTGGACGGTGCGCCGCCGTCGGAGCCCGAGGTGGACTTCGACACCCTGCCGGAGGCGGTTCGGGTGCGGCTCGCCGAGCTCTCCGCCGAGGCGCTGGGCACCATGCCCCAGCTCGACATCCCGCAGCCGCTGCGGCCGGTGGCCCGGTTCGCCCCGGCCAAGCGGGCCAGGCTGGGCGCCGGGCCGCTGCTGGCCGCGCTGCGCGACTCCGCGGTCTTCCGCAACGCGGTGGTGCAGTGGTGCCGGGAGCACCGGCCCAGCACCCTGGAGCTCGCGCCCGGCGACCCGGTGGCCACCGCGGCCGCCGCGGTGCTGCTGGCCGATCCGGCCGCCCCGCTGCACGTGGAGCTGGTGGCCAGGCGCTCGGTGGACGCGCAGCTGCGGGCCGAGCGGGACGCGGCGCTGTCCCGGCTGGAGCGGCTGGAGGCCGAGCTGGCCAGGGTGCGCGCCGAGCTGGCCGAGGCCAGGGGCGCGGCCGAGCAGGTCCGGCAGGAGGGCGAGGCCGAGCTGGACCGGCTGCGCAAGCGCCTGCGCGAGCAGGGCGTGAAGCTGCGCCAGGCCAAGGACGAGGCCGAGGCGGCCCGGTCCGCGCTGAGCAAGGGCCACGGCGAGACCGAGGCGGTGGTCGCCGCGGTCACCGCCGAACGGGACAAGGAACGGGAGCGGGCCGAGGTGGAGCGGCTCAAGGCCGCCCGCGCCCAGGCCGAGGCCGAGGTGGCCAGGCAGTCCGCCCGCGAGGCCAGGCAGGCCGACGAGGTCCGGCTGGGCCTGCTGGTGGACACCCTGGCCGGCGCGGTCACCGGGCTGCGCAGGGAGCTGGCCCTCGGCGGCAGCGGCCCCCGGCCCGCGGACACCGTGCGCGGGGCCACCCCGGCCGCCGGCGCGGTCGGCCGGGTGCAGGACCCGGCCGCGCTGGACCGGCTGCTCGCGCTGCCCACCGTGCACCTGGTGGTGGACGGCTACAACGTGACCAAGACCGGCTATCCCGAGCTGACCCTCTCCGAGCAACGGGACCGGCTGGTGCACCAGCTCGCGGTGCTGGCCGCGCGCACCGGGGCCGAGGTCACCCTGGTCTTCGACGGCGCGGGCGTGGTCGCGGTGCCCGCCTCCGTGCCGCGCGGGGTGCGGGTGCTCTTCAGCGACCCCGGGGTGCTGGCCGACGACGTGATCAGGGCGCTGGTCACCGCCGAGCCGGAAGGCCGCCCGGTGGTGGTGGTGACCTCCGACCGCGCGGTGGCCGACTCGGTGCGCAGGCGCGGCGCGCACCCGGTGCCCTCGGCCGTGCTGCTGGCCAGGCTGGGCCGGGTGTGAGTCCACCCATACCCGCTATACGTGTGGCGCTCGTCACTTTTCCCGGGTGAACCATCGTGCAACCAGGAACGGTCCGTGTCGGTGCGTGGCCGGAGTTGATCTCCGGAGAGGGGGAACACCGCAGGTCGCGCCGAATATGGTGAGCGACTACACAGCGCTGTTGTATCGCTGGGTAACTACTCCGATCGGGCGGCTGGGTCACGGCCAAACATCGGCCTACCCCCGGCGGTGGACTGCGGGCCTCACTACTCGTAACCTGTCCGAGATCTCGCGGCGGACCGTCGTCCAACCGAGGACGACACCGCGAGTCACCGCCGAATCGGCCTGTCGGGGGGCCGAACCGGGGACCCAGGCAGTTGGGGTGAATCGGGCGGGCCTTGATCGAAGGCGCCGCGCGTAGGGCGACTTCGGGCCCGAACCCGTCAGCTAACCCGGTAAGCGGTAGCGAGCACGAAGGAGTAGTACGCCACGTGGCGTCGCATCGACTCAAGCGCACGATGCGCGGGGCCCTCGCGGCCTCAGCAGTGGTCGTAGCTGTAGGCATCGCGCCGACGACCCCCGCGCTGGCCGACCCGGAACTGCCCGCCAACGCCTCCGAGGCGATGAAGCAGCTCCAGGAACTGGCCAAGGAGACCGAGAAGCTCGCGGAATCCCTGCACGAGGCCCAGGACGACCTGGACAAGAAGAACGCGGACCTGGCCAAGGCCAACAAGGAGGCCGAGGACGCCAGCAAGCTGGGCGCCCAGGCTCGCGAGCAGGAGCAGGCACTCCGCCAGGACGTCGACAAGGTCGCCGCCGCCGACTTCGAGGGCGCCCGGCTGAGCCAGGTCGAAGCGCTGATGACCTCGTCGTCGCCGCAGGTGTTCCTGGAGAAGATGTACGTGCTGGACCTGATCGCGGGCGACAACAAGGACGCGATCGACAAGCTGCACGCGACCATCAAGCAGGCCGAGGACGCGGCCAAGCGGGCGGTGGACGCCAAGGACCGCGCGCAGAAGGCCACCGACGAGGCCCAGCGGATCAAGGCCGAGCTGGACAAGCGCGACGCCGAGCTGAAGAGCCGCACGTCCAAGGTGAAGGCGCAGTACGACAAGCTCACCGCGGACGAGAAGAAGAAGCTCAAGGGGCCCGAGGACAACTCGGTCATCGACATCCCCGGCAACAGCGGCATCGCGGGCGCGGCGCTGCAGAAGGCGCTGAGCAAGCGCGGCTCGCCCTACGTCTACGGCGACGAGGGTCCGAGCACCTTCGACTGCTCCGGCCTGGTCTACTGGGCGTACCAGCAGGTCGGCATGACGCTGCCGCGGTCGAGCTCGCAGCAGGCCCGGATCGGCACCGCGGTGCCGCTCAACGCGATCCAGGCGGGCGACCTGGTGGCCTACAAGGGCCACATCGGCATCTCGGTCGGCAACGGCAAGATGGTGCACGCGCCCACCACCGGTGACGTGGTCAAGATCGCCCCGCTGCAGAGCGGGATCATCGCGGTCCGCCGGGTCGGGGTCGGGTCCTGACCCAGACGGGTAGATAAGTCTGTTTTTCCGCGGGGCCGTCACCGATCGGGTGTCGGCCCCGCGGCCATTCCCGTCCTAGGATGCAGCTGTGTCCGGGGTTGGCCGGTACAGGAGTTGGCTGGTCGCCGCGGTGGCCGCCGTGCTGCTTGCTGGGCTGGCCGTGGTCGCCACCCCGCAGGCCAGGGACGTCGTCGGCCCCGGGCCTCAGGTCACCACCCTGGACGCGGCGGGCCGCCCGGTTCCCCCAGAGGCGCCCGCCACCTCGGCGGAGGCCCCGCGCGCGGCCGCGGTGGCCGAGCTGCTGCGCCGCCGGGCCGAGGCGGTGCTGCGCAGGGACGAGGCCACCTTCCTGGCCACCCTCGACCCCAACGCCGACTCCGCCTTCGGCACCGCCCAGCGCAACCTGTTCGTCAACCTGGCCGGGGTGCCGCTGAGCAGCTGGCGCTACCAGGTCGAGCCGGCCGAGGCGCTGGGCACCTCGGGGCTGACCTCCTACGCCCCCGACGCCGACGAGCTGTACTCGCCAAGGGTCGAGCTGAGCTACGCCATCGGCGGCGGCGACGCGGTGGCCACCAGCAGGCCGATGGGCTACCTGTTCGCCCGCTACGGCGACAGCTGGTACCTGACCTCGGACTCGGCGCTGGAGGCCCAGGGCCGCCGGACCTGGCGCGGGCCGTGGGACTTCGGGCCCTGCCAGGTGCTGACCACCAACTCCGGCATCGTGCTCGGCCACCGCGCCAACCAGGCGCTGGCCCAGCGGGTGGCCAAGGAGCTGGACGCGGCGGTGCGCGCGGTCAGCGAGGTGTGGGGCCGGGAGTGGTCGCAGCGGGTGGTCGTGGTGCTGCCGGAGACCACCAGGGAGCTGCAGGCCACGGTCGGCTCGGAGTTCGCGGTGGACTCCATCGCCGCGGTCGCCCTGGCCGACCGGGTGGACCACGAGCAGCAGCTGGTCGAGGGCGCCCGGATCGTGTTCAACCCCAAGACCGCCACCCGCCTGTCGGCCAGCGCGCTGCGGGTGGTGCTGCGGCACGAGATCACCCACGTGGCCGCCCGCGCCGCCACCGTGGACGGCGCGCCGATGTGGCTGCTGGAGGGCTTCGCCGACTACGTGGGCTACCGCGGCTCCGGCATCGCCCCCACCGAGGCCGCCCCCGACCTGACCCGCCGGGTGCGCGCCCAGGACGGCGTGCTGGACCTGCCCGCTGACACCGACTTCCGCTCCGGCGGCCAGCGCCTGGACGTGGCCTACCAGTCCTCGTGGTCGCTGTCGGCGCACATCGCCGAGCGCTACGGCGAGGCCACGCTGGTGGAGCTGTACCGGCGGCTGGCCAGGGCGGGCCAGACCGACACCGCGGGACAGGACCGGATACTGCGCGAAGTGCTCGGCGTGGACCGCGCGAAACTCCTCATCGGCTGGCGAGAGTTCCTGCGCAAGACATACGGCTAAGGTTCGCCCCGTGCGCCGCACCTTGCTGGTCACCAACGACTTCCCGCCCCGTCCCGGTGGCATCCCGGCGTACCTGCACTCGCTGGCCACCGCGCTGCCCCCGGACAGCCTGGTCGTCTACGCCCCGGCCTGGGACGGCCCGGTGGGCTCGGCGGCGGACTTCGACGCCGCGCTGCCGTTCCCGGTGATCCGGCACGCCAGCCCGCTGCTGTTGCCCGAGCCCGAGGTGGTGGCCAGGGCCACCGACATCCTGCGCGCCGAGGGCTGCACCGCGGTGTGGTTCGGCGCGGCCGCCCCGCTGGGCCTGCTGGCCGCGCGGCTGCGGGTGGCCGGGGCGCGCCGGGTGGTGGCGTGCAGCCACGGCCACGAGGTCGGCTGGTCCATGTTCCCGGGAGCGCGCTGGGCGCTGCGCCGGATCGGCGCGGCCGCGGACGTGGTCACCTGCGTGAGCCGGTACACCCGCTCGGCCATCGCCTCCTCCTTCGGCCCGCTGGCCGCGCTGGAACACCTGCCGGCTGGGGTGGACGCCACCTACTTCCGCCCGGACTCCGTTGCCCGCCAAGAGATCCGCCGCCGCCACCGGCTCGGCGCGGCCCCGGTGGTGCTGTGCGTCTCCCGCCTGGTCCCGCGCAAGGGCCAGGACGCCCTGATCCGCGCCCTGCCCCGGATCCGGCACCAGGTCCCCGGCGCGAAGCTCCTCCTGGTCGGCGGCGGCCCGTACCTCAAGCGCCTGCGCCGCCTGGCCAGACAGTCCACTGTGGACGAACACGTGATCTTCACCGGCGCGCTCCCGATGACCGAGGTCCCCGCCTACTACGCCGCCGCCGACGTCTTCGCCATGCCCTGCCGCAAACGCGGCTTCGGCCTGGACGTCGAAGGCCACGGCCTGGTCTTCCTGGAGGCCGCGGCCAGCGGGCTGCCGGTGGTGGCCGGGGACTCCGGCGGGGTGCCGGAGACGGTGCGGGACGGGGTCACCGGCAGCGTGGTGGACGGGCGCTCGGTGCGCGCGGTGGCCGAGTCGGTCGGGCGGCTGCTGGGTGATCCGGAGCTGGCGGCGAGCATGGGGCGGGCCGGGCGGGAGTGGATGCGCCGGGCCTGGCGCTGGGACGCCGCGGGGGCCCGGCTGGCGGGTTACCTGGACGGCTGAGCCGCGTCCAGCTCGGCGAGCAGCGCCAGCGTCTGCCCGGTGCCACCCTCGTAGCCGGTCTCCTGGAAAGCGGTCAGCGCGGCCCGCGCGTGCTGGGCCGCCACCGCGGTCGCGCCCAGCCGCTGTTCGGCCCTGGCCAGCGCCAGCAGGCCGCGGGCCTCGAAGGTCCGCTGGTGGGTCCGCCGGGCCAGGGCGACCGCCTCGCCGGCGACCCGCCGGGCCTCGGGCAGTTCGGCCAGGTCGAGGTGGGCCAGGGCGTTGCCGAGCAGCGCCTGCGTCATCTCCTGGAACTGGCCGAGCGGGGCCGCCTGCTGGTAGGCGGCGGCGAAGCGGTCGGCGGCGAGCCGGGGCCGTCCCCGCCGGTGCTCCGCGATGCCCTCGGCGAGCAGCCCGTAGGCGCTGTTGAGCCTGCGCCGCACCGGGTACGGGTCGGTCCGCAGCGCGGTGATCTGCCGCTGCGCCTGCTCGTAGTCGCCCAGCTCCGCGTAGGCCTCGGCGATCAGGCCGGCGCCGACGGACTCCGGGAGCGCGATACCCAGTTTCCAGCGCAGGTCCCGGCAGCGCGACAGGCTGCGCACGGCCAGCTCGGGCCGCCCGAGGCGGACCTGCTGATCGGCGAGGTCGGCCAGGGCGAGCGTCTCCAGCCCCGCCGCGCCGAGCTCGGCGAAGATCTCGATCGCGGCGGAGACCTGCGCGCCGGACTCGGCGAGGCGGCCCAGCCGCATGGTCGCCGCGCCGAGGTGGGTCAGCGCCACCCCCTGGACCAGCCGCGAACCCGCCGCGGTGGCGATCCGGTGGGCGCGCTCGAAGTACACCTGGGACCGGTCCAGCCGGCCGGCGAGGCCGTGGGCGTGGCCGATGCGGATCAGCGCGAGGGCTTCGCCCGCGGGCAGGCCGAGCCGGGTAAAGACCAGCTTGGCCTCAGCGCCCAGCCGCACACTGGTGCGGTAGTCCCGCCGCCAGAGCAGGATCTCGCTCAGGATGCCCCGCGCGTCCGCGCCCGCCCGGAGCGCTCCGGCCCGGTCCGCTGCTTCGACGGTGCGCCGGGCGAGGACGACCTGCTCGGCGTGCTGGTACTGGATGTAGAGCACCCGCAGCATCGCGATGCCCAGCAGCGCCGCCCGCTCCGGATCGGCGTCGACAGCGCGCCCCTGCACCCCGGTCAGGGTGGCGAACTCGGTGTCGAACCACTCCAGGCCCTCGGCCGCGGTGCGCGGTCGCGGCCAGGCCCGCTGGGGCGACCAGTCGTCGAGCGCGGTCTCGGTGCGCGGCCCGTACAGCAGGCCGATCAACTGCACCGTGCCGGTCAGGCAGTGCTCGAGCAGCCGGTGTTCGGCGGCCGCCCGGTCCGCGGGGGCGTCCTCGGCCTGGTGGCGTTCCGCGGCGTAGAGGTGGAGCAGGTCGTGCGCGCGGTAGCGCCCCGGCCGGTACTCGTCGACCAGGTGCGCGTCGGCCAGTTCGGCCAGTGCGGCCCCGGCCGGTTCCCCGGCGAGCGCCGCCGCGGTCGGTTCGGTGAGGTCCGAGCCGGGCGTCACGCTCGACAGCCGGAACATCCGGCGGGCCGGGACGGTCAGCGCGCGGTAGGACAGGTCGAAGGCGCGGCGGACCACCGTGTCCTGGTCGTCGTCGATGGCCAGTTCGGCGAGCCGGTCGCGGCCGGCCAGGCGGTGCAGGTAGGCGCCGAGGTCGGGGGAGGACAGGCCCGCGATGTTGGCCGCGGCCACCCGCAGTGCGAGCGGCAGCCGGGCGCACAGGTCAGCCAGCTGGGCGGACTCGGCTGGGTGGGCCTCGACCAGGTCCGGGCCGAGGATGCGGGTGAGCAGGGTTCGGGCTTCGGCCGGGTTGAGGACGTCCAGGGTGACGCGGCGGCACTCCGGCAGGCCGGGGATGACGCCGCGGCTGGTGATCAGGGTGCGGCAGTGCTTGCCGGTGGGCACCAGGGGGGCGACCGTGGTGGCGTCGGCGGCGTTGTCCAGCAGGACCAGGAAGCGGCGGTCGGCCAGCAGGGACTGGTACAGGCGGGCGCGGCCCGGTTCGTCGGCGGGGATCTCGGACTCGGTGAGGCCGAAGGCGCGCAGGAAGCGGGCCAGCACGGCGAAGGTGGTGGGTTTCTCCTCGGGGGAGTAGCCGCGCAGGTCGACGTAGAGCTGGCCGTCGGGGTAGCGGTCCTTGAGCAGGTGGCCGATGTGCACGGCCAGCGCGGTCTTGCCGACGCCGGGCTGGCCGTAGATCACCGTGCAGCCGTGCGGGGCCGTGGTGATGGCCTCGACCAGCTCCGCGCGGCCGACGAAGTCGTTGATGTCCAACGGGAGCTGGTGGATGGGCAGGCCGCCGCGCGGGGCAGGGGGCGGGGTGGCGCGGGGGTGCTGTTCGGTCAGGATGGCCTGGTGCTGGGCGCGCAGTTCCGGGGACGGGCGGATGCCGAGCAGTCTGCTCAGGGTCTCGCTCGCGGTCTGGAAGGCTTGCAGCGCCTCGGCTTGGCGGCCGGAGCCGGCCAGCGCGAGCATCAGCTGGGCCCAGTGCCGTTCGCGCAGCGGGTCCTGGGTGGTCAGCTGTTGCAGCTCCGGCACCAGCTCGGCGTGCCCGCCCAGGGCCAGGTCCAGGTCGATCCGGCGTTCCAGCGCCTGCTGCCGTTCGGCTTCCAGTCCGGCCGCGGTGACCCGCAGGGCGGGGGAGAAGACGTCGGAGAGCGCGGGGCCACGCCACAGTGCCAGTGCGGCGCGCAGGGTGGCGCGTTCGGCGTGCGGGTCGCCGCCCGCTTCGGCGACCAGGGCGCGGAAGCGGTGCAGGTCAACGGAATCGGGCTGGACCTCGGCCAGGTAGCCGGTGGCGGTGGTGCGCAGCACCGGTTCGGGCAGGGTGGCGCGCATGCGGCGGATGTAGGTCTGCAGCGCGTTCTTCGGGTTGCGCGGGGGCTGCTCCCACACCTGCTCGGTCAGCTCGGTGATGCTCACCGGCCGCCCTGGGCGCAGCAGCAGCGCGGCCAGCACGGTGCGGTGCTTGCCGGGCAGCGCGGGCAGGAGCTGTCCATTGTGGACTGTCTCGGTGGGGCCGAGCAGCCGGAACTCCAGTGTCACGGGGTGGCTCCGTGCTCGGCCAGCCTGGCCCGGACGGCGCTGGTGTCCACCACGCCCATGGTCACGTAGTGTGCCAGCGCCTCTGTCCACAGTGGACGGGCGACACGCGGGCCGTGGGTGGCCAGTCTGGCCCGGCCCAGCACCTCCAGCGCCTGCGCCTCACCCGGTCGCCTGCCGGTCTCCCGGTGCACCGCGATCGCGGACTCGGCCAGCCCGGCCGCGGTCTCCGGCTCGCCGAGGTCCAGCCGCACCACGGCCAGCTCGGTGAGCGCGTCGCCGAGCGCGGTGCGCAGGCCCCTGGTGCGGGCCATCTGCTCGCCCTCCTCGGCGTGTGGCAGCGCCGCGGCCGGGTCGCCCTGGCCCCGGCGCACCGCGGAGACGCCGAGGCAGATCAGCACCGGGACCGCGGGGTGGCCGCCGGAGGTGCTGGCCAGCTCGCGGGCGGCCCGGTAGTGCCGCAGCGCCTCGGGCCACTCCCGGTGCGCGCGGTGGATGGCCGCGATCAGCGTGCGGGTGGCCGGTTCCAGGCGGTCCCGCGAGCTGCCCGCCTCGCTGGCCAGCACCCGGTCCAGGTGCACCCGCGCGGCCGCCACATCGCCCCTGGCCAGCTCGAACCGGGCGCGGGCCTCCTCGACCAGGCGCTGCTGCAACCGGCCCAGGCGCTGGGCCAGCCGCTGCGCCTGGGCCAGCCGCCGGCCGGCCTCGGTGAACTCGCCCACCCCGGCCAGGGTGTCGGCCAGGTGCACCAGGCACAGCGTCTCCGACTCGTGCGCCTGTAGCCGGTGCGCGATCCGGTAGGCGTGCTCGATCCGGGCGACCGCCTCGGGCAGCCGGCCGACCGCGACGTAGGCCGAGTGCAGGCCCTGGCTGGCGTAGCCCTCACCCGCCGGGAACCCGGCCTCGGCGCTGAGCCGGATCGCCTCGGTGTAGCGGGCGATCGCCCGGTGGAACCGGGTGGCGACCTCGTAGGCCATGCCGATGTTGGTCAGCGCCATGGCCTTTCCCGAGCGGGAGCCGACCTCGCGGTAGCGGCACACCGCCAGCGCGCCGTGCCGCACCGCCTCGGCCACCCGCCCGTACACCGACAGCGCCCCGCTGAGCGCGTTGTGCATGTCGGCCTGCCCGAGGACCAGGCCCTGCCGCCGCGCCGAGCGCAGCCCGGCCTCGCAGCTGAGCACCTGCTCCTCGAAGTGCCCGTTGGTCCAGAAGTGGGTGGTCAGCGCGGTGGCCAGGGCCACGCACAGCTCGTCCGGCTGCTCCTGGGTGGCCAGCACGGCGGCCACCAGGGTGGCGCGTTCGGCGTCCAGCCAGTGCTTGGCGCCGTCGGAGTCGGTGAAGGGGGCCTGCTCGCCGACGCCCTCGCGCGGGGCCTCGGCGTAGAGCAGCACGGCGGCGTAGCTCGCACAGTCCAGCAGGTAGGCCAGCAGCCGCTGCCGCGCCTCGGCCACCGCCTCCGGCGGGTCCTCCAGGTCGCGCTGCCTGCCGGTGTAGAGCCGGAGCAGGTCGTGGAACTGGTAGCGGCCCTCGCGGTGCTCCTGCACCAGGTGCGCGGTGGCCAGCTGGTGCAGCAGCTCGGCCGCCTCCTCCCGGGTGCACCCGGTGAGCACGGCGGCGTGCGCGGCGGTGAAGTCGGGGCCGGGCACCAGGCCGAGGTCGCGGAAGACCCGTTGCGCGGCAGGGGAAAGCGTGGCGTAGGACAGGTCGAAGGCGCGGTGCACGGCCGCGTCGTCGTCGCCGTCGATGGCCAGCGCGGCCAGCCGGTTGCCGGTGGCCAGCTCGTGCACGTAGCCGGGCAGGTCCGGCTCGCCGCGGACGGTCAGGTTGGCCGCGGCGATGCGCAGCGCCAGCGGCAGCCGCGCGCACAGACCGGCCAGCTCGGCGGCGGCCGCGCGGTGCGCCGCCAGGTGTTCCGGGCCGAGGATCGCGCCGATCAGGTCCAGGGAGTCCTGTTCCCCCAACGGGTCCAGCCGGATCCGATGACAGTCCACAGTGGACAGCGCGTTGCGGCTGGTGACCAGCGCGGCGCAGCCGGGGGTGTCCGGCAGCAGCGGCAGCAGCTGGGCCGCCGAGCCCGCGTTGTCCAGCAGCACCAGCACCCGCCGCCCGGCCAGCAGCGCCCGGTAGCGGCTGATCCGGTCCGCGGTGCGGTAGGGAACCTGGTCGGCGGGCACGCCGAGCGCGCGCAGGAACTGGCCGAGCACCTGGGCGGGGTCGAGCTGCTCGCCGGGGCAGTAGCCGCGCAGGTTGACGTAGAGCTGGCCGTCCGGGAAGGCCGGGCGCAGCAGGTGCCCGGCGCGCACCGCGAGCGCGGTCTTGCCGATGCCGGGCTGCCCGCACACCAGCACCCGCTGCTCCCGCTGCCGCGCCAGCAGCTCGCCCAGCTCGGTCAGCTCGGTGTGCCGGCCGGTGAAGTCACTGATGTCGGAGGGCAGCTGGCAGGCCGGTCGCCACAGCTCGGCCGCCGGTGGCGGCGCGGCCAGCCCAGGGGCGTTGGTCAGCACCGCCTCGTGCGTCCAGCGCAGCCGGGCCCCCGGCGAGATGCCCAGCTCGGCCTGCAGGGTGGCCGCCGCGGTGGCGTAGACCTGCACCGCCTCGGCCGGGCGCTGGGCACGGTAGAGGGCGACCATCAGCTGGCTCCAGAACACCTCCCGCACCGGGTGCCGCCGGGTGAGCAGCTGGAGCTCGCCGATCACCGCGTTGTGCTCGCCGCGGTCCAGGTCCAGCTGGATCCGCCTGGCCAGCGCGGTCAGCCTGCGCTCCTGCCAGCGGGCCGCCTCCGGTTCGGTGAAGCCCGGCGCGGGCACGTCGGCGAAGGGCTCGCCGTGCCACTGGGCCAGCGCCGCGGTCAGCTCGGCGTGCTCCACCTCGGTGTCCTGGGCCTCGTCCGCGCGGCGCAGGTGCGCGGCGAACCGGTGCAGGTCAACGGCTTCCGGCGGCACGTCGAGCAGGTAGCCGTGCGCCACGGTGCGGATCACCTCGGCGCCCAGGCGGGCGCGCAGCCGCTGCACGTAGGTGTGCACCGCGCCGCGCGGGTTGCGCGGCCGGGCGGCCTCCCTCGGCCACAGGTGGCCCGCGATGGCGTCCGCCTCGATCGGCTTGCCGGGACTGAGCAGCAGGCAGGCCAGCAGCACCCGGTGCTGGGCCGCGCCGATCCGCAGCACCCGGCCGGCCCTGCTCACCTGCAACGGACCGAGGACCTGGAACTCCAGCCCGGTCACGCCACCACCCCCCTTCCGCTCAACCTGTCTACTCGACCCCCGCCGGCTCGCGCTGGCGCCCCCACACCAGCGTGAACAACTCCCGCGCCCGCGCCAGGTACGGCGCCGCGGCCCCGGCCTCCGCGCCGCGACCCAGTCCCTCCGCGATGAGCAGCAGGGTGCGGGCCTCGCCGAGCCGGTGGCCGGTCTCGGCGTGCACGTCCAGCGCCTGCTGCGCGGTGGACAGCGCCGCGGCCAGCCCGTCGGCGCCCAGCGGGTCCGCGGCCAGCCAGGCGGCGGCCAGCGCGGTGAGCGCCTGGCCGACCTTGACCCGGCGGCCCGACGCCCTGGCCACCCGCTCGGCCTCGCGCCCGCAGTGCAGCGCCTCCTCGGCCGCGCCCGCCGCGGTGTGCGTCTGGGTGAGCACGATCAGCGCGTCGATCTCGGTGCTCGCGTGCGCGATATCGCGGGCCAGGCCGAGAGAGCCGGTGGCGGCGCGCAGCGCGGCGGCGTGCTCGCCGGCGGCCAGGTGCAGCGCGGCCTGGGTGCACAGGGTGTCGCACTCGGTGCGCCGGTCGTCCACCGCCCGCGCGTTGGCCAGCGCGGCCTCGGCGTGCCGGGCGGCTTCGGCGTGCTCGCCGAGGTCCAGGTGCACCTTGGCCAGGGCTTCCTCGGTGTTGGCCTGGTCGTAGCGGGAGCCGTGGTCGGCGTAGAAGGCCAGCGCCTCGGTCAGCTGGTCCGCGGCCAGGCGCAGCTGCCCGAGGTCGGCCAGCACGATGGCCAGGTTGACCAGGGTGCTGTAGGCCAGCGCCCGCGCGCCCAGCTCGCGGTGCAGGTCGACCGCCCGGTGCAGGTGCCCGGCGGCCTCGGCGAGCCTGCCGAAGACCGCGTGCGCGATGCCCAGGTTGTTCAGCGTGGTCGCGGTGGCCGCGGTCTTCGGGCGACCGGCGCGCAGGGTCAGCGCGCGCTGGAAGTGCTCGACGGCCTGCTGGTAGTCGCCGCCGTTGCTGTGCGCGGTGCCGATGTTGTGGTGCATGGTCGCGGCCGCCTCGACCTCGCCGTGCTCCTGGGCGGCGCGCAGCGCGGCGTGCCCGGCGGCCAGCCACTCCGCGGTGTGCCGGTGCGCGTAGAAGTACAGCCGCAGCGAGTCGATCAGGTGCCAGGCGGTCTCCGGCGGCCCGTGCCCGGCGGCGTGGTGCACCGCGGCGAGCAGGTTGGGCCGCTCGGTGTCCAGCCAGGCCAGCGCCTCCTGGCCGGTGGCGAACTCGGGCGCGGGGACCAGCCCGGTGCCCCTGGACAGCAGCAGCGCGTCCGGGTAGAGCCGCCGGATGGCCTGGTCCGCGCCCCGCAGGTAGCCCGCGAACAGCCGTCGGCGCGCGGCCGCCAGCTCCTCGGGGCTGTCCTCTTCCTCGCCCAGGTCCTGGGCGTAGCGGCGCAGGAGGTCGTGGAAGTGGAACCGTGCAGGCGAGTGCTGGCCGACCAGGTTGGCCGCGGTCAGGCGGTCCAGCAGGCGGTCGGCCTCGGCCAGGTCGACATCGGCCAGGGCCGCGGCGGCCGGTGCGGTGAAGTCGGGGCCGGGGACCAGGCCGAGGTGGCGGAACAGGCGGCGGACGTCGGCGGGCAGCGCGGTGTAGGACAGGTCGAAGGCGGCGTGCACCGCGACCTGGTCGTCACCGTCGATGCTCAGCGCGGCGATGGTCCCGGCGCGCAGCTCGTCCCGGTAGCCGCCCAGGGTGTGCCGGGGGTTGCTGACCAGGTTGGCCGCGGCGATCCGCAGGGCCAGCGGCAGCCGGGCGCACAGCTCGGCCAGCCCGTCGGCGGCGCTCGGCTCGGCGGCGATCCGGTCCGGCCCGAGGATCGCGGCCAGCAGGTCCCGCGCCTCCGGCCGGTCCAGCACCTCCAGGGTGAGCCTGCGCGCGCCCTGCAACGCGGTCAGCCCGCGCAGGTCGTCCCGGCTGGTCACCAGCACCCCGCAGTGCGGCTCGGCGGGCAGCAGCGGGCGGACCTGCTCGGCGGCGGCCGCGTTGTCCAGCACCACCAGCACCCGGCGGCCGGTGAGCAGCGACCGGTACAGCGCGGCCTGCTCCTCGATCTCGGTCGGGATCTGCTTCTGCGGCACGCCCAGCACCCGCAGGAAGTGCGCCAGCGCCTCGGCCACGGTCATCGGCTGGCTGCTGGCGTGCCCGCGCAGGTTGATGTGCAGCTGGCCGTCCGGGAAGCGTTCGCCCAGCCGGTGCGCGGCCCGCACGGCCAGCGCGGTCTTGCCGATGCCCGGCGGTCCGGCCAGCACCACGATCGGCGCGGCCGTGCGCGGGCCGGAGCTGGACAGCAGCTCCCCGATCCGCCGCAGCTCACCGGCCCGGCCCACGAAGTCGGCCAGGTCCGGCGGCAGCTGGCGGAGCACGCCCTGGCGCGGCTGGGCGGGCAGGTCGGCCGGTGGCTCGACCGGGCGGGGCGCGGCCAGCGCGGGGTCGTTGACCAGGATCGCCCGGTGCAGCTGGCGCAGCGGCTCACCGGGGTCGATGCCCAGCTCCTCGGCCAGGGTGTCGCTGAGCTGGCCGAACACCCGCAGCGCCTCGGCCTGCCGGTCGCAGCGGTAGAGGGCCAGCATCAGCTGGTGCCAGAACCGCTCGCGCAGCGGGTGCTCGGCGGTGAGCCGGTGCAGCTCGGCGGCCAGCTCGGCGTGCCTGCCCAGCTGGAGGTCGACCTCGATCCGGCGTTCCAGGGCTTGCAGCCGCTCCTCGGCCAGCCGGGGCGCCTCGTCCCGGCGCAGCGCGTCCGAGGGCACCCCGGACAGCGCCTCGCCGCGCCAGAGCGCCAGCGCCCGGCGCAGGCAGTCCGCCTCCCCGGCCGGATCCGCGGCCGCGGCCAGCGCCCGGCCCCGTTCCAGCAGCTCGCGGAAGGTGAACAGGTCGAGCTGGGCGGAGCCGAGCCGGATCAGGTAGCCCTCGGGGCGGGTGTGCACCAGCTGGCCGGGGCCCGGCTCGTCGCCGAGGGCCTGGCGCAGCCGCATCACGTAGGTCTGCAGGGTGCCGCGGGCGCGGGCGGGCGGCGTGTCGCCCCAGATCCGGTCGAACAGCTCCTCGACCGGCACCACCTGGTTGGCCCGCAGCAGCAGGGTGGCCAGCAGCGCCCGGTGTTTTCCGGCTCGCACCTCCACCGGCAGCCCGCCGCGGCGGACCTCGACCGGCCCGAGGATCCGGAAAACCACCTCCTTGGGCGCCGATTCCATGAATTCCTTCCCCCCGTGCCCTGGTTGCGGGCACCATGAAGCCTGGGCCGACCGTGCCCCGAACACTGTAGGCGTCCGCGTTAGTCACACGTCAGCGAGACGACAGCGCCGTCCGGCAACCTAGTTGTCAGGGGGGCCGGGTGGCCCGCGCTACAGGGGGACGAAGCGCGGGCCACCCGAAATTCTTCTCAGCTGTACATGCCGGAGATCTCGGTCGAGTAGGTCTCGTTCACCACGTTCCGGCGCAGCTTCAGACTCGGCGTCAGCTCGCCACCGGCCTCGGTGAAGTCCACCGGCAGGATCCGGAACTTCTTGATCGCCTCCGCGTTGGAGACCGCCTGGTTGGCCTCGGCCACCGCGGCCTCGATCTCCCCGCGCAGCTCGGCGTCCTCGACCATCTCGGCCACGCTGGCGTCCTCGGGCTTGCCGTGCTGCTTCTTCCAGGCCGGGAAGAACTCCGGGTCGATGGTGATCAGCGCGGCGATGAACGGCTGCCGGTCGCCGACCACCATGCACTGGCTGATCAGCGGGTGCGCGCGCAGCCGGTCCTCCAGCACCGCGGGGGCCACGTTCTTGCCGCCGGCGGTGACGATGATCTCCTTCTTCCGCCCGGTGATGGACAGGAAGCCCGCGTCGTCGAGCTCGCCGAGGTCACCGGTGTGGAACCAGTCGTCCCTGATCGACTCGGCGCTGGCCGCCTCGTTCCGCCAGTAGCGGCGGAAGACGATGTCGCCCTTGATCAGCACCTCGCCGTCCTCGCCGATGCGCACCGAGGTGCCGGCCACCGGGCGGCCGACCGAGCCGATCCGGATCGCGTCCTGGGTGTTCACGCAGGCCGCGGCGCTGGTCTCGGTGAGGCCGTAGCCCTCGTAGACGGTGACGCCGACGCCGCGGAAGAAGTGCGCCAGCCGGGCGCCGAGCGGGGCGCCGCCGGAGACCGCGGCCTGGCAGCGGCCGCCGAGGGCGTTGCGCAGCTTGACGTAGACCAGCTTGTCGAACAGCGCGTGCTTGAGCTTGAGGCCCAGGCCCGCGCCGCCGTGGTCCTGCGCCTCGCTGTAGGCCACCGCGGTCGCCTCGGCCAGGTCGAAGATCTTGCCCTTGCCCGCGGCGTGCGCCTTCTGCTTCGCGCCGTTGTAGACCTTCTCGAACACCCTGGGCACCGAGACCACGAAGGTCGGCCGGAAGGTGCCCAGGTCGGCGACCAGGTTCTTCACGTCCGCGGTGTGCCCGACCGTGGTGCGGGTGTAGACCGCGCACACCGCGAGCACCCTGGCCAGCACGTGTGCCAGCGGCAGGAAGGCCAGCATCGAGTTGCCGGGCTGCAGCAGGCTGGGGAAGGCGGCGATGTCGGAGCGGATCTCGGCCAGCAGGTTGCGGTGGGTCAGCTCGCAGCCCTTGGGACGGCCGGTGGTGCCCGAGGTGTAGATGATGGTGGCCAGGTCGTCGGCCCGCACCGCCGCGCGCCGGTTGTGCACCTCGCTGTCGGGCACGCCCTTGCCCGCTTCGGTGAGGCTGGTCACGGCGCCGTTCTCGATCTGCCACACATCGGACAGTTCGGGCAGGTTGCCGCGCACGCCGTCCAGGGTGCTGCGGTGCGCCGAGGTCTCCACGACCACCGCGCGGGCGCCCGAGTCGGACAGGATCCACTCGATCTGACCGGCCGAGGAGGTCTCGTAGATCGGCACGCTGACCGCGCCGGCGAACCAGATCGCGTAGTCGAACAGGGTCCACTCGTACCGGGTCTTGGACAGCAGCCCGATCCGGTCGCCCTGCTGGACGCCCGAGGCGATGAAACCCTTGGCCAGCGCGACGACCTGGTTGGCGAAGTCCTTGGCGGTGACGTCCAGCCAGGTGCCGTCGACCCGTCTGCGGAAGCTCACCGCCGTCGCGAACCGCTCCGCGTTGGCCCACACCATGTCGGTGAGGTTCTCCTCATCGGCCACGGTGGCGGTGGCCGGGACGCTGAACTCTCGCACGTCAACCTCGCTAACGCAGGGAGGGTGTTACTGACGGGTTAACCTAGCTCCTTGTGACGCTGTGACAATAGGGCGTAACCCAGCTGTGGCCGTTATGGCACGCTTTGTCCCATGTCCTCGGTAGACGTGGTCGACGAACTCTTCATCACGGTTCCCCCGTCCACCCTGGCCGCCAGCCTCGCCGATCCGGCCTCCTGGCGCGCGTACTGGCCGGACCTGGAGCTGACCGTCTACGCCGACCGCGGGGCCGAGGGCCTGCGCTGGACCGTGGGCGGGGCCCTGGTCGGCACCATGGAGCTGTGGCTGGAGGCGGTGCTGGACGGCACCGTCGTGCACTACTTCCTGCGCGCCGAACGCCCGGGCGAGGTCCCGTTCACCCCGCGCGAGGCCCAGCGCGAGACGGTGCGCCGCCAGCGCGCCCAGAAGAAGGTCGCGTTCACCTGGAAGGACCTGTTCGAGGCGGGGCGTCCTGTCGGGGTCGCGCCTTAGCCTGCGGGTATGCAGAGCAGCGCGAACACCGTCGAGGACTACCTGGCCGAGCTGCCCCCGGACCGCCGCGAGACCGTGGCCGCCGTCCGCGAGGTGGTCCTGGCGAACCTGCCCGAGGGCTACGAGGAGGGCATGGACTTCGGGATGATCTGCTGGCACGTCCCGCTGAGCCGGTACCCGGACACCTACAACGGCCACCCGCTGGGCTACGTGGCGCTGGCCTCGCAGAAGCAGTACCTGTCGCTGTACCTGATGGGGGCGTACGCGGACGGGGACGACTTCCGGGCGCGGTACGAGGCGACCGGGAAGAAGCTCAACATGGGCAAGTCCTGCGTGCGGTTCAAGAAGCTGGCCGACCTGCCGCTGGAGCTGATCGGCGAGGTGGTGGCCGAGGTGACGCCGGAGCAGTACATCGAGATCTATGAGAAGGCCCGCGGCCTGCGGTGAACCGGGGTGGCTTGCCGGACCTCGGCGAGCATCGGAAGCGGCGGGGCGGGGCTGGGACGCCGTGGTCGAAGTTCGAGCGCAACGCCAAGGCCGAGGCGGTGCTGACGCGGTGACCGCGCTTCCGCAGACCACTCTTTTTCGCCTCCTGACCATCGACGACTACCTCGCGCTGGGTGAGTTCGAGCACGGCTACACCGAACTCCTGGAAGGCCGTCTCTTGCTGACTCCTGGCCTGGCGCCGCGGCACAGCAGGGCCATCTACCGGTTCATGGCCGAGCTCGAACGGCAGCTCCCCGGCGACCTCGAAGCCGTGCCACAAGCCGACATCGACCTGGAACTCGCCCCTCCGGACGAACCCGGCTTCTCGCGGCGACCGGATCTTGTCGTGGTCGACCGCTCCGTGCTGCCCAGGATCGAGGCGGCGGGGGGCATGATCCGGGCCTCCGAGGTCCGCGTGGTCATCGAGTTCCTCGTGCCTGGCGCACAGCGCACCGTCACCGTGACCAAGCGCCTGGAGTACGCCGACGCGGGTATCCCGCACTACTGGATCGTCGACCTCTCCCGCGCCACCGGCACCTTCACCACCACGGTGCCCTTCCCCGTCACGATCGACCTGGGCCGCCTCAACTGATCCCGCCGCTCGCCTAAAGTCGTTCCGTGCGAGTTCATGTGGTCTCCGACGTCCATGGCAACGCCGACGCGCTGGCCCGTGCCGGTGACGGAGCGGACGCGCTGGTCGTGCTTGGGGACCTGCTGGACTTCGTCGACTACCACAACCACGAGCGCGGGATCTTCGGCGCGGTGTTCGGCGCGGAGAAGGTTCGCCAGTTCGCTGAGCTGCGCAAAGGCGGGCGGCGGGGGGAAGCCGGGGCCTTTGTCCGGTCGTTGTGGGCTGGGCTGGCGGATGCCGCGGCGGTGATCGAGGAGGCGGCGCGGGAGCAGTACGCGGCCATGTTCGGGGCGATGTCCGCGCCGACCTATGCCACGCCCGGCAACGTCGACCTGCCGTACCTGTGGAAGGAGTTCGCCGGGTCCGATCTCCAGGTGCTGGACGGGGACGTGGCCGAGATCGGCGGGTTGCGGTTCGGGTTCGCCGGTGGGGCGCTGCTGCTGCCCGGCACCTCGCTGCCGCGGAACGCGCCTTGGCTGCCCTACCTCCGCTCGGCCGAGGAGTTCGGCGAGGCGGTGCTGGAGCTCGGCGCGGTCGACGTGCTCTGCACGCACATCCCGCCCGCCCGGGCCGAGCTGACCTACGACGTGGTGGCCCGGCGGGCCGAGCTGGGGTCCTCGGCGATCTTGCAGCTCATTGACCGGGACCGGCCTCGGTGGTCGGTGTTCGGGCACGTGCACCAGCCGTTGGCCCAGCGGATGCGGATCGGGCGGACGGAATGCGTCAACGTGGGTCATTTCCAGCGGCGGGAGCGGCCCTACGTGCTGCGGTGGTGACCCCCGAACGCGGTAACCTCCCCGCTATGGCCGACCAGTCCACCCAGTCCATCGTCATCGCCGCCTCGCCAGAGGAGATCATGGCGGTGATCGCCGACTTCGTCAGTTATCCCGACTGGGCCGACCAGTTCAAGTCCGTCGAGGTGCTGGAGACCGATGGGGCGGGCCGGCCGAGCCAGGTCCGGTTCAAGGTGGACGCCGGCGCGTTCAAGGACGAGTACGTGCTCGCCTACGACTACAGCGAGGACGGCCGCTCGCTCGGCTGGAACCTGGTCAAGGGCACCATGCAGAAGGCCCAGAACGGCCGCTACCAGCTGGCCGAAGAGGGCGCGGGCACCAAGGTCACCTACTCGCTCACCGTCGAGCTGGCCATCCCGATGATCGGGCTGTTCAAGCGCAAGGCGGAGAAGATGATCATGGATATCGCGCTGAAGAACCTCAAGCGGCGGGTCGAGAGCGCGGGCTGAACCGGCGTCCCGGAGAATCGTCACTCGTGCGTGTCCTGCTGTTCACCGGCAAGGGCGGGGTGGGCAAGACGACCCTCGCCGCCGCGACGGCCGCCCGCCTCGCGGCAGGCGGCCACAAAGCGCTGGTCGTCTCCACCGACCCGGCGCACTCCCTCGGCGACGCCCTGGGCGCCCCGCTGACCTCCGCGCCCGCCGAGGTCGAGGGCGCGAACGGGCTGTACGCGGCCCAGATCGACGCCCGTGGCCTGGTCGACGGGGCCTGGCAGGAGCTGCGCGGGCACCTGCACACCGTGCTGGCCGGCGCCGGGGTGGACGAGCTGGACGCCGAGGAGCTGACCGTGCTGCCCGGCGTGGAGGAGCTGCTCGCCCTCGCCGAGGTCGAGCGCGCCGCGCGCCTGGGCCCGTGGGAGACGGTGGTGGTGGACTGCGGTCCGACCGCCGAGACGCTGCGCCTGCTCGCGCTGCCCGAAGCCTTCGCCGGCTACCTGGAACGGCTCTTCCCCACCCACCGCAGGGTGGTCCGCGGCCTGCTCGCCGGTGTCGCGGGCAGCGCTACGGTGGAGAAGTGGGACGCCGCGGCCGAGGCGCTGGGCAGGCTGGCGGTGCGGCTGGAGGCCCTGCGCGACCTGCTGGTCAGCCCCGAGCACACCAGCGTCCGGCTGGTGCTGACCCCGGAGCGGGTGGTCGCCGCCGAGACCCGGCGCACGCTGACCGCGCTGGCCCTGCAAGGCATCCGGGTGGACGGGCTGGTCGCCAACCGGGTGCTGCCCGACCTGGGCGCCGGTGGCCGGGGCGCCGCTGCCCAGTGGCTGCGCACCCGCCGCGGCGAGCAGGACACCGTGCTGGCCGAGCTGCACGAGGCCACCGACGTGCCGGTGCGCATCGTGGAGCACCGGGCCGCCGAACCGGTCGGGGTGCCCGCGCTGCTGGAACTGGCCGCCGAGCTCTACGGCGAGGGCGACCCGCTGGCCGGGGCCGACCGGCCGCCGCTGGTCTCGGTCAGCGGCGGTGGCCGCGGCCTGGACGCCCGCTACGAGCTGCACCTGGCGCTGCCGCTGCTGGCCGAGTCCGCAGTGGACCTGGCGCGGGTGGACGACGACCTGGTGGTCACGGTGGACGGCAGGCGCAAGCTGGTCGCGCTGCCCGCGGCGCTGCGGCGGTGCGAGGTGACCGGCGCGGCCGCCGGGACCGAGGGGCTGACCGTGCGGTTCCGGCCCGACCCCCGGCTCTGGATGCGGTGAGGCGATGAACGAGCAGAACAACACCGGCGACGGACAGAACCGGCTGGCCGAGGAGGCCAGGCTGCTGCTGGACGCCCTGGCCGAGCGGGCGGTGCCCTGGCTGCGCAAGCTCGCCGCCGAGCAGCCCGGCGGCGAGCACAGTCCGGCCAGCTGCGGCTGGTGCCCGCTGTGCGCGGCCATCGCGGTGGCCCGCGGTGAACGGCCGGAGCTGGCCGTGCGCGCGGCCGACCACCTGGCCGGGCTGCTGGGCACGCTGCGCGCGGCCATGGAGGAGCGGGTGCCCGCGGCGCCGGGCCAGGACGCCGGCGCCACGCCGTCGCCCGCCGGGTCGCCTGAGCCCGAAGCGCCGAGCGCGCCCCGGGTACAGCGGATCGCGGTGGAGCGGGAGTGCTGACTGTCGGCATCGACGTCGGCGGGACCACGGTGCGGGCAGGGGTGGTCGACGACCACGGCTCGGTGCTGGACACCGCCCGCACCGCCACCCCGGCCGGCCAGGACGCGCTGGAGAACGCCATCGCCTCGGTGGTCGGCCAGCTGACCGAGCGGCACGAGGTGTGCGCGGTCGGCCTCGCGGTCGCCGGGTTCGTCACCGAGGACCGGCGCGGCGTGCGCTTCGCCCCGCACCTGGCCTGGCGGCAGGCCCCGGTCGCGGACCGGATGACCCGCAAGCTGCGGCTGCCCGTGGTGCTGGAGCACGACGCGAACGCCGCGGCCATGGCCGAGTACCGCTTCGGCGCCTCCCGGGGCGCGCGGGTGTCGGTGCTGGTCGCGCTGGGCACCGGGATCGGCGGCGCGCTGCTGGTCGACGGCGAGGTCTTCCGCGGCGCGCACGGCGTCGCGCCCGAGCTGGGCCACCTGCGGGTGGTGCCGGACGGCCGCCCGTGCCCCTGCGGCAAGCGGGGTTGCTGGGAGCGCTACTGCTCGGGCACCGCGCTGGCCGCGACCACGGTGGAGCTGCTGGCCACCGAGCCCGGCCTGTCCACTGTGCTGGCCCGCGAGCCGGTGCGCGACGGCCGCGGCATCACCGGCCGCGCGGTGGCCGGCGCGGCCCGCGAGGGCGACCCGCTGGCGCTGCGCGCCTTCGGCGAGCTGGCCCGCTGGCTCGGCGAGGGCCTGGCCCTGGTCGCCGACGTCTACGACCCGGAGGTCGTGGTGATCGGCGGCGGGGTCTCGGAGTCCGCGCCGCTGTTCCTGGACGAGGCCCGTGAGCACTACGCGCGGCAGGTGACCGGAGCCGGCCACCGCCCGCTGGCCCGCATCCGCCCGGCCCAGCTCGGCGACGACGCCGGCATCGTCGGCGCGGCCGCGCTGGCCGCGGACCTGGTCGCCAGGGTCTGAGCGCCTTCGAAAACGAAACGGACCCGGCGCGGTGGCTCGGGTCCGGCAAGTGGACAACGCCTGGCTGATCCGGCGACGCTGCCGGTCAGGCGCCGCTGGGTCAGCGGCCGCCGCGGCGGAACAGGCGGCGGCGACGGCCACCGGTGGTGTTGCGACGGTGCTGCTTCTGCTCACGCGCCCAGCTCGTCTCGGCGAGCGCCTTGGCCAGCCACATGGCCTGGAGCTGATCCATGGAGAGGGACCTGCCTTCCGTTTCTGTATCGGTTCTGACGAGTCTCAGGCTACGCCTCGACTGAATCGGTACACAAACGAGAAACCGCAGTTCGTGGCCCACTTCACCCCGTTACCGTCAGACCTGCGCGCCGTCGTCCCAGCCGGAGTCCGGGGGCGGGCCCTTGCGCATGTTGACCACCAGCCAGCCGATGCCGCCGCTGATCAGCAGCAGGCCCAGCGGGAAGGCGGTGCTCCACAGCATGCCGATCAGGCCGTGGGTGAAGAACAGCAGCACGCCAAGGCCGATCAGCGCCAGCGCCGCGGCCGTGCTGCGGCGCAGCGGCGGGATGGGCGGCGGCTCCGGGGGCTCGTAGTGGCCCTCGTCCTCCTCCGGCGGCGCGGCCGCCTGGCGGGACGGCTGCTCTTCCTCGGCCGCGCGCTCGGGGCGCGGGGCGCGTTCCGCTTCCGGCGGCTCGACGGCCTTGGCCGCGGCCTCCGGGGTCTCCGGCCATTCCGGAGCGCTGCCCTCACGGCGGAGACCCGCGACGATCGCCTCGAAGGCGGCGTCCACGTCCTCCGGTCCGTTGGTCTCCTCCGCGCGGTTGCTCATCACCGCCATCGTCCCATGAGCGGGCCGTGCCCGGCAGACGTCGGAATGGGCCTTCCGGCAGAAGAAGATGGGTGTGCCTGGTCACCTGTGCACGTCAACGCGTGCCTTGCCGTTGTGCGCAGTCGAACTCGCTCCGTAGTCTGGAGTACACCGGCCTGGTCTGGGCTTTGAGGGAGGCGCTTTCCGCGGTGTTGTGGTGGGTGATGAAGTGGGTTCTGCTCGGACCCATCTTGCGGCTGTTCTTCCGTCCGTCCATCCAGGGACTTGAGCACGTCCCGGAGTCCGGCGGAGCCATCCTGGCCAGCAACCACCTCGCGGTGGCCGACTCGTTCTTCCTGCCCCTGATGGTGCCGCGCCGGGTCACCTTCCTGGCCAAGCGGGAGTACTTCACCGGCAAGGGCATCAAGGGCCGGTTCAAGCGGGCCTTCTTCGGCGGGCTGGGCCAGGTGCCGATCGACCGCTCCAGCGCGATGGCCGCGCAGGCCGCGCTGGACACCGGCGTTCGGCTGCTCAAGGAGGGCAAGCTCCTCGGCATCTACCCCGAGGGCACCCGCTCGCCGGACGGCAGGCTGTACAAGGGCAAGACCGGCGTGGCCAGGATGGCGCTGGAGGCCGGGGTGCCCGTGGTCCCGGTGGTCATGGTCGGCACGGACCGGGCCAACCCGATCGGCTCCAAGATGTGGCGGCCGCACAAGATCCGCATCGTGATCGGCCCGCCGCTGGACTTCTCCCGGTACGAGGGCCTCGGCGGGGACCGGTTCATCGAGCGGTCCATCACCGACGAGATCATGTACACCCTGATGGAGATGTCCGGCCAGGAGTACGTGGACGTCTACGCCGCGAAGGTCAAGGAGCCGCAGGCCACGCCGTCCTCGGCGACCCCGGAGCGCAAGGCCGCCTGAGTCGCGGTCAGGGGCGGAACGGGCGCCGACTAACCTTGGTCGGTGCGGTTCTTCTACGACTGTGAGTTCATCGAGGACGGGGTCACCATCGACCTCGTATCCATCGGGGTGGTGAGTGAGGACGGTCGTGAGTACTACGCCGTGTCCACCGAGTTCGACCCCGAGCGGGCGGGTCCGTGGGTGCGGCAGCACGTGCTCGCCAAACTGCCCCCGCCCTCGGATCCGCACTGGCGCAGCCGCAACCAGATCCGCCGCGAGCTGCTCGACTTCGTGACCGAGTCGGACAACCAGCCCGAGCTGTGGGCCTGGTTCGCCGCCTACGACCACGTGGCGCTGGCCCAGCTGTGGGGCGCGATGCCCGCGCTGCCGCCGGAGCTGCCCCGGTTCACCAGGGACCTGCGGCAGCGCTGGGAGGACCTGGGCAAGCCCCGGCTGCCCGGCCCGCCCGCCGACGCGCACGACGCGCTGGCCGACGCCCGGCACAACTACCAGCGCTGGCAGGTCATGGAGCAGGCCCGCCTGCGGAAGGGCTTCGCGGTCCGCTGAGCAGGCGGCGGTAGTTCCTCCTCCTCGCCCGAAGTTCCGGAAGTGTTGCCGGTTATCTGCACCCCGCTTGCTGCACCGATCCAGGTGCGGGCAGACTCGGCGGTGACGCGAGAGACGCCGCTCACAGTCGGCGCGAAGAGGAGGCACTACATGCGCATTGGTGTGCTCACGGGTGGCGGCGACTGCCCGGGGCTGAACGCGGTCATCCGGGCGGTCGTCCGCAAGGGCGTGGAGGTCTACGGCCACGACTTCGTCGGCTTCCGCAACGGGTGGAAGGGCCCGATCGAGGGTCACACCAAGCCGCTGGGCCTGGACCAGGTCGAGGACATCCTGACTCGCGGCGGCACGATCCTGGGCAGCTCCCGGACCAACCCGTACAAGGTCGAGGGTGGCGTCGAGGCCATCCGGAAGAACCTGGCCGAACTGGGGGTGGACGCGCTCATCGCCATCGGCGGCGAGGACACCCTGGGCGTGGCCAAGCGGCTGACCGATGACGGCATCGGTGTGGTCGGCGTGCCGAAGACGATCGACAACGACCTGGGCGCGACGGACTACACCTTCGGCTTCGACACCGCGGTGCACATCGCCACCGAGTCCATCGACCGGTTGCGCACCACCGCCGAGTCGCATCACCGGGCCCTGGTCGTGGAGGTCATGGGGCGGCACGCGGGCTGGATCGCGCTGCACTCCGGGCTGGCCGGCGGCGCGAACGTGATCCTGGTGCCGGAGAAGCCGTTCAGCGTGGACAAGGTCGTCGAGTGGGTGCAGCGGCGGTTCGAGCGCGAGTACGCGCCGATCATCGTGGTGGCCGAGGGCGCGGTGCCGGAGAACGGGGCCGAGGTCCTGCTCACCGGTGAGAAGGACGCCTTCGGGCACGTCCGGCTCGGCGGCATCGGCACCTGGCTGGCCGAGGAGATCGCGCAGCGGACCGGCAAGGAGTCCAGGGCGGTGATCCTGGGGCACACCCAGCGCGGTGGCACCCCGACGGCCTACGACCGGGTGCTGGCCACGCGGTTCGGGCTGCACGCGGTGGACGCGGTCAACGACGGCGACTTCGGCGTGATGGTGGCGTTGAAGGGCACGGACATCGTGCGGGTGAAGCTGGCCGAGGCCACGGCTGAGCTGAAGACCGTGCCGGCCGACCGGTACGCCGAGGCCGAGGTCTTCTTCGGCTGAGTTCACGGGTTGAGCTGAGCGACGCTCTCAACGGGGAGAGCGTCGCTTTCTTCTCGTTTCCGGTTACCGGACGGCGCTCATGATGGCGTTGATGATGCCCTGCTGGGTCACCGCGCCGGTCCGCCGGTTGAACAGCCCGAACCCGTGCCGACCGTTTTCGCCGTTGTCCCAGTAGACGGTGGCCGCGCCGTACTTCTTCGACACCGCCACGATGGCCCGTGCGTAGTCCGCGCGGTACCGGTTGTTCGAGGAGTCGGCCGAGGACTTGTCGATCGAGCCGTGTTCACCGACGACCACCGGATAGCCCTTGGTGACGAAGGTGTCGTACATCTTCTTCAGCTGGGACTCCAGGTAGTCCTCCTGGCCCCAGGTGGATTTCCGGGCCGGATTGGTAGACCCCCGGCCCCACTGCGTGATGGTGTCCTTCTCCTCACCCGCGAAGTCCCACGGGCTGTAGTAGTGCACGGAAATCATGATGCGCTTCTCGTTGCGCGGGATCGAGGGGGACCGGTACTGGTCGGTCGGCAGCACGAAACCGTAGTTCCCCGCGGTGTAGTCGATGTTGGTGTTCCAGCCGGGCACGAGCAGCCACCGCGAACTGTTCTGCCCGCCGGCCCGCCGCACGGTGTCCACGAAGATCTGGTTGTAGCTGTTGATGTTCGAGTAGCACGGCTGCGTCGGATTGCCGTACTGCCCGTCGAAGTTCTCGTTCATCGACTCCAGGATCAGGCGCTGGTCGTAGTTCTGGAACCGCTGCGCGATCTGCTGCCACACCTTCTGGTACTTGGCCCTGATGGTGGCCTGCGCGGAGGAGTCGCAGATCAGCCAGGAGTTGCTGATGGTCTTGTAACCGTCACCGTGCATGTTGATCAGCACGTGCAGGCCGCGGTTGTAGGCGTAGTTGACGACCTCCTGGATCCGGTTCAGCCAGGAGGAGTTGATCGTGTAGTTCGGCCCGGAGCCGATGTGCCGCAGGTAGGAGACCGGGATCCGGATTGTCTTGAACCCGGCCGCCTTCACCCTGTCGATGAGGCCCTGCGTCACGGTGGGCTGGCCCCATGCCGTTTCGCTGGGTGTGCCATCGATGTTGGCTTCCAGTTGGTTGCCCAGGTTCCAGCCCGCGCCCATGTTGGCCACGACCTGCGCGGCGTTCAGTTGGCCGGCCGGGGCGGCCGAGGCCGGACTCGCCAAACCGGACGCGGAAGCGGCAACCGTCAGCACGGCGGCGAGCAAGCCGGCCTTGAACTTTCTTACTGGTGAGCGCACAGGTTTCTCCCGCGTCTTCAGGGCGGCGGAAAGCGTATTGCCACATTGCAGTAGCCGACCTGCCCAGTCAATCCCTGAGCTTGCGGGAAACCTGTGCCTGGCTCAATTCGACGAAATTCGAGTCGAACGATCCGCCATTTCGCTGGAAATCGCGACCATCTCCTCGCGGCTCACCACCTTGATGCGTTCCCGGTTGGCGGCCAGGCCGAGTTTCAGTTCGTGGGTGTCGAGCCGGTTCCAGCCTGCCAGGGTGGTGTATTCGATGCCGCGTTCGATGAGCAGCTCGGTGACCCGGTCCGGATTCGGTTCCGGGGCCGGGGTGATGTTCGGCAGGTCGGCCAGGATGCTGTTCACGGTTTCCAGCGCGTCGCCCTTGGTGTGGCCGATGAGGCCGACCGGGCCGCGCTTGATCCAGCCGGTGACGTAGGTGCGGTCCACCTGGTCCGCGCCGTCGAGGACCCGGCCCGCCTCGTTCGGCACCACGCCGGCCGCGTGGTCGAACGGCAGCTCCGCCAGGTGGCTGCTCAGGTAGCCGACCGCGCGGTAGACCGCCTGGACCGGCCACTCGTGGAAGGCGCCGGTGCCCCTGACGTCGCCGGTGCCGTCCAGCTCCATGCGCTCGGTGCGCAGGCCGGTGACCACGCCGTCGCCGACGATGGCCACCGGGCGGTGCAGGAAGTGCAGGTGCAGGCGACGGGGGCGGGCGCCGGGGTCGCGGATGGCCCAGTCCTGGAGGGTCTTGACCACCTGGCGGACCTGGTTGCTGCGCTCGATGGCCGCCAGGCTGCCCTGGTCGAACTCGATGTCCTCGGGGTGGACGATGACCTCGACGTTGGGGGAGTGGTCGAGCTCGCGAAGCTCCAGCGGGGTGAACTTGGCCTGGGCCGGGCCGCGGCGGCCGAAGACGTGCACGTCGGTGACCGGGCTGCCCTTCAGGCCCCGGTAGACGTTGTCCGGGATCTCGGTGCTGAGCAGCTCGTCGGCGGTCTTGGCCAGGATGCGGGCCACGTCCAGGGCCACGTTGCCCACCCCGAGCACGGCGACGCTGTTGGCAACCAGCGGCCAGTCCCTCGGCACGTCGGGGTGGCCGTCGTACCAGCTGACGAAGTCGGCCGCGCCGTAGCTGCCGTCCAGGCCGATGCCGGGGATGTCGAGGGACCGGTCCTTTTCCGCGCCGGTGGCGAAGATGGCCACGTCGTAGTGGCGGCGCAGGTCGTCCAGGGTGAGGTCGGCGCCGTAGTTGATGTTGCCCAGGAAGCGGATCTCCGGGCGCTCCAGCACTCGCTGCAGGGCGTGCACGATCTGCTTGATGCGCGGGTGGTCGGGGGCCACGCCGTAGCGGATCAGGCCGTAGGGCGCGGGCAGCTTCTCGAGAAGGTCGATGCTGACCGGGGTTTCGGACTTGGCCAGGATGTCGGCGGCGTAGATGCCCGCCGGTCCCGCACCGATGACCGCGACCCGTAGCGGGCGCTGCATGACGTTCTCCCTCAGCTCTGGATGACTCCCTGTAGTTTAAGGTTAGCCTGACCTAACTGGATTGATTCGGTGAGCCTGCTCTCACGTTTTCGTTCCAGATGGCGGGAGGGCTGTACCAGGGGTCAGGAGCTGGACTACACCGCGTACCCTTGGCCCGTGAACTGGACCGTGGACGTGCCGGTCGACACGCTTCCTGCGTTGCCGCCCCTGCCACCCGAACTGCGTACCCGTCTCGACGACGCCCTCGCCCGTCCCGCTGCCCAGCAGCCGGACTGGCCCGACCCCGAGCAGGTACGCAACGTCCGCGCCGTGCTCGAAAGTGTTCCCCCGATCACGGTGCCGCCGGAGATCGAGCGCCTGCGCGACCGCCTGGCCCAGGTGGCCCGCGGTGAGGCGTTCCTGCTCCAGGGCGGCGACTGCGCGGAGACCTTCGCCGACAACACCGAGCCGCACATCCGGGGCAACATCCGGACGCTGCTGCAGATGGCGATCGTGCTGACCTACGGCGCTTCCATGCCGGTGGTCAAGGTGGGCCGGATCGCCGGGCAGTACGCCAAGCCCCGCTCCTCCGGCACCGACGCGCTCGGCCTGCCCACCTACCGGGGCGACATGGTCAACTCGCTGGTCGCCACGCCGGAGGCCCGCGCGCACGACCCGTCCCGGCTGGTCCGCGCCTACGCCAACGCCGGTGCCGCGATGAACCTGGTCCGCGCGCTCACCAGCGCGGGCATGGCCGACCTGCACCGGGTGCACGACTGGAACAAGGACTTCGTGCGCTCCTCGCCCGCCGGTGAGCGGTACGAGGCGGTGGCGGCCGAGATCGACCGCGGACTGCGCTTCATGCAGGCCTGCGGCGTGACCGACCACAACCTGGAGACGGTCGAGCTCTACGCCAGCCACGAGGCGCTGGTGCTGGACTACGAGCGCGCCATGCTGCGGATGGACGTCAGCGGCGAGACGCCCAAGCTGTACGACCTGTCCGCGCACTTCCTGTGGATCGGTGAGCGCACCCGTCAGCTCGACGGCGCGCACATCGCCTTCGCCGAGCTGCTGGCCAACCCGATCGGGCTCAAGATCGGGCCGGGCACCACGCCGGAGATGGCCGTGGAGTACGTGCAGCGGCTCGACCCGCACAACACCCCGGGCCGGCTGACGCTGATCTCGCGCATGGGCAACTCCAAGGTGCGCGAGGTGCTGCCGCCCATCGTGGAGAAGGTCACCGCCTCCGGCCACCAGGTCATCTGGCAGTGCGATCCCATGCACGGCAACACCATCGAGGCCAGCACCGGCTACAAGACCCGGCACTTCGACCGGATCGTGGACGAGGTGCAGGGCTTCTTCGAGGTGCACCGCAAGCTGGGCACCCACCCCGGTGGCATCCACATCGAGCTGACCGGTGAGGACGTCACCGAATGCCTCGGTGGGGCCCAGGAGATCTCCGACGCCGACCTGGCCGGTCGCTACGAGACCGCCTGCGACCCGCGCCTGAACACCCAGCAGTCCCTGGAGCTGGCGTTCCTGGTCGCGGAGATGCTGCGCAACTGAGTTTCTGGGCAAACTGAGGTTCGAGGAACGCGTCTGTGGCGGCCGACCCCCAGGGGACGGCCGCCACAGACTTTCCCTGCGGTTGGCGCCGGGGCTCAGCTACCGCAGTGCTCGAACCCGCTGGTGTAAGCGGTGGAACCGACCGAGCCGCCCCACTTCACGCACTTGCCGGGGGCCGCTCTGCGCACCGGTCCCGCGTAGTGGGTGAAGTTGCCGGAGTCGGTGCTGCGGGCCTCGCCCTGGACCTCCAGGAAGGCCGAGACCGCGCTCGCGGTGCCCAGCGAGACCGCCTTCAGGGTCACCACGCAGTTGTTGCCGTTGGCGTTGTTGTAGAGCAGGTAGGTGCGGCCGACCGTGCCCAGGGCCTGCTGGTCGACCACGCCGTAGCCGCTGCCGCAGACCTGCTCCGGGGTGTACGGGTTGCCGCCACCACCGCAGTTGCGGCTGGTGTAGCTCCGGCTGCCGAAGTACAGGATCTGGCTGCCGTTGAAGGTGATCCGCACGTCGTCGCCGTTGAGCCGCTGCTCGTAGTGCAGGTGCGCGCCGGTGGAGCCGCCGGTGTTGCCCACCTTGCCGATCTGCCTGCCCCTGGCCACCTGGGTGCCCACGCTGACGTCCTGGCTGGACAGGTGCGCGTAGCGGGAGGTCCAGCCGCCGCCGTGGTCGATCTCGATCCAGCGGCCGTAGGAGGTGCTGCCTTCGTTCGCCACCCGGCTCACCCGGCCCGCCGCGGAGGCCAGCACGGCGTCGCCCTCGTCGTTGGCGCGGTTGAAGTCGACCGAGTTCTGCGGGCTGTGGCCGGTGCGGGTCTGCCCCTCCCACACCTGGTCGCAGGGGAACGGGAGCTGGAACGCGGGCGCGGCCGCCGCGGGTTGCGCGACGGCCGCGAGTCCACCCAGTGCCACGGCCAGGGCCAGTCCCAGCCGGAGAAGTGCTCGCGTCATGGCCGGGAGCCTGACCCCGGGAGGTACAGCCGGGGTCCAATCCGGATACAACCGGTTCAGCTAGCCGTCCGCCGCCGGAACAACCGGCCGGTCAGCGGCATCGCCACCAGCAGGATCGCGGTCCACCACAGCACCGCCAGCCAGCCCTGACCGGTGGTCGGCAGGCCCAGCAGCAGCGGGCGCACGGTGTCCATCACCAGCGTCATCGGCTGGTGCTCGACAAAGGCGCGCAGCCAGTCCGGCAGGGTGTGCGCGGGCACGAACGCGCTGCTGGCATACGGCACGAACAGCAGGATCAGGCTCAGCCCACTGGCGCCCTCCACGGTCCTGGCGAGCAGGCCGAACAGGGCCGCGACGCAGGCCATCGCCGCGGCGAAGAGCCAGAGCAGCCCGAAGACCGCCAGCCAGTCCAGCGGCGAAGCCTGCGGGCGGAAGCCGAGCAGCAGGCCGACGAGCACCATCACGACGGTGGAGACCGTGGTGCGCACCACCGTGGCCGCGACGTGCCCGATGATCACCGCCGAGCTGAGCATCGGCATCGAGCGCAGCCGGTCCACGATGCCGTCGGAGAGGTCCTGCCGGACGCCGACCGCGGTGGGCATCGAGTTGGTGCCCACGCTGATCACCAGGATGCCCGCGATCAGGTAGTTGACGTAGCTGGTGCCGCCGGTGGCCACCGCGCCGCCGAACATGAACCGGAAGATCACCAGCATGGTGGTGGGGATCATGAACATCACCCCGAGCTGCTCGGGGCTACGCAGGATGTGCCGCAGGTTGCGGCCGATCATCACCTGGGCGTCGATGAGGTAGGACAGGGGTTTCACGCGGCGCCTCCGACGGTCTCGGCAGCCGGGCGGGCGCCGGTGAGGGACAGGAACACGTCGTCCAGGGTGGGACGGGTCAGGGCCAGGCCGGTCGGCTCCAGGCCCGCGGTCTCCAGCTGCTCCAGGACTTGGCGCAGCTGCCGTGCGCCGTCCACCGCGAGGCTGAGCCGGGGCGCCTCGCCCTCGTGCCGCAGCGCCTCGGCCGGCAGCGCGGCCAGCGCGCGGTCCAGCTCGGCGGTGCCGGCGAAGGTCAGCTCCAGGCGCTCGGCGCCCACGGTGGCCTTGAGCTCGGCCGGGCTGCCCTCGGCGATCACCCGGCCGTGGTCCAGCAGCACCACCTGGTCGGCCAGCCGGTCGGCCTCCTCCAGGTACTGGGTGGTCAGCAGGATCGTGGTGCCCTCGGCCAGCAGCCGCTCGATCGCGGTCCACAACGTGTTGCGGCTGCGCGGGTCCAGGCCGGTGGTGGGCTCGTCCAGGAACAGCACCGGCGGCGCGGTGATCAGGCTGGCGGCCAGGTCCAGCCGCCGCCGCATGCCGCCGGAGTAGCCGCTGACCGCCCGGTCGGCCGCCCCGGCGAGTTCGAACTCGGCCAGCAGCTCGGTCGCCCTCGCCTTGGCCGCGCGCCTGCTCAGCCGGTGCAGGCGGCCCAGCATGACCAGGTTCTCCCGGCCGGTGAGCAGTCCGTCCAGCGCGGTCTGCTGGCCGGTCAGGCCGATCATCCGGCGCACCCGGTCCGGTCGGCGGCCCACCTCGGCCCCGTTGACCAGGGCCGTGCCGCCGTCGGCGGCCAGCAGGGTGCTGAGGATGCGCACCACCGTGGTCTTGCCCGCTCCGTTGGGACCGAGCAGCGCGAGCATCCGCCCGCGCCGCACGGTCAGGTCCACGCCGCGCAGCACCGGTGTCGAACCGAAGCTCTTGCGCAGGCCGGACACGCTGATCACGGCGTCCGAATCCATCTCGCCCCCAAACTGTGTATCTCGCACACTGATTGTGTATTTGATACACAGTTCTAGGATGTGGGTCAAGCCAGGGAGGGTGGGAGATGTCAGCCGAGCACGAGGCGATGGCGCGCAGCCTGGAGCTGCTGTGGGGCGAGCGGGCCCAGCCGAGCAGGGGCCCACGGCCGAAGATGTCGGTGGACAAGATCGTCGAGGCCGCGGTGCGCATCGCCGACGCGGAGGGTCTTGGCGCGCTGTCCATGCAGCGGGTGGCCGCCGAGCTGGGCTACACCACGATGTCGCTCTACCGGTACGTCCCGGCCAAGGAGCAGTTGGTCGACCTGATGGTGGACCACGCCATCGGCACACCGCCGGCCGAGCTGACCGCCGAGCAGCACTGGCGGGCCGCGCTGACCGGCTGGGCGCACGCGTTCTGGGCGGTCTGCCAGCGGCACCCGTGGCTGCTCAAGGTGCAGGCGGACCGACCGCCGGTGGGCCCGAACCAGCTGTCCTGGCTGGAGTGCGGGCTGCGCGCGCTGGCCGGGCTGGGTTTTGAGGGCTACGAGCGGGTTTCGGTGGTCACCTTCATCTTCGCCGCGGTGCAGGGCCTGGCCAAGGTCTCCGTCGACCAGCGGCCGCTCACCGACCACGCCGAGGGCCCGGTGGCCAACGCCTACGCCGCCACCCTGGGCCGCTTCGTCAGCCCGGACCGCTACCCGGAGCTGGCCGGGATCATGGCCGGTGGGGCCTTCGACGTTCCTGCGGACCACCCGGAGCCCAACGACGTGCTGCCAGACCTGGAGTTCGGCCTGTCCCACCTGCTCAACGGGATCGAGGCGTTCGTCCAGGCCCGGCAGTCAGCAGTCAGCTAGTGCGCCACATCGGTGAACAACCCGTGCGTCCTGGCGCCGTCCTCCGGCTCGGCCGGGCGCTGCGTGCCGCCCCAGGCCGGTTCGCCGAAGAGGTGCTCCACGGCCGCTCGGCCCGCGCCGCTTTCCTCGTACGGTTCCATCCCAGTCTCCCCCTCCCCAGTGCCGGTCCTCCCACCGGCGTCTGTTGAGGGTAGCGAACGGGTTGTGTGGCGCGAGCCGTCCAACCGCACAATATTTACGCCGCTGGTTGTCCTAGGACTCCTTCTGCCCCTGGAAGCTGGTCAGATCCAGGCCGCCCTCTTTTTTCACAGTGTTGCCCTCGGCGCTGTTGGGTTCTGCCGGGCTGGTTCCCATGGACTGCATCAGGGTGCGCGCCAGGCCCAGTCCGGTGCCGCCCAGGGTCATCGCCTTGGCCAGCAGGTCGGAGAGGCCGTCCGCGCCGTTGAGCACCACCATGTGGTCCACGTTGCCCAGCGCGCTCGCGCCGGCGGCCACGATCTCCGGCCACTTCTCCGCCAGCTGCTGGGCGATGACGGCCTCCTGGTTCTCCGCCAGCGCGCTCGCCCTCGCCTTGATCGACTCGGCCTCGGCCAGACCCTTCGCCCGCGCGGCCTCCGCCTCGGCCAGACCGCGGGCCTTGGCCGAGGCGGCCTCGGCCTCACCGGTGGCGCGGGTGGCGCTCGCGCTGGCCTCACCGCGGGCCTTGGTGGCCTCGGCGTCGGCGATCGCGGCGGTCTTCACCCTGGTCGCGTCGGCGGTGGCGCGCAGCTCGGTCTCCTTGGCCTCGGCCTGCGCGCGGGCGATCTGCGCGTCGCGCTCGGCGTCGGCCAGCGTCCTGGTCTCATACGCCCTGGCGTCGGCGGGCTTGCGCACCTGGGACTGCAACCGCTGCTCGGCCAGGTCGGCCTCCAGCTGCGCGGCCCTGGTCTCCTGCACCACGACCTCCTGGCGCGCGCTGGCCTGCGCCAGCGGCCCGGACTGCTGCGCCTTGGCCGCGGCCTGGTCGATCTCGGCCTGGTACGCCGACTGCTTGATCCGGCTGTCGCGCAGCGCGGCGGCCTTGAGCGCGGCCGCGATCTGCTCGGCCTCGGCCGCCTCCTGGTCCCGCTGGGCCTCGGCGATGCGGGCCGCGGCCGCCACCGCGGCGGCGTGCGGCTTGCCCAGGTTGAGGATGTAGCCGGACTCGTCCTCGATCTCCTGGATCTGCAACGAGTCCACCACCAGGCCCAGCTTGCTCATCTCGATCGCCGAGGACTGCCGGACCTCGCCGGTGAGCGCGTCCCGGTTGTGGATCATCTCCTCGATGGTCAGTCCGCCCACTATCGAACGCAGGTGACCGGAGAACAGCTCGTGGATGGTGTTGTTCATGCCGTTCTGCTGGTCCAGGAACCGGCGGGCCGCGTTGGCGATGGAGACGAAGTCGTCGCCCACCTTGTAGATCACCACCGCGCGCACGGTCACCGGCAGGCCCTGCTTGGTCACGCAGGAGATCTGCAGGTTGGCCGCGTGCGTGTCCAGCGACAGCCGCCGCGCCACCTGGAAACCGGGCAGCACCAGCGTGCCCTTGCCGGTCACGATCTTGAAGCCGAGGCTGTCCGCGGTGTCCGCGGCCGTCCCCTTGGCCCCGAACCCGGAAATGATCATGGCCTCGTTCGGCTCCGCCACCCGCCAGAGCAACCGCAGCAGCAGGAACAGCAGGAGCAACCCGACGACGCCCCCGCCAACCGCGATCAGAATCGTCTGATTCATCGTCATACCCGGTGGGACACCGGCCAGTGGCAAAAGGTTCCGTGCCGGTCCAGGTCGTGATCTACGGCAGTTCCCAGCGCTCCACGTAGAGCATCCGCGGCGGCTCGAAGTCGACCACCAGCACCCTGGCGTCCACCTCGATGGTCGCGGCGGGGTCGGCCGGTTTGGCGTAGTACGCCTCGACTCCGCCGCGGATGGCCACCATCACCTCGCCGATCAGCCCCGGCCCGACCCGCCCGGTGACCCGGCCCGTTTTCCCGATCACGGGAAGGCGGTGACGCTGAACTTGGACCCCGGGCGCACCCTGGTTCCCGGCGGTGCTCCCTGGCCGAGCACCCTGGAGTCGTCCCCGCCGCCGAAGGCGTGCTGGACCTCCACGGTCAGCCCGCGCTCGGCCGCCCACTGCCGGACCTCGCCGACGGTCTTGCCCAGCAGCGCGGGCATGGTGACCGCGTTGGAGAGCAGCACGCCGACCCGGCTGCCCTTGGCCACCTTGGCGCCGATGGCCGGCTCGGAGCTGATCACCCGGCCGCCCTCGACGTCGGCGGAGAAGTCCTGGCCCTTCTCGAACGGCTCCAGGCCCGCCCTGCGCAGCTCGGCGAAGGCGGCGTCCCTGGTCATCCCGGCCACGGTCGGCACGTTCACCGGCGCCGCGCCCTTGGACAGCCCGATCGCCACCGCCGCGCCCATCTGCACCGGGGTGCCGGGGGCCGGGTCGATCTTGAGCACCTTGCCCTCGGGCACCTCGGAGCTGAAGCCGTCCAGGCCCTTGTCCAGGCGCGGGGCCAGCTGGGCGTTGCGGATCAGGTCCTCGGCCTCCTGCGGGCTGATGCCGGCCTTGACGTCGGGCACCACCGGGCGGCCGCGGGAGACCACCACGGAGACCTTGTCCCCGCGCAGCACGTCGACGCCACGCGCCGGATCGGTGCGGATCACGGTGCCCGCGACCACGTCGTTGTGGTGCTCCACCTTGACGTCGGGCACCAGGTCCACGGCCTTGACCGAGCTGATCGCGGTCTCCTGGGTCTGCCCGGCCACATCGGGCACCTGGGCCCAGCGGCCGGAACCCAGCCACCACGCGGTGATGCCGATGGCCACCGCGAGCACCGCGACCACCGACACCCAGATGGTGAAGGAGCGGCGGCTGCGCGCGCGTTCCCTGGCCCGCTGCTCGGCCAGGCTGGGCACGGTCCGCGGCGGGGCCGGCGGACCGGCTGCCGGGGCGAGCTGGGGGAGCTCGGCCCGTGACATCGCCCTGGTGCCCTGCGGCCCGATCGGGGCAGGCGCGGGCACGGCGGCGCGCGGCACCGCCCGGACGGTGGCGTCCGGATCGTCCACCACCGGCTTCATCTGCTGGGTGACCGCCTCGTCGATCTCCTCGACCGGCACCGGCACCGGCACGGTGGCCAGGCCGAGCTCGTCCCGCAGCTGCTGCACGGCCAGCAGGAAGGCGGCCGCGTCGGCCGGGCGCTGGTTCGGATCGCGGCGGGTGGCGGCCAGCACCAGCTCGTCCAGCTCCGCGGGCAGACCGGGCTTGGCCAGGCCCGGCGCGGGCACATCGCTGTTGACGTGCCGGTAGGCCACCGAGATCGCGGTGTCGCCGGTGTAGGGCTGCGCGCCGGTGAGCATCTCGTAGAGCACGATCCCGGCGGCGTAGACATCGCTGCGGGCATCCGCGGCGCCGGTGGCGACCTGCTCGGGGGAGAGGTAGGCGACCGTGCCCAGGATCATGCTGTCGCTGGTGGTTCCGGCCCCGGCGATCGCCCTGACCAGGCCGAAGTCGGCGACCTTGACCGCGCCGCCCTTGCCGATGAGCACGTTCTCCGGCTTGATGTCGCGGTGCACCAGCCCGGAGCGGTGCGCGGCGGCCAGCGCGGAGAGCACCGGCTCGATGACGCTGAGCGCCAGCGGCACCGGCAGCGGGCCCTGCTTGCGCAGCAGGTCGCGCAGGGTGCCGCCCTGGAGCAGCTCCATCACGATGAAGGCCAGGTCGCCCTCTGGCGTCGGGTCGATGCCCTGGTCGTACACGCCGACCACACACGGGTGGTGCAGCCGCGCGGCGCTGCGGGCCTCGCGCTCCAGCCGGTCCAGGAAGCTCCGGTCGCCGGACAGCCGCTGGTCCATGACCTTGATGGCCACCGGACGGTCCAGCCTGGTGTCGAGCCCGCGGTACACCGTGGACATGCCACCGTGCGCGATCAATCCCTCGACCCGGTATCGGCGCTCCAACACCGTGCCGGTCAGTACTGAACCCCGCGTCTGCACAACCCGATCGTACGGAGCGGGGTCAATCCGTGGTTCAGCGCACACCCAGTCGGAATGTGGCAGGCTGATGAGCTGTGAGTACGATCCCTGCCGCCGATGACGTGCTGAAGCGCGAGGTGGAGGTCCTGCCGCTGCCCACGGTCGCGGAGCACCTCGGCCTGCCGATCACCCGGGTCCACCAGATGTTGCGCGACGGCCAGCTGCTCGCGGTGCGCCGCGACCGGGTGCTGTCCGTGCCAGCGGACTTCCTCGACGACAACGGCGTGGTCAAGCACCTAGCCGGCACGATCACCGTGCTCAAGGACGGTGGTTACACCGTGGAGGACATCCTGCGCTGGCTGTTCACCGAGGACGACTCGTTGCCGGGCACCCCGGTCGACGCGCTGCGCTCGGACCGCTCCCGCGAGGTGAAGCGGCGCGCCCAGGCGATGGCGTTCTGAGGTTCCCCCGTCGGCCGACCGTGGCGGCGCCACCGCCGTCACGGTCACCAGTTCAGGTGACTGGAGTAGAGCGCAGCCGCAATGGGTCCGGGCGGACCAGCGAGGCCGCGGCCAGCGCGGACACCGCGAACGCCCCGGCCAGGTAGCCCCAGTCGTAGAGCGCTGACTCGCCGGTGGGGTAGGTGACCAGCAGCAGCCACACCGAGGCGGCCACCACGCCCACCACCAGGCGGCCGGACCAGGCGAAACCGGCGGCCAGCGCCAGCGCCCAGCTGAAGTACCAGGGGAAGGTGGTCGGCGAGAGCACCGAGGCGGCCAGCAGCACCAGGGCCGCGTGGTGCACCGCGGTCCTGCCGCCGGTGCGGGCCAGCCACCACTGCCGCAGGCCGAAGGCGACCAGCAGCAGGTAGCCGGTGGTCCTGGCCACGCCGAGGAACCAGCCGCCGTCCACCGTGAAGAACACGCTGACCAGGCCGTGCACCAGCTGGCCTGCCGCGGTGGGCAGCGACAGCCAGTTGATCACCGCGGAGGAGTTGCTCAGCGCGTGCAGCCAGCCGAGGCCGACCCCGGCGGCGAGCATGGTCAGCGCGAAGGTGCCGGTGAACACGGCCAGCCCCGCGGCCACCGCGCGGCCGAGCCTGCGGCGCGGTGAACCGGCCATCCGGGCCGCCCACATCCACACCAGGAACGGCAGCGCGAGCGCCGCGGTCGCCTTCACCGCGACCGCCAGGCTGACCAGCGCGATGCCCAGCACGAACCGGCGGTCCAGCACGAAGACCACGCCCGCGGCGAGCAGGCCGACCATGAGCAGGTCGTTGTGCGGGCCGCCGACCAGGTGCACCAGGATCAGCGGGTTGGCCGCGGCCAGCCACAGCGCCAGCGGGGCCTTGCCGCCCAGCCGCACGGCCAGCCGGGGCAGCGCCCAGCACAGCAGCACCAGGCCGCCGACCAGCGCCAGCCGCATCAGCACCACGCCGAGGATCATGCTGTCGCCGGTGAGCGCGACCACGCCCTTGGCGATGAGGATGAACAGCGGGCCGTAGGGCGCGGGGCTGTTCTGCCAGAGCCAGCTCACGTTCTCCAGCAGCGGCCCCCGGCTGAGCTCGATCGGGCCTGCCACATAAGGGTCGTAGCCCTGCCAGGCCAGCGCGCCCTGGGCCAGGTAGCTGTAGATGTCCCGGCTGAACAACGGCGGCGCGACCAGCAGCGGCAGCGTCCACACGCCGATGGCCAGCAGCACCCCGCGCGCCGAGGTCCGGCCCGCCCAGACGTCGCGGCCCAGCCGCACCCAGGCCAGCACGATCAGCGCGAGGCCGCCGTAGAGCAGCAGGGTGGCCAGGTCCTTGCCGTGGCCGAAGCGCACCCAGCTGAATCCGGTGTCGGCCAGCAGCGGGTCGCGCACCAGCACGCCGCCCGCGCCGACGCCGCCGAGGGCGATGAAGGCCGAGCCGAGCCCGCCGAGCAGCACCGTGCGCAGCGACACCGGCCGCGGTCCCGGCGCGGGCTCCGGCTCCGCGGCCGCCGTGGCGGTTTTGACCGGCGCGACGACCGGCCGTTCGGGCGCCTCGGGCGGCGTCATCGGCTGGGTGACCATGTCCGTGCTGCCCGCCGTCAGCGGCGCGGCGAGCACCTGTGCGACCTCATGCGAAAACCGCACCGGTTCACCGCCGGCGCTCGAACGAGGAAGCGAGGGAATGGAGGTCATCGCGACCTCCATGGTCCCACAACGGCTCCGTGCCCCGGCACGGGATCGGGACCGGGGAGACGCAGGTCATCAATCCCTCGCCCCTTGGTGCCATTCAGGTGTCAGCCGGAAGAGGGAATTCCGGCGGTCCTGTTTCCGGCCCGTGTCAGCGCGGCGACAACCATTGGTCAGTGGTCGCGGCGGGTGGCCTCGATGGCGAGCTCGGCGAGCTTGCCGCGGGCCTGCTCCTCGGCCATCGGCGCGGTCGCCAGCGCGCTCAGCGCGGCCTCGGTGTGCGCGGTGATCCGCTGCTCCACCGCCTCCACCGCGCCCAGCCGGTGCAGCAGCTCCCTGGTCCGGTCCACCCCGGCCTCGTCCAGCTCCGGGTTGCCGATCGCGGCCTGCAACGCGACCAGCGCGGGCCGGTCGCCCAGCTCCTCAGCTCGTTGCAGGCCGAGCGTGACCAGCAGCGTGCGCTTGCCCTCGCGCAGGTCGTCACCAGCGGGTTTGCCGGTGACCTTGGGGTCGCCGAACACGCCGAGCAGGTCATCGCGCAGCTGGAAGCCGATGCCGAGGTCGGTGCCGAAGGCGCGCAGCCCGGCGATCAGCTCCGGCGATCCACCGGCCAGCGCGGCGCCCAGGTGCAGCGGCCGCTCCACGGTGTAGGCGGCGGTCTTGTACCGGTTGATCCGCATCGCGGTCTCCGGCTCGTTCGCCGCGCGGGCCTGGGCCAGCACGTCCAGGTACTGCCCGACCAGCACCTCGGTGCGCATGGACCGCCACACCGGGCGCGCCCGCGCCAGCGCCGCCTGGTCCAGCGCGGCGTCGTAGAGCAGGTCGTCGGCCCAGGCCAGGGCCAGGTCGCCGAGCAGGATCGCGGCGGAGAGCCCGAAGGCGTCCGGGGTGCCCGCCCAGCCAGCCGCGTGGTGCTGCATGGCGAAGCGCACGTGCAGGGTCGGCTGCCCGCGCCGCCGGTCCGAGGAGTCCATCAGGTCGTCGTGCACCAGCGCGCAGGCCTGGATCAGCTCCAGCGAGCTGACCGCGCGCAGCACCTCCGGCGCGTCCGGCGACTCCGGCCGCCCGCCCCCGGCCCGCCAGCCCCACCAGGCGAAAGTCGGCCGGATCCGCTTGCCGCCGTCCAGGATGAAACTGGTCAGCGAGTCCATCGCGGCGGCGACCGTCTCGTCGATCGCGTCGATCTCCCGCCGTCGCTCCTCCAGGAACTCCCGGAGCGCCTCGTGCACGTGCGCGGTGAGGTCGATGTCGATCGGATGGCGCAGCAGCTGCGGTGGAGGCACCCTTCAATCCTGCGTGTTCCTCCGCCTGGGCGCATGCCCGGGTGGCGAAACTCCCATTTGCGGCACCTGGTATCGAGGTCGGCCGGACCGTGCCGCGAAGGGCGGATCCACTTGTTGGAACAACCCGCCAAAGCGGCATTCCGGGCCAGTAACCTTGGCGTATGACGTCGGTGGTGGATCGCCTGTGCACAGGCAGACCCTCGTTCTCGGTGGAGTTCTTCCCACCGGGCGATGAGAACGCGGAGCGGGGCCTGTGGCGCTCGATCCGGGAGCTGGAACCGCTGGAACCCACGTTCGTCTCGGTCACCTACGGCGCGGGCGGCTCCAAGCGGGACCGCACCATCCGGATCACCGGCCGCATCGCCGCGGAGACCACGCTGCTGCCGGTGGCGCACCTGACCGCGGTGAACCACTCGGTGGCCGAACTGCGCAACATCATCGGCTGGTACGCCTCGGCCGGGGTGACCAACGTGCTCGCCCTGCGCGGCGACCCGCCCGGCGACCCGCACGGCGACTGGATCCCGCACCCGGAGGGCCTGGCCTACGCCGAGGACCTGGTCCGCCTGGTCCGCGGCCTCGGCGACTTCTGCGTCAGCGTGGCCTGCTTCCCCAACGGCCACCCGCGCTCACCCGACCTGGACACCGACGCGGACTACCTGGTCCGCAAGTTCGACGCCGGCGCCCAGTACGCGGTGTCCCAGACGGTGTTCCGGGTGGAGGAGTTCCTCCGCCTGCGCGACCGGGTGGCCGCGCGCGGGGTGGACGTGGACCGGGTGCCGCTGCTGCCCGGCCTGATGCCGATCACCTCGGTCAAGGGCGTGCGCCGGATGGCCGAGCTCTCCGGCGACCCCATCCCGGCCGAGGTGCTGGCCCGGATCGACCCGATCGCCGACGACCCGGCCGCGGTGCGCCAGGAGGGCGTGCGGATCGCCACCGAGCTGTCCGAGCGGCTGCTGGCCGAGGGCGTGCGGAACCTGCACTACTACACGTTGAACAAGTCGACCGCGACGCGCGAGGTGCTGGAAAACCTCGGACTGGTACCCGCCAGAGCGTGAAAGATCGGCCCTGCGGTCTGCACGGACCGTAGGGCCGACTGGTCCACTCAGGTGCAGCCGTTCGTCGCATCAGGTCTCCTTGTGATGAACAGATACGGTGAATACCGTTGCGCCACATGACTTTCGCTAAGGTCATCGCACCCGGCGAAAGGTGGTGCCACCCGTGACGGCCCCGGATGCGCAGCCCCTGCTGTCGGATCACGCGCAGCTGACCATCGTGCTGGTGGTGTGGGTGGCGGTCGCGGTGGTGCTGACCGTGGTGGTGGTGCGCTCCTGCTGGCGCCGCAAGCGGGCCGACCGGCGATCGCGGGCAGCGGAGGCCGGGCCGTTCATCCGCCTGATGCCCCCGGAACCGGATACCAAGGCGTCCTGACCGGGCGGGTCTGGTCCGCCTTTCGTGAGTTCGTTCCCGGCAATCCGGATTCGTGTACAGCCGGGCGAATCGCGAAGAGTGACTAGATACTTTTCATCGGTCGAGCAGACCGCCAGGTCAAAATTTCGTGGGAGCCGACGTAATAGCTGGTCAGGGCCTGCTGAGTCGCCCTGAGCTGCGACGGGACCGCTCTTCGGAGAGATTGCGCCACTCGGGCGCGCTGCTCGGCTAGGTGATGCACACCGGCGCACAATAGGACTCAGGGTCGACGTCTTTGCCGGTTCAAGCTTTTTCGGGTGAACGGCAACCGTTCGTCGCCTCAATCGGGTGATAATCGCTGATCAGCGCTGACGTTGAGTTGTCGGCATAGGGACCGTTCGTCGCGGTTTGCCGCCTGGCTGGCGCATTGCCACTCGAATCCCGCTTTTTTCCAAGATCACGCAGGAACACTGGGGGCAACGCAGCCGGGGTGTCGTCGCGGAGAGCGACGGAACCCGCCCCGCACACCTCCCCGACCCCACCAGGCTCGCGACCCTCTCCCGGTTGCCCGCACGAGAAACGTGTTCGACGTTGAGTTCCGAACCACGCCGTCCACAGGCGTCCAAGCGCAAGGCTCCGGTGAAGCCCGCCGCGTCCCCGTCACCGCGCACGCCCCTGGACCTCTGTTACCTCATCCTGGAGAACTGGGGCTACTCGCTGCGCGCCCTGGTGATGGTGATGGGGCCGCTCCTCGCGGTCCTCGGCGCCGTCGTGCTGCTCGCCGTGTTCGCCGGTCCCTGGGTGGCGTTCTCGGTCGGCAGCGGCATCGCGACAGCCGGTGGCTGGTGCCTGCACACCGCGCGGAAGGAGCGCAGGCTCACCGCGGTGGAGCCGCCGACGGAACCGGCCGGCGGCAAGTAGCCGCGTTCACCCCAGCCGCGCGTCCACCTCGATCTCGATCCGCGCCCGGGGATCCACCAGTCCGCAGATCGCCAGCGTCGCCGCGGGCCGAGCCTGGCCGAAAGCCTTGCGCAGCAACGGCCAGCACGGCTCGAAGTCGGTGCGTTCCGGCAGCAGGTAGCGCACCCGCACCACGTTGGCGAAGCTGCACCCCGCCTCGGCGAGGGCCTGCTCGATGTTGCGCAGGCACTGGGCGGCCTGGGTCAGCAGGTCGTCGGAGATGGTCATGGTGGTGTAGTCGAAGCCGGTGGTGCCGGAGACGTAGACGTGGTCCCCGGCCACCACGGCCCTGGAGTACCCGACCTGCTCCTCGAACGTCGATCCGCTGGAGATCAACCGTCGCTGTGTCATGCCGGAGAACCTAAGCGCGGGACCGGTTTCCTGGCGAGGCGGTTTCCGGCCGGGGCCGGGCCGGGGCCGCGGTGGTCCGGCCGCCGCGCCGCTTTCCGGCGCGCAGGACCACCTGCAGGTCGCCGGTCGGCCTGGTGATGTGGAACTGTGTCGCCGCCATGGTGACCCTCCTGTTCCCGACCCGCGCACCCCCAGTGGCGCGCGTCGTACCGCGAAACCTAGGGCGGGCCCGTGAACAGGGAAATCCAGATCGCGACAGGATGCGAGGCGCAATTCGGACAACCGGCGCGGTGGGTGGCACGTCCTGGGTACGGCACGGGGAGTCAGCATGATCTTGTTCGAGGGCCGGGATGTCGACGAGGTGCACGAGGTGGTCAGCACGCACTTCGCGCCGCACCGGCTGCGGGTGGTGGACAACCTGCCGCTGGCCGGGCGGTTCGTGGCCGCGCACGTCGGGGCGGTGTCGGTGTTCGAGCTGGGTTACGGCGCGGAGGTCGAGGTGCGACCGGGGGAGCTGCCCGACATCTACAACGTGCACCTCCCGCTGACCGGGCACGGGGACCTGCGGGTGGACCAGCACCAGGTCGGCACCGACAGCAGCGTGGTCGGGCCGGGGCAGCGGCTGCGGATGCGCTGGAGCGGGGACAGCAACACGCTGATCCTGCGCTTCACCCGCGCCGCCATCGACGAGGCGCTGGCGCTGCGGCTCGGCGACTCACCTGCCGCGCCGACCCGGTTCGAACCGGAGGTCGGCCCGGCGGCCCGGTCCTGGCTGCTGGCCATGCGCGCCTTCGCCGAACAGGCGGGCTCGGGGCTGTTCGCCCGCTCGCCGCTGGCCGCCGCGCACTTCGAGCAGATGCTGGTGCACGGCCTGCTGGACTCCCAGCCGCACACCCTGGCCGAGGCCCTGTCCGAACCCGAACGGCCCGAGCTGCCGCAGGTGCTGCGCCGGGCCATGGCCTACTGCGAGGAGCACGCCGCCGAACCAGTCACCCCGGCGGACATGGCGCTGGCGGCCAGGGTCGGCGTGCGCTCACTGCAACGGGCCTTCCGCACCCACCTGGACACCACCCCGCTGGCCTACCTGTACCGGGTCCGGCTGGACCGGGCACACCGGGACCTGCTGGCCATCGCCGAGGGCCGGGCCAGCGGTTCGGTCACCGATGTGGCGCTGCGCTGGGGTTTCACCCACCTCGGCCGGTTCGCCGCGCAGTACCGGCAGGCCTACGGGCAGCCGCCGGTGCACACCCTGCGCCAGGACCGGCCCCGGCTGCGGCTGGTCGGTGGGTCAGCGGTGTCCTGACAGCCGCGCGCGGACCACCGCGCCGGTCTCCGGTCCCGCCGCGGCCAGCACCGAGCCGTCCGCGGCCCAGATCGTGGAATGCCCGGCGCAGCGGTCGAAACCGCCGCCGGTGGCGCCCGCGCAGCTGGCCATGGCCACCGGCACGCCGTGCTCACTCGCCACCCGCCGCGCGCGGCGCTCCTGCTCGGCCAGTTCGGACTCCTCGTGCACCACCCCGGCCAGGTAGACGTCCATGCCCAGGGCCGCGGTGTCCGCCGCGTGCCGGGGCACGCCGGTGTCCCGGCAGATCGCCAGGCCCAGCCGCCAGCCAGCCACCGTCAGCACCACCGGCTCCGGACCGGGCCGGAACCGCTCCGGCTCCGCGCCGCCCAGGTGCTGCTTGCGGTAGACCACCCGGGCGCCCTCGCCGTCGATGGCCAGCATGCCGATGTGCGGCCCGGCCACCGGCGCACCGGCCAGCGCCAGCGCGCCGGTGTCCGCGCAGGCCTCCACGACCGGCCACAGCCGGGCGTCCCCGGGATCGATCAGGTCGGCGGCCAGCTCGTAGCCGGTCAGCGACAGCTCGGGGAAGACCACCACCCTGGCCCCGGCCGCGCGCACGGTGGCGGCGTGGGTGACCGCGTTGGCGGCCACGTCGTGCGAGATGCAGGGCGGCTGGGCCACGGCGATGGTCAGCGGCGCGCGCAACGGCTCACTCCACGGGGTCGAGGCGGGCGACGTAGCGCCGGTGCGCCACGAAGGCCATCACGTACACCAGCAGCGCCACCCCGCCGGAACCACCCGCGACCACCATCGCCCAGTACTCCCAGGACTCGGTGCGCTGGTCGGCGTAGGACACCGTGGCGGCCAGCTCGGTGATCTCCCCGGCCTTGGGCGACCAGCCGATGCCGTCGGTGAGGTGCCTGCCGTTGGTGCTGGCGATCCGGCCGGGGAAGCTGATCTTCAGCTGGACGTCGGTGCGCTCCGGCGCGAGCGCGGTCAGGTCGACCGACCCGGACAGCGTCACCAGGCCGCCGGAGCGGCGCAGCTGCAACCGGTAGTTGGTGGAGAGCAGCTCGGTGGCGTTGGCCAGCCCGCGCAGCTCCTCGAAGGTCAGCCCGTTGAAGAACAGCTGCGAGCCCGAGTAGCCGTCCCTGCTGTGCGGCAGCACCCGCACCCGGCTGGCCAGCTCGGCGGGCACCTTCAGCTGCGGGCCCAGGTCACCCTCTCGGGTGGGCAGGGTGAGCAGCACCAGCTCGCCGGAGACCCGGTCGTCCTCGGTGACCGCCATGGTCAGCGAGGCGCGCACGCAGCCGGAGAGGAACAACGCGCACAGCAGCCCGAGCAGCGGCAGGGCGAGGAGTCGCCGTGACAGGGGCACCGGATCATCCTGCCAGCCATTCGGGTGACCTGTCCTTGCCAGCGCACAAGAATCCGAAAGCGACGCCGCGGAGCCGCCAGGTAGCGTCCCGGTCATGTCCGCGACCGAAGGCGTCCACCAGATCAGCGAGCGGTACGTGCGAGATTTCGCCGCGCTCGACCCGAACACCGCCACCTACCTCGGTGTCCCTGGTCATGACGACAAGCTCACCGACTACTCGCCAGAGGGCCACGCCGCCCGCGCCGAGCTGAACCGCGCCGCCCTGCGCGACCTGCGCGCCGCCACCGCCGCGGACGCCGACGAGCAGGCCGCCAAGGACGTGTTCCTGGAGCGGGTCGGGCTGAGCGTGGAACGGCACGAGGCCGGGCTGGACGCCAGCGAGCTCAACGTCATCGCCAGCCCGGTGCACGAGCTGCGGCAGACCTTCGACCTGATGCCCAGCGGCACCGCCGAGGACTGGGCGGTGATCTCGGCCCGGCTCGGCGGCATGCCTGCCGCGCTCGACCAGGTGCGCGCCGCGCTCAGCCACTCCGCGGCCAAGGGCCGCACCTCGGCAATCCGGCAGGTCCGCCGGGTGGCCGAGCAGTGCGAGACCTGGGCGGGCCGCCGCGGCGGGGAGTCCTTCTTCAGCACCATGGTCGCCGCCGCCGACCAGGTCGACGGGGTGTCCGCGGCGCTGACCGCCGACCTGCGCGCGCACGCCGAGGCCGCCTCCGCCGCCTACGCCGACTTCGGCCGGTTCCTGCGCGAGGAGCTCGCGCCCAGCGCCCCGGAGAAGGACGCGGTCGGTCTCGAGGTCTACCAGCTGTCCTCCCGGTTCTTCACCGGCGCCGCCCTGGACCTGCAGGAGGCGTACGAGTGGGGCTGGGAGGAGTTCTCTCGGATCGAGTCGGAGATGAAGCAGGTCGCCGGCCGGATCAAGCCGGGGGCCACGCTGGCCGAGGCGGCCGCCGCGCTGGACGCCGACCCGCGCTACCGGGTGCACGGCCAGGAGGCCTTCCAGCGCTGGATGCAGGAGCTCTCCGACCGGGCGCTGACCGACCTGCGCGGCGTGCACTTCGAGATCCCGGACCGGCTGATGGCCCTGGAGTGCCGGATCGCCCCGCCCGGCGGCACCGTCGGCGCCTACTACACCGGCCCCACCGACGACTTCTCCCGCCCCGGCCGGATGTGGTGGTCGGTGCCCGCGGACAAGGAGGACTTCTCCACCTGGCGCGAGGTCTCCACCGTCTACCACGAGGGCGTGCCGGGCCATCACCTGCAGATCGCCACCGCGGTGCACGAGGCCGAGCGGCTCAACACCTTCCAGCGCCTGCTGTGCTGGGTCTCCGGCCACGGCGAGGGCTGGGCGCTCTACGCCGAGCGGCTCATGCGCGAGCTGGGCTACCTCGACGACGACGGCAACCTGCTGGGCATGCTGGACGCGCACCTGTTCCGCGCGGCCAGGGTGATCGTGGACATCGGCATGCACCTGGAGCTGACCATCCCGGCCGGTTCCGGCTTCCACCCCGGCGAGCGCTGGACCCCGGAACTGGGCCTGGAGTTCATGCTCACCAGGACCATCACCGACGCCACCCACGTGCGCGACGAGATCGACCGGTACCTGGGCTGGCCGGGTCAGGCGCCCTCGTACAAGCTCGGGGAGCGGCTGTGGCTGCAGGCGCGGGACGAGGCCAAGCAGCGCGAGGGCGCGGACTTCGACCTCAAGCGCTTCCACGAACGCGCGCTGAAGATGGGCGCGATGGGGCTGGACCTGCTGAAGGAACGCCTCGGGGGCTAGGGCTCCAGCGGTAGCCGGCGGCCCAGGACCGCGAAGGGTCTTGGGTCGCCGGTGAAGGTGTAGTGCCGCAGCACGTCCTGGAAACCCAGGCGGCGGTACAGCTTCCACGCCCTGGACGGGCCCTCCGGGGTGGACAGCAGCACGGTGCCGGAGTCGGTGCGGGACATCAGCCCGCGCAGCAGCTGCTCGCCGAGGCCCCGGCCCTGGGCGTCCGGGCGCACGTGCAGCTCGGTCAGCTCGAAGTAGTCGCCCATCCACTGGTGCACCACGTTCGGCGGCGCGATCGCGGTCAGCCCGCGCCGGACCTGCTCATGCCACCACTGTCCGCTCGCGCCGCGGTAGCCGTAGCCGATCCCGGCCAGCGCGCCCTGCTCGTCGTAGGCCCCCACGCAGCGCCAGCCCGCGCGGACCATGTGCGCCAGCCACATCGGGGCCCGCTGCTGCACGGTGCTCGGCGGGTACCGCATCGCCGCCACGTACAGCGCCAGGGCCTCACCCAGCCGCAGGCGGAGGTCGTCGGCGGTCAGCTCGACGACGGTCTCGCTGATGCCGGGATGCTCTGCTGCGCTCACCGTCTCATCAGACCATGACCCGTCCGCGCCGCGGTGTTCCGCCCCACGTCGAGATGGGTTGAGCATTGTCGGTCCCCCAGGCTAGTGTGGAGTCGTTCGAACGCATGTTCGATAGATCGTGTGTTCGGGCCAAGCCGGGCGGCGGGGTGGGGGAAGCACCTCGCCGCCCGGCGCCGCCGGCTTCCCCTCGGCGGAGTCGTCCTTTGTGGTGACGTCTTGAGGAGGCCGTGATGTCTGTCCCCGTCCACTTCCCGATCCAGCGGCGCAACTCCCCCGAGCTGCCCTACCGGCCGCGCACGGGTCCGGTGGCCGCGGCCGGTCTGCTCGCCCAGGCCCAGCGCGGCCTGGAGAACGCGCGCCGGGAGCCGCAGCCGGCCGAGCGCTACGCCGTGGCGCACCTGGCCGCACTGCGCGCCGCCGCCTCGGTGCTGGCCATCCGGGCGCGTCCGCGTCCCGGCAAGAACCGCCCGACCAGCGTGTGGGTCCTGCTCGCGCACGCAGCTCCTGAGCTGCGCGAATGGGCCGCCTTCTACGCCGCGGGCGCCAACCGCAGGGCGCAGGTGCAGGCCGGTATCACCCGGCTGGTCAGCCAGCGTGACGCCGACGACCTGCTCCGGCAGACCGAGGACTTCCTCGTGCTCGCCGAGCGGGTCCTGCACGAGGCAGACAGGTGAGCGGGCAGGCCCTCATCGATCCGGCCCGGCTGCTCGACACCCTGCGCGCCGAAGGAGAGCTGCTCGCCGTGTGCGCTGCCGGGGCCGACCTCGGCAGCGCCGTGCCGGCGTGGCCGCGGCGGACCCTCGGCGAGGCGGTCCGCGCGGCCGCGCACGGCTACCGGCTCGCCCTGAGCTGGCTGCGCACCGGGGCTCCGCCGCTGGTCACCCCGGCCGAGGAGGAACCGGCGGAGCCGCTGCCGGACCAGCTGCGCAGCGGGTTGCGCGAGCTGGCCGAGGAGCTGGCCGCGCACGATCCGTACGCGCCCTGTCCGACCTGGTGGCCGGCTGATGCCAGCTACGGGTTCTGGCGGCGGCGGATCGCGCACGAGAGCACGCTGCACCGGGTGGACGCGCAGTCCGCCGCCGGTGAGGAGCTGCTGGAGATCGCGCCGGAGTTCGCGGTGGACGGCGTGGACGAGGCGCTGCTGCTGTGGCTGGGCTACCGGCTGGGGCGGCTGGGCATCACCGGTCCGCAGCGCGGCACGGTCGGCCTGCGCACCGGCGGCCACGCCTGGCTGGTGCACACCGGCCCCGAGGGCACGGTGGCCGAGCGCGTCTCCGCCACCGAGGCGGCGGGCGCGGACGGGCTGGTCACCGGCGAGCCCATGTCGGTCTACCTGTGGCTGTGGGGCCGGGTGCCGGACCGCACGGTGACCCTGGCCGGCAGCAGGGACGCCACCGCCCAGCTGTGGGCGCTGCTGAGGCTGGCCACCACCGCGGGTTGACATTGACGTTGCGTCAACTTCTACCGTTGACCTCACCGAACGACAACGGGAGGTGAGCCGCGGTGGAGTGGTCCATCCAGGACATCGCGCGCTCGGCAGGCACCACCAGTCGCACCCTGCGCCACTACGGCCAGCTGGGGCTGCTGCCGCCGAGCCGGGTGGGGAGCAACGGTTACCGGTACTACGACCAGAGCTCCCTCGTGCGCCTGCAACGGATTCTGCTGTTGCGGGAGCTCGGCCTCAGCCTCCCGATGATCTCCGAGGTGCTCGACGGGCAGCGGGACACCGCCGCCGCGCTGCGCACCCACCTCGAACTGCTGGAGCAGGAGCGGCAGCGGATCGGGCGGCAGATCGAGTCGGTGCGGACCACGTTGCGGAAGACGGAAGAAGGTGAAGAACTGATGGCTGCCGAGGTTTTCGACGGTTTCGACCACACGAGGTACGAGCAGGAGGTGACCGAGCGCTGGGGCAAGGAGACCTACCAGCGCGGTGACCAGTGGTGGCGCGGGCTCGGCGAGGACGGCCGCAAGGCGCACATCGACGAGCAGGAGGAGATCGCCACCGGCCTGGCCGAAGCCGCGGCCGCCGGCCGGGACCCCGGGGACGAGGACGTGCAGGCGATCGTGGCCCGGCACTACGAGTGGGTGGTCGCGGGCTGGCAGGGCAGGCGGCCCACCGCGGAGCAGTTCCGGGGGCTGGGCGAGATGTACGTGCAGGACGAGCGGTTCACCGCGAACTACGAGAAGTTCGGCACGGGCGTGGCCGCGTTCGTCAGGGACGCGATGGCGGTCTACGCCGACCGCCAGCTGTAAATTCGGTTGGGGCAGCTGGACATTCCGGCTAATGTTCCTCATGTGCCCGGTGCGCAGGCAACGGTTACTTCCACTCGTAATGGCGATGTCGCGGGTTCGATTCCCGTCCAGGCTTCGGGCCTGGTAGCTCAGTCCGGTAGAGCACGCGTACCGTCGCCGACTCCGATCTCGGGCACACCTGATCTTTTTTCGTTACCACACAAGGGAAATCCTCGGGGGGTGTTCCATGGGCAAGTTCAACCTGCTGACCCGGCTGCGTACGCGACAGGGTGGCAAGGCGTACCAGCGGGACGCTCGCACCGAGCTGTTCCTGTTGGCGGTCAGCAACTTCGTCGGTGAAGCCTCCTGCTACGAGCTCGCCGAGGACCGGGACAACCGTTACGCCGCACTGGTTCGGGCCAACACGCTGCTCGATCCGGAGTGGACGGCGCGGCTGCTCGGCTGGCTGCGCGGGTCGGCGAACCTGCGTTCGGCGGCACTGGCCGGCGCGGTGGAGTTCGCGCGGACCCGGCAGGAGCACCAGCTGTCCGGGCTGACCCGGCAGGTGGTGGAGTCCGTGCTGCAACGGGCCGACGAACCCGGCGAGCTGCTGGCCTACTGGACCGCGCGCTACGGCCGCGCGATCCCGAAGCCGGTCAAGCGGGGTGTCGCGGACGCGGTGCGCAGGCTCTACGACGAGCGTGCCGCGCTCAAGTGGGACTCGGCCGCGCGTGGCTTCCGCTTCGCCGACGTGCTCGAGCTGACCCACCCGGCGCCCAGGGATGCGTTGCAGGGCAGGCTGTTCCGCTGGCTCATCGACGCGCGGCACGACCGCGCCGGTGTGCCGGAAGGACTGCCGGTCCTGCTGGCCCGCCAGGCGTTGACCGCGTTGCCGGTCGAGGCCCGGCGCGCCCTGCTGGTCCGCGACCCGGCCAAGGCCGTCACCGACCTGCACGAGGCCGGGATGACCTGGGAGGCGCTGGCCGGCTGGACGCAGGGTCCGCTGGACGCGGCGGCCTGGTCCGCGGTGCTCCCGGCCATGGGCTACATGGCGTTGCTGCGCAACCTGCGCAACTTCGACCGGGCCGGGATCAGCGACCAGGACGCCGCCCGGATCGCGGCGCGGCTGACCGACCCGGCCCAGGTGGCCAGGTCGCGGCAGTTGCCGCTGCGGTTCCTGGCGGCCCACCGGGCGGCCGGCGCGCGCTGGTCGGCCAGTCTGGACACGGCGCTGACCTGCTCGCTGGCCTCGGTGCCGAGGCTGGCGGGCCGCACCCTGGTGCTGATCGACACGTCCTACTCGATGACCGACTCGTTCTCCCGCGACGGCACGCTGAAGCGGTGGGACGCGGCGGTGCTGTTCGGCCTCGCCCTCGCGGCGCGGGCCGAGCACGCCACCGTGGTGTCGTACTCCGACCGCAGCACGGTTTTCCCGCTGCGGCCGGAGGAACCGGTGCTGCGGGGCGTGCGCAGGTGGAAGTCCGACGGCTTCTTCCTCGGCTCGGGCACGAACACCGTCGGCGCGCTGCGCAAGCACTTCCGCGGGCACGACCGGGTGGTGGTCCTGACCGACGAGCAGCACAGTGACGGCGACGTCAGCACCGCCATCCCGGCCAGGGTTCCGCTGTTCACCTGGAACCTGGCCGGCTACGCACCCGGCCACACCCCGGCGGGCCAGCCGAACCGGCACACCTTCGGCGGCCTGACCGACCGCTCGTTCGAGCTGCTGTCCCTGGTGGAACGCGGCGAACGCGGCGAGTGGCCGTTCTAGACCCGGTGGACCGAGCGATCACGGGGATTGCTCGGTCCACTGTGGACGGTTACCGATCGGCCTCGCCGAACCAGGTGGCCAGCGCCCGGCGCAGCGCTTCCGCCGCGCCGGGCGCGTCCGCGGCACCCGCCCAGGCCACGTAGCCGTCGGGCCGCACCAGCACGACCTCGACCTCCCCAAGCCCGGCCCCGGTGCCTGTACGCGTACGCACCCCGGCTGAGGCGCCCAGTGCGGTCGGCTCCGGCGGTTCTTCCTGCCGGGCCGGCTCCACGTCCAGGCTGGCCCGCACCAGGTCGACCCGGTCCGCCCACCCCTGCGCCGCGGCCACCAGCTCCGGCGCGTCGGCCAGCGCCAGCAGCACCGGCCGGGCCGCGCGCATCAGCTCCGCCACCCTGGTCGGCCCGGCCGCGGTGCGCAGCGAGACATCCGGCAGCCAGCGGCCCACCAGCGGATGCGGGTCCGGCACGCCCATGTCGTAGCGGATGTCCGCGCCCGCCATCAGGTCCGCGATCCGCCGGATCACCACCTCCTCGCTGAGCAGCTCCTCCATCAGCTCGCGCAGCGCGGTCACGTTCGGCCCCGGCGAGACCAGCGCGGTCTGCGCCCTGGTGTGCATGATCACCCGCTCGCCGACCGGGAACCGTTCCCGCTCATAGGAGTCCAGCAGTTCCGCACCTGCCCGGCCGGTGAGCACCGCGGCCAGTTTCCAGCCCAGGTTCAGCGCGTCCTGCATGCCCAGGTTCAGCCCAGGGCCGCCGATGCCGGAGTGCACGTGCGCCGAGTCGCCCACCAGCAGCACCCGGCCGTCCCGGTACCGCTCGGCCTGCCGGGAGTTGATGCCCGCGGTGGTGCGGTCCGGCTCGTCCGCGCCCGCCACCACGCGCATCGGGATGTCCGTGCCGAGCACCCGGCCCGCCGCCGCGCGCAACCCGGCCAGCCCGGACTCCGCCTCGTCCCCGTGCCACTCCATCACGAACACCCGGTACTGGCCGGGGGTGAACATGCCGTAGGCGAACAGGCCGCGTTCGGTGCGCCGGAACGTGGCCGGGTACAGCCGTCCGATGCCGGGCACCTCCAGCTCGCCGGTGCCGGGCACGGCCACCGGCTCCTCGATCACCACACTGCCGATCCAGCCGGTGAAGGAGTCGTCGGTGACCCCGGGAAAGCCGATGCCGCAACGCTTCCGGATCGTGCTGCGCCCGCCGTCCGCGCCGATCAGGTACCGGGCGCGGATCTCGCGTTCGCCCTCAGGCGTTCGGACCCGCACGGTGACCCCGTCGGCGTCCTGGCTGAAGTCGGCGACCTCGTGCTCACGCCGGATCTCCACCCCGAGCTCCAGCGCCCGCTTGGTGAGCAGCTCCTCCATCCTGGCCTGCGGCACCGCGAGCGTGCCGAGCGCGTGTTCGTCCACAATGGACAGATCTAGTACCAGCGCGCCGAACTGGAAGAACGGCGTGCGCGGCGGGCGGCCGGTCTGCCCGCTGAACACTTCGTAGAGGCCGCGGTGGTCGAGTGCCTCCAGCACCCGGCCGACCAGGCCGTTGGCCTTGGGTTCCAGCGAGGGTTCGGCGAGTCGTTCCAGCACCACCGGCCGCACCCCGCCCAGGGCCAGTTCGCTGGCCAGCAGCAACCCGTTCGGGCCGCCACCGGCGATGACCACGTCAAGCTGTTCTGCCACGGTGTCCTCCTTGCTCTTGCCAGCTGGACGAGGGCAGGGCGGAGCGACCGTGGCGGGGAAAGTCGTTACGGGGCAGGCAGTCCGGCCGAAACCTGGGCCAGCGCCTCGGAGATCAGCGGGATCACCGGCCGCGGCGGGTCGGCGTGCATCCAGAGCTCGGTGGCCACCGCGATGGCCGAGCTGACCGAGCCGGCGACCAGCCGCGGGTACAGGTCCTGCTTCACATCGGTGCCGGTGCGCTCGGCGACCACCTCGGCGAACTCCTGGTCGGCCTGCGCGCTGGCCTTGAGGAACTCGCCGACCACGCTCGGCTCCGCGGTCATCAGCCGCACCCCGGCCTGCCAGGCCGGATCCGGCGGCGCCTCGGCCATGGCCCGGAAGTGCCCGAGCACGGCCTCGGTCACCGCGGTCCACAGCGGTTCGGCCGCGGGCCGCTCCCGCAGCCGGACCCCGATCTGCCTGGCGCGCTCCAGGTGCCGGTAGGCGATCGCCTCGGCCTTGCTGCCGAAGTAGTTGTTGAAGGTCCGCGCGGACACCCCGGCCGCCGCCGCGATGTCCTCGACCAGCACGTTGTCCAGCCCGCGCTCGACCGCCAGCCGCACCGCGGCCCAGCTGAGCGCCTGCCGGGTGGCCGCCTTCTTGCGTTCGCGCAGACCGGGTTCCATGCCGCCACCGTAGCGAGAAAAGTTCGCGCCCCGCAAGTTTTCTGGCCACGCAACTTTTGCGCTTGGCGGGGAACCGCGTTAGCGTGCCGGTATGCAATATATTAGTCGGGTGGACCGGTCGCTGCTGCGAGACCGCGCGCTGACCGCCATCCGCCAGGCCATCGTGGTCGGCGACCTGCCACCCGGTTCACCGGTGCGCGACGTCGAGCTCGCCGAACGCCTTGGCCTGTCCCGCACGCCGGTCCGGGAGGCGCTGGCCCGCCTGACCGACGAGGGGCTGATCGAGAGCAAACCGCACTCCTACACCAGGGTCACCGCCGTCGACCCGGAGGCGGTGCGGGACGCGCAGGTGGTGGTGCAGGCCATGCAGTCGGTGGCCGCGCGGCTGGCGGTGCCGAGGATGGGGGAGCCGGAGCTGGCCGCGATGCGGGCGGCCAACGAGCGGTTCGCGACGGCGCTGGCCGCCGGTGACCCGCTGGCGGCGCTGACCGCGGACCAGGAGTTCCACGCGATCGCGGTGCGGGCCTGCGGCAACGCCGCGGTCGCCGCGACCATCGGGCGGTACCTGCCCGCCCTGCACCGCCTGGTGCTGCTGCGCTTCGACACCCTCGCCGCGCGGGACTCGGTGCGCATGCACGAGGAGATCATCGCCGCCTGCCGCGCGGGCGAGGCCGACCGCGCCGCGCGACTGGTCGAGACCAACTGGGCCACCCTCACCACGCACGAGGACAGGAGCAGCACGTGAGCCTGGCGAACTTCCCCCGCTACCCCCTGCTGTTCGGCCCTTCCCCGGTGCACGAGCTGACCCGGCTGACCCGGCACCTGGGCGGCGCCCGGATCTGGGCCAAGCGCGAGGACTGCAACTCCGGCCTGGCCTACGGTGGCAACAAGGTGCGCAAGCTGGAGTACCTGGTGGTGGACGCGCTCGCGCAGGGCTGCGACACGCTGGTCTCCATCGGCGGCGTGCAGTCCAACCACACCCGCCAGGTGGCCGCGGTCGCCGCGGTGACCGGGATGCGCGCGGTGCTGGTGCAGGAGGACTGGGTCGAGCACGACACCCCCGGCTACGCCCAGGTGGGCAACCTGCAGCTGAGCAGGCTGCTGGGCGCGGACATCCGGCGCTCGTCGGCCGGTTTCGACATCGGCTACCGGCCCAGCTGGGAGCAGGCCCTCGCCGAGGTCAGGGCCGAGGGCGGCACCCCGTACGCCATCCCGGCCGGAGCCAGCGACCATCCCCTGGGCGGCCTCGGCTTCGCCCGCTGGGCACAGGAAGTCATGGAGCAGGAACGAGAGCTGGGCATCTTCTTCGACACCGTCGTGGTCTGCTCGGTGACCGGCTCCACGCAGGCGGGCATGATCGCCGGCTTCGCCGCCGCGGGCGGCCCACCGCGCCGGGTGATCGGCATCGACGCCTCGGCCGCTCCCGAGACCACTCGCGAACAGGTCCGCCGCATCGCCGAGAACACCGCGACCCTGCTGGAAACCGAGCTCCCGCCCGACGCGCTGATCCTGGACGAGCGCTACCACGCAGGCGCCTACGGCATCCCGGACGAGCAGACCCTGGCGGCGATGCGCGTCGCGGCCCGGACCGAGGGCATGATCACCGACCCGGTGTACGAGGGCAAGTCCATGGCCGGGTTGCTGGACCTGGTCTCCCGCAAGGAGATCGGCCCGGACTCGACGGTGCTGTACGCGCACCTGGGCGGCCAGCCCGCGCTGAACGCCTACCCGGAGCTGTTCGCCAGCTGACCCAGCCGCGCGGTCGCTAGCGCAGCCTGGTGGCCAGCCCGTCCAGGATCCGGGCCAGTCCGTAGTCGAACCGGTGGTCGCGGGGCTGGTCCTGGCGCTCGTAGGCCGCGGTCAGCTCGCTCAGCCGCGGATAGGGCGCCATGGCCTGCGCCGCGGTCTCCCGCAACCGTTCCGCCCAGTCCGCCTCGTCCTGTCCGCTGCGCGCCAGCGTGGTCAGCCAGGCCGCCTCGCTGGTGCTGATGCCGATCACGTACGCGGCCACCACGCTCAGCGCCTGGTCCGCCTCCAGCAGGTCGAAACCGGCGGCCAGGTAGACCGCGAGCATCCGGTCGTTGAGCCGCATCACGTTGGGGCCCAGGTAGGACAGCCCGGCTTGGCCGAGCACCGAGGCCATCCACGGGTGCCGCAGGATCATCGCGCGCATGCTGTGCGCGCAGGCCGTCGCGCCCGCCCGCCAGTCCTCGTCCGGGTCCGGGATCTCGATCTCGCCGTAGACCTCGTCCACCACCAGCTCGATCAGCTCGTCCTTGTTGGCCACGTGCCGGTACAGCGAGGTCGCGCCCGCGCCCAGCCGCGCGCCCAGGTTGCGCATGCTCAGCGTCTCCAAGCCGTCGGCGTCGAGCAGCCGGACGGCCTCGGCCACGATCTGCGCCCGGCTCAGCGCGGGTTGTTCGCGGGTGCGGCGCGGACGGGTCCACACCGACAGGTTCGGCTTCTGCTCAGCGGCCATGCCCGAAGGCTAGCGCACGATGTGCGCAGTTGCGTCCCTTCTAGCCGTCTGCGTACAGTGTGCGCAACAGCGAAACATCGTTCGCAACTCTGGGGAGAATCCGATGACCTTCGACCTCGCGCACTGTCAGACCCGGCTCGACCAGCTCCGCGCCCAGCACCACGTGCCCGGCGCGACCCTGGCGGTGCTGGCCGACGGCCGGATCCACGAGCTGGCCAGTGGCCTGCTGCACCGCGGCACCGGCGTGCCCGCGACCACCGAGTCGGTGTTCCAGCTCGGCTCGGTCGCCAAGGTGTACACGGCCACCCTGGTCATGCGGCTGGTCGAGGCGGGTGACCTGGAGCTGGAGGCGCGGGTCGTGGACCTGCTGCCGGAGTTCCGCGTCGCCGATCCCGAGGCGACCAAGACGATCACGGTCCGCCAGCTGCTCAACCACACCAGCGGCCTCAGCGGCGACTTCAGCCTGGACACCGGCCGCGGCGACGACGCGCTGGCCAAGTACGTCGAAGCCTGCGCCGACCTGGGCCAGGACTTCCCGCCCGGCGCGGCCTTCGCCTACAGCAGCAGCGGCTACAGCCTGCTCGGCCGGATCATCGAGGTGGTCACCGGCCAGACCTGGGAGGAAGCGCTGCGCACCCGGCTGCTGGAGCCGCTGGGCCTGACCCACTCGGTCACCCTGCCCGAGGAGGTGCTGCGCTTCCGCGCCGCCATCGGCCACGAGGGCCCCTCCGGCCAGGACCCCGCGCCCGTCCCGGTGTGGAACCTGATGACCCGCAACGCCGGCCCCTACGGCGGCGCCCTGTGCGCCAGCGCCGGTGACGTGGTCCGTTTCGCCCGCCTGCACCTCGACGGCGGCCGAACCCCCGAGGGCGAGGCCCTGCTCACCGCCGGGACGGTCGCCGCGATGCAGCACCGCGAGGTCGAGGTCCCGGACAAGTGGACGGTCAGCTCCGACGCCTGGGGCCTGGGCTGGACCCTGTACGACTGGCACGGCACCCCCGGCTACGGCCACGACGGCGCCGCCACCGGCCAGTTCGCCTACCTGCGCGTCATCCCGGGCGCCAGGGTCGCGGTCGCCCTGCTCACCAACGGCGGCGACGCCCGCCTGCTGTACGCCGACCTGTTCCGCGAACTACTGGCCGAACTCGCCGACGTCGCCATGCCCGCCCCCTTCGGCCCCCCGGCCCAGCCCATCGCGGCGGACCTGGCCCGCTTCGCCGGGACCTACCGCCGCGAGGGCGTGGAGATCACGGTGACCGAACGGGAGGGCGTGACCCGGCTGGTGTACCGGTTCGTGGGCGGGATGGCGGTGTACTCGGACGCGCTGGAACTGGAGCTGACGGCGGTGTCGGTGTCCGAGCGGGTGACGGTGTGCGCGGGGCCGGGGACGGGGACGTTCAGCGGCGACTGGATGCCGGTGGTGTTCACGGAGCTGCCGGATGGGACGGGGTGCGTGTACGTGGGTGCGCGGGCAACGCCGAAGGTCGCCTGACCGGGTGGCCGATCCGCCACCCGCGCCCGCAGCCCACGTACCCGCGCCCGCGCCCGCCGCCGCGTTCCGCGCCAGCGCTCGCTGCCCGCTGCCCGCCCACACGCTTGCCGTCCGCGCAGGCAGCCCGCAGTCCGCAACCCGCGGCTCACCGCCCGTGCCCGCTGCTCGCGGCGTCGCCGCACGCGATCCGCTGCCCGCTGACCGCTGCCCGCGCTCGCCGCGTCCGGGGTTCAGCCCGTGGGCTGGACGTTCTGGCGGAGGTCGGGTGCCGTGGTCGGCGCGGGGAAGGTCAGCGGGCTGGCCTCCACGCAGGCGGTGGGGTTCGCGGCTCCGTCCGGGCGGCCCGGCTTGCCGAACTCCAGGGTGAAGCAGCGGGTGGCGGTGGCTTCCGGCGGGCCGGAGCGGCGGTCGCCCGTCATCCAGTTGCTGCGCCAGCCCTCTCCGGTGATCCGCACCAGCAGCGACACCCCGCCCAGCGCCCGTTCCACGCCCTCGGTGCGCAGCACCTGGACGCCGGCCTGCTCGGTGGCGAGCCGGGCGTGGTCGGTGACACCGGACAGGCGCAGGCGCGCCAGGTGGTCGCCGAGGGCGTTGGCCCGGCGGGTGGCGTCGGTCTCGGCGTTCTCCTGCGCGCCGGTGCCGTCGAACAGCCCGGTGAACAGCCACACCGGTACCGCCAGCAGCGCCGCGGCCACCCCGAAGATCGCCAACCCCCCGGCGACCGAACTGGTCCTGCGTATCCCCATGGGGAAATCTTGGCGGCTCAGGCGGTGAAGCGGAAGGTGCTCACCACCGCAGCGTGATCGGAGGTCCACTCGTTGTCGCCGTGGTGGGGCACCGGCTTCGGCGTGCCGACGACCACCGTGCGCGAGTCCAGCACCCGCAGCGACCCCTTGACGTCGATGAAGTCGATGCGGTCCTGGGGTTCCGGCTTACCCGCCTCGTCGTTCCAGGGGTAGACCGGGGACCAGGTGTTGCCGGGGCCGCGGGCCGGGTCGGGGTGCACGGCGCGGTAGGAGTCGGTCAGGCCTGCCTTGGCGACCTCCTTGGTGGTGGGCCAGTCGATGGTGTAACCGCAGTGGGACTTCCGGGTGGCCGCGGTCCAGTCCAGGTGCGAGGGCGTGTTGAAGTCACCGGCCAGGATCACCGGCGTGCGCTTGGCATCGGCCAGTTCCTCGCGCAGCTCGGCCAGGATGTCGCGGATCTCCTGGGGGCGCTGGGACTCCTCCTCTCGGCGCAGGATCTGCGCGGTGCTCATGCCCGCGTGGCAGGCGTCGTAGGGGCCGTACGGGGTGTAGTTCAGGTGCGCCGACCACACCACCGTCTCCTTGCCCTGGGGCAGCCGGATCCGGATTCCGGCTCCCTTGAGGGTTTTCCCGGTCGCGCTGGTCGGGGCGTACCTGGCGGTGATCGGGTACCGGCTGATCAGGCCGAGGCTGTAGCTGGCCTGGTAGTGGTGCCAGCCGAGCTCGGCCGCCAGTTCCTTGGCCGCGACGCTGTAACTCTCCTGCATGGCCACCACGTCCACGGCCTGCTCCCGAAGAAAGCGGACCTGCTTGGCGCGGTAGTCGTTGACCTTGGTGCCGCCGTACCAGAGGTTGACCGACATGACTTTCAGCTGTCCCGGCGCGGCGGGCGCCGCCACCGCGGGCACTGCGGCGCCCAGCGGCAGAACGGCACTGGTCAGCAGGGCGAGCAGTCTGGTGAGTCGCACCAGGGCACGCTGACAGCCGGAGGTGTCCGGCAGGCAGCCGCCGATCGACTGGCGGGTATCAGTTTTTCAGGCTCGTAGTCGTAGTCCCTTCGGTGTGGCCCGGAAACCGGCCTCGCGCAACACATCGGCCAGGTGCGAGGTCAACGCGACCTCGCCGTCGGCCCGCTGCACCGCGAGCTGCCCCAGCCAGCCGTCGTGCACCGCCTGGGCCAGTGCGGCCGCGGCGCTGCGCAACGCGCCGTCCTCGTCGGTGAAGGACAGCAGCGACCGCCCACCCCGCTCCACGTACAGCGCGGGCACCCCGTCGACGAGCACCGCCAGCGCACCGGCCTTGCGGCCAGGCCGGTGTTTGGTGTCGCCGACCGCGGCCGGCCAGGGCAGCGCGGCGCCGTAGGGCTGGGCCGGGTCGGCCGCGGCCAGCACCACGGCGATGGGCTGGCCGGGTAAGGGCTCGCCGCCGCGGGCGTTGGCGCGGAGCTGGTCCACCGCGCCGCGGACGGCGAACTGGGCCGCGCCAAGGCCGTCGACCACGTAGCCGCGGACCACCTGGCCGGAGTCCTCCATCGCGCGCAGCACCCGGTAGACCGCGCTGAAGCCGCCGGTGACCCGTTCGGTCTCCAGCGCGCCCCTGGTGAGCACGCCGTGGCGTTCCAGGAATGCCTCGGCGCGGGCGTGCGCGCGTCGGGTGGGATCGGTTGCCCTGGCGGGCACCAGGGTCCAGCGCCCGGCGGCGGTGGGCGGGCCGCCGCGACTGGGCAGGGCCGGACGGGCTGCGCGCAGGCGCGCGTAGCGGCCACGCGGGGTGCTCGCCCGGGGTTTGTGGGTGGCGCCGCGGCCCGCGACCAGGGCGCGCAGCGGCGTCAGGGTGTCGTTGCTGACCAGACCTGCCCACACCAGGTCCCACAGGGCGGCGAGCACCGCCTGGTCGTCGGGGGCCGGTTCCGCCTGGGAGAGCAGGACTTCGCCCGCTCGGTCGGCCAGCTGGCGGAAGAACAGCGCTCCTCCGTCCAAAGTGGACAGAACGGCGTTGTGCAGCGGGGTCGCGGGCGGGTCGTCCTCAGGATCGGGCAGCAGCAGGTCGGCCACCTCGGTGGGAGCCAGCACGAGCCAGCCGTCGCCCCCGGCCAGCGCGCCGCTGCCGGTCCAGGTGACCTCGCCGCTGGCGGTGAGCTGGTCGAGCAGCGCGGGGGAGTAGCCGGGCAACCGGGCGGGCAGGATCAGCGACTCCAGTGCGCTGGCCGGTAGTGGCACACCGGCCAGCTGCTCCACCACGGAGAGCACGTCGTCCACGGTCGGCGCGAACCGCATCCGCCGGGAGACCCCGTGCCAGGCGGGCAGGAATCGGCCCAGCGCGGCGGGTTCCACCGGTTCGACCTCGGCGCGCAGCCGGGCCAGCGAGGCCCGCCGGAGCCTGCGGAGCACGTCGGCGTCGCAGTACTCCAGGCCGCCGGCGGGCGCGTGCGCCTCGGCCAGCGGGCGCAACTCGCCCTTGACCAGGCGGCCGAGGCCGGTCTGGCGTTCCAGTACGGCGGTGACCACGGCCACGCCCAGTCCGAACCGGGCCGCGGCGTCGGCGGCGGTGAACGGGCCCCGGCCGCGGGCGTAACGGGACAGCAGGTCGCCGAGCGGATCGGGCACCGGCTCGGTGAACACCTCGGGCACACCCACCGGCAGGGCCGCGCCCAGCGCGTCCCTGACCCGGCCCGCGTCCTCGATGGCCAGCCACCGCGTCTCCCCGGCGATGCGCACCTGGATGGCCCGGCGGGTGGCGGCCAGCTCGGTCAGCCACGCCAGCTGGATACCGCGGGCGGCGGCCTCCTCGGTGGACAGGTCGCCGAGGAAGCGCAGCAGGTCGGCCGCACCCTCCAGGTCGCGGACCTGGCGGTCCGGGCTGAGGCGTTGCAGCTGCTGCTCGATCTCGGCGAGCACCTCGGGGTCGAGCAGTTCGCGGATCGCCTCCGCGCCGAGCAGTTCGGCGAGCAGGGTGGTGTCCAGGGACAGCGCGGCCGCGCGGCGTTCGGCCAGCGGCGCGTCGGTCTCGTAGAGGAACATGCCGACGTAGCCGAACAGCAGGCTGCGCGCGAACGGCGACGGCGAGGGGGTCTCGACCTCGACCACCTTGACCTTGCGCCCGCGCACCTCGGTCATCAGCGCGCGCAGGCCGGGCAGGTCGTAGACGTCCTGCACGCACTCGCGCATGGCCTCCAGCACCACCGGGAACTGCTCGTAGCGCGCGGCCACGGCCAGCAGCTGGGCCGAGCGCTGGCGTTGCTGCCACAGCGGGACCCGGCGTTTCGGGTCGCGGCGGGGCAGCAGCAGCGACCGAGCGGCGCACTCCCGGAACCGGGCGGCGAACAGCGCGGAGGAGCCCAGCTCGGCGACCACGACCTGTTCGACCTCCTCCGGGTCGAGCAGCACGTCCTCCGCGGTGGGCAGCACCTCCCCGCCATCGCTGTCCCAGGCGTCCGGCAACCGCAGCACGATCCCGTCGTCGGAATGCGCGACCTGTGCCTCCAGTCCGCGCCGCTCGCGCAGCCGGGCGGCCACCGCCAGCGCCCACGGCCCGTTGACCCTGGCCCCGAACGGGGAGTGCACCACCAGCCGCCAGTCGCCCAGCTCGTCCCGGAACCGCTCCACCACGATGGCCCGGTCGTTGGGCACGTGCCGGGTGGCCGCGCGCTGTTCGGCGAGGTAGCTCAGCAGGTTGTCGGTCGCCCACTCGTCCAGCCCAGCCGCCGTGGACCGCGCCCTGGCCGCCTGTTCGTCCATTGTGGACAGTTCGCGGACGAACTTGCCGAGCGCCCTGCCGAGTTCGAGTGGCCTGCCGGGGGAGTCGCCCTTCCAGAACGGCATCCGCGCGGGCTGGCCGGGCGCCGGAGTGACGATCACCCGGTCGTGGGTGATGTCCTCGACCCGCCAGGCGGAGGTGCCGAGCAGGAAGGTGTCGCCGACCCTGGACTCGTAGACCATCTCCTCGTCCAGCTCGCCGACCCGCGATCCGGAGCTCTCGGCACTGGCCGGGGTCATCACGGTGAACAGGCCGCGGTCGGGAATGGTGCCGCCGGAGGTGACCGCGAGCCGCTGCGCGCCTGGGCGACCGCGGAGCTCGCCGGTGATCCGGTCCCAGGTGATGCGGGCGCGCAGCTCGCCGAAGTCCTCGCTGGGATAGCGCCCGGCGAGCATGTCGAGCACGGCGTGCAGCGCCGAGTCGGGCAGCGCGGCGAACGGCGCGGCCCGCCGCGCCAGCGCGGCCACCTCGGGCACGGTCTTGGGTTCGAGCGCGACCATGGCCACGATGTGCTGGGCCAGCACGTCCAGTGGGTTGCGCGGGTACCGCACGGCCTCGATGGCGCCCTCGGCCATCCGTTCGGCGACCACCGCGCAGGCCACCAGGTCGCCGCGGAACTTGGGGAACACCACGCCCTTGGACACCGCGCCGACCTGGTGCCCGGCCCGGCCGACCCGTTGCAGCCCGGCGGCCACCGAGGGCGGCGCCTCCACCTGGACCACCAGGTCGACCGCGCCCATGTCGATGCCCAGTTCCAGCGAGGAGGTGGCGACCACGCAGGGCAGCACGCCGGACTTCAGCTCCTCCTCGACCAGGGTGCGCTGCTCCCGCGACATCGAGCCGTGGTGCGCCCGCGCGATCACCGGGTGCGCGCCGGTGGTCAGCCCGGACTGGCCGATCGCCTCGGCGGGGAACTCATCGAGCTCGACCCGGTCGTCGGGTTCGGTGGCGAGCTCGTTGAGACGGGCGGTGAGGCGTTCGGCCAGGCGGCGGGAGTTGGCGAAGACGATGGTGGACCGGTGCGCGCGGACCAGCCGCAGCACCCGCTCCTCCACCGCGGGCCAGATCGAGGTGCGCTTCTCCGCGCCCGCGGCCGACCCGCTGACCTCCCCGGTCGGCTCGCCGAGGGTGGACATGTCCGCCACCGGCACCTCGACCCTGACCTCGATCGTCTTGGGCGTCTTCGGCTGCACCACCTCGACCGGGCGGCCGCCGGCCAGGAAGGCGCTGACCTCCTCGATCGGCCGCACCGTCGCGGACAGCCCGATCCGCTGGGCGGGCGCCGCCAGCAGCTCGTCCAGGCGTTCCAGGGACAGCGCGAGGTGCGCCCCGCGCTTGCCGCCCGCCATCGCGTGCACCTCGTCCACGATCACCGTGTGCACCCCGCGCAGCGAGTCCCTGGCCGCTGAGGTGAGCAGCAGGAACAGCGACTCGGGGGTGGTGACCAGCACGTCAGGCGGTTTCCGGCCGAAGGCGCGCCGCTCGTCGGCCGGGGTGTCGCCGGTGCGCATGCCGACCGCGATCGCCGGTTCGGGCAGGTCCAGCCGGTGACTGGCCTGGCGGATGCCCGCGAGCGGTCCGCGCAGGTTGCGCTCCACGTCCACGGCCAGGGCTTTCAGCGGCGAGACGTAGAGGACCCGGCAGCGGCGGCGGGCGTCCTCTGGCGGTGGGTCGGTGGCCAGCCGGTCCAGCGCCCACAGGAAGGCGGCAAGGGTCTTGCCCGATCCGGTGGGTGCCACGACCAGGGCATGCTGACCAGCGGCGATGGCCCGCCAGGCGCCCAGCTGGGCCGCGGTGGGCTCAGCGAAGGCGCCCCGGAACCAGTCCCGGGTGGCGGGGGAGAACATCGGCAGGTCGGCCATGGCACCCATCCTCACCCCATACCCCGACAATCGGCCTAATCGGTTGTCCACAGGCCCCGGATCGGGGCGGAGTTATCCACAGGGCGGCGGGGTGCCGGTTGCGGGCCTGGGCCGGGGCGGCGCAGAGTGGCGTGGCCGGGAGCTCCGGCATCGCTCGGACCGCGAGGACCGGTTCGGAGGTGTCGCGGAGTCGAGGCTCGTGACGGGCGATGACGGCCGTGCGCGTGCTGTCGTCGGTGTGGTCAGGAGAGCGCTGGTTCGGTTCGGACGGGCAGCGCACCTGGGCGGACCGGCGGACCGGAGCAGTACCGGTGCGGACCGGGGCGTGGCCGTGACGGTCATGGACTGGATCGCCCACGCCCGTGTGGGCGGCCGGAGCGGCCGGAGCCGCGCTGGTTGGCCGCGTGCGCGACCGGCCGGGCCAGGTCCAGGCCGGGACCGGACCGGACCGGACAGGCCGGGTCCAAGCCGAGGCTGGCCCGGACTGTCCTGGGCCGGGGACTGGACCGGGTCGCGGTGTGGTCGCCGACGTGCCGCGGACCGGTTACGGCTTGCGGCCGTAGTGGACCGTTCGGGCGGTCAGGAAGAACAGGTCCTGGCGCTGGTCGACGCTCGCCGGGTCGGCCGGGTCGAGCAGGCGGTCCATGGTGGCGAGGTCCTCGGCGTCCAGGACCTCGGTGGCCATGTGGCGCTGGCGTTCCAGGCTGTGTCGGATGAACTGGCGATGGGAGGTGGACAACGGAGCTGGGTGATCGATCAGGAAGGTCTTGCTGCGAACCGCGGTCAGGCCGGCGTTGGCGAGCAGAGTCCGCCAGTCCTCGGCCACGGTGACCGAGCCGGGCAGGTCGGCGCGCATCGCGTTGAAGCGGTCGGCGATGGCCGCATCAAGGCGGGCGGCCAGGCCGGGACGGCCGAAGCCCAGGTCGCGCGGGAACGCGCGGATGGGCAGGCCGCCTTCGGTGATGGCCAGTTCGCCGCCGGGGTTGAGCAGCGCGGTGAGGCGGTTGAGCGCGTCCTGCTGGTCGCCCACGTGGTGCACGACCTGGCTGGACCACACCAGGTCGGCTGGGCCCAGCTCGGCCAGGCCGTCGGGGAACTCGGCGACCTGGGTGTGCAGGGTGACGCCCAGGCGCTTGGCGCGCTGCTCGGCGCGGTCCAGCAGGCCGGGGGCGCCGTCGACCGCGATCACGTCGGCCTCCGGGAAGGTCGCGGCGAGCTGACAGGCGGCCACGCCGGGGCCGCTGCCGATGTCCAGGACGCGGTTCGGGCTGAGGTGGCTGAGCTCGGCCAGGGCCTGCGTGACGTACGGGGCGTTGGTCTCGCCCTCGCGTTCCAGCAGGTCGGCCATGGCGGTCCAGTCGATGTCGGTCATGTCCTGACTGTGCGCGCCGAGGGGACAACTTGACAAACTTTGTTGCTGTTTCTGCAATAGGAACATGGACGATGTGCTTGCCGAGGTCGGCCCCCGGCTCAAACGGATCCGCCAGCAGCGCAGGTGCACCCTGGCCGCGCTGTCCGAGACCACCGGCATCTCGGTCAGCACGCTGTCCCGGCTGGAGTCCGGGCAGCGCAAGCCCAGCCTCGAACTGCTGCTGCCGATCGCGCACGCGCACCAGGTGCCACTGGACGAGCTGGTCGGGGCGCCGCCGGTGGGTGATCCGCGGGTGCGGCTCAAGCCGGTCCGGCACGGCGACCGCACGGTGGTGCCGCTGACCCAGCAACCGGGCGGGCTGCAGGCGTACAAGATGGTCATCGGCGTCAGCCAGAGCGAGCCGGACCCGCGCACGCACGAGGGCTACGAGTGGCTGTACGTGCTCGCCGGGAAGCTGCGGCTGGTGCTGGCCAACCACGACGTGGTGCTCAAGGTCGGCGAGGCCGCCGAGTTCGACACCCGGCTGCCGCACTGGTTCGGCAGCACCGGCGAGGCGCCGGTGGAGATCCTCAGCCTGTTCGGCCCGCAGGGCGAGCGCATGCACGTCCGGGCCAAGCCGCGCGGGGACTGACACCCCTCAATTAGGGGATCCGCCCACGTTGCTCCGTTCGGACATGGCAGCATCAGCCTCCGCTGAAGGAAGGCGAGGGGAGAGCTGTGCGCGTCCTGTCCGTTGACCTGGGCACGTCCAACACCGTGGCGGTGCTGTCCGCACACGGCCTGCCGCCGCGGGTCATCGAGGTGGACGGTTCCGCGACCATGCCCTCGGCGGTCTACGCCAACGAGGACGGCACCCTGCTGGTCGGCCGGGACGCCGAACGGCAGGCGCGGCTGGACCCGTCCCGGTTCGAGCCGAACCCGAAGCGGCGGATCGACGAGACCACGCTGCTGCTGGGCACCGACGTCATCACCGTCACCGACGCGCTGGCCGCGGTGCTGGAGCGGGTGGCCAAGGAGACCGCGCGGCAGCTCAACGGCGTGCTGCCGGACGAGGTGCGGCTGACCCACCCCGCGCAGTGGGGCTCGGTGCGGCGCAACGCGCTGATCTCCGCGGCCCGGCTGGCCGGGCTCGGGCCGAACCTGGTGCTGGTGCCGGAACCGGTTGCCGCGGCCGCGCACTTCGCCTCCTTCCCGGACCGCGAGCTCAGTCCCGGGCAGGCGCTGGCCGTCTACGACCTGGGCGCGGGCACCTTCGACGTCGCCGTGGTCGGGGTCACGCCCACCGGGTTCACCGTGCTCGCCGAGGACGGCCTGCCCGACCTCGGTGGCCTGGACGTCGACCACGCGCTGCTGGTGCACGTCGGCCGCGAGGTCTCCTTCCGCGACCCCGGTCGCTGGCAGCGGCTGCTGCGCCCGGAGTCCACCGCGGACCGCCGCGCGCGCCGCACCCTGCTGGAGGACGTGCGCGAGGCCAAGGAGGCGCTGTCCCGGCACCAGCAGACCGAGGTGCCGATGCCGGAGGAGTTCTCCGACGTGCTGGTCACCCGGACTGAGCTGGAGGCGCTGATCCGGCCCAGCCTGCTGCGCAGCGTGGACGTGCTGGCCAAGACGATCCAGCGCGCGGGCATGGCTCCGGAGCAGCTGGCCGGGATCTACCTGGTCGGCGGGTCCAGCCGGATTCCGTTGGTGGCGCAGCTGATCGCCGACCGGCTGCGGGTGGTGCCGGCGAGCCTGGACCAGCCTGAGACCGCGGTCGCCAAGGGCGCGCACGACGTGCCGCAGGACGACAACCCGCTGCGCACCCAAGACGTGGCGGCCGCGACGGCCCAGGGCGCGCACGCCGCGGACGGGCAGGCGCAGGACGGGTACGCCCAGGCCGGGCAGAGCGCGGCGGGACACGGCCAGGCAGGGCACGGCGCAGCAGGGCAGGGTGCGGCGGGACACGGCCAAGCGGCGTACGACCAGAGCGGGCAAGGCCAGGGCGCGTACGACCAGGCGGCCCACGGTCTTCACGCAGCGCACGGGCAGGCGGCGCAGGGCACGCAGACCCCGCCGGGCCTGTACTCGCCGCAGGACGTCCACGCGACGGGCGGCTATGCGCCGGGCGGCCATGCGGCAGGCGCCCACGCGACGGGCAGCCACGCGACAGACGGTCACGCGACGGGCAGCCATGCGACAGGGAGCCACGCGACGGGGAGCCACGCGACGGGCAGTCACGTGGCGTGGGGCGGGCAGTCGCCGTATGCCGCGCAGTCTGGTGCCACACCGGCCGCTGGACTGTCGAACCAGTCGCAGTACCCGGGGCAGCAGCAACCTTACGGCTCGCAGCAGCAGTACCCGGGTGGTTATCCACAGGGGTACCAGCAAGCGCAGCAGGGTGCGGGCAAGAAGAAGAACAAGACGTTGCTGATCGGGATCGCCGCGGCGGTGGTGGTCGTGGTGGGCGTGGTGTTCGGGATCATCGCGCTGAGCGGGTCGAGCCTGCCCAGCGCGCAGGACTGCCAGGCGGTCGGCACGGCCGATGACAAGGGGTTCACCGACTGCACGCGTCAGCTCGCGGGCGCGGTGGCCGACAGCGCGAAGTGCGCCAAGGGCGCTGGGTCCAGCAACCTGCCTGCCGAGATCACCAAGCTGGTCGGGGCGCAGGCCAGTTGCAGTCTCACCGCGGACGGGCAGCAGGTGCAGGTGATCTACCAGCACGCCTCCTCCCAGCAGTCGGCCGACCTGGCCGCGGCCTTGACCAAGCAGCTCGCGGGCAAGGGCGAGAAGGTCGAGGCCCAGTGGGAGGGCAATGGTCTCAAGGGGCGGTACTCGGCCGCGGTGAACAACAACACCGGCTGGGTGGTGTTCACCGTGGAGGGGCGGCCGCTGTTCGGTGTGGTCAACCTGAGCGGCAAACCGGGCAGCGCCAACGCGATGGCCGACCTGTTCGAGCAGAAGATCCAGCCCGGCACCACCAGCTGAGGCGGCGACGTCCCTTGACCGGGACGCCGCCGCGTCGTACTCAGCCGATCTCGTAGGCCTTCAGCACCGTCTGCTCGACCGTGCGGCTGCCGTCGACGGCCTTGGCGCGCAGGGACACGAAGCCCTTGGCCGGGTTGCGCACGGTCACCGTCCAGCCTGCCCCGGTCTTGTCGACCTTGGCCTGCTGCCAGGTGGCGCCCTCGTCGGTCGAGTAGTCCACGGCGAGGCTGGTCGCCTCACCAGGGCCGTCCTGCCGCGGCACGGTGACCGGGATGGCGAAGTCCCGGTCGCCGGGCGCCAGGTTGCGCAGGTCGACCGGTGGCGCGTACCGCACGCTCAGCAGGGACAGCGGCGCGGTGGCCGCATTGGGCTGCGGGAAGGTCCAGGTGGCGCTGATCTTCGTCGAGGTGCGCCACCAGGGGGCGTCCCTGGTCACGTCGGCGACCAGGCGGTATCCCTGGGACACGCCCCTGGCGAACACGCCGCGGCCGGGCGCGTTGTGCCGGCCGATCTCCTGGCCGTTGCCGTCGTAGAGCGTGGTGGTGCCCTTGTCCAGGCTCCAGCCGGGGCCAGCCTCCCTCGGGTGCCCTGCCGCGTCGGACCACCAGGGCACGATCACGTCGATCTTGTCGTTCTTCGCCCAGGCCCACGGGTGGTCCTTGCCCAGCTCGTTGCTGGTGGTGCCGACGAAGCCGGGGCCGTTGACCGCCTTGTTCCACTCCTGGCGGTAGGACTTGCCCGCCTCCAGCCGCAGCCTGCCCAGCAGGTGGCCCGACTCCGCCCGGTAGCTCCTGACCGCCAGCTCCCAGTCGCCGGGGGTGAAGTGCTCGACCCGCTCGGCCGAGGCCACCGCGGCGCTGCTCCACTCCGCGCCGATGCGGCCGACGGGAGTGTCCACAGTGGCCTCCACGCTGGGCGGTTCGGTCGCGCCGTAGCCGTAGTAGGCGTTGGTCACCGCGGCCAGGTCGGCCGTCCTGACCTGGTGGTCGAGCTTGGCGGGAACCTTGCCGGTGGCGGGGAAGGCCAGCTCGTAGCGGTGTTTGCTGGACAGCCGCCAGGTCAGCGACACCGCTGCGCCGGTCTTGGCGTGCTGGACCAGCTTCGGCCCGTGGCTGCCGTAGAGGACCAGCGCGGGCAGCTCGTCCTGATCCGCCGCGGCTGCCCGGCCGCGCAGGCTCGCCCCGTCGTCGAGGGCGATCGCGGCGGCCTTGCCACCGGCGGCCTTGACGTTCGCGACGCGCTGGAGCGCCTCCTGGTAGCTCGTGCCGTTGGGCATGCTGATCACCACGAACTTGCCCTTGGCGTCCACCTTCGCCAGGTCCGCCGCCGTGCCGCTACCCGCGTGGACCGAGGCCAGCTTGACCTCGAGCGGTTCCTGCGGGGAGCCGAAGGCCCAGCGTGCGTCCAGTTCGCTCCGCTGCGCGCCCTCGGTGAACAGTTCCAGGCCGGGCTCGGTCAGCTGGGCGGTGTTGGCGTAGCCGAAGGCGGGGGAGCTGATCCCGGGGGTGGAGTAGCTGGAGACGTGCGCGAACCGGGGGTCCGCCTGCACGCCGGCGGAGAAGTGCTCGCCGGTGTCCTTGATCCGCAGGCGCATCTGCGCGAGCACGGTGCCGCCACGCGCGGCCGGTTGGTCAGTGCTGATCTTGACCTGCTTGGCCTGCCGGGCGTCGAAGTTCAGCGCGGTCGCCTTGGTGATCTTCACTTCGGGATTGGCGAAGGTGGCGACGGAGGGTTCGGCGCCGGGGCGGGGCGTGTGCACCCAGCCCATGACGCTGTAGGTGCCCGGTGGCACGCGGGCGCCGGTGCCGGGCGCGATGGACAGGTTCAGCCCATCCTGTTGCCGCACCAGGAAGATCTGGCCGTCGGCAGGGGTGGCGGGTGCGCCGTCCTGCCGCAGGACCTTGGTGCTGACGTCGTAGTGCTCGCCCTCCTCGTGCGCGCCGACCAGGGAGCGCACGGTGGTGGTGCCGTCGGTGGCGGTGAGCACGCCGCCGTAGCTGCCCTGGTTGGCCGTGCGCGGGGTCAGCGTGATGGTGACGGCGGCCTGGCCACCAGCGGGGATGGTGAGCGTGTTCGCGGACAGCTTGGCCAGGGCGGCCGGAGCGGGCGCGCCCGCGGTGTCGGCCAGGTCCAGCTTGAGGTTCAGCGTCAGCGGGGTGCTGCCCGGGTTGGTGTAGGTCACCGTGCGGGTCTGCGTCGTGGTGCTGGGCCACTTCAGGAAGGCGTTGACCGCGCTGGGCGAGGCCAGCACCTTGGCGGCGACCGCCTTGGCCAGGTCCATCCGGCCGCCGCCGACGGCGAAGACGCCGTTGCCGGAGACCGGGACCGAGGTGGAGACCAGTGCCGACTTGAGCTGCTCGGCGGTCCAGCCCGGGTGCTGCTGGGCCAGGATGGCCGCGCCGCCCGTGACGTGCGGGGCGGCCATGGAGGTGCCGGATGCCTTGGTGTAGCGGTCGTTCACCGGTTCGCCCATGGTGGTGCCGGTGGCGCGGGCGGCCACGATGTCGCTGCCGGGCGCGGAGATCTCCGGCTTGACCGCCCCGTTGCCTGCCCGCGGTCCCTGGCTGGAGAACTCCGAGCGGCTGCCGGACTTGGTCACGCTGCCGACGGTCAGGGCCAGGTCCGCGGCCCCGGGAGAGCCGATCGAGCCGGACGAGCCCGAGTTGCCCGCGGAGATCACGAACAGCGCGTTGTGCTTGCGGCTCAAGGTGTTCACCGCCTGTGACAGCGGGTCATCGCCGTCGGTGGGGCCGCCGCCGAGGCTCATGTTGATGACCTTGGCCTTGACCTCGGCCGCGGCCCACTCCATCCCGGCCAGCACGGCGTCGAAGGTGCCCCGGCTGTCGTCGCCGAGCACCTTGCCGATGGCCAGGTCGGCCTCCGGGGCGACGCCCTTGAGCTTGCCGCCGTCCGCGGCTCCGGTGCCGACCGTGGTGGCGGCGACGTGGGTGCCGTGGCCGTTGCCGTCCTTGACGTTGCCCTTGCCGCTGAAGTCCTTGCTGTGCTTGACCTTCCCGGCGAGGTCCGGGTGCGTGTCGTCGACGCCGGTGTCCAGCACGGCCACCGTGACGCCCTTGCCGGTGAACCCGGCCTGCCACGCGGCGGGTGCGCCCACCTGCGGCACGCTCTGGTCGAGCGAGGCGGAAACCTTGCCGTTGAGCCAGATCTTGCGCGCGCCACCGGACAATGCGGCTGGACCCTGGTGGGTGAGCTCGCGCCAGAAGTCGGTCGCGCTCGCCTTCTTCTCTGCCACCGCGGCCAGTCCCAGTCCGGGCAGCTCGCGCTGGGCGGTCGTGCCGGGAAGTTCGCGGGACCGGCCGGTGAGACCGCCCTCGGGATACTGCACCAGCAGCGGCACGGTGTCGCTGCGCGCGTCGTCGTAGCCCTGCCGGATCAAGCCGGTGATGTTGAACAGCTCGCGGTCCAGCAGCCCCTCGGCGACCAGGCGGGTGGCCCGGTCCGGCACCAGGTACCAGTCGGTGCGGCCGTGGCGGGTCACCGGGAACTGCTGGAAGGCAAACGGAGTTCCGCCTCGCACCGGGTCGACCGTCAGCCGCCACCGGCCGTCGGCTCGCTGGGTCGCGCGCACCCGGTCCCCGGTGAGCAGGGTGACCTGGTGCCCGCCGGCGCCGCCCGGCGCGTGCTCCGGTGCGGCGGCGGATGCCGGTGCGACGGTCAGCGTTGCGGCGGTGGCCATGGTCATCAGACCGGCCAGCGCCCGTGTTCTTCGGTTCATCGTGGACCCTTCATCAGGAACGGGCATGGCAGCCCGCTCCGTCTGTTGCCGTTGCCCCGAAGGTGTTCCGCTTTTTCCTACGACCGGCCGACAAGGCACTGTGGGTTGACACAGAAAGGCGGCGCCCCGCTTCCGGGACGCCGCCTCCTTCTGCTATCCGAGCGGATCAGCCGATCTCGTAGGCCTTGAGCACGGTCTGCTCCACCTTGCTGGACCCGTCGGCGGCCTTGGCCCGCAAGGACACGAAGCCCTTGGCCGGGTTGCGCACCGTCGCCGTCCAGCCCGCCTCGGTCTTGTCCACCTTGGCCTGCTGCCAGGTGGCGCCGTCATCCACCGAGTAGTCCACGCTCAGGCTGTCCGGCTGGGCCGGGCCGTCCTGCCGCGGCACGGTCACCGGGATGGCGAACTCACGGTCGCCGGGGGCCACGTTGCGCAGGCTCACCGGCGGCGCGAACCGCACGGTGTACAGCGGCAGCGGCCCGGCCTCCACCCTGGGCGCGGCGAAGGTCCACACCGAGCTGACCTTCGTGGAGGTGGTCCACCACGGCGCGTCCCTGCTGACGTCGGACTCCAGCCGGTACTCCTGCGCCCTGGGCCGGACGAACACGCCGCGGCCGGGCAGGTTGTGCCGCGCCACCTCCTGGCCGTCGGCGAACAGCGTCGTGCTGCCCTTGTCGATCTCCCAGCTCGGGTCGGCCACCCTGGGGTGCCCGGCCGCGTCGGACCACCAGGGCACGGTCACGTCGAGCAGGTCGCCCTTGATCCAGGCCCACGGGTGGTTCTCGCCGAGGGTGCTGCTGGTGGTGCCGTGGAACGCGGGCCCGTTGACCGCCTTGTTCCACTCGTGCCGGTAGGACTTGCCCGCCTCCAGCTTCGCCTTGGCGATCAGGTCGCCGGAGGCGCCCCACCAGCCGCCGACGCTGAGGTCCCAGTTGCCGGGGGTGAAGTACTCGACCCGTTCGGCGGAGGCCACGCCCTCGGTGAAGCTCTGGGTGCTGATCCAGCCGCTGGGCGTCTGGTAGTAGCCGCCGATGATGGGCGGCTCGTTCCGGCTGTAGCCGTAGTAGACCGAGGTCACCGTGGCCAGCTCGGCGGGCTTGGCCTGGTACTCCAGCTTGGCCGGGACCTTGCCCGCGGCGGGGTAGGCCAGCTCGTAGCGGAACTTGCTGCCCTTGCGCGCGATCAGCGACACCTGGCCGCCGGTCTTGGCGAACTCGGCCAGCTTCGGCCCGTACTGGCCGAAGGCCCGCACCGAGGGCAGCACCGCCGGATTCTCCTCCTCGGCGAGCTTGGCTGCCGCGCGGAAGGGCTGCTCGTCGCTGACGTAGAGCCCGGCGACCAGGCCACCGGCCGCCTTGATGTTGCGGATCCGTTGGTACACCTCGTCATAGGTGGTCTGGCCGGGCAGGCCGATCACCACGAACTTGCCCTTGGCGTCGACCTTGGCCAGCTCCTCCACCGTGCCGCTGCCCGCGTACACCGACGGCAGCTTGGTGTTCATCGGATCGTCGGCGGAGCCGCGCAGCCAGCCGACGGCCAGCTCCTGGCGTTGCGCGCCTTCGGTGAACAGCTCCAGCTCCGGCTCCTCCAGCCGGAGGTTGTTGGCGAAGCTGAACGACGGGGAGCTGACCCCTGCGGTGGAATAGGCGGAGAAGTGGGAGAACTGCGGGTTGAGGAACCAGCCGAAGCTGTGCGTCTGCCCGGTGTCCTTGATCTGCTGCCGCATCTGCGCCAGCCAGGAACCACCCCGCGCGGCCGCCTGGTCGGTGCTGACCTTGACCTGCTTGGCCTGCCGGGCGTCGAAGCTCACCGTGGCCGACTTGCTGATCTTCACCACGGGGTTGGCCACCATCGCGATGGTCGGCTCGCCGTCCGGCCGGGGTGTGGTGATCGAGCCGATCGCGCTGTAGGTGCCGGGCGGCACCCTGGCGCTGCCGCCGGGCGGCATCCGGTAGGCCTCGCCGTCCTGGTGGCGGGTCAGGGTGACCTGGCCGTTGTCCGCGGTGCCGGGCTTGCCGTCCTGCAACAGGACCTTGGCGGTGACGTCGTAGTGTTCGCCCTCCTCGTGCGCGCCGACCAGCGAACGCACCGTGGTGGTGCCGTCGGTGGCGGTGAGCACGCCGCCGTAGCTGCCCTGCTTGGCCGCGCGCGGGGTCAGCGTGAGCGTCACCGAGGCCTGACCGCCGGCGGGCACGGTCACCGAGTTCGCGGACAGCTTGGCCAGGTTCGCCGGAGCCGGCGCGCCCGCGGTGTCGGTCAGGTCCAGCTTCAGGTTCAGGGTGAGCGGCGCGGTGCCCGGGTTGCTGTAGGTCACCGTGCGGGTCTCTGCCTTGGTGCTGGGCCACTTCAGGAACGCGTTGACCACGCTCGGCCCGGCCAGCACCTTGGCCGCAACCGCCTTGCCCAGGTCCATCCGGCCGCCGCCGACGGCGAACACGCCGCTGCCCGCGACCGGGACCGAGGTGGACACCAGCGCCGACTTCAGCTGCTCGGCGGTCCAGTCCGGGTGCTGCTGGGCCAGGATCGCCACTCCACCGGCCACGTGCGGAGTGGCCATCGAGGTGCCGGATGCCTTGGTGTAGCGCTCGTTCACCGGCTCACCCATCGCGGTGCCGGTGGCGCGGGCGGCCACGATGTCGCTGCCGGGCGCGGAGATCTCCGGCTTCACCGCGCCGTCGCCGACGCGCGGACCCTGGCTGGAGAACTCCGAGCGGCTGCCGGACTTGGTCACGCTGCCCACGGTCAGCGCCAGGTCGGCGCTGGACGGGCTGGACACCGAACCGGGCGAGCCGTAGTTGCCCGCGGCGATCACGAACAGCGCGTTGTGCTTGCGGGTCAACGTGTTCACCGCCTGCGCCATCGGGTCGCTGCCGTCGGTCGGGCCGCCGCCCAGGCTCATGCTGATGACCTTGGCCTTGACCTCGCCCGCGGCCCACTCCATGCCCGCGATGATGTCGTCGAACTGGCCGCTGCCGTTGTCGTTGAGCACCTTGCCGACCGCGAGGTCGGCCTCCGGGGCGACCCCCTTGAACTTGCCGCCCTCGGCCGCGCCCGAGCCCACGGCGGTCGCGGCCACGTGCGTGCCGTGCCCGTCGCCGTCCTTGACGTTGCCCTTGCCGCTGAAGTCCTTGCTGTGCTTGACCTTCCCGGCCACATCGGGGTGCGTGTCGTCGATCCCGGTGTCCAGCACCGCGACCGTGACGCCCTTTCCGGTGAACCCGGCCTGCCAGGCAGCCGGTGCGCCGACCTGCGGCACGCTCTTGTCCAGCGAGGACTTCACCTTGCCGTTGAGCCAGATCTTGCTGGCCCCACCGGCCAGCGCGGCCGGGCCCTGCTGGGTCAGCTCACGCCAGAACTCGGTCGCCGCCGCCTTCTGCCCGTCCACCGCGGCCAGGTTCAGGCTGGGCAGCTCACGTTGCGCGGTGACGCCCGGCAGTGCCGCGGCACGGCGGGTGGCCGCGGCCTCCGGGTACTGCACCAGCAGCGGCAGCACCTTGCTGCGCGCGTCGTCGTAGCCGTGCCGGATCAGGCCGGTGATGTTGAACAGCTCGCGGTCCAGCAGCCCCTCGGCCAGCAGCCGCTCGGCCCGCTCCGGCACCAGGTACCAGTCGGTCTGGCCCTCACGGGTGACCGGGAACTGCCGGAAGCCGAACGACGTTGAGCGTTGTGCCGGGTCGACGTTGAGCTGCCAGCCGCCGTCGGCGCGCTGTGCCGCGCGCACCTTGTCGCCGGTGATCAGGGTGACCTGGTGCTGCGTGCCCGCGCCGGGTGCGGGGGCGGGTGCCGCGGTGGCCTGTGGCGAGACCGCCAGCGTGGCGCTCGCGGTGGCCAGCGCCACCAGCCCGGCCAACGTCCGTGATCTTCGGTTCATCTCGTTGGACCCCTCGGTAGGAACGGGGGCAGGAAGGAAGCCCCTTTTCCTTAGTGGCCGAAACCTGGTGAGAGTTCCACTTTTTCGTGCGATCCACCGACAACGATCGGCGGGTCAGACCTCATCCCAGGGAGCGAGCTCGTAGGCCCGGCGGAGCAGATCCATGAGCTCGGCGTCCACCGCGAACTCGACCTCGTCGATGCTGCTCAGGGCACGGGCGCCGGTGGGCGCGTTGGTGAAGAAGGCGGCCCGGAAACCGGGCAGCTGAGCCGGTTCGACCGGCCGGTCCAGCTCGGGCACGCCCAGCTCGGCCAGACCGCGGCGCAGCAGCTGGTAAGCGATGCCGGGCAGCACGGCCGCCGCCGGCCACACCACGTGCTCGCCGTCGAAGAGGCCGAGGTTCCAGATCGAGCCCTCGCTGAGCCTGCCGCGCTCGTCCAGGAACACCACGTCCTGATAGCCGTCCAGCCGGGCCAGCCGCTGCTGCTGGAACAGGCCGAAGGTGCCCACGTGCTTGAACTCCGGCGCGTCCCTGGAGTACCGCGCGGTGCGGGTGCGCAGGGGAGTGGTCACTGGCTCCGGCGCGGGGCGGATGAGCACCAGCACCCTCGGCTCGATCGGCGCGCCGAGCCCGTCCCAGGTGAGCGCGGCCGGGAAGACGTTGATCCTGGCGCTGACCGGGCCGGACAGGCCGGAGAGTGCCTGCCGCAGCAGCGCGCGGACCCGGTCGAGGTCCAGGGTGGTGCCGAACAGCGCGCTGGTCGCCGCGCCGAGCCGGGCCAGGTGCAGGTCGAGGCCGCGCACCCGGCCGTCCACCGCGGTCATGCCGGTGAAGTGGCCGTAGTTGACCGTGGTCGTGGTCAGCAGCTGCTCTACCGTGGCCGGTTGTCCGTCGATCTCGGCACGCAACACGCTCATGCCGCCGAGATTAGGGCGAGGGGCGCTTCGACCTGGTCAGCAGGGTGCGCAACCGGCTGATCGCCCGGTGCTGGGCCACCCGCACCGCGCCCGGCGTGGACCCGACCGTGCTGGCGGTCTCCTCGGCGGACAGCCCCACCACCACGCGCAGCACCAGGATCTCCCGCTGCTTCGGCGGCAGCACGTCCAGCAGCTTGCCCATCTCCGTGGACAGCTCGCGGTAGAGCGCCTGCTGCTCCGGCCCGCCCTCGGTGATCACGGTGTCCGGCACCTCGGGCACCGGCTCGGAGATGTTGCGCGCGGCGTGCCGGTAGGCGTCGGCCACCTTGTGCCCGGCGATGCCGTAGACGAAGGCCAGGAACGGGCGGCCCTGCGAGCGGTAGGTGGGCAGCGCGGTCAGCACCGCCAGGCAGACCTCCTGGGCCACGTCGTCGGCGGAGGCGAAGGAACGCTCCTGGCGACCGATCCGGGTGCGGCAGTAGCGGACCACGATCGGCCGGATGTAGCCGAGCAGCCAGGACACCGACTGCCGGTCCCCCGCGATGGCCGCGGACACCACCCCGTCGAGCTCGGCGTCCCTGGACTCCGGTCGGACCGGGGTGAAGATGGCGGACGTGCGCTTGGCGATGTCCCGGCGTAGCACCCCACCGAGTCCCCCTAGGGAATGCGCCTGTGCGGACACTGTGTCGTCCCCTCTCTAGTCGCCCCAGCCGACACGGATTCCTGCGTTCGGACGAACTCTTGCTTCAACTTTCGACTTGTTCTGTGACGCAACGCACGGTGTGACGGGGACGGAGACGGAATGTGATGTCGCCGGGCCAAACCGTTACCTGAATGGCGGTCTTCGGTTGCCCGTTCGGTCGCCCACCGCGAGTGATCCACTGAGCGGTTCCGCCGGGCAGAACCCCATGTCACGATCGAGGCATGGAGCGTCAGCTGTACGGGGACGAGCACGAGGCGTTGCGGGCGACGGTGCGGGAGTTCCTGGCCAGGTCCGTGCTGCCGCACCACCAGCAGTGGGAGCGGGACGGCATCGTGGCGCGGGAGGTGTGGGAGGAGGCCGGGAAGCTCGGCCTGCTCGGCATCGACATGCCGGAGCGCTACGGCGGCGGGGGCGAGCCGGACTACCGCTTCTACGCGGTGCAGGACGAGGAGGTGGTGCGGGCCGGGGCCTCCGGGCTGGGCTTCGGGCTGCACAACGACATCGTCGGGCCCTACCTGCGCGAGCTGACCACCGAGGAGCAGAAGCAGCGCTGGCTGCCGGACTTCTGCGCGGGCAGGCTGATCACCGCGATCGCCATGAGCGAGCCCGGCGCGGGCTCTGACCTGCAGGGCATCCGCACCCACGCGCGGCGGGACGGCTCGGACTGGGTGCTCTCCGGGGCCAAGACCTTCATCACCAACGGCATCCTGTCCGACCTGGTCATCGTGGTCGCGCGCACCGACCCGGCGGCCGAGGGCAGCAAGGGGCTGAGCCTGCTCGCGGTGGAGCGGGGCATGCCGGGGTTCGAGCGCGGGCGGAACCTGGACAAGATCGGGCAGAAGGCGCAGGACACCGCCGAGCTGTTCTTCGACGAGGTGCGGGTGCCCGCGGCGAACCTGATCGGCGAGCAGAACCGCGGCTTCTACCACCTGATGCGGTTCCTGCCGCAGGAACGGCTGTCCATGGCGGTCGGCTCGGCCGCGGCGGTGCGCGCGATGCTCGACCTCACCGAGGACTACGTGCGCGAGCGCAAGGCCTTCGGCCGCGCCATCGGCGCCTTCCAGAACACCCGGTTCGAGCTGGCCGAGATGGAGACGCAGTACTGGGTCACCCAGACCTTCGTGGACCGCTGCGTGCTGGACCTGGTCGCGGGCCGGCTCACCGCGGAGGACGCGGCCATGGCCAAGTGGTGGGCCACCGACATCGACCGCAGGGTGGCCGACCGCTGCCTCCAACTGCACGGTGGCTACGGCTACATGAGCGAGTACCCGATCTCCAAGTACTTCCTGGACGGCCGGGTGCAGGCGATCTACGGCGGCACCAACGAGATCATGAAGGAGATCATCGGCCGGTCGCTCCGGCTGGACGGCAAGCGGTGACCCCGGTCGCCGCCCAGCGCCGGGTGCTCGGGGTGCTGACCGCGACCCAGGTGCTCGGCGCGGGCGGGGTGGCCGCCGGGGTGGCGGTGAGCGCGCTGGCCGGGGCCGCGCTCTCCGGCAGCGCGGCGGTCGGCGGGATGGCCGCGACCGCCTCCACCATCGGCTCGGCGCTGCTCGCGGTGCCCGCGGCCAGCCTGGCGCAGCGGCGCGGACGGCGGCCGGCGCTGGTGCTGGGCTACGGGACCGGCGTGCTCGGCTCGGTGCTGGCGGTGCTCGCGCTGGTGCTGGGCAGTTGGCCGCTGCTGCTCGGCGCGCTGGTGCTCTTCGGCGGCGGCGCGATGGCCGGACTCGCCGCCCGGTACGCCGCCACCGACCTCGCGCTGCCGGCACGCCGGGCGCGGGCGCTGTCGGTGGTGGTGTGGGCCAGCACCGCGGGCGTGCTGGTCGGTCCGAACCTGGCCGGACCCGCCGGGCAGGTGGCCGGTGAGCTCGGGCTGCCCGCGGCGGCGGGGGCGTACCTGGTGGCGGCGCTGGTGTTCCTGGCCGCCGCGCTGTGCGCCGGCCTCGGCCTGCGCCCCGACCCGCTGGTGCTGGCCAGGTCCTTCGCGCCGGCCGGGGTGAGCTGCCCGGCGCACGGCGGCGCGCCGGTGGTGCCGCCGGGGGCCTGGTCGGCCTGGCGGCACCTGCGTGGGCAGGCCGGGCTGGCGCTGGCCGGGATCGTGCTCTGCCACGCGGCCATGGTCGGCCTGATGGCGATGACCCCGGTGCACCTGGACCACGGCGGCCACTCGCTGGCCGTGGTCGGCGTGGTGATCAGCCTGCACGCGGCCGCGATGTACGTGGCCAGCCCGGTCTTCGGCTGGCTGGCCGACCGGCACGGCCGGGTGCCGGTCCTGGGACTCGGCGCGGCCCTGGTGGTCGCCGCGGCCGGCATCGCGGGCACCGCGGCCGGGCAGGACGCGCCACAGCTCGCGCTGGCCCTGACCGTGCTGGGGTTCGGCTGGTCAGCGGGCGTGGTCGCGGGGTCGGCACTGCTCACCGAGAGTGTGCCCGCCGCCGAGCGGCCCGCCGTGCAGGGCCTGTCGGACCTGCTGATGAACGCCGGTGGCGCCTGCGGCGGGGTGCTGGCCGGGGTGCTGGTGACCGCCGGGTCCTACGCCGCGCTCGGGCTGGTGGTCGGCTTCGCCGCGCTGCCGCTGCTGGTGGTCTGCGCGCTCACCGCGCTGCGACCGGCCTAGTCCTCGTCGCGGCCGCGCGAGTTCCGCAGGTAGCGCAGGTAGAGCACGATCATGGCCACCAGCGCGCCGATGGTCGCGATGGTGGCGATCGGGGAGGACAGACCGGTGGGGTCGTCGCCGAAGTCGAACACGCGCCGAGCCTACCGGCCGGGGCCGTAGTCTGGTCCCCGATGAGAAACACGGTGTTCCGCAGTCTGATGGCCGAGGAGTTCGGCGAGGTCCGCGCCGACATGCTGGCTCGTGACCACGTCTTCTCCGCACTCGGCGGCCGGACCCCGAACCAGGCGCTGGACGCGGGATTCCCGGCCAAGCAGGTGTGGCGCGCGGTGTGCGAGGACTTCGACGTGCCGCCAGAACGGCGCTGACCCGCCCGGAGCAGGGACCGGGCGGGTCAGCATTCACCTCAACCGGGTGGTCAGAAGGTCAGGCTCCAGGAGTCGATCTTGCCGGTGTCGTAGCTGGCGACGTCCTGCACGCGCAGCTTCCAGGTGCCGTTGGCGACCTCGCTGGAGGCGTTCACGGTGTAGGTGGCCAGCACGTCGGCCGCCGAGTCACTGGCCGAGGAGCGCTTCAGCGGGTAGACGGTGCCGTCCGGGGCGAGCAGGTCGACCACCAGGTCGCCGCGGAAGGTGTGCTTGATGTCCACCGCGACCTTCAGCGCGCTGGAGGCGTTGCCGGTGCGACCGCTGACGGTGATCGCGGAGGTCACCGCGGCGCCGCGGTCCGGGATGGCCACGTCCTCGGTGTTGCTGAAGGTGCCGGCCGGCGGGGGAGTGGTGCCGCCGACCGCGGCCACCGTCTTGGTGGCATCGGCCAGGCCCGCGCCGCAGCCGCCGGTGCAGGTGCCGGGCAGCGCCCGCGCGTTGTCCTTGATCAGCTGCTCCACCGAGGCCGGGGTCAGCGCCTTGTCCTTGCCCACCATCAGCGCGGCCAGGCCGGCGATGTGCGGGGCGGCCATGCTGGTGCCCTGGTACGGCTCGTAGTTCTCCGCGCCGGGGGTGCTCGCGCCGTTGTTCAGCGTGGCCCAGATGCCGTTCTCCGGGGTGGTGATGGTGCCCGGGGTGTCGTTGGCCCTGCGGGTCTCGCCGCCCGGCGCGGCCACGTCGATCTTGGCGCCGTAGTTGGAGTACCAGGTCCGGTTGCCCTCACGGCTGCTCGCGGCGACCGAGATGACGTTGTTGCAGCTGGCCGGGGTGTAGCCGGAGACCTCGTCGTTGCTGTTGCCGGCGGCCACGACCACCGTGGTGCCGCGGGAGACCGCGGCGTTGATCGCGTTCTGGTAGGTGCTGGAGCAGCTGGACTTGCCGCCCAGGCTCATGTTGATGACCTTGGCCGGGTTCTGGTTGGCCGGCACGCCGGTGACCGAGCCGCCGGAGGCCCAGTTGATCGCGTCGGCGATGTCGGAGGTGGCGCCGCCGCACTTGGCCAGCACCCGGATCGGCTGGATCTTGGCGTTGTAGGCGATGCCCGCGATGCCCTTGCTGTTGCCGGTGCTGGCCGCGATGGTGCCCGCCACGTGCGTGCCGTGCCAGCTGGAGTCGGTGTCCTTGGCCGGCACCGGCTGGCCGCTGGCGTCGGTCCCGCACTCGCCGCGCTTGACCCAGTCACCCTCGTCGGCCGGGTTGCTGTCCCGGCCGTTGCCGTCCCTGGCGCGGGCGGCGTCGGCCACGAAGTCGTAGCCGCTGACGATGTTGCCGGCCAGGTCGGAGTGCGCGACGTAGCCGGTGTCGATCACCGCGACGGTCACGCCGGTGCCGGTGGCGGAGTCCCAGGCGCCCGGCACGTTCATGCCGGCGTTGGCCTCGAACAGGTCCCACTGCCGGTGGTACTCGGTGTCGTTGGGCGCGGCCAGCGGCTGCATCATCAGGTCGGGCTCGACGTAGGCGACCTTCGGGTCGGCCCGGAACTCCTCGATGGTGCGCGCGGCCTCGGCCTTGGTGGTCTTGCCACCGAGGTCGACCACGGCCGCGCCGGTGGACATCCGGCGGTGCAGCCGCAGGTCCTTGCCGACCTTCGCGGCCTTGCCCCGGGCGTCGCTGGCGGCCGCGTCGTCGGAGCTGGCCTCCAGCGAACTGGACTGGTAGCCCACGATCAGTCGCTCGAACGGGCGCTCGGTCACCGGCTGGCTGGGCTGGGCGCCGCTGGGGGCGGCCTGGGCGGTCACGGGCAGCAGCATCAGGCTGCTGACGAGGGCGGCGGGCACGGACGCCGTGGCCAGCGCCGTGCGGAACACACGGTTCACAGGGGCTTCCTTCCAAAGCAGGGGACTCGGAAGGTAGGCATTGGTGTGATCGCAGGCACAGGGTTCGCGGCGGCTGTTTTACGTCAGCACCGTGTTCACGCCATTACTCGGTCACGTTTCCGTCATCAGCTGACTACGATGCGTTCACGACCTGCGGCGAATGGTCTAACCGATTGCCGACCTGATGGCCGCACAGTCGGATAATCACTTGAATACCGGTGAGCCGGACAATCGGCTTCGACAGTGCCTTTTCGCTTTCCGGGAGTCACAATGACCGGCACAGGCGGGAGGTCGAGTGTTCGCAAACCTCGGGGTCGACCCGGCCCAGTCGGCGGTCTACGAGCTGCTGCTGCGCGGCGGCACGAGCAGCGCCGCGGAGTTGGCCATGGCCGGGTCGGAACGTGATCCGCGCAGGTTGGCCGAGGTGCTGCTGGAGCTGGAGAGCCGCGGCCTGGTCCGCAGGGTGACCGGTGCGACGCCCCGCTGGTGCGCGGTCGCGCCCGATCTCGCGGTGGAGCTGCTCATCGCCGACCGGGAGAACGAGCACCGCCGCGCCCGCGCCGGGACCGCCCGGCTGATGGAGCTCTACCGGCAGTCCGGCAACGGTTGTCCGGATGACGACTCCATTGTCGAGGTGGTGAAGGGCGCGGATGCCGCGCTGTCCCAGTGGCGGGCCCTGTTGCTCAGTGCCAGGGACGAGGTCCGCGTTCTCGACAAACCGCCTTATCTGTCCCATTCCGAGGAGTTCATCGGGCTGGAGAACGACAGCAGCGAACGCGATGTCTGCTGGCGCGTGGTCTATGAAAGGTCCAGTTTTGAGCTGCCGGGGCGGCTGGCGGAGGTGCTGAGCCTGGTGGCCGGCGGCGAGAAGGCCAGGGTCACCCCGGACCTGCCGTTCAAGCTGGGCCTGGTGGACCGGCGCGGCGCGGTGCTGCCGGTGGTCGGCGCGACCGGCATCGACAGCGTGCTGGTGATCCGCCCGTCGCCGCTGCTGGACGTGCTGCACTCCACCTTCGACCTGTACTGGGACCGGAGCATCCCGTTCACCGGCGCGGCCGCGGCCGAACCCGAGCCGGAGGTGGACCCGCAGCTGCTCGCGCTGCTGGCCGCCGGGCTGACCGACGAGAGCATCGCCCGGCAGCTGGGCATGGCGCCGCGGACCGCGCAGCGCCGGGTCCGGCAGCTGATGGACCGGTGCGGCGCGCAGACCCGGTTCCAGGCCGGCGTGCAGGCGATCCGGCACGGCTGGCTCTGACGCCCTCAAGTGTGGCCGCGGCCTGGTCGAAACCCTCTCGGGGCGCGGCACCGTACCAGGCGGCGTGTCGGTTTTCGGATCGAACACCTGTTCGGTTAGCCTGTTGTCCACATCGGGCCGGTTATCCACAGACGGCGACTACCTCGCGGAGGATTGTCGGTCCTGCCCGCTAGCGTGAGCGCGACCCACAAAGACCAGCCCGGACGAGAAGGCGGACCACAGCGATGCCACCCGCAGCACCCGACAGAGACAAGGCCCTCGAACTGGCGCTGGCCCAGATCGACAAGCAGTTCGGCAAGGGCTCGGTGATGCGCCTCGGCGAAGAGGGGCGCCCGCCGATCGAGGTCATCCCGACCGGCTCCATCTCCCTGGACGTGGCCCTGGGCATCGGCGGCCTGCCGCGTGGCCGGGTCGTGGAGATCTACGGTCCGGAGTCCTCCGGTAAGACCACGGTCGCCCTGCACGCGGTGGCCAACGCGCAGAAGAACGGCGGCATCGCCGCCTTCATCGACGCCGAGCACGCGCTCGACCCCGACTACGCCAAGGCCCTCGGCGTGGACACCGACGCGCTGCTGGTCTCCCAGCCGGACACCGGCGAGCAGGCGCTGGAGATCGCGGACATGCTGATCCGCTCCGGCGCGCTGGACGTGCTGGTGATCGACTCGGTGGCCGCGCTGGTGCCCCGTGCCGAGATCGAGGGCGAGATGGGTGACAGCCACGTCGGCCTCCAGGCCCGGCTGATGAGCCAGGCGCTGCGGAAGATCACCGGTGCGCTGCACAACTCCGGCACCACCGCGATCTTCATCAACCAGCTGCGCGAGAAGGTCGGCGTCATGTTCGGCAGCCCGGAGACCACCACCGGTGGCAAGGCGCTGAAGTTCTACGCCTCGGTGCGCCTGGACGTGCGCCGCATCGAGACGCTCAAGGACAGCGGCGACGCGGTCGGCAACCGCACCCGCGTCAAGGTGGTCAAGAACAAGGTGGCCCCGCCGTTCAAGCAGGCCGAGTTCGACATCATCTACGGCGTCGGCATCAGCCGCGAGGGCTCGCTGATCGACGTCGGCGTCGAGCAGGGCATCGTGCGCAAGTCCGGCGCTTGGTACACCTACGAGGGCGACCAGCTGGGCCAGGGCAAGGAGAACGCCCGCAAGTTCATGCGGGAGAACCCGGACGTGGCCAACGAGATCGAGAAGCGCATCAAGGAGAAGCTGGGCATCGGCGCCAAGCTCGACGCCGACGACACCGCGCCCGCTCCGGTCGACTTCTGACCGTGCGCTCCGAACAGGGCAGGCAGGAGCAGCCGCAGGATCCCGTGGCCTACGCCAGGGATGTGTGCCTGCGGCTGCTCACCGCCCGCCCGCGCACCAAGGCGGAGCTGGCGCAGAGCCTGGCACGCAAGGGAGTGGAGCCGGAGGTCGCGGAGACGGTGCTGGCCCGCCTGGACGAGGTGGGCCTGGTCGACGACGCCGCCTTCGCCGAGGTCTGGGTCCGCTCCCGGCACGCCTACCAGGGCATGGCCCGCCGCGCCCTGAGCGTCGAGCTCCGCCGCAAGGGCGTCGCCGACGAGGTGGCCGCCGAAGCGGTGGCCGCGGTGGACCCCGAGGCCGAGGAAACCCGAGCCAGGGACCTGGTCCGCAAACGCCTCCGCGGCGGCAGCCTCCAGTCCGCCGACGAGCAAACCCGCATCCGCCGCCTGGTCGGCATGCTGGCCCGCAAGGGCTACTCCGAGGGCCTGGCCTTCCGCGTAGTCCGCGAAGAACTCCGCGAAGCCAACCTGGACGCCCCCCTCCTGGACAACCCCCCAGACTGACCCCACCCCCGCCCATGCCGCCACCCCGCGCCACACCGCGACTGCCGCAAAACCCGGCGGCATGGCCAACACCGGCACGACGACCCACGTTGGCACGGCGGGTTGTCCGGCACGGCCGGTCGTCTCGGCGAACGGCTTGCGCTGGTGGGTGAGTTGCGTTTGTGGGCGGCTCGCGTTGCCGGGGCGGCGCTCCTGGGCGACCAGCGGCACCGGCGGTGAGTCCGGTGAGTCCGGTGAGGATCGTGCGACTCCAGCCGCCGCTGAGGAAGCCATGTCGGCCGGGAAGCCGTGCCGCCGGGGAAGCCGCGTTGCCGAAGCCGCTCGCGCCGAACGTCACCCGCCCCGCCGTGCCAGCCCTGCCTCGACTTGCCGCAGCCCCGTTCCCCGCTCGAGCCGCTATCCCCCCACCGCCCGCGACTCGCCGCGACTGCCGGAAGCCCTGGCGGCGTGGCTGGCCCCGGCACGGCGGATCGCGTCGGCGGGACGGGACCGCCTTGGCGGCCAGAACACGCGGGCGGAGCGGATCGCGCGGGCGGAGCGGATCGCGGGCGGTCGGATCGTGTGGGCAGAGCGGATCGCGTGGGCGGTCGGATTGCGTGGGCGGTCGGATTGCGTGGGTGCGCGGTTTGCGTTGGCGGAGCGGCGATTCCGGCACGGATCGAGCCGCCCTCACCCGGAGTCCGGGAAGCCGCGCCGCCCGGGAACCGCGCTGCCGAATCCGCTGCCACCGAACACCGCCCGTCCCGCCTCCGACTCGCCGCAGCCTCGTTCCCGCTGCACCGCGCCCACTGCCGCCGCGCCTCGCCTCACGGCAGTCCGCCCCAGTCGCACTCATTCCAGCCGCACTCGCCCCAGCCGCATCCCGCGAAACCCCGCATCCCGCGAAACCCCCGCCGTCCGCCCCACCCCGCCACCGGAACCACCCACCGACCGGAACCCGGGAGCCGCCCCCATGCCGAAGCCGCCACAGCCGCCCGACCCCCTCGAGTCCCTGCGCGCCCTGTGCCTCGCCCTCCCCGAGACCACCGAGCGCCTGAGCCACGGCGAGCCGACCTGGTTCATCCGCGGCAAGAAGACCTTCGTCATGTACGCCAACCACCACCACGACAACCGCCTCGCCTTCTGGTGCGCGGCCCCGCCCGGCGCCCAGGAAGCCCTGATCGGGTCCGATCCGGAGCGCTACTTCCGGCCGCCTTATGTCGGGCACCGGGGGTGGCTCGGCGTCTACCTGGATGTGGACGGGCTGGACTGGGCCGAGATCGGCGAGCTGGTCGAGGACGCGTTCCGGGTGGTGGCGCCAAAAACTCTGATCGCTCGGCTGGATGGGGCGTAGCGGCAACTACTGTTCCCGCAGTACTATGCCTGTAGTGGTTAGCGGGGGAGGCTTGGTGGTTCAGAACCCGGCTCGGCGGGCGGCGCTGGTCAACGCGGCGGTGGAGGTGCTGGCGCGGGAGGGGGCCAGGGGGTTGACGTTCCGGGCCGTGGACGTTGAGGCCGGGGTGCCGAACGGGACCGCGTCCAACTACTTCGTCAACCGGGACGACCTGCTCAACCAGGTCGGCGGGCAGATCCACCTGCGGCTGGGGCCGGATCCGGCGCAGCTGGCCGTCACCATGCGGGCGCCCAGGAAGCGGGAGCTGGTGGAGACCTTGATGCACCAGCTGATGGCGCGGATCGAGCGCGATCCGGCCGGGTACCTGGCGTTGCAGGAGCTGCGGCTGGAGGCGACCCGGCGGCCGGAGCTGCGGGCGGCGCTGACCGGGACGTTGCAGGCCAACTTCGACGCCTCCGTCCAGTTCCACGTGGACAGCGGGCTGCCGGGCGGGGCGGAGACGGTGGCCCTGCTCTACCTGGCGATGACCGGACTGGTGATCGAGCACCTGACCCTGCCGGAGGCGATGCGGCCGTTCGCGGCCAAGGACCTGGTCCCGGAGCTGGTGCGGCGGATCGTGCCGGAGGAGTGACCGGTTCTCAGAAGAACTCGTCCAGCAGGCGGTGGAAGCGGATCCGGGACGGGTCCAGGCCGGTGAAGCCGTAGCGGGCCAGGAAACGCGCCGGGTCCAGGCCCGCGCGGGTCAGGCTCCGGGTGGCCAGGGCCAGGTCCAGGTGGCGGTCGGCCACGCCGAGGCGGCCCAGGTCCAGCACGCCGGTCACGGCGAGGGTGTCCGGGTCCAGCAGGACGTTCGGGGTGCACAGGTCGCCGTGGCAGACCACCGGGTCCTCGGCGGCCGGGAGGGTGCGGTCGAGCTCGGCCACCAGGTCCGCGGCGGACCAGCCCGCGTACTCGGGCGCCAGGTCGGTCAGGTCGACCAGGTCCGCTGCGGCGGCGGCCTTGGCCAGCGGCACGGTGACCGCGTGGCGGCGGTCGAACGGGCAGTCGGCGACCGGCAAGGCGTGCAGCGCGCGGGCCAGGTCGGCCACCGCGTCCACCACGCCCGCGGCCCGCTCGACCGGCCACGGGTCGCTGACCGGGCGGCCCGGTAGCGCCCGGGTCACCAACCAGGAGAAGCCGTCGCGGTCGCCGTGCTCCACCACCTCCGGGGCAGGCCAGCCCTGGGCGGCCAGCCAGGCACAGCGGGTGGCCTCGGCGGCGGGGGCGGCGGCCGGGTCGGGGTGCGGCGGGGTGCGGGCGACCTTGAGGTAGACCTGGCCGGCCCGCCAGACCTGGGCGCCGGACTCGCCGAGGGTGACCGGCGTCCAGTCCCGGCCGTACCGCCTGCCCAGTTCGGTGAGTGGCTCAGCCACTGCGGTCGGGGCCGGCGCGGGTCGGCTCGATGCGCACCAGCACCCGTCGCTCGGCGGTCATCGCGGCGCGGTACTCCGCCCAGTCCGGGTGCTCGCCGGAGACGCGGCGGTAGTAGTCCTCCAGGCCGGGCATCGCCTCGGGCAGCTCCAGCACGCTGGCCGTGCCCTCGACCTGGATCCACCGCCCGAAGAAGGCATCCGGCAGCACGCACAGCCACACCCGGGGATCACGGCGCAGGTTCTTCACCTTGAACGCGGTGGTGCGGCTGCTGACCACGATCGCGCCGTCCTCGGCGACCGCGGCCAGCACCGGCGACATCTGCGGGCTGCCGTCGGCGCGGGTGGTGGCCAGCACCGCGCGCGGCTGCTCCCGGATGATCTGGCGTGCCTCAGCGAGATCCATCACCCCATCATGCCCCCAGGGCCGGATAATCGCGCGAGCGTTGTCAGGGCGACCGCTTACCATCCGGCCGTGACGACTCGGGACCACACACTTCGCGCCACCCACGTTGTCTGGGACTGGAACGGCACCCTGCTGGATGACAACCAGGCCGTGCTCGACTCGGTGAACCAGGTCTGCGCCGGGTTCGGGCGGCCCTCGATCACCATGGACTTCTGGCGGGACACCTTCTCCCGGCCGCTGGTCGCCTGCTACGAGCGGCTGCTGGAACGGCAGCTGAGCGCGGAGGACTGGGTCCGGCTGGACAAGACCTACCACGAGGCCTACCGCGCGGTGCTGGACACCTGCGCGCTGGCCACCGGGGTGCCGACGGCCTTGCACGGCTGGGCGGCCACCGGCGGCACCCAGTCACTGCTGTCCATGTGGTTCCACCACGAGCTGGTCCCGCTGATCACCCAGTTCGGCCTGCTGGAGCTGTTCGCCAGGGTGGACGGGCTGCGGGTGGACACCGGCGGCGGGTCCAAGGCCGAGCACCTCATCGAGCACCTGGCCGCGCTGCGGCTCGACCCGGCCGAGGTGGTGCTGATCGGGGACGTGGTCGACGACTCCGATGCCGCCGAAGCGGCCGGCGCCGCCTGCGTCCTGGTCACCACGGGAATGATGAGCCGACGGAAGCTGGCAGCCACCGGCCGCCCGGTGGTGGACTCGATCCCAGAGGCGCTGGCCCTGCTCCAGCGGCCCTAGGTCCGAGCCCGGTTCCTCACCGCACCGCAACGAAGCCCGGGGCGTCGTTGCGGTGCAGTGAGACGCGGGTGGCGACGCTGTCGTCGTTCACCGCGAAGGTGTAGCTCGCGTGCTCGCTGCCCGGCACCGGCGTCCGGAACAGGTGGTGCTGCCGCTCGTCCTGGGCGAGCCGAGGGTAGATCGCCTTGACGTCGCTCAGCGGCATGTTGTTCCAGGCGCCCTCGCGGGTGAGCGCCCGCGCGGTCGCGCTGATGGACTGGATCCGGCCGTCGCGCCCGATGACCACGTCACCGGACTCGCAGCCGGTCCCCTCGCCCGCGACGAACCGGTAGGTGACGCAGCCGTCCGCCACCCGCCGCCCGGTGAGCAGCCCGGTGGCCACCGCCTGCGCCTCGGTCATGTTCAGCTTGACCGACTTGTAGCCGTCCGGACCGAGATAGGGCAGTGCGGACCGGGTCGCCGACAGCGCGGAGAAGCTGCCCAGCACCTTTGCCGCTGCCGGGAGTGCGACATCCGACACGAGCTTGCGCGCGAGCGCCTTCATGAACTTGTCCCCCCAGAGGGTTTCAGTTGTGCCCGGCACCCCCCTGGCACCGGCCCCACCATGAAACACGTTCGGACACCGCCGGAGGTTGCCCCGGGAGCGAGAACTATTTCACCCTCATTCGGGGGACATCGGCCGGTCAGGCGCCGCAGCCGGGGTCCTCGTCCTTCTGCAGCGAGATGTCGGTCGCGATGCCCTGGTCGTTGTTCACCGTGAACACGTAGATCGCGGCGCGGTTGCCGGGGACCGGGGCCCGGTACAGGGCGGGCCGCGGGTCCCGGACCAGCTCGGGGTAGATCGCCTTGACGTCGTCGAGGTGCATGTTGTTCCAGGCGCCCTCGCGGGTGAGCATCCGCGAGGTGGCGCTGATCGAGTGCACCTTGCCGTTCAAGCCGATCACCACGTCGCCGTACTCGGAGCCGGTTCCCTCACTGGCCACGAACCGGTAGGTGGTGCAGCTGCCCATCCGCTGCTTGTCGGTGAGCAGACCGGTGGCCGCCGCCTGCGCCTCGGTCTGGTTCAGCTTCAGGCTCTTGTACCCGTTCGGTCCGAGGATGGGCAGCGCGCCCGGGGCGGCCGAGGCGGTGGCGCCACCCAGGACGGTGAGCGCCGCGGCCGTGGCGACCGCGGGCGCGAGCGTACGCAGGAGCTTGTTCATTCCGTTGTCCCCCAACAGGATTGATGATTCTCCGGCGCTTCCTGCGCTGGATACGTCATCAAGACGTGCCGCCCTCCCCCTCGGTTGCGCGGATAAGTGAGGAACTTCTCTCAGAGCTCGCTGGCCTGCAGGCCGAAGTCGGTGACCCGGCCGCCGTCCACGGTGAACCAGTAGTGCGCGCGCGGATTCCCCGGCGCGGCCGCGCGGTAGATCCAGTCGCACAGCCGGTCGCGGCGCAGCACCGGGTAGGCGTCGCGCAGGTCGGCCAGCTCGCTGCCGCGCCAGATGCCTTGCGGGGTCAGCATCTTGGACGTGCCGCCGATCATGACCACGCCGTTGGTGGGGGAGATGAACACCCCGCTGGTCTTCGGCTGGCTGCCCTCGGAGCCGGCGAACCGGTAGAAGCGGCACACCCCGCTGGTGTCGTCTGAGGTGAGCAGCCCGGTGGCCACCGCGTCCGCCTCGCTCATGCCCAGTCGCAGCGCCCGGTAGCCGTGCGCGTGCAGAAGTCGTTGAGCGAGGTCCGTGCTTGCCGCTACGGACTCCGCGAGCTCGGTCATGGTCCACCCCCGTGGCAGAAGAAAGGCGCTGACACTTCTGACACGTCCCGGCGGCGCGACTGGTTGCCGATCTTCCGGACCTTTTTTGCCGCTTCGCCCGATCAGGTGACCCTCGGCGCGCGCGAACCTCGACCGGCCGCCGCTCGTTGCGGAAGTGGGACGGCAGCTGTCTGGAATGAGGTGTCAGCGCATGACGAACCGGTTGACCAGGGACTTCCCCGTGATCGTGGTGGGCGCGGGCGCCTCGGGCATCGGGGCCGCGGTGCGGCTGCGCGGGAGCGGCTTCACCGACTTCGCGGTGCTGGAGAAGGCCGCCGAGCTGGGCGGCACCTGGCGGGACAACACCTACCCCGGCTGCGCCTGCGACGTGCCCTCGGCGCTGTACTCCTACTCCTTCGCGCCCAACCCGGAATGGCACAGGGCCTTCGCCACCCAGCCGGAGATCCGCCGCTACCTGGCCGACGTGGCGGTGCGCTACCGGGTCACCGGGCACCTGCGGTTCGGCGTGGAGGTGCTGGCCGCGCGCTGGGACGGCGCCCGCTGGGTGCTGGAGACCACCGGGGGCCGCTACACCGCGCGGGTGCTGATCGCCGGGGCCGGGCCGTGGCACGAGCCGAAGCTGCCGGAGATCCCGGGGCTGGCGGACTTCCCCGGCGAGAGCTTCCACTCGGCGCGCTGGAACCACGACTACGACCTCACCGGCAAACGGGTCGCGGTGGTCGGCAGCGGGGCCTCCGCGGTGCAGTTCGTGCCCAAGATCGCGCCCGAGGTGGCCGAGCTGCACCTGTTCCAGCGGACCGCGCAGTGGGTGCTGCCCAAGCCCGACCACTACGTGCCGCGGCTGGAACGCTGGCTGCTGCGCACCTTCCCGCGCGCGCAGCGGGCGCTGCGGGCGGCCGAGTACGCCGGGATGGAGGCGCTGGGCGTGGGCTTCCGGCATCCCTGGCTGCTGCGGATCGTGCAGCGAGCCGGGCGGCTGCACCTGCGCGCCACGGTGCCGGACCCCGCGCTGCGGGCGGTGCTGACCCCGGACTACACGTTGGGCTGCAAGCGGTTGCTGCTGTCCAACACCTACTACCGGTCGCTGACCAAGCCCAACGTGACCGTGCACCCGACCGAGCTGAGCCGGATCGAGGGCAACGTGGTCATCGGCGCGGACGGGCGGCGCAGCGAGGTGGACGCGATCATCTTCGGCACCGGCTTCCACATCACCGACATGCCGGTGGCCGACCGGGTCTTCGACGCCCAGGGCCGCAGCCTGGCCGCGGTGTGGGGCGGCAGCCCCCGGGCCTACCTCGGCACCTCGGTGGCCGGGTTCCCGAACCTGTTCCTGTTGCTGGGCCCCAACCTCGGCACCGGGCACTCCTCGGCGATGGCCATCATCGAGGCGCAGCTGGCGCACGTGCTGGCCGCGGTGCGGCTGCTGGCCGAGCGGGACTGGCCCGCGCTGTCGGTGCGGCCGGAGCTGCAGGAGCGGTTCAACGCGGCGGCGCAGCGGGCGCTGGCCGGCACCGTGTACAACGCGGGCGGCTGCTCGAGCTACTACCTGGATGCCAACGGGCGCAACAGTTTCTCCTGGCCGTGGTCAACCGGGGAGCTGACCCGCAGGGTGGGGGAGTTCGACGTGGCGGACTACCTGGTGCACGAGACCGCCGCGGAGACCCAGCCTGGGCCTCGGCTGAGCAGCTGAGGCCCGCGGCGGGCGGCAGGGCGGGGCGGGTCAGCGCAGGGCGTGCGCCATGCGGGTGATCAGCTCGCGGGACCTGTTCTGGCACAGGGAGATCTCGTCCAGGTCGGTCAGGATGCGGCGGTAGGTGGCCAGGTCCTCCTCGGACTCCAGGTACAGGTCCTGGGTCTCCTGGGGCAGGTGCACCACCGGGCGGTCGTCACCGTAGTGCAGCAGGGTGAAGGCGCCGGCCAGGCCGGGATGGGCGCCCGCGGACAGCGGCACCACCCGGATCGTCACGTGCTCCCAGTTGCCCAGGGAGACCAGGCGGCGCAGCTGGTCGTTCATCACCTTGGCGTCGCCGACGGTGCGGCGCAGCGCGGACTCGTCCAGGTGGAACAGCGCGGTCGGTGGATAGGCCCTGCGCAGCGGCGATGGTCGTTCCGGCGGCTGGCCGAGCACCGCGGCGTAGGCATCGGTGCGCAGCAGCGGCGGGATCAGCGCCGGGGCGTAGGTCTGGATCGAGCGGGCCTGGTTCTCCTGCGAGGTGCGCGGGCGGGGGCAGGCCCACACGCCGTCGGGAGCGTCCCGCAGCAGGTCGAGCAGGCGGGTGGTCTCGGTGTCGTTGGCGCCGTAGAAGCCGAGCACGTAGGCCACGTCGGCGATGGTGGTGCCGCGGTCGCCGGTCTCCAGCCGGGAGATCTTGCTGTGCGACCAGCCGGTGCGGCGGGCCAGGTCCATGCCGGTGTACCCGGCCTGTTCGCGCTTGCGGCGCAGTTCGGCGCCGAGGGCGCGGGCGCGGATGGAGGGGGGTTGGGAGGGCATGGGATCGAATCTATTGGGGGGTGGGGGCGGGGGGTGGGGTGGCGCGGGGGAATCGCTGAAAGGTGTGGGGGTGTGCCGGGGTGGCACAGCGAGAAGCGGGAAAACAGTCACTGCGCGTGCCGGGGTGCCGGGGGCGGGGCGGGGTGGTCGCCGCCGCGGGTGGCGCTACGGGCGCTGGGTGGCGCGAAGTTGTTGGCGGGCAAGGCTTTGCCGCCGGTGACCGAGGTGCGGCGGCCACCCGAACCGGTGAAGTGTCCGGGCTCGCCGGGGACTGGCCCCGGCGAGAACCCGGACTGGGCAACAACATCAGCCCAACAACATCAGCCCAGCGCCGCGGCCTCCGCGGCCAGCTTCTCCACCGCGGCCCAGTCACCGGCGGCCAGCGCGGCCTTCGGGGTCAGCCAGGAGCCGCCGACGCAGGAGACGTTCGGCAGTGCCAGGTAGCCGCGGGCGCTGGTGACGGTGATGCCGCCGGTCGGGCAGAACCGCAGCTGCGGCAGCGGACCGGAGAGCGCCTTGAGGAAGGTGGTGCCGCCGGACTGCTCGGCCGGGAAGAACTTCAGCGTGTCGTGCCCGCGCTCGGCCAGCTTCAGCGCCTCGGAGATGGTGGCCGCGCCGGGCAGGAACGGCACGCCGGCGCCCTCCAGCGCGGTCAGCAGGCTGTCCGTGGTGCCGGGGGTGACCAGGAACCGGCTGCCCGCCTTGAGCGCGGCGTCCACCTGGTCCGGGGTGATCACGGTGCCCGCGCCGACCAGGATCTCCGGCACCTCGGCCGCGATCCGCTCGATCGCGGGCAGGCCGGCCGCGGTGCGCAGGGTCACCTCGATGACGCCGATCCCGCCGCGCGCCAACGCCTTCGCCAGCGGCACGGCGTGGTCGACCTCGTCGATGACGACGACCGGGATGACGGGGGAGACGGCGAGAAGCTCCCGTGCGGTGGTCACTGAACTACCTCCATCGGCAGGCCCGGGGTCGCGGGCAGGGGGAAAACACTGGCGCCCTGGCTGGCCGGGCCGACCGCGGTGCGCAACGCGCCGAAGAGCTCCCGGCCGACGCCGACCCACTCCTCCTCGGCGGGCGGGCCGTCCACGACCGCGCGGGCGGCCAGCTCGTCGTCGGGCACCAGGACCTCCAGGATGCCCGCCTCGGCGTCCAGGCGGATCATGTCGCCGTCGCGGACCCTGGCCAGCATGCCACCGACCGCGGCTTCCGGGGTGAGCTGGATGGCGGCCGGGATCTTGCCGGAGGCGCCGGACATCCGGCCGTCGGTGACCAGGGCGACCCGGTGGCCGCGGTCCATCAGCACGCCCAGCGCCGGGGTCAGCCCGTGCAGCTCCGGCATGCCGTTGGCGCGCGGGCCCTGGTTGCGCACCACCACGACCACGTCGCCGTCCACCTCGCCGGCGGCGAAGGCGGCGGTGACGGCGTGCTGGTCGGTGAAGACCCGCGCCGGCGCGTGCACCACCCGGTGCTCGGGCGCCACCGCGGACACCTTGATCACCGAAGTGCCCAGGTTGCCGTGCAGCACGCGCAGCCCGCCGTCGGCGGCGAACGGCGCGCGCACCGAGGTCAGCACCTCCGGCGCCTGGCTGTGCGCGGGCGCGTCCCGCCAGGTCAGCTCGCCGTCGAGCAGGGTCGGCTCCTGCCGGTAGCGGTGCAGGCCGGGACCGGCGATGGTGCGCACGTCGGCGTGCAGCAGACCGGCCGCCAGCAGCTCGCCGACCAGGTAGGGCACCCCGCCCGCGGCGTGGAAGTGGTTGATGTCCGCGCTGCCGTTGGGGTAGACCCGCGCCAGCAGCGGCACCACCCGGGACAGGTCGCTGAAGTCGTCCCAGGTCAGCTGGATGCCCGCGGCCGCGGCGATGGCGGGCAGGTGCAGGGTGTGGTTGGTGGACCCGCCGGTGGCCAGCAGCGCGACCACGCCGTTGACCACGCTGCGCTCGTCCACCACCTCGCCGATCGGGGTGTACTCGCCGCGCCCGTGCGCCAGCTCCACCACCCGGCGGCTGGCGTGCTCGGTCAGCGCCCGGCGCAGGCCGGTGTCCGGCGGCACGAAGCTCGCGCCGGGCAGGTGCAGGCCCATCACCTCGACGACCAGCTGGTTGGAGTTGGCCGTGCCGTAGAAGGTGCAGGTGCCCGGCGAGTGGTAGGAGGCGGACTCGGCCTCGAGCAGGTCCTCACGGGTGGCCTTGCCCTCGGCGAAGAGCTGCCGGACCCTGGCCTTCTCCTTGTTCGGCAGCCCGGAGGCCATCGGCCCGGCCGGGATCAGCACGGTCGGCAGGTGCCCGAAGGCCAGCGCGCCGATCAGCAGCCCCGGCACGATCTTGTCGCACACGCCGAGCAGCAGCGCGCCGTCGAACATCTCGTGCGAGAGCGCCACGCCGGTGGCCATCGCGATGACCTCCCGGCTGAACAGGGACAGCTCCATGCCGCCCCGGCCCTGGGTGATCCCGTCGCACATGGCGGGCACGCCACCGGCGAACTGGGCCACCCCGCCGGCCTCGCGCACCGCGGCCTTGATGATCTCCGGGTAGTCGGCGAACGGCTTGTGCGCGGAGAGCATGTCGTTGTAGCTGCTCACGATGGCCACCCCGGGCGCCCGGTTGGCCCGCAGCAGCGCCCGGTCCGGGCCGGTGATGCCGGCGAACCCGTGCGCCAGGTTGCTGCAACCCAGGCCGCCGCGGGCCGGTCCCTCACCCGCCGCGGTGGCGAGTCGCCGCAGGTAGGCCGCGCGGGAACGCGCACTGCGGGCGGCGATCCGGGCGGTCACATCCGCTATCACGGGATGCAGCTGGCTCATGCCGTGGCTCCTCGTCGGTCACTGGGCCACCGGAGTGGCCCCGCGGAGACGACTTTGGCGCCGCGTAGCTGGCAGTCAGTACGGCTCACACGTTAGGCGTAACTCCCCGGTAACAGCAAAACCGATACAGAAGCGTGAGGCCGCCGAATTTCGCCCGTTTGAGGCCACTGGATGAAACCTGGCGTGTGGGCCTTGTCACAAGGTCCAGTTTCCAGGCAGAGTCTGCGAGACCACCACGACGCGTCGAGGGAGGTGTTCGGTATGCCGGACACGGAACTGGCCGCCCTGCAGCGAGCGATCGGCGAGCTCCGCCAGAGCCTCACCCAGCTGCGGCTCCGCTATGGCGACACCACCGCGGTGCGGCGGATCGCCAACGATGTCGACCGGCTCGACATCGATGCCGCCGAACTGTCTTCCCTGCCGATCCCGCGCACCGCGGGCGAACGGGAGATGGTCGTCGTCTCCGACACCCCGTACGACCCCGACCTGTGGCGCGGGGCCGATGACGAGGGCGTCGGCGGCTACCGGGCACACCGGTGAGGACGACCGGACCGTCTCGGTCGAGACGGGGCACCACCCGCTGACTCGCAACGACGCGGACTCCAGCGAACAAGGGACACCATGACGGTTTCCGACAACGCCGCCGGTCGGGCGCGCATCGAGGCACGCACGTTGCGCACCGACCGGTGGTGGCTCTCCCCGCTGCTGACCTTCGCCGGACTGGCCACGTTCATCGTCTACGGGCTGGTCCGCACCTTCATGAACAGCGCGTACTGGGTGCCCCAGTACCAGTACCTGGCGCCGTTCTACTCACCCTGCCTGTCCGAGGCCTGTGTGGAGGGCTCGGCCCACTTCGGCCGCTGGTTCCCCGATCTCGGCTTCCTGGTCACCCCGCCGCTGTTCGTGCTGCCGTTCGTGCTGGGCTTCCGGCTGACCTGCTACTACTACCGCAAGGCCTACTACCGGGCGTTCTGGCTCTCGCCCCCGGCCTGCGCGGTCGCCGAGCCGCACGCGAAGTACACCGGCGAGACCCGGTTCCCGCTGATCGTGCAGAACATCCACCGCTACTTCTTCTACGCGGCCATCCCGGTGGCCAGCATCCTCACCTGGGACGCGGTGATCGCCTTCACCGGCAAGGACGGCGGCTTCGGCATCGGACTGGGCACCCTGGTCCTGGTCACCAACGTGGTGCTGATCTGGGCGTACACCCTGTCCTGCCACTCCTGCCGGCACATCATCGGCGGCAGGCTCACGCACTTCTCCAAGCACCCGGTGCGGTACTGGCTGTGGACCAAGGTGTCCAAGCTCAACAGCAGGCACATGCAGCTGGCCTGGGCCTCACTGGCCTCGGTCGGCCTGGCGGACCTGTACGTCTCGCTGGTCGCCAGCGGCGTGCTGACCGACCTGCGCCTGTTCAACTGACCATCCCGGGCTTCTGACAACCGAGGGAATCTGACACGGCATGAGTGAAGTCGAACGGCACAGCTACGACGTCGTGGTGATCGGTGCCGGCGGCGCTGGCCTGCGCGCGGCGATCGAGGCCAGGGAACACGGCATGCGGGTGGCGATCGTGTGCAAGTCCCTGTTCGGCAAGGCGCACACGGTGATGGCCGAGGGCGGTATCGCCGCGGCCATGGGCAACGTCAACTCCGGGGACAACTGGAAGGTGCACTTCCGGGACACCATGCGCGGCGGCAAGTTCCTGAACAACTGGCGGATGGCCGAGCTGCACGCCCAGGAGGCGCCGCAGCGGGTGTGGGAGCTGGAGACCTACGGCGCGCTGTTCGACCGGACCAAGGACGGCCGGATCAGCCAGCGCAACTTCGGCGGCCACGAGTACCCGCGGCTGGCGCACGTCGGCGACCGCACCGGGCTCGAGCTGATCCGCACCCTGCAACAGAAGATCGTGTCCCTGCAACAAGAAGACTTCGCGGAGTCGGGTGACTACGAGGCCAGGCTGAAGGTCTTCGCCGAGTGCACGGTCACCGAGCTGCTCAAGGACGGCGACCGGATCTCCGGCGCGTTCGGCTACTGGCGGGAGTCCGGCCGGTTCGTGCTGTTCGAGACCCCGGCGGTGGTGCTGGCCACCGGCGGCATCGGCAAGTCGTTCAAGGTCACCTCGAACTCCTGGGAGTACACCGGCGACGGCCACGCGCTGGCCATGCGCGCGGGCGCCTCGCTGATCAACATGGAGTTCGTGCAGTTCCACCCGACCGGCATGGTCTGGCCGCCGAGCGTGAAGGGCATCTTGGTCACCGAGTCGGTGCGCGGGGACGGCGGGGTGCTGCGCAACTCCGAGGGCCGCCGGTTCATGTTCGACTACGTGCCAGAGGTCTTCAAGGACAAGTACGCCAAGACCGAGGAGGAGGGCGACCGCTGGTACACCGACCCGGACAACAACCTCCGCCCGCCGGAGCTGCTGCCCCGCGACGAGGTGGCCAGGGCGATCAACTCCGAGGTCAAGGCCGGTAGGGGCTCGCCGCACGGCGGGGTCTTCCTGGACGTCTCCAGCAGGCTGCCCGCCGAGGAGATCATCCGGCGGCTGCCGTCCATGCACCACCAGTTCAAGGAACTGGCCGATGTGGACATCACCGCCGAGCCGATGGAGGTCGGTCCCACCTGTCACTACGTGATGGGCGGGGTGCAGGTCGACCCGGACAGCGGCCAGTCCAGGGTGCCTGGCCTGTTCGCCGCTGGCGAGGTCTCCGGCGGCATGCACGGCTCGAACCGCCTGGGCGGCAACTCCTTGTCCGACCTGCTGGTCTTCGGCAAGCGCGCCGGAGCCGGTGCGGCGTCCTATGTGGAGGGTCTGGGCGCGGTGCGCCCGGCCGTGCTCCAGTCCGATGTGGACGGTGCGGCGGAGGCGGCGCTGGCCCCGTTCACCGCGGCCGCCGTGGACGGCCCGGTGGAGAACCCGTACACCATCCACACCGAGCTCCAGCAGGTGATGAACGACCTGGTCGGCATCATCCGCAAGGGCGAGGAGATGACCCTGGCCCTGAAGAAGCTGGACGACCTGCGCCGCCGCGCGGCCCAGGCGGGCGTGGAGGGCCACCGCCAGTTCAACCCCGGCTGGCACCTGGCACTGGACCTGTCCAACATGCTGCTGGTCAGCGAATGCGTGGCCAGGGCGGCCCTGGAGCGCACGGAGAGCAGGGGCGGGCACACCCGCGACGACTACCCGGCGATGGACTCGGCCTGGCGCGACACCACCCTGGTGTGCACCGCGGACAGCTCCGAGCAAGGCCGCACCGTCGCGGTGACCAGGGAGCAGCCGCAGCCGATGCGCCCGGACCTGTTGGAGCTCTTCGACATCGGCGAGCTGCGCAAGTACTACACCGAGGCCGAGCTGACCGGGCATCCGGGCGGCCAGGAAGAGCGGAGCTGAGATGAGCTACCAGGCGCACTTCCGGGTCTGGCGCGGCGACAGCGCGGGCGGCGGCCTCACCGACTTCACCGTGGAGGTCAACGAGGGCGAGGTGGTCCTCGACATCATCCACCGCCTGCAAGCCACCCAGGCCCCGGACCTGGCCGTCCGCTGGAACTGCAAGGCGGGCAAATGCGGTTCCTGCTCCGCCGAGATCAACGGCAAACCCCGCCTGCTGTGCATGACCCGCATGTCCACCTTCACCGAGGACGAGACGGTCACCGTCACCCCGATGCGCACCTTCCCGGTGATGCGGGACCTGGTCTGCGACGTCTCGTTCAACTACACCAAGGCCCGCGAGGTCCCGGCGTTCAAGCCCCCGGAGGGCGTGGCCCCCGGCGACTACCGGATGCAGCAGGTCGATGTGCAACGCTCCCAGGAGTTCCGCAAGTGCATCGAGTGCTTCCTGTGCCAGAACACCTGCCACGTGGTCCGCGACCACGAGGAGAACAAGGAGTCCTTCTCCGGGCCAAGGTTCCTGATGCGGATCGCGGAACTGGAGATGCATCCGCTCGATGCGGCGGACCGGCACCAGGAAGCGCAGACGCAGCACGGGCTGGGACTGTGCAACATCACCAAGTGCTGCACCGAGGTTTGCCCGGAGCACATCCAGATCACTGACAACGCGTTGATCCCGCTGAAGGAACGGGTGGCGGACCGGCGGTACGACCCGCTACTGAAGCTGTTCCGGCGGCGCAAGGATTAGCAGAGCGACGGGCTGGCTTTTCGGGTTGGCTTTAAAAACCTGTCCGAAGTCTTGAGGTTCCCCATGCCCGTCAACCTGGAGACATCACACCACATCCCAGCGAGCAGACGCTCACAGCAACCGCCGCCAAGGCCTCGCAGCGTGACGGCGGCTGCTCGCTGGGATGTGGTTTGATTTCGGAAGGTTGACGGGCATGGGGAACCTCAAGACCCGCCTGCGTCTTGGCCTTTGACTTTGATTTTCCCCCCCATGCTTTGATTCCTGCCCGTCCGGCGAGGACGCTCTTGACTTTGATCTTCGCCTGAAACCCCGAAGATCAAAAGAATGTCCTCGCCGGACGGGCAGACCCCCGGAGGGGTGGGACAAGTCAAAAGCCGGGACAAGCAGGTTGCGGGGTTGAGCAGGCTGCCGGGGCCGGTTCCAGCGTGCTCGCGACCCTCTCGTCTTCTCCGCACGACCTTCCGACAGCAAACCACATCTCATCGAGCGGCCCCGGTCACGTTGCGAAGCTAGGGCGGCGGCAGGTTGCAGGGGCCGCTCGATGAGATGCGGTCAGCAGTCTCCAGGCCGTACGGAGAAGACGAGAGGCCCGCTTTGTGGGTTTTCACCCCCGGCTGGAGGCTGGTCGCGAGCCCCGGTCAGCGCTTGCGGGCCTGCGTGTGCGGCCCGATGACCGTGATCGTGCCCTTGCCCGTCCCCGCCTGCTCCGGGGTGGCCAGCTTGGTCAGTTCGGCCAGGCTGATGCGGACTCCGGCCAGGTTCAGGGCCAGGCTGGCGTGCAGGGCGTCGCGGAGGTTGTCGTCGGTGATGGCTTCGATGGTGGCGCGGGCCTCGTGCAGCTGGGCCTGGCGCTGGTGGTCGCTGCGGCGCAGGAAGGTCAGGCCGAGCGCGACCGCGCCCAGGCCGGCCAGCGCGGTGGCGGCCGCGCCCGGGAGGCGGGACGGGTCGCCGAGGTAGAGCGCCAGGGCGACCGCGATGGTGGCGGCGCCGACGAGCAGGCCTGCCTGGCCCATCGGGGTGTACCGGTCGGGACGCATGCTTCCAGGGTCGCCCCTGGTCAGCCCGTTGTTAACCCGGAAAGCCGCTGGTGATGAGTTCGAGAGCGGACCGTGACTACTTCACGCTCGGCGGGGTGGGCGCGGGGATGCCGAAGCTCTCCTGGAACAGCTTCGCCCAGGACCCGTCGGCCATGGCCTTGGTCAGGATCTCGGTCAGCTTCGCCCGCAGCGCGCGGTCGCGGGCCGGGATGCCGATGAAGTAGCCCTCGCTGGTGAGCTCCCGGCCGAGCACGGTGAAGCCGCCCTTCTCCTCGGCCGCGTAGCCGCGCAGCACCAGGTCGTCACCGGAGAACGCGGTCACCGTGCCCGCGCGCAGGGCCGCGACGCAGGTGTCGCCGTTGCGTTCGGAGATCACCCGCGAGGTGACCGTCTCCGCCTTCGCCGCCGCGCTGGTGTTGGCCGCCACACACACCGGCTGGCCACTGGCCACCGAGCTGGTTCCCTTGCGCACCAACAGGTCCTGGTGCACCGGCAGGTACGGGCCGACCAGCCCGATCTGCGGCTGGGTGCTGGTCTTGACGCCGCCGAAGGCCAGGTCCACGTCGCCACTCTCCAAAGTGGACAGACGGGTGGCCTCGGTGGTGCTGCGGAAGCGGACCGAGTCCTTGGGCAGGCCGAGTCCGGTGGCGATCACCTCGGCCAGCTTGATGTCGAACCCGCTGTGCTTGCCGCCGTCCTGGTGGTACTTGCTCACCCCCGGCAGGTTGTCCGCCACCCCGACCACCATCCGGCCCCGGGCCTTGATCTTGTCGATGGTGGGGGAGCCGCTGGCCTGCTCGGAGCTCGGCGGGATGGACACGCTGGTGCCGGGGGAGCCGGTGCCGCCGGGGGCGGGGTCCTCGCCGCCACAGGCGGTCAGGACGAGGAGACCGGTCAGGGCCAGGATGGCGATCCGCTGCACCAGGCCAGCCTAACGGCGACGGCCCGCCCCCGGGGTGGGGACGGGTCGTCGGCGAGACCGGGGAACTAGACGCCGTTGCCGGTGCGCATGCCGGTCGCGGCCATCGGGTCCGGGCCAACTGGCTCCAGGTGGTCGGCCTTGGCCCCGCGAGGCGGGCGGCTGCGGCGGGACAGCCGCTTCTCCAGCAGCAGGGCCACCCAGCTGAGCAGACTGTTGATCGCGATGTAGATGATCGCGATGACCAGCAGGGTCTGGATCAGGTTGTTGCCGTACTCGTTCGGCAAGATCCGGAACTGGCGCATCACGTCGGGGAAGGACAGCACCGCACCGCCGAGCGCGGTGTCCTTCACGATCACCGCGATCTGGCTGACGATCGCGGGCAGCATCAGCGTCACCGCCTGCGGCAGCAGGATCATCCGCATGGTCTGCGTCTTGCGCATGCCCAGTGCCATGGACGCCTCGGTCTGGCCCTTGGGCAGGGACAGGATGCCCGCGCGCACCACCTCGGCCAGCACCGAGGCGTTGTACAGCACCAGGCCGGTGACCACCGCGAACAGCGGGCGCTCGTCCCGGCCCACGTCGGTGAAGGCCGCGTAGAACTCATTCGCGAACACCATCAGCAGCAGCACCGGGATGGCGCGGAAGAACTCCACCACGGTGGCCGCGGGCACCCGGATCCACGCGTGGTCGGACAGCCGCAGAATGCCGAACAGAGCGCCGATGGGCAGTGCGATCAGGATGGACAGCGCCGCGGCCTTGAGCGTGTTCAGCAGGCCGGGCAGCAGGAACACGGTCCACACCGTGCTCTCGGTGAAGAACGGCGTCCACAGCTCCGGGCGCAGCTGGTCCTTGGCGCCGAGCTGGACGAAGATCCAGTAGACCACCGCCAGCAGTACCACGACGAACAGGATCGTGTACGCGACGTTGCGGGCCTTGGCCTTGGGGCCGGGCGCGTCGTAGAGAACCGAGGGTGCGCTCATCGCTTCACCGCCACCTTCTTGCTGACCCAGCCGAGGAACAGTCCGGTCGGCAAGGTGAGCAGCACGAAGCCCAGTGCGAAGATCGCGAAGACCAGGATGATCTTGTCACTTTCCTTCTCGATCATGTCGTACATCAGCAGCCCCGCCTCGGCCACGCCGATCGCGCTGGCCACGGTGGTGTTCTTGGTGAGCGCGATCAGCACGCTGGCCAGCGGGGCGACCACGGCCCGGAACGCCTGCGGCAGCACCACGATGCCCAGTGTCTGCCCGAAACCGAGCCCCAGTGCCCTGGCGGCCTCGGCCTGTCCGACCGGCACCGTGTTGATGCCCGCCCGGATCGACTCGCAGACGAAGGTCGAGGTGTAGATGACGAAGCCGAGCACCGCGAGCCGGAAGTTGTTGGTGTCGGTGAAGGTCAGGTCGCCGGGCAGTTCACGCGCCAGTTTCAGGCCGAGCACGCTGTAGAGCGCCAGCGACATCGCCACGATGATCAGCGTCAGCGGCGTGTTCCGGATGATGTTCACATAGGCCGTGCCGAACGCCCGCATGATCGGGACCGGGCTGACCCGCATGCCCGCGAGCACGGTGCCCCACACCAGGGAGCCGATGGCCGAGTACGCGGTGAGCTGCACGGTGAGCCAGAAGGCACCGAGCACGTCGTACTCGCTCAGGAAGTCCAGCATGGTCTCCTCGACCTGGGTAAACGAAGTGCCGGGCACGGGCTGCGCCGCGCCCGGCACTCCGGGCTCAACTAGAGGTCAGCTCACTTCTCGGTCAGGGCCGGGGGCTCGCCCGCCTTGAAGATCTCGCCGAGGTTCTTCTGGATGGCCTTCTTCCACTCGCCCGAGGAGTACATCTTCTCCACGGCCTTGGCGATGTCCGCGCGGCGGTTGTCGCCCTTCTTCAGGCCGATGCCGTAGTTCTCCGTGGTGAAGGTCTTGCCGACCAGCTTGTACTTGCCCGGCTGCTTGGCGGCCAGACCGGCCAGGATGGTGGCGTCGGTGGTGAGCACGTCGATGGTGCCGGTGTCCAGGCCGTTGAGGCACTGGGAGTAGCCGTCGACCTGCTGCAGCTGCGCCTGGTTGGCGAACTTGGTCTTCACCGTGTCAGCCGAGGTGGAGCCCTTCACCGAGCACAGCTTCTTGCCGTTGACCGACTCCGGGCCGGTGATGTCGGCGTTGTCCGCCTTGACCAGCAGGTCCTGGCCGGTGACCAGGTACGGGCCGACGAAGTCGACCTCGGCCTTGCGCTTGTCGGTGATCGAGTAGGTGGCGGCGATGAAGTCGACGTCACCCTTCTTCAGCAGGCTCTCCCGGTCCGCCGACTTGGCCTCGACCCAGTTGATGTTCTTGGCGTCGACACCAAGCTCCTTGGCGACGTAGGTCGCGACATCGACGTCGAAGCCCTCGTAGCCGGTGCCGGTCTTCTGGCCAAGGCCGGGCTGGTCGAACTTGATGCCGACCGTGAGCTTCTTGTCCCCGCCGCTGCCGCTGTTGCCGCTGTTGCCGCCCCCGCCGCAGGCGGAGAGGAGCGCGACCGCGGCGGCGACGGCCACGCCTGCCTGCAGGACTCGGGTAACGCGCATCTGCTGTCCCTTTCGGATCATCTCAACTACTGCGAGGCGGGTGCCTCGACCATTCATCTCGCTGAGTCGCCGCGGCGTTTCAGTGAGTGAGGATCTTGCCAAGGAAGTCCTTGGCCCGCGCCGAGCGCGGGTTGGTGAAGAAGTCCTCCGGGGTGGAGTCCTCCACGATCTCGCCGTCGGCCATGAAGATGACCCGGTCCGCGGCCTTGCGGGCGAAGCCCATCTCGTGGGTGACCACGAGCATGGTCATGCCGTCCTTGGCCAGGGTGGTCATCACGTCCAGGACCTCCTGGACCATTTCCGGGTCGAGGGCGGAGGTGGGCTCGTCGAAGAGCATCACCTTCGGGCGCATGGCCAGCGCGCGGGCGATGGCCACGCGCTGCTGCTGGCCGCCGGAGAGCTGGGCCGGGTGCTTCTCGGCCTGGTTGGCGATGCCGACCCGCTCCAGCAGCTCCATCGCCTTGGTCCGCGCCTCGGCCTTGTTCAGCTTGCGCACCTTGACCGGCGCCAGCATCACGTTCTCGAGGATGGTCTTGTGCGCGAACAGGTTGAACTGCTGGAACACCATGCCGACGTCGGCGCGCAGGGCGGCAAGCTGCTTGCCCTCGGCGGGCAGCTGCTTGCCGTCGACCTCGATGACGCCGGAGTTGATCGGCTCAAGCCGGTTGATGGCCCGGCACAGCGTGGACTTGCCGGAACCGGAGGGGCCGAGCACGACCACGACCTGGCCCTTGGGCACCTCCAGGTCGATGTTCTTCAGCACGTGCAGCGGCCCGAAGAACTTGTCCACGCCCGCCATTCGGATCATCGGCGGAGTGTGGGCGGCCGAGGTCATCAAACCTCCAGAGTCGGCAGAGCACGGGGTGGTGGACGATGGCGGAAACCTAGGGGTCGGAAACCACCCCAGTCCAGGGCACTTGAGTAAGACTTAGGGTCTCAACTCTGTCACGGATGAGCCACGTGAGTCGGGAGGCACCACACGTGCGGGTACTGCTGGTCGAGGATGACGACCGGGTAGCGGAAGCGCTGGAGCCCGCGCTGACCAGGCGCGGCATGGCGGTCACCCGCCTGCCCTCTGGCAAGGGCGTGCTGGAGGCGGTCGGCAACGTCGACGTGGTGCTGCTGGATCTGGGCCTGCCCGACGTGGACGGGTTCGTGCTGTGCCGGGCGATCCGCGCGGCCAGCGATGTGGCGGTGATCGTGGTGTCCGCGCGCGGGGAGGTCGACGACCGGATCCTCGGACTGCACTCCGGGGCCGACGACTACCTGGTCAAGCCCTACGACATCGGCGAGCTGGTGGCGCGGGTGCACGCGGTGCGCAGGCGGCGCGGCGAGGGCGGGGCCACCCCTGGCGCGGCGCTGGCCTTCGGCGATGTCGAGGTCCACATGGGACGGTACGAGGTGACCGTGGCCGGCGCGCCGGTCGCGCTGTCCCGCAAGGAGTTCCAGATGCTGGCCATGCTGGCCCAGGCGCGCGGCACGGTGTGCACCAGGGAACGGATCATCGCCGAGGTCTGGGGCCGCACCTGGTCCGGGGCGAACCGGACGCTGGACGTGCACATCGCCACCCTGCGCACCAAGCTGGGCCGCCCCGACCTGGTGGAGACCGTGCGCGGGGTCGGCTACCGCCTGGCCAGCCCGGCCGAGGGCTGACGGGTGCGCTCCCGGCTGCTGGTGATCATGCTGTCGCTGCTGGTGCTCGTGCTGCTCGGCCTCGGCGTGCCGCTGGCGCTGAACGTCGCGGGCACCGAGCAGCAGCGGCTGTTCCTGGACCGGGTCGGCGACACCAGCCGGTTCGCCAGCCTGGCGCAGAACCCGCTGCTGGCGGACAAACCGGACCTGATGCGGCCCGAGCTCCAGCGCTACCAGCAGGTGCACGGCATCTCGGTGCTGGTCACCGACCGGGAGAACCACTTCCTGGTCACCTCCGACGACTCGGTCAAAGTGGACGATCCGCGCATCGCCGAGCGGCTGAAGCTGGCCCTGGCCGGGCGGGTGCCGGAGACCGGCTCCACCCTGATGCCCTGGGACCGCACCCCGCTGGTGCTGGCCGAGCCGGTGCGGGTGGGCGGCGAGGTCCGCGGCGCGGTGGTCACCGTCTCGCCCACCGGCGCGAGCAGGCTGCGGGTGCTGGTCTGGTGGAGCGTGCTGGCGCTGGCCAGCGTGGCCGTGCTGAGCCTGGGCGTGCTGCTCGCGCTGCCCGTGGTGCGCTGGATCCTGCGCCCGGTGCGCCGCCTGGACGAGGCCACCGGCCGGATGGTGGCCAGCGTGGTCAGCGGCCGCCCGGTGGAGGCCGTCGGCGGCGAGACCGGCCCGCCGGAGCTGCGGCACCTGACCCGCTCCTTCGACCAGATGGCCGCCAGCGTCAGCGATGTGCTGGCCGCCCAGCGCGCCTTCGTCGCCGACGCCTCGCACCAGCTGCGCAACCCGCTCACCGCGCTCCGGCTGCGGCTGGGCAACCTCGAAGGGCACGTGCACGAGGACTCGGTGGAGCAGCACCACGCGGCCATGGAGGAGACCGTCCGGCTGAACCAGATCCTGGACGAGCTGCTGTCCATGGCGCGGGCCGAGGCCAGCTCGGTCGAGCCGGTGCCCGCCGAGGTGGACGGGGCGGTGGCCGAACGGGTGGACGCCTGGCGGGTGGTCGCGGCCGCGCGCGGCATCGCGCTGTCCACCCGCACCGAGCCGGACCTGTTCGCGCTGGCCCCGCCGCGCGGGGTGGAGACGGTGCTGGACGCGCTGCTGGACAACGCGCTCAAGTTCAGCCCCGACCACTCCTCGGTCGTGGTCAGCGCGGAGCAGTCCGGCCAGCACGTGGTGCTCACCGTGCGCGACCACGGGCCGGGGCTCACCGCGGAGGAGCTGGAGCGGGCCACCGACCGGTTCTGGCGCTCGCCCAGCCACCAGAACATCACCGGCTCCGGCCTCGGCCTGGCCATCGTGCGCCGGGTGGTGGAACGGGCGGGCGGCGCGGTCCGCCTGGAGCTGCCCGAGGGCGGCGGCCTGGCCGTGGTGGTCGAGCTGCCGGTGATCGAGTTCGAGCCCCTGGAAGGCGACTAGACCTTCGTCCCCCGGTAGTAGCGCAAGGCCCCCTCGTGCAGGTCGATCGGGGCGGTCTCGATCGCCGAGCGGGTGTCCAGGGACAGCGCCACCTGGTTCGCCCTGATCAGGTCGTCCCTGGCGGCGAACATGCCCTCGGTGAGCGCGGCCGCGGTGTCGGCGGCCAGCGCCTCGGTGGTCAGCAGGAAGTTGCGCACCACCAGCGTGGTGATCGGGCCGTTGTGCATGCCGTAGGTGGAGGCGGGCACGGTGGCGCTGCCGTAGACGGAGGAATATTTGTCCAGCAGTCCGGGCAGCACATCGCTCAGGTCGATCATCCGCAGCGACAGGCTCGCCGCCGCCTCGCGCACCGTCGGGGTGGGCAGGCCGCCGGACCAGAAGAACCCGTCCAACTCGCCGCGCTTGAGCGCGATGATCGAGTCCTGGAGGTCGGTCGGCGACTGGCGCAGGTCCGCCGCGGAGAGTTTCGCCTGCTCGAGCAGCCGGTCGGCGATCAAGCGGGTGCCCGACTCGGCCGAGCCGGTGGCGATCCGCAGCCCGCGCAGGTCGGCCAGCCTGGTGGCCGGGATCTCCGCGCGGACGATCACGTGGAAGAAGTCGTCGTGCATCCGGGCCAGCGCGCGCAGCCGCCGGTTCGGGCGCTGCTGGTCGAAGGCGCGCACCGCGGCGTCGGCGGCGGCGAAGGCCAGGTCGGCCTCGCCCGCCTCCAGCTTGCCCAGCGCGTCCACCGAGCCCGCGGTGGGCAGCACGGTCGGCCTCGGCATGCCCAGGTCCCGCTCCCAGGCCCCGGACAGCGCCTTGCCCAGCTGGTAGTAGACACCCGCGGTGCCACCGGTGGCGATGGTCAGCCGCACGCCCTCCAACTGCCCACCGCAGCCACCCAGGGTGAGCGCGGTGGCCATGGCGAGCAGCAGACTCAGGAGTCGGCGGGACACCGGTTCATCCTGCCAGGCGGAGCGCTCTACCCTGGACTCTTGAACCGGGAAACCGGGAAAGGACGAGCGGGTGACACGCAGCTACCAGATCCGTACCTACGGTTGTCAGATGAACGTGCACGACTCCGAACGGCTCGCGGGCCTGATGGAGGACGCGGGATACGTGCGCGCCGCCGACGACAACGCCGACATCGTCGTGTTCAACACCTGCGCGGTGCGGGAGAACGCGGACAACCGGCTGTACGGCAACCTGGGGCACCTGCGCCCGGTCAAGGACGCGCACCCCGGCATGCAGATCGCGGTCGGCGGCTGCCTCGCGCAGAAGGACCGCGGCGAGATCGTCAAGCGCGCGCCCTGGGTGGACGTGGTCTTCGGCACGCACAACATCGGCTCGCTGCCGGTGCTGCTGGAACGCGCCCGGCACAACGCCGAGGCCCAGGTGGAGATCCTGGAGTCCCTCGAAACCTTCCCGTCCACCCTGCCCGCCCGGCGCGACTCCGCGCACTCGGCCTGGGTGTCGATCTCGGTGGGCTGCAACAACACCTGCACCTTCTGCATCGTGCCCGCCCTGCGCGGCAAGGAGAAGGACCGCCGCCCCGGCGACATCCTGGCCGAGGTGCAGGCCCTGGTCGCCGAGGGCGTGCTGGAGGTGACCCTGCTCGGGCAGAACGTCAACTCCTACGGCGCCGAGTTCGGCCAGCGCACCGCCTTCTCCGAGCTGCTGCGCGCCTGCGGCGAGATCGACGGCTTGGAGCGGGTCCGGTTCACCTCCCCGCACCCCAGGGACTTCACCGACGACGTCATCGCCGCCATGGCCGAGACGCCGAACGTGTGCCCGCAGCTGCACATGCCCTTGCAGTCCGGCTCCGACCGGGTGCTCAAGGCGATGCGCCGCTCCTACCGCAGCGACCGCTACCTGTCCATTGTGGACAAGGTGCGGGCCGCGATCCCGGACGCGGCGATCACCACCGACATCATCGTCGGCTTCCCCGGCGAGACCGAGGAGGACTTCCAGGGCACCCTGGACGTGGTCGCGGCCTCCCGGTTCTCCTCCGCCTTCACCTTCCAGTACTCCAAGCGTCCCGGCACCCCCGCGGCGACCATGGACGGCCAGCTGCCCAAGCAGGTCGTGCAGGAGCGCTACGAGCGGCTGATCGCGTTGCAGGAGCAGATCTCCTGGGACCTCAACCGCGAGCAGGAAGGCCGCGTGGTCGAGGTCGTGGTGTCCGAGGGCGAGGGCCGCAAGGACACCGCCACCCGCCGCCTGTCCGGCCGGGCCCGCGACGGCCGCCTGGTGCACTTCAACCCGGCCGGCGCGGCCGACGGCGAGATCCGGCCGGGTGACGTGGTCACCACCGCGATCACCTACGGCGCCCCGCACAACCTGATCGCCGACGGCGACCTGCTCTCCCACCGCCGCACCAGGGCCGGTGACAACTGGGCGGAAGGCAAGCGCCCCAAGACTTCCGGCGTGACCCTGGGCCTGCCGTCCTTCGGCGCCCCGGCCACGCCCCAGCCCGCGGCGGTGAGTGGATGCGGCAGCCGATGAACGCCGGGGCGCAGGACGGACGGGATGACATGGCTGAGTTCGCCGAGGAGCTGAAGCAGGTCGAGCGCCGGGTGGTGCGCCGGGTCGAACCCGCGCCGCGCAGCGCCATGGTGATCGCGGGCGCGGTGCTCGTGCTGCTGGTCTCGGCGCTGCTGCCCTGGGTCGGCGACGCGGCCGGCTGGCAGGTGCTGCTCGGCCAGACCGACCCGGCGCTCAAGATCGGCGTGCTGCCCAGGCTGTTCGGCGGCTTCGCGGTCTTCTTCGGCGTGCTGCTCACCGCGGCCACGCTCAGCCTGCGCCTGTGGGCGCTGGCCTGGGTGTCCACGCTGGGCTGCTGGCTGTCGGTGATGCTGGGCCTGCTCTCGGTGTGGACCCGGCAGACCGTGTTCCAGGCCCCCGGCCCCGGCGTCGGGCTCTACGTGGCGGTGCTGCCGCTGGCGGTGCTCGGCATCCAGTGGTTCCGGCTGTCCTGGTCCCGCCCGTAAAACGTCAACGCCGTAAATTGTAAATTCTGTTCGGCCGCGCGGATTTCTCCTAGGCTCGGAATTGTCACCAAGCAATTCCCTGCCAAGGAGAAACAATGTCGAAAACCACCCGTGCGCTCAGCCTCGCAGCGCTGACCGCACTCGCCGTCAGCGGCCTCGCGGCCCTGCCCGCCCAGGCCGCCGAGGGCGCGGTCCGGGGCGCCGACTCGGCCACCGCGGTGCCCGGCAGCTACCTGGTCGTGCTCAACGGCCAGGCCGCCCCGGCCGACTTGTCAGCCAAGGTGAACGCCCAGGTCAGACGAACATTCTCGGCCGCTCTGAACGGCTTCGAGGTCACCGCCGACGCCCGCGCCGCCCGCCGCCTGGCCGCGGACCCGAACGTGGCCTACGTCGAGCAGAACCAGGTGGTCTCGCTGACCGCCACCCAGCCCAACCCGCCGTCCTGGGGCCTGGACCGCATCGACCAGCGCAACCTCCCCCTGAACAACTCCTACACCTACCCGAACACCGCGGCGAATGTGCACATCTACATTCTCGACACCGGAATCCGGGCCAGTCATCAGCAGTTCTCCGGCCGGGTCGGAAATGGCTACGACTTCGTCGACAACGACACCAACCCGGACGACGCCAACGGCCACGGCACACACGTCGCGGGCACCGCGGCCGGCACCGGCTACGGCGTGGCCAAGGGCGCGAAGCTGCACGGCGTCCGGGTGCTCAACGCCCAGGGCAGCGGCACCACCGCCGGCGTGATCGCGGGCGTGGACTGGATCACCAAGAACGCGGTGAAGCCCGCGGTGGCCAACGTCAGCCTGGGCGGCGGCGTGTCCGCCACCCTGGACGCCGCCGTGCAGCGCTCGATCGCCGCCGGCGTGACCTACTCGATCGCCGCGGGCAACAACGGCGTGGACGCGGTGAACAACTCCCCGGCCAGGGTCGAGCAGGCCATCACGGTCGGCGCGACCAGCCGCACCGACGCCAGGGCCAGCTGGTCCGCCTTCGGCCCCAGGGTCGACCTGTTCGCCCCGGGCGTGGACATCACCTCGTCCTGGCGTACCGGCGACACCGCCACCTACACCGGCAGCGGCACCAGCTTCGCCGCCCCACACGTCACCGGCGCCGCCGCCCTGTACCTCTCCGCCAACCCGGCCGCCACCCCGCAACAGGTCCGCGACGCCCTGGTCGCCGCCGCCACCCCCGGCAAGGTCACCAGCCCCGGCACAGGTTCCCCCAACCGCCTCCTCCACACCCCCGCCTAACCGCCAACACCCCGTCCATAACCGCCAACACCCCGTCCCACTCCGGCCAACACAGCGTCCACAACGGCCAACACGCCGCCCATAACGGCCAACACGCCCGGGAGGACCTCCTCCCGGGCGTGTTGGCCGTTTTCGTACGGGGTGTTGGCTGGAGTGGGACAGGGTGTTGGCTGTTGTGGGTCAGACCGGGATGCCGTCCCAGCGGATGGCGAAGGTGCGGGGGCCGATGTCCTGGGCGGTGGCGTGCACCGAGCCGGAGGGCGAGACGGACAGGGCCCGGCGGCGGGTGCCGGTCGGCGAGCTGAGCGGGCTGGTGACCTGGTAGGCGCGTTGCGGCAGGGCGTCCGGGTGGAAGCGGATCTCGGCCAGGTAGTCGCGGACCGGGCGGCGGAACTTGCGGCAGAACATCTCGCCCTGGCGGGGCGGCGAGCCCGCCGGGCTGAGGATCTCGAACTCCATCATCACCGTCTCGCCCCTGGCCAGCGGGGCGTCGAAGAGCAGCTCGGCGGCCATCAGCCCGCTCTCCGGATCGACCGCGACCGTGCCCAGCCGGCAGTGCCGCAACGGGACCAGGTCGGCGGCCAGGCCGCGTGGGTGCCGCGGGTCGAAGACCACCAGCCAGCGGTCCGCGCCGTCGGCGTCGGCGCGCAGCACCTGCTTGACCCGCAGGCTCCGCTGCCGCCCGTCCGCGCCGACCTCGACCAGGTCGTGCTGGCTCAGCCTGGTCAGCAGACCGTCCGAGCTGGTGTCCACAGTGGACAGCAGCGCGCCGAGTCGGTCCGGGCGGGACCAGAGCTGTTCCACCGGCGGCGCGGGAACCGGGGTCATGGCGTGCCTGCCGCGCGGGCGGGGCGGGCCGACCAGGATGCGCAGCGCGGCCTCCGGCAGCCCGAGCACGGACTCCAGGTGCGCCAGCACCAGGAAGGAGTCCTCGCGTTCGGGCTGGCGGCGGCCGGACTGCCAGTTGCTCAGGGTCGCCACGCTCACCGCGGCGCCGCGGACGCGTAATCGGTGCCGCACCCGGTCCAGGCTCAGGCCGCTGGCCTGGATCGCGGCGCGCAGCGCGGCCGGGAACGGTCCGGTGCGGAGCAGGGTGGGCAGGTCGGGGGAAACGGCCAGCGTCATGGAGTTGGTCCCGTCAGTCTCTGGTGGCAGGGGAGACTCGCGTTACGGGATCAGCGACAGGCCGCGGAAGCCACCCGGACGAGGTCGATGTGACCCCGGGTGGTCAGGAATGCCTGCGGTGCCATGGGTTCGACGCTAGGGGCGATCGTTTCGAGGTGTCAACGGGCTCTCAGCCCCTGGACGCCTGGCCGCGTTCCTGGTGGCCAGGTACGCAGCCAGGCTCGCCAGACGGCCCAGTGGCGGCGGGAATGCGTTCTCCCGTGGCGGCGGGAGACTTGCAATCCTGGGCCAGCACACCGCCGATCGATGCGGGCCATCCGAGTGATGTGGTTAGGCCATCGGCATCAGGCGCAGGTCAACTTGGCCTCCGCCCAGTCCGCGTGGTCGTGGTTGATGTTGTCCCCGCCGTCGGTGACCACCAGCCGAAGCGCTTCCGCGCCAACGACATCCGCGGTGATCGCGGTCGGCCCGCTGGCCCCGGTGAGCACCCCGGTGGCCGCCTTCCGGACCCCGTCCGCGTGCACCTCGAACACCACCGAGCCGTTGCCGCCCGCCACCTCGTCGTCGATGCCGACCTGCGCGGTGAACGTGGAGCACCGGCGCCCCAGGTACACCGTGACCTCGCTGCGCGCGTGCACGCCGAGGCCCTTGGCGTAGCTGGTGCCGCCGATGGTCAGCGGCTTGCCGTCACCGGCGGCCTGGTTGCCGTTGCTGCGGTCCTTCTCCGCCGGGCCCCAGCCGTTGGCCACGCCCTGCCAGTCCAGGTCCGAGACCTGCGAGACACCCGCGGGCGGCGGGGTCTGCGCGCCGACCCGGCTGACCCGGTACATCGCCGTGCCGTGGGCGGGCACCGAGGCGCTGATCGCGCCGGTGCTGGTGCTGGTGGCCTTGGACCACAGGTCCTTGAGCCGGAAGTTGTTGCCGGACAGGCCGATCTCCGCGGCGGTGGTGCTGATGGTCCGGGCCGAGGAGTTCTCGTTGAACAGCGCCACCGCGACATCGCCGTTGGCCAGCGGCTTGGCGATCACGTACGTGCCACCGGATGCCTTGACCTGCCTGCCCTGCACGCCCTTGGCGTCCTGGTCCACGTCGATGACGTCCTTGTTCAGCAGGGTGGCGAAGTTCTCCTGGCTGACCTTGCGCAGGTCCGCGCCGATCAGCAGCGGCGCGGCCATGATCGCCCACAGGCTGAAGTGCGAGCGGTACTCCGTCGGGGTCATGCCGCCGTTGCCGACCTCCAGCATGTCCGGGTCGTTCCACGCGCCGGGCTTGGCGTACTGGGCCAGCGGCAGGTTCTTCTTGAAGATCTGCACCATCTTGGCCCAGGTGTCGTTGATGTCACCGGTGGTGCGCCACAGGTTGCCCACGTCCTGCGCCCACTCCCACGGCTTGTTCTGGCCCCACTCGCAGATGGAGAACACGATCGGGCGGCCGGTGGCCTTCAGCGCGTCGCGCATCTTGCGGTAGCGCTGCTTGGCGTCCACGCCCTGGTTGTTGCAGTTGTCGTACTTCAGGTAGTCCACGCCCCAGGAGGCGAACAGCCTGGCGTCCTGCTCCTCGTGGCCGAGGCCGCCGGGGAAGCCGAGCGCGTTGCAGGTCTTGGTGCCCGCACTGGTGTAGATGCCGAACTTGAGCCCCTTGCTGTGCACGTAGTCGGCGACGAACTTGATGCCGCGCGGGAACCGCTTCGGGTCGGGTTCCAGGTCGCCCTTGGCGTTGCGGGAGGTCTTGGCCCAGCAGTCGTCGATGTTGACGTACTGGTAGCCCACGTCCTTGAGGCCCTTGCTGACGAAGATGTCAGCCATGTCCATGACCATCTTCTCGTTGAACTCCGCGCGGCAGTGCGTGGTGTTCCAGTTGTTGAAGCCCATCGGGGGTGTGCGGGCCAGTCCGTTCTCCAGTGCCTCGGCCTGCGGTGCGGCCACGGTGGTCAGCACGAGCCCGGTCGCGGCGACCACGGTGGACGCCGCGGCTAGCACGGCCGTCAGTCTTCTGCGCACGACAACTCCTTCCTCCGGCAACGGGTTTCGCGGCGGCGAGGTGACTAGGGCAGGCCCCACGGCTTGCCGGGAGCGGAAATCTTGACCGGTGCGATGGTCAGGTCCGGCAGCGCGCCCTGCGGGTGGACCACCGCGGTGCCGCCGCGCGGCAGGTCGATCTCGACCACACCGCCGGGCCGCTCGCGGAACAGGACCGGTGAGCCGTCCGGACGGCTCACCTGGATCGGCCGCAGGATCCCGTGCCGCACCTTGCACGGCGAACCCGCCAAGCTGTGCAAGGAAACCCACCGCGTCCGCCCGCCCTTGCGGACCGCGCTGACCTCGAACGCGCCCTCGGTGAGGAACTTGTCCACCGTGACATCGGCCCAGCCGCGCGGCACCGCCGGGAAGATCCGGATGAGCTCGCCCCAGCTCTGCACCAGCATGTCGTGCAAGGACTGCGCGGCCGACAGCGGTGTCTCCACCACCGGACTGCCCTCGCGGTACATGGTGTTCTCGGTGACCGGGTACCTGGTGCTGGGGTCGAAGAACTTCAGCAGGTAGGCCAGCGCCTCGTCACCGCGGCCGAGCCCGGCCAGCATGGAGGCGGCCCCGGTGTAGCTGTAGCCGCGGTGCGCGCCCTGCAAGGCGTGCCAGTGCTTGATGGAGGTCTCGATCAACGCGCGCTCGGCGGGGTCCTCGCCGGTGATCTCGTAGAGCGGGTACACCATCAGCAGGTGCGAGTAGTGCCGGTGCGACTTCTCGTACGGCACCCCCGCGCCGATCATGAACCCGTTCTTGTCCTTCGGATAGGACACCAGCTCGCGCAGCACCTGCCGCCACTTCGCCGCCAGCGGATCGTTCTTGCCAAGTTTCTCGTTGGCGTACAACAGGGTTCGGCAGCCCCAGCGGATCAGCGCCAGGTCGTAGTTGCAGTCCGGCGCGTTGCCGTACTCGGGGGAGTGGGTCTCCGGCAGGTGCAGCTTGCCGTCGGCGCCCGGCTTGAGGAAGTGCAGGTAGTAGTTGATCGCCCGGCACAGGATCGGGAAGATCGTCTCGCGCAGGATCGAGCTGTCCATGGTGTGCCGGTAGGTCAGCCACACGTTGTGCAGCGCCCAGGTCAGGTTGCCGACCTCGGGGCTGCCGCCGCCGTCGCCGGGCCGGGCCACGTAGCTGCCCTTGAGCGTGGTGCGGTCCGTGCTGCGGCCCACGCCTGCCGAATCATGTTGGTACTCCGGCCGGACGTTCTTGATCAGCTGCGCCTGGTTGTCCCGCAGCGTGCTGGTGATCGCGTCCAGCTCGACGTGGTTGCTGCCGTGGATGAGCCAGTACTCCAGCTGCACGTTGAGGTTCCACCACACCGCGGGCCAGCCGGTCGGCTCGAACCACGGCCCGCAGGTGGCCATCACGGTGCCGCCGGCCCTGGTGCCGGTGGCGGTCTTGTACAGCTGGATCCACCAGAAGCTCTGCAACCGCTCATCCGGCAGCGAGACGAAACTCTTGCGGTAGAAGGCGTGCCACCACTCCCGGTGGCTGGCGACCAGTCCGGCGACCCCGGCCGCGGCCGCCTCCCTGACCAGCTTGAGCGCCTCGGCCTCGGCGGTGCGCGCCGGGAAGCTGTGCGCCACCGCGAGCAGCAGGGTGTGCTCGCCGGAGGTCCAGGCCGGGTTCCGGTAGGCGGTCGCGGTCTGGCCACCCGCCAGCAGCTCCTGCCGCACCACGTTTTCCGCGCCGCTGGTGTCCAGCACCGGGTCCGGGTTGGGGGTGTAGCCCGCCGGCGGGTCGGGCCGGGTGCTGACCGCGGGTTCGGGGTGGAAGACCCAGCGCACCCGCTCACCACCGCTGGGCGTCACCTGGGCCAGCAGCACTGAGCGGGTGGTGTGCACGAACGCGCGCAGCCTCAGCGTGCCCGCGGAGGTGGTGACGGTGCCGGTGAACTCGCCGTGCCACAGGTCCAGCCGCCAGTCCACGCCGGTGATGGTGCCCGCCGGTTCCAGGGTCAGGTGGCCCACCGGCAGGCGGCACACGCCGTGCCCGCTGCCGAACTGCGGCCGGTGGTCCTGCACCTCGGCGTGCTGCACGCTGAACCGGATCGCGTTGCGGCCCGGCTCCTTGCGGATGATCGAGCCCAGCCTGCCGTCACCGAGGAACGGCCCCTGCCACCACTCGGCGGGCAGCTTGCGCCACACCGGGTCCTGCGCCGCCAGGAACTTCGCCCAGTCCACTTCGGACAGACCGGTGATCCCGGCGCTGTCGGCTGCCGCCGCGACTCCCGGCACGGCCGCGCCCGCCACTCCGGCCGCCGCGGTGGCCGCCAGGAAGGTCCGCCGAGAAAGGTCCCATCTCTGCTCATCCATCGACAAGCCTCTTCCGCTGACGTGGATGGGCCGATGGCGGCTTCGACCCCGATGTCGTGCACGAAGCTAGGAGCGTGGCCCCGGCGAGTCAATGCGCCGACCAGGTAAGAGATCGGATGTATAGGTTTTCGAACTGGCGTATCGCGGACAAAAAAGACCCCCGGTCCGCGATGGACCGGGGGCCTAGATGTCGCTGGTCAGCGGCTCGCGAGGGAGTCCTCGGCGGCGGCCAGCCACTCCCGCCACTGCGCGGCCTGGGCCTCGGCCTCCTTGGCCTTGCGGTCGTTGCCCGCCGAGCGCGCCTTGGCCGCCTGGGACTCGAACTGCTCGACCCGCTCGCGGAACTGGGCGACCCTGGCCTCGGCCTCCGGGTCGGAGCGGCGCCACTGCGCGTCCACCGCGCCGCGCACCTTCTCCTCGACCGCGCGCAGCCGGCCCTCCAGCTCGCGGACCCGCTCCCTGGGCACCTTGCCGATCTCGTCCCACCGCTCCTGCAGCTTGTACAGCTGGGCGCGCGCGGCCTCCAGGCCACCGGGACCGGCCGGGTCGATCTGCTCGGCCTCGGCCAGCAGCTCTTCCTTGCGCCGGGCGTTCTCGCCGAACTCGGCGTCCCGCTCGGAGAACGCCTCGGAGCGGCGGGCGAAGAACCGGTCCTGCGCGCCGCGGAAACGCTGCCAGAGCGCGTCATCGGCGTCCTTGGGAGCCCGGCCCGCGGCCTTCCACTCCGTCATCAGGTCCTTGTAGCGGGTGGCCGTGTCGCCCCAGTCGTCGGAGTCGGCGATCCGCTCGGCCTCCTCCACGATCTCCTGCTTGCGCTGCTTCGCGGTGGCCCGCTGCCGGTCCAGGTCCGCGAAGTGCGAGCCGCGCCGCCGGTTGAAGGCGTCGCGGGCCTTGGCGAAGCGCCGCCACAGCTGCTCGTCGGTCTTGCGGTCGACCCCGCGCACGGCCTTCCACTCGTCCAGCATCTGGCGCAGCCGGTCCCCGGCCACCTTCCACTGGGTGGAGTCGTTGGCGATCTGCTCGGCCTCGTCGACCAGCGCCTGCTTCTTGGCCACCGCCTCGATCCGGGCGGCCTCCTTGGCGGCCTTGCCCGCCTCGACCGCGGCCTCGGCCTTGACGATCAGCGCCTCCAGCTTCGCGGCCAGCGACGCCAGGTCGCCGACCACGTGCGCCTCGGCCAGGCTGTCCTTGATCGTGCGCACGCTGGCCAGCGCCTGCTTCGGGTCACCGGCGCCGGAGGTCAGCCGGGTGTCCAGCAGCTCGACCTCGGTGCGCACGTCGTCGAAGCGGCGCGCGAAGTGCGCCAGCCCCTCGGCGGGCTCGCCCGCCTGCCACGACCCGACCGAACGCTCGCCCTCTTCGGTGCGCACGTACACGGTGCCATCGGCATCGACCCTGCCCCAGCGGCCTGGATCGTCGGACGCGACCGGCACCGATGGTGCCGGGCCCGCGCCGCCTGGGTGCTGCGCCGGTGTGGCCGCAGCTACAGTCGCCAGGTTCGTGTCCTGGTCCGTCATCGCCGGCTCCTCCTTGACTGCCCGCCTCGCTCGCCCGCGTCTGATCGCGGGCGCCCCGCAGCAGCGGGGCCAGTGCACGTCGCCGAGGACCGGCACTCGCGGTCCTCGACGCCGCATTCAAACAGGTCAGGGCCGCTCGTGGTACTCCTGGGCCAGGTTGTGACCTTGCTTTTGCCTGCGGTCGGCCCTCGGCGAGCCCCACTAGCCTTGATGCTCGTGATCGCCCGAGTCGCCTTCGCGCCCCATCCACCCCTGTTGGTACCCGAACTGGTGACCGGCGCCGCCGCCGAGACCGAAGCGTTGCGCCAGGCCTGCCTGCGCGCCGCCCGCACCCTCACCGAAGAGGTCGACCACTGGTGGGTGATCGCGGTTGACCAGGCCGGACCCGCCACCATCGGCCCGGACGCCAGGGGCACCTTCGCCGGGTTCGGGGCCGACGTCGAGGTCGACCTCGGCGAGGGCAGCGGGCCGGCCGACCCGATGCTGCCGGTCCCGGCGCTGGTCGCGGGCTGGCTGCGGGCGCACGCCGGCGCACGTTCGGCGGCCGTGCACCTGCTCCCGCCCGGCCTGTCCCCGGCTGAGTGTCACGAGTTCGGGCGAAAGCTGGCCACCAACTGCATCCCGATCGGCCTGTTCGTGCTCGCCGACTCCTCGGCCCGGCTCACCCCGCGCTCCCCGGTCCCGCCCGACGAGCGCGCCCCGGCCTTCGACGCGACGATCTCGCAGGCCCTGGCCGCGGGCGAGCCGGCCCCGCTGACCGGGCTGGACCCGGAGCTGGCGGCCGAGCTGTGGGCGCACGGCCGGGCCGCATACCAGGTCGCGGGGGCCGCCACGGCGGGCCAGCGCTGGGACGCCGAGCTGCTGTACTCGGACTGCCCCTACGGCGTGGGGTACCACGTGGCCACCTGGCGGGAGCGCGCGGAGTTCTAGGCTGTTCGGGTGCCTCCCCCGCGCCCCATCGCGATCGTCGGTCCCACCGCCTCCGGCAAGTCCGGGCTGGGCGTGCGGCTGGCCAAGCGGCTGGGCGGCGAGGTGGTCAACGCGGACGCCTCCCAGCTCTACCGGGGCATGGACATCGGCACCGCCAAGCTCACCGAGGCCGAGCGGGAGGGCGTGCCGCACCACCTGCTCGACGTCCTGGAGGTCACCGAGACCGCCGCGGTGGCCGCCTACCAGCGCGCGGCCAGGGCCTGTGTGGAGCAGTTGCTGGCGGCGGGCCGGGTGCCGATCCTGGTCGGCGGGTCCGGGCTGTACGTGCAGTCCGTGCTGGACGACCTGGAGTTCCCCGGCACCGATCCCGAGCTGCGCGCCGAGCTGGAGGCCGAGCTGGCCGAGGTCGGCTCGGCGGTGTTGCACGACCGGCTGGCCGAGCAGGACCCGGTGGCCGCCGCGGCCATCCTGCCCAGCAACGGGCGCCGGGTGGTGCGCGCGCTGGAGGTCATCCGGCTCACCGGGCAGCCGTTCTCCGCGACCCTGCCCACGCCAGGGCCACCCCGCTACGACACGGTGATCATCGGCCTGGCCCCCGAGCTGCCCGCGCTGGACGCCCGGATCGAGCAGCGCACGGCCGGGATGTTCGCGGGCGGGCTGGTCGAGGAGGTGCGCGCGCTGGAGGCGGCCGGGCTGCGGGACGGGCTCACCGCGTCCAGGGCGCTGGGCTACCAGCAGGTGCTGGCCGCCTTCGACGGCGAGCACGACCTGGCGACCGCGGCCGAGCTGACCACCCGGGCCACCCGGCGGTTCGTCCGGCGGCAGCGTTCCTGGTTCCGCAGGGACAAGCGCACGCACTGGTTCGACCCGGCGGACCCCGGCCTTGACCAGGCCGTGCTGGACGTAGTCTGAACGGGTGGCTGGTGTGGAGTTCGCCAAGTGGCACGGCACTGAGAACGACTTCGTGGTCCTGCCCGACGAGGACGGGGAGCTGGAGCTGACCGAGGCGCTGGTGCGCGCGCTGTGCGACCGGCAGCGCGGGCTGGGCGCGGACGGGGTGCTGCGCGTGGTGCGCACCGCCAAGCTCGCCGACGCCCCGGCCGGGGTGGACTCCGCCGAGTGGTTCATGGACTACCGCAACGCCGACGGCTCCATCGCCGAGATGTGCGGCAACGGCGTCCGCGTCTTCGCCCGTTACCTGGTCGACCAGGGCCTGGCCGGGGCTGGCGAGTTCGCGGTGGGCACCAGGGCCGGGATCCGGCCGGTGCGCACGCACGCCGACGGCACGGTCACCGTGGACATGGGCCCGGTCACCGTGTTCGGCCGCTCCACCGCCACCCTGGGCGGCCGGGAGTACCCGGGGGTCGCGGTCGACGTGGGCAACCCGCACCTGGTCTGCCCGCTGGACGGCGGGCTGGACGAGCTCGACCTGAGCACCGCGCCCGGCCACGACCCGGCGGTGTTCCCGCGCGGGGTCAACGTGGAGTTCGTGCGCACCCTGGGCCCCGGCGCGCTGCGCATGCGGGTCTACGAGCGCGGCGTGGGGGAGACCCGCTCCTGCGGCACCGGCACGGTGGCCACCGCGGCCGCCGCGCTGCACCTGACCGGGCGCGGCACCGGCGAGGTCACCGTGGACATCCCCGGCGGCCAGGTCAGGGTCGCGGTGGAGGCCCAGCGGGCCACGCTCACCGGCCCGGCGGTCGAGGTCGCCAGGGGTGTGCTGGCTCAGTCCTGGTGGGACTCGGTCCGCGCGTCGTAACCCGCGCGGGCCAGGTACACCTCGTCCATGTTGGCCTCGGCCCACAGCTTGAGCTGCTGCACGGTGGCGTGCAGGCTCACGCCCAGCGGGGTCAGCGCGTAGTCCACCCGCACCGGCACCGACGGGGTCACCTCCCGGGTGACCAGGCCGTCGCGCTCCAGCGTGCGCAGGGTCTGGGTGAGCATCTTCTGGCTGATCCCGGCCAGTTTGCGGGAGAGCTCGTTGTACCGGCGCGGCCCGTCCTCCAGCGCGCACAGCAGCAGGGTGACCCACTTGTCGCTGATCCGGTCCAGCAGGTTCCGGGTCGGGCAGGCCGCCAGGTAGGCGTCGTAGGCCTCGCGTTCGGCTTCTCTGCGCTGGGCCGCGGTCAACGTGGCCATCGCTCTCCTCTGGGTTAGATACGCACTTCCAGGTACGTACTTCCCGATGGAGAGTAGCTCACTCTACGTTTTGCGTCATGCGAGCGATTCTGATCAAGAAGTTCGGCGGCCCCGAGGTGCTGGAGGTCGCGGAGGTGGCTGTGCCCGAGCCCGGCGCGGGCCAGGTGCGGATCAAGGTGGAGGCGGCCGCCCTCAACCCGGTGGACCTGCTCAGCGCGAACGGGTTCTTCGTCAAGAGGGGCCAGTTGCCCGAGGCCGAGGCCTACGGCGTGGGCTGGGACGTGGCCGGGGTGGTGGACGCGGTCGGCGAGGGCGTCACCGGCTACGCGGCCGGCGACCGGGTGATCGGCCTGTCCGACCAGGTGGACCGGGTGCCGGACGTGCAGGCCGAGTACGCGGTGCTGCCCGCGACCGCCCTCGCCCCGTTCCCGGCTGGCAGGACCGCCGCGGAGGCGGCCAGCCTGCCGCTGAACTCGCTGACCGCGGACCAGTCCATCGACCTGCTGGAGCTGGCAGAGGGCAGCACGCTGCTGGTCACCGGCGCGGCGGGCGGGGTCGGCGGGTACGCGGTGGAGCTGGGCACGGCGCGCGGGCTGCGGGTGATCGCCACCGCCGGTGCCGCTGACGAGGAGCTGGTGCGTGGCTTCGGCGCGGCCGAGTTCATCCCGCGCGGCGCGTCGCTGACCACGTTCGGGCAGGTGGACGGCGTGATCGACGCGGCGAACGTGGGGGAGGCGGCGCTCGCCGCGGTGCGCGGGGGCGGCGGTTTCATCAGCGTGGACGGCAGCAAGCCGGACAGCGACCGGGACGTGCGGGTGTTCGCGGTGCTGGCCACCGCGGACGGGGCCCGGCTGGCCGAGCTGTCCGAGCTGGTGGCCAAGGGCGAGCTGAGCGTGCGGGTGTCCGAGGTGCTGCCGTTCGAGCAGGTCACCGAGGCCTACACGAAGCTGGCGGCCGGTGGGTACCGCGGCCGGATCGTGCTGGCCCCCTGACTCACCCGTTCGGGTCACCCATCCGGTGGTGGGTGACCCGAAACCCCCGCTTCGCCCCGGAAATCGCTGGCGGAACGTGGGATACTGGGTGGCGTATGACGGAATTCATGACACAGGCCGACGAGACGGACATCCTCTCGACCGGCGAGATGGAACTGGCCGACCGTGCCGCGCTCCGCAGGGTCGCCGGGCTGTCCACCGAACTCGCGGACATCAGCGAGGTCGAGTACCGGCAGCTCCGGCTCGAGCGGGTAGTGCTGGTCGGCGTGTGGACCGAGGGCGACGCCGAGGAGGCGGAAGCCTCGCTCGCGGAGCTGGCCCGGCTGGCCGAGACCGCGGGCGCGGAGGTCCTGGAAGGACTCATCCAGCGCCGCCAGAAACCGGACCCGGCCACCTACATCGGCTCGGGCAAGGTCCTGGAGCTGCGCGAGTCGGTCATCGCGACCGGCGCCGACACGGTCATCTGCGACGGTGAGCTCTCGCCCGGCCAGCTGCGTCAGCTGGAGGAGAAGCTCAAGGTCAAGGTGGTCGACCGGACCGCGCTGATCCTGGACATCTTCGCCCAGCACGCCAGCTCGCGGGCCGGCAAGGTGCAGGTCGAGCTGGCCCAGTTGCAGTACCTGCTGCCCAGGCTGCGCGGCTGGGGTGAGTCGCTGTCCAGGCAGGCCGGCGGCCGCGCCGGTGGCAACGCCGGTGTGGGTCTGCGTGGTCCCGGTGAGACCAAGCTGGAGACCGACCGCAGGCGGATCACCAAGCGGATGGCCAAGCTGCGCAAGGAGATCCGTGCGATGGGCACGGTCAGGGAGACCAAACGCGGCATGCGGGTGGCCAACCTGGTGCCGAACGTGGCCATCGCCGGGTACACCAACGCGGGCAAGTCCAGCCTGCTCAACGCGCTCACCAACGCCGGTGTGCTGGTCGAGGACGCGCTGTTCGCGACTCTGGACCCGACCACCCGGCGCGCGGTGACCCCGGACGGCCGCGGCTTCACCCTGACCGACACGGTCGGCTTCGTGCGGCACCTGCCGCACCAGCTGGTCGAGTCCTTCCGCTCCACCCTGGAGGAGGTCGCCGACGCGGACCTCATCCTGCACGTGGTGGACGGTTCGGACCCGCTGCCGGAACGCCAGGTCTCCGCGGTGCGCGAGGTCTTCACCGAGATCATCGCCAACCGGGAAACGCCGATGCCGCCGGAGATCCTGGTGGTGAACAAGCTGGACCAGGCCGACGAGCTGACCGCGACCCGGCTGCGCCACCTGTTCCCGGACGCGGTGTTCGTCTCCGCGCACACCGGAGCGGGCATCGACTCCCTGCGCGCCCTGCTCGCCGACCGCATCCCGCGGCCGGAGGTATTGGTGGAGCTGCTCATCCCGTACAGCAGGGGCGAGCTGGTCTCCCGGGTGCACACCGAGGGCGAGGTGCTGACCGAGAAGCACACCGAGGACGGCACCGAGCTGCGCGCCAGGGTCAAGCCGGAACTGGCCGGACAACTGGGCGAGTTCGCGGACCACCGCGCGTGAGAAGGCTGCTGACCCGCACAACAGCGCTGCTGGCAACCACAGTGGCGCTGTTGTGCACGTCAGCGGCCCCCGCACTGGCCGAGGCCGACCCCCCGGCCCCGGTCGAGAAGTGCCGCTACACCGACAAACGCCTGAAGGAGCTCAGCGGCCTGGCCAGCGACGGCAAACGCTGGTACGCCATGGCCGACGGCGGTTCACGCCTCCAGGTCCTGGTCCTCACCCCGGACTGCAAGGTCGAGCGCACCATCACCAACGCCACCGACCCCTTCGACGTCGAAGACCTGGCCAGAGCCGCCGACGGCACCCTGTGGCTGGCCGACACCGGCGACAACGCCAAAAAACGCGACAACATCGCCCTGCACGCCCTGTCCCCCAACGGCAAGGCCACCCTCTACCGCCTGACCTACCCCGACGGCCCCCACGACGCCGAGGCCCTGCTGCTGGACCGCAAAGGCACCCCGTACATCGTCACCAAAGAGCCCTTCGCGGCGGCGGGCATCTACCGCCCCGGAAAGGCACTGACCGCTCCCGGCCCCACCGCGCTGGAAAAGGTCGGCACCATCCGCATCCCCACCACCAGCACCCCCGGCGGCCCGGTAGGCGGCATCGGCTCAGTCCTGGTAACCGGCGGCGCGGTGAACCAAGACGGCACCATGGCCGCCTTGCGCACCTACACCGACGCCCTCCTGTTCCCAGCCCCGGACGGCGACCTGGCCGAGGCACTGAAACGCGACCCGGTGCGAATCCCGTTGCCGAACGAGTCCCAGGGCGAAGCCATCGCATTCGAACCAGACGGCACCCTGCTCTCCGGCTCCGAGGAAATGGACCCCATCCGAGCGGTCCCCGGCGCGGTGAAGTTCGCCAGCGGCAACGCCCCAGCCCCAGCCCAGAAGTCGGAGACGAAGGCCCCGAACGGCACCGGGAACCAGGCAGCGGGCCAACCCACAGAAGAGGGCGGCACCGGCGGCACATCCTGGGGCGCGATCCTGCTGGCCGGAGTTGGCGCGGCCGCAGTGGTTTTCCTAGTCAGCCGCACGCGAAAAGCAAAGCGCTAGCGAACAACCCAGCGACGGGCTCGCGACGGGGTAGCTTTTCAAACATCCACCGAAGTCTTGAGGTTCCCCATGCCCGTCAACCTGGAGACATCACACCGCATCCCAGCCCACGGACGCACACAGCAACCGCCGCCAAGGCCACGCAACGCGAGGGCGGCCGTGGGCTGGGATGTGGTTTGATTTCGGAGGGTTGACGGGCATGGGGAACCTCAAGACCCGCCTGCGTCTTGGCCTTTGATTTTCCCCCCCCATGCTTTGATTCCTGCCCGTCCGGCGAGGACGCTCTTGACTTTGATCTTCGCCTGAAAACCTAAGATCAAAAGCGAAAAGAATGTCCTCGCCGGACGGGCAGACCACCGGAGGGGTGTGACAGATCAAAAGCCGGAGATGAGCAGGTTGCGGGGCGGGGTCTGGGCTGCCGGGGCCGATTCCAGCGTGCTCGCGACCCTCTCGTCTTCTCCGCACGACCTTCCGACAGCAAACCACACCTCCCCACCCGGCCCCCGTCACATTGGGCGGCTAGGGCGGCGACAGGTTGCAGGGGCCGGGCGGGGAGGCGCGGTCAGCAGTCTCCAGGCCGTACGGAGAAGACGAGAGGCCCGCTTTGTGGGTTTTCACCCCCGGGCTGCGCCCGAACCCCGGCGCATCGGTGCTCCTAACATGGCGCAAATGACGACGCGCATGGAGACCGTCACCGTCTCCGACGGCACCTTCGACCTCACCGTCTGGCTTCCCGAAGCCCCCGCTCCGCGCCCCGGCATCCTGCTCGTCCAGGAGATCTTCGGCGTCGGCCCCTACGTCAAGGCGGTGGCCGAGGATCTGGCCGCCCTCGGTTACGTGGTCGCCGCTCCCGACCTCTTCTGGCGGCAGCACCGCAACTGGGCCGCCGGTCACGACGACGCCGGTCTGCAAGCCTCCATGGCGCTCGTCGGCCAGTACGACTTCCCCCGTGGCGTCGTCGACTGCCAGGCTTCCCTCGACGTCCTGCGCGGACTGCCCGAGGTCGCCGGTCAGCCCGTCGGCGCGCTGGGCTTCTGCTTCGGGGGGTCGATGACCTTCTTCCTTGGCGCGCAGGGAAACCCGGATGCCGTGGTCTCCTTCTACGGCTCCGTTGTGCCGGACAATGCGGCCCTGCTCGACAAGATCAGCGTGCCCACGCTGATGCACTTCGGCGGCGACGACCCCTACATCGCCCGCGCGGACATCGCCAAGGTGGAAGCCGCGGCCGAGGGCAAGCCGCATGTTGAGCTGCACGTCCAGGAGGACGCTGGGCACGCCTTCCACAACCGCATGGCCCCGGCTTTCCACCACCCGGAGGCGGCGGCCAGGGCCTGGCGGTTGACGGAGGAGTTCCTGGGGCGGGTGTTGCCGGTCTAGTTCACCGTGAACTCCGGCGACGTGCCTGTGAACGCGGTGATCTTGGTGGACAAGGCTTTCGCGTCGCCGGAGTACACGATTCGGTACTTCCCGGGCTGGGTGTTGGCTGGGATGTCCCAGGTGACCGTGACGCGGGAGGCGGCCACGCCCCAGCGGGCCCAGTGGAACTTGGTGGACCAGTCGCCGTCGTCGGCGACCCGCTTCCAACCGCTGCCCTCCTGGCGCTGGACCTCCAGGTAGCTGCCGCCGCGGTGCAGGTTGTTGTTCGGGTGTGCGCCGGCGAACTCGACCTTCACCTGCTGGCCCTTGGTGTAGGCGGCCGACGGGGGAGTGACCGTGTCGCCGAAGTTGTGGCCGATGGGCGGGGCGTCCAGGACCACGCCGGGCTGCACGGTCCACTTCGAGCCGGACAGGTCCGGCACCGCGGGGCCGGGGCTGGTGCCGCGTCCGGCCTTCAGGTCGGCCGCGACCCTGGCGAACTCCTGCTGGTAGGCAGGCAGCGCCCAGCGGCCGAACATGGTGTGGCCGCCCTCGTAGTCCTGCTGGTCGTACTCCTCCGGCGTGGTCAGGTAACCCGAGTAGTCGTTGGTGTAGCCCGAGACCAGCACGTTCTCCAGCGGGGCCCCGGTCGCCGCGGCCACCGTCCTGCGCAGCCGCAGGCCGGCCACGATGGTGGTCTCCTTGGACAGGGTGGCCAGGTAGAACTGGCCGATCTTGAGCACCTGCACCGGCAGGATCTTCGGGGTCAGGCCCAGCGCGCCGGTGTCCAGCAGGATGTCCTTGGGCGCCTGGCAGGCCCGCAGCTCCGGCGATGCCTGGTAGCGGGCCTTGGTGACCAGCTCGATCAGCGGGTTGTTGCCGACCCCCTCCTTGAAGATGTCCGGACCCGGCCCGTCCTCGGTGCTGCCCGCGGCGAAGGCCGCGCCCATGGCCGCGCCGCAGGTCTGGTGCGCCGCGCCGTCGCCGGTGAACTCCGGGCGCACCGCGACGTTGCTGAAGTCCACGAAGGACATCCGGGAGCCGATGCTGCCGGTGACCGCGGTGCCGCCGCCGTCCAGCAGCCGCTTGGCCGCGGCGAACTGGCGCTCGCCGATGATCTTCGTGTTCGCGATGTGGTCGCCGGTGGGACCGGTGCCCGGCTTCAGCGCCAGGTTCGGGCTCATGTCACCGGCGCTGGTCTGCGCGAAGGCCGCGATGAAACCGGGCGAGCCGCTGAGGTAGTCCACCCCGCTGACATCGCGCTCCCAGTGGTAGGACGCGTAACCCTTGTTGTCACCGGAGATCAGCTTGTGGTCGCCGCGCAGGCTGGTGCCGTGGGTGGCGAAGAAGTTCAGCGCGCCCACCGGCTTGCCGCCGCGCTCGAAGCGCAGCAACGTGGTCTGCGGGTCGATGCCCTCCGGGAAGTACGCCTTGTCCGCGGCCGGGTTCCGGTCGAAGGCCCGCCGCGACCGGTTCACGCTGGCATCCCGCAGCTCGCCCTTGCCCAGCCGCACCGTGCCCGGCGCCAGGTCCTGGTGCGCCAGCTTCACCGACTGCACGATGCCGTCCACGATCGCCTTGAACGTGTCGTCGTGGTAGCCGAAAGTCGTGATGTTGTAGAGCGAGTAGTGCGAGTACCCGCCCGGCCCGGAGTGGGTGTGCGTGGCCGACAGCGACAGGTTCGCGTCGGTGTACTGCCCGCCCAGCTCCTGCCCGAGCCGCTTGAGCACCGCCTGCCGGACACTGGCGAAGATCTGCCCCACGTCCACCGTGACCAGCGCGACCCGTTGCGCCCCACCGGAGTCGGCCACCACGAACGCCCTGGACCGCTGCCGCTGGTGGATCCCGGCGGTCTGCTGGTCCAGCTTGGCGTAGCCCATCATGCCGCGCTCGGCCGGTTCACCCGTCACATCGGCGATGCCCCGGCCCACCAGGTAGGTGTCCGCGGGCTCGGCCGACGCCGGGTCCAGCTGGGTCAGCACCCCGGCGCCGAGCAGGGCGGCCAGGGCGAGGGTCAGGGCAGGTCTGATGCGGTGCAGGCGCATGGGGTTCAGCCCTTCCGGCCAGTGGTGGCTGTGACCTGGGACACGGCAAGCGTTGGCTTGAAGGTAGCGAGGGTCCCGGTAAATGTGAACCCATCTCACGTATGGCGGCGGTGGATCACGCCCAGTAGCACAGTCGGGCCGTGCTAGGCCACTCAGCGCACGCCGGTAGCCTCTCGCGCGTGCCATCAGTGGTCGCTACAGCCCCGCCTCGTCCCTCGCTGACCGAGCCGGTCCGACTGGACGAGCTAGCCGGCATGGTCGGCGCCGTTCTCGCTGGTGACAACGGACGCGAGCACGCAGCGGTCCGGGTCACCGGCGCCACCCTGCGCGCCCAGCAGGCCCAGCCAGGAGATCTTTTCGCCGGTCTGCCCGGCGCCCGCGCGCACGGGGCCGCGTTCACCGCCCAGGCGGTGCGGGGCGGCGCGGTCGCGGTGCTCACCGACGCCGCGGGCGCGGAACTGCCCGAGGTGCGCGAGTCCGGCCTGCCCGTGCTGGTGCACCCCGATCCGCGGGCAGTGCTGGGCGCGCTGGCCGCGCGGATCTACGGCAACCCCTCCGACCGGCTGTCCATCATCGGCATCACCGGCACCTCGGGGAAGACCACCGTCAGCACGCTGATCGAGGCCGGGCTGCGCGCCGCCGGCCGCACCACCGGGCTGATCGGCACGGTCGCCACCGTGATCGCCGGGCAGCGCCTGGACAGCGCGTTCACCACCCCGGAAGCCCCTGACCTGCAAGCGCTGTTCGCGCTGATGCTGGAGCGCGGGGTCAGCGACGTGGCGATGGAGGTCTCCAGCCACGCGCTGTCCCTCGGCCGGGTCGCCGGCACCCACTTCGCGGTCGGCGCCTTCACCAACCTGTCCCAGGACCACCTGGACTTCCACGCCGACATGGAGGACTACTTCGCCGCCAAGGCCAAGCTGTTCGACGGCCGCGCGGACAAGGCGGTCGTGGTGGTGGACAACGAGTGGGGCCGCAGGCTGGTCACCGAGGACACCGTCACCGTCTCCCTCGGCGGCGAGGCGACCTGGCGGGCACTGGAGATCAGCACCGAGACCACCGGCATCCAGCGCTTCCGCGCGGTCGGCCCGGACGGCATCGAGCTGAAGCTGGCCATCCGGCTGCCCGGCGACTTCAACGTGGCCAACGCGCTGCTGGCCGCGGCCTGCCTGCACGCGGCCGGGGTGCCGGACGCGGCCATCATCGAGGGCCTATCCAGTGTGGACGTGCCCGGCCGGATGGAACGGGTGGTGCGCGGCCAGGACTTCACCGCCGTGGTCGACTACTCGCACAAGCCCGGCGCGGTGGCCGCGGTGCTGGACTCGGTGCGCGAACAGGCCAAGGACAGCCGGATCATCCTGGTGCTGGGCTGCGGCGGCGACCGGGACAGCGCCAAGCGCCCGCTGATGGGCGAGGCCGCGGCCCGCCGCGCCGAGCTGACCATCGTCACCGACGACAACCCGCGCACCGAGGATCCTGCCGAGATCAGGGCCGCCATGCTGGCCGGCGCGCGCGCCGTGCCGGAGAGCGAGCGCGGCGAGGTCGTCGAGGTCGGCGACCGCGGCGCGGCCATCCGCGAGGCGGTCCGCCGCGCGGGACCCGGCGACGTGGTGGTGGTCGCGGGCAAGGGCCACGAGACGGGGCAGGAGATCAACGGGGTCGTGCATCCGTTCGACGACCGCCAGGTACTGGCCGAGGCCATTGACGCGCGGCTGACTGACAACCCGGGCGCCGCTTCCGGCGTCCACCCCACGGAGGGTTCATGATTCCGCTCAGTCTCGCCGAGATCGCCGAGGCGGTCGGCGGGCGCCTGCACAACACCGACGGCAGCCCGAAGATCACCGGCAGCGTGGAGTTCGACTCCCGCCAGCTGACCCAGGGCGGCCTGTTCCTGGCGCTGCCCGGTCAGCAGGTGGACGGCCACGACTTCGCCGCCGCCGCCGTCCAGGCGGGCGCGGCCGGGGTGCTGGCCGCCAGGGAGGTGGACGCGCCCGCGGTGATCGTGCCGCCGGTGGCCGAGGCCAACCACAGCTCCTACGTGCTCACCGGCGACACCGACGGCTCCGGCGCCGCGGTACTTGCCGCGCTCAGCAAGCTCGCCCGGCTCTCCGTGGACACCCTGGCCCGCGCGGGCCTGGCCGTGGTCGGGGTCACCGGCTCCTCCGGCAAGACCTCGACCAAGGACCTCATCGCCCAGGTCCTGGAGCCGATGGGCCCCACGGTCGCGCCACCCGGCTCGTTCAACAACGAGCTCGGCCACCCGTGGACCGCGCTGCGCGCCGACGCGGCCACCCGCTTCCTGGTGCTGGAGCTCTCCGCCCGCGGCGTCGGCCACATCGGCCAGCTGTGCCGGACCGCGCCGCCGCGGATCGGCGTGGTGACCAACGTGGGCTCCGCGCACCTGGGCGAGTTCGGCTCCCAGGAGGCGGTCGCCCAGACCAAGGGCGAGCTGCCCGAGTCGCTGCCCTCGGCCGCGGAGGGCGGGGTCGCCGTGCTCAACGCCGACGACCCGCTGGTCGCCGCGATGGCCGAGCGCAGCAAAGCCAAGATCGTCTTCTTCGGGACCGACCCGAAGGCCACCGTGCGCGCCGAGGACGTCGACCTCGACGAGCAGGCCCGCGCCACCTTCCGCCTGGTCTCCCCGCAGGGGGAGGCGGAGGTGAAGCTCGGCCTGCACGGCGTGCACCACGTGTCCAACGCGCTGGCCGCCGCCGCGGTCGCGCTGGAACTGGGCGCGACACCCGCGGAGGTCGCCGACCGGCTCTCCGCGGCGCGACGGGTCTCCGCCCGCCGCATGGAGGTCACCACCCGCGACGACGGCGTCACGGTGGTCAACGATTCGTACAACGCCAACCCGGAGTCGGTGCGCGCCGCGCTCAAGACCCTGGCCGCCATGAGCCGCACGGAGCCGCGCCGCCGCAGCTGGGCCGTGCTCGGCGTGATGGCCGAACTGGGCGAGGACAGCATCGCCGCGCACGACGCGATCGGCCGGTACGCGGTCCGGTTGGACGTCAACCGGCTCGTCGTGATCGGCGAGCAGGCAGCCGCGATGCACCAGGGCGCGTACCTCGAAGGGTCATGGGGAGAGGAGTCCGTACTCGTGCCGGACGTCGACGCCGCCATCGCGCTGCTGCGCGAACAGGTGCGGCCAGGGGACGTCGTGCTGGTGAAGGCGAGCAAGGCGGCCGCGCTGTGGCGGGTCGCCGACGCGCTGCTCGATGGCGGTGACACCGCGTGAAGGGCATTCTCGTCGCGGCCGCGATCGCGCTGATGGTCTCCATCCTGCTCACCCCCTACCTGATCAAGGTCTTCTCCCGGCAGGGCTTCGGCCAGGAGATCAGGGAAGAGGGTCCCCAGCACCACCAGACCAAGCGCGGCACCCCCACCATGGGCGGTATCGCGATCCTGCTGGCCATGTGGGCCGGCTACGGGACCAGCCACCTGTTCGTCTACCTGACCAGGGGAGCGAACGAGCAGGTCGGCCCGACCGCCTCCGGCATCCTGGTGCTGTTCCTGACCACCGGCCTCGGCCTGGTCGGCTTCCTGGACGACTTCATCAAGATCCGCAAGGCCCGCAACCTGGGCCTGTCCGGCACCGCGAAGATCGTCGGCCAGGTGCTCACCGCGACCATCTTCGGCTACCTCGTCTTGCAGTTCCCGGACGCCAGCGACTACCACCTCACCCCTGCCTCGGTGAACCTGTCCTTCGTCCGGGACATCTCGATCATCTCCTTCGGCGCCATCGGGTTCATCATCTTCTGCAACCTGCTGGTGGCCGGCTGGTCCAACGCGGTCAACCTGACCGACGGCCTGGACGGCCTGGCCGCGGGCACCGCGGCGATGGTGCTGGGCACCTACGTGGTCATCTCGTTCTGGCAGTTCCGGCTGGACTGCTCCGAGCGCCTCAACCCGGCCTGCTACTACGTCCGCGACCCGCTGGACCTGGCGATCGTGGCCGCCGCGGCGATGGCCGGCTGCGTCGGCTTCCTCTGGTGGAACGCGGCCCCGGCCAAGATCTTCATGGGCGACACCGGCTCGCTGGCCCTCGGCGGCCTGGTCGCCGGTCTGGCCATCACCACCCGCACCGAGCTGCTGATGTTCGTGGTGGGCGGCCTGTTCGTGGTCGAGGTGCTCTCGGTCAGCCTGCAGATCATGGTCTTCCGCACCACCAAACGAAGACTGTTCCGGATGGCGCCGTTCCACCACCACTTCGAGCTGGCCGGCTGGGCGGAAACCACGGTGATCATCAGGTTCTGGCTGATGGGCGGCATCTGCTGCATGATCGGCCTCGGCCTGTTCTACAGCGAGTGGCTGGCCTCGGGCGGATGAGCCCGTCCCAGTTCAGCGGCGCCTCGGTCCTCGTCGCGGGGGCCGGGGTGTCCGGCCTGTCCGCCGCCCAGGCCCTGGCCGAGCTCGGCGCCAAGGTCACCGTCACCGACGGCAACGAGGCCAGGCTGGCCGCGATCACCGAGCACCCTGCCGCGCTCGCGCTCACCGAGCCGCCGCCGGGCACCGACCTGGTGGTCACCAGCCCGGGCTGGCGGCCGGACACCCCGCTGCTGGCCGCGGCCGCCGCCGTGGGCATCGAGGTCATCGGCGAGGTCGAGCTGGCCTGGCGGCTGGACCAGGAGGCCCCGGACGGCCCGCGTGAATGGCTGGTGGTCACCGGCACCAACGGCAAGACCACCACCGTCGGCATGCTGGAACACATCCTGCGCGCGGCCGGCGCGGACGTGGTGGCCTGCGGCAACGTCGGGCTGCCGGTGGTGGACGCGGTCCGCGCTGGGCACCGGGTGCTCGCCGTGGAGCTGTCCAGCTTCCAGCTGCACTGGTCGCCCTCGGTGCGGCCCAGCGCGGGCGCGCTGCTCAACATCGCCGAGGACCACCTGGACTGGCACGGGTCCCTGGACGCCTACGCGGGCGCCAAGGCCGCGGTGCTCACCGGCAAGGTCGCCATCGGCAACCTGGACGACCCGATCGTGGCCGGGCTGCTGGCCGGGTGCCCGGCTCCGCGCAAGATCGGCGTCACCCTGGGCGAGCCGGAACCCGGCCAGTTCGGCGTCTCCGGCGGCAACCTGGTGGACCGGGTGGACGAGGCCGTGCTCACCGAGGCCGCCGCGATCCGCCCGCCGGGACCGCCCGGCATCGCGGACGCGCTCATCGCCGCCGCGCTGGCCCGCGCGCACGGCGTCCCCGCCGAGGCGGTGCGCACCGGACTGGCGAACTTCCAGCCGATCGCGCACCGGGCCAGCCCGGTCGCCGAGGTCAACGGTGTCCGCTACATCGACGACTCCAAGGCCACCAACCCGCACGCGGCCGCCTCCTCCCTGCACGCCCACGACCGGGTGATCTGGGTGGCCGGCGGCCTGCTCAAGGGCGCCTCGGTGGAGCAGCTGGTCGCCGAGGCCGCGCCCCGGCTGGCCGGTGTGGTGCTGATCGGCCAGGACCGGGAGGTGATCGCCGCCGCGCTGGCGCGACACGCCCCCGAGGTCCCCGTGCACACGGTGACGGAGGGGGACGATAAGGCCATGGTCTCGGTGGTGAGAGCGGCGAGCGCAATGGCACGACCGGGTGATGTTGTCCTACTGGCGCCCGCGGCTGCCTCGATGGACATGTTCACCGACTACACCCACCGGGGCCGCGCCTTCGCGCAGGCCGTGCGAGAGGTGCTCCAAGCTCCTGAGGCGGGGTGAAGCCGGGATGCCCCGACGGACCCGCCGGACCTCCCGGGTCTCCTGGCGCTCGGCGCTGACCGCCTGGCTGAGCAGGCCGCTGGCCGACTTCCACCTGGTGCTGGCGATCTTCGGCCTGCTCACCATCCTCGGCCTGGTCATGGTGCTGTCGGCCTCGATCCCGGACAGCCTGAACAAGTTCAACTCCGGCTACGTGATCTTCGGCAAGCAGCTGGCCTACGTGGTGGTCGGTCTGGTGCTGTTCTGGATCGCGCTGCGGCTGCCGGCCAGAACCCTGCGCCGGCTGAGCATCCCGGCCATGGTGGTCAGCCTGCTGCTGCTCATCCTGGTGCTGGTGCCGGGCATCGGCGCCGAGCTGAACAAGGCGCGCAGCTGGTTCAAGCTCGGCCCGCTGTCGTTCCAGCCGGTGGAACCGGCCAAGGTCGCGCTGGTGCTCTGGGGCGCGCACGTGCTGGCCACCAAACGCGCCATGCTGCACCAGTGGCGGCACCTGCTGGTGCCACTGGTGCCCGCGGCGCTGATGATGTTCGCCCTGCTCATGCTGCAACCCGACCTCGGCTCCACCATCACCCTCGCGGTGATCGTGCTGTCCCTGCTGTGGTTCGCCGGCGCGCCGCTGCGGCTGTTCGGCGTGATCGCCCTCGGCGCGGTCACCGGCGCGATCGCGCTGGCCATGTCCGCGGCCTACCGGCTGGAACGCCTGACCTCCTTCTTCGACCCCACCGCGGACCCGACCGCCTCCTACCAGTCCACGCAGGCGCTCTACGCCCTCGGCGACGGCGGCATCTTCGGGGTCGGCCTCGGCCAGGGCAAGGCCAAGTGGAGCTACCTGCCCAACGTGCACAACGACTTCATCTACGCGGTGATCGGCGAGGAGCTCGGCCTGATCGGCGCACTGCTGGTGCTGGTGCTCTTCGGCCTGCTCGCCTACGTCGGCCTGCGCATCTCCCAGCGCAACACCGACCCCTGGATCCGGCTGGTCTCGGCCACCCTCACGGTGTGGCTGGTGGCCCAGGCCGCGATCAACATCGGCTACGTGGTCGGCCTGCTCCCGGTCACCGGCCTGACCCTGCCGATGATCTCCTCCGGCGGCACCTCGGCCGCGGTGACCATGCTGGTCTTCGGCATCCTGGCCAACAACACCCGGCACGAGCCAGAGGCCGTGGCCGCGCTGCGCACCCTCGGCCCCGGCCGGGTCGGCAAGCTGCTCCGCCTGCCCGCCCCCGAGCCCTACCGGCCACCGGCCAAGCGCAAGCCGGTCCGCCCGTCCACCCCGCCCCGCCAGGCCGGCCGCCCGGTGCGCGCGGCCGCCCACCAGGCCGCCACGGCCCAGGACGACCGGCGGCGCACCAGGCGCAACACCGGCAGCCCCGATCCGCGGCGCAGAGCGGGATACCCGAACAGCCGGGAAGGCCGCATCCGCTGATCGACACCGGCCATGGCACTGCGTAGCGCACCGGGCGCACGCAGTGTCACAGGCGGATTTTGTTACCCTCGCGGCCATCCGCACCCCCCATGTCGATGCCTGGGATACCGGGCTGGAGGACTTCCGCAGTGTCTGGTGAAACCGTCCGAAGTGGACCCTGTGTCGTCGTCGCCGGAGGCGGCACCGCCGGGCACATCGAGCCCGCGCTGGCCCTGGCCGACGCGGTGCGCCGGATCCGGCCCGATGTCAGGGTGATCGCACTGGGCACCGAGCGGGGCCTGGAGACCAAGATCGTGCCGGCCCGCGGCTACCAGCTGGAGTTGATCCCGCCGGTGCCGATGCCGCGCAAGCCCACCCCCGAGCTGCTCCGGCTGCCGCTGAAGGTCAGGGACGCGGTCCGCCGCACCCGCGAGATCTTCGACCGGCACGGCGCGGACGTGGTGGTCGGCTTCGGCGGCTACGTGGCGCTGCCGGCCTACCTGGCCGCCCGCGGCCGGGTGCCGATCGTGGTGCACGAGGCCAACGCGCGCACCGGCCTGGCCAACAAGGTCGGCGCCCGCTTCGCCGCCGCGGTGGCCGCCGCGGTGCCCGGCAGCGGCCTGCCCGGCGCCAAGGTCATCGGCATCCCGCTGCGCCAGTCCATCACCACCCTGGACCGGGCCGCGCTGCGCAACGAGGCCCGCCGGTTCTTCGGCCTGCACCCCACCGCCCCCTGCCTGCTGGTGGTCGGCGGCTCCCAGGGCGCGCGCTCGATCAACACCGCGGTCTCCGCATCGGCCGGGCAGTTCGCCGCCGCCGGCATCGGCGTGCTGCACGCGCACGGGCCCAAGAACACCGTGGCCGTGCAGCAGGTGCCGCACGCGCCCGCCTACGTGCCGGTGCCCTACCTGGAGCGGATGGACCTGGCCTACGCCGCCGCGGACGCGGTGCTCTGCCGCTCCGGCGCGATGACCGTGGCCGAGGTCTCCGCGCTCGGCCTGCCCGCGGTGTTCGTGCCGCTGCCGATCGGCAACGGCGAGCAGGCGCTCAACGCCAACCCGGTGGTGGACAACGGCGGCGGCCTGCTCATCCCGGACAGCGAGCTGACCGCGCAGCGGATCTCCGATCAGGTCATCCCGATGCTGCGGGACCCGGAGCGGCTGGCCAAGATGGGCGCGGCGGCCCAGTCCGGCGGACACCGCGAGGCCGACATGGTGCTGGCCCGCATGGTGCTGGACCAGGTGCGCCGGTGAGCGCCCCGGAGGTCGGCCCGCTGGACGAGCGCCTGGCCCGGACCCACCTGGTGGGCATCGGCGGCGCCGGGATGAGCGGCATCGCCCGGATCCTGCTGGCCCGCGGCGCGCGGGTGTCCGGCTCCGACGCCAAGGACTCGCCCACCGTGCTGGCCCTGCGCGCGCAGGGCGCGGAGATCAGCACCGGGCACCTGGCGGAGAACCTGGACCAGCTCGACGGCGGCCCGACCGCGGTGGTCGTCTCCACCGCGATCCGGCCGAGCAACCCGGAGCTGGCCGCGGCCCGGGAACGCGGCATCACCGTGCTGCGCCGGGCGGAGGCGCTGGGCGCGCTGATGGCCGGGCACCGGGTGGCCTGCATCGCGGGCACGCACGGCAAGACCTCGACCACCTCGATGCTCACCGTGGCCCTGCAGCACTGCCGGCTGGACCCCTCCTTCGCCATCGGCGGCGACCTCAACGACTCCGGCGCCAACGCCCACCACGGCAGCGGCGGCGCGTTCGTGGCCGAGGCCGACGAGTCCGACGGCTCGTTCCTGGTGTTCAGCCCCTCGGTCGCGGTGGTCACCAACGTGGAGGCCGACCACCTGGACCACCACGGCACGGTCGAGGCCTACGTGGCGGTCTTCGACGAGTTCGTCACCCGGATCGAGCCCGGCGGCGTGCTGATCGCCAACGCCGACGACCCGGGCTCGGCCGCGCTGGCCGAGCGCGCCACCGCCCAGGGCGTGCGGGTGCTGCGCTACGGCCGCGCTGAGGGCGCGGACGCCCGCATCCTGGTGCACCGGCCCACCGCGACCGGCGGCGAGGTGGACATCGAGCACAACGGCGAGCAGGTCACCGTCACGGTGGCCGTTCCCGGCGAGCACATGGCGGGCAACGCGGTCGCCGCGCTGCTGGCCGGGCTGGAGCTGGGCGCGCCGCTGGACGGCCTGCGCAACGGCCTGGCCGCCTTCGGTGGCGTCCGGCGGCGGTTCGAGTTCAAGGGCCAGGCTGCCGGGGTGCGGGTCTACGACGACTACGCCCACCACCCCACCGAGGTGGACGCCCAGCTGCGTGCCGCCCGGCCGGTGGTCGGTGGCACGGGCAGGCTGGTGGTGGTCTTCCAGCCGCACCTGTACTCGCGCACCAAGGCCTTCTGCGCCGAGTTCGCCCAGGCGCTGGCGCTGGCCGACGAGGTGGTGGTGCTCGACGTCTACGGCGCCCGCGAGGAGCCCGAGCCCGGCGTGACCGGCGAGCTGGTGGCCGAGAGCGTGCCACTGCCGCAGGGCAGGGTGCACTACGAGTCCTCGATCAGCCACGCGCCCAAGCTGGTGGCCGGCCTGGTCCAGGCCGGTGACCTGGTGATCACCATGGGCGCGGGCGATGTCACCATGCTCGGCCCGGAGATCCTCGGCGAGCTGGCCGGCGGCGAGGACGCCGGACGATGAGCGCGACGCCGCAGCGCGGCAAGCGGTACAGCGACCCCCGCAGGGCCGCCCGGCCGCGCCCGGCGTCCGTGCGGGGCCGCCGTCCGGCCGGGCGGCGGCGGGTGGCCAAGCTGCGCAGGCTGCTGCGGCCCTGGGTGCTGATGTCGGTGGTGACCGTGCTGGTCGGCCTCGGCTACCTGCTCTACTACACCGGGCTGTTCGCGGTCAGGGAGGTGCGGATCGACGGCCTCAAGGCGCTCAGCGCCGAGGAGATCCGCACCGCGGCCAACGTGCCGGAGGGCACCCCGCTGCTCCAGGTGGACACCGCCGAGGTGGCCGCCAGGATCGGCACCGTGCCCAGGGTGTTCACGGTGAACGTGGAGCGCTCCTTCCCGAGCAGCCTGGTGGTCACCGTGGACGAGCGCACCCCGGTCGGGGTGTTCAACGGCGCCGAGGGCCCGCAGCTGGTGGACGGCACCGGCCGGGCCTACGCCACCGTGCCCAAGCCGCCGGACGGCCTGCCGGTGGTCAAGGTGCGCAGCGCCGCGCCGGACGACCCGGCGGCCAAGGCGGCGGTGGACGTGCTGGCCGCGGTGCCGGACAAGCTCAAGCCGGAGGTGCTGGAGGTCTCCGCCGAGGTGCCCGGCGACGTCCGGTTGCAGCTCATCGGCGGCCGGGAGGTGCGCTGGGGCAGCACCGCCGACTCCGGCCGCAAGGCGCAGGTGCTGGAGCCGTTGCTGGGACGACCTGGGAAAATCTTCAACATCTCCAGCCCGGACCTGCCTACTGTCGTCTGATGACCGACACCCGTCCCGAACCGCCACTGGTCGCCGACGAGCGCGACACCCTGTGCGGCTTCCTGGACTTCCTGCGCGCCACCGTGGTCCTGAAGGCCACCGGACTGTCCGAAGTGGACGCCCGGAAACCGTTGATCCCCAGCTCACCGCTGATGACGGTGATCGGACTGGTCAACCACCTGCGCTGGGTGGAGTGGGCCTGGTTCAGCAACCGGGTGGACGACCAGCCCGGCGAACCGCCGTGGGCGGGCGAGGATCCGGACGCCGAGTTCCGGGTGCCCGCCGAGCAGACACTGGCCGATGTGCTGGCCGGGTACGAGCGGGAATGCGCGGTCAGCCGGGAGGTCCTGGCCCGAAAGGACCTGTCGGCGACATTCGCTCATCCGCGACTCGGTAACGTAAGCGTGCGCTGGGTGCTGACCCACATGATCGAGGAGACCGGACGCCATGCCGGTCATCTCGACCTCATTCGCGAGCTGCTCGACGGTGTGACCGGAGAGTGACGAAGGAGTGGGGGCGTGCCTACAAGTTTCCATCGTGGGTTACGTGTGCGGGTTCACTCGGCGTGGCTGCTGGACGGAGAACACCGACGGTGCATAACGTCCCGTTCGATGGTCAGGGGTTGACATAACTCTCAACCGACAGTTGAGGCTGAGGGTTTCGAGACGGGGCTGGCGCCGGGTGGCGACGGTCCAGACCCGCGAGCCACAGCACTGGAACACACAGCCACGATCAGGAAGGCGGACCCGATGACGCCCCCGCACAACTACCTCGCGGTGATCAAGGTCGTCGGAATCGGCGGCGGCGGCGTGAACGCGGTGAACCGCATGATCGAGGTTGGGCTCAAGGGCGTCGAGTTCATCGCGGTGAACACCGACGCCCAGGCTTTGCTGATGTCAGACGCCGACGTGAAGCTCGACATCGGCCGTGAGCTGACCCGCGGTCTTGGCGCAGGCGCCAACCCCGAGGTCGGCCAGCGCGCCGCCGAGGACCACCGGGAAGAGATCGAAGAGGTCATCAAGGGCGCCGACATGGTCTTCGTGACCGCAGGCGAGGGCGGTGGCACGGGCACCGGCGGCGCGCCGGTGGTCGCCTCGATCGCCCGCAAGCTCGGCGCGCTGACCATCGGCGTGGTCACCCGCCCGTTCTCCTTCGAGGGCAAGCGGCGGGCCAAGCAGGCCGAGGACGGCATCCAGGCGCTGCGCAACGAGTGCGACACCTTGATCGTCATCCCGAACGACCGGCTGCTGCAGCTGGGCGACATCGGCGTCAGCCTGATGGACGCCTTCCGCTCGGCCGATGAGGTGCTGCTCTCCGGTGTGCAGGGCATCACCGACCTGATCACCACCCCCGGTCTGATCAACCTGGACTTCGCCGACGTCAAGAGCGTCATGTCCGGCGCGGGCAGCGCGCTGATGGGCATCGGCTCGGCCAGGGGCGAGGGCCGCGCGGTGCAGGCCGCGGGCAAGGCGATCAACTCGCCACTGCTGGAAGCCTCGATGGAGGGCGCGCACGGCGTGCTGCTCTCGATCGCGGGTGGCTCGGACCTCGGCCTGTTCGAGATCAACGAGGCCGCCTCGCTGGTCCAGGAGGCCGCGCACCCCGAGGCCAACATCATCTTCGGTACGGTCATCGACGACTCGCTCGGCGACGAGGTCAGGGTCACCGTGATAGCCGCTGGGTTCGACGGCGGCACGCCGACGCACAAGAAGCTGGAGCCCGCCCCGGTCAGCTCGCGGGCCCCGGTCGCCCCGGCCCAGGCCGGCCAGGTCGGCGGCAACCCCCAGCAGGCCGAGGAACCGCAGCAGGCGGCTCCCCAGCCCCAGCAGCAGACCTACCAGCCGGCTCCGCAGCCGCAGACCTACCAGCAGCCGCAGGCCCAGCCCGCGCCGCAGCCGGTCGTGCAGCAGCCCCCGGCCCCGCAGCCGCCGCAGGCCAACCCGATGAACCCGCTGCCGCCGCGCACCTCCGCCGGCCTGCCCCCGGTCAGCTCCGGCCTCGGCGGCAGCCTGCCGTCCCGCTCGGTCCCGATCACCGACGAGCCGGACGACGACGAGGTCGACGTCCCCCCCTTCATGCGCCGCTGACCCAAACCCCGCCAACACGCCGTGCCGCCCAGCGACACGGCGTGTTCGCGTTCCCGAGTGTTGGCCGATCTCGTACGCCGTGTTGGCCGTTGTGGCACCCGTGTTGGCCGATCTCGTACCCGGTGTTGGCCGAGGCCGCGCCAATCCGGCCAAGACCTTGTACGAGAACGGCCAACACCCCGTACGACTTCGGCCAACACTCGGTGCGGGATCGGCCAACACGGGGTACCGGTTCGGCCAACACGGGGGTGGGGGGTGGGGTGGGGCGCGCTAACGTTCGGGCGTGCGCATTCGTCGGGTTATCACCACGCGGGCGGGCGGGGCTTCGCTTGCGCCGTACGAGTCCTTCAACCTCGGCGACCACGTCGGGGACGCGCCGGAGGCGGTGAGCGCGAACCGGAAGCGGCTGGCCGAGGGGATCGGGCTGACCGCGGACCGGCTGGTCTGGATGGAGCAGGTGCACGGGCGCACGGTCACCACCGTGGACGGGCCGAGCGACACGCCTGCCGAGGCGACCGACGCGCTGGTCACCGCGCAACCCGGGCTGGCGCTGGTGGCGCTGACCGCGGACTGCGTGCCGGTGCTGCTCGGCGACGCCGAGGCCGGGGTGGTCGCCGCGGTGCACGCCGGCCGGGTGGGCGCCAGGGTGGGCGTGCTGCCCGCGGCGCTGCGCGCGATGGACGCGGCCGGCGCCCGGATCGACCGGGTGGAGGCGTTGCTCGGGCCCTCCGTGTGCGGGGAGTGCTACGAGGTGCCGCAGGCCATGCAGGACGACGTGGCCGCGCACCTGCCCGGCGCGGCCTGCAAGACGCGCAAGGGCACGCCGGGGCTGGACCTGCGGGCCGGGCTCTGGCAGCAGCTCGCCGACGCCGGGGTGGCCAAGGTCGGGCTGGACCCGCGCTGCACGGTGGAGGACAAGACCCTGTTCAGCCACCGGCGGGACGGTCATACCGGCCGGCTGGCCTCGGTGGTCTGGGTGGAGGCGGAATGAGCCGACAGGAGCGCAAGGCCGAGCTGGCCGCGGCGCTGACCGAGATCCAGGAGCGGATCGCCACCGCCTGCGCCAAGGCCGGGCGGGACCCGGGCGAGGTCCAGCTGCTGCCCATCACCAAGAACTTCCCGGCCTCCGACGTGGCCCTGCTGACCGAGCTGGGCTGCACCGAGTTCGGCGAGTCCCGGGAGCAGGAGGCCAGCGCCAAGGCCGCCGAGCTGGCCGCGGCGGGCATCCACCCGCGCTGGCACCTGATCGGCAGGCTCCAGCGCAACAAGGCCCGCGCGGTGCTCCGCTGGGCCGGAGTCATCCAGACGGTGGACAGCGTCCGGCTGGCCGACGCGCTCGCCAAGGCGGTGGCCAAGGCCCGCGCCGAGGGGGAGCGGGAGGACCCGCTGGACGTGCTCGTGCAGCTGAGCCTGGACGGTGATCCACAGCGCGGCGGGGTTCCGCAAGATCAACTCGCTGAACTGGTGGCAAAGATCACGCGATCGGGTGAACTGACCCTGAAAGGTGTGATGGCCGTCGCACCCCTAGGTAGTAATCCCCATGACGCTTTCGGGGAACTCGCTGAGGTGTCCGCGCGTCTAAGGAACGAGCATGCAGGTGCCGTCGTGGTGTCCGCAGGCATGAGCGGGGACTTGGAAGCGGCGATTGACCACGGCTCGACCTGTGTGCGTGTCGGAACCTCGTTGCTCGGCGGACGGCGGCTAACCTCGCCTTAGCCCGTGGAGCGGAGGCCACGGTGGGTGAGGTCGACCAGAAGTAGGAAGGGCTGGCGATGAGCGCGCTCCAGAAGCTGAAGGCCTACTTCGGAATGGTCCCTGCCGACGAAGTCGACCGGTACGCCACCGAAGAGGACGACCGCTACCACGGCCGCAGCCGGGAGTACGCGGACGACTACGGCGACCGGGACTACGGAGACCGCCGCTACGCCGAGGCCGACTACGAGTCCTACCCCGAGCGGGGCTCGCGCCGGCGCCGGTTCGGCACCTACCGCCCTGAGCTGGTCGAGGACGTCGACGACTACGAGCCGGAACCCGAGCCCGCGCGCACGCGCAGGCCCTGGGCGGCCACCACGTCGACACCGAGCGTCTCCAGTGTGCCGCCCACCCGCGGCGCGCTGGCCGTCGACCCGAAGACCCAGCACGAGCCCGCCCCGCGGACCCGTGCCGTCATCGAGCACCCCTCGCACCCGCTCAGCCGGATCACCACCCTGGCCCCGCGCAGCTACCTGGAGGCGCGGACCATCGGCGAGCACTACCGCGAGGGCACCCCGGTGATCATCAACCTGACCGGCATGGCGGACGCCGACGCGCGCCGTCTGGTGGACTTCGCGGCCGGTCTGGCCTTCGCTCTGCGGGGCGACATCGACAAGGTCACCAACAAGGTGTTCCTTCTCTCACCACCCAACGTCGACGTCACGGCGGAAGATCGCCGGCGGTTGGCGGAGGGTGGCTACTTCAGTCAGAGCTAGAAAGTGGCAGAGTGGAGGCGTGCAACCGGTCTGGGTCATCGCCTATTACCTGCTTTTCGCCTTCTGGCTGCTGCTGACCGCCAGGGTGGTCGTCGAGCTCGTCCGATCGTTCGCCAGAGAGTGGCGGCCGGCGGGCGGGGTTGCGGTGACGCTGGAGACCATCTACACAGTGACCGACCCCCCGGTCTCCCTGGCTCGTCGGGTGATCCCGATGGTCCGGATCGGGGGCATCGGACTGGACTTGTCGATTATGGTGCTGCTGCTGGTCGTGTTCATCCTGATGCGGCTGGTGCCGATCTCGTGACGGGGAACGAGATCAAAAAGCTGCCCCGAGTGCGTGAGGTGATCTGATGGGCTTGACCCCCGCCGACGTTCATAATGTGGCGTTCAGTAAGCCGCCGATAGGCAAGCGGGGCTACAACGAGGACGAGGTCGATGCCTTCCTCGACCTCATCGAGGCCGAGCTCGCCAGGCTGATCGAGGAGAACAACGACCTGCGCCAGCAGGTCGAACAGCTCGACAGCCAGCTGAGCAACGCCCGCGTTGAGCTCGAGGACGCGCGGACCAAGACCGTCGCGGGCGGGCACTCCCCGGTCCGCTCGGTCGACGAGCCGCGTCGCCTCACCCCCGTGCCCCCGCCCAGCGTGATGGAGCAGACCTCTCCCGGAGGCGACCACCACGTGCAGGCAGCCAAGGTCCTCGGCCTGGCTCAGGAGATGGCCGACCGGCTCACCGGTGAGGCCAAGGCAGAGTCCGACGGCATGCTGTCGGAAGCCCGGACCAAGTCCGAGCAGCTGCTCTCCGAGGCCCGTGCCAAGGCCGACAGCATGGTCAACGAGGCCCGTACCAGGGCGGAGACCATGCTCAACGACGCGCGCACCCGTGCCGAGACCCTGGAGCGTCAGGCCAGGGAGAAGGCTTCGGCCCTCGAACGGGACGCCCAGCGCAAGCACACCGAGGTGATGGGCTCCATCACCCAGGAGAAGAACGCGCTGGAGAAGAAGCTCGACACGCTGCGCACCTTCGAGCGTGAGTACCGCACCAGGTTGAAGACCTTCCTGGAGTCCCGCCTGCAGGAACTGATCGACCAGGGTTCGGCCGCACCCGCGGCGCCGACGGAGAGCCGGGCCAACCAGTCCGGGTACACCTTCGGCACCCGTGCGGCAGAGGCCGGCTGATCCCGGGCAGTAGGGAGTAGGTCAGGTGCTGTACCTGGTCCTGCTGCTGGTGCTGGCCGCCTTCGGGCTGCTGGTCACCGCCCTGGTCTCCGGGGTGACCGCCTGGGCGTGGGGTTCGGTCGTCGCGAGCGTGGCAGCCGCGCTGCTGCTGTTCGCGGACTGGGTCCTGCGCCGACGCCGGGCGCTCGCCACGGATCCGGAGCCGGCTGCTGATGGGGAAGTCGGCCGTCCGGATGCTGGAGAACACGCCGAGGCGGTCAGCACCGCGCGGGAGAAGGTCGCAACCGGGCCTGAGGACGACGAGGACGCCGGGGACGCCACTGTGAAGGTGGCGTCCCCGGCCAAGCCGTCCACGGGCGCTGCGGCCGAACCTGGCGAGGAGGACACCGACGCGGCCGACCTGCTGATCGTCAGCTCGCTGGCCGATGAGGTCAGGGTGGTTGACGAGCACCCGCGCTACCACCTGGCCGAGTGCACCTGGCTCACCGGCTCGGCCACGCTGCGCCTGCCCGTGCGGGAGGCCCGCGAGCTGGGCTTCACCCCCTGCGGGCGCTGCACCCCGGACCGCGGTCTCGCGGCAGCGCACCGGGCCGGACGCACCCGCTGAGCCGGCCGCACGGTCCAAGTCGCATCCCGTCTGATCACTCTCAAGTTGCCTAAGTAGTACCAACTCACCCACAGTGACCCCATTCGGGGGAGCACAACGGGTTTCGCAACCTGTATGGCCTAACGGACCCTCAGCCCGGCCAGGGTGGCAACCGATTTGCCCGCCCGGCTACTCTTGACAACACAGGCACCGATCCGGCCATCACCGGGGAGCCTCCGGAAGAACAGGCGGTCCGCCGCCCCAGTAGAACCGGACGGGACGGCCCGTCACAGCCGGGAAACGAGTGGCCAGACCCGCGAGGGCCTGGCAAGCGGGGTGGTACCGCGGAGCGCCGGCCACGGCGCGTCGTCCCCGTGTGGGCACGAGCCCGTACGAGACCGGACGAACCGCACGCGAGGAGCACCCCTCCCATGGCCTACCCCAAGGTCCAACTCGACAGCGCGCCGGGCGTGCCAGCCCAGCCGTCCTTCCCCGTGCTGGAGCAGGACGTGCTGGCCTACTGGGCCGCCGACCGGACCTTCGAGGCGAGCATCGACAACCGCCCGGCCGGGGAGAACGGCCGCAACGAGTTCGTCTTCTACGACGGCCCGCCCTTCGCCAACGGCCTGCCGCACTACGGGCACCTGCTCACCGGCTACGTCAAGGACGTGGTGCCGCGCTACCAGACCATGCTGGGCCGCCGGGTCGAGCGCCGCTTCGGCTGGGACTGCCACGGCATGCCCGCCGAGGTCGCGGTGGAGAAGGAGCTCGGCATCACGCACAAGTCCGAGATCGAGCAGCTGGGCATCGAGAAGTTCAACGACGCCTGCCGCACCTCGGTGCTGCGCTTCACCGGCGACTGGCGGGACTACGTCACCCGGCAGGCCCGCTGGGTGGACTTCGACAACGACTACAAGACCCTGGACCTCCCATACATGGAGAGCGTCATGTGGGCCTTCAAGTCGCTGTGGGACAAGGGCCTGGTCTACGAGGGCTTCCGGGTGCTCTGGTACTGCTGGCGCTGCGAGACGCCGCTGTCCAACACCGAGACCAAGATGGACGACGTCTACCGCGACCGGCAGGACCCCGCGGTCACCGTGGGCATGCGGCTGGAGTCCGGCGAGCTGGCCCTGGTCTGGACGACCACGCCGTGGACGCTGCCCAGCAACCTGGCCATGGCCGTGCACCCGGACGTGGACTACGTGGTGGTCGAGCACGAGGGCGAGCAGTACCTGCTGGCCGAGGCCAGGCTGGCCGCCTACGCCCGCGAGCTGGGCGAGGACGCCGCCGAGCGGGTGGTGCGCCGCTACACCGGGGCCGAGCTGCTCGGCCGCAAGTACACCCCGGTGTTCCCGTTCTTCGCCGGGCGGGAGAACGCGCACCAGATCCTCGGCGCGGACTACGTGACCACCGAGGACGGCACCGGCCTTGTGCACATCGCGCCCGCCTTCGGTGAGGACGACAAGGCCGTCACCGACGCCGCCGGCATCGAGGTGGTCGTCCCGGTCGACGCCAGGGGCGAGTTCACCAGCGAGGTGCCGCCGTACGCGGGCACGCACGTCTTCGAGGCGAACAAGCAGATCATCCGCGACCTCAAGGCCGCGGGCGTGCTGCTGCGGCACGAGACCTACGACCACCCGTACCCGCACTGCTGGCGCTGCGACAGCCCGCTGATCCAGCGCGCGGTGACCTCCTGGTTCGTCGCGGTCAGCCAGTTCAAGGACCGGATGGTCGAGCTGAACCAGCAGATCAACTGGGTGCCCGAGCACATCAAGGACGGGCAGTTCGGCAAGTGGCTGGAGAACGCCCGCGACTGGTCGATCTCGCGCAACCGGTACTGGGGCTCGCCGATCCCGGTGTGGGTCTCCGACGACCCGGCCTACCCGAGGATGGACGTCTACGGCTCGCTGGATGAGCTGGAGCGGGACTTCGGCGTGCGCCCGACCGACCTGCACCGGCCGGTGGTGGACGACCTGGTGCGGCCGAACCCGGACGACCCGACCGGCAGGTCGATGATGCGCCGGGTGCCGGAGGTGCTGGACTGCTGGTTCGAGTCCGGCTCGATGTCCTTCGCCCAGGTGCACTACCCGTTCGAGAACCGCGAGTGGTTCGACGACCACTACCCTGGCGACTTCATCGTGGAGTACACCGCGCAGACCCGCGGCTGGTTCTACACCATGCACGTGCTGGCCACCGCGCTGTTCGACCGGCCGGCCTTCCGCAACTGCCTGGTGCACGGCACCGTGCTGGGCGACGACGGGCAGAAGATGTCCAAGTCGAAGCAGAACTACCCGGACGTCCGGGAGGTCTTCGACCGGGACGGCTCCGACGCCATGCGCTGGTTCCTGCTGGCCAGCCCGGTGTCCCGGGGCGGCGACCTGAGCGTGACCGAGCGCGGCATCAGGGACGCGGTGCGCCAGGCCGTGCTGCCGCTGTGGAACTCCTGGTACTTCCTCTCCCTCTACGCCAACGCGGCCGGGGTGGAAGGGAAGTGGCGGGTCGACAGTGCGCACGTGCTGGACCGGTACGTGCTGGCCAAGACGCACGACCTGGTCAAGGCGGTGCGCACCTCGCTGGACGGCTACGACCTGTCCACCGCGCACCAGGCGGTCCGGGAGTTCCTGGAGGTGCTGACCAACTGGTACGTGCGCCGTTCCCGGGAGCGGTTCTGGGCCGGCGAGCAGGACGCGGTGGACACCCTGCACACCGTGCTGGAGGTGGTCTGCCGGACGGTGGCGCCGCTGCTGCCGCTGACCACCGAGGCGGTCTGGCGCGGGCTGACCGGCGAGCGCTCGGTGCACCTCACCGACTTCCCCGAGGTGGCCGGCCTGCCCGCCGATGACAAGCTGGTCGCGGCCATGGACGAGGTGCGGCAGGTCTGCTCCACCGCGCTGTCGCTGCGCAAGGCGAACAAGCTGCGGGTCCGGCTGCCGCTGGCCAAGCTGGTGGTGGCCGCGCCCTACGCCGGGGACCTGGCCCCGTTCCAGGAGCTGATCCGGGACGAGGTCAACGTCAAGGACGTGGTGCTGACCACCGACGTGGCCGCGCATGGCCGGGTCGAGCTGGCGGTCAACGCCCGCGTCTGCGGCCCCCGGCTGGGCAAGGACGTGCAGAAGGTGATCAAGGCGGTCAAGGCCGGGGAGTGGACCACCAGCGAGACCGGCGCGGTGGTGGCGGCCGGGATCGAGCTGCTGCCCGCCGAGTACGAGCAGCGGCTGGTCTCCTCCGACCCGGGCGCGGCGACCGCGCTGCCCGGCGGCTCCGGCCTGGTCGTGCTGGACACCGAGGTGACCGAGGAACTGGCCGCCGAGGGCCTGGCCCGCGACCTGGTCCGGGTGATCCAGCAGGCCCGCCGGGAGGCGGCGCTGGACGTCTCGGACCGGATCGCGCTGACCGTGGAGGTGCCGGATGAGGTGCGCCCGGCGGTGGAGCGCTTCGCCGAGTTCATCGCGGCGGAGACGCTGGCCGTGGCGCTGACCCACGGCCCGGCCGGGGAGGCCGGGTTCGGCGGCTCGGTGGGCGAGGGCACCGCGGTGCGGGTCGCGGTCGCCAAGTCCTGACGGTGCTTGGCCGGCACGACCGTACGGTACCGTACGGTCGTGCCAGCCAAGATCAGGAAGACCCGCGCGGACTGGACCACCGCCGCGCTGGCCGCACTCGCCGAGGGCGGCCTCGCCGCGGTGGCCATCGAACCGCTGGCCGTCCGGGTCGGCGCCACCAAAGGCAGTGCCTACTGGCATTTCGCCAACCGGGAGGCGCTGCTGGTGGCCACCCTGGAGCGCTGGGAGCTGGAGCACACCGAGGCCGTGATCGCGCTGGCCGAACAGGAAACCGATCCGGCGCACCGGTTGCGGCTGCTCTTCGCCAGCGTGCTGGACCGGCCCGAGGGCAACGCGGTCGAGCTGGCCCTGCTGGCGGCAGGCGACGATCCGGTCATCCGCCCGGTGCTGGACCGGGTGACCGACCGCCGGATCGCTTACCTGTCAACGCTTTTCGCTCAGTGCGGCTTCGGCAAGGCGGATGCCAGGCGGCGCGCGGTGCTGGCCTACAGCGCCTACCTCGGGCACGCGCACCTGTTCCGGATGGCCCCGGCCGCGATGCCCCGTTCGCGCGCGCAGCGGCGGGCGCACCTGGACGCCTCGATGGCGGCATTGCTCAGCAAGGAGAACGGTTCGGGGTGATTCCCCAAGCTTATCCCGGTCAGCGCCTCTGGGTACAGAGTCATGCACGATTCATCGCAATTCCCGAAAAATGGGTTCTGAGCAGCCACAATGGACACGCCAGAGTTTTAGTCTGATGTCCGGAGGCGCCGTATGACCGACCTGACGACCGTGCTCGGAATCGGCGCCGGGGTGCTCCTGGTGGCGGTGCTCGCCGTGCGCGTGTCCGTCCGGCTCGGCCTACCGTCTCTGTTGCTGTACCTCGGAATCGGGCTCGTCATCGGCGAGTCCGGCTTCGGCATCCAGTTCTCCGACGCCGACCTCACCCAGTCCCTCGGCATCGCCGCGCTGGTGCTGATCCTGGCCGAGGGTGGCCTCACCACCCGCTGGTCGGCGGTGAAACCCGCGCTGGGCCTGGGGATCGCACTGTCCACAGTGGCCGTCGCGGTGAGCATCGCGGTCACCGGCGGGCTGCTGCACCTGATCCTGGACCTGGAGTGGCGCACCGCGCTGCTGTGGGGCGCGGTGCTCTCCTCCACCGACGCGGCCGCGGTGTTCAGCGTGCTGCGCGGGGTCGGGGTGAGCAAACGGCTGGCCGGCGCGCTGGAACTGGAGTCGGGGCTCAACGACGCGCCGGTGTACCTGGCCGTGGTGCTGCTGGCCGGCACCGACCCGTTCACCTGGTGGACACCGGCGCTGGTGGTCTACGAGCTGGTGGTCGGCGCCGCGCTGGGCATCGGGCTGGGCTGGCTGGGCGCGGCCGCGTTGCGCCGGGCGGCGCTGCCGGCCACCGGTCTCTATCCACTCGCGACGGTCGGGGTGTGCGTGCTGGCCTACGCCGCCGCCCAGGGCGTGCACGGCGCGGGCCTGCTCTCGGCCTACGTGGCCGGGCTGGTGCTGGGCAACGCCCGGCTGCCGCATCGCGCGGACACGCTCTCCTTCGCCGAGGGCCTGGGCTGGCTGGCCCAGATCGGCCTGTTCGTGCTGCTGGGCCTGTACGCCTCGCCGTCCCGGCTGTTCGACGTGCTGATCCCGGCCCTGGTCGCCGGTGGCGTGCTGCTGCTGGTGGCCCGACCGCTGTCGGTGGCGCTCTCGGCCACCCCGTTCCGGCTGCCCTGGCGGGAACAGACCTTCCTGGCCTGGTCCGGCCTGCGCGGCGCGGTGCCCATCGTGCTGGCGATGATCCCGGTGACCCAGGGCGTGGCAGGCGCGCAGACCCTGGTGGACGTGGTGTTCGTGCTGGTGGTGCTGCTTACCCTGATCCAGGGCAGCACGCTGCCGGTGCTGGCCCGCTGGCTGGGGCTGGTGCGCCGGGGCGAGATGCAGGAGGTCCAGGTGGACGCCGGTCCGCTGGACGAGCTGGGCGCGGAGCTGCTGCAGATCCGCATCCCGAAGGGCTCCAAGCTGCACGGCGTCTACGTCTCCGAGCTGCGCCTGCCGGGCGGGTCCACGGTGAGCCTGGTGGTCCGCGCGGGCAAGGGCTTCACCCCGCAGCCGGTGACCCGGCTCCAGTTCGACGACCAGCTGCTGGTGGTCACCACCGAGACCGCCCGTGACGAGGCGGAGAAACGCATCCGCGCCATCGACCGGGCCGGCCGCTACGCGCACTGGCGCGGCGAGCGCGGCGACGGTTAGCCGGTGCAGTCGGTCGGCACCCACTCCGCGGTCACGTCCGCGGCGATGACCACGATGTCCCCGGTCAGGCAGACGATCTCGTGCCGCACCCCGCGCTCGTGCGGCAGCAGCTCGTCCAGGAACACTTCCCTGGGCAGCTCGCCCGACGGGTCGACGGAGTGCTCGGCGACGCCGGTGTAGCGCAGCACCAGGTCCGCGTCGTGCTTCCAGCAGTTGTGCCGCAGCTCCAGCACGAGCTGGTCGCCGTCGGCGCGGAGCTCGGCGGGCTTGAGGTCCTTCACGCACCGCTTGCCGAAGAAGTCGTAGTGCTCCGGGTCGGTGGCGAAGGCCCGGGCACCCGGCGGCAGCTGGGGCGCGAGGGTGGGCAGCAGCTCCAGGTAGGGCTCGGGGTCGCTGTAGGTGCCGCCTTCGTCGAAGCGCACGATCACGTGTTCCATCGGGGCTGAGTGTGCCATCCGGGCCAAGCCGTTTTCCTGGCCGGTTTCATCAAGCCGGGGCTGCGCGCGGCGGCCACCATGGCCGGGTGCGACTCGACGAGGCATCCCGGTTCCTGACCACCCACGGCCGCCTGCTGGAGCGCCGCCGGTTCGGCTTGCTGACCGGGCAGCCGGACCGCGCCGCGCTGCGCACCGCGCTGGCTGCCTACCGCAACCCCGACGGCGGCTTCGGCTGGGCGCTGGAACCCGATCTGCGCTCGCCGGAGAGCCAGCCGCTCAACGCCATGCACGCCTTCGAGGTGCTCGCCGAGGCCGGCGGTGACCCCGAGCTGAGCCGCGGCCTGTGCGACTGGCTGGGCGCGGTCAGCCTGCCCGACGGCGGCCTGCCGTTCGTGCTGCCCATGCGCGAGACCGCCGGCACCGCGCCCTGGTTCGCCGGAGCCGACCCCGCGGAGTCCTCACTGCACCTGACCGCCGCCGTGCTCAGCCAGGCCCTGCCGGTGGCCGCCCTCGACCCGGCGGTGGCCGCGCACCCGTGGCTGGCCGCCGCGGTGGACTACTGCTGGCACCGGATCACCACCCAGCCGGAACCCGGCGGCACCCTGGAGCTGCGTTACTCACTGGCCGTGCTGGACGCGCTGTGCGACACCCGGCCGGAAGCGTTGCCGGAGCTGCGGCGGCTGGCCGAGCACCTGCCGGCCAACGGGATCCGGCCGGTCGAAGGCGGCCAGGCCGACGAAGCCCTGTACCCCTTGGACTTCGCGCCCGAACCGCACCGCCCACTGCGGGAGCTGTTGCCGCCCAACGTGATCACCCGGGACCTGGACCGGCTGGCCGGGCTCCAGCAGGCCGACGGCGGCTGGCTGGTGGACTTCGCCTCCGCCTCGCCCGCAGGCGCGCTGGAGTGGCGGGGCTACGCGACCGTGCACGCGGTGAAGACCCTGCTGGCCAACGGCTAGGCAGAATGGCGGCATGTCCCGCACCGTGCTGATCACCGGAGCCAACCGCGGCATCGGCCTGGCCACCGCCCGGCTGCTCGCCGCCGAGGGCGACCGGGTGATCATGACCGCCCGCCGCCCGGAAACCCTGTCAGCGGACGGCTTCGCCGCCGACCGCCGTCAGCTCGACGTCACCGACCCGGCCTCGATCGCCCGCCTGGCCGAGGAACTGCGGGCCGACTACGGCCACCTGGACGTCCTGGTCAACAACGCCGCCATCGACTACGACACCGACGCGCTGGCCAGCGCCGCCGACCTGGACCGCGTCCGGAAAGCTTTCGACACCAACCTCTTCGGCGCCTGGCAGGTCACCCTCGCCCTGCTGCCGCTGCTGCGGGGGAGCGCGCACCCGCGGATCGTGAACGTCTCCAGCGAGTCCGGCTCGATCAGCCAGCTCGGCGCGGGCACGCCCGGCTACAGCACCAGCAAGGCCGCCCTGAACGCCCTCACCTGGATCATGGCCGCCGAGCTCGGCCGGCAGAACTTCCTGGTCAACGCGGTCTGCCCGGGCTGGGTGGCCACCGACATGGGCGGCGCGGGCGGCGGCCCGGTGCCCGAGGGCGCGGCCAGCGTCGCCTGGGCCGTCCGACTGCCCGATGGCGGCCCCACCGGCGGCTTCTTCCGGCACGGCGAGCCCTTGCCCTGGTAGCAGCCCAGATTAGACCGTTCGGCCGACATCGTTCGGGGCCTGACGGCTCGCGCCCAACTGGCTAACTTCATGGGCTCCTTCACCCGAAAGGGTGCTCCCGGTAAGGAGTCCACGATGTCGGGGAACCGCCGTCCCACCTGGCTGCTCGCCGCCGCGCTGCTCTCCGGCGGCCTGCTGCTCGCGCCGGCCGCGGTCGCCGCCCCACTGGCGGATCCGGTGCTCGCGCTGCCCTTCGCCACCGGCCAGCAGACCTACTCGGCCGGGGTGCACTCGGACAACGGGCAGAGCGGGGTCAAGAACGCGATCGACTTCTCGCCCGGTGACGGCGTCGCCCGCTCGGCGGCCGAGGGCACGGTGCGGATCCAGCGCTGCTCCGGCGGCGACTGGGTCACCGTGGACCACGCGGGCGGCTGGCGCACCGGCTACTACCACCTGGAGGACATCCAGGTCCACGACGGGCAGTCCGTCTCGGCCGGGACCCCGTTGGGGCGCACCGGGAACGCGCTGCCCTGCGGCGGGTCCAGCAGCGGCGCGCACGTGCACTTCACGCTGTGGCAGCTGGGCGCGGCGCCCGGCACGGAGGCCGACTGGAGCGGACTGTCCTATGCGGAGGTGAGCACCAGGGTCGCGGCCGAGGCCGGGGTGCCGGTGGACGGCAAGGTGCTGGGCGCCTGGCGGTTCCGCGCCGGGTCGCGGCAGTACTCCGGGCGCGCGGAGCGGGTCGGCGACGGGTTCAGCGTGTCGCTGCCCGGCCGGTTCCGGGTCTGAGCGCGGACCGGGACGGCCTCGTCGCGGGCCGTCCCGGTGTTGTGCGTCACGCCGCCATCAGCCGCGGTGGAACCATTCCTGCACTTCGTAGTCCGGCCGGTTCGGGTCGACGAAATCAGTTCGCCAGGCAATCCACAGCTGGCCCGGACGGTATTGCGACATCTTCGCCCAGACGTGCCGCTTGGCGTATCCCTGGTCGTAGAAGGCGTGGATGTGACCGGTGGACTGGCGGAACTCGGAATTGCTCCAGCCCCAGTCGCAGTTTGTCGGTGAGCACTTCCCGAACAGGCGCATGGTCCAGCCCGCGTCGTGCACGATGCGGCAGATCGAGCCCTCGCAGACGGTGACCGACTGGCAGTCCCGCAGCTCGGCCCTGGCGATGCCGGTGGCGTTCGGGTCCGCGTTGTTCCAGTTGCCGTGCTCGACCGCGTGACCACTGCAAAGCAGCGGCGCGGCGACGCCGTTGGGTGCCACGAGCTTGGTCGTGACCCCGGCCGGCGCGGTCTCCGCCGGGATCGGCGGTGCGGCTGGTGCGGCCTGTGCCGCGGCCGCCGCGCCCAGCACCGCGCTGCTCATCATCATCGTCGCCACGGCCAATCGCACGAAGCCGCGCCGAATTCTGCTCGTGCCGTTTCTCTCCATGAAAGCCCCCTGCTGCGGAATTCCCGGGCGGATTCACCCGTCCGGCCAGGTTAGGGCGGGTGGAAATATCAACTCGGCGTCGCGCGGGAATTCGCCCCAACCGGTGCCCGGCCAGCTGCCCGTTCGGCGAAGCCGGGTGGACCAGCGGCTTCCCGGTATCTGGAAAGGGGGCTTCCCAAGTCGCCGGTCCGTCGGCTAACTTCGGGGCCAAGGTCATGAGTACCAGCGCACAGCCCCGGCTTGCTGGTCGGCAACCCTCCTACCGCGGTGGGGTGCTCCGGGTGAGGACCTGGTCCGTCGCGAGGTGCGGCGGGCAAGCGCGGACCTCCTGGCAGGTCCGATCAGGACCCCGGAGGGTTGTATGTCGCTCGCTGTCATCCCCGCGCAGGCCACCGCCACCACCGCTGCCGTGCCCGCCGTCGTCGGTGCGCACACCGCGGTGCCGCTGGTCACCGGGGAGCGGGTGACCTACGCCAACCTCGACCACGCGGCCAGCGCGCCGTGCCTGGCCGCGGTGCGCGACGCGGTGGACGAGCTGCTGCCCTACTACGCCAGCGTGCACCGCGGCGCCGGGTTCGCCTCGCAGGTGTGCACCAAGGTCTACGAGCAGGCCAGGGACGTGGTGCGGCGGTTCGTCGGGGCGCACGCCAGCGACGTGGTGGTCTTCACCCGCAACAGCACCGACGCGCTGAACCTGCTGGCCCGCAGCGTGCCCAGGGGCACCAGCGTGGTCACCTTCGACACCGACCACCACGCCGCGCTGCTGCCGTGGCGCGGCCCCAGGGTCACCCGGATCGCCACCCCGGACACCCCGCAGGGCGCCATCGGCGCGCTGGCCGAGGCGCTGCGGAACACGCTGGAGGGCGCGCGGCTGGTGGTGCTGACCGGGGCGTCCAACGTGACCGGTGAGCTGTGGCCGGTGCGCGAGCTGGCCGCGGTGGCCCGCCGCTTCGGCGCGCGGATCGTGCTGGACGCCGCGCAGCTGGCCCCGCACCGCCCGGTGGACATCCAGCAGCTCGACGTGGACTACGTGGTGCTCTCCGCGCACAAGCTCTACGCCCCCTACGGCAGCGGCGCGCTGGTCGGCCGGGCGGACTGGCTGCACCAGGCCGAGCCGTACCTGGTCGGCGGCGGCGCCACCAAGCACGTGGTGGACTGGGGCGACCACCTGGGCGTGGGCTGGGCGCCCGCGCCGGAGCGGCACGAGGCCGGATCGCCGAACGTGGTCGGTGTGCACGCCTTCGCCAGCGCCTGCCAGGCCATCACCCAGCACGGCTGGGACGCGGTCATCGCGCACGAGGCCGAGCTGTTCGCCCGGCTGCGCGCCGGGCTCAAGGCCATTCCCGGTGTGCGGGAGCTGTCGATCTTCGGCGCGGGGCAGGACCGGGTCGGTGTGGTGAGCTTCACGGTGGACGGTCAGGACCCGGGGCTGCTGGCCGCCGCGCTGTCCGCCGAGTACGGGATCGGGGTCCGCGACGGCGCGTTCTGCGCGCACATCGCCACCCGGCGGCTGCTCGGCCAGGCCGGGTCGGACAGCGACCGCGCGCTGCGGGTCAGCCTGGGTCTGGGCACGAACGCCGAGCACGTGGACCGGGTGCTGCTGGCGCTGCGCGAGCTGGTCGAGCACGGGCCGGGCTGGAAGTACGAGATCGTGGACGGCCGGTGGGCCCCGGTGAACGACCCCAGGCCGCTGCCGCCGTTCATCAACGCCTGAGGTCAAGGGCGGTCCCGGCGTACGGGACAATGGGGCGGTGAGCACCGACGACAAGCCGCCCCGCCGCCTGGTGCCGTTCGCCCTGGTGGCGCTGGCGGCCTTCGCGGCGGACCTGATCACCAAGGACCTCGCGGTCGCCGCGCTCGACGGGCAGCCGCCGGTGCGGGTGGCCGGTGGCGCGCTGTACCTGGTGCTGCTGCACAACCCCGGCGCGGCGTTCTCGCTGTTCCCCGGCCAGACCTGGCTGCTGACGCTGATCACCACGCTGGTCGTGCTGGCCATCCTGATCTTCGCGCCCCGGCTGCGCTCCACCGGCTGGGCCGTGGGCATCGGCCTGGTGCTGGGCGGCGCGCTGGGCAACCTGGCCGACCGGCTGACCCGCCCGCCCGGCTTCGCCGAGGGACATGTGGTGGACTTCCTGTCACTGTTCGCCCCCGACGGCAGCGTGTGGCCGGTGTTCAACATCGCCGACGCGGCCATCGTCAGCGGCGGCGTGCTCCTGGTGCTGCTGGCCCTCTTCGGCGTCGACTACGACGGCAAGCGGCCGGGGCGCCGAGCAGACCAGACGAAGGCCGAGGCCACGGTGGAGGAAAACGCGTGAGTGACCAGAGGACCCTGCCGGTGCCGGACGGCCTGGACGGCATGCGAGTGGACGCGGGCCTGTCCAAACTGCTGGGCCTGTCCCGCACGGTCGCGGCCGGCCTGGCCGAGACCGGCGGAGTCCTGCTCGACGGCCAGCCCGCGGGCAAGTCCGACCGCCTGGTAGCCGGTTCCTGGCTGGAGATCACCCTCCCCGAACCGGAACACCCCGTCCCGGTGCTCGCCGCCCCGGTGGACGGCATGGTCGTGCTGTACGAGGACGACGACATCGTGGTCATCGACAAACCGGTAGGCGTCGCGGTGCACCCCAGCCCCGGCTGGACCGGCCCCACGGTCGTCGCGGGCCTGGCCGCAGCGGGCATCCAGATCGCCACCTCCGGCGCGGCCGAGCGCCAGGGCGTGGTGCACCGGCTGGACGTGGGCACCACCGGCGTGATGGTGGTGGCCAAGAGCGAACACGCGTACTCGGTGCTGAAGCGGGCGTTCAAGGAACGGACCGTGGAGAAGCGCTACCACGCGCTGGTGCAAGGACACCCGGATCCCAGCCGGGGCACGATCGACGCCCCGATCGACCGGCACCCACGCCAGGACTACAAGTTCGCGGTGGTCGCCAGCGGCAAGCCGAGCGTCACGCACTACGAGGTGATGGAGGCGTTCCGGGCGGCATCCCTGGTCGATGTGCGGCTGGAGACCGGCCGGACCCACCAGATCCGGGTGCACTTCTCGGCATTGCGACACCCGTGCGTGGGGGATTTGACCTATGGCGCGGATCCGGTACTGGCGAAGAAGTTGAACTTGACGCGGCAGTGGTTGCAGGCGCGGTCATTGGGATTCCACCACCCGGCGCATGAGGGATGGGTGGAGTTCACCAGCGAGTACCCGGCGGACTTGCAGACGGCGTTGGACTCACTGCGCGCAGACAGCTGGTGAGCGAAAAGCCCTTAGCCGGGGGTGAAAACCCACAAAGCGGGCCTCTCGTCTTCTCCGTACGGCCTGGAGACTGCTGACCGCGCCTCCCCGCCCGGCCCCTGCAACCTGCCGCCGCCCTAGCCTCCCAACGTGACGGGGGCCGGGTGGGGAGGTGTGGTTTGCTGTCGGAAGGTCGTGCGGAGAAGACGAGAGGGTCGCGAGCACGCTGGTTCTTGAGTCGGCAACCCAAACCCCGCCCCGCAACCTGCTCGACCGGCTTCTGACTTGTCCCACCCCTCCGGTGGTCTGCCCGTCCGGCGAGGACATTCTTTTGCTTTTGATCTTAGGTTTTCAAGCAAGAGCGACAGTCAAGAGCGTCCTCGCCGGACGGGCAGAGATCAAAGCATGGGGGGGGAAAATCAAAGTCAAAGTCAAGGGCAGAGACGCAGGCAGGTCTTGAGGTTCCCCATGCCCGTCAACCTTCCGAAATCAAACCACATCCCAGCGAGCAGCCGCCGTCACGTGGCGTGGCCTTGGCGGCGGTTGCTGTGAGCGTCTGCTCGCTGGGATGTGGTGTGATGTCTCCAGGTTGACGGGCATGGGGAACCTCAAGACTTCGGACAAGTTTTCGAAAAGCCAGCCCGGCTGCTGGTCCGGTGTCGCTCTAGTCCTCGATCGCCCAGGTGAGGCTGTGCGTGTCGTCGCCGGGATGTGGGCTCCACCGGATGTGGGTCAGCCGCAAGGACTCCGGCAGCACGTAAACCGTGTGCCCGCCCGCCGTCTCGCCCGGTGCGACGCCGATCCGGTGCGGCGGCCGGGACGACAACGCCACCGGTGCCTTGGAGATCTGTTGTCCGTCCTCGGTGACCAGCACCAGGTACAGGTCCGGCAGGGACGCGAAGGGTACTGGGCCCCGGTTGTGGAGTTCGGTGTGCACGACCACCGAGCGCTCGCCCTCTTGCAGTCGGTAACCGGCGGCGGTGAACAGGAAGTCGGCCGGGTCGACCACCTCGACCAGTTGGATGACCAGTCGTTCGCCTTCCTGGCCTTCCGTTTCCAGTGCGCCGCCGACTACGCCGGTGCGGCTGCCCGCCGCTGGGGCGGTGGTCACCGTGGGCTGGTCGCCGCGTGCCCAGGTCGCCGACTGGGGTGGGCCCCAGGTGCTCATGGGGTCCGCGCCGGTTGCCGGGAACGGGGGCTGGGCGGGGAAGCCGCCGCTGGGCGGGTTGTAGACCGGGGGTGGGGGTGGGTAGGCGCCGGTGGGGACGCCGGGCTGGTGTGCGGGGTACGGGCCGCTCGGGGTGCCGTAGGGACCGCTGGGTGTCCCATGTGGACCGCCGGGTGTGCCGTACGGGCCGCTTGGGGTGCCGTAGGGGCCGCTGGGGGTGCCGTGCGCCGGGTAGACGCCGCTGGGGGTGCCGTGGGCGGGGCCGGGGCCGTAGACGGGGGGAGCGTAGGACGGGGGTGGCGCGGCGGGCGGGGGTGGGGAAGCGGCAGGGGGGAATCCGGCCCAGGCTCCGGCTGCGGCCAGTGCGCCGCGCAGGCCGTTGGGGTCGAACTCGACGCCGACGATCAGGGGCAGGCCGCTGGCCGAGAGGGCCACCAGTCTGGAGGCGGCCTCCCTGGGGTCCACGCCTGCCCTGGCGGCGATCTCGTGCACGGGAGCCGCGCGCCCCGACTCGGCCAGCAGGGCGAGCAGGCGCATGTCCACGGGATCCGGCGACACCACGGAGCGAACCTACCCCTTCCTCACGATCATTGCGGGGGCGCACCCGCCGACGGAAAAACCCGAGCTGTGACCCTTGTCATCTTCCGCCCGGTCTGGTGAGTATTTCACCCCACGTGGATCAGCCAGGTGAACCAGCCCCGGGAGGTGGCGGATGCGCAGGGTCGCGACACCGCTGGTGATGGTCGCGTCGCTCGGGTTGCTCGCCGGATGTCTCGGCAGCCCCCAGCAGACCGATGTCACCCGCAACGCCGACGCGAAGGAGTTGTCCCTCACCATCACCGGCAACGCGGTGGCCGGTGGGAAGAACGCCACCCGCGCCGCCTGGGTCACCGACTGGGTGATCCCGAAGTTCACCGAGGCGCAGAAGGCCAAGGGCGTCACCGTGACGGTGAAGTTCGACGGCAACGGCGCGGGCGATGAGGACTACAAGACCAAGGTCGCGCTGGACCTCAAGACCGGCGGCGGCGCGGACGTGCTCACCGTGGACGGCATCTGGATCGGCGAGTTCGCCGAGGCGGGACACCTGAAACCGCTGGACGACCTGGTTGGCAAGGCCAAGGTGGACGCCTGGGACGGCTGGAGCCAGGTCCCGCAGTCGGTGCAGGGGCTCGGCTCCTTCGGCGAGCGCCGCTACGGCATTCCGGACGGCACCGACGGGCGGGTGCTGTTCTTCAACAAGAAGCTGTTCGCCCAGGCCGGGCTGCCCGCGGACTGGCAGCCGAGGAGCTGGACCGACATCCTGGCCGCGGCCGGGGAGCTGAAAAAGCTGCCCGGAGTGACACCGTTGCAGGTCAACGCCGGCACCGCGATGGGCGAGGCGACCACCATGCAGGGTGTGCTGCCACTGCTGGCCAGCGCCGGGAAACCGCTTCACCGGGACGGCAAGTGGCAGGCCGGGCCGGCGCTGGGCGAGGTGCTGGAGTTCTACGCCAAGGTCTACCGCGAGGGCCTCGGCGACCCGCTCACGCAGCAGGAGGCCAAGGGGCGGGACAAGTCCTTCGCCCAGTTCGCCGAGGGCAAGCTCGGCATCATGATCGAGAGCGACTACCTGTGGCGCGGGGTGGTCGAGCCGAACCGGGGTGTGGCCAAGATGGCCGACCGGGACCAGGCGGTCGGCTACGCCAAGATCCCGGCCCGCCAGCCCGGGGTCGGCGGCCGGGACTTCGTCAGCATGTCCGGTGGCGCGGTCAACGTGCTCAACCCGGCCACCAAGTACCCGCAGCAGGCCTGGGAGCTGTTGCAGTTCATGAACTCCGCCGAGGCGCTCAAGGCCCGCGCCGCCGGCGGCGCGCAGGTCACCGCGCGCAACGACGTGAACAACCAGGTCCTGGCCGGGGACCCGATGCTGACCTATGTGGCGCAACAGGTCCTGCCGGTCACCCACTACCGGCCGCCGGTGGCCGGCTACCCGAGGGTCTCGGCCGCGTTGCAGCAGGCCACCGCGGACGTGATCGCCGGGCGGACCGTGGCCGAGGCGCTGTCGAACTACCGGGCCGCGCTGTCCAAGATCGTGGGCGAGGCCAATGTCGACGCCGGTTGACCTGAAGCCCGCCGCGGAGCGGTCCGCGGCGGGCCGGGTCGCCGATGTGGCCGGACTGGGCATCGGGCGTGCGGTCGGGTTTGTGCTGCCCGCGCTGGCGCTGATTGGGCTGTTCCTGGTCTTCCCGGCGCTGTGGACGCTGTACATCGGCATCACCGACTACCAGTTGACCGGCCCGGCCGCGGCCAACCCGCAGGTCATCGGCTTCGACAACTTCCTGGCCGCGCTCAACGACGGGCTGTTCCGCAACTCGCTGTGGCTGACCGTGCTGTTCGTGCTCGGCTCCGCGGTGATCGGGCAGAACCTGCTCGGCTTCGGCCTGGCCTACCTGCTGCGCGGGGCCGTGCCCTGGCTGCGGCGGCTCACCGAGAGCCTGGTGCTGCTGGCCTGGATCCTGCCCAGCACCGTGGTCGCCTTCCTCTGGATCGCCGTGCTGGACCGGGACGGTGGCACGCTGAACCTGTTGCTGGCCAACGAGGGCACCGCCTGGCTGGTGCAGTACCCGCTGATCTCGATCATCCTGTTCAACACCTGGCGGGGCACCGCGTTCTCCATGCTGCTCTACTCCTCCGCACTCGCCGCGGTGCCGCCCTCCCAGTTGGAGACGGCGAGGCTGGTCGGCGCGAACGGCTGGCAGACCGTGCGGGACGTGGTGTTCCCGCACATCCGGGGGCACGTGCTGACCAACACGCTGCTGATCAGCCTGTGGACGGCCAACGACTTCACCCCGTTCCTGCTCACCGCGGGCGGGCCCAACCACGCATCGGAGACGCTGCCGGTGTTCATCTACCGGCAGGCCCTGGAAGGCGGTCAGCTCGGCTACGCCTCGGCCATCTCGCTGCTGTTGCTGCTGGCGAACCTGCTGGTGGCCGGGCTGTACCTGCGGCTGCTGCGGAGGCGGGCATGAGCGTGAGGTTCCTGTTGCGGCGCATCGGCTTCTACACGCTGATCGCGGTGGTGCTGTTCTTCTTCGCGGTGCCCATGCTGTGGCTGGCCAGCGCGCCCTTCGACGCCCGCCCCGGACTCGGCCTGCGCTGGCCGGACTGGACGCTGGACAACGTCGGCAAGACCCTGGAACACCCGAACACGCTGTCCTCGCTGCTGAACTCGCTGATCCTGTGCGGGATCGCCACCGCGGTGACCACGGTGTGCGCGGCGCTGGCCGCCTACGCCCTGTCCAGGGTGCGCATCCCCGGCCGGGACCTGTTGCTGTACCTGCTGTTGCTGCTCTCCAGCGTGGTCACCGGCACCGCGGCGATGGTGCCCATCTTCGTGATGATGTTCCAGCTCGGCCTGATCAACTCCCAGTACGGCACCGCGCTGGTGATCGCCGGCGGCATGCTGCCCGCGGCCATCTTCATCCTCAAGGACTTCATGGACTCGGTGCCGCGCTCCTACGAGGAGTCGGCCAGGGTCTTCGGCGCCTCGCCGGGCCAGGTGCTGCGGCACGTGGTGCTGCCGGTGGCGCGGCCGGGGATCGCGACCATCCTGGTGTGGGCCTTCGTCAACGCCTGGGGCAACTTCCTGCTGCCGTTCCTGCTGCTGCGCGATGTCCAGGCGCAACCGGCCGCGGTGCTGTTGCGCACCCTGCAGGACGAGGGCGGCAGCGCCAACCTCACCGTGATCCCGGTGTTCTCACTGCTGTACTCGATACCGGTGGTGCTGCTGTACCTGGTCGTCAGCAAACGCTACGGGTTCCGCTTCCACGGAGGGATCAAGAGCTGATGGCGGGTATCGGCATCACCGGACTGTCCACTGTGTACCCCAACGGGGTGCGCGCGGTGGACGAGCTCGACCTGCGCATCGCCGACGGCGAGTTCTTCGCCCTGCTCGGCCCCTCCGGCTGCGGCAAGACCACGCTGCTGCGCACCATCGCGGGTCTGGAGCAGTCCAACGCGGGGTCGATCACCATCGATGGTGACGAGGTCACCTCGGCCGAGCCCGGCAAGCGCGGGGTGGCCATGGTGTTCCAGGACTACGCGCTGTTCCCGCACATGACGGTGGCGGAGAACATCGGCTACCCGCTGCGGGTGCGCGGGGAGAACAAGGCGGCGCAACGGAAGGTGGCCGAGTCCACCGCGGACGGGCTGAGCCTGGCCGGGCTGCTGGAACGCCGCCCCGGCCAGCTCTCCGGCGGCCAGCAGCAGCGGGTCGCGCTGGCCCGCGCCATCGCGATGGGCGCGCGGGTGCTGCTGCTGGACGAGCCACTGTCCAACTTGGACGCCCGGCTGCGGCTGGAGGCGCGCACGTTCCTCAAGCGGCTGCAACGGGAACTGGGCATCACCACGGTCTTCGTCACCCACGACCAGGCCGAGGCGCTGGCCCTGGCCGACCGGATCGCGGTGATGGAGTCCGGCAAGATCCGGCAGCTGGGCAGCCCGCGTGAGGTGTTCCAGCGTCCGGCGAGTGTGTTCGTGGCCAACTTCATCGGGTCCACCCCGATGAACCTGCTTGACGCGATTGTTGTCGGTGACGAGGTGGAGGTGGCGGATGCGCGGCTGGGTCGGCCCCTGGGTCTGGCCGTGTCCGACGGCGACCAGGTCACGGCGGGCATCCGCCCCGAGTACCTGCGACTCGCCCCGCAGGGCACAACCGGCGGGATCACTGGCGTGGTGTCGACGGTGGAGAACCTCGGGGTGAGCTCGCTGGTGTCGCTGGAATGCGCGGGTGGCCTGCTGGTCGGGGTCACCGTGCCGGAGCAGGACGAGCCACCGGTGGGCAGCACGGTCACCGCGGTCCCCGAACCCGGCAGGCTGCTGCTCTTCGACGCCGACGGCCTGTTGCTCAGCCCGGATCCGGTGCCCGCGTGATCGTCCACAGTGGACTGATCACCAGGGAGCTGCGCTCGGCGAGCCGCTGGCTGGAGCTCCCGTTCGAGGTGCCGCCCGGCTGCGCAGGGGTCACCGTCGAGCTGACCTACGCGGAACCGGCGATCCTGGACATCGGCTGTGCCGGACCGGCGGGCTGGCGCGGCTGGTCCGGTTCGGCCCGCCGCCGCTTCGCCATCGGCCCTGAGGCCGCCACCCCCGGCTACCTGCCCGGCGAGGTCGAGCCGGGGGAGTGGCGCGTTGTCCTTGGCCTGCACCGGATTCCGCCGGAGGGCGCGCACGCCCAGGTCGAGGTGACCCTCGGCCCGGCCTTCGTCGAGGTCGAGCGCCCGGCACCGCTGGCCCCCGCGCCACGCCCGCCGCGGCCCCTCCCGGCCAGTGCGGGCCTGCGCTGGATCCCGGCTGACCTGCACGCGCACACCCTGCACTCCGACGGCCAGCTGACCGTGCCGGAACTGGCCGCGCTCGCGGTGTCCAACGGCCTGTCCGCGCTGGCGGTCACCGACCACAACACCGTCGCCCACCACGCCGAGCTGGCCGAGGCAGGCAACCGGTACGGCATCGCGCTGATCCCCGGTCAGGAGGTCACCACGGACTCCGGCCACGCCAACGCTTTTGGCGACATCGGCTGGATCGACTTCCGCAGGCCGCCTGCCGAATGGCTGACCGCGGTGCGCGAGCGCGGCGGCCTGCTGTCCATCAACCACCCGCTCTCCGGCGACTGCTCCTGGCGGGACCCGATGCCGGAACGCCCGCCGCTGGCCGAGATCTGGCACTCCAGCTGGTGGAGCCGGACCTGGGGCGGCCCGCTGGCCTGGTGGCGGTCCTGGGGCATGCAGGTCACCCCGGTCGGCGGCAGCGACTGGCACGGCCGCGGCGCCGACGCCGAGCCCGGCAACCCGACCACCTGGCTCGCCGTGGACGAGAACGCCTACGGCCCAACGGAACTGGCCACAGCCGCCCTGGACGCCCTGCGCTCGGGCCGCACCGCGATCAGCGCCAACGTGGACGCCCCAGTGCTGCTCCCGGTCGACGGCGAACTGGTCATGGTGGGCGCCTCGGACGCGCTGCTCTACGGCCCGGACGGCAGCCGGAGTGAAGCCAGGACCGAGGGCAGGCTGCCCGCCGCCGGTCCTGGCGGTCACGTGCTCACCGATCACGAGGGCGGCGTGATCTCCCTCTGCGGCAACCCCTGACCGAGCCGCACGGTCGCGATCTCCCAGCCCCGCAACGACAACTCCACCGCGTCCTCGGCGACGTCCAGCTTCGCCAACGGGTTCCCGGCCAGGTCGGTGACCCGCGCGCTGACCAGGCCGGGCAGGTGCAGCACGGTGTGCACCGGCTCGTCGGAGTAGGCGATGAGCCGCAGCTCCAGCTCGCCGTCCCGCTCCCGCAACCCGCTCAGCACCGCGCCCTGCACGCGCAGGCCGGTCGCCTCGGCCAGTTCGGCGGTCCCGGTCCCGGCCGCGCTCACCAGCGGCAGCGTGAACCGCTCCACCAGCCCCATCACCTCGGCGTCCGAGCGCCCGGTCCCCACCGCGATGCCGAACCGGGCCACCCGCGACCCCAGCTCCTGCGCCCCGGGGATCGGCGTGGTCGGCCCGGCGGGCTCGGCCCGCAGCGGGTGCAGGTTCCGGCTGATCGCGCCCACCGACCGCAGCACGGTCAGCGCCAGCTCCCCGCCGGTCACCTCGTACTCGGTGGCCTGTTCCAGCAACACCGTCGCCGCACCGGCCGCCACGAACCCCGAGGCCGGGAAGGTCGGCAGCGGCTCCTCCCCGTTGCCGCCCTCGTTGGTCAGCCCGCGCGCCTCCACACCGAACTGGCCCTCGGCCCGCGATCCGGTGACCGGTCCGACCGGCAGGTGCACCCGCACTCGGTGGTCCCGGCTGCGGTTCTCGAACCGGAGCTCCAGCCGCACAAAGGGTTCCCCCGCCCGCAGCTCCACCGCCATGGACACCTCGGTCGCCACCGTGCCCGCCGCCCGCGCCGACCCGGCGGCATCGGCCAGCCCGGTCGGCCACTCGTAGGTCCGGTACACGGTGAACCCACCGGCCAGGGGTCCCGGCGCGTCCGGGCAGACCAGGGTGGCCACCGGCTCGTGCACCAGCAGGTCGGTCACCGGCGGGCCGTAGTTGTAGCTGTCCCCGGCGTCCCCGCCGTCGCAGATCCGCCCGACCCCGTCCAGCGCGAGGCCATCCGGGTCCTCGATCCGCAGCGTGCCGTCGTCCAGCACGCTCACCGCGACCAGGCCGTTGCTCAGCACACCGTCCACAATGGACACAGGATGCTCGACGGGCGCGGTCCCGGCCACCGGTCGCGCCGCGGTCCAGCCCAGCGCGGGCACCGGCACCGCGGCGAGCAGCTCGCGCCTCGGCTCGTCCACCACCCGCATCGTCCACACCGGGTGCTCAGCCGCCCGCGCCGCCAGCTCGGCCGCGAAGCGCTCCACGTCGTAGCCTGGATCGCCCAGCCGTCCCACCGCGAACTCCACCACGCCTGCCCCGATGACCGCCCGTTGGACTGCCCGGTCGTACATGACTTGGCCGAAGGTCCGCCGCCGCACCGCCTCGGCCACCTCGGCCGCCGGGAACTCCGCGGCCAGCAGCACCCGCTCCGGCCGCTCCACCTCCTGGGTCGCCGCCAGCCGCCCGTCCGGCAGTTGCAGCGCCACGGCGTCCCAGTCCTCCGGCGCGACCGCCGACACCCGCACCACGTCCTGCCGGAGCCACGGACTGGGGTTCACCACCAGCACCGCGTCCCCTGGCGCGCGGGTCGCCAGGGCGTCCACCACCCGGTCCCGCACCGCCGAGCCCAGCTGCTCGGCCTCGGCGATCCGGCCTGCCACCTGGGCCGCCGTGCTGTCCGCGCCGCAGCCGGTCACCGAGTCGTGACAGGAGGCGTCCACCAGTCGCTGCCAGGCCATCTCGGCGAAGGGCTGGGCCGCGGCCGGGAACCACAGTGCGGCAAGGGGTTCGGCGTAGCGCTGCACCATCCGCTCGGCCTCGGCCATCGCCTGCTTCACCGGCGCGCGCACCGAGAGCACCCCGGGCAGCAGGTTCGCCCGCGCGTGGCTGCGCAGCTCGCCGCGCACCTCGGTCAGCCCGGCCACGTCCACCTCCCGCCCGGCCAGCGCCTCGGTCAGGGTGGCCAGCCGCAGGGTGACCGGGCCCTCCGCCGCGCTGACCGCCCTGACCTGCTCGGTCAGCGAGGGCAGCGGCGCGCCGTGGTCCGCGCCGTACATCGCCAGCACCTCGTCCGCGCCGAACCAGTCGCGCATCCGCTCGGCGAAGTCCTCGGCCCGGCCCCTGGTGGCCGAGGGGTCGGTGAACAGCACCGCCGCGTTGCCGTAGCCGCCGGGCAGGTACTCGGTGCGCACCGCCGAACCGTCGGGGGACACCCAGGAGAAGCCGTTGCTGTCCACTGTGGACGGAACACCGCGCCACAGGCAGGCCTGCCGGAAACCGAAGCCGCGCAACAGCTGGGGCAGCTGCGCCGCGTGCCCGAACTGGTCCGGCAGGTAGGCCACCGGCATCGCGCCGCCCAGCTCGGCCGAGCGGGCCAGTCCGATCTCCAGGTTGCGCACCAGGTTCTCGCCGGAGCAGAGGAAGGAGTCCGCGAGCACCCGCCACGGCCCGACCGCGAGCTGCCCGCGCGCCACCAGCTCCCGCACCTGGCCGAGCGCGGCCGGCCGGATCTCCAGGTAGTCGTCCACCGCCGCGGTCTGCCCGTCCAGGGTGAACCGGAGCTCGGGATCGGCGGCCAGTCGCGGCAGCACCTCGTCCAGCAGGTCCACCAGGCGCAACCGGAACCGCTGGAACGGCTCGTACCACTCGCGATCCCAGTGCGTGTGCGGGACGACATGGACGGTGCGGCGGAGTGACGTCGAAGGCACGCTCACACGTTAGTGAGCCACGGTGGTTATGTGTATACCGTCAGGAACTTTCGCCTGGACGCACACGTTGGGCGGAGTAAGGTCGGCTTAGCGGAGTTAACAACGTTCACAATACGGTGACGTATGTGAACCCCGGTATCGAGTGGGGAGTAGGGCCGGATGGGCACTGACACCGCGGCGGCGGAACCGCTGCCGGATCTGCAGATGTTCGACGACGCGTACATGAAGGACCCGTACCCGATCTACGCCCGGCTCCGGCAGCAGCTGCCGGTGCACCGGACCTCGCTGCCCAACCGCTCGTTCGACATGTGGGTGGTCACCAGGTACGAGGACGTCAAGATCGCGCTGACCGCGCCACAGGTCAGCAAGGACGCCAACGCCATGCGCGAGCTGATCCTCAAGGACGCGCCGGAGGGCGCCCCGCAGTTCACCGAACAGCTGGCCGGGCACATGCTCAACAGCGACCCGCCGCAGCACACCCGGCTGCGCAAGCTGGTGGCCAAGGCGTTCACCCCGCGCCGGGTGGAGCAGCTGCGCCCGCGGATCGAGCAGATCACCACCGAGCTGCTGGACCGGGTCGCCGCCGGTGGCGAGGTGGTCGACCTGATGGAGACCTTGGCCTTCCCGCTGCCGGTCACGGTCATCTGCGAGCTGCTCGGCGTGCCAGAGGCCGACCAGGCCGACTTCCGCCGCTGGTCCAACTCGCTGCTGGGCAACAGCAACGCGCCGGAACAGCAGGCCAAGGACAGCCAGGACCTGGCCATGTACCTGGTGCGGCTGATCGAGGACAAGCGCGCCACGCCCACCGACGACATGCTCTCCGACCTGATCCAGGTCAGCGAGGACAGCGACTCGCTGAGCCAGGGCGAGCTGGTCGCGATGGCCTTCCTGCTGCTGGTCGCCGGGCACGAGACCACGGCGAACCTGATCGGCAACGGGATGCGCGCGCTGCTCACCCACCCCGACCAGCTGGCCGCCCTGCGGGACAAGCCCGAGCGCCTGCACAACGCGGTCGAGGAGCTGCTCCGCTACGACGGCCCGGTGATCACCGGCACCATCCGGATGACCACCGAGCCGCTCACCCTCGGCGAGGTGACCGTGCCCGCCAACCAGCTGCTGCTGGTCGGCCTGGGCTCGGCCAACCGGGACGCCACCAAGTTCGAGAACCCGGACGAGCTGAACATCGACCGGGTGCTCGGCGGCCACTTCGGCTTCGGCCACGGCATCCACTACTGCGTGGGCGCGCCGCTGGCCCGGCTGGAGGCGGTCACCGCGATCGGCGGCCTGCTGGAGCGCTTCCCCGAGCTCACGCTGGCCGTGCCGCCGGAGGAGCTGAACTACCGCAGCAGCGTGCTGATCCGCTCGCTGATCGAGCTGCCGGTTCGCCCGAACGGCTGATCCACACCCACCACAGCGACGGTGGCGTGTCCCCAGCGGGCACGCCATCGTCCTTTGTGGACACTCAGCAGGACAGCCTTGCCTCGGCCCAGTCCGCGTGGTCGAAGTTGCGGCCGTCCTCGCCGTCGGTCACCCGCAGCGTCAGCGTGCGCGCCCCGGCCACGTCCACCGACAGCGGCACCGCGGCCTGCCCGGTGCGCAGCACGGCGGTCTCCTGCCGGAGCACGCCGTCGACGAGCACCTGGAAGACGGCCGAACCCGGCGAGCTGGTCTCGTCGTCCAGCCCGACCAGCGCGGTGAACCGGGTGCACCGGCCGCCCAGGTGCACCGAGATCTCGCTCGGCGCGTGCGTGCCGAGCCCCCTGGCGTGGTTGACCCCGTTGACCCGCAACGGGTTCCCGTCGCCACCGGCGGACTCGTTGTTGGAGCGGTCCCGCTCCACCGGGCCCCAGCCGTTGCTCTCCGCGGCGAACGGCAGCTCGCTCACCCACGGCTGCCCGGTCAGCGCGACCGCGGCCTTGACCCCCTGCTCCACGTGCACCCGCCGCCGCCCCTGCGGCAACGCGGCATCGGTGAACTCGGCGAACACCGGGATCTCCACCGGCCCGAACTTCGCCTCCGGCCCCACGGTGACCTGCCAGCGGCCGCGCAGCTGACCGCCGGGAGCCAGCCGGTCCAAGGTGATCGCCGGTCCGCTTACCTGCCAGCCCGCCGGCGCGCTGGGCCGCAGCTCGACCTCGCGCAGCGTCCGCGCGCTGTCCCCGGTGAACTCCGCGGTCGCCTCGAAGCTGTTGCCCGCCAACAGGTCCCCGGCATCGCCAGGGCTCACGGTCAGTTTGGTCACCGGTGGCTGCGGCACCGGCTGGTGGCAGCTGGTCCGGCCCGCGATGGCCCGGCGATCGCGGCGAACCGCCGTTGACGCGGCCCGACCTCCAGCGACACCGGCGTGTAGTCCATCGAGCCGACCACGTTGCGCGCGAACGGGTGCACCGGGTTGTCGGTGGGCTGCGGCAGCTGTTCCGCGCCGTGCACCGCCTCCATGGTGAGCAGGTGCGGCCAGGTGCGGGCCAGCCCGTGCGGGATGGTCGAGCCGTGGAAGTTGACCATCAGCCGGTGCCGGGCGGTGTCGGCCAGCGCCTGGTCGTACCACTGGTAGCGGGCCTGCGAGTCCGACTCCATGAAGTCGATCTTCACGCCCTTGACGCCCCAACCGGTGATCAGCGTGAACTGGGTGTCCCGCTCCTGCTGGGTGTCCAGCCGCTGCCAGTGGAACCACAGCAGCACGTCCACGTTCCTGGCCCGCGCGTACCTGGTCAGCTCCGGCACCCACCCCGTGGTGAGATCGCTGCGCTCGGTCCGGATCCCCAGCGGCGAGGGCAGGATCACCGGCCGCCCCTCCCGGCGCACCGACAGCGTCACCGACCCCTGACCGCGTGTTGGCCGTTGTTGGACACCGAGTTGGCCGTTCCGGACGCACGGGGCAGCCGGGTTTGGTAAACCCATGCCGTGATCTCCGCGAAGCCGCCCGGCCCGTCCACCCCGGCCAGCGAGGCCGAACTCCGCCTGCGCTGGCTGCGCGCCCAGCCGCTGCTGGTGCTCGCCTACGTGATCGTCCCCGGCTTCGCCGCGGCGCTGGTGGTCACGCTGGTGATCTTCGGCCTGACCCTGCGAGCCGACTCGGCGATCGGCCTGGTGATCATCACCGGCGGCCCGCTGGCCGGGTTCGTCTGGGCGCTGACCCGCAGGCCGGAGTGGTGGCTGACACCGACGGCCTGGGCCCGGCGGGCGTTCTGGATCACCGCGCTGGTCTGCTTCGCCCTGCTCCCGGCCACCGGCTACTGGTCACCGATCCAGTGGTGGGTGTGGCCGCTGGTGCTGACCCTGTGCGTGTTGCTGCCCACCAGCGCCGGGGTGCTCGCCGGACGCGCCCGCCGCGGCTTCCTCACCCCGTACAGCCCCGACCTCGGCGAGACCGGGTTCGTGCTGCACGCCGACCTCAACGGGATCACCGGCCAGCTCCGGCTGGAACTGACCGAGCTGCGCTGGAAACAGGGCGGCTCGGGCGACGAGGTGTCCCTGCTGCTCAAGCAGATCGAGCAGGTGACGGTGATCGAGGTCTCCGAGACCCTCGCCCCGGCCCGCCGCGCGCTGAGCAAGCCGGACGGCAGCGGGGGCGCGTCGCTGCCGCCGGGCCGGGTGCTACAGGTGCAGGGCCGCCGGGGCACCATCCTGTTCCCGCTCAAGGAGGTGGACGCCTTCGCCGAGATCGTGCACCGGCGGATGGCGGCCCGGCCACAGCTGATCAAGAACGCCCGCGTCACCCCTTGAGTGTCCACAGTGGACGGTATTCGCGCCGGAGCCGGACGCTGATCCCCGGCGTGCGGTAGCAGGGATCGGCCGCCATGATCCGGGCCAGCTCCGGTTCCTCGGCGTCGAAGAGCAGCAGCGCGCCCCGGCCGCACCGCCAGCGGCCGAAGCGATCACGACTCCCGTGAGCGGGACTGCGGAGACACGACCTAGGGTGCGGAGGTGAGCCGCGAACTCCTCGACCTCGACCGCAGGCACGTCTGGCACCCGTACGGCCCGATGCCCGGCACCCAGGAGCCGCTGCTGGTCGAGTCCGCCCAGGGTGTGCGGCTGCGGCTGGCCGACGGCCGGGAGCTGATCGACGGCATGTCCTCCTGGTGGGCGGTCATCCACGGCCACCGCCACCCGGCCCTGGACGCCGCGGTGCACGCGCAGGTGGACAAGCTGAGCCACGTCATGTTCGGCGGCCTCACCCACGAGCCCGCGATCCGGCTGGCCCAGAAGCTGGTCGAGATCACCCCCGCGCCGCTCCAGCACGTCTTCCTCTGCGACTCCGGCTCGGTCTCGGTCGAGGTCGCGGTCAAGATGTGCCTGCAGTACTGGCGTTCCCTCGGCCGCCCGGACAAGCGCAGGCTGCTCACCTGGCGTGGCGGCTACCACGGCGACACCTTCCAGCCGATGAGCGTGTGCGACCCCGACGGCGGCATGCACTCGCTGTGGCGCGGCGTGCTGCCCGAGCAGGTCTTCGCCGAGGCCCCGCCGCGCGGCTTCGACGCCGACATCGACCCCCGCTACGTGCAGCACCTGGCCGACACGATCGAGGAGCACGCCGACCAGCTGGCCGCGGTCATCGTCGAGCCGGTGGTGCAGGGCGCCGGCGGCATGGTCTTCCACAACCCGCGCTACCTGCACGTGCTGCGCGAGCTGTGCCTGACCCACGACGTGCTGCTGATCTTCGACGAGATCGCCACCGGCTTCGGCCGCACCGGCGCGCTCTTCGCCGCCGACCACCCCGGCGTCAGCCCGGACGTGATGTGCCTCGGCAAGGCCCTGACCGGCGGCTACCTCAGCCTGGCCGCCACCCTGTGCACCGAGCGGATCGCCGGGGGCATCGCCAAGGGCGAGCTGCCGGTGCTCGCGCACGGCCCCACCTTCATGGGCAACCCACTGGCCACCGCGGTCGCCAACGCCTCGCTGGAGCTGCTGCTCAGCCAGGACTGGGCGGCCGAGGTCCGGCGGATCGAAACCGGTCTCGGCAAGGGGCTGGCCGGGGCGAGCGCGCTACCCGGGGTGCGCGATGTGCGCGTGCTCGGCGCCATCGGAGTGATCCAGCTCGACCATCCGGTGGACATGCGGGCCGCCACCGAAGCCGCGGTTGGTGAGGGCGTGTGGCTGCGCCCGTTCCGCGACCTGGTCTACGCCATGCCGCCGTATGTCAGCACCGACGACGACGTCCAGCGGATCACCGCCGCCCTGCGCGCCGCGGCGGCCGCCGGCTGACCCTCCCCCGATCGGGCCCGCCCGGACGCTTGAGTAGCGTGCACAGACGTGACCGTGCTGGTGATCACTGGAACCGGGACCGAGGTCGGCAAGACGGTCGTCACCGCCGCCGTCGCCGCGCTGGCCAGGGCGCAGGGCAGGCGGGTCGCCGTGCTCAAGCCCGCGCAGACCGGGGTGGGACCGACCGAACCGGGTGACATCGACGAGGTGGTCCGCCTCGCCGGTCCCGTCACCGCGCGCGAGCTCGCCCGCTACCCGCAACCGTTGGCCCCCGCGACCGCGGCCCGCGCCGCCGGGCTGCCCCCGGTCCGGCCGGCCCAGATCGCCGCCTCGGCAACGGGTCTGGACGCCGAACACGACCTGGTGCTGCTGGAAGGCGCGGGCGGCCTGCTGGTCCGCTTCGACCACGCGGGCAGCACCCTGGCCGACGCCGCCTGGGCGCTGGGTGCGCCGGTGCTGCTGGTCGCCTCGGCCGGGCTCGGCGTGCTCAACACCGCCGCGCTCACCGTGGAGGCGCTGCGCCGCCGCGGCCTGACCTGTCAGGGCGTGGTGGTGGGCAGCTGGCCGCACCAGCCCGGCCTGGCCGCCCGGCACAACCTGGCCGACCTGCCCGAGGTCACCGGCGTGCCGCTGCTCGGCGTGCTGCCCGAGGGCGCGGGCAAGTGCCACGAGGAGGACTTCCTGCTGCTGGCCCGCCGCGGCCTGGCGCCCGCGCTGGGCGGGGAGTTCGACGCGGCCGAGTTCACCGTCCGGCACGGGCTGACCTGATGCCGCGACCCCCGGCCCGCAAGTCGCCCGGCTGCGCGGTCGCCCTGCTGGTGCTGCTCGGCGGACCGGCCGCCTACCTGGTGTGGGCTGTGATCTTCGGCGGCGCGGATCCCGACGTCCGGGTCTGGCAGACCGTCGGCGCGGCCGCGCTGCTGGTGGCCACCGTGGCCGGACTGCTGGTCACCCTGGACGTCGGCGACGGCAAACGCCCCGGCTACGACCTCGGCTGCGTGGCGCTCGGCCTGCCGCTGCTCACCGTGCCCGGCCTGCTGCTGGCCCTGCTCGCCGAGGGCACCGGCATCCGGATCACCGGCTGGGGTCTGGTCGTCTTCGGCGTGCTGGTGATGCTCGGCGCGGTGCTCAACCGCGGCGGCCCCGATGACGAGGACGAACCGGCCGAACCGGCGAACGGCCAGGTCAGCCACCTGCCCAGGCCCGCGTCGGCCAACGAGCCGGTGCCGAGGGCGAACCGGATCGGCTGCTCGCTGGCCGCGGTCGGCCTGCTCGCCCTGCCCGGGTTGTCCCTGCTCTGGGTGGCCGCCTTCGACCCCGCCCGCACCCATTCCGGCCGGGTCTGGGCGGCGGTCGCCGGCGCCGCGCTGCTGGCACTGGCCGCCGCCGCGACCGCCGCCGCACTCGGCCTCGGCGAGGCCCGCGGTCGCCTGGACCTCGGCTGCCTCGGCCTGGTCCTGGTGCTGCTCATCGCACCCGGCGTGCTGCTGCTGATCGCGGCCAACCCGCCCGGCGGGGTGCGCGTGGTCGGCTGGTGCCTGCTGGGCCTGGCCGCACTGGCCGTGCTCGCCACGGTGACCCGCGGTCGCCTGGATCGAATCCGTTCCCCCAGAAGGGATGAATCCGCCCCGGAACAGTGAGATGTACCTCAGCGCACTCCGGCATCGGTAAGGCAGGATGGCAAGCCGACCGAGCGTCCATCGGAAGGAACACACGGTGACCACAGCCGCCGAACAGGCCACCACGACCGAGGCGGGCGACCGGGACATCCTCATCGTCGCGCGGGAGCAGGTGCTCAACCGCGGTGAGGGCCTGTCCGAGGCGCAGATCCTGGCCGCGCTCCAGCTGCCCGACGAACGCCTCGGCGACCTGCTCCAGCTCGCGCACGAGGTGCGGATGGCCTGGTGCGGTCCCGAGGTCGAGGTCGAGGGCATCGTCAGCCTCAAGACCGGCGGCTGCCCCGAGGACTGCCACTTCTGCTCCCAGTCCGGCCGCTTCCCCTCGCCGGTGCGCTCGGCCTGGCTGGACATCCCCGGCCTGGTCAAGGCGGCCGAGCAGACCGCGGCCACCGGCGCCACCGAGTTCTGCATCGTGGCCGCCGTGCGCGGACCGGACAAGCGGCTGCTCTCCCAGGTCAAGGCCGGGATCGAGGCCATCCGCGCGGCCGGCATCGACATCCAGATCGCCTGCTCCCTCGGCATGCTCACCCAGGAGCAGGTGGACGAGCTGGTCGCGATGGGCGTGCACCGGTACAACCACAACCTGGAGACGGCGAAGTCGCACTTCGCGAACGTGGTCACCACGCACACCTGGGAAGAGCGCTGGGAGACCCTGCGGATGGTGCGCGAGGCGGGCATGGAGGTCTGCTGCGGCGGCATCATCGGCATGGGCGAGACCGTCGAGCAGCGCGCCGAGTTCGCCGCCCAGCTGGCCGAGGTGAACCCGGACGAGTGCACGATGAACTTCCTCATCCCGCAGCCCGGCACCCCGTACGAGAACTTCTCGATCGTGGAGGGCTCGGACGCGCTGCGCACCGTCGCCGCGTTCCGCCTGGCCATGCCCCGCGCCATCCTGCGCTTCTCCGGCGGCCGCGAGCTGACCTTCGGCGACCTGGGCACCCGGCAGGGCATGCTGGGCGGCATCAACGCGATCATCGTCGGCAACTACCTGACCAACCTCGGCCGCCCGGCGAGCTCCGACCTGGACATGCTGGAAGAGCTGAACATGCCGATCAAGGCGCTCAATGACACTCTCTGACACCCCTGCCACCGCCCTGTTCTGCGACATCTGCGGCAAGCCGGACAACGAGGGCGAACACCGGAGCTGCGTGGCCAGGCGGGCCATCGACCCGCCCCGGTACTGCCCCCAGTGCGCGCGGCGGATGATCGTGCAGGTGAGCCCGTCCGGCTGGTCGGCCAAGTGCAGCGCGCACGGGTCCACCGAGGGCGGCCAGGGAGGACGACTGTGATGAACGAGCCGCCACTGCCCGGTCGCGCGGACCCGGTGCGCATCCAGCCCGGCGGGGTCGGGCAGCTGCCGGAAGAGGCGTACCTGCCCTACGTGCTGCCCCGGCCGATCCCGAGGGTGGTGGTCAAGGCCGACCTGCTGCCCGCGATCAGCATGGCCTCGCTGATCTCGCTGCTGGGCATCCCGGTGGCGTTCCTGTGGTCGCTGCTGGCCCCGCCGATCCAGCGCCAGGTCGCCACCAACGGCCGCACCCCGGCGCTGCCCGGCGACTCCAACCACCAGTTCGACTCGCTGGCGGTGTTCCTGCTGCTCACCCTGGCCGCGGGCGCGATCACCGGCGCGGTGGTGTGGCTGCTGCGCCGGCGCCGGGGACCGGTGGTGATGATCGGCGCCACCGCGGGCTCCGCGCTGGCGGCCTACCTGGCCACGCTGATGGGCGGGCTGTTCACCGGCTTCTGGTACTCGGTGCCCACCTCGGTGCAGCTCGGCGACGTCTACACGGTCGCCCCGGCCGCGGTGGACGTCACCGCGATCCTGGCCCAGCCGCTGGCCTTCATCATCGTCTACGGCGCCTGCGCGGCCTGGAACGGCCTGGACGACCTGGGCCGCAGGCTCGGCTAGCTGGCCGGGCGCAGCTCGGCCGCGCTGGCCCGCAGCTCCGCGTGGAAGGCGAGCACCGCGGGGGAGCGCCGGGCGTGCCGGGGCACCGCGAGGCACACCGACCGGCGCGGCGGCTCCGGCGTGATCGGCCGCAGCACCACGTCCGCCGGCGTCCGCCCGGCCGCGATGCCGGGCACGATGGTCACCCCGAGCCCCTCGGCGACCAGGCTCAACTTCGCGGTCCACTCGGCCACCCGCAGCGGGGTGTCCGGGGTGAACCCGGCGCTGGCGCAGGTCGCGTTCAGCGCGCCCACCGCCTCCGGGGTGTCCGCCACGATCCAGCTCTCCCCGGCCAGCTCGCCCAGCGGCACCCGCCGCCGGTTGGCGAGCCGGTGCGTCACCGGCAGCGCCACCAGCAGCGGATCGTCCAGCACCGGCAGCAGCTCCGCGCCCGGCACCTCCAGACTGGGCCGCTTGTGCGTGCTGACCACGGCCAGGTCGAGGTCACCGGCCTCCACCATGGGCAGCAGGCGCTCGGTGGTGCCCTCGCGCAGGGTCAGCGTGATCTTGGGGTGGGCCGCCCGGAACCGGGACAGCGCGCCCGGCAGCAGGGCCGCGTTGGCGGTGGCGAAGGCGCCGACCCGCAGGCAGCCCGCGTCCAGGGTGCGCATCGCGTCCAGCGCCCGCGCGGTGTCGGTGAGCCGGTCCAGCAGGGACCGGGCATGGGGGAGCAGGTACTCCCCGGCGGGGGTCAGGCGAACGCCACGGGGGATCCGGGCGAACAGTTCCACGCCACAGAGGTCTTCAAGCGCCGCCATCTGGCGGGACACTGCCGACTGGGTGTAGCCGCCGGCCGCGGCAGCCCCGGTGAACGACCCGTGCTCGACCACTGACACGAAGGTCCGCAGCGCGATCGGGTCCAACAACTCCGCACGCACCCTCCGAGGTTACGCACCTCCGCCGCTGGTGACACGCCCACCCTCAGTCCACCCGCCGGCGGTAGTGCCTGCTGACCCTGGCCCGGTTGCCACACGCGGGCGAGCACCACCCCTGCCGGGGATGCTCGCGGACGTAGTACTTCACACACCGAGGCCCCCGGCAGGCCCGCAACCCCAGCCGCGCTGGCGAGGTCAGAAACGCGATCGCCGCCCGCGCGAACCGGTCCAGCACCAGCTCAATCCCGTTGCCCCCCAACGCTTCCGTGTGCACCACCGGCCCCGCTGCCCACTCCAGCCAAACCCGCTCCGGCAACACCGCCGCGTTGACCAGCCGCACCGCCTCCGCCACCGACGGCAACCGGTCCGCATCCGCCGCACTAGGCGGCTCCGGCGCCACCACCACCGCGAACAACGACCGCACCGCCTGCCGCAACCCCACCAATGCCAACCGCCCGGCTTCCTCCACCCCCGGATCCCCCAACCACCGCCTGCACCGGTCAAGATCCCCAAGATCGTCGGCAACACCACCCCGCCCGTCATGCCGAACGGTGCTCACCAACGCCAAAACCGGGTCCACCACCCCATCCTAATGGTTAGATACCCAAAACCCATTAGGAGCCCCACATGACGATGCCCCCAGATCTCGCCCAAGCCCTGCACACCGCGAACAACCGCCTCCGCGCCCTGCTCGACACCCCCTTCGACACCAGCACCCCGTCAGCATTGCCTGGCTGGACCCGAGCCCACGTCCTCACCCACCTGGCCAACCTCGCCGCCGCGTTCACCCGCCAGGCGGAATTCGCCTACGCCGGGAACCAGATCGAGGTGTACGACGGCGGCCGCCCAGCCCGCGACGCCGCCATCGAACAAGGCGCCACCCAGCCCCCCGAAACCCTGCGCGCCACCCTGCACACCGCCCTGAACACCCTGGACGCCACCTGGGCGAAGGCCACCCCCACTGACTGGACCCGCCCGGTCAGCTACCGCGACGGCATCCTGCTCGACACCGCCCTGGCCTGGTGGCGCGAAGCGGAGATCCACACCACCGACCTGGTCCTGGCCTACACCCCAACCGAGTGGACCCCGGAGTTCACCGCCTACCTGACCACCTACCTGCACCCCCGCCTGCCCCACCCGGTCACCCTCCAAGGCACCCCCACCGCCATCGCCGCCTGGCTGGCCGGCCGAGTCCCACCCACCCCGGTCACCACCGCCGACGGCACCCCGCTGCCCACCCTCAACCCCTGGCCCTGACTGCAACCCAGGTGCCACCCCAGATCTGGCACCACGGGTTGACGCCCCAAACCCCTTGGCGTGACTAGCTTCCACATCACACCAAGGGAAGGTTCACATGCGCCCCAACCACTTCCGCACCCTCACCACGGCAACCCTGCTCGCCCTAACAATCCCCACCACAGCCACCGCCACCCCAGTCGCCGCCGCCACCCCCGTCGCCTCCGCCGCTGCTGCCCGCTCCGCCGCCATCGCGGCCTCCTCTGCCGCCGCGACCGCCGCCGCCTCCCCTGCCACCGCCGTGGCCTCCACCTCTGTCGCCGCTCCACCCACCTCGCCCCCCACTCACCCCTGCGCCACCGCGACCCAACAGTGCGACGGCACCCTCGACCTCCCCCTGAACTGGTCCGACCCCACCGGCGAACGCATCCCCATCCCGTTCACCTTCCACCCCCGCACCGACCAGTCCCGCCCCGCCGAGGGCACCGTGCTCGCCCTCGGCGGCGGTCCGGCCTCGTCGCTCGGCGGCGCCATCGAAGGCCACCGTCGGGCCCTGGGCGCCGAGTCCGCCCGGTTCAACGTGTTGGCCGTGGAACGCCGGGGCTTCGGCCGCGCCGCCCCGTTCGCCTGCCCCGACCTGGACCTGACCACACCCCAGACCGTCGCCGACTGCACCAACGGCATCGGCCCCCGGCTCCAGTTCTTCACCACCGACCAACGCGTCACCGACGTCGACGCCGTCCGCGCCGCCCTGGGCATCCCGGCGCTGACCCTGTACGGCACCTCCTACGGCACCCGCGACGCCACCGCCTACGCGGTCCGCTTTCCCCAGCGCACCAAGGCGATCATCGCCGACAGCGCCATGCCGGTGAACGCCGAGGGCTACGCCGTCGGCGACACCTTCAACGAGCGCCTGCGGGTCACCGCCACCCAGCTCACCGCGGTCTGCGCGCCCTCCCCGGCCTGCCGCGCCCTGCCCGGCACCCCCGCGAGCCGCTGGTCGGACCTGATGACCCGCCTGCGCGCCCACCCCGACCCCAAGCTGCCCCTGTTCGCCCTCAACGACATCATCTCCAAACCCGGCGAACCCTCGGTCGGCCGCGAGATCAACGCCGCCATCGCCGCCTACCTCGCCGACGACCCGGCCCCGCTGCACCGCCTCGCCGCCACCGGCCCCACCCTGCCGCCCAGGGGCTCGCCGTTCACCGCCCCGTTCTTCGCGTTCTGGTGCGCCGACAGCGCCTACCCGTTCTCCCGCACCGCCACCCCGGAGGTCCGCCGCCAGGAACTGGCCCGCTACCGCCAGGCCAACCCCGAACGCCCGGTGACCGCCGCCGAGGTCATGGGCGCCTTCGGCTGGGCCGAGGACTGGTGCGCCCACTGGCCAACCCCGCGCCCCACTCCGCTGATCCCACCCGGCACCGCCCTGCCCGACGTCCCCCTGCTCGCCATCGGCGGCCAACTCGACCTGGGCGCCGACCAGGCGGCCCGAACCCTGGCCGCTTCAGTCCCCCGCGGCCGCGCCCTGATCGTCCCCTTCGGTCAGCACGTCCCCAGCATCACCAACTACGGCTACAGCCCCTGCGCCGCCCACGCCGTCCGCACCTTCCTCACCAACCCGGCCAAACCCACCCCGCCCTGCACCGCCGAGAACTACCAGGCCCAGGCCCACTTCCCCCGCACCACCGACAACCTGCCCACCCCACACGCCCCAGCCCTGTCCCGCGAACACCGCACAGCCCTGGCCGTGGCCTTGAGCACCGCCAACGACGCCCTGGCCCGCCGCAACCCGAACACCGCCCTCCAGGTCAACCGCAAGCAGCTCCCCGGCGTCCGCGGCGGCACGATCCACTTCGAGAACCCCCAGATCCGCCTGGACCACGTCCAGCACGTCACGGACGCGGGTGTCACCGGCACGATCACCATCCCCGCGCAACACGAGGAAGCGACCGCCACCCTCACTGTCACCCACAACGGCAAGACCACCGAGCTCCGCCTGCGCTGGAACCCCTTCCACGTGAGGCAGACGCTCAAGATCCAGGGCACGGCGGACAACGCCAGCTTCACCGCGACGTTCCCGAACGCCAGCTAGTCCACCTGCCCCGTCCCGCCGTCCCGCCGTCCCGCTGGCCATCCGCCCCGTCCCGCCGCTGGGCCTGCCCTTCTCCTCGCGCCCCGCTCGGCCCTGCCCCGCCGCCCTCTCCCCGCTCGGGGTTAGGGTTGCGGGGTTGGCCGGGCGGGAATCGGGACGGGGCTGGATGCGGCGGGGGCGGGAACCAAAGGGGCAGCGGGGCGCCGTGCGCGGACCGGTGCCCGGCCAGTACCCGGTGCGGTTCGGCATGGCCGAGCTGCTCGCCGACCTGGACTGGCCCAACGGCTGGCTGCTGAGCGTGGACGGCGTCGCCCAGTCCTATGTGGACCTCGACGACCCCACCCACCTGGAGTTCGACTACATCCGCCGCATCGGCGACGTCATCGACTGCCTGGGCGAGCCCGAAGCGGCCTTGGACGCCCTGCACATCGGTGGCGGCGCCTGCACCGTCCCGCGCTACCTCGCCGCCACCCGCCCCGGCTCGCGCCAACTGGTCTTCGACGCCGACGGCGAACTCATCGACCTGGTCCGTGAACACCTCCGGCTGCGCGACGTCCCCGCCCTGCGGGTGCGGGTGTGCGACGGCAGGGAAGGCGTGACCACCCGGCGTGACGAGTCGGCGGATCTTGTTGTGCTGGACGCCTTCCAGCGCGCCTCCATGCCCGGCGGCCTGGCCACCCGGGAGTTCATCGGCGACATCGCCAGGGTGCTCCGCCCGGACGGCACGGTGATCGTCAACGTCACCGACGGCCCCGGCCTGAAGTTCGCCCGTCGCGTCGTGGCCACCCTGAGCCTGGTCTTCCCCCAGGTCCTGCTGGTCGCCGAACCCGCGGTGCTGCGCGGACGCCGGTTCGGAAACCTGGTGCTGGTCGGCTCCAAGACCGATCTGCCGGTGCCGGAGATCACCAGCAAGGTGCACTCGGCGGCATTCCCGGCCCGCTGCGTCTCCGGCGCCGACCTGACCAAGCTCTGCGCGGGCGCCGAACCCATCACCGACACCGCGCCCATGGTCGCCCCGGTGCCGCCCGCCCGAGCCTTCGGGGGTTGACCTCCAGCTTAGTGGAGGTTGCATGCTGCACCCATGAGTAGGGCAATGCGAGTCGGGGTGATCGGCGACGGACTGGCGCGGGGCTGGGCGGCCCGCGCGCACTTCCCCGCGCTGCGAGGACTGCACGGAGTCGAGCTGTTCGCGGTCGCCGACCCAAGCCATCCCGCCGACGACGTGGCCGCCCAGTGGGGCGCGCACCTGGTCTGCGCCGACCCAGCCGAGCTGGCCACCCACCGCCAGGTGGACGTGGTCACCGTCGCGGGCCCGGTCCCCGGCCACGACGATCTCGTGCGCACTGCCCTGTCCGCGGGCAAACACGTGTTCTGCGAATGGCCGCTGAGCACCAACGTCCGCGCCGCGGCCGAACTGCGCGACCTGGCCGCCCGCTCCGGCGGGCACCAGGTCGTCGGCCTGCGCGGCCGCGCCGACCCCGGCGCGCGCTTCGCCCGTGACCTGTTGGCCCACGGCGAGATCGGCGAGGTGCTCGGCGTGACCCTGAGCGCCGCCCCAGCGAGTCCATCGGAGTCCACAGTGGACGAACCGCTGCTCACCGGCGACGGCGGCCAGGCCCTGGACGTCCTCCGGTTCTGTCTGGGCGAACCCGCCGAACTGTCCGCGACCCTCACCACCCGCTGCCCCGGCGTGCCGGGCCCGGACCAGGTCCTGGTGCAAGGACTCCTCGAGTCCGGGGTGGCGATCTCGGCCCACCTGCAGTCCGGCGCACCGGGCGGCACCGGCTTCCGGATGGAGGTCCAAGGCCGCCGCGGTGCTCTGGTCCTGGTGTCCCCCAGTCGGATCGGCGAGCACGAGTCCACCGTGCTGCTGGCCCGCCGCACCGGCGGCGGCACTTCGGCGGCCGCTGCTACGCCCGGTGCCGCCACGCCCGGTGCCGTCGCACTCGGTGCCGCCCCGCCCGGTGCCACCCTGCTTGGCGTGGCCCAGTCGCTTGAGGTGGTCCCGGTCCCGGAGAGCTACCGGAGTGGCGTGGCCGCGGTCCCGGCGGGCCCCGCCCAGGGAGTCGCCCGACTGTACGCCGAACTCCTGCGGGCGGTCCGGACCGGAACGCCACAGGACCCGGACTTCACCACCGCGGTGGGACTGCACTGCCTGCTGGACACGGTGGCCGCGGCGGCGAGCACCCGGCGGTGCCGCAGCTTCGGGTGATCGCGGCTCACTCCGGCGGGGGAGCGCACTCACCTCGCGGCGGGAGGGATCCCGGCGGGTGCTGCGAGAGTGTTGACGGCGGGGGGAACTGGGGGTGGGCACGGCGGTCAACGGGCCGTCGTGCCCCACGGTTCAACCTCGGGGGCCCAAGCCGTGGAACAGCGTGGTGACAACCCGGTCGGCGAGCACGTCGACGTCAGTGCGCTGTTCGACGTGCTCGTGCACCGCCTCGAGCAGCAGGGCGTGGTAGACCCGGCCCAGCCAGTCCGGGCTGACCGACTCGTCCACCAGTCCGGCCGCGAGGATCCGGTCGAACAGCGCCTGCGACTTCCGGCGGACCCGCACCTCGGTGGCCATGGCCGTGGACTCGGCCAGCGCCTGCTTGCTCGGCGTGAACCGCCACACGCTCTTCACCGTCACCAGGTTCGCGGTCAACTGGTGCAGGGCCACCAACGGCGGCGCGGTATCCGTACGGGCGGCGTTGATCGCGTCCTCGACCTGGGACATGATGGCGTCAATCATCGCCGCGACCAGCGCCTCCCTGGTGGCGAACCGGCGGTGCACGGTCGTGCGGGCCACGCCCGCGGCATCGGCGATCTGCTGCAACGTCGTCGTCGGATCCGCACTCAGCATGCGGTCGGCCACGCGCAGGATCGCCTGATGGGTGCGTTCCGCATCCGCGCGTAGTGGCCGCTCCAAGGACATGGGCAGACGATACCCAGCAGTCGCGCCTCCCCATAAACTCGCAACACGAGTGTTGCATATATGCGGTAATCCGATACGGTGGTGTTTCGGGTCGAGCAGATCCGTCTTCCCACCACGAACTGAGGGACACACGACATGCGGCTGCGCACCCTCGGCGGCACCGGAATCAAGGTCAGCCCCTACTGCCTCGGCGCGATGATGTTCGGCGCCATGGGCAATGCCGACCACGACGAGTCGGTACGAATGATCCACACCGCCCTGGACGCGGGCATCAACTTCATCGACACCGCTGACGTCTACTCCAACGGCGAGTCCGAGGAGATCGTCGGCAAGGCCCTCAAGGGCCGTCGCGACGACGTCGTCCTGGCCACCAAGGCGCACCTGCCGATGGGCGAGAACCCCAACCGGCGCGGTGGCTCCCGGCGCTGGCTGGTCCGCGCCGTGGAGGACAGCCTCCGCAGGCTCGGCACCGACCACCTGGACCTGTACCAGCTGCACCGGCCCGATGAGGACACCGCCGTGGACGAGACCCTGGGCGCGCTGTCGGATCTGGTGCGCTCCGGCAAGGTCCGCGCGGTGGGCACCTCGACCTTCCCGGCCGAGCTCATCGTGGAGATGCAGTGGGAGTCGGAACGGCGCGGCCATGTCCGCGTGCGCACCGAGCAACCGCCCTATTCGATTTTCAACCGCGCGGCCGAGACCTCCGTTCTGCCGACCTGTGCTCGTTACGGGATGGGCGTGTTGACCTGGGGACCGCTCAACCGGGGCTGGCTCACCGGTCGCTACCGGCCCGGCTACCAGTTGCCGGAAGGCGCGCACCCGGTGCAGCAGCAGATGTTCGACCCGGCGAACCCCGCCAACGCGCGGAAGTACGCCGTGATCGAGCAGCTGCTCAAGCTCGCCGGGGAGACGGGCCACTCACTGGCCCACCTCGCGGTGGCCTTCGTGCTCGCCCACCCGGCGGTGACCTCGGCGATCATCGGGCCGCGCACCCCTGAACAGCTCGCGGACCTGTTGGCGGGCAAGGATGTCGTGCTCGAGGACGAGGTGCTGGACCGCATCGACGAACTCGTTCCCCCTGGCACCGTCCTGAACGCCGACGACAGCTTCTACCAGCCGCCGGGCATCACGGACCCGTCCCAGCGCCGTCGTCCCCGCGAGGCCAGGGCCGCGGTCTGACCCCCGGAACGGAGCGAGGACCTCGCGCTCCGGGGGACAGCGCCGCACCGGCCTGGCTCGGGCGATGCCGGGCCAGCCGCACCGGATCACTGCCGCGTCCGCCGGTGCTGGGCCGCTCAGGCGGCACGGGATGGATCCCTCCCGTGGCCGCTGCGAGCGACCCGGCGACGGCGGTGGACCGAACCGGTGCGGTCACGACCTCGCTCCGCTCGCGGAGGCTCGATCGGACTGCCCCGGGTTGGCCCGCCCCGGGCGATCTGGCGGCGGGGCCGTCCTGGCCCGGCTCAGTGCCTGGATCGTCAGGGTGCCTGAATCGTCAGGGTGCGGCGGTGATCGGCTTGGCCGGCTTGGCATGCCCGCCCCGTCCGGCGTGGTGACAACCCTCGTCTCGCCCGGTTCCGCCTGACCGAGGTCGCGGCGCCGGATGCGCCGGGGACCGGTCTGGCTCGGACAGTCCAGCGGTTCGGCGATCCGGGAGCCAGCGGTCTGCTGCTGGCCCGAGGTCAGTGGTTCGGCGGGGCCTGCTGAACCAGCGGTGCGGTTCTCCGGCGCGGTTGCGCCCGGACTGGCTCGATGGAGTCCGGATGCGGTGCCGCGCCTGGCCGGAGCGGGCTGGGTCAGCTGGGGCCGGGCCTGCCGCGTCGAGGTTGGCCTGAAAGGAATCGACTCGACTGCGGGTGCGGGCCTCGGTGGGGACGGCCGGGCTGAGGGTTGTCGTACTGCGGCTTGCCGTGCGGCGGGTCGCCGTAGTGGGGTTCGCCGGGCGGGGAGTTGCCGGGCTGGGGTCGGTGGCCGGGTGGATGTACGGGTGTAGGGGCCTCCTGATTCTGGTTGACATAGCGGAACTTGGGCGTGGACCGCACACACGTGGGGCAGTAACGGGCTGTGCGCTCGGCCCGCCGCCGGTTCGGCGGCACGGCGGGGGAGTTGCACAACGCGAACCAGACCCGGAGCTCTCGGGTCACCTGAAGCTGGTCGGCGTCAGGAGCCACGCGATGCAGCAGAGGACGGAACAGGCCTGGCCACCAGGGGACGTCCTCGCCATGCACAGTAGCGCCTCCGAAGGGGAGGGTCCGACCACTTCATGGGCAAACGTAGCCAGATCCCACGACCGTGGGATACCGCCGCCCGTGTCGTGCGGAAATGGCGGCGAAATCAGTCACGCCGGGTGGTTTCGAGTACGTGAACTTGGGCCGGACTCCTACTTTGGGAGGTACCGGATCGGCGGTGGCAACCGATTGTGTTCCACACACTGAGGGAACGACGATCCGCAAACGGGGCAACGACGATGAACGTGCTGCTTCTGGCCTACGGCTCGCTGGGGGACATCCAGCCTTTCGTCGCGCTCGGCAAGGCGCTTGAGCAGGCCGGGTACAAGGCGGTGCTGGCCGCGCCCGCGCGGTTCGAGTCCTACGTCGCCGAGCACGATTTGCCTTTTTCGCCGATCAGTGATGCCCTGGTGGAGCTCGCTGACAGCGCGGAGCTTCGGGCCTCGCGAGAAGGCGATGCGGTGCAAGCCGGTGTGGCCTGGCTCGATGCCCTCCGGCGCGGCAAGGACGCGGCGACCGCTGTGCTCGAGGACAGCTGGGCGGCCGCGGCGTTCGGGCCCGACCTGGTGGTGCACCACCCGATCACGGCCGGACAGCACATCGCGGAGAAGCTTCGGGTTCCGTCGGTGCTGGCCTCGCCGCAGACCGCCTACGTGCCGACGGACGCGTTCCCCTGTTCGCTGATCTCGGTGCCGGACTGGTTGCCGCCGGCGTTCAACCGGTTCACCTACACACTGCTCGGGCTGTCCGGACGACTGTTGTCCAAGCCGACCGACCGGTGGCGGGAGCAGGTGCTCGGCCTGCCCCGGCGCCGGGGACAGCACGACCCGCTGCGTCAGCCCGACGGGCGGTCCACGACGGTGCTGAACGCGTTCAGCCCGCACGTGTTCCCGCCCGCGCCGGACTGGCCGGAATCCGTGCACACCACGGGCTACTGGTTCCTGCCCGCAGCCACGGACTGGACACCGCCGCCCGCGCTGGCGGAGTTCATGCACGCCGGCGCACCGCCGGTGTGCGTGACCTTCGGCAGCACGGTCGGCGGCGACCCTCGGCGCTTGGCGCGCACCGTGCTGGACGCGGTGCGGCTGGCAGGCGTCCGCGCGGTGCTGGTGTCCGGGTGGGGCGGGATGCAGCTGGACGAGCTGCCCCCGGAGGTCATGCTGGTCGACCACGTGCCGTTCGACTGGCTGTTCCCCCGGGTGTCCGCGGTGGTGCACCACGGTGGCGGCGGCACCAGCGCGGCTGCCGTGGTCGCCGGGCGGCCGCAGGTCGGCTGCCCGGTCGTGGCGGACCAGCCGCAGTGGGCGCGGCGGATGCACCACCTCGGGGTGGCACCGCCGCCGATCCCGCAGCGGGTGCTGACCACACGGGCGCTGGCCGAGGCGATCCACCTCGCCGTCACCGATCCGGGCATGGCCCGGCGGGCCGAACGGCTCGGTCGGCTGGTGAACGCCGAGCGCGGTGCGGAGGCCGCGGTGGCGGTGCTGGAGAAGCTGGTGCGGCGCAAGGCTTGACCTGGAGCGCGCTCCAGCGGACAGGCTCGGCGCATGCGACAGATCACCCTCGGTGGTGCCGGCGGCCAGCGGGCCAGCGTGTTGTGCCTCGGCGCGCTGCCGTTCGGGTCCTCAGTGGACCGGGACACCTCCTTCGCCATCCTCGACCGGTTCGTCGAGGCGGGCGGGAACTTCATCGACACCGCGAACAACTACGTGTTCTGGACCGAGGACGGAAAGGGTGACGAAAGCGAGAACCTGCTCGGCGACTGGCTGCGCACCAGGGGCAACCGGTCCGAGGTGGTGCTGGCGTCCAAGGTGGGCGCGCTGCCGGACCCGGACAAGGCCGGACAGTTCCCGGACAACGCGGAAGGCTTGTCCGCCAAGGTGATCAGCACCCAGCTGGACAACAGTCTGCGGCGGCTGGGCACTGATCACCTGGACGTGTACTACGCGCACATCGAGGACCGCTCGGTGCCGCTGGCCGAGACGGTCGGCGCGTTCGGCGAGGCCGTGGCGCAGGGCAAGGTGCGGGTGCCGGGGTGCAGCAACCACCCGACCTGGCGGATCGACCGCGCGCGTGAACTGGCGAAGCGGGATGGGCTTGCGCCGTACGGAGTTCTGCAGTTCCGGCACAGCTACCTCCGGCCGCGGCCGGACATCAGGCTGCCCGAGACCGGCCACGTTCAGGCCAGTGATGAGCTGCTGGATTATGTGCGCACCGAGGAAGACCTGGTGCTGACCGCGTACACGACCCTGCTGTTCGGGGCCTACACCCGGCCGGACCGCCCGCTGCACGAGCACTACGACCACCCCGGTACCCGGCGCAAGATCGCCGTGCTGCAAGAGGTGGCCGCCGAGCTGGGCGCCACGGTGAACCAGGTGGTGCTGGCGTGGCTGTTGCACGGCAACCCGGTGGTGGTGCCGGTGCTGGGCGTCAGCTCGGTGGCGCAGCTGGAGGAGTCACTGGTGGCGGCGGAGCTGGAGCTCAGCGCGGACCAGTTGGCCCGGCTCGCCGCGGCTTGCTGACCAAGCGCCGCGATCCGGATGCGGGGCAGGGGCCGGGGCCGCGAGGGTGCGCGCCGGATGCCGCCGGACGACGGGGGTGCCGCGGGGTGCGGCAGGCGCTGCGGGTCCGGCTGGATGTAGCGGCTGTGGCGGATCTTGCGGCTGTGGCTGGATGTTGCGGGTGCGGCTGGGTTCCGCGGACGGTTGCGGGGCGGGTGATCGCGCCGCAACGCGTGCTGCGGTCGACCGGCGGGCGACGGGGGGTGGGTCGCGGTGTCGGCGGCGGTGTGGGGCGTGACGGGACTTCGCGTCACGCCCCTGCCGGGCCGGTCACTGCTGGTCGTCCTCTTCCGCGAGGATGCGGTAGAGGTTGCGGCGGACCTCGGCGAGGAGTTGGCGGGCTCGGGCGGCCTGCTCCGGGGTGCCGGCGGCGGCGACCTGGAGGGCGGCCTGGTGGACCTGGCCGAGTAGCTCCTGGAGCTCGACCACCGCGGTGTCCACGCCGCCGCTGACGGTGTCCCAGACCACGGCGAGCTCGGCCTCGTTCTCCGCGACGTAGGTGCGGCCTGCCTCGGTCAGTTCGACCATCTGGCGGCCGCCTTCCTTCTCGGAGACGACCAGGCCCTCTTCCGCGAGCTGCTTGAGCACGGGGTAGATCGAGCCGGGGCTGGGACGCCAGTAGCCGTCGCTGCGTTCGGTGATGTCGGCGATGAGCTGGTAGCCGTGAGTCGGGCCGTCGACCAGGACGAGCAGCACCGCGGCCCGGACGTCGCCGCGGCCGACCTTGGGGCGCTGCCAGCCGCTGCCGGGGCCGCCGAAGCCGGGGGGCATGGGCGGGAACGGGCCGCCGTGGCGTGGGCCGGCCGGGCCGCGGTCCGGGGTCCAGCCCCAGAAGTGGCGGTGGCCGCCCCGGCCTCGGCCGTGGCCGCGCTCGTGTGGGCCACCACCGCGGCGGCCCCGCTCGCCGCGGCGCTCACCTCGGCCTTCGGCGGGCTCGCCGGGAACTTCGCCGGTGTCGTTGTGCATGGCCACCCGGGTCCACGGGGTCCGCATGCGCGGGCCGCTGAACCAGGGGCCGAAAGCTGCTGCGTGGGCAGTCATGTGATCACTCCTTGAATAGTCGCGACATGCTATTCGTGTCGCCGATGTGTTCACGATATATCGCCAACACTCGAGACGCAAGCATGACCTGCCCCCGGACAGTGAAACGGCGGGTCCCCTGAGTGGAGACCCGCCGTGTTTGCCCAGCTCAGCGGCTAGATGTTGGTTGGGATGCGGCGCAGGGCACGGAGGCGGTCGATGGCGGTGTGCAGGGTGTCGGGACGCTTCGGGAAAGCGAAGCGGACCAGCTTCCGGCCCTCCTCGGGGTTGGCGTAGAAGGAGGAGCCGGGGACCACCGCGACGCCGAGGTCGGTGATCAGGCGGCGGGCGAACTCGACGTCATGGCCGCCGGGGTCGAGGTCCTCGGTGCCGCAGAGCACGTAGTAGGCGCCGTCGGGCGCGTGCAGCCGGAAGCCGATCTCGGTCAGCGCCGGGCAGAGCAGGTCTCGCAGTTCGCGGTAGTGCGCGGCCAGGCCGGTGTAGTACTCCGGCGGCAGGCCCAGCGCGGTGACCGAGGCGGCTTGCAGCGGGGTGGGCGCGCCGACGGTGAGGAAGTCGTGCACGGTGCGGATCGCCTTGGTCGCCCAGGCCGGGGCGATGGTCCAGCCGACCCGCCAGCCGGTCACCGCGTAGGTCTTGGACACGCTGTTGATGGTGATCGTGCGGTCGCTCAGGCCCGGCACGGTGGCCGGGGGGATGTGGCCGCCGTCGCCGAGGAAGTGGATGTGCTCGTAGATCTCGTCGGTGATGCACAGGACGTCGTAGCGCTGGCACAGCTCGGCGATCAGGTCCAGCTCGGCGCGGCTGAACACCTTGCCGGTCGGGTTGTGCGGGGTGTTGACCACGATCGCCCTGGTGCGCTCGGAAAACACAGCGCGCAGCTCGGCCTCGTCGATGGACCAGTCCGGGCGGTGCAGCGGGACGAACCGGGGGGTGGCGCCAGCGAGCACCGCGTCCGGGCCGTAGTTCTCGTAGTGCGGCTCGAACATGATCACCTCGTCGCCGGGTTCGACCAGGGCGAGCATGGTGGCGACCATGGCCTCGGTGGCGCCGCAGGTCACGCAGATCTCGGTCTCCGGGTCGACCTGCCAGCCCGGGTAGGCCCACCCGGTCTTGGTGGCGATGGCCTCGCGCAGCGCGGACTCGCCGAAGGTGATCGGGTACTGGTTCAGGTCGGCGTCCACCGCGTCCTTGACCGCCTGCTTCAGCTCCGGCGGGCAGGCGAAGTCGGGCAGGCCCTGGGACAGGTTCACCGCGTCGTGCGCGGTGGCCAACCGGGTCATCTCCCGGATCACCGACTCGGTGAACGAGGCGACCTTGCTGCTGACCCGAGTGATCACCGGTGCTTCTCCTTGTCGATTCGGCGGCGCGCCGCGATGAGACTGATCAGTTCGTAGGCGGTGTGCGCGGCGGCGATCGCGGTCAGCTCGGCGTGGTCGTAGGCCGGGCTGACCTCCACCACGTCCGCGCCGACGATCCGGCAGCCCGCCAGGCCGCGCAGGATGCCGAGCAGCTCCCGGCTGGTCAGGCCGCCCGCCTCGGGGGTGCCGGTGCCGGGGGCGTGCGCGGGGTCGAGCACGTCGATGTCCACCGAGATGTAGAGCGGGGCGTCGTCGATCCGCGTGGCGATCCGGGCGGCGATCTCGCGGGCGCTGGTTTCCGCCAGGTCCATCGAGGTGATCGCCAGGAAGCCGAGCGCCTCGTCCGTGGCCAGGTCGCCGGGGCCGTAGAGCGGGCCGCGGATGCCGACGTGGGTGAGCCGGGAGGTGTCGAGCAGGCCCTCCTCGGCGGCGCGGCGGAACACCGTGCCGTGGGTGTGCGCGGCGCCGAAGTAGGTGTCCCAGGTGTCCAGGTGCGCGTCGAAGTGCAGCAGCGCCACCGGTCCGTGCCTGCCGGCGACCGCGCGCAGCATGGGCAGCGCGATGGTGTGGTCGCCGCCGAGGGCGACCGGGATGGCGCCGGTGGCCACCAGGGCGGTGGTGGCCTCGGTCATCTGGGCCAGGGCCTCGGGGATGTCGAAGGGGTTGGCCGCGACGTCACCGCAGTCGGCGACCTGGACCGTGGCGAACGGGGAGATGGCCAGGCCGGGGTGGTAGGGGCGGAGCAGGCGGCTGCCCTCGCGGATCGCGGCCGGGCCGAAGCGGGCGCCGGGTCGGTAGGAGGCGCCGGCGTCGAAGGGGAAGCCGAGGACGGCGATGTCGCAGCGGTCGACCTCGTCGCGGCGGGGCAGGCGGGCGAAGGTGGGCCAGCCGGCGAAACGGGGGACCCGGGACGCGTCGATCGGTCCCCGGATGCCGAGCTGGTCTGGGTTGCTGAGTTGCCCGGGAGCAGGGGGAGGGGTGGGCGCGGTCATCGGGCCGCCGTCGGTTCGGCGGGGTTGCTCTCGCCCGCGAGGCGGCGTTCCCAGGTGGCCAGCCGGGCCGGGTCCTCGGGGCGGGTGAGCAGGCTGACCGTCACGTAGCTGACCAGGCCGACGAGCAGACCCAGGTAGATCGGTTCCTGGGCGGACAGGCCGAAGTAGGCCATGCAGGCGATCACGGTGCCACCGCCGAGGGTCATCGCGGTCAGGGCGCCGGCGCGGGTGGCTCGGCGCCAGAGCAGGCCGCCGAGGATCGGTACCAGGAGGCCGCCCACCAGGAGGTTGTAGGCGACGTCCAGGGCGGTGACCACGTCGGAGACCAGGCAGGCGATGGCCACTCCGAGCACGCCGAGGATCAGTGTGAACAGACGCGTGGTGCGCAGGTCGTCGCCCGCGCCGGGATTGCGGCGCAGGCGGGGCCACAGGTCGTTGCCGGCGACCGTGGCGCAGGCGATGAGGGCGCCGCTGGCGGTGGACATGACCGCGGCCAGCGCGGCCGCCAGCACCAGGCCCTTGAGACCGACCGGCAGGGCCTCGGTGACGATGGTGGCGAACGCCCGGTCGCGGGCCTCCAGCGCCGGGTACAGCGCCTTGGTCGCGGTGCCGATGAGAGCGCCGGCGAAGGCGTAGACCAGGCAGTAGACGCCGGAGAACGCGCCGCCGATCCGGGCCACCCTGTCATCCCGCGCGGTGAACACCCGCTGCCAGATGTCCTGGCCGATGAGCAGGCCGAAGAAGTACAGCAGCACGTACTTGAAGATGTTCTCGCCGCCGATGGCCCACAGCGAGAAGAACTGCGGCTCCAGCTTCGCCGCCATCGCGCTGAACCCGCCCGCCTTGATGATCGCCGCGGGCAGCAGCACCAGCAGGATGCCGACGCTCTTCACCACGAACTGCACGATGTCGGTCGCGGTGATCGACCACATGCCGCCGAGCACCGAGTACAGCACCACGATGCCGCCGCCGAGCAGCACCGACGGGATGTGCGACATCCCGAACAGCACGCCGAAAATGGTGGCGCAGGCGATGGTGGAGGTGGCCATCAGCATCAGCGAGTAGGCCCACATGACCACGCCGGAGACCGGCGCCGCCTTGCCGCCGTAGCGCAGGTCGAGCATCTCGCTGACCGTGTAGACCTTGAGCCGGGTGATCCGCGCGGCGAACACCAGGCTCAGGCCGAGCACGCCGAGCCCGATGGTCAGCACCATCCACGCCCCGGACAGCCCGTACTGGTAGCCCAGCCCGATCCCGCCGACGGTGGACGCGCCGCCGAGCACCACCGCGGACATGGTGCCGGAGTACATGACGTAGCCCAGGCGCCTACCCGCGACCAGGAACTCGCTCTTGTCCCTGGCCCGCCGGGCCGCCCACCAGCCGATGACCACCATGGCCACCAGGTAGGTGATCATCACCGCCGAGTCGATCGTCACCGGTCCTCCTTCGCCGCGAGTGGAACCGAGTTGGTAGGACCGTAGGGACCCGCCGGACCGCTGCGAAGTGGATGATTCGCACAACTGACAACACTGTCCAGGACGATTCGTCCACCGGTGAAGGAGTGCGGCATGGCCACGGTGACCATCGGGCTGCACGACGTGCTCGCCCGCGCCGACCTCGGGCTGACCCAGCTGAGCGGGCCCGCGGAGGACCGCACGATCCGGTGGGTGCACATCTGCGAGCTGCGTGACCCGGGGCACTACCTCACCGGCGGCGAGCTGCTGCTGACCGCGGGCGTGGACTTCCCGGACACCAGGGCCGAGACGCACCGCTACGTCCGGCGGCTGGTCGCGGCCGGGGCGGCGGCGCTGGGCTTCGGGGTGACCCCGGTCCACGACGAGGTGCCGCCGGAGCTGGTCACCGCCTGCCGCCGGCACGGGCTGCCGCTGCTGCTGGTGCCGCAGCGGACCTCGTTCCTGGTGATCAGCCAGGTGGTCTCGCTGATGCTGGCCGCGCAGGAACGGGCCGGTCAGCACCGGATCTCGGTCGCGCAGGCCGCGCTGACCAGGGCGGCGGCCCGGCCGGACGGGGTGTCGGCGGTGGTCCGGCAGCTGGCCGCGGCACTGGGCGGGTGGGCGGTGCTGGCGGACGGGCGGCGCCGGTTGAGCAGCGGGGGAGCGGTGCCCGCGCGGGCGGAGGAGGTGGAGGAGCTGGTGGCGCGGCTGCTCACGCCGGGCGGGCCGTCCTCGGCGACCGCGCACCGGGCCGGCGGACAGGTGGTGGCGCAGGCGCTGGGGCGGACCGGGCGGGTGCTGCTCGCGGGCCGGGAACCGGGGTTCGGCACCGCGGACCGGGCGATCCTGGAGGTCGGCGTGGCGCTGCTGACCGTGCTCAGCGGCGCGGACCGGCTGCCCGCGCCGGTGGGGGAGCCGGTGGCGGCGCTGCTCGCGCTGGTGCTCGACGGCGCGGCCGCCGAGGTGGAGACGCACGTGGCCGCCGCGGCCGGGGTGTCGCCCGGCGGGCAGTGGCAGGTGGTGCGGGCGCGGCGGGCCGGGACCACCGGGGAGGTCGACCGGGCCGAGGTCGCCGCCCGGCTGGGCACCCCGCTGGTCGGGTTCGCCGAGGACGGCGGGGTGCGCGCGCTGGTCCCGGCGGCCGGGCGGAGCGCGCTGGCCGAGGACCCGCGCTGGCTGGTCGCGGCCAGCGCGCCGGTGGGCTGGGCCGAGGTGCCCGGCGCGGCCCGCCGGATGACCCGGCTGCTGCGGCACGCGGTGGCGCAGGGCCGTTCGCTGACCGAGTCGCCGCGCGGCGGACTGGACGGGCTGGTGCCCGCGGCGGACGCGGCGGAGTTCGCGCGCGCCCGGCTCGCGCCGCTGGCCGGGCACCCGGCTCCACTGGCCGAGACGCTGCGGGCCTGGCTGGCCGCCGGTGGCAACTGGGAGACCGCGGCCCAGGTGCTCGGCGTGCACCGCAACACCGTGCGGCACCGCGTGGCGACCGCTGCCCGGCTGCTGGACTGCGATCCGCAGGACGCGGACACCCGCGCCGAACTGTGGCTCGCCCTGCGTTGGCTGCCCGAACCGCAGCCCGGCCAAACGTGATGTTTCGCCTAATCACGGCCGGTTCTACAGATAGCGAACCCACTAGTTTCCGAGAGGAGACCGTACCAACCGAGGTCATCCGAAGGAGCCCGAGTGGTAGCCCGTGAGACCGAGTCGAGCGGACATCTCCTGGCCGGAAAAGCCAGTTTCGACCACATCTACGAACAGCACGACCCGCGCGCCTACTTCGGCACGCTGCGCCCCCTGGAGTACCAGATCCCGCACCACGCCCAGCAGGTCTTCCGCAGGCTGCTGGAGTTCTGCCCCAAGCCGGCCACCGGCGCCACGGTGACCGATCTCTGCTGCTCCTACGGCGTCAACACCGCCCTGCTGCGGCACGACCTGGTGCTCAACGACCTGTACGTGCGCTACGCCGAGGTGGACTCCTCCTCGGCGCAGGACCTCGCCGCCCGGGACCACACCTTCTTCCGCAGCCGCCGACGCCCGAAGGCCCCGCGCACGGTGGGCATCGACCGCTCGGCCCGCGCGGTCGCCTACGCGCAGCGGGCCGGGATGCTGGACGCGGGCTTCGGTGAGGACCTGGAGCACGCCGAGCCCAGCGCGGGACTGCGTGAAGCCGTGGCGGAGACGAACATGGTCACGGTCACCGGCGGGGTCGGCTACATCACCCACCTGACCTTCCGGCGGCTGCTCGACTGCGTGCGCCGCCCGCCGTGGGTGGCCGCGTTCGTGCTGCGCGGGGTGTCCTACCGGGCCATCGCCGAGGCGCTCGGCAAGCACGGACTGGTCACCGAGAAGCTCTCCGGCCGGACCTTCCGGCAGCGCCGCTTCGCCTCCGCCGAGGAGGCCAGGACCACCGTGCACGCCCTGACCTCCGCGGGAATCCCGGTGCGGGACAAGGAGTCCACCGGCTACTTCCACACCGACCTCTACCTGTCCCGGCCGGCCGGTGAGGTGGCCGAGCGGCCAGTGGAGCGGCTGCTGGCCGACTGAGGCGGCCTCAGCGGAACGCCGCGGGATCCGCGCCCGGCCGGTGCGGCGGGTTGGCCCAGTACGGCGCCTGACCCGCGATCGTGCCCGCCGGGCGCGCGTGCCGGACCCGGCCGAACGGGGTGTCCGTCTCGGTCAGCAGGTCCTCGACCCTCGGCTCCGGCAGCGCGAGCCCGTCGTGGCGGCCGAGCCCGTCCAGCCAGGCCGCGGTGCGGGCCAGCGACACCTCGGCGTGCCAGGACCCGCCGTGCTGGGACCGGCGGCGCAGTCCCTCCACCGCGGCCAGCGCGGCCAGGTGACCGGTGGCGTGGTCCAGGATCTGGGCGGGCAGCGGCACTGGGCGGTCGGCCTCGGCCGCGGTGGCCGTCTCGTGTGCGATGCCGGTGGCCACCTGCACCAGGCTGTCGAAGCCGCGCCGCCCCGACCACGGGCCCGCCTGGCCGTAGGCGCTGACCGACACCGTGACCAGGCCGGGGTTGAGCGCGGCGCAGTCGTCCGGGCCGAGGCCGAGCTGGGCCAGCGCGCCCGGCCGGAACGCCTGGATGAGCACGTCGGCCTGGCGGACCAGCTCGCGCAGGGTGTCCCTGGCCGCCGGATCGCGCAGGTCCAGGTGGCAGAAGTGCTTGCCGAAGCCGGTGTCCACCACCAGCGGTTCCACCAGCGCCAGGTGGTCAGCGCCCACCCGGAGCACGTCCGCGCCGTGCCCGGCCAGCGTCCGGCCGGCCACCGGTCCGGCGATCACCCTGGTCAGGTCGAGCACCCGCACCCCGGCCAGCGGCCGTTCCGCCTGGCCCAGCGGGCGGCGCGGGGTGTCGTAACGGCAGGTCAGCTCGATCAGCGGCAGCCTGGCCAGCGCGCGGGCCTGCGGTGTGCCCAGCCAGTCGCCGCGGGTGCGCTGGGCGGCGGCCGCGCCACCGGCGGCCAGCACCGCCTCCTCCACCGCCAGCGCCGAGGCGGTGCGCAGCGCGGCGGCCACCTCGGACTCCGGCACCGCCAGCGCGGTCAGCACCGCCCGGTGGTGCGCGGGGTAGTTGCCGTGCAGCCGCACCCAGCCGTCCGCGGTCGGGTAGTCCCCGGACAGCGGCCCCCAGACCGGCGGCACGACGCCGTCGATCCGGAGGTAGCGCTCGCTGCGCAGGGCGACCGCGGCGGCCCGGCCGTCCACGGTGACCTCAGGGCCGGGACCCCCACGGGTCCGCCACAGCCTGGCCGCGGCCAGCGAGCCCGCCGCCACCACCGCGGTGGCCGCCTCGGTCACCTTGAAGATCGAAGGAAGGATCTCGTCCGGGCTGGTCACGGTGACCGAGGCCAGATCGGCGGGGTTCCCGCCGAGCACGCCCCACACCTGCTGGAGAGCGTTCATGGATCGACGCTAGCCCTGAAAAAGCCCTGAGATCGGACATCCCCGTGCACATCACAGGCGGCGATAAGGCAGTCTGGTGCGGTGACATCAGCACCCCCACCACGCAGCTCGCTGGCCGTTTTCGTCTCCGCGGTCCTGCGGCAGCCGAGCCTCATCGGCGCGGTCGTGCCCAGCTCCCCGGCGCTCGCGGCCCGGCTCGCCTCGGTCGTGCCCGGCCAGGGTGAGCCGCTGGTGGTGGAGCTGGGCGCGGGCACCGGCGCGGTCAGCGGCGCGATCGAGTCGCGGCTGGGTGGCCGGGGCCGCTACCTGGCGATCGAGCTGGAGGAGGACCTGGCCATGCACGTGCAGGCCGCCCATCCCAAGATCGAGGTCGTCAACGCCAACGCCGCCGACCTGGACAAAGTGCTCGCCGACCGCGGTGTGGGCGAACCCGGCATGGTGGACGCGGTCGTCTCCGGCCTGCCCTGGGTGCTGATCCCGGAGCAGGTGCAGCGGCAGATCATCGGCCACGTCGCCGACGGCATCGGCCAGACCGGGGTGTTCACCACCTTCGCCTACGTGCACGCGCTCGGCATGGTCGGCGCGCGCAAGTTCCGCATCCTGCTGGAGTCGGTCTTCGACGAGGTGCTGCTCACCAGGGTGGTCTGGCGCAACGTGCCGCCGGCCATCACCTACGTGTGCCGGCGTCCCAAGACATGATCGAGCTGCTGCGGGAGCAGCTCAGCGGGCTCCCGCCGCTGCTGGTCTGCCTGGCGGTCGGGCTGCTGCTCGTCGCCGAGGCCGCACTTGTCATCGGCGTGATCCTGCCGGGCGCGAGCGCGCTGCTGGTCTTCGGTTTCCTCACCCAGCTCGGCACGGTGCCGCTGGTCCCGGCCATGATCACCGCCGGGGCGGCCGCGCTGACCGGCTCGCAGCTGGCCTACTGGCGCGGTCGCAGCCTCGGCGGCGAGGGCGACCTGCCGCGCAGCTGGACGGTCCGCCGGATCGGCCCGGCCCGCTGGCAGCGGATCACCGGCCTGGTCGGTGACTTCGGCGAGCGCGCGGTGCTGCTCGGTCAGTGGGTGGTCGGCGCGCGCACCCTGGTGCCCCGCCTGGCCGGCATGGCCGGGCTGCCGTACCACCGCTTCGCCAGGTGGAACCTGCCGGTCGCGCCGGTGTGGGGTGCGCTGTGGGTGCTCGTCGGCTGGGCCGCGGGCCGCTCCTACGAGCTGGTGGCGACCGTGTCCAGCTGGGTCAGCCTCGGCCTGCTCGGGGTGTTGCTGCTGGTCGTGGCGGTGCTGGTGTGGCGGCGGCGTCAGCCCAGCAGCTCCAGCGCCCTGGACCGGCCGTGCTCGGCCACGGCCCGCGCGGTGTCCGGGGAGAACCGGACGAAGCCGGAGATGCTGAAGTCCGCGCTCGGCTCCACCAGCACCAGCTCCACCTGACGTTTGTCCGTGGCCCCGGCCTTGGCCAGCTTGTTCACCGTCTGCGCGTGCCGGAAGTCCTGCTCCACCGCGAAGCGCGCCACGTTGGCGAACAGCAGCCCGAGCGCCTCGTCCAGCGAGTCCGGTGTGTCCGTGGGCTGCCGCCGGGAAGAAGCCGCCACGACCACCGTGTCCGGCTCGTAGGCCAGCGCGGGCGAGAGCGGGGTGTTGGCGACCAGCCCGGCGTCGGTGTACTCCACCCCGTCGATCTCCACCGGCGGGAACAGCACCGGGGCCGCCGCGCTGGCCAGCAGATGGTCCACGGTCAGCTCGACCCGCCGGAACCGGTCGGTGCGCCGGTGCTCCGGCGGCAGCACGTTGGTGAACCGGGTGACGTGCCCGGTGGCGTGCTCCACCGCGGAGACCACCGCGACCACCTCGTCGTCGACCAGCAGCTCATCCCCGGCGAGCACCTTGGCCAGGGTCTTGCGGGCCGGGGCGGTGTCCAGCAGCCAGGTCCAGCCGATCGCGCCCAGCGCGTTGCCCACCAGGTCATCGGCCAGCCGCAGCAGCTGCCAGGGCCGCAGCAGCCGGTGCAGGTCGGCGCGGAAGCGGTAGACGTCCGAGGACCCAGCTCCGCCCACAGCCGCACCAGCGCGTCCGGCGCCATGCCCCCGGCGAGCAGCCCGATGTTCAGCGCGCCCGCCGAGGTCCCGGAGTAGATCCGCGGCGTGCGCCCCAGCTCGGCCAGCCCCTGCGCCACCCCCGCGCCGAAGTAGGCCGCCTGCGCCCCGCCGCCGGAGAGCACCAGCGCCAGCCCGCCGCTCACTCCTCGTCCTCCGGTCCGCGCGGGCCGTAGACCTCCCACAACCGGCCGAGGAACAGCCGCCCGAACCGCTCGATGGTGCTCAGCGGGTCCGGCCCGGTCGCCCGGATCGTGCCCAGCTGCCGCAGGAAGTCCCGCCAGCTGATGTGCAGCACCCCGGCGCCGATCGCCTGGCCGGGGTCCTCGTCCTCGTAGACGTGCCCGGCGTGCAGCCAGGCCTGCAGGGTGGTGGTGTCCGACCACAGGTCGAGGCCGGGGTCGTCGTGCAGGTCCTTGCGCCCGGTCAGGGTCAGCGGGTTGCCCGCCAGGTCGTCGAAGAACAGCCGGTAGTACATGTGCCGGGTGTCCGTCGCCGAACCCGGCACCAGCAGGTGGAACCGGCCGTGCGGCACCGAGACCCGGCCGCCCAGGTCGTCGCAGTGCAGCCAGCCGGTGGCGGTGGCGGTGTGGCTCGGGTCGTCCAGGAACCGGTCGATGTCCTCGATGGAGATGGTGAGGCGGAAGGTGAGCCCCCGCTCGTCCCGCCGCCCCACCAGCTCGCCCTGCCTCGGCTCGCTCTCCCCCAACGCGAACGAGCCGGACATCTCCTCGGTGAAGGACAGCCCGGCGGAGCCGGCCGGCCCCCCTCGACCGGCCGGCTCCTCCTCGGGGACCCGCACCGCTCCCTCCGAACGGTGCGGGTCAATGGGCTCGACCGTGCTTCCGTGCGCTGGCCCCCCTCCCCCGAGGAGCCGGTCACAGAGACGGTCCGCCCAGGCCGCGATGGTCAGCGAGGGGTTCGGGCCCACCGGTCCTGGCATCGCCGCGCCGTCGGCGACGTAGAGCCCCGGGTAGCCGAACACCTCGCCGTGGGGATCACACAGGCCCTCGCCGGGGTGCCGCCCCATCGGCGCCCCGCCGAGCGGATGCACCGAGATGATCCGCTTGGTCAGCCACATCGGGTTGTCGTGGTACTCCCCGCCGAGCACCTCGGAGATGCCGCGCATGGTGGCGCGGACCCCGCCGAAGTACTCCAGGCTGGACTCGGTCGTCCAGTCGATGTCCAGCCAGCCGTCCCGCATCCGGACCACCCCGTCCGGCACGTCCCGGCCCATGCCCAGCAGCGGCACCGAGCTCTCGGTGAACACCCCGTCGTCGAGCAGCCCGGCCAGGTCGTGGGAGAGCGAGGCGCTCGGCGAGCGGTCCACCGCGTTCAGCAGCCGCTTGGCCGCGAAGCCGAAGATCCTGGTCAGCTGGCTCGGCGCGTTGGCTGCCTCGACCAGCCAGGACACGAAGCTCGGGTAGCCCGCGTCCTGGATGTAGTGCCCGCGCCCGACGATCCCCTCGCCCTCCACCGCGTCCGGCACCCGGATCGCGCTGGTGATCACCGGCCCCCGGTTGGCCTCCAGGTCGCGCATCCCGTCCCGGTCCTTGGCCTTGAGCAGGAAGGTCAGCAGGTCGCCGTTGCCGGTGAACCTGGTGCCCAGCGCCTTGCTCAGCCTGGGCAGCCGCGGCCGGTTGCGCAGCAGCAGGTGCAGCGTGCCGAAGGTGCCCGCGGCCAGCACCAGCTTGTCGCACCGGATGGTGGCGGCCGTGGTGCGGCCGTCCTCCTGGTGCCTGCGGTAGCCCACCTCGTAGCCGCCGCCGGCCAGCGGCCGGATCACCCGCACCTCGCTGCGCTCGCGGATGTCGGCCTTGTAGGCGTTCGCCGCGGACAGGTAGGTGTGGTCGAGGCTGTTCTTCGCGCCGTCGTTGCAGCCGATGTTGCACTCGCCGCACAGCCGGCAGGTACGGCGCTGCTCTCCGTGCAGGTTGCCGTACCACTCCTCCTCGATCGGCAGCCCGGTTCCCGGCTCGCCCCCTGGCCGAGCCGCGAACCGGACTGCCAGCGGCGGTCGTTCGAACTCCAGGCCGAGCGCGGTCGCCGCCTCGCGCATGGCCTTCGTCCTCGGCATGTCCGAGAAATCCGGGTGGTCGAGTGGGTACGGAGCGGGCGTGAGCATCCGTTCCACCGCGTCGTAGTGCGGTTCCAGGTCGGCCCGGGTGATCGGCCAGGTCTCGTAGCCGCCGCCGGGCAGCGGCTCCTCGTGCACGAACCAGCGCTCGTCCTTGCGCTTGAGCACGTTGGCGTAGATCAGCGAGCCGCCGCCGACCCCGGCTGAGACCAGCGAGGCGAAGCCGCGGAAGCTCCACACGTCGAACAGCCCGTACTGCTTGCGCGCCGGGTCCCAGAAGCTGCCCCGCATCTCCGCGGGGGAGCGGGCGAAGGAGCCGGGCGGGTACTTGCGGCCCCGCTCCAGCACCACGACGGACTTGCCGGCTTCGGCTAGTCGGTAGGCGCTGACGGAACCGCCGAAGCCGGTTCCGACCACCACCACGTCCACGTGTTCGGTCATCTCAACCGGCCTGCCGCTTGATGAAGTCGAGCAGGTGCGGGAAGACGTCCATGTCGGCGTGCTCGCCGATGAACGGGTCCAGGTGGCCGTAGCCGGGCAGGATGCGGAACTCGTGCCTGCCGGGCGCCATCTTCTCCAGCCTGCGGTAGCAGATCTCGTTGGAGTCGCCGAAGACCTTGTTGGTGTCGCCGGTGGTCAGCAGGATCGGCACGTCCACCATGGCCGCGTTGCCCAGGTAGTCGTTGGGCAGCTCCTCGTGCCGCTCGTCCTTGGGGTCGAACTTCACCGCGCGCCCGGCCAGGTTCATCTTGCGCACGTGCCGGTAGTAGTTCATGCCGGTGCCGCCGCACAGGTCGCCGAGCCTGCGGTGGGTGACCTCCAGCAGGTTCTCGTGCCGGTACATCGCGGGCCAGCCCGCGCCCCACAGGTGGCTGAGCACGTGGCAGGCGGAGACGTCGCACTCGCGGTGCACCATGGAGATGACCTTGGACAGCAGCCAGGCCCTGGTGAACCGGGGTGCGTCGCCCCAGTTCGGGTCGAAGTACTCGAAGCCGGCCACGTACTCCAGCAGGCTCGGCTCCACCGCGATCTTGGCCGCGGCGTAGGCGGGCAGGGTCGGGGTGAGGCCGACGCTGTTGGCGACCACGCTGGTGACGCCGTCGATCACGCCACCGAACAGGCCCATCAGGAAGGAGACCGCGCCGAGGCAGTGCGAGATCACGTGCAGCCTGCGGTCCGGGCCGATCGCCTTGCGGACGGTGCGCACCGCCTCGGCGTTGTCCCAGTGCGCCACGTCGTCGAGGGTGTAGCGGTGCATGCCGTGGTTGTACTTGTGCCGGTTGCTCAGCCGGCTGTCCAGCGACCACACGTCGCCGTAACCGTTGTCCAGCAGGTAGCTGACCAGGTTGCGGTGCTCCGGCATGATGAACATGTCGCTGGACTGGGTCAGCCCGGGAATGAGCAGCACGACGTCCTGGCTCTCGCCGCGGTGGAAGCGCAGCAGGCTGAGGCCGAGGCCGTCTTCGGTGGTGAACGGGTGCGTGGACACGACCGCGTCGCGCACGCCGTCGAGCGTGTACAGCGGGATCTCGCGTTTCATGGGTCCTTCACCTGACCATCGTGTGTGTGTCCACCATGGCCAGCCGACCTGCTCCGTGCCATCGTGGGAATCACTGACAAATCGTCCGGGTCGGTCAGCTGAGCTGCCCCGACCCGGACGAAGCCGTCGGTTCAGCCCCGGTCGTGGGCGTCCAGGGCGGGCCCGAGCACCCGGCCGACGCTAGCCCGCGAGGTCACACCGAGCTTGGTGAACACGTGCGACACGTGGGTCTCCACGGTGCGGATGCCGATGAACAGCTTCTCAGCAATCTGCTGGTTGGTGTGCCCGTCGAGCACAAGTCGCGCGATTTCGAGTTCTCGCGGTGACAATCCGAACGGCCCGCTCTGCTTCGGTCCACCTGGGACGGCCACCCGGACACCCAGGCGGCGGGTGGCCCGCAGCGCCTCGGCCCGCAGGGTCTTGGCCTTGCAGGCGGCGAAGGCCTCGGCCGCGGCCGCCAGCTCGGGCAGTGCCTTGACCCGGTCCTTGGCCGCGGCGTAGGCGAGTCCGGCGCGCAGCCGGGCGCGGGCGGCCTCCAGCTTGAGCCCGGCCTGCTCCAGCACGGCGGCCGAGTGCAGCGCCAGCTCGGCGGCGGCGACGGGGTCGGTGCCGGTCAGCGCATGGGCCTTGACCAGGTCAGCCATCGTCCGGTTGATCGGCAGCGCGGGGTCGGTCACCCGCTCGGCGCGTTCGGCCCAGCCGCTGGCCTCGGTCCAGCGGTTCGCCCCGGCCAGCAGGTGTGCCATGGTCTCGCACAGAATCAGCAACATCGGCTGGTCCCGCTGCACGGACTCCAGCAGATCGCACACCTCGGCCGGGCCGGACTCGTCGAGGTCACCGGTGTAGGCCACCGCGATCGCCTCGGCCACCCGCGCCCGCAGGCTCGGCCACTCGGGGACGTCGCCACCGGCCTGGGTGGCCTCCGCGGCCACCCGCAGCGCCTCGGTGTGGTCGCCGGACCAGGTCAGCAGCATCGACCGGGAACCCAGCGCCAGCGCCAGGGACTGCGGCGAGCCGCCGACCCTGGCCACGTCGATGGCCTCCTCGATCAGCGTGAACGCCTCGTCCATGTCACCGAGCACCGCCACGGCCTGGGCCTGGCCGGAAAGCAGCGGCGGCAGGATGTAGTTCTGGCCGGTGTTGCGGGCGATGTCGGCCACCCGCTCGAAGCGGGGCAGCGCGTTGCGGTAGCGGCCGGTGAGCAGGTCGCTGAAGCACAGCCAGGTGTGGGCGTCCAGCCAGGGCGCGAGGTCGGTGGCGGTGGCGGTGGCCAGCACCCGGTCGGCCTCGCCGAGCAGTTCCAGGCCACGCGCGCCATCACCGCTGGCGATCGCGGGCATCGGTCCCAGGGCGGCGACCGCGTAGGCGATCGTGGACGGCACCCTGTCCACGGGCACCTCGCCGAGCAGCCGGGTGGCCTCGGCGTTCTCGCCGGACCAGGTGGCCTCCACGGCCAGCCGCAGGTACAGCGGCCCGGCGTGGTGCAGCTGGTCGGCGGGGACAGCGCGCAGCTCCCGCTGCAACCGGGCGCGGGCCTCGACCGAACGCCCGAGCAGCCGTTCCACCTTGGAGTAGATGTGGCCCGCGACCATCGCGCGCTGCGGGTAGGCCTGTGCGGGCAGCCGTTCCAGCACGTCCAGCGCGGTGTCCCTGGCCTCGGTGAACTGGCTGCTCACGCCCTGGGCGCTGGCCAGCTCGATGAGCAGCTGGATGCGTTCGCCGGTGTTGGCCGGGATGTCCGGGAGAAGCCGCAGGGCCTGGGTGAGCCAGTAGGAGGCGGTCATCGGCGCGCGCGGGGCAACCGAGCGGGCGGCGGTGGTCAGCACGCCGACGGCGTCTATGTCGCCGAAGCCCGCCGAGCGGACCACGTGCCGGGCCAGCTGCGGCGCGGGCGCGTTGAGCTTCTGCAGGTAGGCGGCGACCCGGCCGTGGGTGGCCATCCGCCAGCCCGCCGAGGCCGAGGTGTAGGCGGTGTGCCGGACCAGCGGGTGCCGGAAGCGGAACCGGCCCGGCGTGGGCGCGACCCGCACCACGTCCCTGGCGACCAGCTCGTCCAGCACGGTCAGCGCCTCGGCGTCGGTCAGCTCGGCGGCGGCCGCGGCGGCGGTGGGCTCGAACTCATCGCCCACCACGGCGGCGGCGTGCGCGATCAGCAGCGCCTTGGAGGACAGCTGGCCCAGCTCCACCTGCAACGCGGAGCGGACCGCGTCCGGCACATCGCGCAGCGCGTCCTCGGCCAGGTCGCCGGTGATCGGGGACAGCGGGTTGCCGTTGCCGTTCTCCGCCCTGGACAACGCCTCCAGGTAGAACGGGTTTCCGCCGCTGGACTCGTACAGCCTGCGCCGCTTGGCCTGGCTCATCCCCGGGCCGAGGAACTCCTCGGTCTCCTTCTGCGACAGCGGGCTCACCGTGACCCTGGTGCCCTGGTCGGCGGGCACCTGGGTCAGCGCGGTGCGCAGCCGCGCGGAGACCTGGGCGGGCCGGTAGGCGACCGTGATCACCACCTGCCCGCGCGGGGGATGGCGCACCAGGTAGTCGAGCAGTTCGATGGTAGCCTCGTCGGCCCAGTGCACGTCGTCGAGCAGCAGGGTCAGCCCGGAGGACTCGGCCAGCACCTCCAGCAGCGTGCGCACCGCCCGGTGCAGCCGGTAGCGCGCGCCGCCAGCGCCGGCCGGGATCGGCACCTGCGGCAGGTCCACGGTCAGCCCGGGGAAGACCGAGGACAGCAGCCGCGCCTCGGGCAGCGGCAACCGCCTGGTCAGCAGGCCGACCTGGGACTCGAGGTGGTCGTCGAGGGCGTCCACCACCGCGGCGAACGGCGCGTCCTGCTCGAACTCCGCGGCCCGCCCGGCCAGGGTGACCATGCCGAGCTCACGGGCCCGGCCGGCCACCTCGGTGACCAGCCGGGACTTGCCGACACCGGGCTCGCCGACCAGCTCCACCAGGTGGAAGGTCTTGCGCGCGGAACGCTTCAGCGTGGTGCCGAGGACCTTGAGCAGTGGCTGTCGTCCGACCAGTGGACGCAGGGTCGGGTCCGCCGTCGGGGTGATCTGCTGATCCCGCCGACCGGACATCGTTTCCGAACCCCCCACCCACATCGCCGCCGCGGGGAAGATTATGCCAGTCCCGCGGCGACGACGCGGAGCCGTCCGGTGGTGGGTTCTCCAGAGAATGGGCTAGCCGGGCAGGGTGACCGCGTTCAGCTCGGCCAGCAGAGCCGCCTTGGTGGCGTCACTGGCGAAGGACACCTCGACTCCGGTGCGGGCGATGTCGACCAGCTGTTTCGCGGTCAGGCCCATCTTCTCGTGCGCGGCCAGGTACTCGCGGTTGAGGTCGGTGTCGAACATGCCGGGGTCGTCGGTGTTGAGCACGACCGGCACGCCGGCGGCCAACAGTTTTGGCAGCGGGTGCTCTGCCAGGTCGAGCACCTCCCGGGTGCGCAGGTTGGAGTGCGGGGAGATCTCCAGCGGGATGCGGTGCTCGGCGAGGTAGCTGACCAGCTCGGGGTCGCGCACCGAGTGGATGCCGTGGCCGATCCGCTCCGCGCCCAGGTCCAGCAGCGCCGACCACACCGTCTCCGGGCCGGTGGTCTCCCCGGCGTGCGGCACGCAGTGCAGCCCGGCCTCGCGGGCCAGGTCGAACATGGGCTTGAACTGACCGCGCGGCACGCCGATCTCCGGACCGCCGAGGCCGAAGCCGACGGTGTGCTCCGGCTGGTGCTCGCGGTACCAGTTGATGGTCCGCCAGCCCGCCTCCACACCCTGCTCGCCGGGGATGTCGTAGATCCAGGTGAGCTCGACGCCGTGCTCGGCCGCGGCCCGTTCCTTGCCGGTGGCCAGCGCCCTGACCAGTGCCTCGTCGCCGATGCCGGCGTTGAACAGGTTGACCGGGGTGACGGTGACCTCGCAGTAGCGGACCTGGTTCGCGGCCAGGTCCCTGGCCAGGCCGACCAGCAGGGTGACCACGTCGGCCTCGGTGGTGACCAGCCGGCCCAGCGCGCCGATGACGGTGATGAAGTGCGCGAAGTCGGTGAACTCGTAGTAGCGGGCCAGCTCGTCCCGTTCGGTGGGGACGCCGCGGCCTGGGTGCCTGCGGGCGAGCTCCAGGACGGTGTCCACCGAGGCGGCGCCGACCAGGTGCACGTGCAGCTCTGCCTTGGGCAGGGCAGCGATGAAGGAACGCATGTCCATATGAATGACCTTTCGAGCGAACTTGGTGGGGTGGGAGCGGAACCACCGCCACTACCAGGCCAGGTCGCCCCGGGAGTGATCGCTGCCGTAGAGCGGCAGCCGCACGTCGGAGGTCAAGGTCACCCGTCCAGTCTCGACCAACCCCTGGGAGCGGGTCAACGGACTATTGACACGCGCCACACCTCGGGAAAGGGTGCCGGTGCCAACCAGCACACGTGATCATCAGGAGTGCCCATGAGGCGTGCTCGCAGTGTCCCGTTGACCGTGGCGGTCGCCCTCGCCGTGTTGCCGCTGATCGCGGTGCCCGCGCTGGCCGACCCGCCGAGCGGACCGGTGTTCGCCGACGGCGCCGCGCAACCGGTGTTCGACCCGAAGGACGTGCTGCGCGAGAACGTCTGGGTGCGCGCGCCGGTCGACTCCGACCGCGACGGCAAGGACGACGAGGCGCACGCGCTGGTGGTGCGGCCCAAGGCGACCACGGCGGGCCTGAAGGTCCCGGTGGTCTACCTGCCGAGCCCCTACTACGCGCCGACCAACGACGTGCCCAACCACAACGTCGACGTCGAGCTGCACGTGCCCAAGCGTCCCGGCCGCGACGGCGCGGTCACCTCCGCCCGCACCGACGAGCGGGTCGAGGCGGCCGTGGGCGGTCCGCGGGAGAAGCCGATCCCGGTGTCCCGCTACGAGGAGTACTTCACCGCCCGCGGTTTCGCGGTGGTCTACGGCGAGTCCCTCGGCACCGGCGAGTCCACCGGCTGCCCCACCACCGGCGGCCGCAACGAGACCATCGGCGCGAAGTCCATTGTGGACTGGCTCAACGGCCGCGCCCCGGCGCGGGATGAGAAGGGCGCCGCCGCCGCGGCCACCTGGAGCACCGGCAAGACCGGCATGATGGGCGTGTCCTACAACGGAACCCTGCCCAACGCGGTCGCCAGCACCGGGGTCAAGGGCCTGGAGGCCATCGTCCCGATCGCCGCGATCAGCAGCTGGTACGACTACTACCGGGCCGACGGCGCGGTGGTCGCCCCCGGCACCTACCAGGGTGAGGACGCCGACGTGCTCGCCGAGTACGTCTACACCCGCACCGACCGCGAGATCTGCAAGCCGATCATCGCCGAGGTCGCCGCCGCCCAGGACCGGATCACCGGCGACTACAGCGAGTTCTGGGACGAGCGCAACTACCTCAACGACGCCCGCAAGGTGAAGGCCGCGACCCTGGTTGTGCACGGCCTCAACGACTGGAACGTCAAGACCAAGCACGCCGCCCAGTGGTACGAGCAGCTCCGCAAGCAGGGCACCCCGCACAAGATCTGGTGGCACCAGTCCGGCCACTCGGACCCGTTCAGCCTCCGCAAGGACGAATGGCTGAAGACCCTCAACCGCTGGTTCACCCGGTACCTGTACGACCACCGCAACGGCGTCGAGCAGGAGCCCCGCGCCACGCTGCAGCGTGAGGACAAGAGCTGGGTGCAGGAAGCCGAGTGGCCCGCCCCCGGCACCCGCGAGGTCGGCTTCCACCCCCGCCCCGGCGGCAGCACCACCGGCGCCCTGACCCACGTCGACGGCGTGCACGGCCGCCCGGTCCTGGAGAACATCGTCGACGACGCCACGAAGAAGGCCGAGGACCTGACCGCCGCCGCGGAGTCCCCGCACCGGCTGGCGTACTTCAGCGGTCCCGCCGCGGTCCCGCTGCGCATCTCCGGCGCCGTCGGCGTGGACCTGAAGGTGTCCTTCACCCGCCCGGCCGCCAACGTCACGGCCCTGCTGGTCGACCGCGCCCCCGACGGCAAGAACCACATCATCACCAGGGGCTGGACCGACCCGCAGAACCGCCACCGCGAGGACCGCACCCAGCCCCTCCGCCCGGGTGTGCAGTACCGGATCAACGTGGAGATGCAGCCCGACGACTACGTGCTGCCCGCAGGCCACAAGCTCGGCATCGTCCTGCTCTCCAGCGACTACGACTACACCCTGCGCCCCAAGCCCGGCGCCGGCCTGTCGGTCAACCTGAACCAGACCGAGTTCACCCTCCCCGTCGTCGGCGGCACTTCAGCGGTCCGCGCCGCCTTCGGCTCCTAATCCCACCGTTTCCACCCGAGGCCCCCGAGCACACAGCCCGGGGGCCTCGGCCGTCCAGCCCCAGCCACGCTCCGGCCGCGCCCCGCTACGTCCTCGCCCTGCCCGCCCCGCCCTCGCCTCGCTCCGCCCTCGCCCTGCCCTGCCCTTGCTCGGCTTCGTCCCTGCCCCGCCCCGGCCCCCGCCCTGCCCTGCCCTCGCTCCGCTCCGTCCCCGCCCCGGTCTGGGCTAACCCGTCGCCTGGCCCACTCGTCCCGGCTTCACCAGGCTCGCGCATCCGCCCGCCTGTTCTTTGCCCCGCACCCCCAGTCCCGGCCGCGGCCAGCTTCCGTTCCCAGCCCAGCCGGTCTCCTGGTCAGGCCTGGTCCGCGCGCCCGCCCAGCCGCCCCCAAACCGCGCAACCAGTGGTGATCAAGCCATCTGAACCGATTTCGAGAATTCTCAACCAAAAATGGTCGCAGTTTGTATATGGTTTGTAGGCGGGTTGTACGAGCCGCTGCTGTCCTGTGACCTCCTCATCCCTGCGGAGGTCATATGTCCAGCAAGCGTCTTGCCGCGGTGCTCGCCGGAGCTGTCGTCGCCCCCGTGCTGACCGTCGTGGTCGGCACGGGTTCGGCGAGCGCCGCACCCGCGTTCCAGATGCCGTTCCCCTGCGGGCAGGTCTGGTCCGGGCAGACCCGCACCAACCACAACCCGCAACTTTCCCTCGACTTCAACCGCGCCAACGACGAAGGAGACATCGTGGACGCCTCGGCCGCCGGCACGGTGACGGTCGTGGGCAACACCGGCTCCACCAGCTACGGCAGGTGGATCGAGATCGACCACGGTGGTGGCTGGCGCACCAGGTACGCCCACCTGTCGGCGCAGCGGGTCAGCGTCGGCCAACGGGTCACGCGCGGCCAGCAGATCGGCAACGTGGGCAACACCGGCGGCTCCACCGGCGCGCACCTGCACTACGAGCAGCGCCTCAACGGCGCCGCCGTCCGCATCGTCCTCAACGGCGCCACCGCCCTGTACTACGGCACGCGGAGCTACACCAGCCGCAACTGCTGACCCCGACGTGGCGCGCCAGAACGCCCCCCAGAGTGCGCGCCACCTGCGGACCTCCCGGTCTTCACCCCCCTGGGCCGGGAGGTCCGCCCTTTTTCTGGCGTGTCATCCGACGTCCATCTGGCGGCTAGTCAAACTTCCTCCAGGTGCGTTGTCCTTTCTGTTGGCAATTCACCGAGCTGGATGTCCGTCCTGATCCGGAGGTCGCCGTGCGAGCCCTGCGCGCCACCGTCGCCCTGCTGTCGGTCCTCACCCTCACCACCGCCGTCCCCGTCCCGGCCATCGCCGACCGAGGCGGCGTCACCGCACCGCTGGGACCCCGCCCGATCGAGGACGCGCCCGCTGCCTCGACCGCCGACGGCGGCGTCAGCACCCTCACCACCGCCGCGCCCCGGGCGGACGCCCTGCCGGTGGCCGAAGTGACCTCGCCGGTCGCCCCCGGCCTCGACCTGACCGAGTTCGACCGCCTGGACGCCCGCGGCTGGATCCGCGGCGACGTCCTGACCGCCGACCTGGGCCGCGGCACCCTGCGCCCGGCCTACCTGAGTCCAGGCGTGGTCGCCGCGCGCAGCCCGCTCTCCGAGCAGGCCGCCGCCCGCGGTGTGGTCGCCGGCGTCAACGGCGACTTCTTCGACATCAACGCCACCGGCGCCCCGCTCGGCGTCGGCATGGACGCGGGCGCGCTGCGCCACGCCCCGGCCGCCGGCCACAACCTCACCGCGGCCATCGGCCCCGCCGACCTGGGCCGCCTCGCCGAGGTGTTCCTCGACGCGACCGTCACCCTGCCCGGTGGCGCCCGGCTGACCGGCACCAACCTGAACTCACCGGTCGTCGCGGCCAACGGCGTCGGTGTGTTCACCGCGCTGTGGGGCCACGCCTCCCGTCGTACCGCCACGGGCGCCGCGTCCAAGGCGACCGAGGTGGAACTGCGCGACGGTGTGGTGACCGCAGTCCGCCCCGCCCCGGGGGAGGGACCGATCCCGGCCAACACCGCCTACCTGCTGGGCGTCGACGCGGGCGCCGATCGCCTGGCTGCCCTCGTCCCGGGCCAGCGGGTCGAGGTGGCCTACAAGCCGCGCACCGACGGCCCGGTGCCGATCGCCGCGGTCGGCGGCAACCGGGTGCTGGTGAAGGACGGTGTCGTCCAGAACCTCGACGACACCACCATGCACCCGCGCACCGCCATCGGCTTCTCCGCCGACGGCCGTCGCCTGTGGATGGTGACGGTCGACGGCAGGCAGGCCGACAGCCGCGGCATGACCGAACGCGAGCTCGCCGAGCTCCTGCGCTCGTTCGGCGCCGACGACGCCTTGAACCTGGACGGCGGCGGTTCGTCCACGCTGCTGGCCCGCCGTCCCGGCGACAGCGCCGCCGGTGTGCACAACCAGCCCTCCGATGGTGGCGAACGCTTGGTGCCCAACGGAATCGGCCTGACCGCGAATCGCGGCAGCGGCCGCTTGACCGCCTTCCGCGTGGAACCGGCTGTCCGGGCCGGTGCGGCCGACCGAGTGCTTGCCGGTCAGACCCGTGCCGTGACTGCCCATGGTCACGACGAGACTGGTGCCCCTGTACCCGGCGAACCGACCTGGCGTGTTACCCCAACACGAGCAGGGAAGGTGTCGCGGGATGTGTTCCACGCTAGCACTTCCGGGAAGGCGACTGTGACCGCTTCCCGGGGTTCTGCCAAGGGATCGACGACTTTCACCGTATTGGGTAAAGCCGCCCGCATCGACTCCGACACCGAGCGCGTCGCCCTGTCCGGACTGGGCGCGCGCGGCCGGTTCCAGATCCTGGGGCAGGACGCCGACGGCTTCAGCACCTGGCTCGAACCGGCTGACGTGACCCTCGAGTACGACCAGCGAGTGGTGCAGATCAGCAAGGACCGCAACGGTTTCGTCGCCGCGGCCGTCACCGGGTCCGGTGCCACCGTGGTCAAGGCGAAGGTGGGCGGCCTGACCACGCACCTCGGCGTGACCATCGGCGTCAGCCCGCGCTTGGTCTCCACAATGGACGATCTGACCGGCTGGCAGGCCAGCGTCTTCCCCGCCGTGGTCGGCGCCGACCTCTCCCTGGTGCCGGGTCGCGACGGCGGCAAGGCGGTCAGCCTGAACTACCGGCTGACCGGCACCACCGCGACCAGAGCCGCCTACCTCAACGCCGACCCGCCCGCCCCGCTGCCGCCGGGCACCCAGCGGCTGGGCGTGTGGGCACACGGTGACAACAGCAAGGTGTGGCTGCGGATGACCGTGCTGGACGCCGCGGGCACACCCACTGTCATCGACCTCGCCCGCCAGGTCGACTGGACCGGCTGGCGCTACGTCGAGGCCCCGATCCCGCCCGCGCTGACCGGCCAGCTCCGCCTGCAACGGCTCTACGTGGTGGAAACCGATCGTGAACGGCAGTACGAGGGCAAGATCGCCTTCTCCGACCTCACCGCGCAGGCGGCCGTTCCGATCACCGTTCCCGCCGATCCCACGCCCCAGGACCCGGCGATCATCCGCACCGGCACGCTGGAACCCCGGCCGGGTGCCGTGCGCGTCGCAGTGGTCAGCGACGCCCAGTTCACCGCGGATGCCCCCGAAGGACCGCTGGTGGCGCAGGCCAGGCGCACCCTCCGCGAGGCGCTGGCCGCCCGGCCCGACGTGGTGCTCATCAACGGCGACCTGGTCGACCGCGCCCTCCCAGCTGACATGGCCCTGGCGCGGCAGATCCTGGACAGCGAGCTGGGTGACCGGATTCCGTGGTTCTACCTGCCAGGCAACCACGAGACCTACGGGCCGGGCGACACTTCCGAGTTCCGCAAGCACTTCGGCGCGACCCATCGGGTGGTGGACAAGAACGGCCTGCGGCTGATCCTGCTGGACTCCGCGCTCGGCTCGCTCCGCGCCGGCGGCTTCGACCAGCTGCGGGCACTGCGCACCGCCCTGGACAGCGCGGCGGGCGATGCGAACGTCAAGTCGGTCCTGGTCGCGATGCACCACCCGGTCGACGACCCGACACCCTCGGGCGCCTCGGAGCTGTCCGACCCGAAGGAAGCGAACCTGCTGACCACCTGGCTGTCCGACTTCCGGGCGAAGACCGGGAAACCGGCCGTCTCGGTGGCCTCGCACGCCGGGCTGTTCCACGCGACCAGGCGCGACGGCGTGCCGTACCTGATCAACGGCAACTCGGGGAAGGCGCCGGCCGCGGCACCCACTGACGGCGGTTTCACCGGCTGGACCCTGCTCCGCGTCGATCCGGCCGGGAGCAGTCCCGTCCAGGCCGAACAGCGTCCGCACGTCGACGGCCTGGTCCTGGACATCCCGGCCACGCTGACCCCGGGAACCAGCCACCAGTTGACCCCAGCCCTGCGCCAGGGCACGCGGACGTTCCCGATCGGCTACCCCATCGCCACGACCTACACCGCGAGCCCGGCCCTGCACCTGGGCCCACCGGCCACCGCGGGGCCGACGCACATCGCCGCCTTCGACCCGGCGACCAACACCCTCACCGCCCTGCGTCCGGGCACCGCCACGCTCACGCTGACCGTCAACACCACCGCGACCAGCAGCCCCGTCACCATCCGCTGATCCCGCCGCATCCCGCGACCTCCAGGGCTGGCTCGGCCCCGCACCACCACACGCCGAGCCAGCCCTATACACCATTCCGCCCCCACGCCCGCGCCAATCCACCTCCAAGATCGCGACCTATCCACAACCAGCCACCTGTCCACAGCCCCCCGCCGCGCCAGTTCCCTTCCCACCCGCCCTCCCGCCAATCTCGACCCATGACCACCGCCACAGCCACCCCACTCCGCCCATCCCGACCGACAACCGTGAAGCTCCGGGAACCCGGTGACGTCATCGCCGCCCTCCCGCCCCTCATCGGCTACCACCCGGACGACTCGCTCGTGGTCCTCTACTTCGCCAACAGCGACGATCTGGAGATCCAGCGCGTCCTGCGCGCGCCACTGCCCGAAGTGGCCGACGAGGAAGACCTCATCGCGTTCGTGTGCGACAACATCCTCAGCAGCGGAGCCACCGCCGTGCAGCTCTGCGTCATCGGCGGCGGCACCCGAACACCCGCGCCGCCCACGGATCCAGGCGAGCCCGCGCCCGTGGTGGCCCTGCCCACCCGGCCGCCGCGTCGCGCGCTGGTCCTCGCCCTCACCCAGGTACTGCACAAGCAAGGCGTCGAGGTCATGGAATCGCTCTGGGCGGAACACACCCGCCACAACGCTTTCTGGCAGGACTACGAACACCCCGACCTCACCGGAGTGGTCCCGGACCCGGACGTCTCACTGCTGAACGTGGCCACCGTCGCCTCGGGCGGTGTCACCTACGACTCGCGCGAGACGCTGGTCAACAGCCTGCGGGGCGAGGAGAGCGCGCTGAAACGCCGGAGCTGCCGACTCGACTGGCACGCGGACAACACGGTCCCCGGCGGCATGCCGACCGCGGGGGCCGGTATCCGCGCCATCCAGGCCGAGCTGAAGAACATCGCCGACGGCTCGTTCAAGATCACCGACAATCTCGTGGTGCGCCTCGCCATCGCCCTCAACGACCACCGGGTCCGGGACGTGGCGCTCACCATGACCCTCGGCAAGGAGAGCGGTCAGGCCGCCGAACGCCTGTGGCTGGAGCTGACCCGCGAGACCCCGGCCCCGGAATGCGCCGAACCGGCGACACTGCTCGCCTTCGCCGCCTACCACCGCGGCGACGGGGTGCTGGCCAACATCGCCCTGGAACGCGCGGAACAGGCACAGCCCGGTCACATGCTGGCTTCCCTGCTCGGCCGCGCCATCGACGCCGGACTGCCCCCGAAGGACGTGCTGGCCGCCATCAACAACTCCCAGCGGCCCGGTATGGACCTGGTCATCCCCACGCAGGCGGCCTCATCCGGCTGAGCCGATCCCGGCATGCCGTCGGCAGGCCCCACCGACAGCGGTCCAACGGCTCAGCTGAACACCACTCCATCGCACCACAACGATTTCGACCGGAAGCCGCTCCCGTGAACCGCCCAGCCCAGCGGCTCCAGCCGGAACAACCCACCGCACACCCCATCACAACCGCCGTCGCCCCAACGGCAACAACCCATCCCGCCCACACTGGAACCCGCCCGGCCGTCCACCGGAGGGTTCACCGATCCCGGTACCGCAGCAGTTCGCCCGGCTGACACCGCAACGCCTCACACAGCAGGGTCAGCGTGGAAAACCGGATGGCCCTGGCCTTCCCGGTCTTGAGATTGGAGAGATTCACGATGCTGATCTGAACCCGTTGGGACAGCTCGGTGAGCGTCATACCCCGGCGCTCCAGCAGCTCGTCCAGCAGCACCTCAACCCGATGGCCCTCGACCAGCTCGGCTGGCGACATCAGACAGTGCCCTCCACTTCCTCGCGCGACACCACACCACGCCAGACGATCTCCGAGACCGCCAGCACGACCAGTGCCCAGGCGATCGCCCGGCCACTGGAACATCGACGGCCTGGTCAGCACCACCCCGGTGAGCGCCGACCGTCCCAGTGAATCGAGCACACCGGCGACCAGGTTGCCGAGCAGCAACAGGAAACCGATGCGCCGGAACGACCGGGCCGTCGTAGCGGCGAACAGGGGCCGCTCACCCACGTTCGCCAGACGAACCACCCGCGCCACCAGGAACAGCACGACCACGTCCACCACCGCGTACGGCAGCCAGGTCAGCAGCGCCAACCAGAAGAACTCCGCTGAGCCGTCCCGATCAAGGAAGGTGATCACTCCGCCACCAACCCGGAAGCCCGGTGCCAGCCCCCTCCGGTGTGGCGGCGAGCACGTCCAGCTGGACCCCGCCCTGTCCCACCGCCGACTGGACGACCACCCCCACCAGCCGCGCGACGCCCAAGAACGCCGCCAGCGCCGCCACCGCCCGCAGCCATCGAGTCGGCGAACCAGTCCCCGCAACTCCCTGTTCCACGCGTCTCAACCCCCCTGATTTATCGATTTACGACAAATCACGCGGCCGCGTCCGGCCAGCCCAGCCCTCGCCCCGCCCCACGTCGAACTCCCGGAGGTGATCCCCAAGCCCACCACTCGAACCTCGTCGAGTGCCGCCCCCGGCACTCGCGTCCTGGGCGCGGTGTTGTGCCCCCGCCGTGCCCAAGACGCCCCGGCGTCCGCGTCCACAACCGCCTGTCCATCCCGTGCCCGAGCAACGAACATGTCTGTCCACTGTGGATTGAAGAGAGGAGGTGTCCACCGCGACGGCGTCACATCCCGTGGACCCACTACGCCTGGTCGGTTCGCGGCGATCGGCTCAGCTCAGAACAGCCCGCTGTCACACACCGCGCGTTCCGCTTCGGTGTCGCGTTCGCGCGAGCCGATCGCCGACGGCTTCACCTCACCCGGCGCTGGGTCGGAGGTCGCGTCAGGCAGCGGTGAGCGCGGGCAGTGACCGAGGTCGGGTCCTACGGTCAAGAGTGCCTGACCGTGGCATCCGCGCTCATGGGCGTTCCGCCGCAGGCTGGGACTAACTGAGCTCGTCCGCCACGGCGGCCAAGACCTGGTCCCAGGGAAGGACTGGGCCGCTGGCGGTGGGCAGGACTCGGACGCCGGCGTCGCGGAGGCGGTCCAGGTGACCCGGCCAGGCCGGGTGGCGGGTGGCGTCCACGGCGGCTCGGGGCAGCAGGATGACCGGGGTGCTGGGCATGCCGACCGCTTCGCACAGGTGGGTGAGGGCCTGGTTGTCGGACAGGCCCAGGGCCAGCTTGGCGATGGTGTTGGCCGTGGCCGGGGCGGCTGCGTAGCAGTCGGCCGGGGGATGCGGCTTGGGTTCGGTGGGCAGGCGTGCGGCCCAGCGGACCGGGAGGCCGGTGAGGTCTGCCAGTGGGGTGATGAGGTCGGCCGCTTCCAGCCACCTGGCGGCGGTTGGGGTGAGGGTGATGGCCACCCGCCAACCCTGGGCCAGGGCTGGGCGGACGAAGCCGTCGAGGAGCCCCTCGGCCCCGCCTGCCCCGGAGACGACCAAGCCGACCACGGGCGCGTGCTGGGCGGGCGCTGGCGCGTCCTGCGAGGCCACGAGTGCGGCTTGTCGGGCCGCGGGGTCGGGTGTGGTCGTCGGCGGGGTGGCGGGGACGGGGGTGTCAGGCACTGGTCAGCTGTTCCGGGCCTTGGTGAACGCCCAGGCGTCGGCGACGATGCCGGACAGGTCGGCGCGCTGGGGCTTCCAGCCGAGGTCCTCGCGGGCCCGGTCGCTGGCGGCGATGAGCACCGCGGGGTCGCCCGCGCGGCGGGGGGAGACCTTGGCGGGGATGGGGTGGCCGGTGACGGCGCGGCAGGTTTCGATGACCTGCTGGACCGAGAAGCCGGTGCCGTTGCCCAGGTTGAAGATCCGGTGCTCGCCGGGGGTGGCGTGTTCCAGTGCGAGGAGGTGGGCGTCGGCCAGGTCGACGACGTGGATGTAGTCGCGGACGCAGGTGCCGTCCTCGGTGGGCCAGTCGTCGCCGAAGACCTGGATCTGCTCGCGCTGGCCCAGGGCGACCTGGAGCACCAGCGGGATCAGGTGGGTCTCGGTGGCGTGGCGCTCGCCGAACTGGCCGTAGGCGCCGGCCACGTTGAAGTAGCGCAGGCTCATCGCGGCCAGGTTGTGCGCGGCGGCGTAGGAGGTCATCGCGTGGTCGATGGCCAGCTTGCTCGCGCCGTAGGTGTTGGTCGGGCTGGTCGGGGCGGTCTCCTGGATCGGGACCTCCTTCGGCTCGCCGTAGGTGGCGGCGGTGGAGGAGAAGACCAGGCGGGGGGTGCCGTGTTCCTTGATCGCGTCGAGGAGCTTCAGCGAGGTCACCACGTTGCCCTGCCAGTACTTGGCCGGGTCGGTCATCGACTCGCCGACCAGGGACTTGGCGGCGAAGTGCAGCACGCCGTCGAAGCCATCGGCGAGCAGGGTGCCCGCGACCTCGCCGATGTCGCCCTGCACGAACCGGGCGCCGGTGGGCACCGCGTCGGCGTGGCCGGTGGACAGGTCGTCCACCACGGTCACCTCATGTCCGGACTCCACCAACCGGGCGGCGCACACGCTGCCCACGTAACCGGCGCCGCCCGTGACCAGAAGCCTCACTACGTCCAACCTTCCTGTGGGAGAAAACTGCTGGTCGGCGGCCCGTGGGGTGGTGATGCCCGTGCGGGGCGCCGACCAGGTCAACCTAGCGAAGTGGCTTCCTCACCCGCTGGCGCGGCTACTGGTCGCGGCCCGCGCCAGCGGCCGGGACGCCGCTGAACAGGCGCGGCGGGGTCAGCTTGTGCGCGGCGAAGGCGGCCGTGACCTCGGTGCGGACGCGCTCGCCGTCCTCGACCCGGACCAGGGCGATCGCGGAGCCGCCGAAACCGCCGCCGGTCATCCGGGCACCCAGGGCGCCTGCCTTGAGGGCGGAGTCGACGGCGACGTCGAGCTCCAGGCAGGAGATGCGGTAGTCGTCGCGCATGCTGGCGTGCGAGGCGGTCAGGATCGGGCCGATCTCGGCGAGGTCACCCGCGCGCAGGTGGTCGACGGCGGCCAGGACCCGGGCGTTCTCGGTCACGATGTGCCGGACCAGGGGGCGCAGGTTCTCCGGGAGGACGGCTTCGGCCTCGGCCAGGCCGTCCAGGGAGACATCGCGCAGGGCGGGGATGCCGAGCAGCCGGGCGGCCTCCTCGCAGCCGGCGCGGCGGGCGGCGTAGCCGCCGTCGGTGTGCGAGTGGCTGGCCCTGGTGTCGATGACCAGGATCTCCAGGCCGCTGGCCGCGGCGTTGAACGGGACCTGCTCGGTCTCGCCGGAGCGGACGTCCAGGAACAGGGCGTGGCCTTCGACGCAGCGCAGGGACGCGGTCTGGTCCAGCAGGCCGGTGGGGGCGCCGACGAAGTCGTTCTCGGCGCGCTGGATCCAGCGCGCCAGGGCGGGCAGGTCGGGCGCGAGGCCACCGGAGGAGGTGGGCTGGCCGGAGGCGGAGCTGGCACCGGAGCCCGATGGCTGGCTGGGGCCAGGGACAGCGGGCTGGCTGGGGGAGTGGTTGGGGCCGGGGACAGCGGGCTGGCCGGGGGCGTGGCTGGGACCGGGGACGGCGGGCTGGCCGGGGAAGTGGCCGGGGCCAGGAGCGGCGGGCTGGCTGGGACCGGGGACGGCGGGGTGGCCGGGGGCGTGGCTGGGACCGGGGACGGCGGGGTGGCCGGAGAGGTCCAGGAGGGCCAGGGCGGTGGCGCATTCCAGGGCGTGGGAGCTGGACAGGCCCGCGCCGGCTGGGACGTTGCCCGCGATGAGCAGGGTGGCGCCGGTGACCGGGATGCCGTTCTCGCGCAGGGACCAGGCCACGCCGCTGGGGTAGGCGGCCCAGCCGGTGACCTTGCCCGGGGTCAGGTCGGCTACCGGGACGGGGTCGGCCTGGTTGAGCTTGCCGTCGTCGCCGAGGGTGGCCACCTGGAGCAGGCCGTCGGTGCGGGGGGCGCCGGCCACCGCGATGCGGTGCGGGATGGCGAAGGGGAGCACGTAGCCGTCGTTGTAGTCGGTGTGCTCGCCGATCAGGTTCACCCGGCCGGGGGCCGACCACACGCCGGTGGGTTCGCCGATGCGCGCGCGGAACTCCTCCGCCGCCCGTTGGGCCTGGTTCACACGTACTCCATGGATGAGAAGCGGGGCGGCATGCTTGCGCGGCCGGGCGGCGCTGGGTGGTGAGCGGGCTGGGCCCGGTGGCCGATGGGCTGGGTCCGGTGGTGCGGCTGGTGGGCTGGGCCCGATGGTGCAGCCGGTGGGCTGCGACCGGTGGTGCGGCTGGTGGGCTGCGACCGGTGGCCGGGTGGCTGCTGGGCTGGGGCCGATGCTGGGCGAGGCCGCCCGGACCCGCTGCTGGTGGCCAGCGGGCCGGACGGGCTCAGCGGGTTCGGACCAGGACCGCGTGTGCGATGTCGTAGGTCAGCTCGGCGGAGGCCGTGTCGCCGGTGACGCGCACCGGCTGGCTGGCGCCGGACTGGTGCACCTGCACCGAGCCGCCGGGGGTGATCCCGGCCGACTTCAGCTCGTTCATCAGGTCCGGGTCGGACTGCACGTGCTCGGCGATGCGGCAGACCTCCACCGCGCCGCCGCCCGCCCTGGCGATGTCGGTCAGGCGGCGCAGGTCCAGGTCCGCCGGCGGCGCTGGCTCGCCGACGCCCAGGCGGTCGAGGCCGGGGATCGGGTTGCCGTAGGGCGAGGTGGTGGGGTGGTTGAGCAGCTTGACGAGCTTGCGCTCGACCGCCTCGCTCATCACGTGTTCCCAGCGGCACGCCTCGCTGTGCACGTGCTCCCACTCCAGGCCGATGACGTCGACCAGCAGGCGCTCGGCCAGCCGGTGTTTGCGCATCACCGCGATCGCCCTGCTCCGGCCGGCGTCGGTCAGCTCGAGGTGCCGGTCGTCGGCGACCACGAGCAGCCCGTCGCGCTCCATCCGCGCGACGGTCTGGCTCACCGTCGGCCCGCTCTGCTCCAGTCGCTCGGCGATGCGGGCGCGCAGTGGAACCACGCCCTCTTCCTCAAGCTCGTAGATGGTGCGGAGGTACATCTCGGTGGTGTCGATGAGGTCGTTCACGCGCGTTCCCCTTCGTCGGGTTCAATGTTAGTCCTACTGGCTGACATCCATGGCGTTCACCCGGTGCCAGGAGTAATGCGGGCGGGCAGTATGGGGTGGTGCACCCGCTGATCACTCCCGCCGCGCTGGCCGAACTGCTCGCCACCGACCGCCCGCCGGTGGTCCTCGACGTCCGCTGGCGACTGGCCGGGCCGCCGGCGAAAGCCGACTACGACCGCGGCCACCTCCCTGGCGCGGTGTTCATCGACCTGGACGCCGACCTCTCTGCAACGCCCGGACCCCTCGGTCGTCATCCCCTGCCCGGCGCCGAGCACCTCCAGCACGTGCTGCGTGTGGCCGGGATCTCGGCCGGGCGGCCTGTGGTGGCCTACGACGCGGGGGACGGCTCGGTCGCCGCGCGGCTGTGGTGGCTGCTGCGCTGGGCCGGGCACCGCGAGGTCGCCGTACTCGACGGAGGTTACGCTGCGTGGACCGCGCAGGGACACCCGGTTACCGCCGAGGTGCCCGCCGTCCAGGCCGGTGACATCACCGTCGAGCCGGGGCACCTGCCGGTGCTGGACGCCGAGCAGGCCGGCAAGTGGGCCAGGGAGGCCCTGCTGCTGGATGCCCGCGCGCCGGAGCGCTACCGCGGCGAGGTGGAGCCGATCGACCCCGCCGCCGGGCACGTGCCGGGTGCGGTGAACGCGCCGTTCTCCGGGCACATCGGGCCGGACGGCACCTGGCGCGGCGCCGAGGAGCTGGCCGCGCGGTTCCGCGAGCTGGGGGTGGCCGAGGGCAAGCCGGTCGGCGCGTACTGCGGGTCCGGGGTGACCGCCTCCTCGGTCGTGCTGGCGCTGGAGGTGGCCGGGGTGACCACGCCGGAGGCGCCCGCCGCGTTGTACGCCGGGTCCTGGTCCAACTGGTCGGCCGATCCGAGCCGCCCGATCGCCACCGGCGAGCAGCCGGGCTGATTGGCAGGCACCGCAACGTAAATCGGATGACAGTGCGGGTCCGGCCCTGTCATCCTCCGTGGCATGTTCGGGACCGTCCACAGCGCACCGCTCGCAGGCCACTGCCTGCCGGGCGCGCTGTCGGCCGTCTCCGCTCGGCTGTCCGGCGCGCGAAGCTGACCCTCCTCCCGCTGTGGAGAACCGAAGGAGGAGGGTGGCCCGCCCCGGCGGCTCCCCGCTCTGTCACACAGCCGGGGGCCGTTGGCCGGTTCTCGCTTGACCCTCCCCGAACGTGAGGGTCGAGCCTGGTCTCATCCCGACCTGAGGAACAGCCATGAGCAAGCAGCAGTACACGCGGACCAAGCCGCACCTCAACATCGGCACCATGGGCCACGTCGACCACGGCAAGACCACGCTGACCACCGCGATCACCAAGGTCCTCGCCGAGCAGGCCGGCTCCACCACCGACTACGTCGCCTTCGACCGGATCGACAAGGCGCCGGAGGAGATCGAGCGCGGGATCACCATCAACATCGCGCACGTGGAGTACGAGACGCCGACCCGGCACTACGCGCACGTCGACATGCCCGGCCACGCCGACTACGTGAAGAACATGATCACCGGTGCGGCGCAGCTGGACGGGGCGATCCTGGTGGTCTCCGCCGAGGACGGCGCGAAGCCGCAGACCAGGGAGCACATCGTGCTGGCCAGGCGGATCGGCGTCGAGCACCTGGTGGTCGCGCTGAACAAGGCGGACGTGGTGGCCGACGAGGAGCTGCTGGAGCTGGTGGAGCTGGAGATCCGGGACCTTTTGTCCCGGTACGGCTTCGACGGCGACCGGGTGCCGGTGGTGCCGGTGTCCGGGCTGCGCGCGCTGGCGGGCGACCCGCGCTGGGTGAACAGCGTGCTCGACCTGCTGCGCGCGGTGGACGAGCACGTGCCGGAGCCGGTGCGGCGCCTCGACCTGCCGTTCCTGATGCCGATCGAGAACGTGCTCACCATCACCGGCCGCGGCACCGTGGTGACCGGCGCGGTGGAGCAGGGTTCGATCGCGCTGGGCGACGCGGTGGAGGTGGTCGGGCTGGAGCCGACCTTCGGCAGCGTGTGCACCGGACTGGAGACCTTCGGCAAGTCGCTGGACCGGGCGCAGGCCGGGGACAACGCGGCGATCCTGCTGCGCGGGGTCAAGCGGGAGCAGGTGCAGCGCGGGCAGGTGCTGGCGCTGCCCGGCAGCGTGCGCCCGCACACCGCCTTCCGCGCGCAGGTGTACGTGCTCTCCGCGCAGGAGGGTGGCCGCCGGACGCCGTTCCACGCCAACTACCGGCCGCAGTTCCACTTCCGCACCGCGGACGTGGTGGGCGAGGTCGAACTGCCCGAGGGTGACGTGGTGCGGCCGGGCGACTCGGTGGAACTGACCGTGCGCCTGGGCAAGCCGGTCGCGATGGACGCGGGCCTGGGGTTCGCCATCCGTGAGGGTGGCCGGACCGTGGGCGCGGGCACCATCAGCGAGCTGCTCGACTGAAGCACTGGACTGGCCCCGCGAAACCGTGGGGTCAGTCCAGCAGTCCGTCCGGGGCGAACACGGTGTTCTTCACCTCGCAGTAGAAGTCGAAGCTCCACTGCCCGCCGCCGCGCCCGATGCCGGACTGCCTGGCCCCGCCGTAGGGCGCGCGCAGGTCGCGGACCGCGTGGCAGTTCACCCACACCGTGCCCGCCACCAGGCTCGCGCTCACCCGGCGGGCGCGTTCGGTGCTGCCGGTGAACACCGTCGCGGTCAGCCCGTGCCTGCTGTTGTTGGCCAGGGACAACGCCTGCGCCTCGGTCTCGAAGGTTTGCAGGGTGAGCACCGGGCCGAGGACCTGCTCGGTGAGGATCTCCCCGCCCGGCGGCGGATCGGCGAGCAGGGTGGGCTGGAAGTACAGGCCGCCGAGCCGCGCGTTGCGGGAGCCGCCGAGCAGCGGCCGGGCCCCGGCAGCCAGCGCGCGGCTGACGTAGCCGTCGATGCGGCGCAGGTGCTCGCGGTGGATCTGCGGGCCGACGTCGGTGCGCACATCCCTCGGGTCGCCCTGCCGGATGGCGTTGGCGCGCACCAGGAACCGGGTGGTGAACTCCTCCGCGACCTGGCGCTGCACCAGCAGCCGGGCGCCGGTGCGGCCCAGCTGCCCGGCGTGGTCGAACTGCTCGACCGCGATCGCGGCCGCCTGGTCCAGGTCGCTGTCGGCGAAGACCAGGATCGGCGACTTCCCGCCCAGCTCCAGCGAGACCGGGGTCAGCGTGGCCCCGGCCGCCGCGGCCACCCGACGACCGGCCGCGGCCGATCCGGTGAAGGCCAGCCTGGCCAGTCCAGGATGCGCGGCCAGCGCGGCGCCCGCCTGTTCGCCGGTGCCGTGCACCAGGTTCAGCACCCCGTCGGGCAGGCCGGCCTCCGCGGTGATCCGGCACAGCAGCGCGGCGGTCAGCGGCGCCCACTCGGCCGGTTTCAGCACCACCGTGTTGCCCGCGGCCAGCGCGGGGGCGATCCGCCAGGTGGCCTGCGGCAGCGGCGAGTGCCACGGGGTGATCAGCCCGCACACCCCGGCGGGCTCCCAGCTGACGTGGTTGCGGTGCGCGCGCAGGTGGAAGTCGGGGTGGTGCAGCTCCAGCAGCCGGTCGGCGAAGAACCGGAAGTGGTGGGCCACCCTGGGCAGGGTGACCCGCAGGTGGGTGCGCAGCAGGCCGCCGCTGTCCACCGTCTCCACCGCGGCCAGGTGGTCCAGCCGGACCAGGATCTCATCGGCGATGGCGTGCAGCAGCTCGGCGCGTTCCTCCCTGGTGGTGCGGGAGAAGTCGCGGAAGGCCCTGCGCGCGGCGGTGACCGCGGCGTCCACCTCGGCCGCTCCGCCCGCGGCCAGCTCGGCCACCGGCTGCTCGTCCAGCGGGGAGAGATCGGTGAACCGCCGCGCCGAGGCGACCCAGTCGCCACCGATCCAGTGATCCTCGGGGATGCGCACCCCGGCGACGGTCGCGACCATCTCCGCCACCTAACTTGTACGGCTCCAAACAAGTTAGGTCGGGCTCAGAAGCGGGTCAACCGCCGATCAGCTCTGTTCGCGCAGGGCGGCCCGGCGCGGCTCGCCCTCGCGTTCCAGGTGCCCGATCAGCCCGCGCAGGGTGGTGGCCAGCTGCTGGCGGCGGGAGCTGGACAGCTCGTCCACCACGAAGGACTCCTCGGCGTTGAAGGCCGGGAACAGCTTGCGCATCAACCGTTTGCCCTTGGCGGTCAGGTGCAGCACCACCAGCCTGCCGTCCGCGGCGTGCTCGCGCCGCTCGATCAGGCCGTTCTGCTCCAGCGTCTTGACCACGCCGGTGAGCGTGCCCTTGGTGATCCCGGCCTCGGCGGCCACGTGCCTGGTCTCCATGTCGCCCCAGATCCAGACCACCCACAGCACCACGAACCCGGTCCAGGTCAGCCCGGCCGGGCGGAGGATGACGCTTTCCATGTGGTTGCGCACCGCGACCGCGGCTCGGTGGATGTTGGCGACCGCGGCCATTGCCTCGAAGTCCAGCGGCAGGTCGCCGAGCCGCTCCCGGACCGCGTGCTCGGTCTCCTGGACGGTGCGCTGTGTGGTCACGCGATCATTGTGCGGGTTGTCGGCCGCGCCGTCCGAGTGAACGTGTCAGGCGTGCCCAAATCGTTTGCTTCCCTGATAGTGGAACAGCCTGCGCCAGCACGGGTGTATGCGCATGCAAATGGGCGCCAAAGTTCATTTGGTGCCAAACGATCGACCCTTGTGCGGGTTGTTGGCGGCTCGTATTGTTCGCATCCAAACAAGTTTTCGGAGGGTCGGGGATGGTGCCAGACGACGGGATCGACCTGGTCCGGGTGCTCTTCCCCGACCTGCTGGGCATCCCGCGCGGCAAGGAGGTCCCGGCCCGGCTGCTGCCGGAGCTCGCCGAGCGCGGACTCTCCTTCTGCCGCGGGGTCTACTACACCAGCGCGCGCGGGCAGAACATCCCGGCGCCTGCCGCGCTGGGGGCCGGGCTGCCCGATGTGGTGGCCCGGCCGCTGCTGGACACGGTCACCCCGCTGCCCTGGGCGTCGGGAACCGCCTGGTGCCTGGCGGAGGTGACCGAGCCGGGCGGGCCGCCCGCGGTGGAGGACCCGCGGGCGGCCCTGCGCCGGGTGCTGACCAGGTTCACCGCCGAGGGGCTCAGCCCGGTGCTCGGCCCGGAGCTGGAGTTCTTCCTGCTGGAGCCGGTGGACGGCGGCTTCCGCAGGTACGGGCCGGGGCTGGGCGACATCTACACCACCGGCCGCAAGGGTGATCCGCGTGGCCTGCTGCCGCACTTCCTGCGCGGGCTGACCGGGATGGGCCTGGACATCCTCGGCGGCAACCACGAGTTCGGGTCAGGGCAGTTCGAGATCAACCTGGGCCACGCGCCCGCGCTGGCCGCGGCCGACGCCTGCTTCGGCTTCAAGTTCGGCGTGCGCGAGCTGGCCGCCGCGCACGGGCTGCACGCCACCTTCATGGGCAAGCCGTTCAACGACGACGGCGGTTCCGGGTTCCACCTGCACCTGTCCATCGTCGACGGCGAGGGCCGGAACCTGTTCGACGACCCCGAGGGCGAGCACGGGCTCTCCGCGCTGGCCCGGCACGCGGTGGCCGGCATCCTGGCGCACGCCCCCGCGCTGACCGCGCTGCTCGCGCCCACGGTCAACGCCTACCGCCGCCTCCAGCCCGACACCCTGGCCCCGTTCCTCATCGACTGGGGCCTGGACAACCGGTGCGCGCTGGTGCGGGTGCCGCCGGAACGCGGCGACGGGGCCCGGCTGGAGGTGCGGCTGGGTGACGCCGCGGCCAACCCCTACCTGGGCGCGGCCGCCGTGCTGGCCGCCGCGCACCTGGGCATCGAAGGCGAGCTGGCGCCGGGAGAACCGTTGGCCGGGTACGGCTACGACCCGGTGCGATCGGGTGCGCTGCCGGGTGATCTGGGTTCGGCGCTGGACGCGCTGGCCGCCGACACCGCGCTCACCGAGGTGCTCGGCGCCGGGCTGGTCGAGGCCTTCACCGCGGTCAAGCGGTTCGAGGTGGCCGAGTTCGCCAGGTACGTCACCGACTGGGAGTTCCGCGAGTACGCCCACCACCTGTGAGGAGACGAAGGTGAACCTCCGGCACTGGCTCAGCGCCGCCGTGGACGCGCACGAGTCCTGGGCGAAGGGCTTCGGCGACTTCAGCCCGCACCCCGCGCTGCACGTGGACGAGACCCGCTTCGGCGAGGCGCTGGGCGAGCTGGGCGAGCGGCTCAGGGACAACTACCCGTTCTTCCACCCGCGCTACGCCGGCCAGATGCTCAAACCGCCGCACCCGGCCGCGGTCGTGGGCTACCTGGCCGCGATGCAGATCAACCCGAACAACCACGCCCTGGACGGCGGGCGGGCCACCGCGGAGCTGGAGAAGGAGGTGGTGGCGCAGCTGGCCGGGATGTTCGGCTACCGCACCCATCTGGGCCACCTCACCAGCAGCGGCACCATCGCCAACCTGGAGGCGCTGTTCGTGGCGCGGGAGACCCATCCCGGCAAGGTGGTGCTCTACAGCGCGGACGCGCACTACACGCACAGCCGGATGTGCCAGGTGCTCGGCGTGGCCGGTGAGCCGGTGCCGGTGGACGCGGGTGGGCGGATGGACCTGGACGCGCTGGCCGACCGGCTGCGGCGCGAGGATGTCGGCACGGTGGTGCTCACGCCGGGCACGACCGGCCTCGGCGCGGTGGACCCGGTCCACGAAGCCCTTGCGCTGAAGGAGAAGTACGGCGTGCGCATCCACGTGGACGCGGCCTACGGCGGGTTCTTCTCGTTGGTGGCCGGGGAGTTCGGCGTCCCGGCCGAGCCGTTCGCCGCGATCGCGGGCTGCGACTCGGTGGTGGTCGACCCGCACAAGCACGGCCTGCAACCCTACGGCTGCGGCGCGGTCCTGTTCGCCGATCCCGCCGTTGGCCGCTTCTACCGGCACGACTCGCCGTACACCTACTTCACCTCCGACGAGCTGCACCTGGGCGAGATCTCCCTGGAGTGCAGCCGGGCCGGGGCCGCCGCGGCCGCGCTGTGGCTGACGCTGAAGGTGCTGCCGCTGACCAGGAACGGACTGGGTGCCGTGGTGGCCGCCGGACGACGGGCCGCGGTGCGCTGGGCCGAGCTGATCGAATCCTCGGAAACCCTGTCCCTGTACCAGAAGCCCGAACTCGACATCGTCAGCTATCTGCCGAACTTGGCCACACTGTCCGAAGTGGACAGAGTGAGCGCGGGGGTGATGGACCGGGGCATGACCGATCCGGCGGACCCGGTGTTCCTGGCCACCTACACCGTCACCGCCGAGGCGCTGCGGGCCAGGGGGCACCGGCTCACCGAGGACGCCGTGCAGGCCCGGATCCTGCGCAGCGTCCTGATGAAGCCCGAGCACGAGTCCACTGTGGACGGACTACATGCCAGGGTGGAAGCCCTGGTCGGTGGCGATGAGCTGTTTGCGTAGCAGGTTCTTGCGCACCTTGCCCATCTCGTTGCGGGGCAGCTCGGGCACCAGCTCCAGCCGGTGCGGCTGGTACCACTCGGTCATCCCGCGCTCGGTGAGGTAGGCGCGCAGCTGGGCCAGGGTCGGCGGCGCGCCCTCGGGCACCACCACCGCGCAGGCCAGCTCGCCGTGCGCCCGGTCCGGGTAGCCGACCAGCGCGACCTGGCCCACCGCTGGGTGCCCGGCCAGCTCGTCCTCGACCTCCTTGACCAGGATCATCGAGATCCCGCCGATCCGGTCCACCGCGCGCCCGGTCACCCTGATCCCGCCGTGCCCGTCGGGCTGGGCCAGATCCCCGGTGTCGTACCAGCCTTCCTCGGCCAGCACCCGGACCGCGCCGCTGCCGGTGTCCATTGTGGCCAGTGCCGCGGCCGCGCCCCTGATGCGCAGCGGCGACTCGCCGCCGGGCGCCAGGTCGAACTCCAGGTGCGGCCCGAACCGGCCGTCGCTGCGGGTGGCGAAGTCCGCCGGATCAGTGGCCCTGGTCCAGCTGAACCCGCCCTCGGTCATCGCCCACAGCGCGCGCAGCGGCAGCCCGAACTGCCCGGCCACCTCGCCGGCGAGCTGACGCGGCACCGGCATCCCGCCGGCCATGACGCAGCGGAAGGACAGCGGCAGCGGATTTTCCCGCTGTGCGGCCAGGATCGCGGAGAGGAACGGCGGCGCGGCGGCCAGAACGGTCGCGCCCTCGGCGGAGATCAGCCGGTGCAGCGCCACCGGGTCCCACTCGTCCTGGTACAGCGCGGTGCCGCCGGTGAGCAGCGGCAGCAGCACGCCGAAGGCCAGCCCGGCGATCCGGGACAGCGAGTGCGGGGTCACCGTGACCACCGGATCGCCCAGGTCCTCCACCGCGGTGAAGTGGGCCAGCGCGGCGTGCAGTGTGTTGTGGCTGTGCAGCACGGCCTTCGGCTCGCCGGTGGTGCCGGAGGTGAACAGCACCAGGAACACCCGGTCCGGATCATCCGCTGACCCGTCGTCCCCGGCGTCCCAGTCACCGTCGGTGTAGTAGGGCAGATCCTCGGCCAGCACGCTGATCCGCGCGCTGGTCCACTCCTGGAACCTGGCGCGCTCACGCGGCCCCATGCTGGCCATGATCGGCGCCGCGACCGCGCCGACCGCCGCGCAGGCCAGGGTCAGCGCGGCGTTCTCCCACCGGTTCGGCAGCTGGAAGGAGACCACCTCTCCCGGCAGCACGCCTTGCGCGCGCAGCGCCGCGGCGAACCGGAACACCTGCCGGTGCAGCTCGCGATAGGTCAGGCAAACGGTTTCAGCTCCTCCGGCGACCTGGGCCACGATCGCCCTGCGGTCCGGGAAGGTCGCCGCGGCCCGGCGCAGGTCGGACAACACGGTCGCCGCACGCCACACACCGGCGGCGCGGCAGGAGTCGGCAAGCTCTCGATCCGGGGCGGAAATCCGAGGAATAGCCACGAGGTTCGATCGTGCCGGGGCACCATGGGCCGGACAACCACCCGTAGTGAGCAAGGAGTGCCAAGGTGTCAGTGAACTCGGAGCTGAGGGCTGCCCGCGAAGCGATCGTGCGGGAGCACATGGAGTCGGAGAACCGGCACGAGTTCGACGTGACCCTGGGCACTTTTGAGCACCCGCGCTACGAGATCATGGCCACCGGGGACGTCTACGACGGGGCCGAGGCGGTCAGCCGGTACTTCGAGGAGAGCCGCACCGCCTTCCCCGACCAGCGCAACGAGCTGATCGCTCTGCACCACGCCGACGACGCGGTGATCGTGGAGTTCCTGCTCAAGGGCACCCACCAGGGCCCGCTGCGCGGCATCCCGGCCACTGGCAAGTCCTTCACCGTGCCGGCCACCGCGTTCTTCGTCTTCGAGGGCGCGGACCTGGTCTGCGAACGGGTCTACACGGACATGCTCAGCATCCTGGTGCAGCTCGGCATCATCCCCATCCAGGGCCTGTCGGGGTAAGTTCGGGCCATGGGAGAGCGGGTCGCGGTCGTGTGGGACGAGTCCTTTCTGAGCTACGACCTCGGCGGGGACCATCCGCTCAACCCGGTCCGGCTCGACCTCACCGTGCGGCTGGCCCGCGCGCTGGGCGTGCTGGACGGGGTGCCGTTCCACCAGCCGGTGCCGGCCACCGAGGCCGAGCTGGAACGGGTGCACGAACCCAGCTACCTGGCCGCGGTGCAGGCCGCGCCCACCTCGGCCTGGGAGGTCGGGCACGGCCTGGGCACCCCGGACAACCCGGTCTTCGAGCACATGCACGAGGCATCGGCGCTGGTCGCGGGCGGTTCGCTGGTCGCGGCCCGTGCGATCGCGGAGGGCCGGGCCGACCGCGCGGTCAACCTGGCGGGCGGCCTGCACCACGCGATGGCCGGGCACGCGGCCGGGTTCTGCGTCTACAACGACTGCTCGGTGGCCATCGCCGACCTGCTCGCCAACGGTGTCGAGCGGGTGGCCTACCTGGACGTGGACGTGCACCACGGCGACGGCGTGCAGGCCGCCTTCTACGACGATCCACGCGTGCTCACCATCTCCCTGCACCAGCACCCGCTGACCCTGTGGCCGGGCACCGGCTACCCCCGTGAGCTGGGCATCGGCGAGGCCGAGGGCACCTCGGTCAACATCGCGCTACCGCCGCGCACCACCGACGCGGGCTGGCTACGCGCCTTCCACGCCACCGTGCCCTCACTGCTCCAGGCGTTCCGTCCCCAGGTGCTGGTCACCCAGTGCGGCGCGGACACCCACCGGGAGGACCCACTGGCCGACCTGTCGCTGTCGGTGGACGGGCACCGGGCCACCTACCAGGCGCTGCGCGAGCTGGCCGAGACCTACGCCGGCGGCAAGTGGCTGGTGCTCGGCGGTGGTGGGTACGCGCTGATGCGGGTAGTCCCGAGGTCGTGGACCCACCTGCTCGCCACCGTGCTGGACCGCGACCTGGACCCGGCTACCGCACTGCCGGCCGAGTGGATCGCGCACACGGCGCGACTCGCGCCACACGTGCCGCTGCCGACCTCGATGACCGACGAGTGCGACCCTGTGTTCGTGCCGTGGGACGACACCGCCGGTGACGCCGTGGACTCCGCCATCAGGGACACCCGGCGGGCGGCCTTCCCCTTGCACGGCCTCGACCCCGATGATCCACGCGACTGAGGGACCGATGAGCGAGACCGAGCCGGACCCGTTCGACTACCCGCGGCAGTGGGAGGCCGACGTCGTGCTGTCCGACGGCGGCACGGTGCACCTGCGGCCGATCACCCCCGACGACGCCGAACGCCTGCGCGCCTTCCACGGCAGGCTCTCCGAGCGCACCCGCTACCTGCGCTACTTCGGGCCGTACCCGCGCATCCCGGACCGCGATCTGAAACGGTTCACCACGGTGGACCACCAGCACCGGGTGGCGCTGGTCGCGCTGCTCGGCGACGAGATCGTGGCGGTGGGACGGTTCGACCGACTGAGCGGCACCGGCAAGGCCGCGCTGATCAAGTCACCGGTCAGCGCGCAGGCGCCTGATGGCGAGCTGGCCGAGGTCGCGTTCGTGGTGGAGGACCCGCACCAGGGCCGGGGCCTGGGCTCGATCCTGCTGGAACACCTCACCGCGGCCGGGCGCGAGGTCGGGGTACGGCGGTTCGTGGCCGAGGTGCTCGCGGAGAACCGCCAGATGGTGCGGGTGTTCCGGGAGGCCGGCTACGAGGTCAGCCGGGCCTTCGACGAGGGCGTGCTGCACCTGGAGTTCGCCATCGACCCCACCGAGGAGTCACTGGCCGTCGCGCACTCCCGGGAGCAGGCCGCCGAGGCGCGCAGCGTGCACAACCTGCTGCACCCGCGCTCGGTGGCGGTCATCGGCGCCTCCACCGACCACGCCAAGGTCGGCCACGCGGTGCTGAGCAACCTGCTGGTCGCCGACTTCGCCGGACCGGTCTACCCGGTCAACGCCGAGCACCGCTCGGTGCGCGGGGTGCGCGCCTACCCGACGGTGCTGGACATCCCCGACGACGTGGACCTGGCGGTGGTCGCGGTGCCTGCCGCCAGGGTCGGCGAGGTGATGGACGCCTGCCTGGCCAAGGGGGTGAAAGCCCTGGTCGTGGTCAGCTCCGGGTTCGCCGAGACCGGCACCGAGGGCGCCACCCGGCAGCGCGAGCTGGTCACCGAGGCGCGGGCGCACGGCATGCGGGTGGTCGGGCCGAACGCGCTCGGCGTGGTCAACACCGACGGCGCGGTGCGGCTCAACGCCAGCCTCGCGCCCACCCTGCCCGGCCGCGGCCGCACCGGCTTCTTCTGCCAGTCCGGCGCGCTGGGCAGCGCGATCCTGGCCACCGCGGCCGAACGCGGGCTGGGCCTGTCCACCTTCGTCTCCGCGGGCAACCGCGCGGACGTCTCCGGCAACGACCTGTTGCAGTACTGGGAGACCGATCCGGCCACCGATGTGGTGCTGCTGTACCTGGAATCCTTCGGCAACCCGCGCAAGTTCGGGCGGCTGGCCCGGCGGCTCGGCCGGTCCAAACCGATCATCGCGGTCAAGTCGGGACGGCACGCGGTGCGGCCCGGCCTGGCGGCCACCTCGGTGGCGGTGGACGAGGCCAGCGTGCAGGCGCTGTTCGAGCAGGCCGGGGTGGTCCGGGTCGAGTCACTGGCCCAGCTGTTCGACACCGCGCTGCTGTTCGCGCACCAACCACTGCCCGCCGGACCCCGGGTGGCGATCGTGGGCAACTCCTCGGCGCTGGGCATGCTCGCCGCCGATTCCGCGCTGGCACAGGGACTGGAGCTGGCCGCGGAGCCGATCGACGTCGGGCCCTCGGCCACGCCTGAGGTCTTCGCCGAGGCGGTGCGCGCGGCGGTCTGCCGGGAGGACGTGGACGCGCTGGTGGCGGTGTTCGCGCCACCGGTCGCGGTGCCGGGCACCGCCTACGCGCGGGCGCTGCGTGAGGCCGTCTCGCAGGGCTGCGGCGCACGCAAGCCGGTGGTGTCCACGTTCCTGGCGGTGGAGGGTGTGCCTGCCGAGCTGGCGGTGCCCGGACCGGACGGCTCACCAGGACCTGGCTCGCTGCCGTCCTACCCGAGCCCGGAGCGCGCGGTGCTGGCGCTGTCCAGGGCGGTCCGGTACGCGCAGTGGCGATCCGCGCCGCAGGGCCACTTCCACCGCCCATCGGACCTCGACCCCGGCCGGGCCCGCGCCCTGGTGGAGCAGTGGGTCAGCGCCGAGGAGGTCGAGCTCACCGACGACCAGGCGCGCGATCTGCTGGCCTGCTACGGGATCTCGATCGTGCCCTACCGGGTGGTGTCCGATGTGGACGAAGCGGTGGCCGCGGCGGCCGAGCTCGGCTATCCGGTGGCGCTGAAGTCGGTGAGCGAACGCCTGCGGCACCGCACCGACTTGGTGGGCGTGCGCCTTGACCTGCCCGGGAAGTACGCGGTGCGCTCGGCGTATGAGGACCTGCGCGCGGTCTCCGGGGTGGCCGAGGTGTACGTGCAGCGGATGGCCCCCAAGGGCGCGTCCTGTGTGATCGGCCTGCAGGACGACCCGTCCTTCGGCACGCTGGTCTCCTTCGGACTGTCCGGTGTGGTCAGTGACCTGCTCGGCGACCGCGCCTACCGGGCGGTGCCGCTCACCGACGTGGACGCCGACCGCCTGGTCCGCGCGCCCAAGGCCGCCCCGCTGCTCACCGGCTACCGCGGCGCCGAGCCCGCGGACCTGGACGCGCTGGCCCAGCTCGCGCTCCGGGTGGCCGCGCTGGCCGAAGACCTGCCGGAGGTCCGATCCCTTGCCCTGGAACCGGTGCTGGCCTCCGCGGCCGGCGCGTTCGTGACCAGCGCGCGGGCCTGCCTCGGGCCGCCACCGTCCCGGCCGGACAGTGGGCCGCGCCGACTTCGCTGACTGGACATATGGTTGATCACATGCCACCTGCCCAGCCAGCGCACCGTGCCGGGGAACCGGTCCGCGACGGAATCCCCGAGCACGGACGGATCCCCCGTTACTACGCGGTGAAGGTGCAACTGCGCGCGGTGATCGAGGAGCTGGGTCCGGGCGCGATGCTGCCCAGCGAGCGCGAGCTGGCCGAGCGGTTCGGCGTGTCCAGGGTCACGCTGCGGCAGGCCGTCGGCGAGCTGGTGCTGGAGGGCAAGCTCCAGCGCAGGCACGGCAGCGGCACCAGCATCGCGCCGCCCAAGCTGAGCCAGCCGCTGTCGCTGTCCAGCTACACCGAGGGCATGCGCGCCCAGGGCGTCCGCCCCGGCCGCAACCTGATCACCCTGGAACGCCTCACCGCCGACTCCGGCCTCGCTGATGATCTGCGGATCGAGCTGGGCGCGCCGGTGGTGCACATCGAACGGGTGCTGCTGGCCGACGACGAGCGGGTCGGCCTGGAGTCGACTTACCTGGCCGAGCAGCGCTACCCGGGCCTGCTGGAGGTCTTCGACCCGGCCGAGTCGCTCTACGCCTGCCTGCAACAGCAGCTGGGCGTGGTCTTCGCCGAGGCCGAGGAACGGGTGGAGACGGTGCTGGCCACCCCGCGCGAGGCGCTGCTGATCGGCACCAACCCGGCCCTGCCCATGCTGCTGCTGCACCGCATCTCGGTCGACCCGGACGGCAACCCGATCGAACGGGTCCGCTCCCTGTTCCGCGGCGACCGGTTCAGCTTCGTCACCCGCCTGCGACCGAACTGAGGAACCCCAGCACCAGCCCCGCCCACTCCGGGCCGCGTTCCACCGCCACCGCGTGCCCGCAGTCCAGCTCCACCAGTCGAGAGCCGGGGATGCCCTCGGCCAGCACCCGCGAATGTCCAGGCGTGGCAAGGGCATCGGCGCGGGCGGGGATCACGAGTGTGGGCACCCGGATGCCGGCCAGCTCGGCCCGGACGTCCACCGCGAGGGCCATCTCCAGCTGGTGCAGCACGCCCGGCGTCGGGTCCTCGGCCAGCCACTTGGCCAGCCCCGAGACCATGGCTGGCACGTCGTTGGTGGCGAGGTGGGACTCGCTGTGGCACATCAGGGTCAGGTACTCGGCCAGGGCGTCGCGGTCACCGGACTCGACCAGTCGCCGCCAGAGGGTGAGGGCCAGGCGGAGGTGTGGTTCGGGGTAGGCGAAACCGGCGGTGAGGACCAGGCCGGTGACCCGGTCCGGGTAGCGGCTGGCGATGCGCACGGCGACGGCGGAACCGGTGGAGAAGCCGAGCACCGTGAAGGGGCCGGTGACCTCGGCGACCAGGCGGTCGGCGAGGCGGTCCAGGGTGAGCGGCTCGGCGGGGGTGGCGCCGGAGCCGGGGTAGTCGCGGGCGATGACGTTGTGGTCGCGGGACAGCGGGGTGAGGAGGGGGCCGAAGCTGTCCTCGATGGTGCTGCCGACGCCGTGGGTCAGCAGGACGGTGGGGCGGGTCATGATCGCGACGGTAAACGCTGACATTGCTGTGAGGGTCAAGCCCAAAAATCACGAACTGGTAACTGGTCTAGTTCTCCTTTGGCTGGGAGTTCACCCCCAGTTGGGCTGACCGTCCCGGTCTGTTCGGTTGCGCCGACAAGCGTGTGGCTCGTGCGAGTACTGATCGTGGGCGGTGGCGTGCTGGGCACCATGCACGCCTGGCAGGCCCTCAGCCGGGGCCATGACGTCATCCAGCTGGAGCGCGAGCCGGAGGCGCGGGGCGCCTCGGTGCGCAACTTCGGGCTGGTCTGGGTGAGTGGCCGGGCCGACGGCGCTGAGCTGGCCACCGCGGCGCGGGCCCGGGAGCTGTGGGCGGAACTGGGTGCGGCGGTGCCGGGGCTGGGGTTCCGGGCCGCCGGGTCGCTGACCGCGTTGCGGACCGATGCGGAGCTGGCGGTGGCTGAGGCGTTCGTCGCCTCGGGTGCGGCGGCGCAGCGGGGCACCACGCTGCTAGACCCGGTCGAGGCTCGGCTGCGAAATCCGGTGCTGCGCGGAGACTTCCTGGCCGCGTTGTGGTGCGAGCGGGATGCCGTGGTGGAGCCGCGGACCGCGCAGCCCGCGTTGCGGGAGCACCTGCTCGCCACTGGGCGCTACGCCTGGTTGCCGGGGCGGGAGGTGCGGGAGCTGACCGCGAACGGGGTGCGGGACGATCACGGGCAGGTGCACGAGGCCGATCTGGTGCTGTTGTGCATCGGGGCGCAGCTGGGCGGGCTGGCTCGGGAGATTGCCGGGGAGCTGCCGTTGCGGCGGGTGCGGTTGCAGATGATGCAGACCGAGCCGCTGGGGGAGGAGTTCCCGACCGCGCTGGCCGATGCGGACAGCCTGCGCTACTACCCGGCCTACGCGGGTCCCGCACTGGATGAGCTGCGGGTCAGGCAGCCGCAGCCCGCGGTGGCCGATGAGCACGCCATGCAGCTGCTGGTGGTGCAGCGGCGGGACGGCGGGCTGACCATCGGGGACACCCACGGCTATGCGGAGCCGTTCCCGTTCGACACCGACGAGCAGCCCTACGAGTACCTGCGCGAGGTCACCGAATCCCTGCTGGGGCGGGAGCTTCCGCTGATCCGGCGGCGCTGGGCCGGGGTGTACGCGCAGAGCCTGACCGGTGAGATCGTGCACCGGGCGCGGCTCACCGAGCGGGCCTGGGTCATCGCCGGGCCCGGCGGGCGGGGCATGACCTGTTCGCCCGCGATCGCCGAAACCACCGCGCTGGAGGCCGGACTGTGACGATCACCTTGGCAGTGCTGGACATGGCGGGCACCACCGTGCTCGACGGCGGGCTGGTCGAGCAGGCGTTCACCGCCGCGGTCGGCGCGGTCGGTGTGCGGCCGGAGGATCCCGCCTACCCCGGCATGCTCGACCACGTGCGCGCCACCATGGGCGAATCCAAGATCACCGTGTTCCGGGCCTTGCTGGACAACGACGAGGACCGGGCGCAGGCCGCGAACCAGGCGTTCGAGCTGGCCTACGCGGACCTGGTCGACGCCGGGCACTGCGCGCCGGTGCCCGGTGCGGCCGAGGCGATCGCCCGGTTGCGGGACAACGGGATCCGGGTCGCACTGGGCACCGGGTTCGCCGCGCCGACCCGCGATCGGCTGCTGGACGCGCTGGGGTGGCGGGGCCTGGTCGACCTGAGCCTCACCCCGGCGGAGGCCGGGCGCGGGCGACCCTACCCCGACCTGGTGCTCACCGCGGTGCTGCGCCTGGGGATCGAGGACGTGCGCCAGGTCGCCGTGGTCGGCGACACCGCCTCCGATGTCCACAGTGGACTGCGTGCCGGGGCCTCGGTGGTCGCCGGGGTGCTCACCGGTGCGCACGACCGGGAAGCGCTCAGTGCCGCCGGAGCGACCCACGTGCTCGACTCCGTTCGTGACCTACCCGATCTGCTGATCAGCCAAAGTCGTTGAGGGAGAACACCATGCGTCGTGTGCTGGCCGCCGCCGCCACACTGCTCCTGCTCGCCGCCACCGGTGCCTGCGGCGGCACCGCGGCGGGTGGGGGAACCGAGGGCACCGTGGTCGTCTACAGCGCGGACGGCCTGAAGGACTGGTACGGCAAGCGGTTCGCCGAGTTCACCAGGAAGACCGGCATCGGGGTCAACCTGGTGGAGGAGGGCTCCGGCGGGATCGTGTCCCGGATGGAGCGGGAGCGGACCAACCCGCAGGCCGACGTGGTGGTCACGCTGCCGCCGTTCGTGCAGCGCGCCGCCCAGCAGAACCTGTTGGCCGAGCACGTGATCCCGGGCAGTGACCAGGTCAGGGACCGGGACCCGAAGAACCGGTACGCCGCGATGCTCAACAACTACCTGGTGATGGCCTACAACCCGGACCACGCCAAGCCCGCCCCGGTCACCTGGGACGACCTGCTGGACCCCCGGTTCAAGGGCAAGCTCCAGTACTCCACGCCCGGCCAGGCCGGGGACGGCACCGCGATGCTGTTGCAGCTCCAGCACGTCTACGGCGAGCAGGGCGCGCTGGACTACCTCAAGCGCCTGGAGGTCAACAACGTCGGCCCGTCCGCCTCCACCGGCAAGCTCCAGCCCAAGCTGGCCAAGGGCGAGCTGCACGTGGCCAACGGCGACCTGCAGATGAACCTCGCCCTGGTCAACAACGACAAGGCGAACATGCGGCTGTTCCTGCCCGCCGGTCCGGACGGCAGGCGCTCCACCTTCGCCATCCCGTACCACGCCGGGCTGGCCGCGAACGCCCCGCACGGCGAGGCCGGGAAGAAGCTGCTGGAGTTCCTGTTCTCCACCGAGGTGCAGCGCACCGCGCCGGAGAGCTTCGGCGCGCCCGGCCGCGCGGACGTCAAGGCCGAGGGGTCGCTGGCCGAGCAGGTCAGCGCGCAGCTGGCCGGGGTGGACATCTGGCAGCCGGACTGGGACGCGGTGCTGGCCCGGCTGGACGCCGACCTGGCCGCCTACGGCAAGGCGGTCGGCCGGTGAGCGCGGTCCGCCTCGAACAGGTCAGCGTCCACTTCGGACGGACGGTGGCGCTGGCCGGGCTGGACCTGGAGGTCGCGGTCGGTGAGACGCTGGCCCTGCTCGGTCCCTCCGGCTCCGGCAAGTCCACCGCGCTCAAGGCCATCGCCGGATTCCTGCGGCCCAGCGGCGGCCGGGTGTTCCTCGGCGGCGAGGACGTCACCGACCTGCCGCCGCACCGGCGCGGGCTCGGCGTGGTGGTGCAGAGCTACGCGCTGTTCCCGCACATGCGGGTCTTCGACAACGTGGCCTTCGGCCTGCGCGCCCGCCGCGCCGGCCGCCGGGAGGTCGAGCACCGGGTGAGCGAGGTGCTGGAACTCGTTGGTATGGCGGGGTTCCGGGACCGTTATCCGCGGGAGCTCTCCGGCGGGCAGCAGCAGCGGATCGCGATCGCCCGCGCGCTGGCCATCCGGCCGCCGGTGCTGCTGCTGGACGAACCGCTCTCCGCGCTGGACGCGGCGCTGCGTGAGGACATGATCGCCGAACTGCTGCGGCTGCGGGCCGAACTGCCGGACACCGCGATCATCCACGTCACCCATGACCAGGGCGAGGCGCTCGCGCTGGCCGACCGGATCGCGGTGATGCGGGAGGCCAAACTGGTCGACATCGGCCCGGCCCGCGAGCTGTACCAGCGGCCGCCCTCGGCGTTCACCGCCTCCTTCCTCGGCTCGGCCAACCTGCTGCCGGTGCGGGTGCTGGACATCGCCGCCGACGCCGCCGAGGTGCGGCTCGGGCAGCTGGTCGTGCGCGCGGCGGCCAACGGCACGATCCAGACCGGGCAGGAAGCCACGCTCGGCGTTCGGCCGCACCGGCTCAGCGTGCACGCCGATCCGGCCGGTGGGCTGCCCGGCAGGCTGGTCGGGGTGCAGTGGCGCGGCACCGGGTTCCGGCTCGACCTGGAGCTGGACGACCTCGGCCCGGCCCGCGCCGAAGTGTCCACAATGGACGGACTGCCCGCGCTCGGCGAGCGGGTCGGGGTGACCGTGGCCGACGGTTGTCCGCTGGTACCGGCCGGGGGCACCTGGTGAGACGACTGCTGTGGCTGTTGCCGCCGCTGCTCGTGGTGCTCGGCTTCTTCTGCTATCCGCTGGTGCTGGTGGCCCAGCAGTCCTTCACCGGGGACGCCTGGGCGCAGGTGCTCTCCTCCGCGGAGTTCGGCCAGGCGGTGTGGCGGACCGTGCTGCTGGCCGTGGCGGCCACCGCGGGCTGCCTGCTGCTGGGCACGTTCCTGGCGCTGGTGCTGGCCTTCGCGCCGTTTCCCGGGGCCGGGCTGGCGGTGCGGCTGGTGGACGCGGTGCTGGCCTTCCCGTCCTTCCTGATCGCGCTGTCCTTCACCTTCCTCTACGGCAGTGCCGGGGTGCTCAACGCGGTGCTCGGCCAAGGGACGCTGGACTTCCTGTACACGCCCTGGGGTGTGCTGCTCGCGGAGGTCACCTTCTACACGCCGTTCGTGCTGCGGCCCGCGCTGGCCGCGTTCCGCCAGCTGCCCGGCGCGCAGCTGGACGTGGCCGCCAGCCTGGGCGCACGGCCGTGGCGGGTGCTGTGGCGGGTGGTGCTGCCCGAGGCCAGGCCCGCGCTGGCCGCTGGGGCCTGCCTGACCCTGCTGCTCACCATGAACGAGTTCGGCATCGTGCTGTTCATCGGCGCCAAGGACGTGGTCACGCTGCCGATGCTGGTCTACACCAAGGGAATCATCACCTTCGACTTCCCGCAGGCCAGTGTGGTCGCGGTGGTCAACGTGGCGCTGTCCCTCGCCCTGTACGGGCTGTACCGCTGGGTCTTCAGCAGGACGGGAGCCGACCGTGTTGGTCTGGACAAGGCGTAGCCGGATCATCCTGTGGCTGGTGTTCGCGCTGCTGTTCGGCGTGATCGTGCTGGCCCCGCTGGCGATGATCGCGCTGGCCGCGGTGGCGGGCAGCTGGAACGGCGTGCTGCCAGGGGAGCTCACCGGCGACCACCTGGCCGCCGCGGTCTCCGGCGACGGCCTGGCCAGCGCGCTGGTCAGCTTGCAGACCGCGACGCTGGCCTCGCTGGCCGCGGTGCTGCTGGGTTCCTGGGGCGCGATCGTGGTGCGCGGCCTGCCCAAGCTGCCGCGCCGGATCGTGGACCTGGTGCTGCACCTGCCGATCGCGGTGCCCTCGGTGGTGCTGGGCCTGGCGCTGCTGGTGGCGTTCAGCCGGCCGCCGTTGCTGCTCAACGGAACCCGGTGGATCGTGCTGCTGGCGCACCTGGTGATCGTGCTGCCGTTCGCCTACAGCATGGTCGCCGCCGCCCTGGACCGCGCCGACCCCGCGCTGAACCAGGTCGCGGCCAGTCTGGGCGCGCGGCCGGGCCGGGTGCTGTGGCGGGTGCGGCTGCCGCTGCTGCTGCCCGCGATGTCCGGCGCGGCCGGGCTGGGACTGGCGCTGTCCATGGGCGAGGTCGGCGCGACGATCATGCTGTACCCGCCGGACTGGCGCACGCTGCCGGTGAGCATCTTCGCGCACACCGACCGCGGCGCGGTGTTCCTGGCCGCGGCCAGCACGATCCTGTTGCTGGCGTTGACCGTGGCCGGGCTATTCGGGCTCAGCGCGGTGAAACCCCGTGGCGTGCAACGCTGAACCGGCCGGAGAGCAGGAACAGCACGGTCACCGCGGCCAGCGCCAGCATCAGCCCGTCCGGCCGCAGCAGCTCCACCGCCAGCCCGCCCAGCGGCGGCCCGGCCAGGCTGCCCAGGCCCCACAGCGTGGTGGCGCAGGCGTTCGCGGTGACCAGGTCCGCGCCGCGGAACCGTTCGCCGATGCGCACCAGGCCAAGGGTGTAGACGCCACCGGCCGCACCGCCGAGCAGCACCAGCGCGGGCCACAGCAGCACCGGGTGCGGCATCAGCAGCGGCAAACCCAGTGCCAGCACCAGCACCACGGCCCCGCAGGCCAGGTGCAGCCTGCCCCGGTCCACCCGGTCGGCCAGCCAGCCCAGCGGCACCTGGAGCAGCGCGTCCCCGGCGAAGACCGCGCCGACCAGCAGCACCGCGATCCGCTCCGGCTGCCCGTAGGCCATGCCGTACAATGGGAACAGCGCGAGCACCACGCTGTCGAAGAAGGAGAACAGCAGCACCGCCAGCACGATCACCGGCGCGGCACGGGCGAAACCCAGCAGCCCGAAGGACCGTGGCCCGTGGCCGACGTCGATCTCGCAGCGGGTGAACGCGAGCAGCGCCAGGCCGGGCAGGTGCGCGGCCACCGTGACCAGGATCGGCGCGGACCCGCCGGAACCCAGCCAGGCCAGCAGTCCCGGCCCGGACACCTGGCACAGGGTGAACACCGAGGTGTACACCGCGACCCAGCGCCCGCGCACCCCGTCGGCGGCCACCGCGTTGATCCAGGTCTCACCCAGCGCGAGCAGCACGCCAGCGGCCGCGCCCACGGTGAACCGCAGCACCAGCCAGGCGAGCAGGTCCGCGGTCGTCGTGAGCAGCAGTAGGCTCAGCGCCGAGGCCAGCAAAGCGCCCAGCAGCACGGTTCTCACCGGCCAACGCCGGGTGAGCGGACCGGTCAGCGGGGCCGCGCACAGGATGCCCAGCGCGGGCAGCGCGGCGGCCGCGCCGACCACCGCGCTGCTCGCGCCCGCCGCGGCCAACCGCAGCGACACCAACGGAATCGCCAGTCCGGTGGCCAGGCCGACCACCGCGACCGTGCTGACCGCGGCGACCGGCTCCCAGCGGCGGCTCAGCATGCCAGCCGCGGCGCCACGAGGTGCTGGAAGATGTCCCGCTGCGGGGAGGTCGCGCCCGGCACCCGTTCCCCGTCCACGTACCGGCAGGAGGCGGCCGGGCCCTGGCCGCCGTAGGGCAGGTAGCCCTTCTCGGTCAGGTGCAGGTCGGTGTCGCGCAGGATCGAGTCCGGTTCGTGCAGCGGGGTGTCCAGCAGCGAGTCCACGTACGGGCTCTCGCCGAACAGCGAGATGTACATGGCGTTGTTGCGGTAGCGGTGGTCGGTGAAGTAGGTGGCCAGCTCGGCGTCGGTGTCGTAGGGCTGGAGGTAGAAGACCGGGGCGAAGAACTCCTGGTAGTTGCCGCCCAGCGCCAGGTCCTTCTGGAACACGGTGGGCCGGATCATCCCGGTGACCGGGTTGATGTCGCCGCCGTAGACGCAGAACTCGCGGTCCTCCTTGAACATTCGGATGATCTTCACCGGGTGGTCGGGGTCGCTGTTCGGGCCGACCAGGTTGTCCGGGTCGGCGTAGGGCCCCACCCGGTGTGCCAGGCCGCGCAGCCGGAGCACCAGCGCCTCCCGGAACTCGGCCAGCCGGTCCCGGTGCACCAGGATCGCGTTCGGACCGGCGCAGTCCTGGCCCTGGTTGTAGAGCACCACCCGCAGCGCGCTGTCCACCGCCCGCGCCAGGTCCGCGGATTCGGTGACCACCAGGGGGTTGTGGCCGGAACCGTTGAGGATGAACAGGGTCCGCTTGAGGAACAGCCGCCGGACCTTGGCCGCGTTGTCCGGCGAGCCGGTGAACACCACCGCGTCGGTGCGCCGGGCGCGCTGGGCCACGAACACCTCACGGTCCTGATAGGACACCCGCAGGTTCGGGAAGTACTCCGGCAGGTCAAGGACTTCGGCGAGCTTGCGGTAGTGCGGGTGCATCACGGTCGGCGGCCGGAGCGCGGCCTCCTCGGCCAGCAGCGAGGGGATCACGCCGAAGCACACCGTGGCGTACAGCGGCTGGTTGAGCGGCAGGAAGCTGGTCACGCCCTGCACCCGGCCCTGGAAGTACTCCCGGTTGCGGTGCAGGTTGGCCAGGAACTCCACCGAGCGGTCGATCTCGTCCAGGGCCACGTTGGCGCACTGGTAGCCGGACAGGCTGCGCACGACGTCCTCGGCGCGGTTCTGTAGATGCGCGGCGAAGGCGGCGGCGCGCTGCCGGATCTCGGTGAAGTCCACAGTGGACACAGGGAGGGAGGTGACGGTCACGGCGAACCACCTTGGGTCAACGGGCGAGGGTCTCGCGGAGCAGGCGGAGGGTGCGTTTGGGTCCGGTGATCCGGATCCAGGTGGCCAGGCGCGGGCCGTGCGGGCGGCCGAGCAGGGCCAGGTAGAGGACCCGGCAGGCGGCGGGCCTGCCGAGCGGGGAGACGGTGAGCAGGAGGTGCAGGCGGACCGGGAGCTCGGCGGGCGGGGCAAGCTCGATGACCTCGGCCGCGCGTTGCAGGAGGGCGGCCTCCGCCGACGCGAAAGCCCGCGGCTCCGCGACGGGTTTGCGCGCCTCGTGGAAGTTCCAGGCGCGCACCAGCGTCTCGTGCTCGATCCCGTCGCCGAAGTACCGCCGCGCGAACTCCACCGCGGCCGCGAAGTCCACCGGCGCGCAGGCGTCCAGCACCCGGCACAGCTTCCCGAACCCCGGCCCCGTGATCCGGGCCGTCGCGCCGATCCGGTGCAGCCGGACCCTGGCGCCCGCGCCCCGCTCGGGATCGGCCGCGCGGCGGGCCTCCTGCCGGACCGCGTCGTTGAGCCGGGGCGTCAGCGCGGGGCCGAACCGCTTGGGGCGGCGCGGTTTCCGGTAGAGCAGCAGGCGCAGGGCCTCCTGGCTGAGGTAGTCCTGGGCCTCGGTCAGGGAGAAGCCGTTGCCGCGGGACTTGGAGATCTTGTGCCCGCGCTCGTCGGTGAACAGGCCGTAGCCGAAGAGCACCGGTGGTTCCCGGCGCAGCCGGTGGAAGATCCGCCGCACCACCTGGGCGGAGGCGGCCAGGTCCTCACCGTGCATCTCGTAGGCCACGCCGCCGGCCAGCAGCCGCATCGCCCAGTCGGCCTTCCACTGGAGCTTGCAGGCCCCGCCCAGCGCGGACACCGTGACCGGTTCGCCGATCGGCTCGCCCGCGTAGTACTCCTGCGGCTCGATCCCGTAGTCCAGGCCCGGCCGCTGGATGATCACATCGGCCGGGATCTCGTAGGTGAGGGTGCCCGTCACCGGGTCCACGTCCAGGACCCTGGTGTGCTCGATGACCCGGCCGGTGCTCGCGGACACCGGCATCAGGATGCTGTACGAGCCACGGCGCACCGGACCCACCGAAGCGCCGACCAGCTCGTTGAAACCGGCCAGGTCGGCCAGCAAGGCGCTGATCGTGTCATCGTACTTACCAGATGCGTACGCGGCCGAGCTGCACACCAGCTCGTAGTCCAGCTCGAAGGCGTCCAGCACTCGCCGCAACCGGGCGTTGATCCCCGTGGAAAGGCTTTCATGCTGCTCAAAAGGGTCCGGTACCCGGTGCAGTGGCATACCCAGGTGTTGTTCCAGGAGTGCGCGGTTCGGGAAACCGTCCGGGACTTTTCGCAGCGCGTCCATATCGTCGGAAACCAGCACCAGCCTGGTCGGACGGCCGGTGGTCTCGGCGAACGCGGTCCGCACGAAACCGGTGCGCATGACCTCGCACAACGTGCCGATGTGCGGTAACCCGGACGGGCCGAACCCGGCGCCGAAAAGCACCTCTCCGGTAGTTTCCCCGCGTTTGTCCAGCAACGCGCTGACTTTGGCTGACTCGGCGACACACCAGTCTCGTGGCGGCATCGGACCTGCTCCCCGGAAATTACGCGATGGGGTGATGGGATGTGTCAAAATCTACGCAGCTTTTCCGTGCGCTGTCCATGGCGTCCCACTAACGGGGTAAGCCCTCGGTTGCTGGTCAGGAAACCGGGAAGGTAAAGAACTGGTATAAGAAATCCACCCGACATGCCAGGGTGATCCGGGCGAAATGGATCGCAACAGCGCGAATCGGACAGCGTAAACGGCGAAAAGCTGTGAAGATCGCGTAAGGAGCCAGAATTGCTTTAGTCGACGGCTGTGAAACGTCTCACCGCGGCTTGCGGTGCAGCAGCCCGGTGGCGGCCAGCAGCAGCCCCAGCACCACGAACCAGGCGGTGTGCAGCGCCTCGGCGCCGATCGGGCCGTACACGTCGTAGCCCGCCTGCCCGAAGGCCAGCGCCGCCCCGGTCCACACCACGGTCAGCAGCAGCGGCCGGGGGAAGTTCGCGCCCCAGGGCTGGGTCAGCGCCAGCGCGATCACCCCGCCCGCCGGGATCAGCAGGCTGGCCGCGAGCTGGAGCAGCCACAGCGTCGGCGAGTCACCGGCGGGCAGCAGGGTCAGGCCCCAGCCGTGCTCGGGCGAGCCGGTCAGGAACACCACCACCGCGAAGCCGAGCGCCCACACGCAGGCCGCGTAACCGAGCCAGCGGGTGCCGCGGGCCGAGCGCTGGGACGTGGGCATGATGGCGTGACCTCCGGTTCACAGTGTGCCTCCAGGGTGCCCCAGCCCCCATCCCGGGGCATCCCGCCGACGGCCGAGCGAACTCCCCCGCGCGGGGGAACGCCGCGCTTCCCCGGAGTGAGCCCCGGCGGCCGCCGGACGTGTCAGGATCGTCCGCGTGCCCGGTCTCCTCGGCAAGCTGCTCACGCCACTGACGAGCAGGTCCACCCTGTTGCGGTGGATCTACCTCGTGCTGGGCGGGGCGCTGCTGACCCCCTACTTCATCGCGGGCACCGCGGTGGCCGAGCTGCTGCGCGGCGAGATCCCGCCGCTGCCGCTGCCCGAGGGCTGGACCCTGGGCGCGCTGGCCACCTTCTTCGCCCTGGGCACGCTGGTGCTGACCACGTTCATCCCGGCGCTGGGCGTGCTGGAGACCACCGCGGTGCGCACCCTGCTCGGCGTCCAGGTCACCGACCTGGCCGGCGGTCACCGGCCGGGCATCCGCTGGCGGGTGGCGGCCTGGCTGATCATCCACCTGATCACCGGGTTCCTGGTCAGCCTGCTCACGCTGATCATCCCGGTGTTCGTGGTCGGCGCGTTCACCCTGCCGTTCAGCCGGTACACCACGCTGTTCATCGCGCAGGCGTTCCCGATCACCGGCGGCCCCGACAAGTGGTGGGCGCCGCTGGCCGCGCTCGGCGTGGCCCTGGTCGCGGTGTACCTGGTGGCCGCGGTCGGCTGGCTGCTGGCCCGGCTGGCCGGGTTCTTCCTCGGCCCCACCCCGGCCGAGCGGCTGGCCGAGCTGGAGCGCAAGGCCGAGCAGCTGGCCCAGCGCAACCGGCTGGCCCGCGAGCTGCACGACTCGGTGGGACACGCGCTCAGCGTGGTCACCATCCAGGCCGCGGCCGCCGGGCGGGTGCTGGACACCGACCGGGACTTCGCGCGGGCCGCCCTCGGCGCGATCGAGGAGGCCGCCCGCAGCGCGCTGGCCGACCTGGACCACGTGCTCGGCATCCTGCGCGAGGAGTCCCGCGGCACCGCCCCGCAACCCACCCTCGCCGACCTGGACGGCCTGCTGCGCACCACCAGGCTGGCCGGGGTGGAGATCACCGCCGAACTCGGCGCCGACCTGGACCGCGTGCCCAAGGCCGTGTCCAGGGAGGCGTACCGGATCGTCCAAGAAGGACTCACCAACGCGATGCGGCATGCCGGCAAGGTCCCGGTGACCCTGCGGCTGGCCGTGCGCGCGGACCACCTGGAGCTGGAGATGACCAACCCGTTGGGGGAGCGGCCTGCCGGTCGCGGACATGGCGGCGGGCGCGGCCTGCGCGGTATCGGGGAGCGGGTGACCGTGCTGCGCGGTCAGCTCACCGCAGGCGAGCACGAGGGCGGCTGGCGGGTCGCGGCCACCCTGCCGATGCGGGCGGCCACCTCATGACCAGCGTGCTGCTCGTCGACGACGAGGACCTGATCAGGGCCGGCCTGCGCGCGATCATCAACGCCGAACCCGACCTCACCGTGGTCGGCGAGGCCGCCGACGGCGCCGAGGTGCCCGGCCTGGTGCACCGGCTGCGGCCGGAGGTGGTGCTGATGGACGTGCGGATGCCCGCGGTGGACGGCATCCAGGCCACCCGGCACCTGTTGGACACGGTGGCCGAACCGCCGAAGATCCTGGTGGTGACCACCTTCGAGAACGACGAGTACGTCTACGACGCGCTTCGGGTGGGCGCCAGCGGCTTCCTGCTCAAGCGGGCCCGGCCGGAGGAGATCGTGCACGCGATCCGCATCGTGGCCGGTGGCGACACGCTGCTGTTCCCCTCGGCGATCCGGTCGCTGGCCGCCGAGCACCACAGCAAACGGGCCGCGGACACCCTGGCCAGGGCGCAGCTCACCGAACGCGAGGAGGCGGTGCTGCGGCTGATGGCCACCGGGCTGTCCAACGCCGAGATCGCGGAGAAGCTGTTCGTGGGCTTGCAGACGGTGAAGACGCACGTGGGCAACGTGCTGGCGAAGCTGCAGGCCAGGGACCGCACGCAGGCGGTCATCGCGGCCTATGAGTCCGGCTTCATCACGCCGCGATAACGTGGAGGACGTGGTGTGGCACAGGTTCGTCGCCGTGGGCGACAGCGTGACCGAGGGGCTCGGGGATCCGGACGCCCACGGCGGTTTCCGGGGCTGGGCGGACCGGCTCGCCGAGGCGATCGCGGACCGGCAAGGGAGTGTGCGGTACGCGAACCTCGCGGTGCGCGGGCTGACCACCCGGCGCGTGCTGGAGACCCAGCTGGCCCCGGCCCAGGAACTGGCCCCGGACCTGGTGACCGCGGTGGTCGGCATGAACGACGTGATCCGGCCCAGCCTCAACCCGCTGGAGCTGGCCGCGGACCTGGACGCCCTCTTCGGCGGCCTGCGCGCCACCGGCGCCACCGTGCTGACCGCGACCATCCCCGCGCCCGGCCTGTTCGCCCCGTTGCCGCCTGCCCTGCGCGGCCGGATGGACCGCCGGATCACCCGGATGAACGCGGTGATCACCGCCGCCGCCCGCAGGCACGGGTTGCTGTGCATGGACCTGGCGGCGCTGACCCCGTCCGGTATGGCCGCCTGGGCGGAGGACCGGCTGCATCCTGGACCTGCCGCGCACCAGGCGATGGCCGCGGCGGGTCTGGCGGTGCTGGACGGAGTGGCGCCCGCGCTGGAGGTCAACGTGGCCGAGCCGGTGGACGCGGACCACCTGCGGTGGCTGCGCACGTTCCTGTGGCCGTGGCTGGTGCGCCGGTTGCGCGGGCAGAGCAGCGGCGACGGCCGGGTGGCGAAGCTCCCCGCCTACCGCGCCCTGCCCGCGACCAGCTGACTCAGTCCCACCCGTAGTCGTACTCGTCCACGTCCAGCTCGGCCCCGGTGGCGACCAGGAACTCGAGCACCGGCAGGTCGAGGTGCCAGCCCAGCGGGGTGTGCCGGTCCTCGTCGTCGCGGAAGTAGCGCACGACCTGCATGACCGGGACGACGTTGCCCTCGGCGACCAGCGCGATCAGCGGTTCCCGTACCGGACGCAGTCGGTCGACGATGTGCTCCAGCTGTTCGTCGACCGACTCGTCGCTCCGGCGCACGATCTCCCACGAGTGGCAGCGCGGCCGCACGCGCTCAGGATCCCGGCTGCCCATCACCATGACCTCGTCCGGCGGCATCCGCAGCCGGTCGGCGATCTGCGCGGCGGAGAGCTTGGTGCTCTTGAGCGCGAAGTAGCTGTACTGCCAGGTCGACACGCTCAGCCCTTGACGCAGACGACCTGGCGGAGCTTGGCCACCACTTCCACCAGGTCGGCCTGGTTGGCGATGACCTGGTCGATGTCCTTGTACGCGGCCGGGATCTCGTCCACCACCCCGGTGTCCTTGCGGCACTCCACGCCCGCGGTCTGCGCCGCCAGGTCCTCGGCGGTGAACCGCTTGCGCGCCTGGTTCCTGGACATCCGCCTGCCCGCGCCGTGGCTGGCCGAGCAGAAGGAGTCCGGGTTGCCTAGGCCGCGGACGATGTAGGAGCCGGTGCCCATCGAGCCGGGGATGATGCCCAGGTCGCCCTGGCCGGCGCGGATCGCGCCCTTGCGGGTGACCAGCAGCTCCTCGCCGAAGTGGGTCTCCTCGGCGACGTAGTTGTGGTGGCAGGAGATCGGCTCCTCGAACCGCGCCTGGGGGAACTGCTTGCGCAGCACCTCGCAGGCCAGCCGCATCATCACCGACCGGTTCCGGCGCGCGTAGTCCTGCGCCCAGTACAGGTCGTGCCGGTAGGCGGCCATCTGCGGGGTCTGCGCGATGAACACGGCCAGGTCGGGGTCGGGCAGCGCGGCGTTGTGCGCCAGGCCGCGGGCGACCTCGATGTGGTGCTGCGCCAACAGGTTCCCGATGCCCCGGGAGCCGGAGTGCAGCATCAGCCAGACCTGGTCGTCCTCGTCCAGGCAGACCTCCAGGAAGTGGTTGCCGCCGCCGAGGGTGCCCATCTGCAGCAGGGCGCGCCGGGTCTCGGCCTTCACCGCCGTGCTGAGGTCGTCGAAGCTCGCCCAGAACCGGTCCCAGTCCTTGGCGTCCTTGTCCCCGAAGGCGACATCCTTGTGCATGCCGAAGCCGACCGGCACCGCCTTCTCGATCCCGGACCGCAGGCGGCGCAGGTCATCCGGCAAGTCGTTGGCGCGCAAGGAGGTGCGGACCGCGGTCATGCCGCAGCCGATGTCCACGCCGACCGCGGCCGGGGACACCGCGCCCTGCATCGCGATCACCGAGCCGACCGTGGCGCCCTTGCCGTAGTGGACGTCGGGCATCACGGCGACGTGCTTGTACACCCAGGGCAGCGCGGCGATGTTGTGCAGCTGACGCATTGCCTGGTCCTCGACCTCGGCGGCCTTGGTCCACATCCGGATGTCGACGTGTGCGCCAGGGATCACGTCTCCCTGGAACGACTTCTGTGCCATGCGTTAGAGGCTAGGGGCGGTCGCGGGAATCCGCTCGTGAATAAGTGAAAGGCCCGGTTCGCGCGGGGTCGGGGTCACCGCGCGAACCGGGCCTGGCTCAGAGCCTCAGTCGGTGCCGAGCACGCCGTCCCGGCGGCGCGGGATGCCCAGCGGGTTGGCGTCCTGGAGCTCCTGCGGCAGCAGCGCGTCCGGCCAGGACTGGAAGGTCACCGGCGCGATCCAGCGGCGGATCGCGGTGGCGCCCACCGAGGTGTGCAGCGCGGAGGTGGTGGCAGGCCACGGACCGCCGTGGTGCTGGGCCCAGCTCACCGCGACGCCGGTCGGCCAGGCGTTGAACACCAGCCGGCCCGCGATGCGGCGCAGCACGGCGGACAGCTCGCCTGCCGCCTCGTGGTCGCCCTCCGCCGCGTGCACGGTCGCGGTCAGCGTGCCCGCCAGCTTGGCCAGCACCGGAACCAGCTCGGCCGGGTCGGTGTAGGTGACCACGATGCCGGCCGGGCCGAAGCACTCCTCGCCCAGCTTCTCCTGGTTGGCGGCGAAGTTCGCCACCGTGGTGCGGTACAGCCTCGGCGCGACCGTCCAGCCGCCCTCGGGCGCCTCGCCGACCGCGACCAGCTCGACCTCCTCCGCCGAGGACAGGCCGTCCACAATGGACTCATACGAGTCGCGCATGCGGGCGGTCAGCATCGCGCCGCCGCCGGTCCCGCCGATCGCCTTGCCGAGAGCGTCCACAATGGACTCCGGCGCGAACACCAGGCCCGGGTTGGTGCAGAACTGGCCGACGCCCATGGTGAGCGAGGCGGCGAAGCCGGTGGCCAGTTCCTCGGTCTGCTCGGCGGCCGCGCCGGGCAGGATCACCGTCGGGTTGACGCTGCCCAGCTCGCCGTAGAACGGGATCGGGTCCGGCCTGCCGACCGCGAGGTCGAACAGCGCCCGCCCGCCACCGGTGGACCCGGTGAAGCCGACCGCCTTGATCTCCGGGTGCTTGACCAGCAGCGAACCGGCTGGCGTGCTGTAGACGATGTTGAACACCCCGGCGGGCAGCCCGGCCGCGGCGATCGTCTCGATCAGCACCTCGGCGGTGGCCACCGAGGTGTTGGGGTGCGCGGAGTGCGCCTTCACCAGCACCGGGCAGCCCGCGGCCAGCGCGGAGGCGGTGTCGCCACCGGCCACCGAGAAGGCGAACGGGAAGTTGCTGGCGGAGAACACCGCGACCGGGCCCAGCGGTTGCAGCATCCGGCGCAGGTTGGGCCGCGGCGGGATGATGTCCGGGTTGGGCGAGTCGATGGTGGCCTCGGTGTAGCTGCCCTCGCGCAGCACCTCGCCGAAGAGGCGGAGCTGGTTGGTGGTGCGCTTGAGCTCCACAGTCAGCCGGGGCACGCCGAGCGCGGTCTCGGTGTCCGCGATCTCGATCAGCCGCTCACTGCGCGCGTCCAGCGCGTCCGCGATCTGCTCCAGCACCTCGGCGCGGCGCTGACCGGAGAGCCCGGCGAAGACCGGGAACGCCTCGGCCGCGGCCTTGGCCAGCCGGTCGACCTCGGCCTCCGGGGTGGCCGGGACCGGCTCGCCGTAGGTGGCCCCGGTCCTCGGGTTGTAGCCCTGCACGCCCTGGACGGTCACCGTCCGGCCTCCTTCTTCGCGGTGTCGTAGTCGGCGGAGCACCAGATGCCGCCGACCAGGTGGTGCGGCGGTGCGGTCACATCCGGCTCGCCGTGCTCGGCGATCAGCTCCGCCGCGTAGGTCTCCGAGTCGTCCTGGGAGACGTAGCCGATTGCCTTGGCCTCCGCCAGGGAGAACCAGCGGCGGGTGTTGTCCGAGACGCCCCACAGCACCCGGAAGCCGGGGTCCGGAGTGGACAGACACGCCTCGAGGAGCCTTGCCCCGTCGGCGGGGGAGAGCCAGGTGGAGAGCATGCGCAGGTCCTTCGGCCGCTCGAAGCAGGAGCCGATGCGCACGCACAGCACGTCGATGCCGTAGCGGTCGGCGTAGTGGCTGGCGATCGCCTCACCGGCCACCTTGCTCACGCCGTAGTTGGTGTCCGGGCGCGGGAACGCGTCCCCGGCCACCTCGCCGTCGGCGCGCGGCGCGAAGCCGACCGCGTGGTTGGAGCTGGCGAAGACCACCCTCGGCACGCCCTGCCGCCTGGCCGCCTCGAACACCGTGTAGGTGCCGTTGATGTTGACGTCCAGGATGTCCGCCCACGGCCGCTCCAGGCTGTGCCCGCCGAGGTGGATCACCGCGGACACCCCGGCGCAGGCCGCCTCCATCGCCGCCAGGTCGGTCACCGAGCCCGTCACCAGCTCGACCGCCTCGCCATCGCCCGCTGGTGGCTGCTCGGCGATGTCCAGCAAGCGCAGGATGCGGCCTTCGCGGGCCAGGCGTGGCCGCATCAGCGTGCCAACGCCACCGGCCGCGCCGGTGATCAGAATGCGTTCGGTCACTCCGAAGCCCTTCGTACGTCCTGAAATTGACTGTCCTGAGTGGACTGTGCGCCGGTGGCCGGGCTCACAGCGGGGTGAGGCCGGGCTGGCGGAGCAGCTCGGTGAGCGTGCGGGCCGCGCCGAGCAGCGCGTCCACGATCTGCTTCTCGTGCTCGGGGGTGAGCCGGGCGACCGGCACCGAGCAGCTCATCGCGTCGGTGACCGGGTTGCGGTAGGGCAGCGCGACCGCGAAACAGCCCAGGCCGGGGGTGTTCTCCTCGCGCTCGTAGGAGTAGCCGACCCGCCGGAAGTCCTCCAGCTGGGCCAGCAGCGCGTCCCGGTCGGTGATGGTGTTCGCGGTCAGCGGCGTGATCGCCTCCGGCACCAGCACCGCGGCGTCGGCGGCCGGGCGGGCCGAGAGCAGCGCCTTGCCCAGCGCGGTGCTGTGCGCGGGCAGGCGGCGGCCGACGCGGGAGACCACGCGCAGGTGGTGCTCGGACTCGCGGCTGGCCAGGTACACCACGTCATCGCCTTCGAGCCGGGCGAGGTGGACGGTCTCGTTGATCTCCTGCCGGACCTGCTCCATCACCCGGATCGCGGTGCGCACCACGGGATCGTGGTCCAGGTAGGAGGTGCCGACCAGCAGCGCGCGCACGCCGATGCCGTAGGTGCCCCGGTCCGGTTCGACCTCGACCCAGCCGCGGTTGACCAGCGTCTGCAGCAGCATGTACAGGCTGGACTTCGGGTAGTTCAGCTCCCGGTGCAGCTCGGTGAGCGTGAGCCTGCGGTCGAAGGAGGCCAGGACCTCCAGCAGCTCCACCGTGCGGTCGGCGGACTTGACCGCCGCCGGGCGGGTGGGGGCGACCGCGGCGTCCTTGACGGCTTCCGTCATCTCGGCCTCCAGGTCCAATCGGGGTTCTCCCGTGCCGCCCTCTTGACAGGCGCACGGCTTGATTTTTACAGTCCGGCATCAAGGTTCACAAGTACGACTCAGATTCACATATCTGAACGGATCTGTCCAGTGGGCAGTTCGGGTGAACCCACCGCCGAAGTCGAATGGAGCCGGGCATGCAGCGTCGCACCGCCAGAACACGCGCCGCGTTCGCCGCTGGCGCGATGGCCGTCGGGCTGGTGGTCTCCGCCTGCTCGGGCGGCGCGCCGCAGGGCGATCCGAACGCGCCGATCGAGGTGTGGACGCGCAGCCAGGACGACACCAAGAAGGTCTACGAGAAGATCTTCAAGGCGTTCACCGACAAGACCGGCATCCCGGTCAACTACAACCCGCCGCCCTACAACGACTTCGACAAGCGGGTGCAGGAGCGGGCCCAGGCCAAGGACCTGCCGGACCTGGTGATCACCGACACCGGATCCCTTGGCCCGTACCGCAAGCAGGGCTTCCTCCTCGAGGTCGACCGCAACGCCTTCGCCGGTCAGGCCGACCTGGTCGAGCGGGCCTGGAACAACGGCAAGACCGCCGACGGCAAGTACTTCGCGGTGCCGTTCTCCACCCAGGCCCAGGTGCTGCTGGTGCGCAAGGACTGGCGGGAGAAGCTGGGCAAGCCGGTCCCCAAGACCTGGGACGAGCTGGCCGCGCTGGCCAACGACTTCACCACCAAGGACCCCGACGGCAACGGCGACGCCAAGGACACCTTCGGCATCGTCGCGCCCGGCTCCACCGACCGCGGCTACCTGGCCTGGTGGGCGGCCAACTACATCTGGCAGGCCGGCGGCGACATCCTCAGCGAGTCCGGTGGCGAGTACAAGGTCGCGGTGAACACCCCGCAGACCGTGCAGGCGGTGAACTGGCTCAAGGGCCTGTTCTGCGACAGCAAGGTCACCCTGCCCAACGCGCTGACCATGGTCACCAACGACGCGCACAACTACTTCGAGCAGGGCAAGGCCGGCATCTACCTGACCGGGCCGTACATGTTCACCCGCTTCGACAAGGCGCCGGGCAAGGACAAGTACGAGGTCATCCCCTCGCCCGCCGGGCCGAGTGGCTCCACCGTGCTGGGCGAGGGCGAGGTCATCTACCAGATGGCCGGTTCGGTGAAGACCGCCGAGCAGAAGAAGCTGGCCGAGTTCCTGGTCTCCCAGCAGGCCCAGGAACTGGGCATGAAGGTCGACGCCGGGCAGCGCCAGGTGGTGCGGCTGTCGGTGAACAAGAACGTCGACGTCAAGACCGTCTACAACGACCCGCGCTGGGACACCGTGGCCAAGGTCTACGCCGACAGCGCCCGGCCGTTCCCGAACGTGCCGAACTTCCAGCCCTTCCGGCAGCAGACCGCGGAGACGCTGAACAGCCTGTTCGCCAAGTGCGGCAACGATGTCGCCGGTGAGCTGAACAAGCTCGCGGGCAACCTGGACAAGGAGCTGAAGTCGCAGAAGGCGGCTCAGTGACCATCACAGACGTGGGTTCGGCGGCTAGTGGCGGCGGTGCCGTCGAGTCCCACACCGCGAGGCGGCGCCCTCCTCGGCGCCGCCTCGCGGTCACCATGGTCCCGTGGCTGTTCCTGCTGCCCGCGCTGCTGCTGTTCCTGGTCTTCAAGTACATCCCGATGGCCGAGGGCATCCGGCTCAGCCTGTTCGAGGTGCGCCCGTTCCTCGGCGACCTGTGGGTGGGCCTGGACAACTACGCCAGGGTGCTCAGCGACGAGCGCTTCCACAACGCGCTGAACAACACGCTCATCCTGGCCGTCGGGCAGACCGCGGGCGCGATGCTGATCGGCTTCGGCCTGGCCCTGCTGCTGGAGGGCACCGCGCGCTCGCTGTGGTTCGTGCGCTCGGCGGTGTTCCTGCCGGTGGTCGCGGCCACCGCGGTGGTCGGCGAGATCTGGCGGCTGCTGTACTACCCGGCCGAAGGCGGCTTCCTCAACTCGCTGCTGTCTTGGGTGGGCCTGGGCCCGTCGACCTTCCTGGACCACCCGGACACCTCGCTGTGGTCGGTGATGGCGGTGGGCATCTGGAAGGGCGCGCCGTACGACATGGTGATCCTGCTGGCCGGGCTGGCCGGGATCGACCGCCAGCTCTACGAGTCCGCCGCGATCGACGGCTGCACCACCTGGCAGCGCATCCGCTACATCACGCTGCCCGCGCTGCGCCCGGCGATCACGATCCTGCTCACCCTGGCCTCGATCCGCGGCCTGCGCGTGTTCACCGAGGTCTACGTGCTCACCGGCGGCGGCCCCGCCGGTTCCACCGACGTCTGGATGACCAGGGTGTTCTCCCTCGGTTTCGAGACCAGCGAGCTGGGCGTGGCCTCGGCCGGTTCGGTGGTGCTGTTCCTGGTGACCCTGCTGCTCACCCTGTTCGTGCAGCTGCTGCGCCGGCGTCGGGAGGCGTGATGACCACCACCGAGCTCCGTCCGGCCACACCGTCCACTTCGGACAGTCCAGCCTCGGCACGCAAGCCGATCGGGGTGGCCCAGCGCTGCGAGACCGCGCTCGGCTGGGCAGGCCTGCGCGCCTCGTCCGGTGGCGGGATCGGCCGGATCCTGTTGTGCGTGGCGGTGTTCCTGGTCTTCTGCGGGCCGCTGATCACGGTGATCTCCGGCGCGTTCGACTTCAGTCCGGACCCGACCAAGCTGTCCCTGCTGCCCAACCGCCCGTCGCTGGTCAACTTCGACGTGGCCACCGAGAAGGGCATCTGGGGCTACCTGCTCAACTCGCTGATCATCGCCGGTGGCGGCCTGCTGCTCCAGGTGAGCGTGAGCGTGTTCGCCGCTTATGCGTTGGCGCGCAAGAAGTTCCGCGGCCAGGTGATCGTGATGCTGGCCATCCTGACCACCATGATGCTGCCGGAGGAGGTCATCGCGATCCCGCTGTCGATGGTGATCGGCGACCTCCCGCTGCTCAACCTCAGCCTCAAGGGCACCCTGCTCGGCGTGATCCTGCCGTTGGGCGCCTGGGGTTTCTCCATCTTCGTGATGACCGAGTTCATGCGGGAGATCCCGCTGGAGCTGGAGGAGGCCGCCCGCGTCGACGGCGCAGGCGAGCTCCGGATCTTCGCCCAGATCGTGGTGCCGCTGTGCCGCCCCGCCCTCGGCGTGGTCGCGGTGTTCGGCTTCACCATGATCTGGGACCAGTACCTGCTGCCGTTGATCGTGGCCACCGATCCCGGCGACTACACGCTCACCGTCGCACTGGCCACCCTGCGCTCCGACGACATGGTCGGGCCTGGCGTGGTGCTGGCCGGTGCGCTGCTCGCCCTGGTACCGAGCCTGATCGTGTACCTGTCATTGCAGAAATCGTTCCTGCGCGGCATCACCAGTGGTGCTGTGAAGGGATAGGGGACCCTGTATGGGTTTCCGCCATCGCCGGTCTCGACGTCGTGAGGTCTGACATGCAGCTGGATGGAGTTCTGTTCTTCCCGGTGACCCCGTTCACCGGGACCGGCGAGGTGGCCGAGGACGTGCTCGCCGAGCACGTCAAGCGTGGGGTGGACGCCGGGCCCGGTGGCGTCTTCGTGGCCTGTGGCACGGGCGAGTTCCACGCGCTGGAACCGGGTGAGTACGAGCGCGTGGTCCAGGTGGCGGTGGAGGCCACCGCGGGCCGGGTGCCGGTGCTGGCCGGTGCGGGCGGTTCGCTGCCGCTGGCCAAGCAGTTCGCCGCCGCGGCCAAGCGGGCCGGCGCGGACGGCCTGCTGCTGCTCCCGCCGTACCTGGTGGGCTCGCGGCCGGAGGGCCTGGCCGAGTGGGTTCGCCAGATCGCCGCGAGCACCGACCTGCCGGTGATCGTCTACCAGCGCAACAACGCGGTCTTCTCCCCGGAGACCGCGGTCGAGGTGGCCAAGCTGCCCAACGTGGTCGGCTTCAAGGACGGCCTCGGCGACCTGGACCTGATGCAGCGCATCGTGCTCGCGGTCCGGGCCGAGGTGGACACCCCGTTCCAGTTCTTCAACGGCCTGCCCACCGCCGAGATGACCGTGCCCGCCTACCGCGGCATCGGCGTGGCGCTGTACTCCTCCGCGGTGTTCTGCTTCGCCCCGGAGATCTCGCTGGCCTTCTACCGCGCGGTCGAGGCCGGGGACACCGAGAAGGTCGGCGCGCTGCTGCACGGCTTCTACGGCCCGCTGGTCGCGCTGCGGGACAAGTCCCCTGGCTACGCGGTGTCGCTGGTGAAGGCCGCGGTCAGGCAGCGCGGCCTGGACTGCGGCGGCGTGCGCGCCCCGCTGACCGACCCGGCCCCGGAACACCTGGCCGAGCTGGAGAAGATCGTGGCCGCCGGACTGGAGCTGGTGTGAGCACCGGCACCCGGATCCAGCGGATCACCATCACCCCGATCGCCTTCCACGATCCGCCGCTGCTGAACTCGGCCGGGGTGCACGAGCCGTGGGCGCTGCGCTCGATCATCGAGGTGGTCACCGAGGACGGCGTGCTGGGCCTGGGCGAGAGCTACGGCGACGCCGGGCACCTGGCCAGGATGGAGAAGGTGATGCCGCGCCTGATCGGCGTGGACGTGTACGCGCTCAACCGGATCCACGCGCTGGTGGCCGAGGGGCTCGGCGGCGCGACCGGCTCGGACCACCACGGCCTCACCGGTGACTTCACCTCCGGCGGCACCGTGGACCGGGTGTTCTCGCCGTTCGAGGTGGCCTGCCTGGACATCCAGGGCCACATCCTGGGCCGCCCGGTGCACGACCTGCTGGGCGGCAAGGTCCGCGACGCGGTGCCCTACAGCGCCTACCTGTTCTACAAGTGGGCGGGGCACCCCGGCGCCGAGGACGACGAGTGGGGCGCGGGCCTGGACCCGGCCGGGATGGTCGAGCAGACCCGGAAGATGGTCTCCGAGTACGGCTTCGGCTCGATCAAGCTCAAGGGCGGGGTGTTCCCGCCCGAGCAGGAGATCGCCGCCATCCACGCGCTGCGCGAGGCATTCCCCCACCACCCCTTGCGGATCGACCCGAACTGCGCCTGGTCGGTGCCGACCTCGTTGCGGGTGGCCAAGGAGCTCGACGGCGTCCTGGAGTACCTGGAGGACCCGACCCCCGGCATCGACGGCATGGCCGAGGTGGCCAAGCAGGCCACGATGCCGTTGGCCACCAACATGTGCGTGGTCTCCTTCGACCAGCTGCCCGAGGCGGTGGCCAAGGACGCGGTGCAGGTCATCCTCTCCGACCACCACTACTGGGGCGGCCTGACCCGCTCCCGGCACCTCGGCGCGATCTGCGAGACCTTCGGCATCGGGCTGTCCATGCACTCCAACTCGCACCTGGGCATCAGCCTGACCGCGATGACCCACCTGGCCGCGGCTACGCCGAACCTGTCCTACGCCTGCGACACGCACTACCCGTGGAACGCCCAGGACGACGTGGTCGAGTCCGGCGTGGTGTCCTTTGTGGACGGATCGATGCCGGTGCCGGTCACGCCGGGCCTCGGCGTCACCCTGGACCGCGACCAGCTGGCGCGGCTGCACGAGAACTACCTCAGCTGTGGCCTGAAGGTGCGGGACGACACCGGCTACATGAAGAAGTTCCAGCCCGACTACGAGAGGAAGCGGCCCCGGTGGTGAAGTCGGTCGCCCACGTCTACCCGTGGGACATCATCGGCGATCCCGGTGCGGTGCAACGGATCCTCGACCTCGGCGTGGACGCGGTCGCACTGGCCGCCTCGTACCACACCGTGCGGGCGGCCACCCCGTTGCACCCGGAGCACCGCCTCGTCGACGCCCGGCACGCCGCGCTGTACGTGCCGGTCCGCGAGCAGGCATGGGGCGGGCGCAGGCTCACCCCGGCCGAACCGTCCTGGGTGGACGGTCCGGACTCCTACGGCCAGGCCCGGGACGCGCTCAAGGCCGCCGGCCTGCCGGTGTACGCCTGGACCGTGCTCACGCACAGCAGCCGCCTCGGCGACCTCGCGCCAGAGGTGGTGGTGCGCAACGCCTTCGGCGACCGCTACCCGTACGCGCTGTGCACCGCGCAGCCGGAGGTGGTGGAGTACGCGCTGACCCTGGTGCGCGAGATCGTCGAGCAGGGGCAGCCGGACGGCGTGGTGCTGGAGGCCTGCGGGCCGCTCGGCTTCTTCCACGGCGGGCACCACGAGAAGACCGAGGGCGGCGACTGGGGCAAGGTCCGCCAGGCCCTGTTGTCGATCTGCTTCTGCACGGCCTGCGCCGCCCGTTGCACCGAGGCCGGTATCGAGGTGGACACGCTGCGTGCCCAGGTGCGCAACGCGGTGGACGCCGGTGAGCCGGACAGCGTGGAGTCCGCGCTGGGCGCCGAACTGGCCAGCGCGCTGGCCGCCGTACGGACCAGTGTGGTCGCGCAGTTGCGCGCGCTGCTGGTCGGCGAGGTCCGCGAGTTGGCACCGCAAGCCAGGGTCATCGTGCACGCCAGCGCCGACCCGTGGGCCACCGGCCCGTTCGCCACCGCCGCGCCCGAGCTGGGCGTGGAAGTGGACGCGGTCGTGGCGATGTGCTGGCCCGGCCCGGAAGCGAGCATCCCCGGTATCGAGGCGCTGCGGAAGCTGGCCCCAGGAACCAGGATCGCCGGGTACGTGCTGGCCTTGCCGCCCAAGCCGATCGAGGCCGCCGCCATGCGCGCGGAGCTGGCCGCGCTGGCCGCGGCCGGGGTGCAGGAGTTCCACCTCTACCACGCCGGACTCGCCTCCGGGGCCAGGTTGGCCGTGGTCCGGGAAGCTTTGGACTCGCTCGGGCAGCGCCCCTGACGCCTGCCCTGGCGATGCCGTGGGATCGACCGCTCCTGCCGGGCGGTCGATCCCACGGCTGTTTTTCTGTTTAACCCGCGCGTGCAACCCGCCGTGGCTACCGTTCCGTCCTGTGCACATGAGACGTCTAGCAACCGTGGTCGGCGCCGGGGCGGCGCTGGTGCTCGCACTGAGTGCCTGTGCGGAGCCCACGGCGGGATTCGGCGGACAGCCGACCCCGCCGCCCTCCTCCTCCGCCCAGCAGCCGACGTCAGAGGTCGGACCCGAACCCGAACCGCCGCAGGGCGGAAAACCGTTGGCGAAGAACAAGGCTGATCTGTCAGCCCTGCCCGCGGACTTCCCCAAGCGGGTGTGGACCGAGGGTGACGGCAGCGTGGTCGGCACGTTCGGCAAGGAAGGCGGCTGCAGCAAGGTGCGCGCCGACCTGACCGAGCAGACCGACACCGCGGTGAAGATCACCCTGGTGGAGACCACTCCAGCCAACAGCGAGGCCTGCACGATGGACCTGCGCTTCCCGCCGGTCACGGTGAAGCTCGCCAAGCCGTTGGGCGAGCGCACGGTCAGCGTCACGGCCAAGCAGGAGACCAAGTAACCCGACCACCCACATGCACGGCGCCCCGGCAGGCGCGGACCCCAGCCGGGGCGCCGTGTTGGCCGTTGTCGTACCTCGTGTTGGCCGAAGTCGTACGCAGTGTTGGCCGTTCCGGACCTCGTGTTGGCCCCGCGGTGCCGACTTCAGCCAACATCCCGTACGAGTTCGGCCAACACGGGGTACGACTTCAGCCGAGACCCTGTACGAGTTCGGCCAACACGGCGGGTCAGCTCTGCGCCCAGAACGCCACCGAGGCGCTGGCGCTGATCGCCACCGCCCAGCAGGCGAGCAGGGACACCCGGTCCGCCACCTGCCAGAAGCGGTGCGCGGGACCCCAGGACAGTCGTTCCACCGGTGACTCCGTTGGCACGCCGAGGCTTTCCAGCAGTGGGCGGAGTGGCCGGTCGGACAGGTCGGTCCCGGTCGCGGCGAACAGCAGCGCGGTGCGCGCGGTGCCGGAGAGCTCCGGCCACGCGCCAGCTGTCAGCCGGGGCGCCTGTTCCGCCGCCGGACCCAGCGTGTCCAGCCGCCGCAGCCACCGGTCGGTCCACTGTGGAGTGACCGGGACCGCCACGCCGTGTTCCCGTTCCCAGGCCAGGTCCCGCTCACTCTGGGCCAGGACCTCCGCGCGCAGCACCGCGATCCGCTCGGCCACCGGCAGCGCCCGCACCTCCGCGGGCGGCAACGTGTCCATAATGGACGCCCAGCCCCGCGGCAAACCCAGCGCCAGCACCAGATCCGCCTCGGTCGGCTGCGCGTACCGGTCGAAGGCGGCCTCCAGCCGGTGCGCGGGCGCGACCCCGGCCCTGGCCAGCGCGCGGACATCGTCGAAGGTGACCCTGGTGACCGTGGGCGCGTGCCGCTGCGCGGGCAGCTCCTCGCGCGGCACGCCCAGCCACTCGAACGGCAGTGTCCCGGTCCGGTCCTCGGCGCTGGGCGGCAGGTGGTACCCCGGCACGCCCACCGCGCCCCGCCGGTCGCGCAGCACGTAGCCGGGCAGCGGGCCGGGTTCGTCGTCGTCCTCGTCCCAGGCGGTGATGTTCGCCGGGTCGGCCAGCCCGGCCGCGTCCAGGACCCGCTCGGCCGCGCCCTCCACCGCCACCGCCCAGGACCGCTGCCAGATCTGGGTTTCCGCGCTGTGCAACCAGGTCACCGTGGCCGGCGCCGGACCGGTGACGTCCTCGTCGCCGGCGCGGACCAGCCCGATCCGCTCGGGCTGGCGGACCAGCCAGCTGGTCGGGTAGGCGGGCCGCCGCCCGTAGGCGAAGGCCACCGTGGCGAGCACGGCCAGGCCGGCCACCACCAGCAGCCAGGCCCAGCGCGGCAGCACCAGCGGCTGCGCCATCAGCACCAGGGTGGCCACGCCCAGTCCGAGGTACCGGCCGACCGGCCGGCCCTCGGGTTCGCCATGGCTGAACGGCACCGCGCCCGTGGGCAGCCAGCGGTAGCTCGGGAACTTGCGCACCGCGACAGTATGCGGTCAGCACCCCCGCGCGGGCAGCCGGATATCGGCTCAGCCGGGTTTGCGCGCCACCACCAGGTCGCGGATGATCGACTGGTCCACCCGGTGCTCGAACTCCCGCCACGGACCGTCATCAAGCGGCTGCAAACCGTTGTCCGCCAGGATCTTCACCAGATCGTCGCGACCGGCCACGTGCGTGTTCCAGGAGATGCCGATCGCGCCGCCCGGTCGCAGGATCTGGCTCCAGCCGGGGACCGCGTTGAACAGCAGCTCCAACGGGCTGCGGGACAGGTGCTTCTGGGTGGGCCGGGACCCGTGCTGCACGCCGTAGGGCGCGTCGGTGACGATCGCGTCCACGGTCTCCGCGCGGAAGAACTCCCGGCTGCGCACGGTGTCGGCGTTGACCACCATGAGCTGGTTGACCTCGCCGGCCTTGTACAGCTCCTTGGTCAGCCCCAGCTTCACGCTGAGCCGCTTGCCGATCAGCGCCTTGTCCCGGCGGATCGGGGTGACCTCGTGCTGGTGCTTGACCCGGTGGTTCTTCAGCCAGGTGGCCAGGAAGTGCGCGTAGGCGTCGAAGTCCTTGCCGTCCAGGTCCATGCCGTAGGCGTCGTAGCCGTACATCAGCGCCTGGTTGAGCGTGGTGCCCCGCCCGCACATCGGGTCGAACACGGCCAGCCGCTTCGCCAGCAGCTCGGTGGGTTCGGCGCGGGCCAGCAGGGTGACGTTGAGCAGCAGCTTGGTGAAGTGCTCGTTGGTCTTGCCCGAGTACTTCTGGATGGTCAGCAGGTCGCTGCTGAACTTGTCCACAGGGGACACTCGCAGCGGCCGCAGCAGCTCGCCCTCCACCGCGAACAGCGCGTACACCGAGGACAGGTTGGACAGCAACGAGATGTCGTACTCGTCCAGTTCCCCGGCTTCGAACGTGACGTAGGGAACGCCGCCGATATCCGTCTCGGCGACCTCCCCGACCTCGCTGTGCAACGCGGTCTCGCTGAACACCGCCAGCTCGGTGCGGGTCAGCCGGACGGCCGACTCCCCGTACACCCGGTTGAACGCGGGCAGAATCAGCAGCGCGTACCTTGCCATGTGCTCACAATCGTTCTGGGGTAAGGAAAATCAGCGGTGGAAGGACACCTGCAGCGTCGGCTGGCTGGTGCCCGCGAAGAAGTCGTTGCCCTTGTCGTCGACCACCACGAACGCGGGGAAGTCCTCCACCTCGATCTTCCACACCGCCTCCATGCCCAGCTCGGCGTACTCCAGCACCTCGACCTTGCGGATGCAGTCCTGGGCCAGCCGCGCCGCCGGGCCGCCGATCGAGCCGAGGTAGAACCCGCCGTGGCTCTGGCAGGCCTCGGTCACCTGCTTGGACCGGTTTCCCTTGGCCAGCACGACCAGTGAGCCGCCCGCGGCCTGGAACTGCTCGACGTAGGAGTCCATCCGGCCCGCGGTGGTCGGCCCGAACGAACCCGAGGCGTAGCCCTCCGGCGTCTTGGCCGGGCCCGCGTAGTAGACGGGGTGGTCGCGCAGGTACTGCGGCATGCCCTCGCCCGCGTCCAGCCGCTCCTTGATCTTGGCGTGCGCGATGTCGCGGGCCACCACCAGCGGACCGGTCAGCGACACCCTGGTCTTCACCGGCAGCTGCGACAGCGTCTCCCGGATCTCCGCCATCGGGCGGGTCAGGTCGATCCGCACCACCTCGTCGGAGAGCTCGCCGTCGCCGACCTCGGGCAGGAACCGCGCCGGGTCCCGCTCCAGCTGCTCGATGAACACGCCCTCCGGGGTGATCTTCGCCTTGGCCTGCCGGTCCGCCGAGCAGGACACCGCCACACCGACCGGGCAGGAGGCGCCGTGCCGCGGCAGCCGGATCACCCGCACGTCGTGGCAGAAGTACTTGCCGCCGAACTGCGCGCCGATGCCGAACTGCCGGGTCAGCTCCAGCACCTGCTGTTCCAGGTCGACATCGCGGAAGGCGTGCCCCAGCGGCGATCCCTCGGTGGGCAGCTCGTCCAGGTAGCGCGCGGAGGCCAGCTTGGCCACCTTCAGGTTCTGCTCCGCGGACAGGCCGCCGACCACCACCGCCAGGTGGTAGGGCGGGCAGGCCGCGGTGCCCAGGCTGCGCAGCTTCTCGTCCAGGAACTTGGCCAGCCGCGCCGGGTTCAGCAGCGCCTTGGTCTCCTGGTACAGGAAGGTCTTGTTCGCGCTGCCGCCGCCCTTGGCCATGAACAGGAACTCGTACTTGGGTTCCTGGCCGGGCTTGGTGAAGACCTCCACCTGCGCGGGCAGGTTGGAGCCGGTGTTCTTCTCGTCCCAGAAGGTCACCGGGGCCATCTGCGAGTAGCGCAGGTTCAGTTCCTGGTAGGCGTCGAAGATGCCCCTGGACAGCGCCTGCTCGTCCGCGCCGCCGGTGAGCACGGTCTCGGTGCGCTTGCCCATCACGATCGCGGTGCCGGTGTCCTGGCACATCGGCAGCACCCCGCCCGCGGCGATGCAGGCGTTGCGCAGCAGGTCCATCGCCACGAACCGGTCGTTGCCGCTGGCCTCCGGGTCGTCGATGATCGCGCGCAGCTGAGCCAGGTGCGAAGGCCGCAGCAGGTGCTGGATGTCCTTGATCGCCTCCCGGGCGAGCAGGGTCAGCACCTCGGGGTCGACCTCGAGGAAGCGCCGCCCGGCCGCCTCGACCAGCCGCACGCCCTCGGTGGTGACGAGGCGGTACTCGGTCTGGTCCGGGCCCAGCGGCAGGACGTCGGTGTAGTTGAACGCCGTGGTGGTGGCAGTCACGCCGGCTCCCTTGCCTGCGGTTCGGGTATCTCATGAAACTACCGCGTGCGCTCGGCCGCCCCGCGCTGACCGGGTGTGATCCATGTCCGGATCGTGCAGCGGCGCTGGACCGGGCAGTCCGCTGACGGTGCACCCACGGCCCGGCTGAGCTGGGCAGAGTCTCCGGACATGACGATCAGTGACTTCCGGATGGGGTTCGGCGCGATGCGGCTCACCGGCTGGGACCGGCCCGCCGACCCGGCCCAGGCGATCGGGGTGGCCCGCCACGCGGTGGAGCTCGGCGTGGACTTCATCGACACCGCCGACGCCTACGGACTCGGCGCCAACGAGGAGCTCCTGGCCCAGGCCCTGCACCCCTACCCGGCGCACCTGGTGATCGGCACCAAGGCAGGCCAATGTCGGCCGGGGCCGGGGGAGTGGGTGCCGCTGGGCCGCCCGGAGTACCTGCGCCAACAGGTGGAGCTGAGCCTGCGGCGGCTGCGGGTGGAGTGCCTGGACCTGTTCCAGCTGCACCGGATCGACCCGAAGATCCCGGCGCAGGAACAGTTCGGCGTGCTGGCCGACCTGGTGCGCGAGGGCAAGGCGGCCAGGGTCGGGCTGTCCGAGGTGAGCGTCGAGCAGCTGGCGCTGGCCCGTGAACAGGTGGAGATCGCCAGCGTGCAGAACCGGTACAACCTGGCCGACCGGCGGCACGAGGACGTGCTGGCCTGCTGCGAGGCGGCGGGGATCGCGTTCGTGCCCTGGCTGCCGGTGGCCAACGGCGCGCTGCCCCAGCCGGTGACCGAGGTGGCGCGGGAGCTCGGCGCGACACCGGCGCAGGTGGCGCTGGCCTGGCTGCTGCACCGCTCGCCGGTGGTCGTGCCGATCCCCGGCACCAGCTCGCGGGCGCACCTGGCGGAGAACGTGGCCGCGCGGGAGATCACGCTGACCGCGGCGCAGCTGGCCAGACTCGGGTGATCAACCAGCCAGCTCCAGCGCCGCCAGGTCGACGGCTTCCAGCACCGCCCTGATCGCCGGTCGCCGCGCCGACTCCGGCCGCCACACCGCGTACACGTGCCGGTGCGGCGCGGGATCCAGCTCGACCACCCGCACGCCCGGCGGCAGCTCGCCCCGGCCCAGCCTCGGCATCATCGCCACCCCCAGCCCGCGCGCCACCAGCGCCAGCTGGGTGTGGTGCTCGCCCGCGGTGTGCAGCACGTCCGCGCCGCCGGTGATCCGGTGCAGCCAGGCGTGGCACCCGGTCCCGTCCGGCCAGCTGACCCAGCCCTCCCCGGCCAGCTCGGCAAGGGACACGGTGCCGGTCAGCCTGTGCCCCACTGGCACAGCGAGGTCGACCACGTCGTCCAGCAGCGGCGCGCGGTCCAGGCCGGTCGGCAGGTCCAGGGGTTCGTCCGGCCAGTCCTGCAGGATCGCCAGGTCCAGCTCGGCGCGGGCGACCAGCGGCAGGCACTCGTGCGGTTCCAGCTCGCCGAGCCGGACCCGCAGCTCGGGGTGGCGGGCGCGGAGCAGGGCCAGCGCGGGCGGCAGCAGGGCGCGGGCCGCGGTGGAGAAGGCCGCCACCGACACCCCGCCCAGCACCGCCCCGGCGTGGTCCTCCACCGCGGCCTCCGCCTCGGCGACCGCGGCCAGGATGCGTTCGGCGTGCTCGACCAGCACCAGCGCGGCCTCGGTCAGCCGCACCCCGCGCCCGGTGCGCTCCAGCAGCGGCCGCCCCAGCTCGCGCTCCAGCCTGGCCAGCCGCTGGGACACCGCCGAGGTGGTCAGGTGCAGCACCCGCGCGGCCGCCCGCACCGAACCCTGGGCGTGCACCGCGTGCAGGGCTTGCAGCTGGGGCAGGTCGAGCACCGCTGATCTCCCGCGTAGGTTTGGGTGTCAACTCAACTTAGTCGAGGGGGACATGATGACGACCGGCTTGGCCAACGGCAGGGACCTGGGCGGACTGCCCACCGAGGACGGCAGGCAGACCCGCCCCGGCGTGCTGCTGCGCAGCGAGGCGCCGATGGCCGGCGACCCGGTGCCGGAGCTGGCCGGCTGGCCGCCCGCGGTCGTGCTCGACCTGCGCGGCGCCAAGGAGGGCAACCCGGAGCACCCGCTGCTGCTCGACGGCGCGCAGGTGCACCGCATTCCGATGCTGGACCTGGTGATGGCCGCCGCGGCCACCGATCCCGCCGCGCTGGACCTGGGCAAGCTCTACCTCCAGCTGCTGGAGGAGTCCGCGGCCGGGCTGGTCGAGGTGGTCCGGCTGGCCGGGTCGGCGCCGGGCGCGGTGCTGGTGCACTGCTCGGTCGGCAAGGACCGCACCGGGGTGTCGGTCGCGCTGCTGCTGCGGGTGGCCGGGGTGCCGAGGGAGGTCGTGGTCGCCGACTACGTGCGCACCGAGGCCAACATGAGCGGGGTGATCCGCCGGGTCGCGCTCAGCCTCGGCCGTCCCGAGCCCACCGAGGAGCAGCTGGCCGCGATGAAGCACCTGCTGGCCGCCCCCGCCCCGGCGATCGAGGGCGTGCTGGACGTGCTGGACAACCACGAAGGCGGCCCCCGCGGCTGGCTGCTCGCCCACGGCGCCACCGAGCAGGAGATCAACCGCTGGATCACCCGCATCCTGGCGGACTGACCCGGCGTGTTGGCCGAACTCGTACGGGGTCTTGGCCGATCCGGGACGTCGGCCGGCTGACCGGCCCCGGACATGTCGGAAGGCCGGACCCGCCCCCGACGGGTCCGACCTCCCGGGGTGTGCAGTCCGGCCGCAGTGGTACGTCCGGGCTGCGCAGTCTGTGTTGGTTCTTGAGAACCGTGCCGTGAGGCAGGTCACAAGTCAACGCGGCTATCTGGGTGAGACGGGGGACTACTCAGCGTCAGCTGGCGTAGGCGCGCAGGCGTTCGGCGCGGTCACCCTGACGGAGCTTGGACATGACCTCCCGCTCGATCTGGCGCACCCGCTCCCGCGAGAGGCCGAACCGGCGGCCGATCTGGTCCAGCGTCCTGGGCTGGCCGTCGTCCAGGCCGTAGCGCAGGCGGATCACGTGCTGCTCCCGGTCGTCCAGGGTGGCCAGCACCCGGCGCAGGTCGTCCTGGAGCAGGCCCGAGATGACCGCGCTCTCGGCGTCGGTGGCCTCGGAGTCCTCGATGAAGTCGCCCAGCGGGGCGTCTTCCTCGGCGCCCACCGGCATGTCCAGGCTCACCGGGTCCCGCGCGTGGTCGAGCAGGTCGGCGATCTTGTCAGCGGGCAGGCCGGACTCGGCGGCCAGTTCCTCGTGCGTGGCCTCGCGGCCCAGCTGCTGGTGCAGGTCGCGCTTGATCCGGGCCAGCTTGTTCACCTGTTCCACCAGGTGCACGGGCAGCCGGATGGTGCGGCCCTGGTCGGCCATGCCGCGGGTGATCGCCTGGCGGATCCACCAGGTCGCGTAGGTGGAGAACTTGAAGCCCTTGCTGTAGTCGAACTTCTCCACCGCGCGGATCAGGCCCAGGTTGCCTTCCTGGATCAGGTCCAGCAGCGGCATGCCGCGGCCGGTGTAGCGCTTGGCGAGGCTGACCACCAGGCGGAGGTTCGCCTCCAGCAGGTGGTTCTTCGCGGTGTGCCCGTCCCGGACCAGCGTCCGCAGGTCCGCGCGGCGCTGCGGGGACAGTGACCTGTCCTCATCCAGCATGTGCCGCGCGAATACACCTGCCTCGATCCGCTTGGCGAGATCGACCTCCTGCGCCGCGGTCAACAGCGCGGTGCGGCCGATTCCGTTCAGGTAGACTCGAACCAAGTCAGCCGCGGGGCTCTGCGCGTCGAGGTCGTGCGCCTCGAGAACAACCTCCTGCGGCTCCTGCTCAGTAAGCTTCAGTGGGACGGTCATCGGAGCTCCCTCCCTGGTCGCGGGCAAACAGGCGTCATGCGGGCATGCGTCACCAAGCCGACGCCCCGTTGCGCGGCGGCCCCTTCAGTGCGGGGTTCCGTCCCTGTTCGGATTCCCCGTCCTGTCCTGGCTGGACACTTGGATAACGAAGCCGATCGCGGTTTCGTTCCCGGTACCCACTCTCTATTTGCAAGACGTCAGGCGCTCCTGCGGGGTTGCTTCCGCAGGCTGAGGATTCGCTGAGAAGGCGTAAAGAGAACCCTTAAAGATCGACCAGCACGGTGAATGGCCCGTCGTTCACGCTTTCCACCGCCATGGCCGCCCGGAACCGCCCGGTCTCCACCCGCGCACCCCGGTTGCGCAGGGCTTCTACCACCGCGGCCACCAACGGTTCGGCGGCTTCCGGCCGGGCCGCCCCGGTCCACGAGGGCCGCCTGCCCTTGCGGGTCTGGCCGTAGAGCGTGAACTGGCTCACTACGAGCAGCGGAGCCCCGGTTTCGGCACAGGACTGCTCGTCCCGCAGCACGCGCAACTCGTGCAGCTTGCGGGCCATGGTGGCCGCGGTCGCCTCGGTGTCGGTGTGCGTGACGCCGAGCAGGACCAGCAGGCCCGGCTCGTCGATCGCGCCCACCACCTCGCCGTCCACGGTCACGCTGGCCCGGCTCACCCGGGAGACGACCGCCCTCACGTGACCACCCAGTCGGCGGGCACCAGCATCCCGTGCCGGATCAGGTTGCGCACCGCGGGCAGCGCGCCCATGGCCAGCACCTCCGGCGGCAGGTCGTGCGCGGCGGCCAGCAGGCCGAGCAGGTCGGCCAGGTCCAGATGGCCCCGGCAACCGGCCAGCAGCGCGGCGGCCAGGTCGTCCAGGTCGTGCTGCCAGCCCGGCCCGTCCTGCCGGTGCAGGCGGCGCACCACCGAGGTCCAGCCGTCCTCGGCCGGGCTGGACACCTCTTCCAGCAGCACCGCGGCCGGCACGGTGAGCCGGGCGGCGAGCAGGTCCTCGTCCGCGCTGTGCTGACGAAGCCAGGCCACCCGGTCCAGCCAGCCAGCGGTCTCCGGGCCCAGCGGGTCGTCGTAGGCCTGGCGCAGGTCCTCGCAGACGATGTCGGCGGGCCCGGACTGGGTGTGCCGCAAGGTCACGAAGCCGAACCCGATGCCCTCGACCTGGTTCTCGGCGAACCAGTCCAGCCAGCGCCCCGCCTGCTCCCGGCCCTCCGGCGAACGCGGGTCCACCCCGGCGTCGCGCAGCCAGGTGCCGACGTAGAGCGCCGGATCAGCCACATCGCGCTGCACAACCCAGGCGTCCAGCCCGGTCTCGGGCAGCCAGGAGGCGACCCGCTCGGCCCAGTCCTGGCCCTTGACGTGCAGCCAGGAGGCGAGCAGCTGCCCGACCCCGCCGTCGGCCAGATGCGCGGGCAGCTGCCGGATGACCAGCTCGCTGGCCGAGTCCCCGGACAGCCCGGAGTCGCGGTAGACGTAGTCCACCCTTGGCGGCCCGACCACGAACGGCGGGTTGCACACCACCTGCTGGAACCGCCTGCCTGCCACCGGCGCGAACCACTCGCCGCGGGCCAGCTCCACGTCCAGCTGGTTGAGCCGGAAGGTGGCCGAGGCCAGCGCGAGCGCCCGGCCGGAGAGGTCGGTGGCGGTGACGTGCTCGGCGTGCCTGCTCGCGTGCAGCGACTGCACCCCGCAGCCGGTGCCCAGGTCGAGCAGGGTGCCGACCGGACGGCGCGCGGTGGCCCTGGCCAGGCTGATCGAGGCGTGCCCGACGCCGAGCACGTGGTCGGTCGGCACCGGGCCGCCGAGGGCCTCGGAGTCCAGGTCGGAGATCACCCACCAGGAGCCCTGGTCGTCGCCGTAGGGCCGGACGTCCAGCGCGGCCCGCACCTGTTCGCCGTCGGCGCGCAGCAGTCCGGCGGTGATCGCCTCGGCCACCGGCAGCGGCCGCAGTGCCGCCGCGGCCTCGCTCTCCCGCACCGGCTCGTTCAGCAGGAACAGCCGGACCAGCGCGCCCAGCGCGCCGCCGTCGGCGCAGGCGCGGGCGGCCGGTTCCAGCTCACCGCGGCCCAGCGCGGCGTGCGCGGCCGGGCCGAGCAGCTCGAGCACGCCGTCCGCGTGGTAGTCCGCGGACAGGAAGGCCGTCCGCAGCCGGTCGCATACCTGGTCATCGATCCCAATGCCGAACACGCGAAGATCCTCACACGTTTCGCCGATCCCCACTTCTCCGCCCGTCCGCCTAGGTTGAAACGCAGGAGGGGGTGATCCCATGTCCGTGGCGCACGCGCACCGCGAGCTGGACGGCCTGCGCTGGGCCGGGCTGAGCGGGCCCCGCCTCGAGGTCTTCCGCGCGCTCGGCGAGGAGTACCGCGCCGAGATCGCCGAGGCGGTGCACTCGCTGCCGGAGTGGCCCGCGCTGGACCGCTACGCCCGCACCGACACCGGCCTGGTCCGGCTGTCCAGGCTCAGCGCGCTGACCAGGGTGAACCACGCTCAGGAATATGCCGAGCTCGCGGCGATGGCCCAGGGCGCGAACCAGTCCGAGCGAACCCTGCTGCTGGTCAACCTGCGCGGCGACCTGCCCGCGCAGGCCAGCAGCGCGGGCTGTTCGGACCTGGCCTGGCCGGGCCGGGTGTTCGCGCACAACGAGGACGGCGGCGCCGAGCTGGCCGGCCGTCTGCTGCTGGTCACCCTGGACTGCGCGGGCGAGGTCCCGGTCACCGCGCTCTGGTACCCGGGCATGCTGCCCAGCAACGCCTTCACCCTGACCGGCCACGGCCTGGTCTTCGGCCTGGACCACCTGCCGGTGACCGAACCGGCCATCGCACCGGGCAGGCACTTCGTGGCCCGCGCGGTGCACCGGGCCCGGGACCTGGACGAGGCCGTCCGGCTGCTGACCGAGCTGCCTTCCGCCGGCGGGTTCGCCTACAACCTGGCCGAGCTGCGCACCGGCCGGGTCGCGCACGTGGAGGCCGCGGCCGGGTCGAGCGCGGTCGAGGAAGCGGGGGAGGGCCCGTTCTGGCACACCAACCACCTGCGCCACCTGGACCTGCCCGAGCTGGTCACCCGGTCCAGCCGGGAGCGGGCGAAGGTCCTCGACGCCCTGGAACCGCCCGCCGAGCCGGATGTGGAGTGGTTCCTGGACGTGCTGACCAGCCCGCACCCGCGCGGCGTCTGCCGTCAGCCGGCCGAAGGCGACACGGCCACCCTGGCCACCTGCGTGGTGGACCTGGCCGCGGCGGAGCTGACCGTGGTGCCCAGCAGCGGAAAGCGCTTCACCTGTTCGGTGGCCGCCGCGCTGGCCGGACCGTGACGCGCCACTGGACCGCCCGGACGGCAAGGGCGAGGAAGACGAAGCCGCCGATCAGCGCGAGGGTGTAAGGCAGGTTGGCCACGAGCGGAATGGTCGGGCCGCCGACCGGTCGCGGTGAACCCCCGTTCACGCCTCGTTGACGCCGCTACCAGCGATCTTTACGCGATCCTTGCGCCGGCAGCGCGGCCAGCGCGACGGTCAGGGCCAGCCGCTGGTCGGCTTCGTCCAGGCGCAGCGCGGTCAGCTGCTCGATCTTGCGCAGCCGGTAGCGCAGGGTGTTGGGATGCACGGCGAGCCTGCGCGCGGCGGCCTTGCCGTCGCCACCCGCGGCCAGCCAGGCGCGCAGCGTGGCGAGGTAGTCGGTGCCGTGCTCGGTGTCCTGCCGGAGCAGGTCGGCCACCGGCCCGCGCGTGGGCAGCCGCCCGGCCTCGGCCGCGGTCCGCAGCCGCAGCAGCAACACCTGCGCCCAGTGCTCGTCGTAGTCCACGGTGTCGGTCTCAACCAGCCCCGCCACCCGCGCCGCCAGACACTCCTCGGCCTCCAGCCGGCTGGCGGGAAGGTCGCCGGGGTTGGCCCGCCCGCCGATCCCGGCGTGCACGGCCACGTCGGCGGGCAGCTCCCGCAGCAGCGAACGCAGCCAGTCTCGCGCCGGGTTGTCATCGGGCAGCACGGTGTAAAGAACGTTGCCGAGCAACGCGCTGCGCCCGGGCCGCGACCAGCCGAACCCGGAGGTGGCCCGCTCGAAGGCGAGCAGCGCCGCCCCGTGCTCGTTCATCCCGGCGTGCGCGTGCAAGGCGACCACCCGCAACGCCCCGGCGGCCAGCCCCAGCCGCGACAACGTGCCCGGCGCGTCCGCGGTCCCGTCCAACAGACTCAGCACCGCATCGGCTTCGGCCCGCCGCTCCAGATCAGCCCCCGCACGGGCGCGCAGCAGGTGCAGTGCCGCAGTGCGCGCCCCGTCCACCATGGCCGAGTGCGCCTGCGGCCGCACCGGCGGCGTCACCTCGACCCACACCGACCCAAGAAGTTCCCGCCCAGCCCGAATAGCCACGATCAGGCGACCCAGCAACCCAGGCGTCAGCGCCGGCACCAGCAACGGCTCGTCCGAGTTGGCCAGGTGCTTGAACACGCCGTGTTCTTCCAGGGCCTTGAGCACATCCGGCGGCACCCGCCGTCCAAGAATGGTCTGCACCCGCGCCGCGTCCACGTCCTCCTGCCGGTTGGAGTAGGCCAGCACCCGGGACTGGAGATCCTCGATGGTGACCGGCCCGCCCACCACCGCCGCGATCGCATCCGCCACCGCGAACAGGTCCCCCGGCACATCCCGGCTGGGCCCCTGCCCACTGAGCACCAACGTGTGAATCAGCCCCGCCAGATGACTCCAAGGCACCGCAGGATCAACCATCAACACGGCCGCTCCGGAACTCCGAGCCGCGGCCAGCACCCGCTCGTCCAGCTCCGGCGGCCCGTGCAACACCACGGCCGCGGCGGTAGTCCCCCGCACCAGCCGCGCCGCCGCCGTCACCGACCCGGTGCCGATGCCCAGCAACACATCGGTCGGACTGGTCGGATGCGACTCGGTCGGATCATGCAGCGACAACCCCCGCAGCTCAACCTCCCGCCCCCGAGGCGCACAACCCAGCCGAGTGCCCAGCCCGCCAAGTACATCGACCAGTCGCTCAAGCGTGACCATGCGCGGCTCCCTGCCGTCCGCGCTGCTTGGCCCGGTTGCCACACCGCTGCATCGAGCACCAGCGCCGCTGACCGGGCCGGGAGGTGTCCACGAAGATCAGCTCGCAGTCACTGCCCGAACAATGCCGAACACGGTCGATGTAGGGCCCCCCGAACAACTCAATGGCATCCCTGGCAAAGGCGGACAACACGGCCGCCCCGGCAACCGGCTCCTGCCACTGCCGCCCATTGCTGGTCAACTTGGGCACCGGCGGCGGCGCGGCGGCCAACCGGTTCCAGTCGGAGAAGTGCACCCGCCGAATCGGCTCACGCCGCGCGGCCCGAACCGCACACTGCCAGACAGACTCCCGCAACTTCTTCAGCTCACCCAGCTCCGCAGCGCTCAACTCGATCCGCGCCTTACCGAACCGGGTGTCGGTCAACCACCGCCGGAAGTCCTCAACCTCACCCAGCACCTCCCAGGTGCCGCGCTCATCCTCCCCACTGCTGACCAGCAACTCCAGACACAACGCACCAGGATTGAACCGATACCGCTGCCCGTCATGCCCAACCATCGGCAGCCCAACCGCCTCGTCACCCATACCCGCCACCCTAACCGGTATAACCGGTACCCACCCCTCAAACCGGTAGCCCCACTTAAACCGGTTACCACCGGTCGTACAGACGGCCACCACCGATACAGGTGAACACCACTTGCCAGGGCGACCACCACTCGTGCACCCAGCCACCACTCACAAGGCCGACTGCCACTCAGAGAGTCGCCCGCCACTCATACGGTTGGTCAGTCGCCACGCACTCGGCCGCCACCCGCGAGCCTGACCTCCACCCGCGACGTTGCCCTCCGCCCGCGACGTGCCCTCCGCCCGCCACATTGGCCTCCGTCCTCGGCCTTGGTCGCCGCCCTCGGTCTTGGTTGCCACTCGCGAGATGGCCTGCATCCGCGCCGTTGGCCGCCATTCGTGCGGTCGATCGCCGCTGGTGGTCGGCAGCCCTCAAGTGGTTGATCAGCGGTCGCCATGCTGGCCGCCACCCCGCACGGTTGATCACCGCTCGCACGGTCAGCCACCGGCCGTGCCGGTGGCCACCGGTCATAGCAGTGCCCACCGGTTTAAGCGGTATTCACCGGTTAAACCAGCGGGCACCCGTTAAACGGGGACGCACCGGTTGGACCGGTGTGCATCGGTTGAACCGGTGTGAGCCGGTTTAACGGGTGCCCGCTGGTTAAAGCGGCGCGTCCCGGTCTAACCGGCACGCCCGGTTGAACCAAGCGCCCGGTTTGGACCGGTACTTCCGGCGCTCTCAAAGGCGCCCACCTGCCCGCCTCTCCTGTCCACCTCGCCGGCCCGTTGGCCCTGGCAGCCCGACCCGCCCATCCGCCCGCCTGCCGATGGCCCCACCCACCCGGTCTGCCCGCCCTGCCCGGCGGCACCGCCGCCCTGCCTGCCCGTTCATCCCGGCCTGCCCTTCCTCCCCGCCTGCCCGCCTGCCCCGCTCGCCTGACCTGTCCGGCTCACCCCGCTCGCCCGGCCTGCCCGGCTCGCCCGGCTGCGCGCTCGCACCGCTTACCTAAGCGCCCGCCCGAACACCCCCACCCCGCGCTCGCCCAGCCCGCCCCAACCTGCCGATCCCCGCCCCACCCGCAAGCACCCCCGCGCCACCGGCCTACTGTCGCGGACATGACACAGGTTCCGGTCTGGGTGCCGGTGGTCGTGGGGCTGCTGGGGCTCCTCGGTGTGCTCGGCGCCCAGTTCATCGCCGCCTGGCGGGAGGACCGCCGGTGGAACCGGGAGAAGCGCCGGGATGAGGACAACAAACGATTTGACGCCCGGCGTGAGGCTTATGCCCAGGTGATCGGCGCACTGGAGTCCTGGGACTGGGTGATGCACCCGCACAAGGACAAGGCGCGCGGGGTGGACTTGGTTATCGGCGAACTCGAACTTGTCGATCTGCGCACAGCCTGGATCGAAGCCAAGAATGTGCTTGGCCTGATCAATCTGGTGGGTACCCCCGAGATTCGGGATTTGTTGCGCACCGCAATGATTTCACGGTCCCGGCTCTCCCGTGAACTGACCCGGCCCGACAAGGACGGCATCCGGCTGGAGCTGGTCGAAAAGTACTGGTCCGAAGCCCAGGACACCTATGCGCGACTGCGCAATCTCATGCGGTCGGATCTCGGCTTCGAAGCTGTCGATCCCAAAGGCTCTCCCGCCCGGCCCGACCTGGTGGAAAGATGACGAAAGGAGGTGGTGTCGGATGACCACACATCGGGACGGCACCCCGGTCCTGATCACTGAGGCGCAGCAGTCCTACGAGGACCAGTTCGCGGCTCGGAAGCGCAAGTACTTCCTGATGATGTCGATGCGTATCCCGTGCCTGGTGGCGGCCGCGGCCTGCTACCAGATCCCGTGGCTGGCGATCGGTCTGCTGGTGTTGTCGGTGCCGCTGCCGTGGATGGCGGTGCTGATCGCCAACGACCGCCCGCCGCGAAAGGCGGAGAAGGTGAACCGGTTCCGGCGGGTGCGTGACGATACCGCCATCGAATCGAAACAACATCCTGTAATCGAGGGCTGATCTCCACCCGGAGTGGCGGTATGGTTACGTTCCGCTCAATCACAGGGGGCTCAGGTGGACGGTGCGGAAACTCGCCCAGTAGTTGTAGGTGCGGAAACTGGTCAGAGTCCGAGGTCAGGGATGTGCGGAGCGATCCATTGGGACCGGACCAACGACCTGGTCGTCGGGAACTTCACCGCGGCGCAGGCCAGTTGGCTCCGGCGGCACCTGTCCGGGTTCGCCTCACTGGTGCAGTGGCGAATGGATCAGTACCACACGGACTACCCGCTCGGTGCTGAGCTGGGCCTGCCGCTGCCGACCGAGGCCACCGAGGACCGCAGGCTGAACGCGATCCTGGACTGGCACTGTTGCGAGGAAGAGTCGGAAGAGGTCCGCCTCTGGCACGAGCCGGACCTGTTCGCCGGTCTGTACAAGGACATCAACCTGGTGTGGGCGACGCTGCCCGAGCGCGGCGGCATGGTCGTGCTGCGCGAGGAACGCCACATGCGTGCCTGGTTCCGGGTGCTGCTCGACTACCGGATCACCGCGGCGATCAGCTGGCGGGTGCCGGATGCGATCTACGACCTGCGCCGGGAACAGCCCGAGGCCGGCGACGAGCTCGGCCGCGCGTTCTACCTCACCACCTGGCTGTGGGACGTGGCGCACGAACTGGCCGAGATCAGCAAGATCACCGTTTCGCGCTGACGCACCGCGGATTCTCCGCCCGGGTATCCGCTGTAGCACCCAGCGCACACTGACGTCGCGGCCGCGCTCGATGCCCCGCCCGCACCGAGCGCCCCGCCATCACCCGCTGCCAGGATCGCGCGGGGCCGCCCGCCCAGCGGCCGACACCGCATCGCCTGCCCCGCAGTCGCGCCGCCCGCGCCATCGGCAGCCAGCGCCGGGGCCGTGCCGCCCGCCCGGTCGAGCGGGCCACGCCACCAGCTCCGCACCCGCCCGCTCAGCCCCGCACGTTCAGCGGACTCGGCGGCTGCGCACCCACCACCTGCACCGCCCGCGCCCCAGCCGCCACCCCGGCCGCCAGCGCCGCCGCGATCTCCGACCCGCCCCGCCAGGCCGCCAGCAGCCCCGCGTTGAAGGCATCGCCCGCGCCGGTGGAGTCCACGCAGTCCACCACCGGGGCGTCCGCGTTCACCGTCGCGTCGGCCGCCACCCAGTGCGCCCCGCCGTCGCCCGAGGTCACCGCCACCGCACCGACCACCGCCAGCAGCTCCCGCGCCGACTCCGGATCCGTGGACCCGGTCAGCACCGCCAGCTCGTCCGCGTTCGGCAGCAGCAGGTCGACGCCGGCCACCAGCTCCAGGAACCTCGTCGCGCCCAGCCGGGTGATCAGTGTGGCGGCCTGTGGGTCCACCGAGGTGGTCAGGCCCGCCGCCCGGGCCGCGGCCAGCGCCGCCACGCCCGCGGGGCGCGAGCCCTCGTCGAGCAGGACGTAGCCGGACAGGTGCAGGTGGTCCGCGCCGAGCAGGGCGCTGGGGGCGATGTCGGCGGGGGACAGGCGGGCGTTGGCGCCCCGGTCGGGCAGCATGGTGCGCTGGCCGGCCTCGTCCACCAGGACCACCACACAGCAGGTCGGAGCGCTCTCATCGACGACCAGCGCGGTGGTCACGCCCGCCGCGTCGAGTTCCGCGCCGACCCGGTGACCGGCGATGTCGCCGCCGATCCGGCCGATCAGCACCGCCTCGGCCCCGCAGTGGGCGAGCCAGGCCGCGGTGTTCGCGCCCGCGCCGCCGACCACCATGCGCACCGCCGAGCGGGTGTCGCCGCCGTGCACCAGGGGTCCGTCGTGCCGGGCCACCACGTCCAGGCCGGCATCGCCGACCACCACGATCCGCGCCATCTCAGCTCACCCCGCCCAGTTCGACCGCCACCCGCGCCGCCAGGTCCGCGTTGGACAGCACCAGCGCCGCGTTCGCGTCCAGACTCACACCCGCGCTGGCCTGGTGGAAATGGGCCAGCAGCACCGGCGTGACGTCCTTGCCGTGCACGTTCCGCTCGGCCAGCAGGGCCAGGCCCTCGGTCAGCAGCCGGTCGTGCAGGGCGCGGTCCATCTCCGCCCCGGCCGGGATCGGGTTGGCCAGCAGCACCCCGGCCGAACCCGGCACCTGGGTGCGGTGCGCGGCCACCACCGCGGCGGCCTCGGCTGGGGTGTCCACCCGCCAGGGCACCTCCAGCTCGGACTCGCGCAGGTAGAAGGCGGGGAAGCGGTCCGTGCGGTAGCCGAGCACCGGCACCGAGGAGGTCTCCAGCAGCTCCAGGGTGGCCGCGATGTCCAGCACCGACTTCACCCCGGAGCACACCACCAGCACCGGGGTCTGGGCCAGCACCGCCAGGTCGGCGGAGACGTCCCAGCTCTCCCGCGCGCCGCGGTGCACCCCGCCCAGCCCGCCGGTGGCGAACACGCCGATGCCGGCCCGCTGCGCCAGCGCGGCCGTGCTGGCCACCGTGGTCGCCCCGCTGCGGCCGAGGCCGATCGCCACGCCCAGGTCCCGGCGGGAGAGTTTGGCCAGGTCAGCGGCTGGGTCGCAGACCAGTTCCAGCTCCGCGGGGGACAGGCCGACCACCGGTGTGCCGTCCAGCACGGCGATGGTCGCGGGCACCGCACCGGCGGCGCGCACCACGTCCTCCAGCTCCCTGGCCACGCTCAGGTTGCGGCCGGGCGGCAGTCCGTGCGCGAGGATGGTGCTCTCCAGCGCGACCACGGCGCCCCCGTCTGCCAGCGCCGATCGCACCTCGTCACTCACCCGCAGCACCGCTGCCTCCTTCTCGCTGAACTCCGCCTGTCCGTGAGGCATCATGGTGCACGTGAGTACCCAGACTCTTCCCGAGGTCGACACCACCCCGGACGCCACCGACAGCACCAGCGACGACTCGCCGAAGATGTTCCACTACGTGCGCAAGGCCAAGATCGCGGAGAGCGCGGTCATGGGCACGCACGTGGTGGCGCTGTGCGGCGAGGTGTTCCCGGTGACCAAGTCGGCCAAGCCCGGTTCGCCGGTCTGCCCGGACTGCAAGAAGATCTACGAGAGCCTGCCGCCCGGCGGCGGTGCGTGAGCGCGGTTCTCGAACACGCTCAGCTCTCGGTCCGGCCAGGTGCGGAGGCGGCCTTCCTGGACGCCTTCGCCCAGGCCCGGCCGCTGATCTCCGGCCAGCCCGGGTTCCGTTCGCTGCGGTTGTCCCGCTGTGTGGAGCGGCCCAGCGAGTTCCTGCTGCTCGTGGAGTGGGACAGCGTGGCCGCGCACGAGGAGGGCTTCCGGCGCTCGCCGGAGTACCCGAGGTGGCGTGAGCTGCTGCACCACTTCTACCAGCCGTTCCCGGTGGTCGAGCACTACCTCGACGCGCTCCCCGGCGTTTAGGCCCGCAGCAGCACGCAGGCCGCGGTGCCGGTGGCGAGCAGGGTCCCGCCGACCACGAGCCACCACTGGCCGCGGGCCGGGTCCAGCAGCGCCGCCGAGCCGAACAGGGACGCGGCCACCCCGCTGCTCGCGCCCGCGAGGGTCGCCGCCAGGGGTCCGGTCACGCCCGCGGCGATGACGAGCAGCACACCGAGCACGACCACCGACCATCCCCAGGCGCGGGCCGGGCGGCCCGCCACGCCGATCAGATCCTCCACCCGGATGACGGTAGTCGCCGAACACGCTGCGCTGTCACCACATCAGGGATTCCGCACCTCCGGTCGCGATCTTTGCCCGATCGGTGTCTCAACCGTTTCCCCGCCGGTGCCGATGGTGATCAACATTGGTCCACGGAAGGAGACGCTGATGCCCGCCAGTCGTGCTGTGCTCGCCTCACTCGGCGCCGTGGCGCTGGCCGCCTCGGTGCTCAACGCGCCGTCGGCGGCCGCGCAGGCCCGGGAGTACCACCTGGACTGCTCAGCACGGAGTGTCGGCACAGGCACCGCGGAGTCGCCGTGGAACCGGCTGGAACAGGCGAACGCGTTCACCTTCTCCCCCGGTGACCGGCTGCTGCTGCGCCGCGGCACCGAGTGCGGCGGCGTGCTCAGCCCGCGCGGTTCCGGCTCCCCGACCAGGCCGATCCAGCTCGGCGCCTACGGTGAGGGCGGCAAGCCGCACATCGCCGGCGGCGGCGCGCGGGCCGCGGTGCACCTGAACAACGTGCAGTACTGGGAGATCAGGGACCTGCGGGTGAGCAACTCCGGCCCGCAACCCGGTCCCGAGCAGCGGCGTGCCGGCATCCACGTGACGCTGACCGACTTCGGGGTCGGCCATCACTACGTGGTCGCCGATGTCGAGGTGCACGACGTCAACGGCTCCGACCACAAGGACCCCGACCCCAGCGGCGGCATCCTGTTCAGCGCGCTCGGCTCGAAGCGGCCGACCCGGTTCCAGGGCGTCCTGATCGAGCGCAACAAGGTCACCAGGGTGGATCGCACCGGGATCGGCACCACCTCGCTCTGGGCCAAGCGGTCCGAGCACCCGGCCGGGCCCGGCAGCTCCTTCGCGCCGATCCGCGGCCTGGTGGTGCGGGACAACGTGGTCACCGACGTCGGCGGCGACGGGATCGTGCCGCAGAACACCCTGGGCGCGCTGGTGGAGCGCAACCGGGTGCACAAGTTCAACATGCGCTCCAGCGGCTGGAACGCCGGGATCTGGGCCTGGAACTCCGATGAGGCGCTGTTCCAGTACAACGAGGTCTCCGGCGGCTTCGGCGTCAAGGACAGCATGGCCTTCGACTTCGACGGCGCGTCCAGGAACGTGCTGTACCAGTACAACTACAGCCACGACAACGACGGCGGCGCGCTGCTGGTGTGCAACGCCGAGGGCGCGGTCAACGACGGCGGCATCTTCCGGCACAACATCAGCCAGCACGACGGGCACCCGGACGTCGCGGTGATCAACATCTCCTGCGCGAAGGCGACCAACGTGCGGATCCACCACAACACCTTCTTCACCGCCCGCAACACCAGGATGGTGGCCAACTACATAGACACCCAGGTGGTGGCCGCCAACAACGTCTTCGCCCGCGCCGACGGCAACTCCGCCATCCAGGACCAGCACGGCCGCTACCTGGCCAACGCCTACCTCAACGTGCCGGTGCCGGAGCGGGACGCCCGCGCGGTGAACGGCGACCCGCGGCTGGTCAACCCCGGCTCGGCCAGCGGGCTGCTGGACCTCGGCGGCTACCGGCTGCGCTCGGGCTCGCCCGCGCTGCGCGCCGGGCAACCGGTGCCCGCGGCCGGCAACCGGGACGTCTTCGGCAACCCGATGCCCAGCGTGCCCAACATCGGCGCGTACCAAGGGCCAGGGGTGAACGGGGCCTGAGCCGCTCCTGCTCCGGTCCGGCCGCGTCCGCCCCCTATGCTCAGCGCGTGCGACTGGGTGGATGGACACGGCGGATCGGGATCACCGCGGGCGTGCTGGCCGGGCTGGGCAGCGTGCTGGCCTCACCGGAGGTGGCGGCGGCCGACCCGGCGCCCGGCCAGCTGGTGCTGCCGCACGTGGTGCTGGGCAAGGCGAACCCGGCCGGAGCCTGGTTCGCCGAGCGGGCGGTGCGCGCCGCCGGGGGCACCGTGGTCGCCAGCTATCCGCGGATCGGCGTCGTGGTGGCGTACTCGCCAAGGGACGACTTCGCCGCCACCGTGCGCGGGGCCAGGGGAGTGCTGGAGGTCGGCGCGACCCGGACCACCAAGCTGCCGGTCGAGCACTTCAAGCCGCGCCGCGACCTGCGCTACACCGGCCCCGGCTCGCCGGCCAGCGGGCAGGTCCCGCCGGAGGGCACCGCGTGGGACGTCCCCGCGCTCGGCCTGGCCGAGGCGCACCGGGTGACCACCGGCAGCCGCCGGGTGGTGGTCGGCGTGCTGGACACCGGCGTCGACGACACCCACCCCGACCTCGCCGGCGCGGTGGACACCCGGCGGTCGGTCTCCTGCGTCTCCGGCTGGGCCGACCGCAGCCCCGGCGGCTGGCGGCCGACCCTGGACGGCCACGGCACGCACGTGGCAGGCACCATCGCCGCGGCCCGCAACGGGTCCGGCGTGCTCGGCGTCGCGCCGGGCGTGCGGCTGGCCGCGGTGAAGCTGGCCGAGAAGGACGACACCGAGACCGCGGAGAGCATGGTCTGCGGCTTCATGTGGGCCGCCGAGCACGGCTTCCGGATCACCAACAACAGCTACCGCGCGACCCCGTGGCGCTACCACTGCCCGGACCAGGCCGACCAGTCCGCGATCCGCGCCGCGGTGGGCCGCGCGGTCGCGCACGCCCAGTCCCGCGGCGTGCTGGTGGTCGCCTCCGGCGGCAACGGCGCGCTCGACCTGCACAACCGCACGGTGGACACCGAGAGCCCGGCCGACGGCGCCCCGGTGCGCAGGGAGATCGGCAACGACTGCGTGCGGTTGCCGCACGAGCTGCCCGGCGTGCTCGGCGCGGGCGCGGTGGACGAGCAGCTGCTCAAGGCCCGCTTCTCCAACCACGGCATCGGCCCGATCGGCCTGGCCGCGCCCGGCGTGCGGGTCTGGTCCACCGTGCCGAACGGGCAGTACGCGGCCTACAGCGGCACCTCGATGGCCGCCCCGCACGTCAGCGGGGTGGCCGCGCTGCTGGCCTCCCGGCACCCGTCCTGGCGCGGCGACCGGCTGCGCGCCGAACTGCTGGCGAGCGCGAAACCGTTGCCCTGCCCCGAGTTCTACGACCCCAACGGCGACGGCAAGGCCGATGCCACCTGTGTCGCCGACGGCGAGCGCACCAGCTTCTACGGCACCGGCCTGAGCCACGCCGGGGCCGCGCTCACCCGTTGACGCAGCTGAACCGCGCGCGCAGGTCGGCCATGAACCTGATCAGCTGGTCCCGGCTGGTCACCAGGTCCTCGATGCGGGTGTTGATGGTGGCCAGCTGGGCGTCCAGCATCTCCATCAGCGGCGGGCAGTCCTCGGCGCTGACCGGGTAGGCGCACTCCTGCCCGTCCATCGCCTGCAGCACCGGCCCGACCAGGTGCGAGGGCAGCGCCGAGGAGATCATGCAGCGGATCTTGCCGACCCGCTCCACGTCGGCGTCGGCGTAGATCCGGTACCCGGCCTCGGTGCGGTTCGGCTGGAGCAACCCCTGTTCCTCGTAGTACCGGAGCATGCGGATGCTCACCCCGGTACGCTTGCTCAGCTCCCCGATCCGCATCTGACCTCCCGTTATTCCCGGCCCGGCACAAGAGAGCCAAGGGTCACGGCGACCTTGACCCTCACACTCATGTCAGACTTTAGCGTCTTTTCCCGTGATCGCTTTCGTCCTGATGTTGTGCGCGTTCGCTGTGGGGACCTCCGAGTTCGTCGTGGTCGGCGTGCTGCCGGAGGTCGCGTCCGACCTGGGCGTCCCCCTGTCCGTGGCCGGGTTGCTGGTCACGGGCTACGCCATCGCCGTCGCTGTCGGTGGCCCCGTGCTGACCGTGTTCACCCGCCGCCTGCCCAGGCGGCCGCTGCTGATCGGCGTGATGGCGCTGGGGGTGGGCGGCAGCCTGTTCTCCGCGCTGGCCGAGAACTACACCGTGCTGATGGGCGCCCGGATGGTGGCCGCGCTGGCCCAGGGCCTGTTCTTCGCGGTCGCCTCCCAGGTGGCCACCGCCTCGGTGCCGCCGGAACGCCAGACCGCGGCCATCGCCAAGGTGGTCAACGGCGTCGCACTGTCCACTGTGGCCGGTGTGCCGGTGGGCACCCTGGTCGGCCAGGCCTACGGCTGGCGGGCCTCCTTCGTGCTGGTGACCGCGCTGGCCTTCGTCGGCATGCTGGGCGTGATCCTGGCCTGCCCCAAGGTCGCGCACGAGCCGGACGCCGGTTTCCGGGCCAGCATGCACGTCTTCGGCCGCCGTTCGGTCCTGCTCGGCCTGAGCACCACCGTGCTGGCCTTCACCGGCATGATCACCACCTTCACCTACGTCACCCCGGCGCTGCGCGAGGTCACCGGCTTCTCGCCGGGCTGGGCGACCGCGGTGCTGCTGGTCTACGGCTTGGGCACGGTGGTGGGCAGCAACATCGCCGGCCGGGTCCGGCCCGAGCTGATCCCCAGGGTGCTGCCGGTGACCATCACCGCGCTGAGCCTGGTGCTGCTGGTGCAGGGCCTGGCCATGCACACCAAGGCGACCAGCGTGGTGGCGCTGTTCCTGCTCGGCGCCTCGGCCTTCGCCACCGGCCCGCTGCTGCACACCTGGCTGATGCGGCAGGCCGAACCGGCGGGTGGCCTGGTCGCCTCGGTGAACATCTCCGCCTTCAACGTGGCCGCCGCGCTCGGCCCGGTGCTCGGCGGCGCGGTGATCGCCAACGGCCTGGGCTTCGACCTGGTCGGCCCGGTGGCCGCGCTGCCCGCGCTGGCCGGGCTCGGGGTCGCGTTCCTGGTGCGCGGACTGGCCAAGCGGCAGACCGTGGCACCGGAGCCGGTGCCGGTGCCTGCCTGATTTGTCCGGATTATCGCTGGGCGGAAACTCGCTCGTTGACCGTCGGCGCCGCCGGTGCCCACGATCAGGACCATGCCGAAGGTCCTGATCGTCACCGGCGACGCCGCCGAGTCGCTTGAGGTCCTCTACCCGTACCAGCGGTTGCGGGAGGAGGGCTACGACGTCGACATCGCCGCGCCCTCGGCCAAGCGCTTGCAGTTCGTGGTGCACGACTTCGTCGACGGCCACGACACCTACACCGAGAAGCCCGGCTACACCTGGCCCGCCGACCTCGCCTTCCGCGAGGTGGACCCGACCGGCTACGTGGCGCTGGTCATCCCCGGCGGCCGCGCGCCGGAGTACCTGCGCAACGACGAGCAGGTGCGGCGGATCGTGGCGCACTTCTTCGACAGCGGGAAGCCGGTGGCCCACCTCTGCCACGGCGCGCTGGTGCCGGCCGCGGCCGGTCTGCTCATCGCCCGGCGCACCGCGGCCTACCCCGAGTGCGCGCCGGACGTGGTGGCCGGCGGCGGGGAGTTCGTCGACGACGAGGTGGTGGTGGACGGTCCGATGGTGACCGCCCGCGCCTGGCCGGACCACCCGGCCTGGATGCGCGAGTTCGTGGCTCTTCTGCGGGTCAGGGCGCCCATCGGGTGAGCAGGTACTGCCCGGAAGGTCCTTGTGCCGGGCACCTTCGGGCGGCGACCCTGTCGGGCATGCCCGACCCGGAACCACCGTTGGCCACCCCGGCCGGCCTGCTCGGCTCGGTCCGCCGGGCCCTGCAGGTGCTGGAGGCGGTGGCCGACTTCGGCGACGGCGTCACCGCCAAGGCGGTCGCCAGGCGGCTCGGGCTGAACCTGTCCACCACCTACCACCTGCTGAACACCTTGGTGTACGAGGGATACCTGGTCCGGCTGAACCAGCAGCGCGGCTACGGCCTCGGCTACAAACTGACCACTTTGGACAGAGCGCTGCGCAGCCAGCTGGAGGTCTCACCGGAGGCGTCGGGGCTGCTGCGCGAGGTGCACGAGCAGGCAGGTGTGCCCGCGTACTACACCGTGTTGCGGGACAACGACATCGTGGTCGCCGAGGTGGCCGACTCGGTGGCCGCGCCCAGGGTGGAGCCGCTGGACGTCGGCTTCCACGAGGCGGCGCAGGGCACCGCGTTCGGCAAGGTGCTGCTGGCCGCGATGACCCCGCAGCGCCGGCGCGAGTACTTCGCCGGGGCGGGCATGCGGCGGGCCACCGAGCGCACGCTGACCTCGCTGCCGGAGCTGGAGGAGCAGCTGGCCGAGGTCCGGCGCAGCGGGGTGGCGACCGAGGTGGAGGAGTTCCGGCCGGAGCTGGCCTGCGTGGCCGCGCCGGTGCGCGACTGCCAGGGGCGGATCGGCGGGGCGCTGGCGTTCTCGGTGCCGCTGCCGGAGTTCGGGCCGCGACAGGCGGAGCTGACCGAGCTGGCCATGGCCGGGGCGGCGCGCCTGGGCCACCTGCTGGCGTTGCGCGCGACGCTGGGCTGACCTGGAGCGGCCCCGCCTACTTCTCCGGCGTGCCGCCCTGCGCGTCCTGCCCCCTCGGCACCCGCACGGTCGGGTTGGTGTCCGCGGGCGAGCTGACCGGCGGCAGCTCCACGGTCGGCCCGAGCGGCGACACGCCCGGCCCCGGCGGCGGTTCGGGTGGTTCCGGCACGGGCGTCGCGCCCGCTCCGGCGGCCGTGTGCCCCGGCTGCTCGGCCGGGTCGTCGTCCTCGGCGACCTGCCGCCACGCCTCCTGCTCGGCCTGGCTGCGCAGCTTCTCCGCGGTGCGCACCATCTCCAGCCGCCGCCAGCGCCGCCGCTCCCGCCGGGTCATGTTGGCCGGCCACAGCTCCTGGATCGCCGCGTTGAAGTGCGCGCCCAGCACGATCGCGATGCCGATGAAGAAGGCGAACAGCAGGAACGCGATCGGCGTGGCCAGCGCGCCGTAGGTGAACCCGGTGCCGGTCACCCAGGAGATGTAGACCCGCAGGCCGTAGCTGGAGATCAGGAAGAACGCCATGGCCAGCGCCGCGCCGGGCAGCCCGCGGTGCCAGGGCAGCTTGCGCGGCAGCGCGACCTTGTACAGCGTGGCCAGCGCGAGCACCAGCAGCAGGCCGGTGCCGGGGTAGTAGAACCGGCTCACCCACAGGCTCACCGTGGGCTTCCAGCTCTCCGGGAACACCTCCGGCAGCAGCTCCGGCCCCAGCGCCAGCACCGGCAGGCCGATGATCAGCAGCACCAGGGTGACCAGGTACAGCAGCAGGGACAGGATGCGCTGCCAGACCAGGTTGCGCGCGCCGTACTGGCCGTGCGCCACGGTGATCGCGTCCACGAAGGAGGCGGTGGCCGAGGAACCCGCCCACAGCGAGATCAGGAAGCCGATGGAGACGATCTCGCTCTGGCCCTTGGTCAGGATGTTGGTGACCGTGTCGCCGATCACCCCGTCCACCACGTTCGAGGTGAAGACCTTGCCGGAGAGCTCCATGATCCGGGCGTGCACGACGTCGATCAGCTCCGGGCCGATCGACTGCGCCACGAAGCCCAGCGAGCCGAGCAGCCCGAGCAGCAGCGGCGGCAGGGACAGCGTCTGCCAGAACGCGGCCTCGGCGGCCTCGCTGAAGATGGAGTCGTCCCACGCCTTCTGCAGGGTGCGCGCCAACAGCCGCAGCGGCCCGCGTCGAGCACGCTTCGGCTTCGCGGCGCTCGTACCGCGCTCGTCGGGGTCTGCTTGCGGCGAAGTCATCGCACTGCCAAGCATGCTGCATGGCCTCCCGTCGCGATGCGGAACCCCGCAAAACGGGTGTGTCGTCACCCTCATCGGTTACCCACCGGCCGGGTCGTGGAACGGAGCACCCCCTTCGGCGGGGTAGGCTCGCAGAGCCCTCGGGGACCACTGTCGCGGAGGGCTTTCGCATGTGACCCAATGGGTGTGGATCTTCGAGCGGGAGGGGAGCGCGCGGGCTGTGACAGAGCAACTGGAGGCAGCGCCACCGGTGGCCACCCGTCCGCTCCGGGCCTGGCAGCGGCGCGCGCTGACCAAGTACCTGACCGCGAAACCGCAGGACTTCCTGGCCGTGGCGACCCCGGGCGCGGGCAAGACCACCTTCGGGCTGCGGGTGGCGCTGGAGCTGCTGGCCGACCGCACGGTCGAGGCGGTCACCATCGTCACGCCGACCGAGCACCTCAAGCACCAGTGGGCGGCCGCGGCCAACGAGGTCGGCATCCCGATCGACCCGAACTTCCGCAACACCACCGGCGTCACCTCGCGGGACTACCGGGGTGTCGCGGTCACCTACGCCCAGATCGCCGCGCACCCCACGCTGCACCGGGTGCGCACGGAGAACCGCAAGACGCTGGTCATCCTGGACGAGATCCACCACGGCGGCGACGCCAAGTCCTGGGGCGACGCGGTCCGGGAGGCGTTCACCCCGGCGGTGCGGCGGCTCTCGCTGACCGGCACGCCGTTCCGCAGCGACGACTCGCCGATCCCGTTCATCACCTACGAGCGGGACGGCGAGGGCCTGCAGCGCAGCAAGGCCGACCACTCCTACGGCTACGCCGACGCGCTGCGCGACGGCGTGGTCCGGCCGGTGATCTTCCTGGCCTACTCGGGCGAGGCGAGCTGGCGGAACAACGCGGGCGAGGAGTTCAGCGCCCGGCTCGGCGAGCCGCTGACCCAGGAGCAGACCGCGCGGGCCTGGCGCACCGCGCTGGACCCCAACGGCGAGTGGATGCCCGCGGTGCTCAAGGCCGCCGACATCCGGCTCACCCAGAAGCGCGCCGCGGTGCCCGACGCCGGTGGCCTGGTCATCGCCACCGACCACGTCACGGCCAAGGCGTACGCGAACATCCTGACCCAGGTCACCGGCCAGGAGCCGACCCTGGTCCTCTCCGACGACCCCAAGGCATCCGGCCGGATCAGCGAGTTCTCCGAGTCCCAGGACCGCTGGCTGGTCGCGGTGCGGATGGTCTCCGAGGGCGTGGACGTGCCCCGGCTGGCCGTGGGCGTCTACGCCACCAGCCACTCCACCCCGCTGTTCTTCGCCCAGGCCATCGGCCGGTTCGTGCGGGCGCGGCGGCAGGGGGAGACCGCGAGCGTGTTCCTGCCCAGCGTGCCGGTGCTGCTCGGCCTGGCCAGCGAGCTGGAGGCGCAGCGCGACCACGTGCTGGGCAAGCCGCACCGGGAGAAGGACGGCTGGGACGACGAGCTGCTCCAGCAGGCCAACCAGCAGCAGGACGAGCTGGGCGAGGACGAGAAGGCCTTCACCTCGCTGGGCGCCTCCGCCGAGCTGGACCAGGTGATCTACGACGGCTCGTCCTTCGGCACCGCCGCGATGGCCGGCACCGAGGAGGAGCAGGACTACCTCGGCCTGCCCGGCCTGCTCGAACCCGACCAGGTGCGCACCCTGCTCCGCCAGCGCCAGGAGCAGCAGCTGGCCAACGCGACCAAGCGCAAGAACAGCCAGCCGGTGGCCGCACCCCCGCCACCGCGCTCGGTCTCGGTCGCCGAACGCATCCACAGCCTGCGCAAAGAGCTGAACACCCTGGTCGCGATGATCCACCACCGCACCGGCAAGCCGCACGGCGTGATCCACAACGAGCTCCGCCGCCAGTGCGGCGGCCCGCCCACCCCCATGGCCAGCATCGAAGAGCTCGAAGAACGAATCGTCACCCTCCGAACCTGGTAACCCGCCCGGAGTGTTGGCCGATCTCGCACAGTGTGTTGGCCGTTCCGGACCTCGTCTTGGCCGAAGCGGACGCCGTGTTGGCCGATCTCGTACCGGGCGTTGGCCGTCCCGGGACGGTCGCTGTCCGTTCCTGACATACCCGGCCTCCGCCGCCAGACCCGTTCGCTGCGCCATCCGGGCTACCTCTACGGCCAACCGGGCGTACGACTTCGGCCAACACCCTGTCCACTTTCGGCCAACACTCGGTGCGAGGGGCTGCTAGCTGTGTGAATGCGCTCTCACCGGGGTTACGGGGTGGTTATCGCGCCGTGGCATCATCGTGTCTCTTCTGGCCTTCTGTAAGGATTCAGAAGCCTTCCGTCTCGCCTATCCGGGGCATACGTTGTGACCCACAACATTTCCGGGCTGTGACGCTCGTCGCGGAGTGTCACGGCCACGGCAGTAGGAGGAACGGGCGGATGCGGAGCAAGACGCTTGGCCTGATCGCCGTCGGCTCGGGGCTTGCCCTGGCGCTCTCGGCGTGCGGCGCGAACAGTGCCGGTGGTGGCGGTAGCACCACTGGCGCGAGTGGGTCCGAAGGCAGCGGCCCCAAGGTCGGAGTGATCCTCCCCGACACCAAGTCCTCGGCCCGCTGGGAGGGCTTCGACCGGCCCCTGCTGGAGAAGGCCCTCAAGGAGGCGGGGGTCACCCCGCTGATCCAGAACGCCGAGAACGACCCCGGCAAGTTCTCCACCATCGCCGACTCGTTCATCAGCCAGGGCGTGAAGGTCCTGATGATCGCCCGCCTGAGCAACGAGGGCGGCGCCGCGGTGCAGAAGAAGGCCAAGGCGGCCGGCATCCCGACCATCGACTACGACCGGCTCACCCTGAACGGGTCCGCCGACTACTACGTCTCCTTCGACAACACCAAGGTCGGCGAGCTCCAGGGCCAGGGCCTGCTGGACTGCCTCAAGGACAAGCCGAACCCGACCATCGTGCAGATCAACGGCGGTCCCGAGGACTACAACGCCACGCTGTTCAAGAACGGCGCGGAGAAGGTGCTCAAGCCGGCCTACGAGTCCGGCAAGGCCAAGCTCGGCGGCGACCAGTGGGTCCAGAAGTGGGACAACCAGCTGGGCAACACCATCTTCGAGCAGGAACTGACCCGCAACGGCGGCAAGGTTGACGGCGTGCTCGCCGCCAACGACGGCCTGGCCTCCGCGGTGATCACCGTGCTGAAGAAGAACGGCCTCAACGGCAAGGTCCCGGTCACCGGCCAGGACGCCGACCCGGCCGCGCTGGCCAACATCCTGCGCGGCGACCAGTGCATGACCGTGTTCAAGCCGATCGCCGAGGAGGCCACGAACGCGGCCAAGATCGCGATCGCGCTGGCCAAGAACGACAAGGCCTCCGCCGACGCCCTGGCCACGGGCGTGGAGAAGGACCCGGAGGGCAAGCGCGACGTGAAGTCGGTGCTGCTGTCCGCGCAGACCATCACCAAGGCCAACGTCAAGGTCGTGGTGGACTCCGGCTTCGTGAAGGCGTCCGAGTTCTGCAAGGACGACCTTGTCGCGAAGTGCAAGGAAGCGGGAATCACCGTCGGATAGTTCCGGCACCTGAACGCCACGGCAGGGCGGCGCCCCCGACCCGCCCTGCCGTCGGCTCATGCCTTGTGGCTTTTTCTCGGAATCTGGAGTTCCAGCAGTGAGCAACATTCTCGAACTGCGCGGCGTGAACAAGAGCTTCGGCCCGGTGCACGTGCTGCACGACGTGGACCTGGTGGTCAAGGCCGGCGAGGTCACCGCTCTGGTCGGCGACAACGGCGCGGGCAAGTCCACGCTGGTCAAGTGCATCGCGGGGATCCACCCGACCGAGTCAGGCGAGATCCTGTTCAACGGCGGGCCGGTGACCATCGGCAGCCCCAGGGACGCCGCCGCGCTGGGCATCGAGGTCGTGTACCAGGACCTCGCGCTGTGCGACAACCTCGACATCGTGGACAACATGTTCCTCGGCCGGGAGAAGACCAACGGGCTCACCCTGGACGACGCGGCCATGGAGCAGGCGGCCCGCAAGGTGCTCGCCGACCTGTCCGTGCGCACGGTGAAGTCGGTGCGCACCCCGGTGGCCTCGCTCTCCGGCGGCCAGCGGCAGACGGTGGCGATCGCCAAGTCCGTGCTGTGGGACAGCAAGGTGGTGCTGCTCGACGAGCCGACCGCCGCGCTCGGCGTGGCCCAGACCCGCCAGGTCCTGGACCTGGTGCGCAGGCTCGCCGACAACGGGCTCGGCGTGGTGCTGATCAGCCACAACATGAACGACGTGTTCGAGGTCTCGGACACCGTGGCCGCGCTCTACCTGGGCCGGCTGGCCGCCCAGGTGCCGACCAAGAGCCTCAGCCACGCTCAGGCCGTGGAGCTGATCACCTCCGGTCGCACCGGTGACCTCGGCATCGCCAAGCCGGAAGCCGCCACGATCTAGCGATCTGGCCAGTCCGCCACCGACTCCTTCCCGCGCACCTCTTCCACCCGCAAGGAACTCCGGATGACCGAGACCCAGGCCGAGCCAGGCTCGACCTCGACCGCCGTCGCCGACTTCGGCATCGACAACACCCAGCGCAGCTTCGGCCAGGCCGTCGGCGACTACGGCGCCCGGCTGCGCGGGGGCCAGCTCGGCGTGCTGCCCGCGCTCGGCGGCCTCGCCGTGCTCTTCGTCTTCTTCGCCACCCAGTCCAGTGACTTCCTGACGCTGGGGAACCTTTCCAACCTGCTCGCCCAGGGCGCGGGCACCGTGGTCATCGGCATGGGCCTGGTGTTCGTGCTGCTGCTCGGCGAGATCGACCTCTCCGCGGGCACCGCCTCCGGGGTCACCGCGGCGATCTTCGCGCTGCACCTGTCCACCGGCGGCAACCTGCTCGGCAAGATGGGCCTCGCGGTCTTCCTGATCACCATCGCCGGGCTGCTGCTGGCCGCGGTGATGGCGGTGCTGACCAGGCTGTGGGTGGCCGCGATCCCCGCGGTGGTGGCCGCCGGGATCATGGTCCTCGGCGTGCCGGCCAACCCGTGGGTGGAGATCCTGCTCGCGATCTGCTTCGGCACCGCGATCGGCTGCCTCACCGGGTTCCTGGTCGCCCGCGTGGGCATCCCGTCCTTCGTGGTGACCCTGGCGCTGTTCCTGGCCTGGCAGGGCGTGGTGCTGCAGTACATCGGCGAGGGCGGCACCCTCGGCGTCGGCGACGGCGTGCTGTTCGAGGTGGCCAACGGCAACCTGTCCACCGGGCTGAGCTGGCTGCTGCTGGTGCTCGTCGCCGGTGGCTACGCCGCGGTCGTGCTGACCAGGCACTTCGGCAGGCTCAAGCGCAAGCTGGTGGCCCAGCCCACCTCGCTGGTGCTGGTCAAGGTCGGCGCGGTGGTCGTCTTCGGCGCGATCGGCACCTACCTGCTCACCCTCAACCGCAGCCTGAACGACTCGATCACCATCTCCGGCGTGCCCTACGTGGTCCCGATCGTGTTGTTCCTGCTGGTCCTGGGAACTTTTGTGCTCGACCGCACTCGTTATGGCAGGCACGTCTACGCCGTCGGCGGCAACGCCGAGGCCGCCCGCCGGGCCGGCATCGACGTGCGCAAGGTCAGGATGTCGGTCTTCGTGATCGCCTCCACCATCGCGGCGATCGGTGCGATCATCTACTCGTCGAAGGTCGGCTCGGTCGACCCGCAGGCCGGTGGCGGCAACACCCTGCTGTTCGCGGTCGGCGCCGCGGTCATCGGTGGCACCTCGCTGTTCGGTGGCAAGGGCCGGGTGCGCGACGCGGTCGTGGGTGGCGCGGTGATCGCGACCATCGAGAACGGTCTGCGGCTGCTCGGTGAGCCCGCCGCGGTGGTCTCGATCGTCACCGGTCTGGTGCTGCTGCTGGCGGCCAGCGTGGACGCGCTGTCCCGGCGGCGGGCGCCGGCGGGCGTGCGCTGAGCCGACGCTGATCGGACCGGGTTCGGCGGGGGCCGATGTCGTCCCCCGCGTGCGTCGAGCAGGGGAGTGACGTTGAGCAGCGCGCCCACCGCGGGCACCAGACCGGACGAGGTCCGCAGGCACAACCGGGCCGCGCTGCTCCGCAGGCTGCACGTGGACGGCCCGAGCACCCGCGCCGAACTGGCCACCGAGCTCGGGCTCAACCGCAGCACGATCAAGGCGCTGGTGGACGAGCTGACCGCGCTGGGCCTGGTCACCGAGCAGGTGCCCACCCAGCGCCAGGGCGCGGGCCGGCCCTCGCTGCTGGTGCTGCCGCAGGCACGGGCGGTGCCGGTGCTCGCGGTGGACGTGGGTGTGGAGCAGGTCACGGTGGCCGCGGTCGGCATCGGCGGCACCGTGCTCGGCGGCCGGAACTGGGCCCAGGCCAGGGGCAGCGGCGCGCCGGAGAAGGTGCTGGCCAGGGTGGCCGCGGCCTGCCGGGAGCTGGCCGCCGAGCTGGGCAGGCCACCGGTGCGCATCGGGGTCTCCGTGCCGGGCGTGGTGCGCCGCTCGGACGGCCTGGTGCACGAGGCGCCCAACCTGCACTGGAGCGCGGTGCCCTTCGGCCGGATGCTCTCCGCTGAGCTGCGGCTGCCGGTCCAGGTGGGCAACGACGCCGATCTGGGCGGGCTGGCCGAGCACGTGCGCGGCGCGGCCAGGGGCGCCGCGGACATGGTGTTCCTGTCCGCGGAGGTCGGCGTCGGCGGCGGGGTGATCGTCGGCGGCGCGCCGCTGCGCGGCACCGGCGGCTACGTCGGCGAGCTGGGGCACATGGTGGTCAACCCGCAGGGCCGGTCCTGCTACTGCGGCTGCCGGGGCTGCTGGGAGACCGAGATCGGCGAGGACGCGCTGTGCCGCGCGCTGAACCTCTCCGCGGGCGCCGCGCGCGCGGAGATCGTGGCGGAGCTGGCCTCACTGGCCGAGCGGCCCGAGGACGCCAGGCACCGGCTCGAGGGGTTCGCCGGCTGGCTCACCCTCGGTCTGACCAACGTGGTGAACGTGGTCGCGCCCGAGCTGGTGGTGCTGGGCGGACTGCTGGCTGTGCTGCCGCCCGTGGTGGTGACCGAGGTGGCCGAGACGGTGTCCCGGCGCAGCCTGGTCGGGCGGGCCTCGGGACGACTGCGCATGGTGACGTCCACGCTGGGCGCGGACGCCGCACTCGTCGGCGCGGCCGAACTGGCCTTCGAGCAGGTGTTCGCCAACGGCTGAACCAGCGGCCTCCGCTGATCCGGTGCCAGTCCCGCGCACCGCCGTCCGTCAACACCTGCTCGTTCATCGGCAACCCTGCTGTCGGCCGCCGTTGGCCCGTTGCGTGTTCGCTGAGAGCTGAAAAAGTTCCGAGATGTGTCACGGGCGGAGATCCCGGTCAAAGGATCTCCGCCCGTGGGGCTCGTCGGATCAGGGACTGTGCGCCGATCACCCTTCCTGGATGTTCGCCGCCAGCTCCTTCAGCTTCGTCTCGTGTTCCCTGGCGTGGTGACCGCAGAACAGGAGCTCGCCCCCGGACTGCAGAACGGCACGAACTCGAGCAGCGGCCCCGCAACGGTCGCAACGGTCGGCAGCGGTCAGCTCGGGGCGGGTGAGTGTTCCAGGCATGTGAATCTCCCTCCGTCCCGGCACCGGCTCATCCGGTGCCCGTTGTTGCCAGCGAAACTCCGAGGCGGTGGCTGCTGCCGCGGTGTCGCGCTGGTTCCACTCTATGCAGACGTCCGGCGGTTCGTCAGTGTTCCCGACCTCGTGGCGATGCCGGTCACGTCCGAACTACCCGGTTGTCGCAGGGTTGAACACTACGAGTGTCCATGGCCCGTTGTGAAGATCGCCCATCGACATCCAGATGCCTTATCAAGTTGCCGCCGTTCGTCCTCAATAACCGTGACATCGGGACAACTCGAGCCCAGGCTAGGGCTGACCTTGTGAAACTGCGGTGGTGTGCCCGTCGCTGTGGGTAACGGTGCTGGTCAGCGCTAGGGCAACCAGTGGGCAACGCCTGCCCTGATGCGGTTCGAAGTCCGTTGTGTGTCTGTTTTGTTGTATTCCTCTCGGGTATGTGCCCGGCATGTTCGATGGTTTTGAGTTGGAGCGGCTCCAGGTCGGCGGCGTGTCGTTGCGGGTCCGGCACGGCGGTTCGGGCCCGCCGCTGTTGTTGCTGCACGGCCATCCCCGGACGCACGCCACCTGGTACCGGGTCGCGCCGTTGCTGGCCGAACGGTTCACCGTGGTCTGCCCGGACCTGCGCGGCTACGGCGAGTCGGACAAACCGCCCAGCACGCCGGACCACGAGCCGTACAGCAAGCGCGCCCAGGCCCTGGACCAGCTCGGCCTGATGCGCCTGCTCGGCCACGACCGCTTCGCGGTGGCCGGGCACGACCGGGGCGGGTACGTGGCCACCAGGCTGGCGCTGGACCACCCCGAGGCGGTCTCCGCGCTGGCGGCGCTGGACGCGGTGCCGATCGGCGCGGCGCTGGCCCGGTGTGACGCCCGGTTCGCCGCCGCCTGGTGGCACTGGTTCTTCCTGGCCCAGCCGGAGCTGCCGGAGCGGGTGATCAACGCCGACCCGGACGCCTGGTACGGCGGCCGCTACGGCCCGGCGCACCGCCGGGAGCAGCTCGGCGAGGCCTGGCCGGACTACCAGCGCGCCATCCACGACCCGGCGACCGTGCACGCCATGTGCGAGGACTACCGGGCCGGCCTGGGCATCGACCGCGCGCACGACGAGGCCGACCGCGCGGCCGGCCGCCAGATCACCGCGCCGACCCTGGTGCTGTGGGCGGAGCAGGACGACCTGCTCACGCTCTACGACGGCGACGTGCTCGGCGTCTGGCGCGAGTGGGCGCGGGACGTGCGCGGCCACGGCATCGACTGCGGCCACCACATGAGCGAGGAGGCCCCGGCGGAGCTCGCCGATGCCCTGACCCGCTTCCTGGCCTGAACCTCGGCAGGGAGCCGCTCAGACCGCGACGGGCTGGCGCGCGATGCCGTTGGGCACCGGCATCATGGCCATCCGCACCGAGGGCTCCTCGGTCAGCGGCTGGTAGAAGGCGTGCAGGTCGGGCTGGGTGCGGATGGTCGAGTTGTGCGGCCACAGCGCCGAGTTCAGCCGGATGTCCACCCCCGCCGCGCCCACGGTGAAGCCGAGCCCGCGCAGGTGGGTCAGCCAGGCGTCGTTGCCCATCCGGCACTGCCCGAACACCCACTGGAACCCGGCGTTCCGGTAGTGCTTGACCATCCCGGTGAGCAGCCGCCCGACCAGCCCGTGCTGCACGGTCTCCGGCAGCACCGCGACCCCGTTCACCACGATGATCGAGCGCACCAGCAGCCGGTTGGCCTCCGCGGGCAGCCGCAGCCCGCCGATCAACCCGTGCGGCACCCCCGCCGCGGCCATCCCGACCAGCTTCTCCTCGTGCCGCCGGTCGGCTGCCACCAGCACCAGCCCGTGCGAGCCGTCGGTGCCGTCCGCGCGGTCGGCGTCCACCAAGGCCCGCAGCGCCTTCCCGGTCGCGGGATCCGAGACCAGAAGCCGCTCGACCTGGCGGCCCTCACCGGGGCGCGCGGGCCGGAGCCACACCGAACTACCGAGGGGGCGGTCACTCCGCCGAGTCTGAGTCTTCCGCTTCGTCACGCGGAGTACGGTACCGGTCACCACTCGTGCACCGCCGAGTGGGGGTACGGCTTGCGCCGTTCGCCCAAGTCATTCCCTAGGGGACAAATCCGGGACGCCTCGGGTCCCGCTCCCGAGCCACCCGAGCCCGCCGCTCGGCAGCCTGGAAGCAACAACCCAGCCCCGCCGAGGAGCGCCCGTGTCCTGCCGTGACTGCCGCACCTGCACCGATCCTGGCCTGGTCTGGCTGGTGAAGCGGCTGTTCATCACCGCCGCCTACCTGCTCACCCTCGGCCTGCTCTACCTGCTCAAGCACTTCCTGCGCCGCCACTGCCCGCAGTGCGGCCACATCCTGGCCAACCACCGCCGCCGTGCCGACGGCTCGTTCAAGGACTGAGCAACCGGGAACTGAGACCGGCACGGCGAAGGCCGCCGATCCCGTGGGGCGGGATCGGCGGCCTCCTGGCTTGTGCCGGGCAGGCCACGGTTGTGGCTCGGGGAGATGACGGTAGGCCGAAAGGGCTAACGAGAACCGGTGTTCGTCGTACGCACCTGACACAGAGTCGGGGCAGGCGAAGGAGAGCACCGTGAGCCAACCATTCGAGCCCGTGACCCCACCGGAACCGACTCGGCACCGACGTCGGATGTGGCCCTGGGTAGTCGGCGCCGCGGTGGTGCTGATCATCGGGATGGCCAACCGCGGCACTGACCGCCAGCAGGCGGAGAGCCCGGCCGCGGCGTCGAGCGCGACTCCGGCCGCCGCGACCGCCACCACCACGACTCCGCCGCCGACCACGGTCGAGCCAACCACTCCGCCGCCACCGCCGGAGGAGCCCAAGGTGCACCAGGGCAGGGGCGACAGCGTGATCAAGCTCGACCGGCGCAGGGCCATCGGAGTGGTGGCCTTCGAGTGCCCGAAGTGCACCGGGAACACCGTGGTCAAGTCCGACGGCGCCGAGTCGCTGCTGGTGAACGAGATCGGCGCGTACAGCGGCAAGCGCTGGATCGACATCAGGGAGAACAGCCGGACCACCACGCTGACGGTCCAGGCGAGGGGCGCCTGGAAGCTCACCGTGGGCGGGATCGGGCTTGGCCGGGTGGTGCCGGCGGGGGAGGCGGTCAGTGGCCGGGGCGACGACGTGCTGCTCGTCGGTGGGACGTCCGAGGTGGCGAAGGTGACGAACACCGGCGAGGGCAACTTCGCCGTCCACCATGCCTCGATGATCACCGCGAGGCTGGAGCTGCTGATCAACGAGATCGGTGGCTACGAGGGCACGGTGCCGTTCACCGGTTCGGCGCTGGTGCAGGTGACCTCGTCCGGGAAGTGGACGATCGCGCCGTCCTGACCGAAGGCCAGGGGCCCGCCCCGCGGTCGCGGAACGAGCCCCATCGACTCTCGCTCGGACTCAGTCCAGGTAGTCGCGCAGGACCTGGGACCGCGAGGGGTGCCGGAGCTTGGACATCGTCTTGGACTCGATCTGACGGATCCGCTCCCGGGTCACCCCGTAGACCTGGCCGATCTCATCCAGCGTGCGGGGCTGGCCGTCGGTGAGCCCGAACCGCAGCCGCACCACACCCGCCTCACGCTCGGACAGGGTGGCCAGCACCGACTGGAGCTGGTCCTGCAACAGCGTGAACGACACCGCGTCCACCGCGACGACGGCCTCGGAGTCCTCGATGAAGTCACCCAGCTGGGAGTCACCCTCATCGCCGATGGTCTGATCCAGCGAGATCGGTTCGCGGGCGTACTGCTGGATCTCCAGGACCTTCTCCGGCGTGATGTCCATTTCCTTGGCGAGCTCTTCGGGGGTGGGCTCGCGGCCGAGGTCCTGGAGCAGCTCACGCTGTATGCGGCCGAGCTTGTTGATCACTTCCACCATGTGCACCGGGATGCGGATGGTGCGGGCCTGGTCGGCCATGGCGCGGGTGATGGCCTGGCGGATCCACCACGTGGCGTAGGTGGAGAACTTGTAACCCTTGGTGTAGTCGAACTTCTCCACCGCGCGGATCAGACCCAGGTTGCCTTCCTGGATCAGGTCCAGGAACGCCATGCCACGACCGGTGTAGCGCTTGGCGAGGCTGACCACCAGGCGGAGGTTGGCCTCCAGCAGGTGGTTCTTGGCGCGCTCGCCGTCCCGGATGATCCAGCGCAGGTCGCGGCGCATCTGGGTGGAGAGCTGCTCGCCCTCCTCCTCGATCTGGCGGTAGCGCTCGGCGGCGTAGAGCCCGGCTTCGATGCGCTTGGCCAGGGCCACTTCCTCTTCGGCGTTGAGGAGGGCGACCTTGCCGATCTGCTTGAGGTAGGCGCGAACCGAGTCGGCCGAGGCGGTCAGCTCGGCGTCCTTGCGGGCCTGCCGCAGCGCCTCGGACTCCTCCTCGTCCCAGACGAAGTCACCCGACTTCTGCGGCTCCTCCGCGACCGGCTCCGGCTCGTCGACGACGAGGTCGGCCTCCAGGTCGATCTCTTCCTCGATGTCCTCCAGCACCGGCTCGTCGCCGTCGGCGGCCTTGGTGGCAACCGCCTTGGTCGCGCTGCCGGCCTTCGCGGCGGTCTTCTTCGCCGGTGCCTTGGCCGCGGTCTTGCCGGCGGCGGCCTTGGTGGTCCGGGCCGCGGGCTTCTTGGCGGCGGTCTTGGCCGCCGTCTTCGCCGGGGCCTTGCGGGCGGGGGTAGTCGCCTGCTCGTCGGCCTCCAGTGCGGGGGAAGGCCGGGTAGCGGTGTCTGCGGTGGCCACGTACGCCCTTTCGCGGGGTTCGTTCACTGGCAGACCAAGGGCGCGAACCTAGGCCGCCGGAAGTGTTCGGGGGAGTGCCCACGGCGCAGAGTGCCGCGGGCGCCCACCATTGTAACGACGACAGCGGTCCGGCCGTTGCGGGCCGGGACTGGGAAATCAGCCGTGCAGCCGGGCCGCGGCGCTGGCCGCGCCGACGATTCCGGCGTCGTTCTTCAGCGTCGCCGCGACCACCTCGGTGCGGGCTTCCAGCAGCGGCAGCCACTTGTGCGCCTTCTTGCTGACCCCGCCGCCCGCGATCACCAGGTCCGGCCACACCAGGTCCTCCAGCACCCGCAGGTACCGGGTCACCCGGGGCGCCCACTCCTCCCAGGACAGGTCCAGGTCCTCCTTGACCGAGGCCGCGGCCTGCTTCTCCGCGTCGTGCCCGTCGACCTCGAGGTGGCCGAACTCGGTGTTCGGGACCAGCTTGCCGTCCAGGAACACCGCGCTGCCGATACCGGTGCCGAAGGTCAGCAGGACCACCGTGCCGTCCTTGCCCGCGCCCGCGCCGAAGCGCATCTCGGCCAGCCCGGCCGCGTCGGCGTCGTTGAGCACGACCACCTCGGCGGCGGAGCGGCCCAGCTTCGAGGCGAACAGGGCGGCCGCGTCCGTGCCGATCCAACCGGGGTCGACGTTGGCGGCGCTGTGCGCGACGCCCCGCTTGACCACACAGGGCAGGGTGACACCGACCGGCCCCTCCCAGCCGAACTTCCCGACGATCTCCGCGACCACCTCGGCGACCGCTTCCGGCGTCGACGGCTGCGGGGTGGGGATGCGTAGCCGCTCGCCCTCGAGCACACCGGTTTCGAGGTCCACGACACAGCCCTTGATGCCGGAGCCGCCGATATCGACTCCGAACCCTCGGGTAGCGCTCATCCCCGTGGTCCTTCCTGCTCGATTCAGAAACGTGGTGCGCAGACCATAACGTTGATGTGGTCGTATGGTCCCGTGGGTCTGGCTGATGAGGTACCGACGTTGGTGGACGCGTCCCGTTTGCGCACTGTCGCGATCGAGGTGGCGAGCGAGGCCGGGGAACTGGTCGCGGCCATGAGAGGTGGTCAGCGCCGGTTCTCGGGCGCGGTGGACACCAAGAGCACGGCCACCGACGTGGTCACCGCCGCCGACCGCGCCGCCGAGGAACTGATCCGTTCCCGCCTGGCAGAACTGCGTCCCGAGGACGGGGTCCTGGGCGAGGAAGCCGGCGACGACGCGGCAGGCGCCAGGGTCCGCTGGGTGGTCGACCCCATCGACGGCACGGTGAACTACCTCTACGGCCTGCCGCAGTACGCGGTCTCGGTCGCCGCCGAGGTCGACGGCCTGGCCGTGGCCGCCGCCGTGGTCGAACCCGCCGCGGGCCGCGTGTGGAGCGCCGCCCGCGGCCAGGGCGCCACCCTGGACGGCGAGCCACTGCGCGCCTCGGCCACGACGGAGCTGTCGCTGACGTTGCTCGCGACGGGGTTCGCGTACCAGGTGGAGCGGCGGTCCCGGCAGGCCGACCTGGCCGCCCGGCTGGCTCGCGAGGTGCGGGATCTGCGGCGGAGTGGGTCGGCGGCGATTGATTTGTGTTCGGTGGCGGCGGGGTGGGTGGACGCGTATTTCGAGCATGGGCTTGGGCATTGGGACTGGGCGGGCGGTGGGTTGATCGCGGAGGAGGCTGGGGCGGTGGTGCGGCGGCCGAGCGGGTATGGGGTGAACTCGGCTGGGGTGAATCGGGCTGGGGCCAATTCGGCTGGGGCGGATCCGGTTGGGTCGAACCCGGCGGGGTCGGATCCGGCTGGAGCGGACCCACGCTTGTCTGACCCACGTTGGTCAGACCCGCGTGGGGCGAACCCGGACGGCTTGGGGGCTGACATCACGCTTGCTGTCGCGCCCGGTGTGGCGGCAGAACTGACAGAACTGCTGCGGCGGTCCGGGGCGTCAGAGGTGTGATTGGCCAACCACTCACTGTCAGTAGGCTGGCCGACCGGGCCGTTGAATCGTGAGTGGTAGGCCACTCAGTCATCGCAGCCTCTGCGGCGGGCTGCGGAAGAGTGATTGGTCGACCACTCACTGATGGTGGCCGGGGCGGGGTGGTGGTCGAGCGCCTGGAAGCGCCTGGTGACCGGAGAGTGTGGGCGGACGCGGAGTTTTGAATCGCGCAGCCCTGAACTGCTTGCAAGCCCTGGACCGCGCAGTCCTGAACCGCGCGCGGCCGTGAACCGCGCCGTGACCGTGAACCGTGCCCGGTCCTGAACGGCGCGGAGGCCTGAGCGGCGCGGGGGCTCGAACTGACGAAGCCCGAGGTCCTTTGAGTGAGTGGTCAACCACTCACTCCGGTGCGGGAAGTGGCTGAGTGGCGCACATTGCGCGGGGTGAATGGGTGGCTGAGCGGGTTGGCGACCGCATAGGCGGGATCAAGTCGGGCGCGGTGAGTTGTGAGTGGTTGACCACTCATTTGTTGCGAGGTGTGGCGACTGCGGCGTCGGCGATGGCGCTGGTGACTGCGGTGTCAGGCGGTCGCGGTGTCGTTGACTGCGCGTCAGGCTGCTGCGACGCCGGAGGCTGCGGTGCCAGGTACTGCCGACGGGTGTGACGGCCGCTTCCGGGACCTGCCGCGGCCGCGAACTGCTGCCGCCGAGCACTGGTGCCTCAGGGAACTACCGACTCCGAGAACTACCGCCGACGGTGATTGGCACGCCCAGTGACCATGGTGTCCAGCCACTCCCACGGCCGAGCAGATCCGGCACCCCGAGCGCTCCCAGTCAGCCAAGCATGAGTGGCAGACCACTCACACCCCGACGCCCGCCCGGAGAATTCCCGGACGGGCGTCAGTCGAGTGGCGATGCGCCAGGCGAGTTCTGAACCGGCCTAGCAGTGCACGTTGCGGGCCGCCGCCAGGAGTTCAGCGTCGAGCTGCGGCGGTGGGGGAGCGGCTTGCTGGCCGCCTCGTTCTGGTTGCTGGTCGGCCCACTCCTTGAGCTTTTCCAGGAGTTGGCGGGTGCTGGAGGAGGGCTTGATGCCGTCGAACTTCTTGCCCAGTACGACGTCCACAGTGGAGTCCTGGCGTTCGTCCCTGACCAGCTGCACGCACGGGGCCAGCAGGCTCAGGGTGCGGGCCGCGCCGGCGCCGTTGGGGCCGTAGCGGAGTTGGCCGTGGCAGGTGAGCTTGCTGTCGTAGACCGGGTCGTCGCTGGGTTCGCCCGCTTTGTTGAAGCCGAAGCCCATCAGTTCCTCGTTGACCAGCTTGCCCTGGCCGCGCAGGCCACCGCCGTTGAGCACGCGCAGCTTGACGTCCGCGGCCGGCCACGGATCCGTTTTGTCCAGCGCGTCCCTCGGCTGGGCCTGGCCCTCGTACGGCTTCTTGCCGGCCTCCACCGCGGGCGGTGGGTCGCAGCGGACCGCGGCCTCGGCGTCGCCCACGTTGCCGAAGACCTTGGTCCACACAAAAGTCGCTATCACGCCGAGCAGGACCAGGATGACCAGCGCCGGCAGCGGGCGTCGCCTCCGATAACGTCCGAGGCCCTGCCTCACGCTCCCCGCAGCCACGTCCTCCGCCCTCCCCGGCGTTGTCCGCCATCGCCTGTACACAACGTCGTCGATCAGCCTAGGCGGTAACGGCTCAGCATGCGTGACCAGATTCGTCTTCCTTTGTCGGCCGATGGGGTGCTGCTGACCACATCCACCGCGCTTCTGGGTGACCCAGTGAACGCACCGGACCGCGATGGGCTACCCTCTCGGCGCTCCGGCCCGCCGGTAAGCCGATTTACCTGATCGACTTCGCCAGGGGCGCCGGGTTCTCGAGAAGAGACGGCCGTCACTGGGGACGGCGGGCACAAATCGGTGCGCTGGAACGTTAACCAGCGGCACGAACCACCATCTTGAGTAAAACGCAGGGGTGACTACACGATGGCGACCGACTACGACGCACCGCGCCGTGGCGAGACCGACGACCTCGCCGAGGACTCGCTTGAAGAGCTCAAGGCGCGGCGCAACGAGACGCAGTCCGGGGTGGTCGACGTCGACACCGACGCGCCGGACGAGAACTTCGAGCTGCCCGGGGCCGACCTGTCCGGCGAGGAGCTGACCGTCAAGGTGCTCCCGAAGCAGGACGACGAGTTCACCTGCTCCCGCTGCTTCCTGCTGCACCACCGCAGCAGGCTGTCCAGGGAGAAGGACGGGCAGTACATCTGCCGCGACTGCGACTGAGCAGGGCTTCCGCGGCCAACGAGGTCAGGCACCAGCCTGGGGACGGCTGGTGTCCTGACCAAGGGGTCAACTGAACACCAAAGTGTTAACCGGCGCGCTTGGCCGCCTCGGCGCGCAGCAGCTCCGCGAGCTGCTCGGCTCGCCGGGTGCTGAACAGCCAGTACGGCGTGGGGTCCTCCGGGTCGGTCAGCTCGACCAGCACGGCGGGCCCGACCCAGCCCCGGTGCGCCACGAAGGCGGCCGGGTCCAGGTCCCGGCCCATCGCCGGGCGCTTCTCGTTGACGTCCAGCGCGGTGACCCTGCCGACGAACTCCAGCGGCAGGTGCGCCTCGCCCACCCACAGCTCGCCGCCCCTGACCTGCACCCGCTGCCTGCCCAGCCACAGCATGGTCACCACGACCAGCGGCACCAGCAGCAGGTAGGGCAGCCACGAGCGCACTCCCGGGTACCCCATGTGGATCTCCGCGGCCAGCAGCACCGCACCGGCCAGCGGCAGCGGCCAGCCCCACCACGGGACGTAGAGCCGCTCACTGAAGAGGACATCCCCGGTCGTATCGACCGCGCGCGCGTTCCTGCTCACGGGCACCAGGGTAATGTCGCCCGCCGTGCCCAGCGTTGAGGTGCTCCTGACCCGGCTCGATCCGGATGTGCCCGTACCGTCCTACGCCCGCCCCGGTGACGCGGGCGCCGATCTGGTGACCACCAGCGACCTGGTGCTGCCACCGGGAGAGCGCGCGGTGGTCGGCACCGGGGTCGCGATCGCCCTGCCCATCGGGTTCGCCGCCTTTGTGCACCCGAGGTCGGGGCTGGCGGCCAGAGCGGGGCTCAGCGTGGTGAACACACCTGGCACCATCGACGCGGGGTACCGCGGCGAGATCAAGATCTGTCTGGTCAACCACGACCTGCGCGAGCCGATCACGCTGCACCGCGGCGACCGGATCGCCCAGCTGGTCGTCCAGCGGGTGGAACAGGCCGAGTTCCGCGAGGTCGACGAGCTGCCGGAGTCCGTGCGCGGCGCGGGTGGCTACGGGTCGACCGGGGGAGCCGCGGTACTGGCCGGTCAGCGAGCCGGGCACAACGGCGGCTCGCCTGAAGTGACGGAGGTCTGAGGGGATGTTCGGGTTCGGGCGTCGCGGCAAGCGGCGCAAGGCGGCAGGCGAGCAGGGGCACGCCCTCGGCGCGGAGCAGGGCGGCGAGCACGACGGCCTGCCTGCCGAGGACGGCTTCGACGGGCCCTACGACGAGAAGGAGGCGCCTGCCGACCAGGTGTCCCGGCTCGACCTGGGCTCGGTCCGGCTGCCGGTGCCCGACGGCACCCAGCTCCAGGTCGAGGTGGCGCCGGAGGGCGAGGTGCAGGCCGTGCACCTGGTGACCCCGGTGGCCAGGCTCACCGTGAGCGCCTTCGCCGCCCCCCGATCGGGTGGGCTGTGGCAGGAGGTCAGCAAGGAGCTGGCCGAGCAGCTGCGCGGCGACGGTGCCAGGGTGGTGCTGGAGGGCGGCGACTGGGGCACCGAGCTGGTGGCCTCCTCGCCGGAGATGTCGCTGCGCTTCGTCGGAGTGGACGGGCCGCGCTGGATGCTGCGCGCGGTGGCCGCCTCCTCCACCGAGCAGTCCGCGGCCGCGGGTGCGGCGCTGCGCGAGATCGTGCGCGGCACCGTGGTGGTCCGGGGCGACCAGCCGATGCCGGTGCGCACCCCGCTGCCAGTGGAGCTGCCGGAGGCGATCGCCAAGCACCTCGCCCAGGAACAGGGCTAGCGAAAGCGCCAGGGCTAGAGAACAGCGCACCCGGGTTCGGCTCCGGACCCGGGTGTGATCTGGCCTGCTGTGCCCAAGCACACCCCCGCCGAGCAGCGGCGACAGACCGGGAACTTTGTCCCCTTCTGGGGCGTTCTAAACGGTGAAACCGCCGGTCAAGCCAGCTGGAGTAAAACCACCCCCAGATGGTTACTCTGGCGATAAACGGGGCCAATCCGAGGGCCCCTTTCGTATGGGGAGCGCCGGAATGAGTGGCAGCGGGGGCTACTGGCGGCGGATGGTCCGCAGGCTGACGAGTGACGTCAGCGAGCTGGACGCCGACGACCTGTCCCGAAAAGCCGAGGCACAGGGCGCCGTGAAGGCGTGCGACTGCCGATCCGGCGAGGAGGTCACCGTGCTGGGGCGGCTGCGCAGCGTCGAGCTGTGCCCGCGCGACGCGGTGGCGACCCTGGAAGCCGAGCTGTACGACGGCACCGAGGGAGTCACCCTGGTGTGGCTCGGCAGGCGCCGCATCCCCGGCATCGAGCCGGGACGCACGATCAAGGCGCGGGGGCGGATCGCCGTGCGGGACGGGCGTAAAGTGCTCTACAACCCGTACTACGAGCTGCAGACCACCTCCTGATCGTGAGCGTATGAGCGAACCCACCACTCCGCAGGCCGGTCAGTCCGCCGAGCTGGAGAAATCCGAGTCCCCGGCTGTCGAACCCGCCGAGGACGCCGTCGAACCCATGCCGACCATGTGGGAGCAGATGGGCGGCCTGGTCGGCTTCATCTCCGCCTCCGTGCCGGTCGCGGTGTTCGTCTTCGTCAACTGGGCCACCAGCATGTGGCCGGCCATCTGGAGCGCCCTGGGCGTGGCCGTGCTGATCGGCGTGTGGCGGCTGGTCCGCAAGGAGAAGATGATGCCCGCGATCTCGGGCGTGATGGGCGTCGGCATCGCCGCGTTCATCGCCTACCGGGTCGGCGAGGCCAAGGGCTTCTTCCTCTACGGCATCTGGGTCAGCCTGATCTTCGGCGGCCTGTTCCTGATCTCGCTGCTGGTGCGCTGGCCGCTGGTGGGCGTCATCTGGTCCGGGCTCAACGGCCACGGTTTCGGCTGGCGCGAGCACCCGAAGGCCCGCTTCGGCTACGACCTGGCCACCGTGTTCTGGACGCTGGTGTTCGCGGCCCGGTTCGTGGTGCAGAACTGGCTCTACGAGGGCGACCAGACCACGCTGCTGGGCATCACCCGCCTGGCCATGGGCTACCCGCTGACCGCGGTCGCGCTGCTGGTCACCGTCTGGGCGGTGCGCCGCGCCAAGCGCATCGAGGACGAGCACGCCTCGGCCCAGCCAGCCCCGGCCTGACCACAACGGCCAACACCCCGTACGACAACGGCCAACACGCGGTTCGACTTGCGTGTTGGCCGTTGTGGTCAGGTGAGCAGGGCTTGCTGGACCTCGTTCTCGACGTCGCTGGTGGCTACGAACAGGAGCTCGTCGCCGGCTTCCAGGGTGTCGTCGGGCTGCGGCACGATGACCCGGCCGCCGCGCAGGATGGTCACCAGGGCGGCGTCGCGGGGCAGGCGCAGGGCCTTGACCGCGCGGCCCGACAGCGGGGTGTCCTCGGGCAGGGTGACCTCGACCAGGTTGGCCTGGCCCTGGCGGAAGGTCAGCAGCCGGACCAGGTCGCCGACGGTGACCGCCTCCTCGACCATGGCGGCCAGCATGCGCGGGGTGGACACCGCCACGTCCACCCCCCACGCCTCGGTGAACAGCCACTCGTTGCGCGGGTCGTTGACCCTGGCCACCACCCGGCGCACCGCGAACTCGGTCTTGGCCAGCAGCGCCACCACCAGGTTGACCTTGTCGTCCCCGGTCGCGGCGATCACCACGTCGCACAGCTCCATGCCGGCCTCCTCCAGGGAGGACAGCTCGCAGGCGTCGGCGTGCACCCACTCGGCCTGCTCGACCGCGTGCGGGTCGAAGTGGTCGCGGTCCCGCTCGATCAGCATCACCTGGTGGTTGGAGTCCAGCAGCTCGCGGGCGATGGACCGGCCGACGGCCCCGGCCCCGGCGATGGCGACGCGCATCAGTTGTTCTCCTCGGGAGCCTGCGCCGCCGCGGCGCTCACGTCGGTGACGGTGCCGGACAGCGCGGCCACGTAGATCTGGTCACCGGACTGCACCACGGTGTCCCGGTCCGGCAGCACGCCGGTGCCGAAGCGCATCACGAAGGCCACCCTGGCGCCGACCGCCGCCTCGACCTCGCGCACGCCCCGGCCCACCCAGCCCTCGTGCAGCGGCAGCTGGAAGACCGCCACCGTGCCGGAGGGGTCGCGCCAGGCGGTGGCCACCCCGTCGGGCAGCAGCATCCGCAGGAACCGGTCGGTGGTCCAGGGCACGGTGGCCACGGTGGGGATGCCCAGCCGCTCGTACACCGCGGCCCGCTTGGGGTCGTAGATCCGGGCGACCACGTGCTCGACGCCGAAGGTCTCGCTGGCCACCCTGGCGGAGATGATGTTGGAGTTGTCGCCGTTGGAGACCGCGGCGAAGGCCCCGGCCCGCTCGATGCCGGCCTCGATCAGCACCTGCCGGTCGAAGCCGATGCCGACCACCTGCTGACCGTGGAAGTCCCCGCCCAGCCTGCGGAAGGACTGCACGTTCTTGTCCACGACCGCGACCGTGTGACCCAGCCGTTCCAGGCCCTTGGCCAGCGATGATCCGACTCGGCCGCAGCCCATGATGACCACGTGCACTAAGTTCCTCCTCCAAGCACGAACCGTGCACCCTCAACCTTCCCCCGTTCGGGGGATGGCCGCGACCTGTGTCCAGACATTTCCAACATACCGACGGCTGGCCAGCCCCGGTTCACGCGGTCCCTCTACGCTGCCCTCCGTGTCCAAGTTCGCCACCGCGGCCAAACGCCTCCTGGTGGGGCGGCCGTTCCGCAGTGACCGGCTCTCCCACACGCTGCTGCCCAAGCGCATCGCGCTGCCGGTGTTCGCCTCCGACGCGCTGTCCTCGGTGGCCTACGCGCCGGAGGAGATCTTCCTGGTGCTGTCCGTGGCCGGGATCTCGGGCTATGTGTTCGCGCCGTGGATCGGGGTCGCGGTCGCGGTGGTCATGATGACCGTCGTCTTCAGCTACCGGCAGAACGTGCACGCCTACCCCTCCGGCGGCGGCGACTACGAGATCGCCAACGCGAACCTGGGCCGCTACGGCGGTCTGACCGTGGGCAGCGCGCTGCTGGTGGACTACATCCTCACCGTGGCGGTGTCGATCTCCTCGGCGATGGCCAACATCGGCTCGCTGATCCCCTACGTGGCCGAGCACAAGGTGATCTTCGCGGTGGTGGCCATCGTGCTGCTCACCGCGGTCAACCTGCGCGGCATCCGGGAGTCCGGCAGCGCCTTCGCCATCCCGACCTACGCGTTCATGATCGGCATGATCCTGATGATCCTGTTCGGTCTGGTGCGCGGGTTCGTGCTGGACGAGCCGATGCGCGCGGAGAGCGCCGGGTTCACCCTGAACGCCGAGCACGACGAGCTGATGGGCCTGGCGCTGGCCATGATCGTGCTGCGCTCCTTCACCCAGGGCTGCGCCGCGCTGACCGGCGTGGAGGCGATCAGCAACGGGGTGCCCGCCTTCCGCAAGCCGAAGTCGCGCAACGCGGCCACCACGCTGCTGATGATGGGCCTGATCGCGGTGATCATGCTGATGGGCCTGGTCACGCTGGCCCAGCTGACCGGGGTCAAGATCGCCGAGCACCCGGCGACGCAGCTGGTCGGCGCGCCGGAGGGCTACCACCAGAAGACCATGGTGGTGCAGATCGCCAACGCGGTCTTCGACGGCTTCCCGGTGGGCGCGGTGTTCATCGCCGCGGTCACCGCGCTGATCCTGGTGCTGGCCGCGAACACCGCGTTCAACGGCTTCCCGGTGCTCGGCTCGATCCTGGCCCAGGACCGCTACCTGCCGCGCCAGCTGCACACCCGCGGCGACCGGCTGGCCTTCTCCAACGGCATCGTCTTCCTCGCCGGGTTCGCCATCCTGCTGGTCATCCTGTACGAGGCCGAGGTGGGCAGGCTGATCCCGCTCTACACGGTGGGCGTGTTCGTCTCCTTCACCCTCAGCCAGGCCGGCATGGTCCGGCACTGGAACCGGCTGCTGCGCGGCGAGCAGGACACCGCGATCGTCTCCCGGCTCAAGCGGTCCCGGCTGATCAGCGGTTTCGGCATGGTGATGACCGGCGTGGTGCTCATCGTGGTGCTGATCACCAAGTTCACCCTGGGCGCCTGGGTGGCGATCGCGGCGATGGGCGCGGTGTTCGCGCTGATGACCGGTATCCGCAGGCACTACGACCACGTGGCGCAGGAGCTGGAGGCGGCCGAGAGCGACCGCTCGCACACCCTGCCCGCGCGCAACCACGCGGTGGTGCTGGTCTCCAAGCTGCACATGCCGACCATGCGCGCGATCAGCTTCGCCAGGGCCACCCGGCCGGACGTGCTGGAGGCGGTCACGGTGAACGTGGACGACACCGACACCCGGCGGCTGGTCACCGAGTGGGAGCGGCAGGACCTGCCGGTGCCGCTGAAGGTGGTCGAGTCGCCCTACCGCGAGATCACCAAGCCGGTGCTGGACTACGTGAAGCGGATCCGCAGCACGAACCCGCGCGACGTGGTGACCGTGTTCATCCCGGAGTACGTGGTGGGCCGCTGGTGGGAGCACCTGCTGCACAACCAGAGCGCGCTGCGCCTGAAGGGCAGGCTGCTGTTCCAGCCGGGCGTCATGGTGGTCTCGGTGCCCTGGCAGCTGGTCTCCTCCCAGCGCAGGGTCAAGGAGGCGCCGGTGGTCACCCCCGGTGCGATCCGCCGTGGCTTCGACCCGGTGCACGCCGCACGCAAGGCCGCCGAAGAGCGGCGCAAGAAGGCCGAGAAGAAGGCGGAAACCAAGAAGTGAGTCAGGACCGCCTGGACTGGACCGGTCGCACGCTGGAAGTCGAGATCGGCCCGGTGGCGCACGGCGGCCACTGCGTCGCCCGGCACGAGGGCAGGGTGCTCTTCGTCCGGCACGCGCTGCCGGGGGAGAAGGCCCTGGTCCAGGTGACCGAGGACAACGGCGGCTCGTTCTGCCGGGCGGACGCGGTCACCGTGCACACCCCGTCGCCGGACCGGCTCACCCCGCCCTGCCCACTGGCCGCGCCCGGCGAGTGCGGCGGCTGCGACTGGCAACACGCCAGCCCCGCCGCCCAGCGCGCGCTCAAGGCCGCCGTGGTGATGGAGCAGCTCAAGCGGATCGCGGGCCTGGACCGGCAGGTCACGGTCGAGGAGCTGCCCGGCGGTCAGCTGGACTGGCGCACCCGGGTCCGCCTCGCGGTGGGCAGCGGCGGCCGGGCCGGCCTGCGCGCGCACCGCAGCCACCGGGTGATCCCGCTGCGGGACTGCCCGATCGCGGCACCCGGCGCGCTGGAGGGCGTGCTCAGCCGCAGCTGGAAGCCGGGTACCGAGCTGGAGGTGGCCAAGGACGGCGCGGGCCAGGTGCACGTGGCCGAGATCCGCAAGGACCGCCCGCCGCGGATCATGGCCGGCGACGGCCTGGCCCACGAACACGCCGCGGGCCGCGACTGGCGACTGGCCGCAGGCGGCTTCTGGCAGGTGCACCCCGCGGCCGCGGACACCTTCGCCGGGGTCGTCGAGGAGTGGGCCCAGGCGCCGGTGGGTGGCACGGCCTGGGACCTCTACGGCGGGGTCGGGCTGTTCGCCTCGGTGCTGGCCAGGCAGGTCGGGCCGACCGGCTCGGTGCTGGCGATCGAGTCCTCGAAGCGGGCCGTGGTGGACGGCACGGCGAACCTGGTGGACCTGCCGCAGGTGCGGTTGCGGGTCGGCCGGGTGGAGCGGCTGCTGGGGTCGGCGGAGCTGCGGGACGAGCGGCCGGACGTGGTGGTGCTGGACCCGCCGCGCAAGGGCGCGGGCAAGGACGTGGTGGCCGCGGTGGCGGCGGCCGGGCCGTCGCGGGTGGTGCACGTGGCGTGTGATCCGGCGGCGCTGGCGCGGGATGTCGGGTTGTTCCGGGGGCAGGGGTACGAGCTCCGGGAGCTGCGGGCGTTCGACGCGTTCCCGATGACTCATCACATGGAGTGCATCGCCTTGCTCACGCGGTGAACGCCGAGGCGGTCGGCGCACCGCCCTTGCCGTGCGGTCGTGGAGAGGGCATAGCTCTGCTCGCGCGTTGAAACCGTTGCCACGAAAGGGATCGATGTCGATCAGTGTCGTTCCCACACCTGGCCCGGATCTTGGCGCAAGATGGGGAGACCTCGCCGCCACGCGCCGATCTTGTGCTTGATAGGTTGCTCAACCGGCGCGCTACGCGGGGGCCGCCCGTGCGGGTATGCGATCCTGGGAGGTTTGGCCGGTGTCTGGCGACTCATTCGTCCACCTGCATGTGCACACCGAGTACTCCATGCTCGACGGGGCGGCCAAGATCGCTCCGTTGTTCGCGGAGGCGGCGCGGTTGGAGATGCCCGCGGTGGGCATGACCGACCACGGCAACATGTACGGCGGCGACGAGTTCTACCAGCAGGCCCGCAAGCACGGCATCAAGCCGATCATCGGCATCGAGGCCTACATCGCGCCGACCAGCCGGTTCCACAAGAAGCCGGTGTTCTGGGGCGACCCGGGCCAGCGTGGCGACGACATCTCCGGCGCCGGCGCCTACACGCACATGACCATGGTGGCCAAGAACTCCACCGGGGTGCGCAACCTGTTCCGGCTGTCCAGCCAGGCGTCCATGGAGGGCTACTACTACAAGCCCCGGATGGACCGGGAGATCATCGCGGAGAACGCCGAGGGGATCATCGCCACCACCGGCTGCCCCTCCGGCGAGGTGCAGACCCGGCTGCGGCTGGGGCACGAGGCCGAGGCGATCCAGGCCGCGGCGGACTACCGCGACATCTTCGGGGCGGAGAACTTCTTCCTCGAACTGATGGACCACGGGCTGTCCATCGAGCGGCGGGTGCGCGAGGGGCTGCTGGCGATCGGCAAGAAGCTCAACATCCCGCCGCTGGCCACCAACGACAGCCACTACGTCACCAAGGACCAGGCCGACGCGCACTCCGCGTTGCTGTGCGTGCAGTCCGGCAAGATGCTCTCCGACCCGAACCGGTTCAAGTTCGACGGCGACGGCTACTACCTGAAGTCGGCCGCGGAGATGCGCGAGCTGTGGGACGGCCAGGTCGAGGGCGCCTGCGACAACACGCTGCTGATCGCGGAGATGGTCGAGTCCTACGACGACGTGTGGGCGCACCGGGACCGGATGCCGGTCTTCCCGGTGCCCGAGGGCGAGACGCAGGAGTCCTTCCTCTTCAAGCAGGTCATGGAGGGGCTGCACCGCCGCTTCCCGGACGGCATTCCGGACGGCTACGTGGAGCGGGCCGAGTTCGAGCTGAACGTGATCGCGGGCAAGGGGTTCCCGGCCTACTTCCTGGTGGTCGGCGACCTGGTCTCCTACGCCAAGTCCGTGGGCATCCGGGTCGGGCCCGGCCGTGGCTCGGCCGCGGGCGCGCTGGTGGCCTACGCGCTGGGCATCACCAACATCGACCCGATCCCGCACGGCCTGCTGTTCGAGCGGTTCCTCAACCCCGAGCGCACCGCCATGCCCGACATCGACATCGACTTCGACGACCGCAGGCGCGGCGAGATGGTGCGCTACGCCACCGAGAAGTGGGGCAGCGACCGGGTCGCCCAGGTGATCACCTTCGGCACCATCAAGACCAAGGCCGCGATCAAGGACTCGGCGCGCGTGCACTACGGGCAGCCCGGGTTCGCCATCGCGGACAAGATCTCCAAGGCGCTGCCGCCGCCGATCATGGCCAAGGACATCCCGCTCTCCGGCATCGTCAACCCCAAGCACGAGCGCTACGGCGAGGCCGCCGAGGTCCGCACCCTGATCGAGAACGACCAGGACGTGGCCAAGATCTTCGAGACCGCGCGCGGCCTGGAGGGCCTGATCCGCAACGCCGGTGTGCACGCCTGCGCGGTGATCATGTCCTCCGAGCCGCTGATCGAGTCCATCCCGCTGTGGCGGCGCGACGACGGCTCGATCATCACCGGCTGGGACTACCCGTCGTGTGAGAACCTCGGCCTGCTGAAGATGGACTTCCTCGGCCTGCGCAACCTCACCGTCATGGGTGATGCCATCGACAACGTCAAGGCCAACCGCGGCCAGGACATCGACCTGGACACCCTCGCCCTCGACGACAAGACCACCTACGAGCTGCTCAGCCGCGGCGACACCCTCGGGGTGTTCCAGCTCGACGGCGGCCCCATGCGCGACCTGCTGCGCCGCATGCAGCCCAACGCCTTCGAGGACATCGTCGCGGTCGGCGCGCTGTACCGCCCCGGCCCGATGGGGATGAACGCGCACAACGACTACGCCGACCGCAAGAACAAGCGGCAAGAGGTCAAGCCGATCCACCCGGAGCTGGAGGAACCGCTGCGGGAGATCCTCTCCGAGACCTACGGCCTGATCGTCTACCAAGAGCAGATCATGTTCATCGCGCAGAAGGTCGCGGGCTATTCGATGGGCCGCGCGGATGTGCTGCGCAAGGCGATGGGCAAGAAGAAGCAGGAGGTCCTGGAAAAGGAGTTCGAGGGCTTCCACGCCGGAATGCAGGCCAACGGCTTCTCCGACGAGGCGGTCAAAGCGCTCTGGGACACGATTCTCCCGTTCGCCGGCTACGCGTTCAACAAGTCGCACGCGGCCGCCTACGGCCTGGTCTCCTACTGGACCGCCTACCTCAAGGCGAACTACCGCGCCGAGTACATGGCCGCGCTGCTCACCTCGGTCGGTGACAACAAGGACAAGTCCGCGGTCTACCTCTCCGAGTGCCGCCGACTGGGCATCAAGGTGCTGCCGCCGGATGTCAACGAGTCCGCGCTGCGCTTCTCCGCGGTCGGCACCGACATCCGCTTCGGCCTCGGCGCGATCCGCAACGTCGGCGCCAACGTGGTCGAGTCGATCATCGTCACCAGGGAGAAGAAGGGGAAGTACGCCTCCTTCACCGACTTCCTGGACAAGTCCGAGCTGGTCTGCTGCAACAAGCGGGTCATCGAGTCGCTGATCAAGGCGGGCGCGTTCGACTCCTTCGACAACACCCGGCTGGCCCTCATGCAGGTGCACGAGGAAGCCGTGGACGCCGTGGTCGGCCTCAAGCGCCAGGAGGCGATGGGCCAGTTCGACCTCTTCGGCGGCGGTGACGACAGCGAGGCGGGCGAGGACTCCTCCCCGCTGGCGCACCTGAAGTTCGGCGCCGAGGAGTGGCCGCGCAAGCAGATGCTCAGCTTCGAGCGGGAGATGCTCGGCCTCTACGTCTCCGCGCACCCACTGGACGGCGCCGAGCGGATCCTGCGCAAGAACGCGCAGAAGACCATCGCCGAGCTGCTCAACGACCCGCCCCGGGAGGGCGAGGTGGTCATCGCCGGGATGATCTCCGGCCTGGAGCGGCGGGTGAACAAGAACGGCGAGCCGTGGGCCATCGCCACGGTGGAGGACCTGGACGCCTCCATCGAGGTGCTGTTCTTCCCGAAGAGCTACAGCGTGCTGTCGGCCGACCTGGTCGAGGACGCCGCGGTGGCGATCAAGGGCAGGGTGAACTGGCGCGAGGACAAGATGTCCATCTTCGGCGGCGGGGTGATCCCGCTGGACATCGCCGACGCGGAGAACAACCCCGGCATGGACCCGCCGTTCGTGCTGGCCTGCAACCCGGAGAAGCTGAACGAGGAAGTCCTGCTGGAGCTCAAGCGGACGCTGTCCATGCACAAGGGCGACACCCCGGTGCACCTCAAGCTGATGTTCCGGCGCGAGGCCGTGATGATGGCGGTGGACGACTACCCGATCAAGCTCACCCCGGCGTTCATGGGCGAGATCAAGGCCCTGCCGGGTATCGCGGTCAGCGCTTAGCCGGAAGTTGCCCAGACAAGACCAGTAGCCTGGACGACGTCCACCCGTTCGAGTGGCGGGTGGACGTTCGGCATGGGCCTGAAGTGGGGGCCGGAAGTTTTAGGACCCGGCAGGAGTGCGCCCGGCGGTCTTTCCGACCGTGACCACTCCGCCGGTCTCCGTAGACTGGCCGACAGCCGCCGACCCCGGCGGCGTTTCCCGTTGTGGAGCGGGATGACAGGCGAGCTACAGCGTAACGAGGGGTGTTAGGTGCAACTACTCGAATCCGTGCGTAGCCCGGCGGATCTGAAACGCATGAGCCAGGAGGAGCTGGCGCTGCTGGCGGCGGAGATCCGTGCGTTCCTGGTGGACAAGGTATCCCGCACCGGCGGGCACCTCGGTCCCAACCTGGGCGTGGTCGAGATCACCCTCGCGATCCACCGGGTCTTCGACTCCCCGCACGACGCCGTGCTGTTCGACACCGGCCACCAGTCCTACGTGCACAAGATGGTCACCGGCCGCCTCGACGGCTTCGACAAGCTGCGTCAGCGCGGCGGGCTCTCCGGCTACCCGAGCCGGAGCGAGAGCGAGCACGACCTCGTCGAGTCCAGCCACGCCTCGACCGCGCTGTCCTACGCCGACGGCCTGGCCACCGCGTTCAAGCTCTCCGGCAAGCGGCGGCACGTGGTCGCCGTGGTCGGTGACGGCGCGCTCACCGGCGGTATGTGCTGGGAGGCGCTCAACAACATCGCCGGCGACAAGACCCGGCCACTGGTCATCGTGGTCAACGACAACGGCCGGTCCTACTCGCCGACCATCGGCGGCCTGGCCGACCACCTCGCCTCCCTGCGGCTGCGGCCCGGGTACGAGCGCGCGCTGGAAAGCGGCAAGCGGACCCTGCAGAACACCCCGGTCGTCGGCAAGCCGCTCTACGCGGCCCTGCACGCGGCCAAGCGCGGCATCAAGGACGCGCTGAGCCCGCAGGTGATGTTCGAGGACCTGGGCCTGAAGTACTTCGGGCCGGTGGACGGGCACGACCAGCATGCCTTCGAGGCCGCGCTGGAGCGGGCCAAGGACTTCGGCGGCCCGGTCATCGTGCACGCGGTCACCCAGAAGGGCCGCGGCTACGCCCCCGCGGAGAACCACGTGGCCGACGTCATGCACGCCATCGGCGTGATCGACCCGGTCACCGGCAAGTCCACCAAGAAGAAGGCCGCCGACTGGACCGGCGTCTTCGCCGACGAGATCGTCAAGATCGGCGCGGAGCGCGAGGACGTGGTGACCATCACCGCCGCGATGCTCGGCCCGACCGGCCTGGCCAAGTTCTCCGAGGCATACCCCGGCCGCTGCCTGGACGTGGGCATCGCCGAGCAGCACGCGATGACCGCCGCGGCCGGCCTGGCCATGGGCGGCATGAAGCCGGTGTTCGCGGTCTACTCGACCTTCCTCAACCGGGCCTTCGACCAGTTGCTGATGGAGGTCGCGCTGCACAAGCAGCCGGTGTCCATCGTGCTGGACCGCTCCGGCGTCACCGGCGACGACGGCGCCAGCCACAACGGCATGTGGGACCTGTCCCTCCTCGGCATCGTGCCGGGCATGCGGGTCGCGGTGCCGCGCGATGCCAACACCCTGCGCGAGGAGCTGCGCGAGTCGGTGGCCATCGACGACGGCCCGTCCGCGATCCGCTACGGCAAGGGCGCGGTGATCGAGGAGATCCCCGCGCTGGAGCGGATCGGCGTGGTCGACGTGCTGCGCCGCCCGGCCGAGGGCGAGGGCAAGGACGTGCTGCTGGTCGCGGTCGGCTGCTTCGCGCAGCTGGCCCTGGAGGCGGCGCAGCGGCTGTCCGACCAGGGTGTCGGCGTGACCGTGGTGGACCCGCGGTGGGTTGTTCCCGTTCCCACCGAGCTGGTCGGCATGGCCGCCGAGCACCGCCTCGTGGTCACCGTCGAGGACGCAGGCCGCCACGGCGGCTTCGGCTGGGCGATGTCGGCCGCGCTGCGCGATGCCAACCTGGACGTCCCGCTGCGCGACCTGGCCATCCCGCAGCGCTTCCTGGACCACGCCTCGCGCGCCGAGGTGCTGGCCGAACTGGGACTCACCGCCCAGGACGTGGCCCGCCGGGTGACCGAGTGGACCGCGGAGTACCTCGGCGAGGACGCCGAGGAGACCGAGGCGCCTGCCGCCAAGGAGTCCACTGTGGACAAGACTCCGGCCAGCCGGTCGCGCAAGCGCCCGCAGAGCTGAGAGTCGCCGCACCGCGGCCACCGGCCCGCCCCTCCCACGATGGGGGCGGGCCGGTGGCGTGCTCAGCGAACGCTCAGCTCATCGACAGGGTGTCGACAGCCCCGCGCGTCCACGGCCTCCGCGCGGCGTGGCATCGTGGTGGCGTGCGGATCCTGATTGTGGAGGACGAACAGCCCCTGGCCGACGCGATCGCCAGGGGGCTGCGACGGGAAGGTATGGCCGTCGACGTGGCCTACGACGGCGAGTCGGGGCACGAGAAGTCCTCGGTGACCCGGTACGACGTGGTGGTGCTGGACCGGGACCTGCCCGGCATGTCCGGCGACGAGCTGTGCCGGCAGATCGTGGACTCCGGCGCGCTCACCCGGGTGATCATGCTGACCGCCAGCGGCACCGTGCAGGACCGGGTCTCCGGGCTGTCGCTGGGCGCCGATGACTACCTGGCCAAGCCGTTCGCCTTCCCCGAGCTGGTGGCCAGGGTGCGGGCGCTGGGCAGGCGGGCCACCCCGGCCATGCCGCCGGTGCTCACCGTGGCCGACGTGGTGCTCAACCCGGCCCGGCGCAGCGTGCTGCGGGCCGGCCAGCCGGTGGAGCTGACCCGCAAGGAGTTCGGCGTGCTGGAGGTGCTGCTGGCCGCAGGCGGCGCCGTGGTCAGCAGCGAGGAGCTGCTGGAACGGGTGTGGGACGAGAACGCCGACCCGTTCACCACCACCGTGCGGGTCACCGTGATGACCCTGCGCAAGAAGCTCGGCGAGCCGGGCATCATCGAGACCGTGGTCGGCTCCGGCTACCGGGTGCCGGTCAACGCCGGAGTGGAGTCCGCTGATTCCTGAGCACCCGCTGACCGCCGACCCCGGGGCCCTGCGGCGTCGCCGCGGCCCCGGTCTGCGGGTACGGCTGACCCTGCTGGCGACCGGCCTGGTGGCCGCGGTCAGCCTGCTGCTGCTCTGGCTCGGCTGGATGCTGGTCGGCGGCGTGGTCGACCAGTACCCGGTGTTCCCGCCGGAGACCAGGATCAAGGTGCTCGGCCAGGAGCTGCCGCCCTCCCAGGTGCACCAGATCCTCAAGGAGAACGCGCGCGAGGTGGTGCTCAACTCCGGCGCGATCGCCTTCGTGTGCATGGTGCTGGCCACCGCGATCCTGGCCTGGACGTTGACCGGCCGGGTGTTGCGGCCGCTGCACGAGGTCACGCACACCGCGCACCGGCTGTCCGTGGAGTCCCTCGACGAGCGGATCGCGCTGCGCGGGCCGCGGGACGAGGTGGCCGAGCTGGCCGACACCTTCGACGCCATGCTGGACCGGCTGCAGGCCGCCTTCGAGTCCCAGCGCCGGTTCGTGGCCAACGCCAGCCACGAGCTGCGCACCCCGCTGGCCGTGGTCCGCACCGAGCTCGACGTCACCCTGGCCGACCCGGACGCCGACGTCGCCGAGCTGCGCCGGATGGCGGGCGTGGTGCGCACCGCGACCCAGCGCGCCGAGCACCTGGTCGAGGCCCTGCTGCTGCTCGCCCGCACCGACGCGGTTGGCCTGTCCGCCCGCGAGTCCGTCGACCTGTCCGCCCTGGTCCGCAGCGCCTGGTCCTCGGCCCGCTCCGCGGCGGAGGAACGCGGTCTGCGCACCGAGTTCCACACCCCGGCCGTGCAAGCCGTCGGCGACCCGGTGCTGCTGGAACGCCTGGCCGGGAACCTCCTGGAGAACGCGGTGCGGCACAACGTGGACGGCGGCTGGATCACCGTGCGCACCGAGGCCGACGCCAAGCGCGCCACCCTGCGCGTGGTCTCCTCCGGCGGCCAGATCTCGGTGGAACGGGTGGCCGAGCTGTTCGAGCCGTTCCGCCGCGGCGGCACCGACCGCACCGCCCACCGCGGGGCCGGGCTGGGGCTGTCCATCGTGCGCTCGGTGGTGGGCGCGCACGGGGGAGAGGTCAGCGCGGAACCGGTGCCCGGCGGCGGCCTGGACGTCACGGTGACCCTGCCGATCGCCCCCTAGCCCCGGAGACCCAGAGATCGGCTGAGGTGGGTGGTCCACCAGCGGAGCTGCGGGTCGGGGGCGCTCGCCGCCCGGCCGGTGAGCCCGGCGCTGCGGCGGAACGCCGGCCCGTACAGGGGCTCGGTGGCCAGGGCCTGGTGCAGCGCGGCGACCGCGAGCCGGGTGTCCTCGACCGGGACCTCGGCGGCGTCGGGGCGCAGGGCGTGCAGCGCGTCGACGAGCGGGTCGAGCATCCCCGCTCCCTCGTCCCGCCAGCCCGCGGCGTGCAGCGCCACGGCCAGCTCGCCGTAGCCCCGGCGGTAGAGCACCGCCAGGGCGTCGACCAGCTCACCAAGATCAGCGCCCTGGCCGAGCCAGGAGTCCAGCACCTCCGCCACCCCGGCCCGGATCTTCCGGCCGCCGTGCCGCAGCAACGCCGACAGCAGGCGGTCCCGGGTGCCGAAGTGGTGGCTGACCCCCGCGTCGGTCATGCCGACGGCGGCGGCGATGGCCCTGACCTGCACCGCGGCCACCCCGCCCTCGGCCAGCAGCTTCTCGGCCGCGTCCAGGATCAGCCGCCGCGCCTCCTCGGGAGAACGGCGCACACGCGAACTCGTCACAGCGCCGACCTTACCTTGACACCTCAAGGCAGCGCTCCTACCTTGAGCGCACAAGGTAAGGAGCCGCCATGATCTCCCTAACTCGTCCCGACGTGGTCCTGCGCGGGGAGGAGGCCGGTGCCGGGCCGACCGTCCTGCTGCTGCACGCCGGTGGTGAACGTCGCCGCGTGTGGCGTCCGGTGATCGAGGTCCTGGTTGGTGCCGGTTTCCGGTGCGTGGCCTTCGACCAGCGGGGTCACGGCGACAGCGGCGGCTCGCTGCGGACGCTGGCCCACTGCGCGGCGGACGTCGCCGCCATGCTGCGCGCCGAGCCGCCCGGATGTGTGGTTGTCGGCGCTTCGCTCGGTGGGCTCGCGGCCATCGCGGCCCTGGCCGATCCGGAGGTGCGGGCGCGGGTGACCGGGCTCGTGCTGGTGGACGTCGTGCCCGATCCCGAGCCCGGCGGGGTCCGCACCTTCCTCGCCGCGGCCGGCCTGCCCGAAACCCACGCCGAGATCATCGAAGACGTCCTCGCCCAGGGTCCCCGGTTGCGGCAGGTCACCGCGGCGCTCGACCTGCCCGTCCTGCTCGTGCGCGGTGACCGGGGCTCGCCCGTGACCGACGCCGACGCCGACCGGTTGCGGCGCCTGGTCCCGCACGCCGCGGTGACCCGCGTGCGCGGTGCCGGACACCTCGTGGCCAGGGACCAACCGGTGGCGCTGGCCGCCGCCATCACCGAATGGAGAGCCGATGAGCGCGACGAACCCGGAGACCGACGAGCGGTTCCTGGCCCGGCTGCTGGCCGGTGACTTCCTGCTGTGGTCCCCCAACATCCAGGCCGAGGGCTTCGCGAACTGGGACCGGATCTTCGCGACCCGGACGATCGAGAAGGCCCCAACGGCCTCGCCGCTCCCGACCGGCGAACCGATCACCGATGTCACCTTCGAGGCTTACGGGGAGCGCGGCGACGTCGAGTCGCTGATGCGGGACGAGCACCTCAGCGGCCTGCTCGTGGTCCAGGACGGTGCCATCAGGCTGGAGCGGTATGCGAAGGGACTGACACCCTCGGGTCGCTGGCAGTCCTCGTCGATGGTGAAGTCGCTGGCCTCGATCCTCATCGCGGCCGCGGAGCACGATGGGCTGCTCTCCCGCGCCGACCTGGTCACCGACCACCTGGCGGACTTCGCGGGCACGGCCTACGAGCAGGTGACCATCGAGCACCTGCTGACCATGTCCTCGGGGATCGAGTGGACGGAGAACACCGACGACCTCCACTCCGATGTCGCCGAGCACTACATCAAGGTGATCGGCGCGCGCAGGGTCGGCGCCATCCAGGAGTACCTCAAGACGCGGCAGCGCGCGGCCGAGCCCGGCACCTCCTTCTACTACAACACCGGCGACACCTTCCTGCTCGGCCTGATCCTGGCCAAGGTCACCGGGAGGACGGTGGCGGAGTACTGCTCGGCGAAGGTGTGGCGGCCGATGGGCATGGAGCAGCCCGGCTTCTTCATGCTGGACGGCGACGACGGCCAGGAGGTGGTCGGCAGCTGTTGCGGCGCAAGCCTGCGCGACTACGCGCGCTGGGGCCTGCTGATGCTCAACGACGGCGTCGCCGCCGACGGCACCCGGGTCGTCCCGGCAGGCTGGGTCGCGCAGGCCACCAGCCCCCGGGCGCCCGCCTTCGCCTTCGACTTCAGCGGCGTGCGCGGCACGTCGAGCCCGCCGATGGCGGAGTACGCGGGCTACGGCTACCTGTGGTGGATCAAGACCGGTGGCGCGTACGAGGCACTGGGCAGCTACGGGCAGTGGCTGCACGTAGACCCGGCGCGCGGGCTGGTCGTGGTGCTGCTCGGCGCGGTGCCGCGCATCCCGTACCTGGACCCGGACTCGCCCGAAGTCAGGGCGGGCACCTCGCACATGGGCTCGGCCCGCCGTGCCCGGTTCATCGACGCCGTGGCCGCGCGCTTCGACTGAGGCGAGGTGGCTTCAGCGCACGTCCACGAACACCGGGTTCGCGTAGCACCACAGGTCCTGCCACGGGTTGGCCTCGCCGCGGATGTCCGCGATCGGCTCGATCCCGCCCGGCACGTGCCGCCGTCCGTCCGTGCCGCGCACCCGCACGTAGAACGACTCCCGCACGTTCCGGAACGTGTGCCGGAACCCGACCGTCCGCCCGGCCCGGAACCTCGGCTCGTACGAGCGGGCCACCGCGACCTCGGCTGCCCGGAAGCCCTGCCGGTCCGCCGCGGGACCGGTGACCGCGCCGCGCACCAGGTCCAGCCGGGCCAGCCGGGGCAGCTCGCCGCCGGAGTGCGGCCGCGCGGCCAACTGCGCCAGCACCACCACCGTGACGTCCGTGCCCCGCCGCACCCGCAGTCGCCCGCCCAGGCCCACCGGCCAGGACAGCCGGTCCTCGGCGAAGACGTGCGTCTCCAGCCGCTGCACCAGCCCGCCGTGGCTGACGAAGCTGCGCCCGGCGCGCAGGCCGTCCATCACGCCCCGGTAGCTGCGGTCGGTGGTGCCGACCACGGTCCGGCTGAACTCGCCGGGGTAGAAGTCGCAGTACGGCGGCTGGGTCTGCACCGGGCCGCCGGGCAGCGGGTCCAGGTGCTTGCCCGCCCGGTCGTACAGGTCGGGTGCCTCGGGCTGACGGACGATGGTGTCGCGGAAGTTGAAGTGGCTGTCGGAGTTGCTGGTCACCCACCAGTTCCGGCCCTCGGCCAGCAGCGCGTCCCACATGCCGCCCAGGGTCGCGGTCATCCAGTCGAAGCCGCCGAAGGTCCGGTATGCCTCGGCCGGGAAACCGGGCCAGGAGTCGCCGCCGGGGGAGTTGCCGTAGCCGCCGCGGTGGCCGCCGCTGCCGTCGGGCTTGGGGTAGCCGTCGCCCTGCGCGCCGGGCGCGCCCTCCATCCCGATCACCACACCGGGTGCGGCGTCGTGCCAGTTGCGCAGCTCCGCGGGCGCGATCCGGCCGTTGCGGGAGGGGTGGTTGACCACTACCAGCCCGCCCCGCCGGGCCAGCCAGCGCAGCGCCTCCAGCGCCTTGGCCTCGTTCGCCGGGGTGCTCGCACCGGTACCGGTCAGCCGGGAGTCGAAGGTGCGCTCGAACTCGCGCAGCAGCGCGGCCTCGTCCCGGCTCGGCGGCAGGAACACCGTGGCGTGCTCGGCCGCGGGCATGTTCCACTCCAGGCCCTGCCACAGCAGCAGGTGCGGATGCCTGCGCCGGGCGGCCACGATGTCGGCGTGCGCCGGTTCCACCGAGTGCGCCTCGTGCGCGACGTGCCCGTGGTCGGAGAACACCAGCCACTCCGCGCCGTGCCGCTGCGCGCCCGCCACCACCTGGTCGATGGTGTACATCGCGTCGTTGGAGTACTGCGTGTGCACGTGGTGGTCGCCCACCAGCCAGCGCGGCAGGCCCGGCAGCCTCGGCAGCCCGAGATCCAGCTCCACATCGACGTCGATGCCCGCCTCCGCCGTGCCCGCGCCGACCAGCGGCGCCGCCACCGCGGCCGCGCCCACCCCGCGCAGGAACCCGCGCCGGCCCACCTGACCCATCACTGACCTCCCGGTTGGTCCGGCGACCCTAGATCGCCGAGATGACCGGTGGGTGGACTCTGTGGAAACGATTACCCGGCGACCCGGTGCACGGACGGGCTGACCCCTCGGGTGCGCTTGAACGCCGAGCTGAAGGCGAACCCGTCCGCGTAGCCGACCCGCTTGGCCACCCTGGCCACCGTCTCGTCTGGATCGCGCAGCAGGTCCGCGGCCAGCGCCATCCGCCAGCCGGTCAGGTAGGTCAGCGGCGGCTCGCCCACCAGGTCGGTGAACCGGCGGGCCAGCGTCGCCCTGGACACCCCGACCTCGGCGGCCAGCGTCGCCACCGTCCAGGAGCGGGCGGGCTCGGCGTGCAGGGCGCGCAGCGCGGTCCCGGCCACCGGATCGCTCAGCGCCCGGTACCAGGCGGGCGGGGCGCCCTCGGGCATGGCGAACCAGCAGCGCAGGGTCAGCACCAGCAGCAGGTCGAGCAGCCGGTCCAGCACCAGCTGCTGGCCGGGCTCCTCGCCGTCGATCTCCACCTCCAGCCGCCGCAGCAGGTCGCACGGCCCCTGGTCATCCGGCACCACCAGCACCGGCGGCAGCGCGCTGAGCAGCCGCTCGCTGATGTCCCCGTGCACCTGGTAGGCGCCGCTGATCAGCACCGCCGAGCCGTCCGCGGTCTCGCCGAAGGTGCGCGCGCCCAGGCACAGCTCCTCGCACAGGTCGGTGCCGTCCGGGTGCTCGCACCGGTCCTCGCTCAGCACGATCACCCCCGGCGGGGTGTCCGGGTGGTCGGCGACCCGGTACACCTGCGGGCCGCGCACCAGCGCCACGTCCCCCGCGCGCAGCCTGCGCGGCTCGCCGTCCCCGGCCACGATCCAGGCCTCGCCGCTGAGCAGCGTGCACAGGGTCAGCCGGGCCGGGTTGCGGAACTCCAGCCCCCAGGGCGGGGTCATGATCGACCGGCTGAACAGCGCACCCCGCGCGCGCACTCCCTGCAACAGGTCAGCCAAGGCGTCCATGCGATCACCTTAGACGAATGGACATGCGATCGAGCTTCCCGGCCATAGATCGTCTCAAGTTCCGCTGTTTGACTGGGCGACATGAGCGAACAGACGATCTTGGTGCAGGCGGGCAGGGGCAAGACCGGCAAGCGGGTGGCCCGGCGGTTGCGGGAGCGTGGCATCACCGTGCGGGCCGCCTCCCGCTCGGGCGAGACCCGCTTCGACTGGATGGACGAGTCCACCTGGGGACCGGCGCTGGCCGGCGTGGACGCGGTGTACCTGGTGCCGCTGGAGGCCACCGGCGACCGGCACGAGGAGGTGGCCCGGTTCGTGCGCCAGGCCGTGGCCGCCGGGGTGCGCAAGCTGGTGATGCTCTCCGCCCGGGACGTGGACACCTTCGAGGTGGAGGACACCCTCAACGCCGAGCGCGCGGTGCGGGAGAGCGGGGTGGCCTGGACCATCCTGCGGCCGGGCTGGTTCCACCAGAACTTCGACGAGGACTACTTCGAGCCGAGCGTGCGGGCCGGTGAGGTGCTGCTGGCCACCGGGGACGGCCTGGAGCCGTTCATCGACGCCGAGGACATCGCCGAGGTCGCGGTCGCCGCGTTCACCCAGGACGGCCACGACGGGCAGATCTACGACCTCTCCGGCGCGGAACCGCTGACCTTCCCGCAGGCGCTGGAGATCATCGCCGCGGAGTTGGGCCGGGAGATCCGGGTGGTCGACGTGGAGCCTGCCCAGTACATCGAGAAGCAGGTCGGGCTGGGCATGCCGCGGGAGTTCGCGGAGCTGATCGCCCGGCTGTACGAGCGGATCCGGGCCGGCAAGGAGGCCCACCTCTCCGACGGCGTGCAGCGGGTGCTGGGCCGCGAACCCCGCTCCTTCGCCGCCTACGTCAAGAACGCGGTCGCCGCAGGCTCCTGGCGCTGACCACCGCCCGAGTGTTGGCCGAACTGGTACAGCGTGTTGGCCAAACTGGGCGTACCAGTTCGGCCAACACGCCGGTCCGGGTCAGGCGGTCGGCACGCTGGCCACGCCCGGCGCCAGGAACCTCTTGCCGGTGACCTTCTCCGAGATGCCGGTGCGGTCCAGGTACGGCGTGATGCCGCCCAGCCAGAACGGCCAGCCCGCGCCCAGGATCATGCACAGGTCGATGTCCTGCGCCTCCGCGACCACGCCCTCGTCGAGCATGATCCGGATCTCCTCGGCCAGCGCCTCCAGCGCCCTGGCCTTGACCTCCTCGCCGGTGAGCGGCTTGTCGCCGAACTCCCACAGCGCGGTGACCTCGGGGTCGACGGTCTGGTTGCCCTGCGCGTCCCACTGCCACACCGCGGCCTTGCCGGCGGCCACGAACTTCTTCATGTTCGAGCTGACCGAGAACCGGTCCGGGAAGGCGTGGTGCATGGTCTCCGAGACGTGCAGCGCGACCGCGGAACCCACCAGCTGCAACAGGATCATCGGCGACATCGGCAGGCCGAGCGGCTCGGTGGCCTTGTCCGCGACCTCGAAGGAGGTGCCCTCGTCCACGGACTTGATCACCTCGCCCATGAACCGGGTGAGCAGCCGGTTGACCACGAACGCCGGCGCGTCCTTGACCAGCACGCTGGACTTCTTCAGCTCCTTGCCGACCGCGAAGGCGGTGGCCAGGGTGGCGTCGTCGGTCTGCTCGGCGCGCACGATCTCCAGCAGCGGCATGACCGCGACCGGGTTGAAGAAGTGGAAGCCGACCACGCGCTCCGGGTGGGCCAGCTTGCTCGCCATCTCGGTGATGGACAGCGAGGAGGTGTTGGTGGCCAGCACGCACTCGGCGGAGACGTGCTCCTCCACCTCGGCGAAGACCTGCTGCTTGACCGACAGCTCCTCGAACACGGCCTCGATCACGAAGTCCGCGTCGGCGAAGGCGGCCTTGTCCAGCGAGCCGGAGACCAGCGCCTTGAGCCGGTTCGCCTCGTCGGGGGAGACCCGCTTCTTGCCGAGCAGCTTGTCGACCTCGCCGTGCACGTAGCCGACGCCCTTGTCCACCCGCGCCTGGTCGATGTCGGTGAGCACCACCGGCACCTTCAGCCGCCGCGCGAACAGCAGCGCCATCTGGCTGGCCATCAGGCCCGCGCCGACGATACCGACCTTGGTCACCGCGCGGGCCAGCGAGCGGTCCGGCGCGCCTGCCGGGCGCTTGGCCCGCTTCTGCACCAGGTTGAACGAGTACAGGCCCGCGCGCAGCTCATCGCTCATCACGACGTCGGCGAGCGCCTGGGTCTCGGCCGCGTAGCCCTTGGTCAGGTCGTTCTCGCGGGCCAGCTCCAGCAGCTCCAGCGCCTTGAGCGCACCGGGCGCGGCGCCCTTGGTCTTGCCGTGCACGATCGCCTTGGCCCGCGCCACGGCCTGGTCCCAGCCCTCGCCGCGGTCGATCTCCCTGCGCGGCGGGGTGATCTCGCCGTTGACCACCTTGGTCAGCCAGATCAGCGACTGCTCCAGGTAGTCCGCGGACTCCAGCACCACGTCCACCACGCCCAGCCCGGCGGCCTGCGCGGGCTTGAGCATCTTGTTCTGGTTCAACGCGTTCTCGAAGATCACGGTGACCGCGTCGTTGGCGCCGATCAGGTTCGGCAGCAGCTGGGTGCCGCCCCAGCCGGGGAACAGGCCGAGGAAGACCTCGGGCAGCGCGAGCGCCGCCGCGTTGGCCGCCAGGGTCCGGTAGTGGCAGGACAGCGCCAGCTCCAGGCCGCCGCCCATGGCCGCGCCGTTGACGAAGGCGAAGGTCGGCACGGTGGAGTCGGTGAAGCGGCGGAACACGTCGTGGCCGAGCTGCCCGATGGCCACCGCCTGCTCGCGGGAGGTGGCCTTCTCCACCGCGGTCAGGTCCGCGCCCACGGCGAAGATGAACGGCTTGCCGGTGACCGCGATCGCGGCCACGTCGGCGGCCGAGGCCTCGTCGAAGGCGGCGTTGAGGCTGAGCAGGCTCTGCGGCCCGAAGGTGGACGGCCGGGTGTGGTCGTGCCCGTTGTCCAGGGTGATCAGCGCGACCGGCTTGGCCAGTCCGGGCACCCGGAGGAGACGGGTGACCGCGCGGGTCACGACCTCGTCAGGGAAGAGGGTCTTGGCTTCCTCAACGGTGAAGGTGCTCACTTGCTCTCCCCGGTCCAGTTGGGGTTCTCCCAGATCACGGTGCCGCCCATGCCGATGCCGATGCACATGGTGGTGATGCCGTAGCGCACGTCGGGGCGCTCGGCGAACTGGCGGGACAGCTGGGTCATCAGCCGCACGCCGGAGGAGGCCAGCGGGTGGCCGGTGGCGATCGCGCCGCCCCACTGGTTCACCCTGGGGTCGTCGTCGGCGATGCCGAAGTGGTCCAGGAAGGCCAGCACCTGCACCGCGAACGCCTCGTTCACCTCGAACAGGCCGATGTCCTCAATGGACAGTCCGGCGATCTTGAGCGCCTTCTCGGTGGCCGGCACCGGGCCGACCCCCATGACCTCGGGCTCCACACCGGCGAAGGAGTAGGCGACCAGGCGCATGCCGATCGGCAGGCCCAGCTCGCGCGCGGTCTCCTCCTCGGCCAGGATGCAGCCGGTCGCGCCGTCGTTGAGACCGGCCGCGTTGCCCGCGGTGATCCGGCCGTGCGGGCGGAACGGGGTCTTCAGCTTGGCCAGGTCCTCGACCGTGGTGCCGGGGCGCGGCGGCTCGTCCGCGGCGGCCAGGCCCCAGCCCTGCTCGGCGGAGCGGGTGGCCACGGTGACGAACTCGGGGCCGATCTTGCCGGCCTTGACCGCCGCGTCGTAGCGGGCCTGCGAGGTCGCGGCGAAGGCGTCGGTGCGCTCCTTGGTCAGGTGCGGGAACCGGTCGTGCAGGTTCTCCGCGGTCTGGCCCATGACCAGCGCGGAGGTGTCCACCAGCTTGTCAGCCAGGAACCGCGGGTTCGGGTCGACGCCCTCGCCCATGGGGTGGCGGCCCATGTGCTCGACGCCGCCGGCGATGGCGATGTCGTAGGCGCCGAAGGCGATGCCACCGGCCACCGTGGTCACCGCGGTCATCGCGCCCGCGCACATCCGGTCCACAGCGTAGCCCGGGACGGACTTCGGCAGCCCGGCCAGCAGCGCGGCGGTCCGCCCGATGGTCAGCCCCTGATCGCCGATCTGGGTGGTCGCGGCGATGGCGACCTCGTCGACGCGCTCCGGCGGCAGTTCGGGATGCCGCCGCAGAAGTTCGCGGATGACCTTGACGACGAGATCGTCGGCGCGGGTCTCCGCGTAGATGCCCTTGGCACCGGCCTTGCCGAACGGCGTGCGAACGCCGTCGACGAAGACCACGTCCCGAACGGCGCGCGCGCTGGCGCTGCCGGGTTTCGCCGGCGCAGGTGCGGCCACGGCGTGCTCCTCACTCAGTGCTGAACCCCTGACATCGGCCCGTGGCGGCTTCCGCTGCGCTGCTACCGGCCGGTAACACCACTCTAGCCCCTATTACTCACTGGTAACTACGGGGATCGCGCTGTCGAGTGGGTCACATCAGGCTTTCGGTGCACCAACGACCGCACCCAGGACTAAATCCGTTGCCGCCGAGGGGCGGCGGCCAGGACGGTGACCGCATGAGTCGACGCCTGGTCCTGCTGCTCGCGCTGGCCTGTGGCGTGGCCGTGGGCAACCTGTACTTCCCGCAGGCCGTCAGCCCACTGGTGGCCACCGGACTCGGCGTGTCCCCGGAGTCCGCCGCCCTGGTGGTCACCGCGGCCCAGCTCGGCTACGCGGCCGGGATCTTCTTCCTGGTCCCGCTCGGCGACCGCCTGCCGCACCGCCCGCTGCTGGTCACCCTGCTCGTGCTGACCGGCCTCGGCCTGCTCGCCGCGGGCTGCGCCCAAGGCCTGTCCCCGCTGTTCGGGGCGAGCGCGCTGGTCGGGCTGACCACGGTGGTCGCGCCGATCGTGGCGCCCCTGGCGGCCGGGCTGGTTCCGGCGGAGCAACGCGGCGCGGTCACCGGCGCCATGCTCAGCGGCTCCATCGGCGGCATGCTGCTCTCCCGCGCCCTGGGCGGCGGCCTGGCCGAATGGCTGGGCTGGCGCGCCCCGTACCTGCTCTCCGCGGCCCTGGCCCTGCTGCTCGCGCTGGTGCTGTGCCTCGCCCTGCCCACCACCACCCCGGCCACCCGCGAGCGCTACCCGGCCCTGCTCGCGCACACCCTCCGCCTGCTCCGCACCGAACCCGCCCTGCGCCGATCCTGCCTCTACCAGGCCACCATGTTCGGCGCCTTCACCGCGGTCTGGACCAGCGTCGCCCTACTCCTGACCGGCCCCGCCTACTCCCTCGGCGCCCAAGCGGTCGGCGCCCTGGCCCTGGTCAACGCCGCCACCATGGCCGCCACCCCCCTGGCAGGCCGCCGCACCGACCGCCACGGCCCCGACCGCGTCAACCTGGTGTGCTTCCTGGCCGCCCTCGCCGCCGCCGCGATCCTCGCCATGGGCACCCTCGGCGGCATCGCGGGCCTGGCGGGCCTGGTGCTGGGCACGCTGGTGCTGGACGTGGCCATGCAGTCCGGCATGGTCGCCAACCAGGTCCGCATCTTCGCCCTGCGACCGGACGCCCGCAGCCGGTTGAACACCGCCTACATGACCTGCGCGTTCCTCGGGGGCACGCTGGGGTCGTGGGCGGGGGCGACGGTGTACCCGGGGCTCGGGTGGGGCGGGGTGTGCGCGCTGGTCGCGGTGCTGGTGGGGATCGGGCTGGTCCGGCACCTGGTGTTCGCCAGCCGAACGAGGCGAAGGGCTGCCGTTACGGTCGAACGGTGATCGATCAGACACGGAGTGCGGTCAGGGTAGGGGTCTATGTCGACGCGTTCAACGTCTACTACGGCGGTCGCGAGATGCTCGGCTCGACGACACCCGGCTGGAAGTGGCTGGACATCGCCACTCTCGCCGCCGGCCTGATCAACCCGTGGGTGTGGCCGGGAGCGCGGATCGACCGGGTCGTCTACTGCACGGCCATGCGCGAGCGGGAAGGAGACCCCAGCTCACTGGCCGACCAGCACACCTACCTCGCGGCGTTGCGGCACGCCAACCCCTCGCTGACGGTGGCGCTGGGCAAGTACGTGCCGCGGACCAAGTCCGGGGTGCTGGTCGAGCAGGGCACGGGCTACCCGCCACGACGGGTCCGGTCTCCCGGAACCGGGTGCCTGCCGACCTGGCTTCCGGTTCGCGAGGTCCCCGGCCCCAGCGGAGCCACCGACCTGCTCGCCCGGATCTCGACCTTCGAGGAGAAGGGCTCGGACGTGAACGTGGCCAGCCATGTGCTGATGGACGTGCTGACCGGGCAGGTCGACGCGGTCATGGTCCTGTCCAACGACAGCGACCTGAGCTTCCCCCTGCGTCAGACCCGGCTGCGGGTCCCGGTCGCGACCGTCAACCCCAGCGTCAAGCCGACCACCGCGGCCCTGCGCGGCGACCGGAACGAGGGCGTCGGACAGCACTGGTGGCGCAGGCTCCGGTGCCAAGACTTCATGGCGAACCAACTGGCCGACCCGACCGGCCCATTCCGGAAGCCACAGGGCTGGTGAGCTGCCGTGTGCCACGCCCAACTCAGGCCCAGCTCAGGCCCAACTTGCGCCTAAAATAGGTCCTCGCTAGCATTGCCCTATACCACCCGGTTCTCGTGCTTCACAGCACGGGGCCGGGTCTTTTTTCGTCTGCGCTCAGGCTTGTGGTGGGGACGGGCGACCCGCCCCCACCACCGCCTCAGTCCTTCTCCGCCGGCTTCTCCGTCGCCTTCGGCTGCGCCTTCAGCGCCGTGGTCAGCAGCTCGGCCACCTGCTCGATCTGCCAGTTCCGCGCCCCACCCGCGGCCAGCGCCGCGCGCACCGAAGCCGCGTCGATCTCCGCGGGCGGCTGCCAGCACAGGCGGCGCACCAGGTCCGGCTGGGCCAGGTTCTCCACCGGCAGGCGCAGTCGCTCGGCCAGCGCGGTCAGCGCGCCGCGGGCGGCGCTCAGGCGGGCCGCGGCGGCCGGGTCGCGCTCGGCCCAGCGGTTGGGCGGCGGGGGGCCGTCGTGTTGCGGGGAGGGGTCCGGCAGGTCGGACTTGGGGAGTTCGCGGGCCTCGCGCAGGGCGCCGGACCAGACGTCGGCCATCCGGCGCTGGGCGCGGCCGCGGAAGACCGGCAGGGAGAGCAGCTCGGCGTGGCCGGTGGGGTCGTGCAGGGCGGCCTCGACGATGGCGGAGTCCGGCAGCACCCGGCCCGGCGCGATGTCGCGCTGCTGGGCGATGGTGTTGCGGGCCTGCCAGAGTGAGCGGACCGCGGCGTACTGGCGCGGGCTGCGCAGGCGGTGGATGCCGGAGGTGCGGCGCCAGGGTTCGGCGCGCGGGGCCGGTGGCGGGGCGGTGCGGACCGCCTCGAACTCCTCCAGCGCCCAGGCCAGCTTGTCCTGGACGATGAGCTCGGCCTCCAGGGAGGCGCGCAGCTCCAGCAGAAGCTCCACGTCCAGTGCGGCGTAGGCCAGCCAGTCGGCGGGCAACGGCCTGCGGGACCAGTCGGCGGCGCCGTGGCCCTTCTCCAGCCGGAAGCCCAGCTGGCGTTCCACCAGGGCGCCCAGCGCGACCCGCTCGAAGCCGACCAGCCGGCCGGCCAGTTCGGTGTCGAACAGGACCTCCGGGCGCAGGCCCAGCTCGTGCAGGCACGGCAGGTCCTGGCTGGCGGCGTGCAGCACCCACTCAGCGGGGTTGAGCACCTCGGCCAGCGCTTCCACCCGGCCGTTGACCGCGACCGGGTCGATCAGCACCGTGCCGGCGCCCTCGCGGCGGATCTGCACCAGGTAGGCCCGCTGCGAGTACCGGTATCCGGAAGCGCGTTCGGTGTCCACCGCGAAGGGCCCCGTGCCGGCGGCGAGCATCGCGGCGGCCCGCCGTACGCCATCGACGGTGTCGATGACGAGCGGCACGCCACCGGAGGGGGTGGTGAGCAACGTCAGTTCTGGTTGCTCACCGGAGTCGTTGACAGCGGTTCGGCCTACATCCACGGCCGTGACCCTATGCGTCAACGGTGCGCTCAGACAGTCGAGATCCACTGAAGTAGGCTGACCGGCACGGCGCGCCGATCGGAAACCGCTGGTCAGAGGCTGATCCAACGCTTCCCGATCTTTCCGTACCGGCCAACCACACCCCGGTCGTCACGGGGTCCGAACTTCGTGTGCCGGGCGTGTCCGCGCTCTGCAACGCACCCGACCGCGACATTCGGACCCCCTCGGCTGAGGAGTCAGCGGATAACGCCGGCACGCATGGCCAGCGCCACCATCTGAGCCCGGTCCCCGGTTCCCAGCTTGCGCCCTATCCGCGACAGGTGAGACTTCACCGTGAGCGCGGACAGGTTCAGTGCTTCGCCGATCTCCTTGTTCGAGCGGCCGTCGGCTACCAGCTGCAGCACTTCGACCTCTCGCGCGGAGAGTTCCCTCGGCGTGTTGTCCGTTCCGGGCACCCTGGTTCCGGCAGCCAGCACCGGAGCCACGGACGGATCGGCGTAGACCCCGCCCTCGAGGACCCTGCGCACCCCGTCGGTGACCACCATCGGCGATGCGGACTTCAGCAGGTAGGCCTGAGCGCCTGCCTGGAAGGCCGCACGCACCGCGTACGGGTCATCGGAGGATGCCAGGACCACGATGCGCGGCCAGCCCTGCGCACGGAGTTCCGTGACCAGGTCAATGCCGCTTCCATCCGGAAGCCCGAGATCCAGTATCGCGAGGTCGCACGGCCCCGTGGCCAGGGCACGCGCCCTCGCCTCGGCCACCGATGCGGCCTCGTGCACCGTGCCGGCTCCCATCTGCATCAGTCGCGCCGCAATGGCCTCCCTCAGCAATGGGTGGTCATCGACCACCAGCACCGAAAACAGCTCTTCCCGCGGGTGCGGGACCATGTTCGCCGGCAAAGTGCCGGCTGGCGTGGTTCGAACGGCCTGTCCTAAGCCGACGGCAGCCACGTCACTACCTCCCTGGAGTCGGTCGTGCCCCCCGACCGGCACCGGGACTTTCGACCGATCGGCCGCGCCACCGATCGACCGAAAGTGGTGTCGTCGGGAGGAGCGTAGCCGCCCAAGCGGGTCAGTGGGACGATCAATTGGGTATCTGTCCCGATCGGGTTGTCACTTTGACGTGGTCTGATCACACGATCGGGCGGTCCCTCGGATGGTGGTTAACGCCGAGCCGTACACAAACGACATGAAGGATTTGCACTATGCCGACCGAGGGGTCGTTAGGCCGTTCGCACGAGCTTCTCCGGCGGGTTCCGCTCGTCGACGGGCACAACGATCTGCCGTGGGCGATCCGGGACAAAACGGGCGGGGAGGTGGCCGAGATCGAGCTGACCATCGAGCAACCCGGTCTGCACACCGACCTCGTCCGGCTGCGCCACGGTGGGGTGGGCGCTCAGTTCTGGTCGGTCTACGTGCCGTGCCACTTACTCGAGCATCGCGCGGTGACGGCGGTGCTGGAACAGGTCGAGCTGGTTCACGAGCTGGTTGAACGGTACCCCGAACAGCTCCGGCTCGCTCGATCGGCGGCCGAGGTGGAGTCCGCCTTCGCCGACGGCCGGATCGCCTCCCTGCTGGGCGCCGAGGGCGGCCACTGCATCGGGGAGTCCCTCGGTGCGCTGCGCGCGCTGTTCCGCCTCGGGGTCCGCTACCTGACCCTCACCCACAACGACAACACCCCGTGGGCGGACTCGGCCACCGACCAGCCCGCCGCGGGCGGGCTGACCGACTTCGGCCGCGAGGTGGTGCGGGAGATGAACCGGCTCGGCATGCTGGTCGACCTCTCCCACGTCGCGCCGAGCACCATGTGGCACGCGCTGGAGACCAGCGCCGCCCCGGTGATCTTCAGCCACTCCTCCTGCCGGGCGGTCACCGACCACGTCCGCAACGTGCCGGACGACGTGCTGCGCGAGATGGCCGCCAAGGGTGGCGTGTGCATGATCACCTTCGTGCCCGCCTTCGTCTCGGCCGACCCGGTGCGCCGGGCCACCAGGGCGGACGTGGTCGCACACCTGGAACACGCGCGCGAGGTGGCCGGCATCGACCACATCGGCATCGGTGGCGACTACGACGGCACCCCGGAGCTCCCGGACGGACTGGAGGACGTCTCCAGGTACCCGGAGCTGTTCGCCGACCTGATGGACCGCGGCTGGTCCGAGCAGGACCTGGCCAAGCTGGCCGGCGGCAACGTCCTGCGGGTGCTGGACGCCGCCGAGAAGGTCGCCGCGGAGCTCCGGCAGAGCCGCTGAGCCGTCCGAGGGGTCGCGGTGGTCAGTCAGTCGCCCTTGCGCTGACTGATCATCGCGATGCCCACCGGTGGCAGCCCGGCCGCGCTGGAGAGCAGCTCGCAGAATGCCTCCGCGTGCGCGGCCAGCTCGGTGTCCCGAGCCGTCCAGGACGCGCGCAGCTCCAGGTCGTGCGTGCTGCTCGGGCCGGAGATGTCGCCGAAACGGGCGGAGGAGGTCTGGGTGACCGTGCCGCCGAGCGCGGTGAAGGCGGCGCCGGAGAGCTCCAGCGCCTCGGTCAGCCACGACCAGCCGACCGCGGGTAGCAGTGGGTCGGCGGCAAGCTCGGTGTCGAGTTCGGCCCGGACGTAGGCCACTAGTCGCAGCACCCCGTCCCAGGCTTCGGCCCCGTCCGGATCGTGCAGCAGCACCAACCGGCCCGTGGCCAGCTCCCCGGCCGGCCCGTTGGCCTCGGCGCTGAGGGCGAAGCTCCACGGGGCGAGACGCTGCGGGGCACGGACCTCGCCCAGCTCGACCTCAGGTCGTGGATGCATCGACCGCAACGCGGCAACAGCCTGCCGGAACACCTCGGGTTCACCCGATATCCCGGTCACGTTGGCGAACTCTAGGCCGCGCCGGGCGGGTGCGGCGGGAGGCACGCCGGAGCCGCGCGAACGCCTTGCGCGACCCGTGGCAACATGGGAGCCGAGATGACTACCGCTGCCCAGGTCCCGGCGCGCCGGGACCTTCCCCAAGCCCCACTGCTGGTCGCCGCGCGTGGCGGCACGCCGAGCCGGACCCCGGTGTGGTTCATGCGCCAGGCCGGCCGCTCGCTGCCGGAGTACCGCAAGGTCCGCGAGGGCATTCCGATGCTGCGCTCCTGCTTCCTGCCGGAGCTGGTCTGCGAGATCACCATGCAGCCGGTCCGGCGGCACGGGGTCGACGCGGCCATCCTGTTCAGCGACATCGTGGTGCCGCTGGCCGCGGCCGGGGTGGACCTGGACATCGTGCCCGGCACCGGCCCCGTGGTCGCCAACCCGGTGCGCTCGATCCACGACGTGGAGAAGCTGCCCAGCCTGGCCGCCGAGCAGGTCCAGCCGGTCGCCGAGGCGATCGGGCTGCTGACCGGGGAGCTGGGCGAGACGCCGCTGATCGGGTTCGCCGGCGCGCCGTTCACGCTGGCCTCCTACCTGATCGAGGGCGGCCCCAGCCGCAACCACGAGCGCACCAAGGCGCTCATGCACTCCGAGCCGGCCACCTGGCACGCGCTGCTCGGCCACCTCGCCGACATGGCGCTGGACTTCCTCACCGTGCAGGTCAACGCGGGCGTGGATGCGGTGCAGCTGTTCGACTCCTGGGCAGGCGCGCTCTCCGAGCGGGACTACCGCGAGTTCGTGCTGCCGCACTCGGCCAAGGTCTTCGCCGGGCTGGCCGACGCCGGCATCCCGCGGATCCACTTCGGCGTGGGCACCGGCGAGCTGCTGGTGGCCATGCGCGAGGCGGGCAACGACGTGGTCGGCGTGGACTGGCGGGTGCCACTCGACGAGGCGGTCCGCCGCCTGACCAGCGCCCGGCCCGACCTGCCTGCCCCGGTGGTGCAGGGCAACCTGGACCCGGCCGTGCTGTTCAGCGGCGAGGACGTGCTCGCGCGCGAGATCAGCCGGATCGGTGCCGAGGGCAGGACCGCGGCCGGGCACATCTTCAACCTCGGCCACGGCGTGCTGCCGGACACCGACCCCGGGAAGATCACCCGCGCGGTCGAGCTGGTGCACGAGCTGCGGCCATGACCACCGCGCCGCAGCGGGTCGCGGTGGTGGGCGGCGGCATCGCCGGGCTCACCGTGGCGCACCGGCTGCGCGGCCTGCTCGGCGAGCAGGTCAGGGTGACCGTGCTGGAGCAGACCGACCGGCTCGGCGGCAAGCTGCGCACCGAGGAGCTGGCCGGCGCGCCGGTGGACGTGGGCGCGGAGGCATTCGTCACCCGCCGCACCGAGGGCGTGGAGCTGGTCGCCGAGCTGGGGCTGGGTGAGCAGTTGCGGCACCCGCTGCGCGCCGCGCCGACCATCCACGCGGGCGGGGTGACCAGGGGGCTGCCGCCGCGCACCTTCCTCGGTGTCCCGGCCGAACCCGCCATCCTGCGCGAGGTGCTCAGCCCGGATGGCTTCGCCAAGGCGATGGCCGAGCCGGAGCTGCCGCCGCTGCGCCCGGACGGCCCCGACTGGGACGTGCCGGTCGCCGATCTGCTCGGCGCCCGCTTCGGCGCTGAGGTGGTGGACCGGCTGGCCGAACCGCTGCTCGGCGGGGTTTACGCGGGCCGCGCGGCCGGGCTCGGCGTGCGCGCCACCATGCCGCCGCTGGTCGACGCCCTCGAGCAGGGTGCGGGCTCGCTGACCGCCGCGGCCGCCAAGGTGCTCGGGCCGGGACTGAAGCCGGGGGAGACCCGGCCGCCGGTGTTCGGCGCGCTGGCAGGCGGCATGGCCGAGCTGGTGACGCGGCTGGCCGAGAGCTCCGGCGCGGAGCTGCGGCTCGGCGTCACCGTCCGCGGGCTGCGCCGCACGCCCGAGGGCTGGCGGCTGGAGCTGGGCTCGGCGGCCAGCCCGGAGTTCCTGGACGCCGACGCCGTGGTGCTGGCCGTGCCGGCCCCGGCCGCGCGCAAGCTGCTCGCCGAGGAGGTGCCCGCGGCGGCCGCGGCCTACGCGCGGATCGAGGTGTCCTCGATGGCCGTGGTGGCCCTCGCGCTGCCCGAGGGGGCCGAGCTGCCCGCGGCCTCCGGGGTGCTGCTGGCCGTGGGCGAGCGGCACGCCGACGGCACGCCGTTCACCGCCAAGGCGTTCACCTTCTCCAGCCGCAAGTGGGGCCACTTCGCCGAGCGCGGCACCCTGCTGCGCGCCTCGGTCGGCCGCTACGGCGAAACCGAGACCCTGCAACGAGACGACACCGAGCTGATCGCCGCGGTGCGCGCCGACCTGGCCGAGCTGACCGGGGTGCGGGCCGAGCCGGTGGAGGCGATCGTGCGGCGCTGGGGCGGCGGACTGCCGCAGTACGCGGTCGGGCACACCGCCACGGTGGCCGCGATCGAGGCCGCCGTCGGCGAGGTGCCGGGGCTGGCGGTGGCGGGCGCGAGCCTGCACGGGGTGGGGATTCCGGCGTGCATCGCGACCGGGCAGGCCGCGGCGACCCGTGTCGCCACTCACCTGGCCGTCGCCCGTCGCCCGACTGGTGCGAGTATGGGGACATGGCGCGGCTGAACTACAACGAACTCAACGACACCATCCGGTACACCATGTGGTCGGTCTTCCGGATCCAGCAGGGCGTGCTGCCCGAGGACCGCGCGCAGGCGGCCCAGGCCACCTCCGAGTACCTGGAGTCGTTGGCGGACAAGGGCGTTGTCGTCCGCGGCGTGTACGACGTCGCCGGGCTGCGCGCCGACGCGGACTTCATGATCTGGTGGCACGCCGAGGAGATCGAGCAGGTGCAGGCGGCCTACAACGGCTTCCGCCGCAGCACCCCGCTCGGCCGCGCCTCGACCCCGGTGTGGAGCAACGTGGCGCTGCACCGGCCCGCGGAGTTCAACCGCAGCCACATCCCGGCGTTCCTGGCCGGCGAGGACCCGCGCAAGTACATCTGCGTGTACCCGTTCGTGCGGTCCTACGAGTGGTACCTGCTGCCCGATGAGGAACGCCGCAAGATGCTGGCCGACCACGGCAAGGAGGCCCGCGACTACCCGGACGTGCGGGCCAACACGGTGGCCTCCTTCGCCCTCGGCGACTACGAGTGGGTGCTGGCCTTCGAGGCCGACGAGCTGCACCGGATCGTCGACCTGATGCGGCACCTGCGCGGCACCGAGGCGCGGCTGCACGTGCGGGAGGAGATCCCGTTCTACACCGGCACCCGGATGCCGGTCGCCGACCTGATCGCCAACCTGCCGTAGTCCTGGAAAGTGCTCATGCGCAAGGCAGTTCGCGTCGCCGCCGCCGCGGGAGCCTGGACGGCCCTCGCCGGCGCGACCTGGTTCGCCCTGGCCAGGCTGGCCACCGCGGTCAGCCTGCGGCGCGGCGCCGAACTGCAACGCTGGCGCTGGCTGCACGAGCTGCTGCCGCTGCACCTGCGCCGCTTCCTGCTGGTCACCGCGGGGGTCGACGAGTCGGTCCCCGCGCTGCGCAGCGTCTTGGCCCCGGCCCGCGGCCTGGTGGTGGACGTGATCGCGCACCGGCGGGCCGTGGTCAGCCTGCTCCGCCCGGAGACGGTGCGGGTGGTCCCGGCCCGCCCGGAGTCGCTGCCCGGCAGGCCCGGTTCGGTGGACGTGGTGCTGGCCGTCTTCGCCGCCCACGAGCTCCGCGAACCCCGGGAACGCGAGGCCCTCTTCGCCGAGGTGCGGCGGCTGCTCAGCGCGGACGGCCGGATGGTGCTCATCGAACAGCACCGCGAGGCCAGGACCCTGGCGGTCTTCGGACCGGGCGCCTGGCAGTTCTACCCGAGCGAGGAGTGGCGGCGGGCGGCGGCCCTGGCCGGCCTGAAGGTGATCGCCACCCGCCGGGTCAGCCCGTTCGTCACCGGCTGGGCCCTGGCCGCCGCCTGAGCGGTCAGTCCCGATCCGGGATCCAGGACCCGTGGATGCCCGAGGGCACCCGGTGCGGCAGCTCGACCACCGCCACCGGCGCGGCGCCCAGATCACGGGCGTCCAGCACCAGCAACTCGGAGTTGTCCCGCCGCAGGTCACTGACCACGGTCAGCAGATACCCGTCATCCTCCGCACCGCCACCCGCGGCCGGCACGAACACGGCCTCACCGGGCATCCGCTCCGGCCCCAGCGGCAGCACCTGACGCCCACCGGTGGCATCGTCGTACTTGACCACCGCGTACTGCTCCAGCCCCGCGCCCGGCATCGCCACCGCGTACCCGAACCGCGCCGGCGCCCCCGCGAAGTCCTCGTTGATGGTGGGGAACTCGGTCACCAGATCATCCACCCGCTCCTCCTTCGCCACCCCGGTCACCGGATCCAAGATCCACCGATGCCGGACCGAACCGACCAACGGCACCGAGGGATGTCCAGGCGCGCCGACCCACCACTTCCACGAGGACTCCCACGCGGCCCGGTCGTAACGCGGCCCGTCCAGCACGATGCGTCCGTCGGCGTCCTCGTAGGCGTTGGCCACGTGCAGCAGCGCCGAGGGCGCCACCTCGAACCAGGTGACCACGGGCTCGCCCACCCGCGGCATGACCCCGATGCGCGGCCGGTAGTCATCACTCCAGCGGTAGGGAATGCTGGACCGCTCGGCCGGATCGAACACCACGGGCAGGTCCAGCCAGAGCACATGCCCCCGGGTCAGCCCGAAGTCGTGCATCAGCGAAGGCCCCGCCCCGTCCACCACCACCGCCCGCGTGATGTGCCCGGCGGCGCTGGCGACGTAGTACGTCAGATGCGGCGGAACGGCCGAGTACCCGAAGAAGTGCAACTCCCCACTGACCGGATCCTCCTTGGGATGCGCGGTCATCGCCGTCCGCAACCGCCCCCCGAAGTCGAACGCCCCCAAGGTCTCCAGCTCCCCCGACAACTCGAACGGCACATTGGCTTCTTGGAGCGCGAGGATGCGCCCGGCGTGCTCGATGACGTGGGTGCCCGCGACGCTCGCGGTGAGATCGACCGATCCGTCGGCTCGTTGGTAGGGCGCGCCGTCGAGGGCCGGGGTGCGGACCCAGCGGTTGCGGTACCACTCGGCTCGTCCGGCCCGGAGCCGGAGACCGTGCACCATGCCCGCGCCTTTGAACCAGTGGGTGGGGGTGTCGCCGGGTTTCGGGTTGTGGCCGTTGCGGAAGTAGCGGCCGGTGAGTTCGGGCGGGAGGGTGCCGCGGATGGTGAGCTGGGTGACGGTGTGCTCGGCGGCGACCGGGGTGTAGTGGCCGGTCAGGTAGGGCGGGGTGGACATGGTCGGCTCTCCTTTGGTGTGAGTGATTGATCACTCACTCTTGTGGCGAAATGAAGGCCGACTGTCGGAGTCGGCCTGGTGGACGCTGACGTGGGCTTGGTCGGTGATGCGGTTCAGCTGCTGAGCAGGTTCGGTCGATGGCGGCGATCGTTGAGTGGTCGATCACTCATTGCGTCGGTCTGTGAGGCTCGGGTGTCCCCCGTCCCCGTCCCCGTCCCTGCCCCTGCCCCTGCTGGTGCTGGTGCCGTGCTGTGCTGTGCCGTGCGAATGCCATGCCATGCCATGCCATGCCATGCCATGCCATGCCATGCGCCGCGCCGCGTGCCGTGCCGTGCCGTGCGACGTGCCGTGCCGTGCGACGTGTACGGGCTGGACTGGGCCGGGCCGGGCCGTGTTGTGTCGTGCAGTGCGGGTGCCATGTCAGTGCCAGTACCCGTGCCGGTGTTGGCGGCGTGGGTCAGTGAGTGGTCGATCACTCACTGCCTGGGCGTGCTGAGTGGTTGATCGCTCACTGGGGTAGGGCATTTAGTGGTCGACCACTCACTGGTTTGGAGTGGTCGGGTGCGGATCGTTCGGTGGGGCGGTGGGGCGGTGAGCGGGCGGTCTGCGGTGTTCGGCGATCGGGAGGGTCGATCGGTCAAGGAGTATCGGCTGGCCAAATGGGGTGCTTGGGTGGCGGGGCTGGAGCTGGTTGGTCAGTAGTGGCGGATGCCTTCGGACAGCGTGTTCGCCCACGGCGCGTCCACGCCCTCAGCGCCCATCGCCACCACCAGGTGACAGAGCGCGCCCCGGGAGAAGAAATGCTGGACCTGGTGATCCGTTCCGTTGGACACGCTGCGCACGTACTCCACCAGCTGCGCGTACCCCGCTTGCACCGCTGCGCGCACGGTCTCGTCCGAAGCTGCTGCGGCCTGGGCGTGCAGTTGCACCAGCAACAGGTCGCGGTCGGTGACCAGGCGGGCGTAGGCGGCGCCCAGGGCGCTCAGTACTACCTCTGGGGCGCTGGCCTGGGTTGCGGTGGCGCCCCGGGTCAGTGCTTCCCTGATCTGGTTGAAGCACCGCTCGACGACTGCCACGAACAGTGCTTCCTTGTTCGGGAACAGGCGGTAGATGTAGGCCTGGGAGATGCCGGCGAGTTTGGCGACCTCGGTGGTCGTGGTGCCGTAGTAGCCCTTGGCGGCGAATGCTCCTACCGCTGTGCGCAGCACGGTTTCTCGTCGTTCGTCCGCTGTTGACAGCACTCGGCCCGTTCCGCCCATGTGAGTAATAAACCACTCACACTTTTTGGGGTCAAGCGGGGGGCGGGGGCGACAGGTGTGCGGGTTGTGGTGTTCGGGGTCAGCGGCGGGGGCGGGGCCACCAGCGGCGGCGGGGTTTGGGGAGGTGGCCTTGGGTGACCAGCCAGTCGGCGAAGGTGTTGGCGTCTGTGCGGGCGCCGACGCCTTCCCGGCGGGGGTGCGTGGTGGCGTACGCGTCGAACAGTTCGCGGAACCGTTCGCCCAGTCGCTCGGGGAGATCGGGGCGCAGGGCGGCGGTGACGCGGCGGCGTTTGGCGCGCAGGGCCTGGGACTGGGCTTGGAGGCGGGTGGGGTTGAAGCCGGTGGGGAGCGGGCCGTTGGCCAGCAGGGCGTGCAGGAGGGTGGACTGGGCTGCGGCCAGGCGGGTGCGGGGGTCGGTCATCGGGGGGCCTCGACCACTGCGCGAATGGCAGCTAGTTCGGTGGCGAGTTCGGCGTCTGGGGGGTAGGCGTCGTCGCGTTCCAGGAGGACGCCGGGTGGGGTGACTCGGGCGCACAGGTCGGCGAGCAGGTCCAGGACCTGCTGGGGGACGGCGTGGGCGTGGGTGTCGTGGTAGAGGCCGTGTTCGGTGGTGCCACCGGCGACGTGCACGTAGGCCAGGCGTTCCAGGGGCAGGGTGGTGAGGAACTCTTCCGGGTCGGTGCCCAGGTTGAGGTTGTTGGCGTGCAGGTTGGCCACGTCCACCAGCAGAAGACAGTCAGTGCGTTCGGCCAGTTCGGTGAGGAACTGGGCCTCGGTGAGCTCGTTGCCGGGCCAGTCGATCAGGGCGGCCACGTTCTCCAGCGCCAGCGGGACCGGGAGGTCGCGTTGGGCGTCTTTGACGTTGGCGCACAGCACATCCAGCGCGTCTCGGGTGCGCGGGACGGGCATCAGGTGGCCCGCTTCGATGCCGCCTGCCCTGACGAAGGCCACGTGGTCGCTCACCAGCGGGGCGCCCAGGCGTTCGGCGATGGTGGCGAGGTGGTGGACTCGTTGGGGCACAACGGGGTCCGCGCCGCCCAGGGACAGGGTCACCGCGTGCGGGAGGACCGGGACTCCTCTGGCGCGCAGGATCTCCAGGGACTCCGGGAGGGTGGGGCCGGACAGGTTCTCGGCCACCACCTCCACGAAGTCGACCTCGGGCAGGCGTTCCACGGTCAGGTCGATCTCCGGGCGCCAGCCGATGCCGACGCCCAGGTGCGGGATCCGGGTCATCCGCCGCACCCACCGCCGCCTCCGCCGCTGCTGCCACCGCAGCCGCCGCCTCCGCCGCCGGAGCCGCAGCTGCTGCCGCCGCCCGCGCCGCCGGTGTCGGGGGCCAGGCCCGCGGCGATGGCGGAGTCGGGGTGCGAGCTCATTCCGTGGAACGCCACCAGGAACAGCACTTCGGCGCTCACCACTGAGGCGGCCGTGTTGAGCAGGGTGTTGTCCGAGCGCCTGCGCGCGGCCTCGGTTCGGGCGCGTTCCAGCGCGCGGCGGCCGAGGGTGGTGGCCTTGGGGCCGGGGACCAGGGCGGCGGCCAGGGTCAGGATGGCGGTCAGGGTCAGCAGGAAGACCAGGAAGCCGACGGGTTTGCCGTTGCTGACGCCGTCGGCGAGGCGGAGCGCGCCGACCAGCGCGACCGGTGCGAAGCAGGCGGCGGCGGAGAACCGGGCCGTGCGGGCGCGCTCCGGGTGCACCAGCAGGTTCGCCTGGATCAGGCGCTGGCGCAGCTCACCCAGCTCGGGGGAGCGGTTCAGCTGTTTGGTCGCGGCTTCCACGCCGTCGGCCGGTTTGCGGTCCCGCACGGCCGTCAGCACCCGGCTGTCGACCATGGACTCCGCCTGCTTGCCGGTGGCCGCCGGGCGCGTGCCCCGGCTGACCCGCAGCGCGTCGGTGGCGACCAGCCGGGCCACGGCCGCCTCCACCAGGCGGCGGGTGCCGCCGGAGAGGTAGGCCGCCTCGTCCACGGTCAGCTCAGGGGTGCGCGGGTGCGCGCCGGTGAGCTTGCGCGCGGACAGGCGGCGGCGGATGGCCACCGCGACGGTGACGATCAGCGCCAGTGCGTACAGGCCGAGGAACTCCGGGCCCGTCAGGCCCCACGTGTCGTGCATGTCGCCACCCCCAGGTGCCGTTGTGGTGTAACGGGATCAACCCCCGCAGCCGCCGCCCCCGCCCCCGCCGCAGCTGCTGCCACCGCTGCTGGAGGAGGAACAGGACGAGGAGGAGGAACTGCTGCCCGAGCAGGAAGAACCGCCTGCCGAGCCGCCGCCCGAGCCCGGCAGCGCCAGCACCTTGCTGACCTCGTCGTCCGGGAAGGCCGCGAGGCCGCCGATCGCGACCAGCATCGCCGCGCCGCCGAGCAGGGCCAGCTGGTCGTTGTTGTCCGCCCTCGGTTCGTGGCGAACGGTGGTCTGGAACTGGGTGAGCGTGCGCACACCCGCCTGGGTGAGCCGGTTGACCTTGGCCAGCAACGCGATCAGGGCCAGCACCGCGGTCAGCGCCAGCAGCCAGACCAGGTAGCCGACCGGCCTGCCGTTGCCGGTGCCGTCGGCCACCCGGACCACGCCGATCAGCAGCAGCACCGCGAAGGCCGCCGCCCCGCGCAGCCTGGCCTGCCACTGCTGCCTGCGCGAGACCACCAGGCCCAGCGTCTCCAGCCGGTTGCGCACCTGTCCCACCAGCGGGTGATCCTCGAACTTCGCCCGCAGGCTGCCCAGCGTGGCCGCCGGGTTCGCCCTGGAGTTCAGCTCGGCCAGGATCGCCTGGTCCAGTGGGTGCCGCGCGGTCAGGCCGGTGACGCTGAGCCAGCTGCCCCTGGCGGCGCGCAGGCTGCCCGCCTCCAGCATCCTGGCCACCGCGGTGAAGACCACCTGGGCCCCGCCGCCGGCGAGGTAGGCCACGTCGTCCGCGCTGAGCCGCCCCGCACCGGGGGCCATCTCGGCGCGCCGGACCGACCGGCGCGCCCAGACCGCCACCACGATCGAGACAACCAGCCCCAGGCAGTACAGGAGCAGGAACTGCGGCCCGGTCAGGCCCCACGTCTCGGTCATCGCCCACCTCGTGTCGCTCTTGGTTGGGGCGACGGTAGCGCGTCAGCCGCCGCCACCGCCGCCGCAACCACCCCCTCCGCCACCACAGCTCGCGCCGCCCCCGCCGCCCCCGCCACCACCGTCGCCGATGGTGCCCCCGGCGGCGAACCCGCCGGCGTACCCGGCGTAGGAGCCGCTGCTGTCGTAACGGGACCCCCAACGGCCGCCGCGGGCCGCCTTCAGGTCGCGCTGGGTCTGCGGCTGGGCCGAATGGCTCAGCAGCGCGGCGCGCACCCGGGCGTCCGGGTAGGCCGAAACGCCTTGCCGCGCAACGAGACTGGCCGCACTGTCCGAAGTGGACCTCATGGCCTGCTCGACCGCGGCGTCACCGGCCTGGGTGCGCCAGGCCACCGGCAGCCAGGCGGCGAAACCCGCCAGCAACCCGGTCAGCAGCAGGAACAGCATCAGGTACCCGACCGGGTAGCCCTGGCTGCCACCGTCGATCGCCCGCCACAGGCCGATCACGCCGAGCCCGATCAGCGGCAGCGCGGAGCGCAAACCCATGCCGGGCAACCGCTCCGGCGGCACCAGCAGCCCCCGGTCGGCCAGCCTGGCCCCCACATCGGCCGCGGCCTGGCTGTCCGCGACCCGGTTCACCAGCAGTTGCAGCGTGCGCCGGCCGGTGTCCCCTGTGTAGTCGCACACCGCGCGGGCCAGCGGATCCGTGGTCCGGAGTGGGCCGGTGCCGCTCACGTAGCCCCCACGCGAGGCCCGCAGCACATCCCGTTCCAGCAGCGCCGCGACCGCGGTCTCCACCGCCCGTGGCGCGCCCCCGACCAGGAAGGCGAGCTCGACGTCGGTCAGCTCACCCGGCCTGCTGGCCGCGGTGGGATCCGGCCGCCGTCCGGCGATCCGGATCCACCCCGCCAGCACCAGCGCCACCACCAGGCCGATGGCGTACAACTGCAAGAACTCCGGGCCGGTCAGTCCCCATGGATTTTCCATCGTGACCCCCTCTCACCAGCAAGGAAGCCTCATGGTGCGGTCTGGGTCACACCGGTACAAGGGTATTTGATGGAGGATTGGGCAGAACTTAGGGAAAGCTTGAGCTTGGCCGGTTTTCGGCTCAACCACAACGAAATCCGGCCGTTATGAAGCTACTCAGCCTTCTTGCTCGGTCGGGTCCGCCACCAGGCGCAGGCTGACGCTGTTGATGCAGAAGCGCTGATCGGTCGGCGTCGGGAAGCCCTCGCCCTCGAAGACGTGCCCGAGGTGGCTGTGGCAGGTCGCGCAGAGCACCTCGGTGCGCACCGCGCCCATGCTGCGGTCCTCGCGCAGCACCACCGCGTCCCCGGCCAGCGGGGTGTAGAAGGACGGCCAGCCGCAGTGCGACTCGAACTTGGTGTCGCTGCGGAACAGCTCGGCGCCACAGGCCCGGCACTCGTAGATGCCCTCGGTCTTGGTGTCGGTGTACTCGCCGGTCCACGCCCGCTCGGTGCCCGCCTGGCGCAGCACCCGGTACTCCTCGGGAGTCAGCTGCTCCCGCCACTCCTGCTCGGTCTTGACGACCTTCGGACCCTGTTCCATGCCACCACGCTAATACTTCAGAACAGGAACAGCAGAATGGTGTTGAGCGCGCCGGAGAAGGTGAGCACCAGGCCGATCAGGATCAGGCCGGTGACCACCACCGCGGCCAGCCGCCAGCCGCCGCCGACCCGGTTGGCCGAGTCGGCGAACTCGCTCACCCCGGCCAGGTAGCCCTCCACGGTGTAGGGCTTGGGGGCGTGCTCGATCCGGTCGAGGTGCTTGGCGAAGGCCTGCGCCTCGGGATCGTGCGGGTCCAGCCCGACCAGGTCCTCACCGAACCGCCCTGGCGGGCCCTGCGGCTCGTCATCCGGTTCCGTGCGTCGCATACCCGCAACGGTAGCGTGCGGAGCTGTGAACAGGGCAGACACCGATACCGCGCCGCAATACGACCCCGCCCTCGGCCTGGCCGGGCTGCCGGGCGCGCCCCGCTGGGAACCCGCAGGTCAGCGCGGTCTGTACCGGAGCGAGTGGGTGAACGTGGACCTGGTGGCGGTGCGCCCGCCGACCGCGCCGCCGTACGAGCACCACGTGGTCCGGATGGCCGACGCGGTGGCCGTGGTGCTGGAACACCCCGAGCGCGGGGTGCTGATGCTGCACCGGCACCGGTTCATCACCGACACCACCGGCCTGGAGCTACCGGCGGGTGCCATCGATCCTGGTGAGGACCCGGTGACCGCTGCGGTCCGGGAGACCGCGGAGGAGACCGGCTGGGCCGCTGAGGAGCCCCGGCTGTACCTGTCCCGGTGCGTCTCCAACGGCCGCAGCGACCAGCTCTTCCACTTCGTGCACGCGCGGGTGGGGCAGTGGCTGGGCGGGCCGGAGAACCACGACGAGGGCCACGCGGTGTGGGTCGGGCACGAGCACCTGCGCGAGGTGCTCGGCGGCGACCTGGTCAGCTGCGCGCCCTCGCACCTGGGCCTGCTGCACGCGATGACCTTCGGTTTGCTGCGGAACGGGCCGGTGGGCGGTAGCGTCCACGCCCGTGAGCAGGGGTGAAGCACTCGAACTGACCGTGGACGGGCCCGAGGGGCCGCGTGCCGTGCGGGTGTCCAGTCCGGACAAGCTGTACTTCCCGGAGCGGGGCATCACCAAGCGCCAGGTGGTGGAGTACTACCTGGCCGTCGCCGAGCCCCTGATGCGCGTGCTGGGGGAGCGCCCGACCACGCTCAAGCGCTTCCCGGACGGGGTCGCCGGCGAGCCCTTCTACGCCAAACGCGTGCCCAAGGGCGCGCCGGAGTGGGTGCAGCCGGTGCGGATCACCTTCCCGTCCGGCCGCACCGCCGAACAGGTCTGCCCGACCGAACCGGCGGTGCTGGTCTGGGCGGCCAACCTGGGCACCCTGGACTTCCACCCCTGGCCGGTCCGGCGGCCGGACGTGGACCACCCCGACGAGCTGCGCATCGACCTGGACCCGCAGCCCGGCACCGACTTCCAGGACGCGGTGCGGGTGGCCGGGGTGCTGCGCGAGGTGCTGGCCGAGGCCGGGCTGACCGGCTACCCGAAGACCTCCGGCGGCCGCGGCATCCACGTGCTGGTGCGCATCCGCCCGGAGTGGGACTTCATCGACGTCCGGCACGCGGTGATCGCGCTGGGCCGCGAGGTGGAACGCCGCCTCCCGGAGCAGGCCACGGTCGCCTGGTGGAAGGAACAGCGCGGCGAACGGGTGTTCCTGGACTACAACCAGGCCGCCAGGGACCGCACGGTGGCCTCCACGTGGTCGGTGCGCGGCACGCCGAGGGCGACCGTGTCCTTCCCGCTGGACTGGGCCGATCTGTCCACTGTGGACCCTGATGACTTCGACGTGCTGACCGTGCCGGGGCTGCTGGCCGAGCGGGGGGACGCGCACGCGAGTATGGACGAGCGGGCCTTCGGGATCGAGACCGCGTTGGAGTGGTACGCCAGGGATGAGCGGGACCACGGGCTCGGCGAGATGCCGTACCCGCCCGATTATCCGAAGATGCCAGGGGAACCGCCCAGGGTGCAGCCGTCCAAGGCGCGCAAGGCGGAGAGCTAGCCCGCTGGGCCAACTGGCCGGATTCCCTAGAGCGATAAGGGTTTTCCAGCCGGATGGGGCAGACCAAGGGGCGGTGCGCGGCGCCCCTTGGGGACGAATCGCCTTGCCGTGCGGGAATTCCTGGCAGCGTCGTCGGTGGTCACCACGAGACGTTGCTGGGAAGGGATGTACCGATGTTGCGCATTACCGCTGACATATTCTCCGGCCGGTCGAACCCGGTGTGGGAGGTGCGGGACGGGGCCGAGGCGCGGGCCGCGGTCCGCTCGCTGACCGCGAGCCGGAACCTGCTCACCGACTCGGCGCCCGCACAGGGCGGGCTGGGGTTCCGGGGCTTCCAGGTGGAGGTGCTGGGCGATGACCACGCGGCGGACCTGGGGGTCGCGAGCGTGTACCTGCCGGTGGGCGCGCTGGCCGGTGGGCCGGGTGCGGCGGAGCTGGGGGAGCGGCTGATCGGCCTGATCGGGCACAGTGAGAGCGCGGGCTACGGAGCTGAGGACGCGCTGCCGCTGGATGAGTCGCTGGCCTCCTTCCTGGGCGCTCAGCTGGAGTCGGTCAGCTCGGCGGGGACGGCCTCGCAGTCGGTGCGGGACACCCGCGGCGGCAGCGCCTCGGCCGCGGAGCAGGCCCCGGAGGACGCCGAGTCGGCGGCCGCGGTGACCTGTTACATCGAGCGGACCGCGTTCAACCCCGGGTTCTGGAACAACGACGCCACCACGCTGCGCGACAACAACTGCTACAACTACGCCTCCAACTGGCGGACCAACACCTTCGCCCAGCCGGGCCGCGGCGCGGGCGCCGTGTACTCCGCGGTCACCTGTGCCGAGGTGACCAGGGGCGCGCTGGCCGACGGCATGCACCGCCGCTACGACTGCTTCCCGGACACCGAGAAGCCGCGCCCGCTGGTGGCACTGGTGGTCGCGCCGGGGCCCGGTTTCATCGACTACCACTGGTACCGCTTGCAGTCCGAGCCGTATTGGGGCCACAAGCCGGGCCGCACCGCGGCCCGCAACACCGACAACAGCGGTGTGGTGATCGGCAACCCGGAGACCGCCAACCGCGGCCCGTACACCCAGTTCTGCGGCTACTTCTACGGCTGCAACAGCCAGCGCCAGCGCATTCGTTGATACCGTTGGCCTTTGTCAGCACCGGCGGGGGGCGGCGGTATGGACGTCGAGGTCGATCTCTACAGCGGGCGGCCGAACCCGCGCTTCCGGCTGGACCCGGCCACCGGGACCGAGCTGTTGCGCAGGCTCGCCGGACTCGACCCGGCGCCCGCGCCGGACACGCGACCGGAACCGTTGGGGTACCGGGGTTTGCGGGTCGAGCCAGGTTCGGCCGGTGCGCCGATCGCGGAGGTCGTCATCACCGGTGGAGCGGTGCTGGTGCGCGAGCGCGGCGGGCGTGAGCTGTGGCTGGTGGACCGGGGCCGGGAGCTGGAGCGGTGGCTGGTCGGGCAGGCGGGCGCAGGGCTCGACGCCGGGGTGCTGGGTGTGCTGCGTGAGGAGCTCTCCTAAGTCCTGGTGTCCTTGACGATCCGGCCGCCGCGCACCACCAGCACCACCCGGTCCGGGTCGGCGAACAGCCCCGGTTCGGCCAGCGGGTCGCCGGCGACCGCGACCAGGTCGGCGCACTTGCCGACCTCGACCGAGCCGATCTCGTGGTCCAGCCGCAGGATCCGGGCGTTGGTCAGGGTGGCCGAGACGATCGCGGCCATCGCACCGAGCACCTTGGCCTTGACCGTGATCTCCAGCCCGCGCCGGTGCTGGCCGGGGCCGAGGTGGTCGCTGCCGGAGCCGACCAGCACCCCGGCCTCGGTGGCCACCAGCACCGCGTTGTACGTGGCCGCGCGCACCTGCTCGATCCGGCCCGCCAGCTCGGGCCGGTCAAGTACGTCCATAATGGACAGTGTGGGAACCAGGGCCGCGCCGTGCAGGGCCATCCGCGCCGCGGTCTCCTCGTCCAGGAAGCTGCCGTGCTCGAAACAGGCCACCCCGGCGTCGAGTCCATTGTGGATCGCTTGCAGCGCATGGGCGTGCGCGGTCACGTAGCTGCCCCGGCTGGCCGCCTCCTCGACCGCGGCCCGCAGCTCGGCCACGGTGAACTGGGTGTCGGCGATGCCGGCCGTACGCGACAGCACACCACCGGAGGCGGCCACCTTCAGCTGGGTGGCGCCGCGCCGGAAGGCGTGCCGGGCGGCCCGCCGCACCTCCTCCGGCCCGTCGCAGGTCTGCGTGGCGTGAGACAGGCCGGGCAGGCCCGCGTAGTGCTGCTGGCGGTCCAGGAAGCTCGGTGTGTGGTCGCCGTGCCCGCCGGACTGCGCCAGCATCGGCCCGGAGGGCAGTAACCGAGGCCCCGGCACCAGTCCCGCCTCGATCACCTCGGTGAGCGCACCGTCCGCGCCACCGAGGTCGCGCGCGGTGGTGTGCCCGGAGAGCAGGCACAGCTCGGCGTTGCGGAACATCTCCGCCGCGGTCCTGGCCGGGGACAGCGGGTCCCGCTCGCCCAGGTCGATCAGGCCGAGGTGCGAGTGCGCGTCGATCAGCCCCGGCAGCAGCGTGCACCCGGACAGGTCCAGCACCCGAGCGGACGGCGACGGCGGCGAGTCCACCGAGGTGATCCGGTCGCCGAGGGTGTGCACGGTGGCTGACAGGACCGGATCGGCTCCGGTGCCGTCGATGAGGGTCGCCCCGGTCAGTACCAGCCCCGCCTCGCCGCCCATAGCGGGTCAGCGTAGGCAGCCAGCAAGCTCCTGTCTCGCCACAACCCGAAAACCCCACCGCGACAAGAGACCCAGCGACACGCCGGGCCTTTTGACTCCGCGACGGGTTTGATTTTTTCGCGAGCGAGAAAATCCCGCGCCAATGTCACAGCTGGCTAGTTCTTGTCCGTCTGTCCCGGGTCCGTGGAGCAGATCTGGTCCAGCGAGTCCGGCGGTGCGATGTTCGGCGAGGTGCCGGTGCCGTTGCCCGCGCTGCTGGGCGGCTGGGTGCCGGTGGTGCGGTTGGGCGTGGTCTTGCCGCCGGGCTTGCCGGTGGTGGTGGTCGGCGGGGCGGCGCTGGTGGTCGTGGTGGGCTTGGCCGTGGTGCTGGTGGTGGTCAGCGCCTGGGCGTTGCGCACGACCTCGCGCATGTAGTTGAAGTCCGGCACCGCGGTGGAGAACTTGCCGCCGTTGCGGGTGGACAGGTTGGGGTCGAAGGAGATGCTCTGGATCGGCTTGGTGCGGGCCTTGTTGGCCAGCGACAGCAGCGCGGGCAGCACGTCCTGCGGGATGTTGGTGGCCACGTTGTCCTGGGTGGCCGCGGCGATGCCCTGGAAGTTGGTCAGCAGGTCCATCGGGCTCTTCTGCTCGATCACGTACTTGATCAGGCAGCGCTGGCGGCTCATCCGCATGTAGTCGCTGCCGTCGCTGCGCGCGCGGCCGTACCAGAGCGCCTGCTCGCCGTTGAGGTGCTGCTGACCGGCCGGGATCCAGCCCTTGGGGCGGATCTGCTCGCCGTGCGGGCCGAGGCCGTTGATCGGGATCGGCTTGGGGCCCACGTTGACGTCCACGCCGCCGAGGGCGTCGATGATGGAGGCGAAGCCGGCCATGTTGACCTGGATGAAGTAGTCCAGGTCCACGCCCAGCATGGCCGCCACCGAGGAGTGCAGCAGGTTCAGCCCCGGCACCGTGCTCGGGCCGCTGGGCGCCAGCTGCGGGTGCTCGTTGCCGTACTTGTACAGCGCGTTGAGCAGGTACTCGCCCGAGTTGGGGTCCCTGCCGTCGTGGAAGCCGTTGGGGAACTGCTTGGCCATCGGCGAACCGGCCGGGAACTGGGCGCGCTGCAGGTTGCGCGGCAGGCCGAAGAGCACGGTCTGGCCGCTGCTGGTGTCCAGGCTGGCCACCATCATGGTGTCGGTGCGGGTGCCGGTGCGGTCGGGGCCGGCGTCGCTGCCCACCAGCAGGATGTTGATCCGCGGCTTCTTGATCGCCTCGGCGTCGCCGGTCTGCGCGGTGCCGCCCTGGCCGCTGCTGGCGGTGGTGCCGCCGGAGGGGAACAGGTTCTGCACCAGCGAGCGCTGCGCGTGGACGTTGTAGGCGGCGAAGCCCAGCGGCGCGGCGATCACCGCGCACAGGGTGGCCACCACCAGGGTGGCGGTGATCCGGCCGCCCAGCCGCATGCCGCGCGGGCGGGCCAGCGCGAAGGTGCGCAGCACCACGGCGATCCAGACCAGCGCGAGCAGGATGCAGGCGATGATCGCGCCGAGCAGCACCCTCGGTGACACCGCGTACTGGAACAGCTGCTCCTGGGTGATGGTCAGCCCGAGGTAGACCCCGGCGCCGATCAGCAGCAGGAACCCGGCCAGCAGGAACCAGCCCGCGCGCTTGCGCAGGGCCAGGTGTCCGGAACCGGGCACGACCACCGAGCTCAGGGTGAGCAGCAAAGCCTTACCCAGCGTGCGCGATTGCTCACTCTCTCGCGACCGTCGGCCCATGTGTCCCGCTCCTCGGTTCTGTCCTGCGCTGTTCATACGCCGCAGTCCCGAGCCGGGTTGCACCGTTGACCAGTGGTTCCGCTGGGCCGGCGCAGGTGGCACCGGCCCTCGGCCGTTAAACGTACCGATAGTCGATTTGGTTGCCGCACGTGACCGGAATCGCCTCGATCCCCTCTCCCGGGGGAGTGCGCTGGTTCTTGTGGGGGAGTTGCCGCTGACCGCTTCGCCGCAGGCTGGGTGCTGTCAACGCGCAGAGTCACGAATGGGGACAGCGATGAGCGGACCGCAACGGATAGTCGTGGTCGGGGGCGGTTATGTCGGCATGTACACCGCGCTGCGGCTCCAGCGAAAGCTGCGCGCGGGCGAGGCGACGATCACGGTCGTCGACCCGCAGCCGAACATGACCTACCAACCGTTCCTCCCGGAGGCCGCCGCGGGCTCGATCGAGCCGCGCCACGTGGTAGTACCGCTGCGCAAGGTCCTGCGCAAGTGCACCGTGCTCACCGGGCGGGTGACCGCCGTGGACGCCGAACGCAAGATCGTCACCGTGCTGCCGGTGGAGGGCGTGCCGGCCGAGCTGGCCTACGACCACCTGGTGGTGGCCCCCGGCGCGGTCGCCAGGACGCTGCCGGTGCCCGGCCTGGCCGAGTGCGGGATCGGCTTCGGCTCGGTCGGTGAGGCCATCCACCTGCGCAACCACGTGCTGTCCCGGCTGGACGTGGCCTCCACCACCGAGGACGAGGTGCTGCGGCGGCGGGCGCTCACCTTCGTCGTGGTGGGTGCCGGATATGCCGGGATCGAGGTCTTCGGCGAGCTGGAGGACATGGCCCGCGCGGCCCTGCGGCACCACCCCCGGCTGTCCGAAAAGGACATGCGGTGGGTGCTGGTGGAAGCAGCCGATCGGGTGTTGCCGGAAGTCTCGCCCAGCATGGCCGAGTACACCGTGCGGCGGCTGCGCGAACGCGGCACCGAGGTGCGGCTGGGCACCCGGGTGTCCGCAATGGACGGTGGGCAGGTGGTGCTCACCGACGGCGAGCAGTTCGCCGCGGACACGGTGGTCTGGACCGCGGGGGTGAAGGCCAACCCGCTGGCCGCGCGCTCCGGGCTGCCGGTGGACAGCAGGGGCCGGTTGCTGTGCACGCCAGCCCTCGAGGTGATCGGCGTGGACGGGGTGTGGTCGGCCGGTGACTGCGCGGCGGTGCCGGACCTGTCGGCCAGCGGGCTGACCGTGTGCGCGCCCAGTGCCCAGCACGCGGTGCGGCAGGCCAAGGTGCTCGCGGACAACCTGCGCGCCGCGCTCCGGGGCAGGCCGGTCCGGGAGTACCGGCACAAGCACGTCGGCTCGGTGGCCAGCCTCGGTCTGCACAAGGGCGTGGCCGAGGTCTACGGCATCCGGCTGCGCGGGTTCCTGGCCTGGCTGCTGCACCGGCTGTACCACCTGAGCCGGGTGCCCACCTTCAACCGCAAGGTGCGGGTGCTGGGCGACTGGGTGCTGACCTTCTTCTGCGGCCGCGAGGTGGTGTCACTCGGCCAGGTGGAGCATCCGCGCCGGGACTGGGCGGCCATCGTGGCCGAGGTGGAGTCGAATCCGCAGATCACAGTCCCGAAACCGTTCTCCGGCGAGGACCGGAAAGTCTGATTGACTGTTCAACCGTGCGAATTGTGCTGGACACCGATCCGGGGATCGACGACGCGCTCGCGATCCTGTACTTGGCCGCGCAGGCAGACGTCGAGATCGTCGCTGTGGGTAGCGTCCACGGGAACGTGCCCGCGCAGGTCGCCGCGGACAACAGCAGGCGGATCCTGGACGTGCTCGGGCTGGACGAGGTGCCGGTGGCCGTCGGCGCCGCCCGCCCGCTCGCCCAGCCGCTGGCCACCTCCGAGGTGGTGCACGGCCCGCTGGGACTCGGCAGCTGGGAGGGCCCGGAACCGTCGAAGCCCCCGGTGCGCGAGTCCGCGGCCGAACAGATCGTCCAGCTCGCCCGGCAGCACCCGGGCGAGCTGGACCTCCTCGCGCTGGGCCCGCTGACCAACGTGGCGCTGGCCCTGCTGCTGGAGCCCGAGCTGCCCAGGCTGCTGCGCTCGGTGATGGTGATGGGCGGCGCGGTGGACGCCCCCGGCAACGCCACCCCCTTCGCCGAGGCCAACATCTGGCACGACCCGGAAGCCGCCGACCTGGTGCTGGCCGCCGGTTTTGAGCTGACCCTGGTCGCACTGGACGTCACCCACTCCGCCCGCGCGGACGCCGAGTGGCTGGACGCGCTGGCCGCCTGCACCGGCCCGCGCGGCAAGTTCGCGCACGACGTGCTCGGCTTCTACGTCGACTTCTACAGCCGGATGCTCGGCGAACGCTGCTGCACGCTCTACGACCCGCTGGCCGCGGCCATCCTGCTGCACCCCGACCTGGCCACCTATCGCGAGCTGCCGGTGAGCGTGGAGCTGCGCGGGGAGAAGACCCGGGGGCAGACGGTGGCCGATCTGCGGGGGTACGGCAAGGAGATCGCGGCTGAGCTGGGCGGGATCACCGACCGTCCGGCGATCAAGGTCGCGCGGACGGTCGATGCCCAGGCCTTCTTCAAGCAGCTCACTGAGGCCTTGATCGACTAGCCGCACTGTTACATTGGCGCGCTCCGCGCGCGGGATTTTTTCGCTCTTGAGTCGTGCGTTCGTGACCCCGGCACACGCGAAGCAAGCTTCGGAGTGCCGGGGTCACGAACGCACGACGCGAAAAAATCACACCCGTCGCTGGGTCAAAGGGCCCGGCGTGTCGCTGGCGCGCCACGCCTCCCAACGCGGCAGGTCAACTCGTTCGCTTTACTGCCCGCGTGGCTGGGTGGAGTAGGACGAAGACGAACAGCAGGGCCAGCACCGTGGCCGCGGACAGGTAGGGCAGGGATGGGCCGAGGCGGTAGAGCGTGGCTCCGATCAGGGGGCCGACGACGAAGGTCAGGGCGTTGGTCGCGCCGACCAGGCCGGCCACGCCGCTCTGTTCGGCGCGGCTGACCAGCAGGGTGGGGGCGGCGGTGCAGCCGGGCATGGCCAGGCCCAGGCCGAGGCCGACCACGGCCAGGCCGAGCAGGATCAGGGTGAGGCCGGAGCTGACCGCGACGCCGAGGAAACCCAGTGCCGCCAATGGGATTCCGCTGCGCATCAGCCTGGCCGGGGACCAGCCGAGGCGGGGCACGGCGGCGGCCTGGGTGAGCAGGAAGGGCAGGCCTGCGCACAGCATCGCAGCGCCGGCCAGGGTCGCGGTGTCCTGGGAACTGAGCTGGAGCTGGTCCTGCAACAGGAAACCGACGGTGATCTGCATGACGCCCAGGGACAGGTAGAGGCCAAAACCGGTCAGCAGGAATGGCCACAGGCGGTTGTCGAACGGGCTGAGCTTCGGCGGTTCGGGGCGGTCGGCGTGCCGTTGTTCGCGGGGCAGTCGCAGCCAGACCAGCACCGCGAACACGGCGATGATCACCGGTGCGGCGTACATCGGCACCAGCAGGCCGCCGAAGGCCAGCAGGCCGCCCAGCGCCGGGCCGAGCACCAGGGAAAGTCCTTGGGCGGCACCGGTTTTCGCGATGCCCTGGACACGTTCCCGTTCGCCCTCGGTGACGTCGGCGACGTAGGACTGCGCGGCCACCGGCACGCCGGCCCAGGCGAAGCCGAAGAACAGGCTGCGGAAGACGAGCACCAGCACGAACACCGCGGTCACCGGCAGTGCCTTGGCCAGGCCGAGCTGGGCGATCACCGCGAAGATCAGCAGGCCGGCGGTCGCGGCGGCCATGCAGGCCAGCAACACCGGTTTGCGGCCGCGTGACTCGCTCTGCCTGCCCCAGAAACCGCTGGCCAGCACGACCATGGTGGCGGCGACGCTGAACACCAGGCCCAGTTGGACCTCGGACAGGCCGAGGTCGCGGGCCAGCGGCGGCAGCACCGGCGCGAGGATCTGCTGGCCGGTGAACACGCCGAACACGGCCAGGTAGATCGGGACGAGCGACACCTTGGCCGCCGTCTGCGCAGTCATGGGCTCCCCAGTCTTTTGTACGTTGTCCAAAAGGTAAGCCTCCCGAAACCCGATGCGCAATGGCTACCGTGAGCGGGTGATGAGTTCCGCAACCGAGCGAGGTCCCCGGGTCTTCCGCGGCGAGACGCCGCTGACGCCCGAGCTGATCGTGGACGCCGCCGAACGGCTCACCGCCGAGCACGGCCTTGCGGGGTGGACCATCCGCAAGCTCGCCACCGAGCTGGACTGCTGGCCGACCGTGATCTACCACCACGTGGGCGACCGGGCCGCGGTGCACCAGGCGGTGGCCGACCGGGTGGTCTCCCGGATGCCCTGCCCGGAGGAGGAGCTGGACTGGCGGGAGTGGTTCACCGAGCTGCTCGTGGGCGCCCGGCCGGTGCTGCGCGCCCATCCCGGGGTGGCCCGCTGGCTGGTGCTGCGCGGCCCGATCGTGCCCTCCGCGCTGCGCATCCTGGACCGGGGGGTGCGGGTCTTGCAGCGCGCGGGCTTCGGCGCGGAGGCCCCGATGGTCTACAGCACGCTGCTCAACGCGGGCATGTTGCTGATCATGTCCTACGACGAGCGGGACGCGGAGAACGCGAGCACCAAGACCACCATCGCCGAGGCGCTGGGCGCCTACCGGGACGACGAGCGCACCGGGCTGGCCGCGATGGCCGAGTACCTGCTCACCCCCGGCGGGACCGAGCAGTTCTACGCCTACGCGGTGCAGCGCGCGGTGGACGGGGCGCAGACCAGGCTGGCCGAGCTGCACCCGGAGTGAGACCCGGCCGACAGGAGCCTGCGGTGGCGCGGCGGCTACCGTCGTGGCCGAGGTTCCCCGCCGACTCCGAGGAGGCTGACCCGTGACCTGGGTTCGCTGCTACGAGGCCCGCCCGCAGGCACGGCTCCGGCTGTTCTGCTTCCCGCACGCGGGCGGCACCGCGAGCGCGTACCGGCTGTGGCCGCCGCTGCTGCCCGCCGGGGTGGAGATGCTCGCGGTGCAGTACCCGGGCCGTGAGGAGCGCTTCGGCGAGCCCGCGCTGACCACCATGGCCGAGCTGGTGAACGGCCTGGTCACCGGGCTGCGCGGCGAGCTGGACCGGCCGTTCGTGTTCTTCGGGCACAGCATGGGCGCGGCGGTGGCCTACGAGGTCGCGCTGGTGTTGCAGCGGCTCGGCCTGCCCGCGCCGCAGCGGCTGGTGCTCTCCGGCAAGGAGGCTCCCGAGCACGTGACCCCCGGCGCGGTGCACCTGCGCGATGACGACGGCCTGGCCGCGGAGCTGACCGCGCTGGGCGGCACCGGCGCCGCGGTGCTGGAGCACCCCGAGCTGCGCGAGCTGCTGCTGCCGATCGTGCGCGCGGACTACCGGCTGATCGAGACCTACCAGCCGACCCAGGCCCCGCCGCTGACCTGCCCGATCACCGCCTTCGTCGGCGATGCCGACCCGGAACTGACCATCGAGCAGGCCCGCGACTGGGGCAGGAGCACCAGCGGCGAGTTCGACCTCCAGGTCTTCCCCGGCGACCACTTCTACCTCAACGACGGCCGCGCCCAGGTGGTCAGCGCCCTCACCCGCCGCCTGGCCCTCGCCCCCTCCTGGCCGTCCACGCCCTGACTCCCCGGCGTGTTGGCCGATCTCGTACGCCGTGTTGGCCGTTCCGGTACGCCGTGTTGGCCGTTCGTGCGCCACAGCGGCCAACACGGCGTACGACAACGGCCAACACTCGGGTGGTTGCCTCGGCACACGTTCGAGTGGTTAGGTGCACCTAACACTCATTTGTACGTTGTCTAAATTGAGGCAGTCGCGATGTCCGACGGTTCACCGGCGCAGCGTCCCGACCGGGCCGCGCTGGCCCGGTTGCTCGCCCCCGTCCGCACCCGGATCCGGATCGCGGTGGTGGCGCAGGTCGCCGCCGCGCTGGCCGCGGTGGTCCCGTTCGTGGCCGTGGCCGAACTGGGCAGACTCCTGCTCGGCGGTGGCCCGGCGGCGGGCGCGTGGACGATCGTGTGGGTCGCCGTCGGCGCGCTGGCCGCCCGGTTCGTGCTGTTCTTCCTGGCCGGCGGGCTGACCCACCTGGCGGATGCGGACCTGCAGCTGGACCTGCGGCGGCGGATGGCCACCCGGCTCGGGCAGGTGCCGCTGGGCTGGTTCGGCGCGCGCAACTCGGGCACGGTGAAGAAGGCGCTGCAGGACGACGTCACCGCGATGCACCGCCTCATCGCGCACTCGCTGCTGGACCTCACCGCCGGGATCGTCACCCCGGTGGCCGCGCTGGCCTACCTGGTGTGGGTGGACTGGCGGATGACCCTGGTGACCCTGCTGCCGGTGGCCGCGGGCCTGTACTTCTACGCCCGCTCGATGGCCGGGTACGGGGAGAACATGGCCGCCTACGACCAGGCGCTGGGCCGGATCAACGGCAGCGCGGTGGAGTTCGTCAACGGCATCGCGGTGGTCAAGACCTTCGGCCAGTCCCGCAAGGCGCACCAGCGGTTCACCAGCGCCGCCGACGACTTCGCCACCTTCTTCCTGGACTGGGTCCGCGGCGTGACCAAGGTCAGCGCGATCGGCCAGACCCTGCTGTCCCCGGTGGTGGTCCTGCTGGTGGTGCTCACCGGCGGCACCGTGTTCGTGACCAACGGCTGGCTCGCGCCCGCCGACGTGCTGCCCTTCGCGTTGCTGGGCCTGGGCATCGCCGCGCCGATCACCACCCTGGCGCAGACCTCGCAGCAGCTGCGCTCGGCCCGGCTGGCCGCGGCGCAGGTGGCCGCGGTGCTGGACACCGAGCCGCTGCCCGCGCCCGAGGCCGAGGCGGCGGATCCGGCCGACGGCCGGGTCAGCCTGCGCAACGTCCACTTCGGGTACACCGCGGACACGCCGGTGCTGCGCGGGATCGACCTGGAGCTGGCGCCGGGCACGGTGACCGCGCTGGTCGGGCCATCCGGCGGCGGCAAGTCCACCCTGGCCAAGCTGCTGCCCCGGTTCTTCGACGTCACCGACGGCTCGGTGAGCATCGGCGGGGTGGACATCAGGGACCTCTCCGCCGAACAGCTCTACCGGCGGGTTTCCTTTGTCCTGCAGGACGTCCAGCTGCTGCGCGCGACGGTGGCCGACAACATCCGGCTGGCCCTGCCGGAAGCCGATCAGTCCACTGTGGAGGATGCGGCGCGGGCGGCCCAGATCCACCAGCGGATCCTGGAGCTGCCGCGCGGCTACGACTCGGTGATCGGCGAGGACGCCCGGTTCTCCGGCGGTGAGGCGCAACGGGTGTCCATCGCCCGCGCGCTGCTGGCCGACGCGCCGATCCTGGTGCTGGACGAGGCCACCGCCTTCGCCGACCCGGAGTCCGAGTCGGCCATCCAGCAGGCGCTGTCCACCCTGGTGGCCGGGCGGACGCTGCTGGTGATCGCGCACCGGCTGTCCACGGTGGCCGGGGCCGACCAGATCGCGGTGCTGGCCGCCGGCCGGGTCGCCGAGCTGGGCACGCACACCGAACTCCTTGCCCGCCAAGGTTTGTACGCGCGGATGTGGGCCGCCCACGAACGCGCGGGCGCCTGGCAGCCGCACACCTCGCCGTTGGAGACCCGATGATCCGCTCGCTGCTGTCCGTCCTCGGCCCGGCGCACGCCGCCCCGCTGCGCCGGATGATCGGCGTGATGGCGCTGGCCGCGGTGTTGCAGGGCCTCGCGTTCGCGCTGCTGGTGCCGGTGCTGCGCGCCCTGCTCGGGCCGGACCCCGCCGAGGCCTGGCCCTGGCTGGGGGTCTTCGCCGCGGTCGCGCTGGCCCAGTCGCTGGCCGCCTACGCCGCCCAGGTGGCCGGGTACCGGGCCGGGTCCACGCTCTCCCGCGGCCTGCACCACCGGCTCGGCGACCACATCACCAGCCTGCCACTGGGTTTCTTCACCGGTGACCGCCTCGGCAAGCTCGGCCAGCTGACCAGCGGCGGCGTGATCAACGTGATGCAGGTGCCTGCCCACCTGCTGCGCCCGCTGATCGACGCCGTGCTCACCCCGGCCACCGTGGTCGCGCTGATGTACCTCTTCGACTGGCGGCTGGCGCTGGCCGCCACCTTGTCCGCACCGGTGCTCTACCTCGTCTACCAGTGGAGCGGCGCGCTGATCCAGCGCACCGACCGGGGCCGGGACCTGGTGATCGCCGAGGCCGGTGGCCGGGTGGTCGAGTTCGCCCAGACCCAGCCGGTGCTGCGCGCCTTCGGCCGCACCGTGCAGGGCTACCGGCTGCTGGACGAAGCCCTGGTGGCGCAACGGAACGCGGGCCGCCGCATGATCACCACCGGGGTGTGGGGCCTGGTCGGCTTCGGCCTGGTGGTGCAGGCGGCGTTCACCGTGCTGCTGGTGCTCGGCGTCAGCCTCGCCCTGGGCGGCAGCCTGGGGGTGCCGGAGCTGCTGGCGCTGCTGGTGCTGGCCGCCCGGTTCGTCGAGCCGCTGGCCATGGCCGCCGACCTGGGCGGCGCGATCCGCCTGGGGCGCAACGCCCTGCACCGGATGACCGAGCTGCTGGCCGCCCCGCTGCTGCCCGAGCCCGCCGCCCCGCGCAAGCCAGGTGACGCCTCCATCGAGCTGGTCGACGTGTCCTTCGGCTACGACAGCAGGCCGGTGCTGACCAACGTGTCGCTGCGGGTGCCGCCGCGCAGCATGACCGCGCTGGTCGGCCCGTCCGGTGCCGGCAAGACCACGGTCACCCGGCTGATCGCCCGCTTCTTCGACGTGGACTCCGGGTCGGTCCGGGTGGGCGGGGTGGATGTCCGCGAGATCGCCGGCGAGCAGCTGATGTCGTTGGTGTCACTGGTGTTCCAGGACGTCTACCTGTTCGAGGGCAGCATCGAGGAGAACATCCGGGTGGGCAGGCCGGGCGCGAGCGAGGAGCAGGTGCGCGCCGCGGCCCGGCTGGCCAGGGTGGAGGAGATCGTCGAGCGGCTGCCCGGCGGCTGGTCCGCGCGCATCGGCGAGGGCGGGGTGACCCTCTCCGGCGGGGAACGCCAGCGGATCTCCATCGCCCGCGCCATCCTCAAGGACGCGCCGATCGTGCTGCTGGACGAGGCCACCGCCGCGCTGGACCCGGAGAACGAGTCCGCGGTGCAGGACGCGCTGACCGCGCTCACCGCGGACCGCACCCTGCTGGTCATCGCGCACCGGTTGCAGACCGTGGTGGCCGCGGACCGGATCGTGGTGCTGGAGGCGGGCCGGGTCGCCGAGTCGGGCACCCACGAGGAGCTGCTGACCCGCGGCGGCCGGTACGCCGAGTTCTGGGCCGAGCGCAACCGCGCGCACGGCTGGCGGCTGCTCCCAACGCGTTAACGTGGCCGCCAACGTTCGCACCCACCGGCATACTGTTGGGCAGACACTTGTCGCCGCAACGGTGGAAAGGACCCGGTGCACACGTTCCTGGCGCGCTTCGTCGGCGGTCCCCTGGACGGCCGGTGGCAGACCTTCACCTCCGCCAGTCCAGCGGCACTGGCCACGGTGACGCACGTCCACCTGCACCAGGGACCCAAGATCGTGCACCACTACGACCTGCGGCACAGCGAGGAACACGGCTGGGAGTACCACCTGCGCCAGGAGTCCGAGACCGAGGACTGCTAGGGAGCCGTGACCACAAAGGACTACCAGCGCGGCTAGCATGACCGGCGGATCTGGGGGTTCGCATGGTTGAGGCTGTTCGGGAACGGGTGCGCGCGCAGGCGGCGGCGCAGTGGCGGGCGCCGGTGGGTGTGGTCTACATCGCCAAGGTGCGGCCGGAGTACCGGGTCAAGGGGCGGCGGTCGGACGGAACCGTGGCTGGGCGGCGGTTGGTGCGGCGGTTCTTCTGGAACCTGGTGCGGTTCGCCGGCGTGCTGGTGCAGCTCGTGCTGGACGGGGACGGGGACATCGACCTGCGGCGGGGGACGGTGACCGCGCCGCCGGGGTCGCCCGCGATCGAGTTCGCGGATCTGGCCCGGCGGGCCCGGCGGGTGTGGGTGGCCTGGGGTGCTGGGCAGGTGCTGCTCGCGCAGGCGGACGGGCGGGTGTTGTGGTCGGGGCCCGCGCAGTTCGGGGCCAGGCAGTTCGCGGTGGTCTGGGCCGATGGCGGGCGGGTGGTGCTGCCGCCGAACCGGGCGGAGAAGGCCAGGGTCCGGCAGGAGTTCCGGTGACCGGGGACCGGCTCGCGCGTGAGGCGGCGGAATGGACCCTGCGGGAGTGGGGGCAGTCGGCGCGGGTGGTTCCGCTGGGGGACGTGCGGTTCCGGTACCACGTGCGCGGGCGGCGGGTGGACGGTTCGCGGCGCAACACCGGCGGGTCGAGTTCCAGCAGCGCCGATGAGTGGGTGAGCGCGCCGCTGGAGCAGGCTGACGGGTGCGCGGGGATGCTGGTCGCGCTGGTGGTGTCGGCGGTGCTGTGGGTGCTGCTGCTGGGGGCTCGGGCGGTGTGGGTGGTGCTGCGGCTGGGCAGCCGGCGGCTGCGGCGGCGCACCGCGACCGTGGTGGGCGGGCCGAGGCAGCTCGGGGTGCGGTTCGCGGACGCGGCCAACCAGCGTGCGGATGTGTGGCTGGCCTGGTCGGGGGAGCGGATGGCGCTGCTGCACGTGCGGCCGAAGTGGTGCGAGCCGTTGTGGGACGGCGAGCTGCCGCGGGTTGAGCGGAGCCTGCTGCGCTGGCCGGACGGGTCCAGGGTGCGGTTGCCGAAGGGGACCTTGGGGGCGGCCAACCTTTCCGGCTGAACCGGTGTCATCCCGGGTGGGAGGGGCTGGGGTGACCGAGCGGTTGGTGCGGGAGTGGGCGCTGGGCTGGTGTGAGCCGGTGCGGGTGGTCGAGGTGACCGGGGTGGCGTGCCGGTGGCGGGCGGGGCCGGGCACGGCGGTGGCGCGGTTCGTGGCGGCGGTGCACGGGCCGGGGGAGCGCTGGCTGGTGTGGTCGGCGAACCGGATGGCGGTGTTGCTGGTCGGCCGGGACTGGGTGGAACGGCGCTGGTCGGGGGCGGTGCCGGTGTGGCGGGGCGATGGGTTGCTGGTGTGGCCGGACGGGGCGGAGGTCCGGTTGCCGAAGGGGCTGGGGGAGCTCGATGGCTGAGTGGCAGGTGCGGAAGTGGGCGGAGGGCGAGTGGGGGGAGCGGGTGTCGGTCGCGCCGCTGGGCGGGCTGAAGCTCCGCTACCGGGTGCGCGGGCGGCGGCTGGACGGGTCGGCCCGGTGGTCCCGCGAGGGCACCCCTGACCTGCCCGCCGAGCCGGACGACCTGCTGCTGGCGCTGAGCTGGTACGCGGTGTTCTTCTGGTTCGCGGAGCTGCTGCTGCTGGCGCTGGGCTGGCTGGGCAGGCTGTTGCTGCTCCGGCTCGGCCGGGGCCGGGTGCTGACCGTGCTGGCCAGGCCAGGCACGCACGCGGTGCGCTTCGCCGACGCGGCACGCCCGCCGGAGGGGGTGTGGGCGGTGTGGTCCGCGCGGCGGATGGCGCTGGTGCGGTGCGGGCCGGAGACCTGCGAGCCGCTGTGGCAGGGCAGCGGTGAGGCGGCGCCCCGGCTGGAGCGGAACGCGCTGTGCTGGGCGGACGGGTCGCGGCTGCGCGCGCCGCACCGGGTGTTCCACGACTGAGCAGCTGGGCGCCCACCTGGGCCCCGTTGGCGGACACCGGGGCAGGGACCACTTCCCTTAGGCTGCTGCCCGATGCAGAACAGGGAGGTTCGCATGTCCGGCAAGCCGTTCGCCTCTTCCGCCGATCTGGCGGCCAAGGAGCAGACCCTGGAAGTGCTCGGTGATGGCGTGTACGCGCTGACCGCGGCCGGGGATCCCAACGTGGGGGCGATCGAGGGCGAGGACTTCCTGGTCTGCTTCGAGGCCATGGCCACGCCGGTGGCGGCACGGGGCTGGCTGGACCGGCTGCGCGAGCACACCGGCAAACCCGTGCGGTACCTGGTGCTCAGCCACTACCACGCGGTGCGGGTGCTCGGCGCGAGCGCCTTCGACGCGCAGGTGATCGTGGCGCACGAGCACACCAGGGCGCTGATCGCCGAGCGCGGGGAGGCGGACTGGGCCTCGGAGTTCGCCAGGATGCCCAGGCTGTTCACCGAGCCCGAGTCGATCCCCGGCCTGACCTGGCCCACGCTCACCTTCTCCGACCGGCTGACCATCCCGCTCGGCGGCGACCGCGGCGACCTGGAGCTGCGCTACTGCGGCCGGGGGCACACCGAAGGCGACCTGGTGGCCTGGCTGCCCCGGCAGCGGATCCTCTTCGCCGGGGACCTGGTGGAGTCGCAGGCCGCGCTCTACACCGGCGACGCCTACCACCGGGACTGGTCATCGTCCACTTTGGACACTGTGGCCGCGTTGCGGGCCGAGGTGCTGGTAGGCGGGCGGGGCGCGGTGGCCAGGGGACGGGACGCGGTGGACGCGGCGATCGCGCAGACCCGGCACTTCCTGCAGGTGTTGCAGGCCCAGGTGGCCGCGGTGCACGTGCGGCACGGCAGCCTCAAGGAGGCATTCGACGGGGCGCACGCCGCGCTGGCGCCGCGCTACGGCGGCTGGTCGATCTTCGAGCACTGCCTGCCGTTCAACGTGGCCAGGCTGTGGGACGAGCTCTCCGGGGTGGACCGGCCGGTGATCTGGACCGCCGAGCGGGACAAAGAAGTCTGGGCCCAGCTCCAGGGAAGGTAAGGAGCTGGGCCCAGCAAGCCGAGCTGAGTGGTCAGCTGGCCAGAACGTCGGCGACGGCGGTCAGCGGCAGGTCGTGCGCTTCGGCGACACCGGCGTTGGTCAGGAGGCCGTCGTGGGTGTTCAGGCCAAGGGCGAGCGAGTTGTCCTCGCTCAGCGCGCGCTGCCAGCCCTTGTTGGCCAGCGCGATCGCGTACGGCAGGGTCACGTTGGTCAGCGCGAAGGTCGAGGTCCTCGGCACCGCGCCCGGCATGTTCGCCACGCAGTAGAACTGGGTGTCGTGCACCGGGAAGGTCGGCTCGGCGTGCGTGGTCGGCCGGGAGTCCTCGAAGCAGCCGCCCTGGTCGATGGCGATGTCCACCAGCACCGCGCCCGGCTTCATCCGCTTCACCAGGTCGTTGCTGATCAGCTTGGGCGCCTTGGCGCCGGGCACCAGCACCGCGCCGATGACCAGGTCGGCGTCCAGCACCGCGCGCTCGACCTCGTAGGCGTTGGACACCACAGTGGTCAGGCGGCCCTGGTAGTAGGAGTCGGCCGCGCGCAGCTTGTCCACCGACAGGTCGAGCACGGTGACGTCGGCGCCCATGCCGACCGCGATCGCGATCGAGTTCATGCCGGAGACGCCCGCGCCCAGCACGGTGACCTTGGCCGGGTGCACGCCGGGCACGCCGCCCAGCAGCACGCCGCGGCCGCCGCGGGACTTCATCAGGGTCTCGCCGCCGACCTGGGTGGCCAGGCGACCGGCGACCTCGGACATCGGGGCGAGCAGCGGCAGCGCGCCGTTGGGCAGCTGCACGGTCTCGTAGGCGACACCGGTGACCTTGCGCTCCAGCAGCGCGTCGGTGCAGGCGCGGTCGGCGGCCAGGTGCAGGTAGGTGAACAGCACCTGCCCCGGGCGCATCCGGTGGTACTCCTCGGCGACGGGCTCCTTGACCTTGAGCACCATGTCCGCGGTGCCCCACACCTCGTCCGCGGTGGGCAGCACCTTGGCGCCCGCCGCGACGTACTCCGCGTCCGCGATGGCCGAACCGGCGCCCGCGTCGTGCTCGATGAAGACCTCATGGCCATGACGGACCAGCTCGAGCACACCGGCCGGGGTGATCGCGACTCGGTACTCGTGGTTCTTCACTTCGCGGGGAACGCCGATCCTCATGGCAAGACTCCTCGTGGGTGACTGCGGCTAAACCCATGGTCAGACCGCCCCGTGGCGTGAGTCATTGGCATCCGTGGACAACATTCCATGATCACTTGGTGCTGATCGGACAATCGTCACCCGCACGGAGCAGACGGTCCACCACGGCGGCGTCCCCGGCCCCGGCACGCTGGGTAAATCTTGCCGCGATCCGTTCCCGCTGTTCGAGTGGCTTGTTGCCGCCGAACTTGAACTTCGCCCGCACCCCGGTGACGGTCAGCTCCAGGCCCCGGATGCCCGGCAGCAGCCGCCGGTCCGGGTCCTCGGTGGCCGAGACCGGCGTGCGCCCGCCGTCCGGCTCGAAGTGTGCGAGCTGCCTGCGCAGGATGGCCGCCTTGCCCGCCGGGTCGTCCTCGATCCGCACATCGCACTCCAGCTGCACGGTGGCGTAGTAGGAGGTCGGCACGCCGAGGGCCGGGTCCGCGCCGGGGGCGGCGGCGTTCCACTCCGCGGGCACGTAGGTGACCTCGCCGGTGACCACCAGCAGGCAGCGCGGGTGCTCGGTGAGCGCGGCCCAGACCGGGTTGGGGCGGGCCAGGTGCAGCCACACCGTGCCGGGCTCGGCGAAGGCGAAGTGGGTGGGCACGACCACCGGCAGGTCCCGGCCGCGGCCGGGCGCGACGAGCTCGCCGAAGTCGTGCCGGGTCAGCAGGTCCCGCCAGTCCTCGTCGGAGCGGGCGGTGTCCCAGGGATGGATCAGCACCAGGCCAGCGTGCGCTGTGCCCAGGTGGCACAACAGGTCCACTCTGTCGCCCGTTCGGATGGCCATTCCGGGCTCACCCGGTGGAGTTGTGCGACTCCTGTGCGGATGTGATGAGAGCCCCCGCCGAGCCCTTGCCCGCGGGCCGGCAGGGTCCCGAGACTGTCCGATATGGACAGACGCTTCCCGGTCATCGTGTTGCTGGCGCTGGCCTGCGTGGCCTGCGCCACACCGCAGCCGGTCGCCGCGGGCGGCCTGGCCTGGGGCGACTGCGCGCCGTTCGCGGGGGACGCCGAGCGCAGGGCCGCCTTCGACCGCCGCTCGCTGGACTGCGCCGCGCTGGCGGTCCCGCTGGACCACGACAAGCCGGACGGCCGCAAGCTCAAGATCGGCCTGCTCCGCCAGCGCGCCACCGACCCGGCCCGGCGGATCGGCTCGCTGGTGTTCAACTTCGGCGGACCCGGCGCCTCCGGCATGGCCGAGGTGGCCGAACTGGGCGGCAGGCTGGCCAAGCGGGACGCCGAGGTCGCGGCCCGGTTCGACCTGGTCGGCTTCGACCCCAGGGGCGTCGGCGCCTCCGAGCCCGCGCTGCGCTGCCTGACCGGCCCGGAACAGGACGCCCGGCGCGCGGAGCCCGTCGACTCGTCCACCCCGGAGGGCGTGGCCGAGCAGGAGGCCAGGAACAAGGAGCTCGCGGACAGGTGCGCCGAACGCACCGGCCGGGACGAGCTGGCCCACCTGGGCACCAGGGACGTGGTGCGCGACCTGGACCTGCTGCGCGCCGCCCTCGGCGAGGAGAAGCTGACCTACGTCGGCTACTCCTACGGCACCAAGATCGGCACCGGCTACGCCGAGACCTTCCCGGCCAGGGTGCGCGCGCTGGTCCTGGACGGCGCGGACGACTTCGGCCTGACCGGCAAGCACGCCGAGCAGGGCGACGGCTTCGCGGAGAGCTTCCTCAGCTACGCCAAGGACTGCGCCGGACGGGCGGCCTGCCCGGTCGGCGACGACCCGGCCGGGGCCAGACAGCGCCTGGACGCCCTGATCGAACCGCTGGGCAAGCGCCCACTGCCGGTCGGCGACCGGAAGCTGTCCGCCGAGGACGTCTCCGATGCCGTCGACCACCTGCTGTACCACTCGGAGAGCTGGCCGCGGCTGACCGAGGCCATCGAGGGCCTCAAGGCGGGCGACGGCACCGAGATGCTCGCCGTGGCCGACGAGTACCACGGCCGCCGCGCTGACGGCAGCTACGACGGCAACCAGAACGCGCTCACCGCGGTCAACTGCATGGACGCGCCGCCGGTCAAGGACAGGAGCAAGGTGGAGGTGCTGGACGTGTGCGCGTTCTGGGCCGCGCCGAACACCATGGAACCGCACCGCCCCAAGGCCGACGGCGCGCCCACCGCCGTGGTGGTTTCCACCACCGGCGACCCGGCCACCCCGCACGACTGGGGCATCGCGCTGGCCGAGGCGCTCAAGGCCCGCCTGGTCACCTTCGAGGGCGACCAGCACACCGTCTACCTGGAGGGCAAAACCTGCGTCGATCGGCCGGTGACCAGGTACCTGGTCGATGGCACACTGCCGCCGGAAGGCCTGCGCTGCAAGTAAACCGGTTGCCGGGACACCGGCTGATGGAGAGAGTCGGAGACATGATCGGGCTGACCGCGCTGAGCACCCGGGACTGGGCACGGTGGCGGGACCTGCGCCTGGCCGCGCTGGCCGAAGCGCCGGCCGCGTTCGGCACCAAGCTGGCCGACTGGGCAGACGCGCCGGCCGAACGCTGGCGGGACCGGTTGGCCGAGGCCGACCTGAACCTGGTGGCCGTGCTGGCCGGCCGGGACGCCGGGATGGTCAGCGCGACCCGGACCGGACAGGCGACGGTCAAGCTGCGCTCGATGTGGGTCGCGCCGTTCGCCAGGGGGCGCGGGGTCGGCGACGAGCTGATCCGGGTCGCGCTGCACTGGGCCGAGCAGCGCGGTGCGACCAGGGCGACGCTGAACGTCATGGCGGACAACACGAGCGCGGCCGCGCTGTACCGGCGGCACGGGTTCGCCGACGACCGGCTGGTGGACAAGGGCGGCTGGGTGGAGCTGGTGATGGTCAGGTGAGCGCGACCAGCCGCCGCACCACCTCAGCCACCGGCGCGCTGGTGTCGATCTCCAGGGTCGCCGACTCCCGGAGCAGCGGCTCGACCAGCTCCAGGTTGGCCAGGATCGCGGCCCGCTCGGCCGGGTCCTTGCCGTAGGGGTTGTCCACGCGCGCCGCGATCCGCGCCAGCAGCACCTCCGCCGGTGCGCTGAGCAGCACGACGTGGTCGAACAGCGGGTAGAAGTCGACCTGGTTGGTCTTGCAACCGGCCACGAAGAGGCTGCCCTCTCCGTGGCCGGTCAGCAGGTCGGTGATGGCCTGCTCGCGCCAGATCCAGTCCGGCTCGCCCTCGGCGTCGGTGACCCAGTGGCTCCACTCGTCGGTGTCGGTGTCGACCACCCGGTGCCCGAGCTCGGCGAGTGCGGACAGGGTGGTCGACTTGCCGGTGCCGGACATGCCGGTGAGCAGAACCCTGGTCACCTGGTCAACCTAGGGCAGCCCCCACTGCGGCGCGGCGGCGTTGGCCGGGACGTCGCGCGGGCGCAGGTCGGGGTGGTGGCCGCGGCGGGTCACCACCGCGGTCTGGCCCCGGCGCAGCGTGACCGAGATCCGGCCGGGGCCGGTCTGCCGCCAGCGCAGCGGCAGGCCCAGCTCGGAGCGGACCTGGATCTCGTCGGGGATGCCGTGTTCCAGCTCAAGGGGTTCGCCCGCCTCGCTGTGCACCCGGACCCACTCGGTGGCCCCGTCCCGCCGGGAGGCGTCCACCACGAACGCGCCCTGGGCGCGCAGGCCGTCGATGGCGGCCTCCCGCCAGGTCGAGGGCACCGCGGGGAAGACCTTGACCACGCCGCCACCGCTGTCCAGCAACAGGTGCAGCACCGACTCGGCCGCCGACAGCGGGCTTTCCAGCGCGAGGTTGTTGCCCTCCACGTACATCGTGTTCGGCGTCAGCTTGGCGATGCCGATCACGTTGCCGTCCAGCAGGTGCCGGATGTGGCCGAGCGCGGTGTCCGCCTCACCCATCAGCGCGCACATCATCGCCGCCGCCGGGTAGCTGTACCCGGCCCAGGCGGAGCGGTCCTTGCTCCACTGGTCGTAGGTGCGGCGGATCAGGTCGCGGTCGCCGGTCTCCCAGTTGACCTCGCGCAAGGGGTGGAACCAGAGCATGTGCGAGAAGTGCCGGTGCGAGCCGTGCAGGGTCACGTTCTCGCCGATCAGCACGCCCTGCTCGTTGCGGTGGTAGGGCACCAGCTTGGCCAGCACCTCCCGCCAGCGCGGGGCCAGCGGGTCGTCGATGCGCAGCTCGGTGGTGGTGTCCAGGAGGGTGCGGGCGGCCCAGCGGATCAGGGACAGGTCGTAGGTGGCGTCCACCGCGTCGGCGAACTCCGGCGAGCGGGTCAGCGGCAGGTGCAGCAGGCCGTCCGCGCCCGGCTTGAGGAAGTGCAGGTAGAAGTTGAGCGCCTTGCGCAGCAACGGGTACAGCACGTCCCGCTGGATCCGGCGGTCCATGCTGTGCCGGTAGCTGAGCCAGACGTTGTGCAGGCCCCAGATCAGGTTGCCGGTCTGGTCGGTCTTGGTGGAGGTGCCGGGGCGGCCGACGGTGGCGTTGCCCGGGATCTGCGCGCCGAGCTTCGGTCCGCCGGAGCGCAGGGTGCGGTCGCCGGGGTGGGCCAGCGCGTAGGTCTGGCCGTCGCGCAGTTCCGGCGGCACCGAGAACTCGAGGTTCTTGTGGTGCTTGCGGAAGGTCTGCGTCACCGCGTCCAGCTCGGGGTGGTTGGCGATGCCGGCGAACGGATAGGTGATCTGCACGTTGAGGTTCCACCACACCGCGGTCCAGCTGCCGCCGCCCTCGGGGAACCACGGGCCCCACTCGCTGGTGACCGGCGCGTTCTCCCTGGTGGCGCAGGCCATCTTGTACAGCTGGATCCAGTAGAAGCGCTGCACCCACTTGTCCGGCACCGAGACCAGGCTCCTGGAGTGGAACCGGTGCCACCACGCGCGATGGGCGAAGACCAGCGGGTCCAGTCCGGCCAGCTGGGCGTGCCGGACCGCGGTGACCGCGTCCCCGGTGGAGGTGGACTGTGGAAACCCGTAGGCCACGGTGGCCGCCAGCAGCCGCCTGGTGCCGATACGCTTCTCCTGCCAGGCGGTGGTGTAGCCACCCCCTGCGTGCAGTGGTTGCTCCACATAGGACACTCCGGCCGAGCTGCCGGTGCGCGGGTCCGGGTTGGCGGTGTAGTCCGGTGGGATCCGGATCTGGCGGGTGGTCTTGGACGGCATCGCGGTGAAGCCCCACGCGGCCGCCTCCTCACCGGCGTTCGGGCTCAGCGAGACCAGCAGCACGCCCCGGTCGTTGTGCACCAGCGCGCGGAAGCTCAGGCTGCCCGCGGTGGTGGTGACCGTGCCGGAGAGCTCGGCGTCCCACAGGTCCAGCTGCCAGTCGACCGCGGTGACGGTGCCGGCCAGGGTGAGGGTCAGGTAGCCGATCGGCAGCCGGGACAGGCCGACCGCGGCCTCCCACTGGGGCCGCTGGTCCTGCACCTCGCTGTGGCTGAGCATGAACCGCAGCTCGTTGGCGCCGGCGCCGCGGTAGACCTGCACGCCGAGGAAACCGTTGGCCAGGAAGGGCGCGTCCTGCCAGCTGGTGGGCAGCTTGCGCCAGAGCATGCGGGCGTCCCGCGCGATGTCGCGGTGCACGTTCTTGGGTCCGAACGCCTCGGCGGAGGGTTCGGCCCACGCGGTGGTCGCGGCGGTGGTCCAGCCAGCGCCGAGAGTCACGAGTCCGGCGGCGGCCGAACCACGGTGTAGGAAACGTCGCCTGGAAAGGGGTGACATGGGGGCGAATCATACGATGTTTACCTGGACTTTGGTGTGATTCGTTTGGGGTATTCCCAGTTCACGGACTTGAACGACACCCCAGTCATCGGATGACTGGAAAAGTTAGGGGTGGGTCGGGCCACGACTAAGGGTTTCTGAGCGCGCATCCTGGCTACGATCCGCTGCATGACTTTGCCTGGCGAGCAGCTCACCCTGGCCGCGGAGTTCCCGCAGCCAGAGCTGGGGCAGTGGCGGGAGCTGGTCGCGGGCGTGCTCCGCAAGTCCGGCGCGACCGAGCTGCCGGAGTTCCCGGAAACCAGGCTCTCCCGCACGACGTACGACGGCATCACCGTCAACCCGCTCTACACCCGCGAGGACGCGGCCGCCGAGACCGGCCTGCCCGGTCTCGCGCCGTACACCAGGGGCAGCAAGCCGGAGGGCGCGGTTCCGGGTGGCTGGGACGTCCGCCAGCGGCACAGCCACCCCGATCCGGCCACCAGCCGCGAGGCGGTGCTGGCGGACCTGGAGAACGGCGTCAGCTCGCTCTGGCTGACCCTCGGCGGGGACGCGCTGCCGATCGAGGCCCTGCCCGGGGTGCTGGACGGGGTGTACCTGGACCTGGCCGCGATCGTGCTGGATGCGGGCCCGGACACCGAGGCCGCGGCCGAGGCGCTGTTCGCGCTGGCCGCCGAGCGCGGGGTGCCCGACGGCGAGCTCTCCGGCAACCTGGGCGCCGACCCGCTCGGCCTGCGCGCCCGCACCGGCGCGGACACCGACCTCGGGGCCGCCGCCGCGCTGGCCGCCAGGGTCGCCGCGAAGTACCCGAGGCTGCGCACATTGACCGTGGACGGCACCGTCTTCCACGACGCGGGCGGCTCGGACGCCGAGGAGCTGGGTGCCTCGCTCGCGGTGGCCACCGCCTACCTGCGCGCGCTGACCGAGGCCGGGCTGGACGTCGACGCCGCCTTCGCGCAGCTGGAGTTCCGCTACGCCGCCACCGCCGACCAGTTCCTCACCATCGCCAAGTTCCGCGCCGCCCGGCGGCTGTGGGCCAGGGTCGGCGAGGTCTGCCAGGCGAGCGCGCCCGCGCAGCGGCAGCACGCGGTGACCTCCTCGGCGATGATGACCGCCCGCGACCCGTGGGTGAACATGCTGCGCACCACGCTGGCCTGCTTCGGCGCGGGCGTGGGCGGCGCGGACTCCGTCACCGTGCAACCCTTCGACGCCTGCCTTGGCCTGCCGGACGACTTCGCCAGGCGGATCGCGCGCAACACCCAGGCGCTGCTGGTGGAGGAGTCGCACGTGGCCAGGGTGATCGACCCGGCTGGCGGTTCCTACTACGTGGAGCGGCTCACCGAGGACCTGGCGCAGGCCGCCTGGGCCTTCTTCACCGAGATCGAACGGGCAGGTGGCTTCGAGGCGGCGCTGGCCGACGGGATGGTCGAGCAGCGGCTGGCGGCCACCCAGGCCAAGCGCGCCAAGCGGATCGCGCACCGCAAGGACGCGATCACCGGGGTCAGCGAGTTCCCGAACCTGACCGAGAAGCTGCCGGTCCGCACGCCCAACCCGGCCCCGCCCACCGGCGGGCTGCCCAGGGTCCGGTACGCCCAGGAGTTCGAGGACCTGCGCACCGCCTCGGACCAGGCCCCGCAGCGACCCACGGTCTTCCTGGCCACGCTGGGCTCGGTGGCTTCCTACACCGCGCGCGCCACCTTCGCCGCGAACCTGTTCCAGGCAGGCGGTATCGCCACCCCGGACAGCGGCCCCGGCGCCGACCCGGCGGCGATCGCGGCCGCGTTCAAGGACAGCGGCGCGAGCGTGGTGTGCCTGTGCGGCAGCGACAAGAGCTACGCCGAGCACGCCGCCCCGGTCGCCGAGGCGCTGAAAGCCGCAGGCGCGCAATGGATCTGGCTGGCGGGCAAGCCCGGGGACCAGGCCGTGGGCATCGACGACTACCTCTTCGCCGGATGCGACGCACTCGGTGTCCTCCGCCGCACGCTCACCGACCTGGGGGTGGCTTTCTGATGCCGCGCAACCTGATCCCCGACTTCGGCCAGGTCGACCTGGGCGTCCCGGCCGCCGCCGCGGACCCGGCGAGCTGGCGCTCCGCGCTCACCGAGGCCACCGGCAAGGACGCCGAGAACCTGGTGTGGGAGACGCCGGAAGGCATCACGGTCAACCCGCTCTACACCGCCGCGGACACCGAGGGCCTGGACTTCCTGGGCACCTACCCGGGTATCGCGCCGTACCTGCGCGGGCCGTACCCGACCATGTACGTCAACCAGCCGTGGACCATCCGCCAGTACGCGGGTTTCTCCACCGCCGCGGAGTCCAACGCCTTCTACCGCCGCAACCTGGCCGCCGGGCAGAAGGGCCTGTCGGTGGCCTTCGACCTGCCCACGCACCGCGGCTACGACAGCGACCACCCGCGGGTGCCCGGTGACGTCGGCATGGCGGGCGTGGCGATCGACTCGATCTACGACATGCGGCAGCTCTTCGACGGCATCCCGCTGGACAAGATGAGCGTGTCGATGACCATGAACGGCGCGGTGCTGCCGGTGCTGGCGCTCTACATCGTGGCCGCCGAGGAGCAGGGGGTGGCGCCGGAGCAGCTGGCCGGGACCATCCAGAACGACATCCTCAAGGAGTTCATGGTCCGCAACACCTACATCTACCCGCCGCAGCCCTCGATGCAGATCATCTCCGACATCTTCTCCTTCACCTCGCAGAAGATGCCCCGGTACAACTCGATCTCCATCTCCGGCTACCACATCCAGGAGGCCGGGGCCACCGCCGACCTGGAGCTGGCCTACACCCTGGCCGACGGCGTGGAGTACCTGCGGGCCGGCCGGGACGCGGGCCTGGACATCGACGCCTTCGCCCCCCGGCTGAGCTTCTTCTGGGCGATCGGCATGAACTTCTTCATGGAGGTCGCCAAGCTGCGCGCGGCCCGCCTGCTGTGGGCGAAGCTGGTCAAGCAGTTCGACCCCAAGAACGCCAAGTCGCTGTCGCTGCGCACACATTCGCAGACCTCGGGCTGGTCGCTGACCGCGCAGGACGTGTTCAACAACGTGGTGCGCACGTGTGTGGAGGCGATGGCCGCCACCCAGGGGCACACGCAGTCCTTGCACACCAACGCCTTGGACGAGGCGCTGGCGCTGCCCACCGACTTCTCCGCGCGCATCGCCCGCAACACCCAGCTGCTGCTGCAACAGGAGTCGGGCACCACGCGGGTGATCGACCCGTGGGGCGGCAGCAACTACGTGGAGCGCCTCACCTACGACCTGGCCCGCCGCGCGTGGAGCCACATCGAGGAGGTCGAGGCCGCGGGCGGGATGGCCAAGGCCATCGACGAGGGCATCCCGAAGCTGCGCGTGGAGGAGGCCGCGGCCCGCACCCAGGCGCGCATCGACTCCGGTCGGCAGCCGGTGATCGGGGTGAACAAGTACCGGGTCACCGCGGACGAGGCCATCGACGTGCTCAAGGTGGACAACGCGGGCGTGTACGCCCAGCAGGTGGAGAAGCTGCGCCGCCTGCGCGAGGAGCGGGACAGCGCAGCGACTCAGTCCACTTTGGACGCTCTGACCAAGGCCGCCGACGACGCCGCCAACGGCCGCCGCGAGTCCGGCCTGGACCGGAACCTGTTGGCGCTGGCCATCAACGCGGCCCGCGCCAAGGCCACCGTCGGCGAGATCTCCGACGCGCTGGAGAAGGTCTACGGCCGTCACTCCGGCCAGATCAGGGTGATCTCCGGGGTCTACCGGGAGGAGGCCGGTGCGGTGAGCAACATCGAACGCACCCGCAGGGCCGCCGAGGCCTTCGAGGAGGCCGAGGGCCGCAGGCCGAGAATCCTGGTGGCCAAGATGGGCCAGGACGGCCACGACCGCGGCCAGAAGGTCATCGCCACCGCCTTCGCCGACCTGGGCTTCGACGTGGACGTGGGCCCGCTGTTCCAGACCCCGGCCGAGGTGGCCCGCCAGGCCATCGAGGCCGACGTGCACATCGTCGGCGTCTCCAGCCTCGCCGCCGGTCACCTCACCCTGGTGCCCGCCCTGCGCCAGGAGCTGGAGTCCCAGGGCCGCGAGGACATCCTCATCGTGGTCGGCGGCGTGATCCCGCCCCAGGACTTCGACGAGCTGCGCGCCGCCGGCGCCACCGCGATCTTCCCGCCCGGCACCGTGATCGCCGAGGCCGCCCTGGACCTGCTGAAGGTCCTGACCGACCAGCAGGGCTGATGCGCGGCAACATCGACGTCGGCACGTACGCCGAGGGAGTGCTCGCGGGCGACCGGTCCTGGGTCGCCCGCGCGGTCACCCTGGTCGAGTCCAGAAGAGCCGACCACCGCACCACCGCCCAGAACCTGTTGGCCGAACTACAACCCCACGCCGGCAAAGCACGCCGCATCGGCATCACCGGCGTCCCCGGCGCGGGCAAGTCCACCTTCATCGACACCCTGGGCAGCCGCCTCACCGCCGAAGGCCACCGGGTAGCGGTCCTGGCGGTGGACCCGTCCTCCACCAAGAGCGGCGGCAGCATTCTGGGCGACAAAACCAGGATGACCCGCCTGTCAGCAGACCCCAACGCCTTCGTCCGCCCCAGCCCCACCGCCGGAACCCTTGGCGGAGTGGCAAAAGCAACCCGCGAAACCATCGTGGTAATGGAGGCGGCGGGCTACGACGTGGTCCTGGTGGAAACGGTCGGCGTAGGCCAGTCCGAGGTGACCGTCGCCGACATGGTCGACACCTTCCTCCTGCTCACCCTGGCCCGCACCGGAGACCAGTTGCAGGGAATAAAGAAGGGCGTCCTGGAACTGGCCGACGTGATCGCCGTCAACAAAGCCGACGGCGATCACGCCAAGGAAGCCGCCCGCGCCGCCCGGGAACTGGCGGGCGCATTGCGCCTGCTCCGCTCGGCAGACGCCACCTGGGACACCCCGGTCCTCACGTGCAGCGCCCGCGACGACGAAGGCATCGCGGAAGTCTGGGCCCAAGTGACCCGCCACCGCGACCAACTCGACGCCGCAGGCGAGCTGGACGCCAAGCGCCGCAACCAGTTGCTGGGCTGGACCTGGGCGATGGTGCACGACAGGTTGCTGCACGAGCTGCACAGCCACCCCGGGGTACGAGAGCTGGGACCGGCGCTGACGAAGCAGGTAGCCGAGGGCACAGTGACCCCAGCCCAAGCAGCACAACGAATCCTGGACACCTTCCAACAGGGCAAGGGCTAGCGATTAAGGACCAGCGACGGGCTGGCTTTTCGAAAACTTGCCCGAAGTCTTGAGGTTCCCCATGCCCGTCAACCTGGAGACATCACACCACATCCCAGCGAGCAGACGCTCACAGCAACCGCCGCCAAGGCCACGCCACGTGACGGCGGCTGCTCGCTGGGATGTGGTTTGATTTCGGAAGGTTGACGGGCATGGGGAACCTCAAGACCTGCCTGCGTCTTGGCCTTTGACTTTGATTTTCCCCCCATGCTTTGATCTCTGCCCGTCCGGCGAGGACGCTCTTGACTGTCGCTCTTGCTTGAAAACCTAAGATCAAAAGCAAAAGAATGTCCTCGCCGGACGGGCAGACCACCGGAGGGGTGTGACAAGTCAAAAGCCGGTTGAGCAGGTTGCGGGGCGGAGTCTGTGTTGCCGACTCAAGACCCAGCGTGCTCGCGGTCCTCTCGTCTTCTCCGCACGACCTTCCGACAGCGAACCACATCCCCACCAGCGGCCGCCGTCACGTTCCGAGGCTTTGGCGGCGGTTGCTGTGAGCGTCCGCTGGCGGGGATGCGGTGCGCGGTCTCCAGGCCGTACGGAGAAGACGAGAGGCCCACTTTGTGGGTTTTCACCCGGATTTGCGCTGGTGTTGGCATGCAGAAACGTCACCGTTTTGTGCGCAGCCGTCACGCTGGTGGCGGTACGAACTGAACAGGAAAGTTGCTTACCGTAGTTGGGCAGGCACAGCATGCGATCATCGGAGGCTGCTATGGCAGGTTGTGGTTGTTGCGCCAAGTGCACCGGCTGCGGGGACAACTGCTGTCCCAACTGCTGAACTCACTCACGAGCCGAACGGTGTGCCTTCCCGGTCACGGGGGGCACACCGTTCCGTTTGTCGGGGCCTTGCCCTCGACCAGGTACAGCCTGCTCGCCTCGTTGACGCAGCTGGACCGGGCGAACGCGCCGTGGCCCGCGCCCTGCCAGTTGACCTGCACCGCCGTGGACAGTGCCTCGGCCGTCTTGGTGGTGCCCGCCAACGGGGTCACCGCGTCCTTTTCCGTGCCCAGCACCAACATCGGCGGCGCTTCCGGCGCGCGGGGGACGGGCAGGGGCTGGGCGGGTACCGGCCAGGGCATGCACCAGGCCAGCTCGTGGGCGCTCAGTGCGCCGAAGATCGGGTACTTCGCCGTCCACTCCTGGGCCAGGGTGGCCGCGCGCGCCGGGTCGACCCTGGTCGTGGTGTCGTTGCAGGTGGTGACCAGGCCGCCGTCCAGGCGGATCATGTCGCGGTCGGGGCCGTTCCACAGTGGGAGCACGAAGGATTCCAGGCCGGTGGCGTCGCCGTCGCGGGCCTTGGTGATGGCCTCGGCGAGCTCCGGCCAGCGGGGGCGGTCGGCCAGGCCCGCGGCGACGGCGCGCAGGGCGGTGCCGGACTGGAAGGTGATCCGGGGGCCGCGCAGGGGTTGGCCGCGGAGTTTGGCCACCAGGTCGTTGACCACCTGGTCTGGGGTGGCGCCCAGGGGGCAGCCCCGGGTGGCGCAGTCGGCGGTGAAGGCGGCGAAGGCGTCCTTGAGGCCGCTGGCGCGGGCTTCGGCCTGACCCACCGCGTCGACCGTGGGGTCGGGGGAGCCGTCCAGGATGAAGCGGCCCACCTCGTCCCGGTAGCGCTCGGCGAAGACGGTCAGCACCCGGGAGGCGTCGCCGCGGGCGACCGCGTTCAGCTGGGGCACGCCCAGTGCCTCGCGCAGGGCGTTCATGTCGTTGGCGGTGCGCGCGGTGTCGAAGGCGCCCAGTTGCTCGTCCAGGTCCAGCATGCACTCCTGGGCGGCGTCCCTGGTGGTCTCCAGCAGCTCGCCGAGGGCGCCGGCGTCGGTGACCGCCGGGTCGAAGCCGACCATCGCGCTGCGGGAGGGCTGGTTCACGCAGCGCACCGCGTCGGAGTCGCCGGTGCCGCGCCGGTCCACGCCGATCAGGTGGAAGACGTCCAGGATCTCCTTGGGCAGCTGCGCGGCCAGCCGCACCGCGTACAGCGAACCGGGTTCGCCCATGGCGTCGTTGAGCACCACCAGCGGGTGCTTGCCCTCGCCGACCTTGGTCAGCTGGATCCGGGTGTTGCCGCGGCCCGGCCTGGTCGGCGAGTCCAGCGTGGTGGGCAGCTTCGCGCAGCCGACCCGGAGACTGTTCGGACTGCCCAGCTTGCGGTTCACCGTGTCCGTGCAGTCCACAAAGGACAGTCCGACGTCCTTGGGCTCGGTCAGCGGCGGGATCGGCCTGGCCGGGGCGGAGGTCGGCGGCGGACCGCCGGGACCCGCGCCACTGCCGTCGTGCGCGACCGCTGGCCGGTCCGAGGGCCCGACCGCGCAGGCGGACAGGACCAGTGCGGACACCACGGCCATCGCGCCGACGCTGATGGAGGCTCGACGGCGCGGCACTGATGATCTCCCCGGGTCCGGTGACAGGCTGACCGCAGCTTCGCACGGCCGGGGTGAGGCCAGGGTGAACGCGCACCGGCCAACACACCGTACGAGATCGGCCAACACTCGGTGGGTCAGGCGGGTTTGACCTCGCCGCCCAGGACGGAGTCGAGGTCGTACTTGGCGGGCTGGTCGAGCTGGTCGTAGCGGCAGGAGTCCGGTTCGCGGTCCGGGCGCCAGCGCAGGAACAGGCCGTTGTGGCGCAGCCGGGCCGGGAAACCGCCCTCGGTCTGGGTGTAGGCGATCTCCACCACCCGCTCCGGGCGCAGCGGCAGCCAGCTCTGCTCGTTGCTGCGCCAGCGGTTGATCGCGCCGGGCAGCCGCTGGCCGTCGGTCTCGCCGGTCAGCCAGGGGTGGTTGTCCTCGGCGCCTTCACGCAGTTCGGCCAGCTCCTCGACCAGGGCCTTGCGCTTGGCCGCCGGGAAGGAGCCGATCACGCCGACGTGGTGCAGCACGCCCTTGTCGTCGTAGAGCCCGAGCAGCAGCGAGCCGACCGCGGTGCCCGGCTCGGTCTTGACGTGCCAGCGCAGCCCGGCCAGCACGCAGTCCGCGGTGCGCGCGTGCTTGATCTTCAACAGGGTGCGCTTGCCCGGCGCATACGGCCCGTCCGCCGGTTTGGCGATCAGCCCGTCCAGGCCCGCGCCCTCGAACAGGGTGAACCACTCGCGGGCGGTGGCGATCTCGGCCGTGGCCGGGGTCAGGTGCACCCGATCGCCGCTGACCTGCTCGAACAGCTTCTCCAGCCGGGCCCGCCGCTCGGTGAACGGCAGCTCCAGCAGCGTCTCGTCACCGTGCGCGAGCAGGTCGAAGGCGATGAACCGGGCCGGGTGCTGCGCGGCCAGCAGGGTGATCCGGCTGGCCGCCGGGTGGATCCGCTCGGTCAGCGCGTCGAAGTCCAGCTCGCCGTCCACCTCGACCACCAGCTCACCGTCGATGACCACCCGGTCCGGCAGCCCGGCGCGCAGGAACTCCACCGCCTCCGGGAAGTACCTGGCCAGGTCCTTGCCGGAGCGGGACTGCAGGAACACCGAGTCGCCGTCACGGAAGACCACGCAGCGGAACCCGTCCCACTTCGGCTCGAACAGCAGGCCGTCGCGGTCGGGCACCTCGTCCACCGGGCTGGCCAGCATCGGCTGGACGGGCGGGGTCAGCGGCAGCGTCATGCGGGCCATCATGCCTGGTCGCGGCCGGTTCCGCAGCCGTTCACCGGACCCGTTGACGGCGGGCGCTGTCCAGCTCCAGCCGCACCGCGGTCGGCAGCGTCTCCACCCCGAGACAGGCCCGCGCCCGGCTCAGCACGGTCTCGTCCAGCTGCTGCCACACCGCGCGCACATCGGTGCCCTCGGCCAGCCACAGCGACAGCCGCAGCGCGGGCCGCTCCACGCTGCCCACCAGCCGCGCGTGCGCCCGGCTGACCCCGTCCACCCCGGCCGCGTCCGCCCGCACCGCCTCGGCGAACGCGCTGGAAGTGATCATCACCCGGCTCCGGCCGAACCCGTCCAGCCGCAGGTCGGGCCGGGTCTCCGGGCGCAGTGAGCGCACCACCCAGCGCAGGCCCAGCACCAGCACCAGCAGCCCGAGCGCGATACCGACGCCGAGCACCCAGGGCCGGTGCGCGAGCAGCCAGTCCCTGATCATCGGATCCAGCACCGGCCGGGCCGCCCGCCCCGCGCCCAGCCACCCGGAGCCGAGCACCAGCGCGCCGGCGCCGAGCAGCATCGCCAGCACACCGGCCCCACCGGTCAGGACACGTTCGGCGCGGGCGGAACGGGCCACCGCGGCCGTGGATCGGGTGCTCATCGGCGCTCCTTCGGCGAAGCCACCACCACGGACACCTTGGGCGTGCGCGGCAGCGGCAGATCGGTCACCACGGTCCTGGTCACCTCGAGCACCCTGGGCCGCAGCTCGTTCTTGGCCAGCAACCGGCTGGCCGCGCGCACCCGGACCTTGGCCACCGAGGCGGTCACGCTGGCCGAGCTGACCCCGTCCTCGGCGCGGACCCTGGTGCCCACCAGCCGGGCCAGCGAACGCGGCGAGGTGGTCACGGTGACCTCCGGCGCCGGCGCGGCCAGCCGGACATCGCGCCGCCGCGCGCCGGTGGCCACCCACAGCAGCACCAGCCCGAGCAGCAGCAGCCCACCGGCCACCAGCCTGGTCACCGTCGCGGTCCAGTCCACCGAACCCAGCGCCGCGGCCCAGTCCCGCCAGGGCACCAGCACGTGCTCGCCGGGTTTCCAGGCGGCCCAGGCGAACTCCACCGCGAGCAGCGCGCCCGCGGCCGCCAGCGCCAGTCCCAGCAGGGTCGACAGCAGTCGCACGATCAGCCGCATCACGTCACTCCACCCTCGGCCGGGTCTCCGGCAGCAGCGCGGAGACGGTCACGTCCACCACCCGCACCCGGTACCCGGTGATCCGTTCGACCTCGTCGCTGACCGCCACCCGGACCGCGTCCACAGTGGACCGGACCGGGGCCGGGTAGCGCAGCGCCAGGTCCAGCCGCACGTCGATGTCCTTGCCGGAGAGGGTGAGCCGGGCGCTGGCGCCCTGCTCGCCGATCCCGACCCCGGCCAGCTTCCGGGGCACGCGCAGGGTGCCGGGCACCCCGTCCGCGCTGTGCTCGACCACCTTGCGCAGCACGCCGGGGTCGATGCTCAGCCCGCCGCGGTCCGCCGGATCGGGCTGGCTCACCGGTCCTTCCCACGTCCGAGCAGCTCGCCGAGGTCCAGCTCGCCGTCGAGCACCTTGCCCACGACCAGGCCGATGGCGCCGACGAGCACGGTGATCAGGAAAGCGGTGAACCCGCCGAGGGCGCCTGCCGCGCCGAGGACGAGCCCGGCCAGCAGGCCGGTCTGGGTGCTGTTCACGTCGAACCCACTCCTTAGTTCACCCGGGGCGGGCGCCTGCGTTTCGCCCGCCACCGGCCGATCCGGGTGGCGATCCCGCGGATTCCCCGTGGTGTCGCCACAATCTCCACCGGCGCGTCGAACCGGTCGTCCACTTCGGACTCAGCTTCGGCCTGCCGCCGCCGGTAGGCCGCCACCGCGGCGGCGAAGGCCGCCGGGTCGCCGCCGACATCGGGGTGGTGCCGCCGGACGTACTCGCGGAAGGCCGCCCGGTCCGCCGGGGGCTCGCCGCCCGTGTCCACCATCGGCTACTCGCCGGGCTCCACCACGTCGACCACGGTGATGTCCACCGGCACCGCGCCGGTCACCTGCCGCACCCGCTGGCGCAGCTCGGTGACCACCTCCGGCAGCGGTTCGCCGAAGCGCAGCACCACGCCGACCTCCACCGGTTCGCCGTCCCCGGTGCTGCGCACCCCGATCACCTTGCGGCCGGGCAGGTACGAGAGCACCTGCCCGTACGCGCCGCCGTGCAGCGACACCACGCTCGGGTGGGTCAGCACGACCTGGGCGATCCGGTCCGCCAGTTCGGCCGTCATCATTCGACCCTGGTGTTGGTCTCGCTGTCCTCGTCGTCCTCACTGGGCAGCTTGATGTCGTTGACCGCGATGTTGACCTCGATCACCTCGAGGCCGGTCATCCGCTCGACAGCGGTGATCACGTTGCGGCGCACGGCCTTGGCCAGGTCCACAATGGACGCGCCGTACTCGACCACGATGTCCAGGTCGATCGCGGCCTGCTTCTCACCCACTTCGACCTGCACGCCGGAGGTGGCGGAGGTGCCGCCGCCGGGGATGCGCTCGCGAAGCGCGCCGAAGGCCCTGGAGACCCCGCCGCCCATCGCGTGCACCCCGGAGATCTCCCGGGCGGAGATGCCGGCGATCTTCTGCACCACCGAGGCGGAGATGGTGGTCTTGCCCTGCGAGGTGTCATCGGCCAACCGGGCCGGGGTGTTGCCGCCGCGGGCGACGGGCACGGACTCGGTGGTGGTGGACTGCGCCATGGGGACTCCTTCGCATCGATCTCGACGTCAGGTGTTCGTCCTTCACCTGACATCGGTTCGGATGCCCCGTGGCTCCACCGCATCGCGGTTTGTCACTCGAACTGGGGAAGTCCGATACCCGGTCGGGGCGGCAGCACGTCACCCACCTCCACGATGACCTCCGGCGCGGCCTCCGCCAGCGATCCGGCCAGCCGGGCGCGCAGGTCCTGCCGCAGCCGCTGGGCGACGAGGTCCGCGGCCACGCCGTAGCGCACCGACACCGACACGGTGATCGCGGCGCCGTCGCCGGTGAGCCCGCGCAGGTGCACCCCCGGCAGCTCGTGCACGGCGTCCACCGCGAACTGGCGGGCCAGCGTGAGCACCGCCCGCGCGGACACGGTCAGCCTGCCCTCGCCCTGGTCCAGCTCGGCGTCCGCGGCGGAGAACACCCCGCGCAGCCCGCGCACCCCGGCCAGCATCCGCGCGGCCAGTCCGTCCGGGATCGGCACCGGGGCCTTGGCCGCGGCGCGCACCGCGCCCCAGCGGCCGTCCAGCGCGCCCAGCTCGGTCTGGCAGTGCGGGCAGTCGCGGGCGTGCCCGGCCAGCTCGGCGTCGGCAGGCTCCAGCTCGCCGTCGACGACCAGCGCCAGGAGGTCACCGCGCAGACGGCCGCACGGCAGGGCCGCGTTCGCTCCGGTCATCGCAGTTCCTCCAACTTGGCGAGCAGAGCCACCCTGGCGCGGTAGAGCCGGGAGCGCAACGTCGGCACCGGCACATCCAGTACCTCGGCGACCTCCTCGTAGCTGAGTTCCTCCAGCTCACGCAGCACCAGCGGCACCCGCTGGCTGGGTTCCAGGGTGGCGATCGCGCGCAGCACCAGGCCGGCCTGCTCGCTGCGCAGCGCGGCCCGTTCCGGGTCGGCGGCGACATCGGTCATGGCGGGCTCGAGGGTGTCCTCCAGCGGCACGGTCGGCCGCCGTTTGCGCAGGTGGGCCAGTGCGGTGTTGGTGACCACCCGGAACAGCCAGGTGGTCGGCGCGGCCTCGCCGCGGAAGCGGCCCAGCCCGCGCCAGGCCGACACCCAGGCCTCCTGCACCACGTCCTCGGCCTCGGCCGCATCGCCCACGATGCGCACCGCGATCCGGTACATCCGGCTGGTGTGCCGCCGCACCAGGTCGTCGAAGGCCGAGTCGTCCCCGCGCGCCGCCGCGGCGAGCAGGTCGGTGTCGGCCCTGGTCACGGTTGGTCCCGCAGGTAGCGCAGGAACAGCGCGCCGTCCTCGTGCAGCACCGAGTCCAGGCGCAGCGGCCGGGGCGCGTCCGGGTGCGCGCCGTGCGCGATCCGGGTGGCGTCGCCGGAGGTCAGCAGCGGGGAGACGGTCAGGCACACCTCGTCCACCAGGTCGGCGGCGATCAGCGAGCCGAACAGGGTGGGCCCGCCCTCGCAGTCGATCCGGCGCATGCCACGCCGGTCCAGCTCGCCGAGCACCACGGCCAGGTCCACGCTCGCCTCGCCGGTGAGCACCACCTCCGCGCCCGCCGCGGTCAGCGCCGCCCGGCGCTCGGCGGGGGCGTTCGAACAGGTGAACACGATCGGGGGCACCCTGGTGTCGGTCAGCAGCGCGGACTCCGGGTCCAGCGCGCAGGTGGTGGTGACCAGCGCGATCGGCGGCGCCGCGGACAGCCCGTGCCTGGCCCGGCGGGCCCGCCGCTCGGCACCAGGCTTGGCACCCGCGTAGCCCTCGATCACCGCGGTGCGCAGCCCGACCAGGATCACGTCGGCCAGGTCTCTGGACAGCAGGAAGATCTCCTTGTCCAGCTCGGTGGACAGCCCTCGCGAGCGCCCTTCCACGGTCACCGCACCGTCCACACTGGACACGAAGTTGACCCGCAGCCAGGGCCGGGTCAGCCCGTCCGGGTAGGCGTAGCGCGCTTCGAGCCCGCTCTCGTCGGCGGGCGTGCTGACGGCGGGGGAGTTCGAGGGCCAGAGCCAGTCCACGCCTCTATCTGAGCACGGGAACCCCTCGGTCCGCTCGCCGGGCGGCGCGGGCGGCCAGGTCACGATGTGAGAAGGACCACCGGTGAGTGGTCCGGAGGGCGTGTTTTCCTCGTATTCAGGGTGAGAGGTTTCGACGCCGAAGTCGGGGACGGTGCCCGTGGAAGACCTCAGTCGGAAGAAGCGGACGGACTCCTTGTTGCCCGCGGCCGCGGTGCTGCTGGCCTGCTGCGCGGCCGGGGCGGTGGGCCTGGCGCCCGCGTTCGGCCTGCTCGTGGCGGTGGCGGTGGCCCTCGGCGGCCTGCTGGTCGGCGGGGTCGCGCTGGCCATGCTGGACTGGATGGCGGTGCGCAGGCCGGTGCCGACCGGGGTGGCCGCGGCCCTGATGGGCCTGCTGGTGGCTGCGCTGGCCGGGCAGCTGCTGCTGTGGGCGGGCCTGCATTAGCGGACCCGGCGCCGGATACGCTGCCGGAATGTCGAGCGCGCGCCTGGTGGATCGTCGCCCGGAGATCGACCCGGCGGACCTGGTGGCCGGGATGGTCCCGCCGCCCCGGTTCGACGCGGTGCGCTTCGAGACCTACCTGCCCAATCCGGAGGAGCCCAGCCAGGCCGCCGCGGTCGAGGCCGGGCAGGCCTTCTGCGCCAAGGTGATCACCGGGCCGCCGCGCAGGTCCTGGATCGGCGGCCTGTTCGGCGCCAAGCCGGCCGCGGTGGCCAAGCCGGGGCTGTACCTGGACGGCGGGTTCGGCGTGGGCAAGACGCACCTGCTCGCCTCGGTCTGGCACGCGGTGCCCGGCCCCAAGGCCTACGGCACCTTCGTCGAGCTGACCCACCTGGTCGGCGCGCTGGGCTTCGCCGAGGCGGTGCGCAGGCTGTCCGAGCACCGGCTGCTGGCGATCGACGAGTTCGAGCTGGACGACCCCGGCGACACCACCATGGTCACCCGGCTGCTGCACGAGGTGACCGCGGCCGGGGTCTTCGTCGCGGCGACCTCCAACACGCTGCCGGACAAGCTCGGCGAGGGCCGCTTCGACGCGGAGCTGTTCCTGCGCGAGATCCAGGCGATGTCGGCGAAGTTCACCGTGGTCCGGGTGGACGGCCCGGACTACCGGCACCGCGGCCTGCCGCCCGCGCCGGACCCGGTGACCGGCGCCGAGCTGGACGCGCTGGCCGCGGACCGGCCGGGGTCCACTGTGGACGATTTCGCCGAGCTGTGCGCGCACCTGGCCACCCTGCACCCGTCGAAGTACGGGCGGCTGCTGGACGGGGTGCCCGCGGTGCACCTGCGCGAGCTGCACCCGGTGCCGAACCAGGACGTGGCGCTGCGGGTGGTGGTGCTGGCCGACCGGATGTACGACCGGGCCATCCCGGTGGTGGTCTCCGGGCAGCCGCTCTCCGAGCTGTTCACCGAGGAGATGCTGCGCGGCGGCTACCGGAAGAAGTACCTGCGCGCGGTCTCCCGCCTGGTCGCCCTTTCGCGCGACGCCGCGGCCGCCGGGCGGTAAAGCGTTCGCCAGCCGCCCCGGCGCTCGGGCACCATCGGCGGCGTGGGTTATCTCGAGGCAGGCGGCCTGTCCTATGTCCTGCCGGACGGGCGCGAGTTGTTCGCCGAGGTGTCGGTGAAGGCCAGTGCCGGTCAGGTGGTCGCGCTGGTGGGCGCCAACGGCGCCGGCAAGACCACGCTGCTGCGCATCCTCTCCGGCGAGCTGAAGCCGGTGGAGGGCAGCGTGTCGGTGCAGGGCGGGCTGGCGGTGATGCCGCAGTTCGTCGGCTCGGTGCGCGATGACCGCACGGTCCGCGACCTGCTGCTGGCGGTCGCGCCGGAGCCGATCAGGGCGGCCGCGGCCGAGCTGGACGAGGTCGAGCTGACGCTGATGGACACCGACGACGAGCCCACCCAGATGCGGTACGCGGCCGCGCTGGTCGCCTGGGGCGAGGTCGGCGGCTACGAGGCCGAGGTGTTGTGGGACACCGTGACCGTGGCCGCGCTGGGCGTGCCGTTCGACCGGGCGCGCTTCCGCGGCGTGAAGACCCTCTCCGGCGGTGAGCAGAAACGCCTGGTGCTGGAGGTGCTGCTGCGCGGCCGGGAACAGGTGCTGCTGCTGGACGAGCCGGACAACTACCTGGACGTGCCCGGCAAGCGCTGGCTGGAACAACGTCTGTCCACTTCGGACAAAGCCATCGTGCTGGTGAGCCACGACCGGGAGTTGCTGGCCCAGGCGGCCACGCACGTGGTCACCGTGGAGGGTCATTCGGCCTGGACGCACAGCGGCAGCTTCCGCACCTGGCACGCCGTGCGGGAGGCGCGCTGGGACAAGATCGCCGAGCTGCACCGGCGCTGGGAGGAGAAGCGCCAGCAGCTCAAGGAGCTGGTCCGGATGTTGCAGCAGAAGGCCGAGTACAACGACGGCATGGCCTCGCAGTACCAGGCCGCGCAGACCAGGCTGCGCAAGTACGAGGAGGCCGGTCCGCCGCCGGAGCTGCCCACCGAGGAGAAGCTCACGCCCCGGCTGCGCGGCGGCCGCACCGGGCTGCGCGCGATCACCTGCGCGGGCCTGGAGCTGACCGGGCTGATGAAGCCGTTCGACACCGAGATCTTCTTCGGCGACCGGGTGGCGGTGCTGGGCTCCAACGGCTCCGGCAAGAGCCATTTCCTGCGCCTGCTCAACGAAGACCCCACGGTTGTCCACAGTGGACTGTGCAAGCTGGGCGCCAGGGTGGTGCCAGGGTTGTTCGCCCAGACCCACGACCACCCGGAGTGGCTGGGCAAGACCCTGGTCGAGCTGCTGTGGACCGGCGAGGACGGCCGCACCGGGATGGACCGCGGCCGGGCCATGTCCGCGCTGCGCCGCTACGGCCTGCACACCAGCGGCGACCAGAGGTTCGAGACCCTCTCCGGCGGCCAGCAGGCCCGGTTCCAGATCCTGTTGCTGGAGCTGTCCGGGGCCACCCTGCTGCTGCTGGACGAGCCCACCGACAACCTGGACCTCACCTCGGCCGAAGCCCTGCAGGAAGCGCTGGAGCAGTTCTACGGCACGGTGGTCACGGTCACCCACGACCGCTGGTTCGCGGCCAGCTTCGACCGCTTCCTGATCTTCCGCGCCGACGGCACGGTCAGCGAGGCGAACACGCCGGTCTGGGACGAGGCCCGAGTCCAGCGCGCCCGCTAACAGCCAACACACCGTCCCACAACGGCCAACACTCGGTCCCACAACGGCCAACACACGGTACGACAACGGCCAACACTCGGCAGGTTGAGAGGCTGGCGGAGTGTTGGCCGTTGTCGTACGGTGTGTTGGCCGTTAGTCGCGGTCTTCGAGCTCGGCGGTGAGTTCGCCGCGCTTGACCGCGGCGGCCAGGTCGGCGTGGTCGGCCTCGGTGGCGTCGGCGTAGCGGACCGCGTAGCGGGCAACCGCCTCGTCCAGCTCGTCGTCCTCGCCGCAGTAGCCGGCGAGCAGCCTGGGGTCGGCCGAGCGGCAGTGCGCCCTGGCCAGCAGGGCGCCGGCCAGCCTGCCGTAGTCGTCGAGGTGGTCCTTGCGCAGCGCGGTCGGGTCGATGTCGCCCTTCATGTTGCGGAACTGGCGCACGATGTAGTGCCGCCCGTCCACCGTGGTCCAGCCGAGCAGGATGTCCGTCTCGGCCTGCACCAGCCGGGCGCCCTCGACCACCCGCTTGCCCTCGTGCTCATAGGCCGGGATGTCCAGGTACTTCGTCAGGCAGGACGGGTTGGCCTGCTTGACCTGGAGCACCAGTGCGTCGTCCTCGTTGCCGTGCAACAGGACCAGGTAGTTGCGCAGGCCCACGCTGCCGGTGCCGACCACCCGGAAGGCCACGTCGGCCACGCGGTAGCGGCGGATCAGGTTGCGGCGGGACTCGCGCAGGGTGCCGACGTAGGAGTCCAGGCTGGCCGCGACCGCCTCGGCGGTGGGCGCGCTGACGTGCCTGAGCACGGGCAGCTCCTCCACGAATCGCCAGTGGTCCCGCTCGACCTGCCTGGTCCACTTGGCCGCGACCTTGCGGCTGGTGTTCTTGCGCGCCTTCTTCGATGCCTTCTCGAAGTCGTCGAGCAGCTCGTCCGCCTTGACCTTGCTGATGGTGGAGGCGTCGGCCAGCGCGTTCCAGGACTCCAGGAACGGCAGCTCGGCCAGCCGGGCCATGGTCTTGCGGTAGGCGCGCACCGCGTCCTCGGCGGCCTTGGCGCAGCCGTCCTCGGAGACCCCGCCCTCGCGGCCGGCCAGCACCAGGCTGGTCGCCAGCCGCTTGAGGTCCCACTCCCACGGGCCGGGCACGGTCTCGTCGAAGTCGTTGATGTCCATCACGATCCGGCCCTCGTTGGTGCCGAAGAGCCCGAAGTTGGCCGCGTGCGCGTCCCCGCAGATCTGCGCGCTGATCCCGCTGGCGGGCGTGGCGGCCAGGTCGGCGGCCATCAGCTCGGCCGCACCCCGGAAGAACGCGAACGGCGAGGCCAGCATCCGCCCGACCCGCAGCGGCACCAGCTCCGGCAGCCGGGGCGAGTTGCTGGCGTGCACGAACTCCACCGCCCCCGGCCGGTCCGCGCCCAGCGCGGCGTGGTCGTGCAGCCTCGGCCGCACCTCCTCCCGCAGCGCGCGACCCCTGGCAAAGACCTCGCTGGGCTTGACCCAGTCGCGCGACACCGCGCTCTCTCCCCTATCCACCCCGCCATCATCCCCCTAACGTGTGATGGATGCCGCCACGGACCGCCCTCCGCCAGCGCCGCGCCCAGCTGGAGCGGGACTGGGAGTGCTGGGTGGCGCACCGGTCGCCGGGCGCGGCGGCCGCGGTCGACCCCGAGGTCACCCAGTCCTGGGCGCGGGCGCTGCCCGAGGTGAGCCCGGCCCGCGACAGCGCGCCGAGCTGCGCGGATGCCCGCTGGCAGGACTCGCCGCTGCGCGAGCCGGTGCTGGCCTCCACGGCCGAGCTGCGCAGCATCGCCGAGGACGCGGGCTACGTGGCCGCGGTCGCCGACGCGGGCGGCACCATCCTGTGGACCTTCGGCGGTCGGGTGATGCGCCGCCGCGCCGAACGCGTGAACTTCGCCGCCGGCGGGCGTTGGTCGGAGACCGCGATGGGCACCAACGCGCTGTCGCTGGCCCTGGACCACAACCGGCCCGCCACCTGCTTCTCGGCCGAACACCTGGTGCAGGCCCTGCACGGCTGGGTCTGTTACTCCGCGCCGGTGCACGCGCCCAACGGCAAGGTGCTCGGCGTGCTGGACCTGTCCACCACCTGGGACCGCTCGCACCCGCTGGCCATGCCCACGGTCCGCACCCTGGTCAGCGCGCTGGAGGCACGCCTGGCCGAGTCGCCGCTGGACCTGGCCCCGGCGGGCTGGTCGCTGCGCTGCCTCGGCCGCGGCGAGCTGCTCGACGGCGGCGCCCCGGTCCCGCTGCGCCCGCGCCAGCTGGAGATCCTCACCCTGCTGACCCTGCACCCCGACGGCCTGACCCCGGAACAGCTCCAGGACGCCCTCTACGCCGACCGCCCGGTGCACCGCACCACACTCAAAGCCGAGGTCAGCCACCTGCGCCGGGCCCTGCGCGGCGGTGTCACCACCCGCAGCTACCACCTGTGCGCCCCGGTCGCCTCGGACGCCCGCGCGGTGCTGGACGCGCTGGCCGCGCGCGAGGTGACCACCGCGCTGCGGCACTACCGCGGCTCGCTGCTGCCGGACTCCGAGGCCCCCGGCATCCGGGAGTGGCGGGAGATCATCGAGGTCGCGCTGCGCGAGGCGGTGCTCCGCTCACCGCAGACCGACCACCTGCTGGCCTACCTGTCCCGCCACCCGTACGACCTCGAGGCCCACCAACTCGCCCTGCGCAGGCTGGACCCGGCCGACGTCCGGCGCGGGGTGGTGCTGGCCCAGCTGCACAAGCTGCGCTCGGCCTGACCCCACCCCGCGAGCGGATCGGCTCAGACGCAGGCGCCCAGCGCGCTCAGCGAGTCGTTCGGCGAGAGCTGGCGCGCGTCCAGGAAGTAGGACGGGTGGTCGTGCCTGCCCCACACCCGGCCGTTGCTGGGGTCGAAGTGCTCGTACCAGCAGAGGTCCCGGCCGGTCTTGTTGGACAGCGAGGACGCCCGGTCGTTCATGTGCCCGAACGGCCCGTTGAGGTAGACGATGCCGCCGCCCGCCGGGCCGTTGTACATCGGCTTGCCCGCGAAGGCGGCGCCGTCCCAGATGCAGAGGTGGCCGTTCGGACAGTCGGCCAGCGCGGCGGAGGCGGGGGCCGCCCCGGCCAGGCCGATGGTGGCGGCGGTGGCGAACGCGGCGAGCGCGGCGCCGGCGAGTCGTGCCTTGGACATGGTGCCCCTCCAATTGTTACAGGCTGTATCGATTGGGGATTGTGCCTGCGGGAGGGGGCAAGCGCACCTACTTCAGCCAGGCCTGAAACCCCCACGCCAACCTCGCGCCAACCTTGGGCGGCCATGGTGGGCCGCACGCACTCCGGCGCCGGAAGGGGAGTCCCATGGCGTATGCCCAGCCGGGAACCGAGGGCAGCATCGTCGAGTTCGCCGTCCGCTACGACAACTTCATCGGCGGCAAGTGGGTCGCGCCGGTGGCCGGCCGCTACTTCGACAACCCCAGTCCGGTCACCGGGCACGCCTTCTGCGAGGTGGCGCGGTCCGGGGCGGCCGATGTGGAGCTGGCGCTGGATGCCGCGCACGCGGCCGCGGACGGCTGGGGACGGACCTCGGTGACCGAGCGTTCCCGGCTGCTCAACCGGATCGCGGACCGGATCGAGGAGCACCTTGAGCCGCTCGCGGTCGCCGAGACCTGGGAGAACGGCAAGCCGGTCCGGGAGTGCCTGGCCGCGGACCTGCCCCTTGCGGTGGACCACTTCCGGTACTTCGCCGGGGTGATCCGCGGGCAGGAGGGCAGCATCGGGGTGCTGGACGCGGACACCGTGGCCTACCACTTCCAGGAGCCGCTGGGCGTGGTCGCGCAGATCATCCCGTGGAACTTCCCGATCCTGATGGCCGCCTGGAAGCTCGCGCCCGCGCTGGCCGCCGGGAACTGCGTGGTGATCAAACCGGCCGAGCAGACGCCCGCGAGCCTGCTGCTGCTGATCGAGCTGATCGCGGACCTGCTGCCGCCGGGTGTGGTCAACGTGGTCAACGGTTTTGGTGTGGAGGCGGGGAAACCGCTGGCGCAGAGTCCTCGGGTGGCCAAGGTGGCCTTCACCGGGGAGACCACCACCGGGCGGCTGATCATGCAGTACGCCAGCGAGAACATCGTGCCGGTGACGCTGGAGCTGGGTGGCAAGAGCCCCAACGTCTTCCGCGCCGACGTCACCGCGGCCGACGACGACTTCCTGGACAAGGCGGTCGAGGGCTTCGTGATGTTCGCGCTCAACCAGGGCGAGGTGTGCACCTGCCCGTCCAGGGCGCTGATCCACTCCCGCATCTACGAGGAGTTCATGGCCCGCTGCCTGGCCCGCACCGAGGCCATCGTGGGCGGCGACCCGCTCGACCCGGCGACCATGATCGGCGCGCAGGTCAGCAACGAGCAGTACGAGAAGATCCTGTCCTACCTGGAGATCGGCCGGCAGGAGGGCGCTGAGCTGCTCACCGGCGGCGGCACCCGCAGTGTCGAGGGCTACCCCGGCGGTTACTACGTCGAGCCGACGATCTTCCGCGGCACCAACGACATGCGCGTGTTCCAGGAGGAGATCTTCGGGCCGGTGGTCTCGGTGGCCACCTTCGACACCGACGAACAAGCGCTGCGGCTGGCCAACGACACCCAGTACGGGCTCGGCGCGGGTGTGTGGACCAGGGACGGCGCGCAGGCCTACCGGTTCGGCCGGGAGATCAAGGCCGGGCGGGTGTGGACCAACTGCTACCACGCCTATCCGGCGCACGCGGCCTTCGGCGGGTACAAGAAGTCCGGCATCGGGCGGGAGAACCACCTGCGGATGCTGGAGCACTACCAGCAGACCAAGAACCTGCTGGTCAGCTACTCGCCGAAGAAGCTCGGGTTCTTCTGAGACCCCGGCCTGGCCCAGCTCACGGCGCGAGTTGGGCCAGGCCGGGCCACCCCACCCGAGTGTTGGCCGAACTCGTACCCCGCGTTGGCCGAACTGGACGGTGTGTTGGCCCAAGTTGGTGTCCCACTTCGGCCAACACACCGTACGAGTTCGGCCAACACTCGGGGTGTCAGCGGGAGAGGACCTCGGTGAGGGCGTCGATGCCCAGGTCGAGCTCCTCCTTGGTGATCACCAGGGGCGGGGCCATCCGGAGGGTGTTGTCGTGGGTCTCCTTGCAGAGCACGCCCCTGGCCGCCAGGGCCTTGGACGCCTCGCGGCCGGTGGGGCCACCGGGGGCGATCTCCACGCCCGCCCACAGGCCGCGGCCGCTGACCTTGGCCACGCCGTGGCCGATCAGCGCGTTGAGGCGGCCGTGCAGGTGCGCGCCCAGCTCGGCTGAGCGCTGCTGGAACTCGCCGGTGGACAGCAGGCCGACCACCGCGCGGCCCACCGCGCAGGCCAGCGGGTTGCCGCCGAAGGTGGAGCCGTGCTGGCCGGGCTGGAGCACGCCGAGCACCGCGCGGCTGCCGACCACCGCGGACACCGGCAGGATGCCGCCGCCGAGGGCCTTGCCCAGGGTGTACAGGTCCGCGCGCACGCCCTCGTGGTCCAGGGCCAGCAGGCGGCCGGTGCGGGCCAGGCCGGACTGGATCTCATCGGCGATCATCAGCACGTTGCGCTCGTCGCACAGCCGCCGGACCTCGGCCAGGTAGCCCGGTCCCGGCACGACCACGCCGGCCTCGCCCTGGATCGGCTCGACCAGGACCGCGGCGGTGTGCTCGGTGATCGCCGCCGCCAGCGCGGCCGCGTCGCCGTAGGGCACCACCACGAAGCCGGGGGTGTACGGGCCGAAGTCGGCGCGGGCGTCCTCGTCGGTGGAGAAGGAGATGATGGTGGTGGTGCGGCCGTGGAAGTTGGACCCGGCCACCACGATCTGCGCCTGGCCCTGCGGCACGCCCTTGACCCGGTAGGCCCACTTGCGGGCGACCTTGATCGCCGACTCCACCGCCTCCGCGCCGGAGTTCATGGTCAGCACCATCTCGGTGCCGGTCAGCTCGGCCAGCTCACGGCAGAACAGGCCGAACTGGTCGTGGTGGAACGCGCGGCTGGTCAGGGTGAGCCGGTTGAGCTGCTCGGTGGCCGCGGCCACCAGCGCGGGGTGCCGGTGGCCGAAGTTCAGCGCCGAGTACCCGGCGAGGAAGTCCAGGTAGCGGTGGCCGGACACGTCGGTCACCCAGGCGCCCTCCGCCTCGGCGATCACCACCGGGAGCGGGTGGTAGTTGTGCGTGCTCCACTCCTCGTCCAGCGCGATGAAATCGCCGGGGGAGCAGGGCTCGCCGGTCGTGGTGGGGTGCTCGGCAATGGCGGTCATGGCGTAAAGGCTAAGCCCCCGATTGCGGAGATTTCATCCGCCGAGTGTTGCGCACTACAGTGGTTTGTTGCGCAATCGTCAGATTGGACGGCGATCTGTTGCAACGGTGTTAAAACCGTGAATCGATCGGGTGAGTTGCGTCAGCTGCAATCTTCGTTGCGCCCTCTTCCCAAACCGCAGTGGTCCAGTCCAGTGTGGGCGCGATGAGCAGGACGACGACAGGAGCGGTGACATGGCGGATATCGGGCGTCGCACTTTCCTCGGAGCGGTCGGCGCGGCCGTCGTCGGCGGTGGCCTGATGAGCACCGGGGCCGCCTCGGCGGCGGAGTCCGGCGGCGAGGTCTGCGCCCCGGCCGGGCGGGTCTACCTCGGCACCTACACCGACGCCGCCAGTGGTGGCAAGGGAATCGGCCTGGCCAAGGCGGACGCGGCGGGCAAGCTGACCGTCGAGTCCACCGTGCCCAACGCGAGCCCCTCCTACATCGCGGTCGGTTCCGGCGGCAGCACGGTGTACGCGGTGAACGAGCTGGACAAGGGCACGGTCAGCGCGTTCTCCGTGACGGGCAACGGATCCCTGCGTTCACTCGGCGCCCGCTCCAGTGGTGGCGCGCACCCCTGCCACCTCGTCGTGCACCCCAGCGGCCGGTACCTGCTGACCGCCAACTACACCTCCGGCACCGTCGGCGTGCTGCCGGTCCGCGCCGATGGCGCGCTGGGCAACCCGACCCACATCGTGCAGCACCCCGGCAAGCCGCACGCGCACCAGGTGGTGGTCAGCCCGGACGGAAAGCACGTGCTGGCAACGGATCTGGGCACCTCCTCGGTCTACACCTACACCCTGGACCTCAACGCGGGCCGGCTCACCCTGCGCTCCACGCTGGCCCTGGCCAAGGGCGCGGGCTCGCGCAACCTGGTGTTCCACCCGGACGGCCGCACCGTCTACATCCTCAACGAGCTGGACTCCACACTCGTTGTGGCGGCTTATGATCCGGCCTCCGGCAAGCTCACCGCGGGCCAGCGGATCTCCACCCTGCCGCCGGGCACCGGCGTGCAGAACTACCCCGGCGGGATCACCATCTCCCCGGACGGCCGGTTCGTCTACGGCGCCAACCGGGGGCACAACAGCATCGCGGTCTTCGCCACCAGCGAGGGCGGCCGCAAGGTCACCCTGGCCGGCACGCCGGGCAGCGGCGGGGACTGGCCGCGGCACCTGGAGGTCACCAGGGACGGTCGCACGCTCTACAGCTCCAACCAGCGCGGCAACGTGATCGGAATCTTCGGTGTCGACCCGGTGAACGGCCTGCCCAAGCAGACCGGTGAGCTGCGCACACCCGCTCCGGTGTGCGCGGTTGTAGCGTAGAACGCCTGCTGGAACTACCCGCTCAAGGCGGTACCGGCCATGTTACCCACGAGTTAATTTGTGTTCTACCTCACTGACCCTGCACGGAGGTATGGACCATGAACCCGAACCGGTTACTGGCCTGTGTCGCGGCCCTGTTCGTCGCCGGTGCGGTCACCGCCGCACCGGCGATGGCCGCGCCGAGGAAGGCCGCCGCGCCCGTGGACTACGTGGCGCTCGGCGACTCCTACCACTCGGGGGTGGGCACCCGGCAGTACGACTCCGGCAGCGGCGACTGCCGCCGCAGCCAGCTGGCCTACCCCGCGCTCTGGGCCAAGTCCCACCAGGCCAGCTCGTTCACCTTCGCCGCCTGTTCCGGGGCGCGCACCGCGGACGTGCTGAACAACCAGCTGGGCGCGCTGAACGCCAACACCGACCTGGTCACGGTCGGCATCGGCGGCAACGACGCGGGTTTCGCCGACATCCTCACCCGCTGCCAGCTCGGCAGTGACGGCGACTGCCGCGGCGCGGTGGACGGTGCGATCGCCTTCGCCCAGCGGGACCTGCCGGCCCGCCTGGACTCGGTGTACCGGGCCATCAAAGCCAAGGCGCCCAACGCGAAGCTGGTGGTGGTGGGCTACCCGAGGCTGTTCGACGGCGGCCCGTCCTGCTCCTTCGGCGGGATGAGCCAGACCAAGCGGGTCAAGCTGAACTCGGCCGCGGACATCCTCTCCGACGTGGTCGCCGGACGCGCCTCGGCCAACGGCGGCACCTACGTGGACGTGCGCGCCTCGTTCACCACGCACGGGATCTGCTCGTCCAACGAGTGGGTCAACGGGCTGAGCTGGCCGATCGTGGAGTCCTACCACCCCAACAGCAAGGGCAACGCCGAGGGCTACCTGCCCGCCCTCAACCGGGTCACCGGCTGAGGCGGCAAGCGCAGGTCCCGCCACAGCCGTAGGGCGCGGCGCAGGTGCTCCTCGGCCAGTGCCTCCCGGCGCTCGCCGCGGAGCACCTCGCCGAGCAGCTGGGTGGCCCCGGCCTCGCCGTGCCGGTCGCCCAGCCGCTGGTAGAGGCGGACCGCGCGTTCCAGGGAGCTGCGCCCGCAGGCGCGACGGCCGTCCGCGGAGTGCAGCTCTCCCAAGGCGCGCAACACATACGCCTCGCCGTGCGCGTCCCGGAGCCGCTCGAAGACCGACAGCGCTTCGTCCAAACAGGACAGTCCACGGTCCGGCCTGCCCTGCCGGTGGTGCAGCAGGCCGAGCTGGTGCAGCACGTGCGCGGCGCGGTGCTCGTCCCCGGCCAGCCTGGCCAGCCGGAGCGCGTCGGTGAAGGCCAGCAGCGCCTCGTCCAGCCGGTGCTGGGCCATCCTGGCCGAGCCGATCGCACTGCGCGCGTAGGCCTCCGCGCACGCGTCACCCTTGGCGCGGAAGGCGATCAGCGCGGTGCGGTGGTGCTCCAGCGCCTCGGCCGGGCGCTCGAGCACCCTGGCCAGCGCGCCCAGCCCGCACCGGGCCAGCGCGCGGCCGTAGTCGTCGGCGAAGAGCTGGTGCGCGGCGGTGAAACGTTCCCTGGCCCGCTGGTACTCGTCCCGGTACAGGTGCAGCTGGCCGAGCCCGCGCAGCAGCGCCGCCCGCTGTTCCCCTTGGGAGACCGGCAAAGCGGCCTGGTGCGTCCGTTCCCAGTCCTCGTGGTGGCTGCCCAGGTCGAAGTAGGGCACCAGGGCCAGCGCCAGCCCGGCGGCGGTGTCGTGCTCGCCGTGCCGGGCGGCCAGCTCGACCGCCTCGACCAGCGCGGGGCGCTCGGCGTCCAGCCAGGCCAGCGCGCGGGTCAGCGGTTCGGTGGCGAGATGATCTCGTTGGCCTGGCGTGAAGATGTTGACCGGCAGGGCAGCGGCGGCGGCGCGGGCGCGGTGCAGCCAGCCGTCCAGCACCTGCCCCACCCAGGCCGGATCCGTTGGCGCGTCGGCGATCGCGGCGCAGCGCGGCAGTTCCGGCAGCCGGTAGCGCGGGCCGCTCGCGGTGGCCACCGCGGCCAGCCCGGCGTCCACCAGCTCCTCCACCGCGGCCGGATCGCCCAGGGTCTCCGCGCGCACCGGGGACGGTCCGAGCAGGCCCCAGCGCAGGAAGGTGGTCGCGGCGGCCAGGCTCAGCCCGCGCCTGGACTCCGCGATGCCCGCGCCCGCGTCCAGGTCGCCGCAGCGCAGCTCGGCCAGCCGCCGCGCCGGGTCGGCCAGGCGCTCGGCCAGGGTGGCCAGCCGCCAGGCGGGCCGGGCGGCCAGCCGGGCGCCCGCGATCCGCACCGCCAGCGGCAGTCCGCCGCAGGCGCGCAGGATGGCCGCGGCGGCCTCGGGTTCGGCCGCGATCCGGGCCGAGCCGACGATCCTGGCCAGCAGCCGGTCGCCCTCGGCCGGGGTGAGCGCCTCCACCGGGACCTCGTGCACCCCGGGCAGTTCGGTCAGTCCCCGGCGGCTGGTGACCAGCACCGCGCAGCCGCTGGTGGCCGGCAGCAGCGGCCGGACCTGGGCCGCGCCCGCGGCGTCGTCCAGCCACACCAGCACCCGCCGCTCGGCCAGCGCGGAGCGGTAGCGGGCGGCCCGCTCGGCCAGGCCGTCGGGCAGGTCGGTGACGCCGAGGGAGCGCAGCAGCTCGGCGAGCAGGCGGCCGGTGGGTGCGGGCCGGTGCGAGCCGCCGAGGTCCAGGTACAGCTGGCCGTCCGGGAACCGGGCCCGCACCGCGTGCGCGGCCTGGGCCGCCAGCGCGGACTTGCCCGCGCCCGCCGGTCCGGTGAGCACCGCGATCCGGGCCGCGCCCAGCTCGGGGGACACCGGTTGCAGCAGCGCGGTCAGCTGGTCCAATGCCGGGCCACGGCCGGTGAAGTCGCCGTCGGCGGGCGGCAGCTGGCTGACCGCGGACCGGGTCGCCGGGGCCACCACCGGCTCGGTGGCGGGCAGCTCGCCGGAGAGCAGCGCGGCGTGGATGCGCCTGGACTCCTGGCCGGGCTCCGCGCCCAGCTCCTCCAGCAGGCCGCGGCGCAGGTCGGCGAACGTTTGCAGGGCCTCGGCGTCCCGGCCGGTCCCGGCCAGCGCGAGCATCAGCTGCTGGCTCAGGCCCTCCCGGAACGGGTGCCGGGCCAGCAGCTCGCGCAGCTCGGCGATGGCGGGCTCGTAGCGGCCCAGCGCCACCAGGGCGGCCAGCCGCTCCTCGGTGGCCTGCAGGACGCGTTCCTCCACCCGGCGCAGCTGTGCGGTCCAGCCAGGGGCCGGTGGCAGGTCCTCCAGCGGCGCGCCCCGGACCAGCCCGTCGGCCCGGCGCAGCAGCTCCACGGTCAGTTCCAGCCGTCCGTCGGCCCGGCTCTGCCTGGCCCTGGCGGTCAGCTCCTCGAAGACCAGCAGGTCCAGCTCGTCCGGCCGGACCACGATGGCGTAGCCGCGCGGCTGGGCCAGGATCCGCTCCTCGCCACCGGCGCGCAGGCTGCTGCGCAGGGTGCTGACGTAGGTGCGCAGGTTCGGCACCGCCGAGCGCGGCGGCGACTGCGGCCACAGCACGTCCACCAGCGTCTCCGCCGGTACCAGGCGGTTCGGGTTGAGCAGCAGGGTGGCCAGCAGCTGGCGCGGCTTGAGGCCGCCGATGGGCAGCGCGAGCCGCTGCGCCCTGACCTCCAGCGGTCCGAGCACCCGGAAGTCCAGTTCGTCCTGGGTCATCTCACCCCCGCCGGGCTCGCGGTTGTATGCGGTTTGAAGCCGTTCTGTACGCGCCGCCCGCACGCTGTCGACGCCGACAGGAGGGACGGAAGCATGAAAATCAGACATCTGGTAGCGGCGGGAGTAGGACTGTTGCTCGCGGCCGCCTCGGTGGCGGTCGCGCCCGCGGCCCAGGCAGCCGGTCCCCGCCCCAACTTCCAGCTGCCCTTCCCCTGCGGACAGGCCTGGAACGGCGACAACGACAACAGCAGCGCGCACCGCGCCTACGAGATCGACTTCAACCGCGGCGGCAGCCCCGGCGCGGACAAGGGCGACACGGTGTCCGCGGCCGCCGCGGGCAAGGTGATCACCTCCGCGCACCAGGGTTCGGTCAACGGCTACGGCAACCTGGTGGTGCTCGACCACGGCGGCGGCTGGCGCACCTACTACGCGCACCTGGATGTCCGCTCGGTCGGGGTCGGCGCGCAGGTCAGGCAGGGTCAGAAGATCGGCACCGTGGGCAACACCAGCAGGCCGGGCAACAACATCACCCCGCACCTGCACTACGAGGTGCGCACCACCGACACCTCCTACCCCGGCAACATCCAGCCCGCCTACTTCAACGGCGCCCGTTTCGGCTACCCGAACCAGACGCTGACCTCCCGCAACTGCGGTGGCGGCGGCAACCCCTACGACGCGGCCGAGGTGTGCGGCGCCGGGTACAGTGTGATCGACACCGCTTCGCTGGGCGCGGCCGGTTCGGTGGCGCTGGCGTTCAACGCGGGCAACGGCAGCAACTGCGTGGTGACGCTCAAGGGCGCCTCGATCGGCACCGCGTCGGCGGTGTCGGCCTACCTGGAGGTGCAGGGCGAGGCGCGGGCGACCGACGCGGGGAGTTTCGACTACTACGCGGGTCCGGTGCGCAAGGCGGCGGCCGGTAAATGCGTGAAATGGGGCGGTTCGGTGGGCTCGGCGGTTTATAACAGTCCGTTCGAGCACTGCGGTTGACCCTGCCCTCTACCTGCGGTAACAGCGCGGGTCTAGGCAAATCCGCTCCGATGGCCGCTTGTTGGTGAGTTTTGCACCGAGATAGGTTCCTGGTGTTCTGCTCGCTGATCAGAGGGGGGCCATCGTGACTCCACGGACCATCCCGGCGGTCCAGAGCTGGGCGGCCAGTGATGGCCGGTACCGGTTCGGTCCCGGCAGCACGATCCTGGTGGACCCGGCCGCGTCGGCCGAGCTGACCGCGGACGCGAACACCTTCGCGGTCGACCTCGGCCTGCTGTTCGAGACCGCTCCGCCCAAGGTGCGCACCGCGGCCGCGGCCGACGCCAGGGACGGCGATCTGGTCCTGGGACTGGGGCTCAGCGACGAGCAGCTCGGCGAGGAGGGCTACCAGCTGGAGATCGGGCCGGTGCTGCGGCTGCACGCCCGGCGCAGGCTCGGCGTGTTCTGGGGCTCCCGCACGGTGTTGCAGCTGTTGCACGGCACCGCGGGCGAGCCGATCCAGGCCGGGCGGATCCGGGACTGGCCGCGCTACACCGTGCGCGGGGCGCTGCTGTGCAACGCCACCAAGCACTACGACATGGGCTGGTGGACCAACCAGATCCGGGACCTGTCCTACCTGAAGTTCAACGAGCTGGTCATCTACGTCGACGGCGTGGGCGTGACCCGCCAGGAGCTGGAACAGATCGCCCGGCTCAGCGAGCAGTACCACGTCACCGTGCTGCCGCAGCTGAACATGCCGGGCCACATGGACCAGGTGCTGCCGCCGCACCGGCAGTACCAGCTGCGCCACCCCAGCGGCGAGTACCGGCACAACGCGCTGGACATCAGCAACGACGCCGCGCGGGAGTGGGCCTTCGGCCTGATCGAGCAGTACCTGCCGATCTTCCCCGGCCCGGTGTGGCACTTCGGCGCGGACGAGTACCCGGCCTGGGCGGGCGGCATCGACGACTTCCCGCAGCTGGCCGAGTACGGCAGGCGCCGCTACGGCGGGCAGGCAAACGGTTGGGACGCCTTCAACGGCTTCATCAACGACGGCGCGGAGCGGATTCGCAGGCACGGCAAGCAGATCCGCATCTGGAGCGACATGCAGCGGGTGCACGCGCAGGTGGTGCGGGTGGACCCGAGCACCGTGATCGAGCACTGGACCAGCGACCGGGAGGGCCTGCTCTCGGTGCAGGACCTGATCAACCGCGGGCACAAGCTGGTCAACGGCAACGACCAGTTCATCTACTACAACGGCGGCCGCAACCCCGACGGCAGCCAGCGCAAGAAGAGCGACGCGCGACGGATCTACGAGCAGTTCCGGCCCGGCGACATGCACGGCGAGGACCTGCCCGACGACCACCCCGCGCTGCTGGGCATCCGGTTCTGCCAGTGGAACGACCTGCCGGTGGAGCAGCTGGAGAGCAGCCAGGCCACCGAGCTGGCCATGTTCGACAGCCTGCGCGCGGTGGCCCAGGCGGCCTGGGGTTCGCCGAAGCTGACCACCAGCTGGGGGGCGTTCAAGCCCATCGTGGACAACGTGGGCCGCGCGCCCGGTTACGCGCCGCCGACCACCGTGCCGTGCGGGCACGGACCGGGCGTGTCCAGGGACGGCTACGAGGTGGTGACCTTCTTCGCCCCGCGCGCCGACGGCAAGGTCGAGCACGGCTGGCAGCACCACCCCGGCCACGGCCCGTGGGCGCGCACCGCTTTTGGTGGCCGCTACGGCGGCGGCATCGCGGGCAACACCCCGGTGATCCTGGACGTCTACGGGCGGCTGACCTACCTGGCCCGCACCAACGCCGGCACGCTGGAGTGCGGCCGCCAGCCCGCGCCCGGCTCGGGCCCGTGGACCGACTTCACCGAGCTGCCGGTCCGGGTGCTCGGCGACCCGGCCATGGTGCTGGACCAGATGGGGCGCTTGACCTTCGTGGTCCGCGCGGCCGAGGGCGGCCTGCTGCTGGGCCGGGAACGCACCCCCGGCTTCGGCGAGTGGGACTACACCCGCCTGCAGGTCGACGCGCACGGTGATCCGGCGATCGTGCTGGACCGGGAGAAGATCCCGTGTTTCGCGGTCCGCACCGGCGGCAGCCGCCTGCTGCTGGGCCGCCGCGAACGCCCCAGCTCCGGCAACTGGCAGTACGCCACCTTCGGCGCCGACATCGCCGGCGACCCGGCCCTGGTGCTCGACCGCGACCGCAGGCTCTTCGCCGCCGCGCGCACCACCAACGGCAGGCTGCTGCTCGCCCAGCACAGCGGAACCCGGTGGGACACCAGGCAGTACAGCGGCGGCATCGCGGGCGAGGTCGCCCTGTCCCTGCAACCGGACGGCAAGCTGACCTTCTTCGCCCGCGACACCGAGGGCCACATCCAGCACGGCTGGCAGAACTCACCCGGCCTGTGGAACTGGTCGGAGGCGGACCTGGGCGGCAACATCACCAGCGACGTCAGCGCGATCCAGGACCACGTGGGCCGGCTGGTGATCTTCGCGCGGAACACCGGCGGCCGGATGCTGCACGGCTGGCAGTCCGCGCCGGGCCAGGGGCCGTGGGACTACACCGAACTGAGCGACGGGTTGCGCTGAACCAGCGGACGAACTAGGGCGGGCCTACGCGCGGGAACCACAGGGGGGAGGGGCTCCGGGGCGTAGGCCCGCGTTGGAAACAGTACTGGTGCGGGTCGGTTGGCGCTGGGTTTCAGCAAGAATTTTTGCGGATTCTTGTGGCGGGCCAACGGGAACCTCACACGGTCTCGCCGGAGCCCGCATTAGTGCTCGGGAATCGTCAACTTCGAGCAGAACCGCGCAGTGCCGGAAGTTTTGCCGGTAATCCACGCCAGAAGTTTTGTCACGACTGCGACAGCTTTGTCTCAAGCTGCCGGTTCCACGGGTTCGAAGATTGGCCCGGTGACTCATTCACCAGCTGTTTGCCTTGTCTGCCAAGGGGTATCCGACTGAATCCTCCCTTCGCCGGGCTCGTTGAGTTCGGTGTAGAACTGACGGGTACCGGTTGAGTGTCTTCAGTCACGACGGTGTGACCTGGGGAGATCGGTTGTTCAGACTGTGAGGTGCGGCTGCGTTGCCGCTCGCTGTGAGGTGTGACACATACAAGTGTTGAAACACCCGGCCGGGCGCGCACGAACTGACACGTAGAGCCGGGCTGAACTTCCCTCAGCTTTCCGGCCGTCGGAAGGAACATGCGATGCGATTCACCGGGCTCCTGCGAATCGGTGCGGCGCTGGCCGCCGTCGCCTTGGCCGCCGCCTGTGGCACACCGGGGCAGGGATCCGCCGGGGGCAGCAAGTCGCTGGTCGCCCGCGCCGGGGACACCAAGAAGGTGACCATCGGGGTTCGCTTCGACCAGCCGGGGTTGTCGCTGAAGGTCACCGAGACCAAGTTCGAGGGCTTCGACATCGACGTGGCGAAGTACATCGCCGGCCAGCTCGGTGTGCAGCCTTCCGACATCACCTGGAAGGAGGTGCGCGCCGCCGACCGGGAGAAGCTGATCAAGGACGGGTCGGTGGACTTCGTGGTCGCGACCTACTCGATCAACGACACCCGGAAGCAGTCGGTGTCCTTCGCCGGACCGTACTTCGTTGCGGGGCAAGCCATCCTGGTCCGGTCGACCACCAACAACATCACCGGCCCGGAGTCGCTCAACGGCAAGAAGCTGTGCTCGGTCAAGGACTCCACCTCGGCCCAGCAGGTGCGGCAGAAGTTCGCCAAGGACGCCCAGCTCGTCGAGTACTTCCGGTACTCCGAGTGCGTCAACGCGCTGCTGCTCAACAACGTCGACGCGGTCACCACCGACGACGTGATCCTGGCCGGTTTCGCCGCGCAGAACCCCGAGCTGCTCAAGGTGGCCGGCAAGCCGTTCACCCAGGAGCGCTACGGCATCGGCCTGAACAAGGACGACGCCGAGGGCCGGACCGCGATCAACGCCGCGATCGAGAAGATGATCAGCAGCGGCGAGTGGAAGAAGTCCATCGACCGCAACGTCGGGCCCTCTGGCTACCAGGTGCCGACACCGCCGTCGATCACGGAGCGGTAGCTCTCACCAGCGCCGACGGCGGGCATCTCCCAGCTTGGGGGACGCCCGCCGTCTTTTTTTGGCCGAGTGGGAACATACCCCCGGGGGGTATTGTTGCAGTGGTCGTCCACTGAGGAGGAGAGAGCAGTGCGCGAACACGAGCAGCAGACGAAGCAGGATGAGCACCCGGGACACGGCGCGGGCGGCCACGAGGGTGGCGGGCACGGCGCACACGCGAGCCATGGCGGCGCTGGTGGGCATGCCGGGCACGGCGGCGCGCACGCGAGCCAGGGCGGTGCGGACGGGCACGCGGGCCACGGCGGCGCGCATGCGAGCCACGGTGCGGGCGAGCATGCGGGCCACGGCGGCCACGGCGCGCATGGCGGCCATGGCGACCATGCCGCGCAGTTCCGGGACCGGTTCTGGTTGAGCCTCGGGCTCAGCGTGCCGGCCGTGTTCGCCTCGCACATGGTCTCCGGCTGGCTCGGCTACCACGTCCCGTCCTGGCTCGCCTGGGTCGCCCCGGTCTTCGGCACCGTGGTCTTCCTCTACGGCGGCGTCCCCTTCCTCACCGGCGCGGTCGGCGAGCTCCGCGCGCGCAGGCCCGGCATGATGACGCTGGTCGCGATGGGCACCTCGGTCGCCTTCCTGGCCAGCGCGCTGGCGACGCTGGGCGTTCTTGGTCCGGAGCTGGACTTCTGGTGGGAGCTGGCGCTGCTGGTGGTGATCATGCTGCTCGGGCACTGGCTGGAGATGCGCGCGCTCGGGCAGGCTTCCGGCGCGCTGGCGGCGCTGGCCGAGTTGTTGCCGGACACCGCGGAACGCCTTGGGGCGGACGGGAACCCGGTGCCGGTGCCGCTGGCGGAGCTGGCCGTGGGTGATGTGGTGCTGGTGCGTTCCGGTGGGCGGGTGCCCGCGGACGGCGTGGTGGTGGACGGGGCGGCCGAGGTCGACGAGTCCATGGTGACCGGGGAGTCGCGGACGGTGCGGCGCGATGTGGGGGACCGGGTGGTGGCGGGCACGGTGGCCACCGACTCGGCGGTGCGGGTGCGGATCAGCGCGGTGGGGGAGCAGACCGCGCTGGCCGGGATCCAGCGGCTGGTCGCGCAGGCCCAGGAGTCGCGGTCCCGGGTGCAGGCCCTGGCGGACCGGGCGGCGGCCGCGTTGTTCTACTTCGCCGCGGCGGCGGGGGTGCTGACCTTCCTGGTCTGGACGTTGCTCGGGGATCTCACCGCCGCCGTGGAACGCACCGTGACGGTGCTGGTGATCGCCTGCCCGCACGCCCTCGGGCTGGCCATCCCACTGGTGATCGCGCTGTCCACCTCGCTGTCGGCCCGCGCGGGCATCCTGGTCAAGGACCGGCTCGCGCTGGAGCGGATGCGCCAGGTCGACGCGGTGCTCTTCGACAAGACCGGCACCCTCACCAAGGGCCGCCCGGCGGTGATCGGCGTGACCGGGCACCCGGACACCCTGCGACTCGCGGCCGCCGCGGAGAGCGACTCCGAGCACCCGCTGGCCCGCGCGGTGGTCACCGCCGCGGGGCCGGACCTGCCGCGCGCCAGTGACTTCCGTTCGCTGACCGGCCGGGGAGTGCGGGCCACCGTGGACGGGTCGGTGATCAGCGTCGGCGGACCGGCGCTGTTGCGGGAGAAGGGGATCGAGCCGCTGACCGGGGCGACGCAGGAGTGGGCGGCCAGGGGTGCGGCGGTGCTGCACGTGTTGCGGGACAACGAGGTGCTGGGTGCGATCGGGCTGGCCGACGAGGTGCGGCCGGAGTCGCGGGAAGCGGTGGCCGAGCTGCACCGGGCCGGAGTGCGGGTGGTCATGGTCACCGGGGACGCCCGGCACGTGGCCGAGGCGGTCGCGGCGGAACTGGGTGTGGACGAGGTGTTCGCCGAGGTGCTGCCCGAGGACAAGGACTCGGCGGTGCGGGCGCTGCAAGAACGCGGGCACCGGGTGGCCATGGTCGGCGACGGGGTGAACGACGCGCCCGCGCTGGCCCGTGCGGACGTGGGCATCGCCATCGGGGCGGGCACCGACGTGGCCATCGAGTCCGCCGGTGTGGTGCTGGCCGGTGACGACCCGCGCGGGGTGCTCGCGGTGCGGCGGCTGTCGGTGGCCAGCTACCGCAAGATGCGGCAGAACCTGGTGTGGGCCACCGGCTACAACGTGCTGTCGGTGCCGCTGGCCGCCGGGGTGCTGGCCGGGATCGGGTTCGTGCTGCCGCCCGCGGTGGGCGCGGTGGCGATGAGCCTGTCCACCATCGTGGTCGCGCTCAACGCCCAGCTGCTGCGCCGGGTCCGGCTCAACAGGGCCAGCGCGGAGCGTCCAGCTTCAGGTTCTTCCGCATCGAGCTGAAGCCGAGCTTGCGGCTGCTGGGGCAGAACTTGTCGTTGGCCACCTCGTACTCCGCGTGCAGGACCGCCTTGCCCGCCTTGATGAACGGCGTGAGCCTGGCGCACTCGTCGAACTCGGCGCACTGCTCGTTGACCGCGAAGTCGAACTCGGCCACCAGCTGCGGAATGAGCCCGAGCGCGTTCTTCAGCCCGATGGCCAACCCCTTGCCGTGGGCCAGCTTCGCCAGCGCCCGGTTGTAGGCGAGCTGGTCCTCGGCGGTGATCTGGTGGCCGGTGTCGTGGGCGTAGGCATCGGCCAGGTCGGCCTCGATCCCGTCAAAACCCTTGTCCCGGCACACCTGGAACCGTTCGGCCATCACCGGCAGCAGCACGTCCAGGCGCTTGACGTCCAGCCAGCGCTCGCCGGGCCAGCCGTTCTCCTTGCCCTGCACCGGACCGCGCAGGCGGTGCGCGTCCGGGCGGTAGTCCTCGCTGGCGCCCACGTTGACGTAGCAGATCACCCTGCTGCCCTTGGCCTTGAGCTCGCGGACCACCTCGGGGCCGTTCTCCACCGCGTCGATGTCGAAGACCTCGGCCTTGACCGAGGTGTCCACCGGCACGGTCAGCTGCCACTGCCAGGTCACGCCCGGCGCGGGCCGCCAGCGCTGTTCCGGCTGCGGCGACCGGGCTGGTGACGGCGGGGCGGACCCCGGCTCCGACGGCGAAGGAGCCGGGGTCCCCGTGCTGCCGGGCGGGGCGTCCGTGCTGGTGGCCGGGGCCACCGGGGAGGCGGGGGTGGCCGCGTCCTCCTCGGTGGCGTTGCCCGGTGCGCAGCCGCCGGCCAGCAAGGCGGCCAGCAGCAGGGTCAGGACACGCGTCGTGGGCCGCAGCGGCCGACGGCCAGGGTCTGCCGGTTGAAATGCCCCGCAAGTCGTCGCCACGGGTTCGCTCCGTCCAGGTCGGTCACGTACACCGCGCCCGCGTTGAACCGCGAGGCCCGCTGCAACGTCCGTTCGGTGTCGCCCCTCGGCGTGCCGTAGACCAGGTGGCAGAACCGCTGGGCCGGCATGCCGTAGGCCCAGGCCGGGACCTTGAGGTTCTCGTGCTCGCGCAGCCGTCCCTCGAAGGTGACCAGCAGGTCGGCCAGCTTGGCGTACCCGTAGGCCGGGTAGACGCCGTGGTTGAACACCACCGTGCGCGCGCCCATCCCGCGTGCGGCCGCGGCCAGGCTCTTGTACTGCGGCAGGTGCTCGGCGTCGGCCGAGACCTGGTCGAAGAACACCCCGTCCACCCGGTACCAGGCGTGGTAGCGGGCGATCTGGCGCTGCACCAGCTCCCGTGAGCAGCGCCCGTAGCCGGTGTCCACGTAGCCCATCACCGGGATGCCGGCCAGCTTGAGCCGCTGCACCACGGCGCTGAACATGATCTCCTTCGCCAGCCCTGGTCCGCTGTCGATGTTGAGGATCACCAGGCGCAGGTACTCCGCGGCGCTGACCAGCGTCTGCCAGTCGGCCGGGGCGGTGGTGGGGTGGAAGTAGGCCGGAACCGCGAGCAGCCCGCGGTCCGGTTCCATGGTCATGTGCGGCATTGCGCCTCCTGCCAGAGGTCCGATAGCGAGGTGGCCAAGTCGATGGCGGGTCGCCAGTCGAGGGCCTTCCCGATCGCACTGATGTCGGCCTGCTGCCACGGCACCTCCGCCGAGCGCGCGGAGCCTGCGTCAGCCTGCCTGATCGGGCCGGTGTAACCGGCTGTCCCGGTGAGCGCCTTGGCCAGCTCGCCCACCGTGACTCCCTCTCCACTGCCGACGTTGAGCACGGGGTCACCGATCTCCGGGGCCAGCGCCGCGGCGTAGACCGCCTCGGCGACGTCCCGGACGTCGATGAAGTCCCGCACCGCGGAGAGCGGGCCGAGCCGGACCTCGTCGCCCTCCGCTTGGGCCCGAAGCAGCTCCTGGGCCAGCCTTCCGGCGACGTTGCCGGGCGGTGATCCGGGGCCGATCGGGTTGAACACCCGCAGTACCACGGCATCCAGGCCTGCCACGCGGGCAAGGCAGACCAACCGGCTGGCGGCCAGCTTGGTGATCCCGTAGACGCCGACCGGTCGTGTCGGAGTCTGCTCGGTGACGGGCTCGCCCGTCACCACCCTGCCGTATTCCGCAGCCGAACCGAGATGCACCAGACGCACCCGCGCGGGGCCGCACAGCGCGGCCCGCACCAGCGCGGCGGGCAGATCTATGTTGCAGGCGGCCAGATCGGCGGGATCGCCGCCGACCAGACCGGCGCAGTTGATCACGATGTCGGGGGCGGTCCGCGCGAGCAGTCCGCCGATCGGGTGAGCGTTCTCGGCTGTCAGGTCCAGCTGGATGTGCCAGGCGGAAGAGGGCAGTGGCCCGCGCGCGACCGTCACGACCTCCAGTCCGGCCCGCTCGGTGAGCCGCCGGTGGACGTGCCTTCCGATGAAGCCGGTGGCGCCGAGCAACAACACGCGGGGCACTGCGATCTCCTCATTGTGTCTGTTGTGGACGGTCATTGTGGACGGTGGAGACGGCGGACGGCGGGTCGGTCGTCTCCGGGAGCCGCCGGTCTCAGGCGGGGACCTTCAGCGGCGGGTGCTGCAACGGGGTGTCCTTGAGCAGGCTGTGCCGCAGCACCGGGAACTCGGCGTTGGCCCGGTCGTAGTCATCGGGACGGCCGATGTCCAGCCAGTAGCCGTCGAACTCGTAGCTGCTGGGCGGGGTGTCGGTCTTGAGCAGGTCCAGCACCAGCTCGTCGAAGCCCAGCGGCAGCCCTGGCGTGTAGCCGCGCAGCGCCTCCCGGCTGACCCCGTAGACGCCCATGCTGACCCGGTAGTCCAGGGTCGGCTTCTCGGTGAACTCCACGATCTTGCCGTCCGCCGCGCTCAGCACGCCGAAGTCGATCTTCACCTGGCGCTGGTAGGTGGCCACGGTCAGCGGCGCCTGCTCCGCGCTGTGCCTGCGCAGCAGCGCGCCGTAGTCCAGGTCGGTGAGCACGTCGCCGTTCATCACCAGGAAGTGCTCGGGCAGCGAGTCCAGCAGCTGCACCACCGGGCCGATGGTGCCCAGCGGGTTCTCCTCCTCGGCGTAGTCCACCGCCATGCCCCACTTGCCGCCGTCGCCGACGTAGGAGCGGATCAGGTCGCCGAGGTAGCCGATGGCCAGGGTGGCGCTGCGGAAACCGCTGTGCGCCAACTGGGTCATCACGATGTCCAGGATGGAGAACTCGTCGCCGATGGGCACCAGCGGCTTGGGCAGGCAGGTGGTGTACGGCCGCAGCCGGACGCCCTTGCCACCGGCCAGGATGATCGCGTGCATCGTCGTTGCCCCTTGTCCTTGCTCGTCGATCACTGGGTGTAGATGCCGGGCTTGTAGTGCGCGAGGTTGGCCGGGTCCCGGAACCACTCGATGGTCTCGGCCAGGCCCTCGTCCCTGGTGTGCGCCGGGGCCCAGCCGGTGCGCTCGCGCAGCTTCGCCGCATCGCACACCAGCCGCTGCACCTCGGAGTTCTTCGGCCGGATGCGCTGGGCTTCCTCGGTGATCACCGCGTCCACGCCCATCACCCGCACCAGGTCCTCGGCCAGCTGCCCGATGGAGACCTCCTCGCCGGTGCCGGCGTTGAACAGCTCGCCCACCACCGCCGAGGCCGGTGCGGTGCCCAGGGTGTGGAAGGCGGCCGCGGTGTCCTTGACGTAGAGGAAGTCGCGGGTCGGGTCCAGCGCGCCCAGCTTCAGCTCGGTGGCCCCGGCGGCCAGCTGGCTGATCACGGTGGGGATCACCGCGCGGGCGGACTGGCGCGGGCCGAAGGTGTTGAACGGCCGCAGCGTCACCGCGGGCACGTCGAAGCTGAGGTGGTAGGACTCGACCAGCTTGTCCGCGCCGATCTTGGAGGCGGCGTAGGGGGACTGGCCCTGCAACGGGTGCGCCTCGCTGATCGGCACGGTCAGCGCGGTGCCGTAGGTCTCGCTGGTGGAGGTGTGCACCAGCCTGGGGGTCTGCTCGGCGCGCACCGCGTCCAGCACGTTCAGCGTGCCGATCACGTTGGTGTCCACATAGGACCGTGGCGCGCGGTAGGAGTAGGGGATCGCGATCAGCGCGGCCAGGTGGTAGACGGCCTCGGCGCCCTCGATGAGCTCGCGGGCGCTGGCCTGGTCCCGGACGTCACCCAGCACGACGTCGACCTGGTCAAGCACCTCGGCGGGCAGCGAGTCCAGCCAGCCCCAGGAGCCGAAGGAGTTGTAGAGCACCATGGCGCGCACCCGGTGGCCGTGCGCGACCAGGCGCTCGACCAGGTGGGAGCCGATGAAGCCCTCGGCGCCGGTCACGGCGACGACGTTGGACACGGTGTTCCTCTTTCTTCTTGGCGGAACTGGGTTTCAGCGGTGGCGGACCGCGCTGCCGAGCGAGACGGCCGCGTGGCAGTACAGGACGAGGAGCAGGGCCAGTGCGACGGACAGCTGCACCCACACGGTGCCCAGCGGCCAGTGCCCGGCCCCGCCGGTGAGGGTGAAGGCCACCTCGGCGGCCAGCGCCGCGCCGCAGGCGAGCAGCGCGATGGTGTTCAGCCCCAAGGCCTGCACCAGCAGGGCGAGGAACAGGGCGCCACCGAGGGCGAGGTAGGCGGTGTAGGTGGGCACCGCGCCGGGGATGGCCCCTGGCACGGCGAGCAGCACCACGGCGCACAGCGCGGCCGCGGCGAGCAGGTAGCGGGTCAGCACCCCGGTGAGCACGAACCGGGAACGCCGGGCGAAGCTGTGCAGCGAGGTGCTCTCCCGCAGCAGGCGGCCCATCCGCCTGCGGTAGCCGAACAGGCACCACTCGGCGATGCCCATGCTCAGCGAGATCGGCAGCGCCGCAAGTGCCGCGCCGGGGATCTCCGGCGCATCCGGCAGCACCGCCCACACCACCGGCAGCGCGAGCAGCCCGGCCGCGCACAGGCCGAACAGCGCGTGCGGCAGCGCGTTGCGCAGCTCGGTCCAGCCGAGCTTCGCCTTGTCCCGCACCGGGTTGGCCGGTCTGGTCCGCCAGATGGCGAACCCGGTGGTGAGCAGCACCGAGCCGATCAGGCCGAGCAGCTCGGCCCAGTGCGGCAGCAGCCGGTGCTCGCCGAGCAGGTGCAGGCCACCGGCCAGCACCGCGGGCGTCAGGGCCAGCAGCAGCAACAGTTCCGCGCCGCGCACCAGCAGCACGGTGGCCGCCAGCAGGTAGACGCCCTGCCCGATGCCCAGGGCCAGCACGGCCCAGCCCGCGTCGCTGGCCACGGCCAGTCCGGTGGAGAGCAGCGCGACCAGCGCGCCGCAGGCGAACAACCCGTTGCGCAGCACCGAGTACGCCGCCGCCGCCCGGCCCTGGCCGAGCCGGACGTAGCCCAGGTAGGACAGGCCCTGGCTCAGCGTCCAGGACAGCACCAGCGAGCCCACCAGCACCGTCAGCGCCGCCGGTCGCACCAGCAGCGGGGTCGCCGCGGTGTAACCCAGGCCGGGCAGCGCGAAGAGCACGCCGCGCAGCAGGTGCAGCTTCGGGTTGGCCGCCCAGACCTCGGGCTGCGGGGCCGGTTCCGCCGGTGCGCGCGGCACCAGCCGGAACAGCTCCTCGGCCAGCGAGAACACGTCGGGACAGCCGAAGCGGGCCTTGACCGCCTGGTCGGAGAGCCCGTCGGCCTCCAGCCCCGCGGCCACCTCCAGCGGGTCGACCGCGTTGGCGCACAAGGACTCGAACCGGTGCGCCAGCTCGCGCAGCCGCGGCGGGATGTCCAGGGTGCGCACATCCGGCAGCGGATCCTGGACGCCGAGCACCCCGAGGGGTTCCAGCTCGGGCACGGTGCCCGCGCTCATGACGCGGCCGCCGTGAGCGCGCGCGCCTGCTCGGTGACCACGCCGAGCCCGGTGTAGAGCTCGTCGAAGGTGCCGACCGCCTTGTCCACGGTGAACAGCTCCAGCGCCCGGTGCCGGGCCGCGGCGGCCATCGCGTGCCGCAGGTCCCGGTCGGCCAGCAGCCGCACACAGGCCTGCGCCATGGCCGCCGGATCCCGTGGCGGCACCACGATCCCGGTGTCGCCCACGGCTTCCGGCACGCCGCCGACGTCGGTGGCCACGCAGGCGCGGCCCACCGTCATCGCCTCGATCAGCGTGTACGGGAAGCCCTCGGAGATGCTGGAGAGCACCACCACGTGCCCGGCCACGTAGGCGTCCCTGATGTCCTCCACCCGGCCCTCGAAGATCACCCGGTCCCCGACACCCAGGCTGTTCGCCAGCTCCTTGCACCGGTTGGCGTAGGTCTCGCCGCCCTTGGGGGTGCCGCCGAACAGCCGCAGCCGCACCTTCGGCACCTGCTCGCAGACCAGCGCGAAGGCCTTGATCAGGGTCTCCAGGTCCTTGATCGGGTCCACCCGGCCGGCCCAGCTCAGCGTGGGCACCTCGGGTTCGGCCTCCACCGCGGGGAAGTCGGCCGGGTCGACGCCGTTGTAGACGGTGCGGATGAGGGCCGGGTCGGTGCCCAGCCGCTCCTCCCAGCGCTTGTTGTAGATGTTGCCGGGCGCGACCAGCGCCGCGGTGCGGTAGGCCAGCTCGCACACCTGCCGGAAGAAGGCCAGGTGCAGCGCCTTCACCGGGTGCCGGTAGGGCGAGCTGCGGTAGCCCAGGTAGCGCTCCCGCAGGTAGATCCCGTGCTCGGTGAGCAGCAGCGGGGTCTGGTGGCACCAGTTGGCGGTCAGCGCGGGCAGCGCGGCCAGCCCGTTGGCCACGCAGTGCGAGACGTCGGCCAGCACCGGTGGCGCGGCCAGCGGCCGGAGCGAGTGCTCCAGCAGCTCGACCGCGGTCACCGCGTCCGCCACCGTCGGCGGCTTGCCCAGCTCCTCGGGCCAGTCCCGCCAGGCGGCCATCATGGCCCGCACCGCGTCCTCATCGCGCAGGCTGGCCGAGAGGTCGCTGCGCTGGCTGTAGTCGAACAGGGCGCGCAGCACGGTGGTGAAGCGGGCCGCCTTGTCCGGCAGGCCGGCCACGGTGAGCGTGGCCAGCAGCTCCCGGAACAGCTCGCCGAACCCGCGCAGGGCCCGCCGCCCCGGCCTGCGACCGTGGTGGTCGGCGCCCCACAGCGGGACCAGCGTCAGCGAGGCCACGTTGGGCGGCAGCTCCCACGCGGTGGGCTCCTGCCCGGTGGAGACCAGCGCCAGCAGGTGGAACCGGTGCTGCGGCAGCCCGCGCACGAGCTGGTCGCACCACACGCTCACCCCGCCGAAGCTGTGCGGGTAGGTGCCCTCGGTCATCAGCGCGACGTCCATCGGAGTCAGGCCGGCAGCACGAGGGTGAACGTGCCACCGGTGCTGCGCCGCCAGTCCGAGCGCTCACCGGCGTATGCCTGGCCCCACACCGGGCCGGGCAGCCCGAGCACGCCGGGCGTGCGGGTGCCCTCCGGCACTGTCACCGGCACGTCGAGCCCGCTCGGCGCGATGGTGTGCACCCGGCCGTTGAGCAGGTAGCCGGTGACCTTGCCCGCGGCGACCGCGGCCCGCCAGGCGTCCTGCCGCTTCATCACCGTGCCCGCGTCGGACAGCCTCGGGTTCACGATCGGGGCGTTCGAGGCGAAGGTGTTGCGGTAGCTGGACAGCATGCCCTCGACCATCGGGTAGAGCAGCCGCTCCTCGGCGATGTTGGACTGGTGCGCGTACTGCGGCCGCGCGTTGTTGCCCAGGATGAACCGCATGCCCAGCCGGATCTGGGTGGGCACGATGTAGGAGTCGAAACCGTTGGCGCCCAAGGGCTGGATGCAGGTGGTGGTCTGCGGGTTGTCCTCGCAGATGCCGGAACCGCCGTTGGCGCGGGAGGTGTAGACCCAGTTGTACTCGTCGATCATCTCGGCCTTGGTGCCCACGTTGTAGTACACCGAGATCGGGTAGCGCGGCACGCCCTGCGCGGTGCCCACCTGGCGCAGCGCCGGCTCGCGGGAGGCGTCCAGGCCGATCCAGGCCACCCCGGTCTCGCGCAGCGCGGCCACGTAGTTGGGGTTGTCCAGCGGCTGCTGCGGCAGGATCTTGGTGCCGGAGTGCTCACCGGCGAGCATCTCGTTGCGCTGCAAGGCAAGGCCCTTGTTGACGCCCCACTGGTGGTTCTTGTTGATCTCGGTGACGATGTCGGCCTTGGGCAGCCACTTCACGGTGCCGTCGGGGTTGGTCGCGCACCGCCACGGCACCACCGAGGTGTCCTGCACGCAGCCGAGGAACTTGTGCGAGTAGGTGTGGTTGGCCCAGCGGAACTGCCCCTTGTGCTGCAGCAGTGCGGCCGTCAGCGGGTCCGAGCCCTGGGCGGCGACGACCTCGTCGCTGCCGTAGGCGTTGTAGTACATGTCCAGCTTGATCCCGTGCTGCTGCTGCCACTGCACCACCTTGGTGACATCGGCCGGGTTCATCCGGATCGCGGGCAGCGCGGGCACGTCGCCCTGGCAGTCGATGTCGCCGGGGGTGCAGTTGTGCTCGCCGCTCCAGCGGTCGTCGCCGTCGAAGACGTCGTCGATGTGCACGCTGAGGTAGGAGCGGTGGTGTCCGAAGTGGACACCCTTGGTGAGCCAGCTGATCAGGCCGTGCTGGAGCGTCTTGAACTGGAGCTGCTCGCTGTTGTAGGCCACGCTGAGGGTCAGCTGCTCGCGGGCGCCCTGCTTGAGCACCCCGGCCAGCACGCCCTGCTGGCTGCCGTCGGGGGAGACGCCGGTGAGGTAGGGGGTGAAGGTCGTGCCGGTGGCCGGGTCGTCGGGCACCTGGTTGGTGAGGTAGCCGTATGCCTCCCACACCGCGGGGTCGCCGTTCTCGATCGCGACCGGGCCACGCAGGTTGCGGAAGGCCCCGCCCAGCGCGCTCGCGGTGAGCTGCGCGGTGGTGCCGTCCAACTGCCCCGCGTAGTGCGGGGTGTTCATGCCGACCTTGGGGCTGGGGTAGGCGAAGGCGTTGACCTGGCGGATGCCGAAGCGGCTCTCGTAGGCGGCCAGCGCGTCCAGCTCCGCCTGGGCGAGCCCGGCAGGCGCCTCGTTGGGCAGCACCACCGCCTGGAACTTGGCCCGGGGCGTGGAGTTGACCGTGTCGGCGAGGTAGGCGGCGGTGAGCACCGGCCGCTGCGGGTCGGCCAGCCGGACCACGGTGCTGGGCACGCCCTCGTTGACCAGGGCTGCCCGGAAGGCCTCTGCGGAGGATCCACCGTCGGTGACGACGAGGACGTTGAGGTCGATCCGGGCGGGTGTGTCCGCGGCCGAGGCCACCGGGGTCATGCTGAGGGTCAGCACGAACGCGGTGGCGGCCGCGACCCGTAGCAAGACAGGGCGAAGCACACGAAGAGAACTCACGAAAACCCCGTTCATGCACGCGTCCGTGACCACACGTGCGGTGGAAAGGAAGGGCCGCCATTGCGGCTCCGCAAAAATAATCGCTCAGCACAAGGTTCTGTTACGTGTTCCGGCCGACATCACTGATAACAGATAGGACGTGCGTCAAAAATCGCGCCGAGATCCGCCCCAAAGGCCCTTGACAACGCAAGAAGCGCGAGCTGACCTGCGCTTTTGACGAAAGAACTGGGCCGAACGCCAAAATAGTTAGGCCATTTGGTCGCTCCGGACCTTTGGTTGTCAGAATGTCCGGATGGCGCGACCAAAGTTGCGCTGAGCTGGCCAAATCAGGTCCAGCGGGCTACTCATTGGTATACGGACATACTTGATATGAAGAGCGTTACCTGAAGGTTTCTTCAGCTGGAAAACCCCAAACCCGGCATCATGCAACACGCATCCAGCACGCAATCGATGACATGGCAGTGACTGTCACCCGTCTGCCATGTCCCCATTTCTGGGTAACCGCGCGTCCACGGGTTCTGCACGGCGCGGAGGGTAGCCCGGGATTGCGGCCGCACAACGGCGAACGGCCCGAACCGGGGTGGCTCGGGCCGTTCGAGGAAGCGGTGCGCTACCTGCGTCTGGCCCGGGACAGCAGGGTCTGCATGACCACCACGACCACCAGGAACGCGCCGTTGACCACGGCCTGCATGCTGGAGTCGAAGCCGCCGACCTGGTTGATCACGTCCCGGATCACGTACAGCAGCGCCACCCCGGCCAGCGTGCCGCTCACCGAGCCGACGCCGCCGGTGAGCAGGGTGCCGCCGATGACCACCGCGGCGATGGCCTCCAGCTCCAGGCCCACGCCGATCACGGTGACGCCGGAACCGAGCTGCGCCGCGTTCAGCGTGCCGGCCAAGCCCGCGAGCAGGCCGGAGATGACGTAGACGCTGACCTTGGTGCGGGCCACCGGCAGGCCCATCAGCGAGGAGGCGTCCTCGCTGCCGCCGATGGCGAACAGCCGCATGCCGAAGCGGGTGCGCTGCAACACCAGTCCGCCGATGAGGAACAGCGCCAGCGCGATCAGCACCGGGAAGCCGATGCCGAACAGCCTGCCCTGGCCGAGCTCCAGGAACGCGGTCTCGGTCTGCGGCACCAGGTAGGTCTGGCTGCCCTCCTCGGTGAGGAACTGCAACAGGCCGCGGGCGAAGAGCAGGCCGCCCAGGGTGACGATGAACGGGGCCATCTTGGCCTTGCCCACCAGCAGGCCCTGGGCCAGGCCGATGGCGCCGCTGACCGCCAGTGGCAGCAGCAGCGCACCCGCCAGGCCCCATTCCCTCGCGCCATAAGCGGCCAGCACCCCGGACAGGGCGTAGACCGAGCCGACCGACAGGTCGATGCCGCCGGTGATGATCACCATCGTCATGCCGAGGGCGATCACCGCGAGGAAGCTGGCCTGCACGGCCAGGTTGCCCAGGTTGTAGGCGGTGAGGAAGGTGTCGAAGGTCGCGCCGCCGACGGCCAGCAGCACCGCCAGCACGATCAGCGCGCCGTGCCGCTGGACGATCCGGGCGGCCTGCTCGCCGCGGCGGGCAGCCTCGGCGGGTGGGGCGGTCGCGGGGGCGGTCTTGATGCCCGGCCCCGCGAGCGGGCCTTCGGGAGTCATCGGGAACCGTTCCCTTCTCGCTGCACCAGCACCGCGGCCGCGATGATCAGTGCCTGGGCCATCTGCGCCAGCGAGGCGGGCACATCGTTCTTGATCAGGGTGGCCACGATCAGCTGCATCAGCGCCGCGCCCGCGACCGTGCCCAGGATGCGCACCCGGCCACCGGTGAGCGGGGTGCCGCCGACCACCACCGCGGTGATCGCGGCCAGCTCGATCAGCTCGCCCAGCCGGGACGGGTCGCTGGCGGACAGGCGCGCGGTGGCCAGCACGCCGGCGATCGCGGCCAGCATGCCGCTGACCACGTACACCGTGACCAGCACCCGCTTGACCGGCAGCCCGGCGAACTGGGCCGCCCTGGGGTTGCCGCCGATGGCCACCACCTGCCGCCCGAACGTGGTCCGGGAGACCAGCAGGCCGACCAGCACCGCGAGCACCGCGGCGATCAGCACCGTGTACGGGATGCCCAGCACCGAACCCGCGCCCAGCTCGCGCAGCTGCGGGTTGCGGATGTCCTTGAGCTGCCCACCGGCCAGCACCAGCGCCAGCCCGCGCCCGCCGACCAGCAGCGCCAGCGTGGCCACGATCGGTTGCACACCAACAAAAGCGACCAGGTAGCCGCTGAGCAGCCCGGCCGCCGCGCCGGCCAGCAGGCACACGCCCACTGACAGCCCGGCGCCGTAGCCCAGGTACAGCGGCAGCAGCGCGCTGGTGATCGCCATGACCGAGCCGACTGACAGGTCCACGCCCTTGGTGCCGATCACCAGCGCCATGCCCAGGGCGACCACCAGGGTCGGCACCATCTGCACGGCCTGGGTGCGCAGGTTGTCCGCGGTGAGGAAGTTGTCGGTGACCACCAGGTTCACCAGGAACAGCAGGGCCAGCGCGAAGTACACGCCGTAGTCGCGGACCAGGCCGAGGGCCCTGGCCCGGCCGGGGGCGGCCGCCGGGGCCGTCGCGGTTGTCATGCGCTGTCCTCTCTGGCCTCGGCGAGCGCGTTGAGCACACCGTCGGCGGTGACCTCGTCGCCGCGCAGCTCGGCCACTGATCCGCCCTCGCGCAGCACGACCACCCGGTCCGCGCCGGCGACCAGCTCGTCCAGCTCGCTGGAGACCATCACGATGGCCAGGCCCTGCTCGGCCAGCTCCTCGATCAGCGCCTGCACCTCGGCCTTGGCGCCCACGTCGATGCCGCGGGTCGGCTCGTCCAGCAGCAGCACCTTGGGCTCCACCGCCAGCCAGCGGGCCAGCATCACCTTCTGCTGGTTGCCGCCGGAGAGCTCGCTGACCCGCTGCTCCGGGCTGGAAGCCTTGATGCGCAGGCGTTTCATGAAGACGTCGACGACCTTGTCCTGCCGGGCGCGCGAGGTGATCCCGGCCTTGGACAGCCGGGGCAGCGCGGCCAGCACGATGTTCTCCCGCACGGACAGGTGCGGGATGATGCCCTCGGCCTTGCGGTCCTCCGGCACCAGCACCATGCCCGCGCGGATCGCCGCCGCGGTGGACCCGCCCTTGAGCGGCTTGCCCGCCACGCTGATCTCGCCGCCGTCCAGGGTGAGCAGCCCGGCCAGCGCGGTGACCGTCTCGGTGCGGCCGGAGCCGAGCAGTCCGCCGAGGCCGACCACCTCGCCCGGCTGCACGCTCAGGTCCACCCCGGTGAGCACCGCGCGCTTGCGCAGACCCTTGGCGCGCAACACCGGCTGCCGCGACTCGTCGCCGCCGGTGTGGCCCTCGGAGAAGGCGGTGGTGCCCTCGCTGCGCACCTGCGCCACCTCGCGGCCCAGCATCAGCGCGACCAGCTCCAGCCTGCTGACCTCGCTCATCGGTCCACTGTGGACGGTGCGGCCGTCGCGCAGCACGGTGACCGAGTCGCAGATGGTGTAGAGCTCCTCCATCCGGTGGCTGACGTAGACCACCGACACCTCGCGCTGGTGCAGCCTGCGCACCACCTGGAAGAGGGTCTCCACCTCGCGCGGCTCCAGCGAGGAGGTCGGCTCGTCCATGATCACCACGCGCGCCTCGGTCTGCACCGCGCGCGCGATGGCCACCATCTGCTGCACGCCGAGGCCGAGCGAGCTCAGCTCCCGGCGCGGGTCGACCGGGATGCCCAGCTCCGCCAGCAATGTGGCCGACTGCCGGCGCATCCGGCCGAAGTCCACCGTGCCGAAGCGGCCGCGCGGCTCCCGGCCGAGGAACAGGTTGTGCGCCACCGACATCGACGGGACCAGGTTGACCTCCTGGTACACCGTGGAGATGCCGGCCTCCTGGGCCGCGGCGGGCCGGTCGAAGCTGACCGGCTCGCCGAGGAAGCGGATCTCGCCGCCGTCCGGGCGGTACACCCCGGTGAGCACCTTGATCAGGGTGGACTTGCCCGCGCCGTTCTCGCCGACCAGCGCGTGCACCTGGCCGGCTCGCAGGGTGAAGTCCACCTCGCGCAGCGCGTGCACACCGGCGAAGTGCTTGCCCACCCCGGCCGCCGTCAGGACGGCCGGGGTCAGACCGGGCACGGCCTCAGTAGGCACCGTTGACCTCTGCCTTGGCGTTGGCCGCGTCGTAGGCCTTGTCCGAGATGATGATCTTCTCCGGGATCGCCTCCCCGGCCAGGAACTTCTGCATGGTGGCGAAGGCCAGCGGGCCGAACCGCGGGTTGGACTCGATCACGCCGTTGATGTTGCCGTCCACGATGGCCTGCACCGCGTCCCTGGTGCCGTCCACCGAGACCACCCTGACGTCCGTGCCCGGCTTCTTGCCGGCCGCCCGGATCGCGTTGATCGCGCCCATGGCCATCTCGTCGTTCTCCGCGTAGATCGCGTTGATCTCCGGCTTGGACTGCAACAGCTGCTCGGCCACGGTCTGGCCCTTCTCCCGGGAGAAGTCGCCGGTCTGCTCGGCCACCACGGTGACGCCGGGGGTGCCCTTGATGGCGTCCTTGAAGCCGTTGGTGCGGTCGGTGGTGACGTTGTTGCCGGAGGAGCCGAGCAGGATGGCCACCTTGGCGCTGCCGCCGGTCACCTTGATCATCGACTCACCGGCGCGCTTGCCCTGGTCGACGAAGTCCGAGCCGATGAAGGCCAGGTAGTCCACGCAGGGCTTGGCCGCGTTGAGCTTGCGGTCCACGGTGAGCACCGGGACCTTCTTCTCCCGCGCGGCGCGCAGGGCGGGCTCCAGGCCGTCGGAGTTCAGCGGGGCCACGATCAGCAGCTGCGCGCCCTGGGCGAGCATGGACTGGATGTCGGAGATCTGCTTGCCGAGGTCGGAGTTGGCGTTGGTGGTCAGCATCCGCTTGACGCCGACCTTCTCCGCCTCGGCCTTGATGGAGGCGGTCTCCGCGATGCGGAACGGGTTGGCCTCCTTCTCCGACTGGGAGAAGCCGACGACCGCGTCCTTGAGGTCGATCTTCGGTGTGCCGTAGGCGTCGATCTTGCAGGTGCTCCCGCCCTCCGGCTGGGCCGACTTCGTCACCTGCTCACCGCCGCCGCCGGTGGTGCCGGGGTTGCCGGAGTTCTCCGGGTTCGCGCAGCCGGCCAGCACAAGTGCGGCCGCCGCGACGAGCACCGCGCTGGACTTGAGGGATCGAACCTGCAAAGCAGTCATTGTCCACTCCTTCGTGGATCATGGACTGGGCGGTGAAACGCCAGTTGCCCCTGGGTCGGTGGTCACTATGAACGAAATTGATCGGTTTCCGTCGGCAATCGCATAACTATGTGGTTTCTGTACCGGTGATGTGCACCTGGACGCCGAGTGAGCGCAGCGCGGCCAGTTCGGCGGCGTCCGCGGCCCCGTCGGTGACCAGGTGGGTGATCGACTCCGGCGGCACGGTCTGCACCATGGTGTCCACGCCGATCTTGGTGTGGTCGGCGAGCACCACGATCTCGTCGGCCGCCGAGGCCATCGCCCGGTCGGTGCCGGCGACCGAGACGTTGGGGGTGGACAGCCCGCGCGCGGCGGTGAGCCCGTTGCCGGAGAGGAAGGCGCGCTGCACCCGCAGCCCGGCCAGGCCCTGCTCGGCGGCGGTGCCGACCAGCGCGAAGATCGAGCCGCGCAGGGTGCCGCCCGGCATGATCACCTCGATGCCGCGGGAGCGCGCCAGCGCCTGCGCCACCAGCAGCGAGTTGGTCAGCACGGTCAGCTCGGCCAGCCGGGACAGGCGGCGGGCCAGCGCCTGGGTGGTGGTGCCCGCGCCGAGCACGATGGCATCGCCCGGCGCGACCAGCTCGGCGGCCAGGTCCGCGATGGCGGCCTTCTCCTCGCTGGCCACGTGGGTCTTCTCGGTGTGCGTCGGCTCGTAGGCCGGGCGGTCGGTGGCCACCGCGCCGCCGTGCCGCCGGGTCAGCAGGCCCTCGCCCTCCAGCTGGCGCAGGTCCCTGCGGACGGTGACCTCACTGGTCTTCACGATCCGGGCCAGCTCGCGCAACGAGACAGCGCCGTTGGAGCGAACCAGCTCCAGGATCACCTGTCGGCGCTCGTCAGCGAACACGAGGCGATCGTAAACGGACACAATCGGTCGGGGCACCCAGTGACACCCCGGTCTTGGCCGTTTCGGTATCTCAGCGTGGCCGGTTCAGGACGGCCCGCACCCGCTGGTACCGCGTTCTCCAGTGCTCGGCCCGCTCCGGCGGCGCGGCGTGCTCGGCCAGCAGGTCCGGATCCGGCCGCGGCGCGGCGCGCGGCACCGGCAGGTAGCCGTCCACCGGCCGCAGCGACTCCCTGGTCACGTCGCCGGTGAACAGTGAGAGCGTGCCCAGCCCGCAGGCGAACTCCAGCTCCGGCAGGGCGCCGGCCAGCGCCAGCTGCGCGGCCAGCCCGACGCTGCTCTCCAGCGCCGAGGACACCACGCAGGGCAGCCCGGTCGACTCGGCCACCCGCAGCGCCTGCCGCACCCCGCCCAGCGGCGTGCACTTGATCACCGCGATGTCCGCGGCCTCGCGCACGCCCGCGCGCAGCGGGTCGGCGGCCCGCCGGATCGACTCGTCCGCCGCGATCCGCACGTCCACCCGCCGCCGCACCTGGGTCAGCTCCTCCACGGTCCGGCAGGGCTGCTCCACGTACTCCAGTCCACCGGCCGCGACAGCCATCCGCTTGATCCAGCGCACCGCGGTGTCCACGTCCCACACCGCGTTGGCGTCCACCCGGACCGCCCCGCCCGGCCCGAGCGCGTCCCGCACCGCGGCCAGCCGCTCCAGGTCCTCGGCCAGCGAGTCCGGGTGGTCGGCCACCTTGACCTTGGCCGTGCCGCAGCCGGACTCGCGGACCAGCCGGAAGGCCCGCTCGGCGGAGACCACCGGCACCGTGCAGTTCACCGGGATCCGTTCCCGCACCGGCTCCGGCCAGCCCAGCTCGGCGGCCTCCACCGCGGTGGCCAGCCAGCGGGCGGAGACCTCGTCGTCGTAGTCCTCGAACGGGCAGAACTCGCCCCAGCCCGCCGGTCCGGGCAGCAGCAGGCCCTCCCGGACGGTGATGCCGCGGAACCGGGTGCGCAGCGGGATCGAGTAGACGTGCACGGCACCTCCGGGTCGCATCGGGACAGTCCTACCCGAATACTGTGCTCGATGCGCACCTGGCACCTGCCCGCCTTCTACCGGACCTGGACCGCCCAGGACAGCCGGGGCACCTGTGTGAGCCAGCTGGCCCACACCCCCGACGGCCTGCACCTGCGCCTGGGCTGCACCCAGCAGTACGACTTCGCGCTGACCCCGCAGGCCGCCAGGACACTGGCCAAGTCGCTGCGCACCAACACCCCGTGCGTCCAGGGCGGCTTGTCCCTGACCCCAGGTCCAGCGGGGGACACCACGCTCACCGCCACCCTGCCCGCGGACTCCTGGACCCTGGTCCTGGACCGCGACCAGGCCGCCCGCCTGGCCCGGCACCTGGCCGACGCGATGAGTCATCACCAGGCCTGATACCAAAGTCTGATATCCCCCGAACCACCGGCGCGACTTAAATTGAATTGATCGCGCAATCGACTGCATCCCTGCTCAGACAGCGCGACTTCTTGCGACCCCCTGCCGGCAAGGAGCCCACATGACAACCAAACGCGTACTCGGAATCCTGGCAGCCACCCTGCTGTCCCTGATCACGCTGATCGGCCTGACCCCCTCGGCGATCGCCGCCCCGCAGGCCCGCACCGTCTACTACAACGCCAGCGGCGCCGGTGAGTACCGGGGCACCGCGGACCAGGCGGCCCAGATCTGGAACCAGCGGGTGCCCAACGTCCGCCTGGTCTCCGGTGGTTCGGCCACCATGACCATCCGGGTCACCACCGGCGGCGGCAGCCGGGCCTACCCGCAGGGCCTGGGGCGCGGCCTGGTCTACATCGACCGCAACGACGTCAACGCCGGTCACTACGCGCTGCGCATCATGGCGCACGAGATCGGGCACATCCTCGGCCTGCCGGACAACTACAACGGCGTCTGCTCGCAGCTGATGTCCGGCGGCAGCGCGGGCACCAGCTGCCGCAACCCCAACCCGAACGCCCAGGAGGCGGCGCGGGTGAACCAGCTGTTCGCGGGCGGCTTCAGCCCGTCGAGCATCGAGTCCACGGTGTACGACCGGGAACTGGCGGCCGCGTAAGCGACCAGCCGGTGCCGACGGCCCGGACCGCGCGGTGGTCCGGGCCGTCAGGCCGGGTGCACGCAGAACTCGTTGCCGTCCGGATCGGCCATCGGCACCCAGTCCACCTCGCCCTGGCCGAGGTCGATCCGCTTGGCCCCCAACGAGACCAGCCGCTCCACCTCGGTGGCCAGGTCGCTGTCCACCGGCACGAGGTCGAAGTGCAGCCGGTTCTTGCCCAGCTTCGGGGCCACCGGCGGCCCGCCCCAGGTGATCTTGGGCCCGCCGTGCGGGGAGCGGATCGCGGTCTCCTGGTCCTGGTCCCAGACCAGCGGCCAGCCCAGCGCCTCGCTCCAGAAGTAGCCGACCTGCTGGGTGCCGTCGGAGGAGAGCGCGCCGATGAACCCGCAGTCGGCCAGGAAGTTGTTGCCTGCCTCGATCACGCAGAACTCGTTGCCCTCCGGGTCGGCCAGCACGATGTGGCCTTCCTCCGGGCGCTGGCCGATGTCGAGGTGCCTGCCGCCCAGCGCCAGCGCCCGCGCGACCGTGGCCTGCTGGTCCTCGGCGGAGGTGCTGGTCAGGTCGAAGTGCGTCTGGTTCGGGCCGAGCTTGTCCGCCCCGGTCGGCAGGAATCTGATCCGGAAGCCGGTGTCATCATCGGGCAGCAGCGCGATGCCGCCGAGGGCGTCCGGCGCGATCTCCCAGTTCAGGACGCCTGCCCAGAAGCGGGCTAGACCGGCGGGGTCCTTGGCGTCGAAGCCGAGCGCGAGCAGGGTGGCGGGCATCCGGCCACGCTAAGAGCTGCGCCAGAGGTGTGCAACGCGATTCCGAGCTGGCCCATTACCGGAATCGGCCCCCGCGCACGTTCGCCATACCGTCCGGTCGTAGGGTTTCGAATCAGGCGGGTTGCGCTCCGACACCAATCCGTGATCTCGTTCCGGCGTCATCAACACGAGTTGAAAGAGCGGTTCGTGGTTACTCGGCGCGATGTCGCGCGGCTGGCCGGCACTTCGGAGTCGGTGGTCAGCTACGTGCTCAACGCCGGTCCCCGCAACGTCGCGCCGGCCACCCGGGACCGGGTGCTGGCCGCGATCGAGGAGCTGGGCTACCGGCCCAACGCGGTCGCCCGCTCGCTGCGCACCAACCGGACCCGGACCCTGGGCCTGCTGGTGCCGGACAACGCCAACCCGTTCTTCGCCGAGCTGGCCGCCCAGATCGCCGAGGACACCTTCGCCGCCGGGCACTCGCTGTTGCTGGCCAACTCCCGGGAGGACCCGGACCGGGAGGCCGAGCAGGTGCGCACCCTGCTGGACCGCAAGATCGACGGGTTGATGCTGATCCCCGCCTGCGCGCCCACCCGGTGCGTCGAGGACCTGGTGTCTTCAGGGGTGCGGTGCGTGCTGGTCGACCGCGAGCTGCCCCGGCTGGCCGCGGGCACCGTGGTCGCCGACCACATCGGCGGCTCGCGGACGGCGGTGGAGCACCTGCTCTCGCACGGGCGGCGGCGGATCGCCTGCGTGGCCGGGCCGCACTGCGCCTCGCCCACCGACGACCGGGTGCTCGGCTGGCGGTCCGCGCTGATCGCCGCCGAGGTCGACCCGGACGCGCTTCCCTTGCTGCACACGCCTTTTGGCCGGATGTCGGCCTACACCGCGGCCACCGAGCTGCTCACCGGCCTGACCTCGGCGCAGCGTCCGGACGCCATCTTCGTCACCAGCGACGAACAGGCCGTCGGGGTGCTGCGAGCGGTGCTGGAACTGGGCCTGCGGGTGCCGGAGGACATCGCCATCGCCTCCTTCGACGGCATCGCCGGCTCGGCCTACCCGGTGCCCGCGCTCACCACGGTCAGCCAGCCGCTGGCCGCGCTCAGCCAGACCGCGGTGAAACTCTTGCTGGACGCGGAGAACCCGGCAGGCAAACGGATCGTGCTGCCCACCTCCCTGCTGCGCCGCGGCTCCTGCGGCTGCCCTGACCCCGCCGGCGGCGGCTGCTCGGCCCCCGCGCCGCCGGTTGCCGTCCCCCTGCCCCACTCCGCCGAGCGCTGACAACCAGCCATCATTCGCGAAGCCCCCCAAGGAGTTCGTCCGTGCCGAGGAAATCCTCTGTCGTCGCCGCCGCGGCCGCCATCGCCCTGACCGCGGCCGCCTGCGGCCAGGAGGGCAACGGGCTGACCGTGCCCCCGTCCAGTGGTGACCCCAAGATCTGCCTGGTGATGAAGTCCCTGGCGAACGAGTTCTTCAAGAACATGAAGAAGGGCGCCGAGGACTACGTCGCGGGCCAGGGCGGCATCAAGCTGACCGCCAGCGGCATCCCGAACGAGACCGATGTGGACGGTCAGGTCGCCGAGGTCGAGAAGTGCGTCACGCAGAAGGTGGACGCGATCGTGCTCGCCCCCGCCGACTCCACCGCGCTGATCGCCTCGGTGAAGAAGGCCGTGGACGCCGGCATCAAGGTGGTCAACATCGACGTCGAGCTGGAGGCCGGCGCGCTGCGCCAGGCCAACCTGGACGTGCCCTTCGTCGGGCCGGACAACCGCGAGGGCGCCCGGCTGGCCGGGGTCGAGCTGGCCAAGGTGCTCGGCCCGCGCAGCAAGGTGATCATCCTGGAGGGCATCCCCGGCGCGGCCAACGGCGAGCTGCGGGTCAAGGGCTTCAAGGACGCCATCCAGGAGCACCAGCTGGTGCTGGTCGCCTCCCGCACCGCCAACTGGGAGACCGACCAGGCGCACTCGGTGCTCGGCGCGCTGCTCACCGCCAACGCCGACGTCAAGGGCGTGCTCGCGGCCAACGACAGCATGGCGCTGGGCGCGGTCAAGGCGATCGAGGAGGCCGGGCTGGGTGGCAAGGTGAAGGTCGCCTCCTTCGACAACATCCCGGCGATCAAGCCGTTGCTGCAGAACGGTTCCGTGGTGGCCACCGTGGAGCAGCACGCCACCTCGCAGGCCGCCCGCGGCATCGACCAGGCCATCCGCATGGTCAAGGGCGAGAAGGTCACCGGCTGGCAGAAGACCCCGGTCGAGGTCAAGACCAAGTCCTCCGCGGGCTGAGGCGGACCGGGTGCTCGTGCGGGAACCGCTGCTGCGCCTGTCCGGACTCGGCAAACGCTACCCCGGTGTGATCGCGCTGGCCGGTGTCGACCTCGAGGTCGCGCCGGGTGAGATCCACGCCCTGGTGGGGGAGAACGGCGCTGGCAAGTCCACCGTGGTCCGGTGCCTCTCCGGCATGGACCAGCCGGACGAGGGCGAGATGACCTTCGACGGCGTCCCGCACGCCCCGGCCGGTCCGGCCGACGCGCTGCGCGCCGGGATCAGGGTGGTGCACCAGGAACTGGCGCTGCTGCCCGAGCTGTCGGTCGCGGAGAACCTGTTCTTCGAGCACCTGCCCCGGCGGTTCGGCCTGGTGGACAAGAAGAAGATCCGCCAGGACGCCGTCGAGCTGCTGGCGCGGGTCGGCCTCTCGGTCGACCCGCGCACCCCGGTCGGCCGCCTCGGCCTGGCCGCCAGGCAGCTGGTGGAGATCGCCCGCGCGCTGGCCGCCGACAGCAGGCTGCTGGTGCTGGACGAGCCCACCGCGGCGCTCACCGGCGCGGAGTCCGACCGGCTGCTGGCCATCCTGCGCGAGCTGGCCGCGGCGGGCACCGCGATCGTGTTCATCTCCCACCACCTGGCCGAGGTGCTGGCCATCGCGGACCGGATCACCGTGCTGCGCAACGGCAAGAGCGTGGCCAGCCAGCTCGCCGCCGGGACCGGGGCGGCCGACCTGGTGCGCCTGATGGTGGGCCGGGACCTGGACCAGGAGTTCCCGGCCCGCGAGGACGCCGCCCGCGCGCCCGGCGCGGAGCTGCTGCGCGCGGAGTCGCTGCGGGTCCACGGCGGGACCGGGGAGCTGGACCTGGTGGTGCACGCCGGTGAGGTGGTCGGCCTGGCCGGGCTGGTCGGCTCCGGCCGCACCGAGGCGGTCCGCGCGCTCTACGGCGCCGACCGCCGCGCCGGTGGCCGGGTGCTGGTGTGCGGCAAGCCGATCCCGAACGGCCGCCCGGTCCGCTCCGTCCACAATGGACTCGGCATGCTGGCCGAGGACCGCAAGGACCAGGGCCTGCTGCTGGACATGACGGTGGCCGCGAACACCTCGCTGGCCGCGCTGCCGCTGGTCTCGCACTGGGGGCTGCGCAACCGGAAGCTGGAGGACGAGGTGGCCGCCACCCTCATCGGGCGGCTCGGCGTGCGCACCTCCGGCGTCCGGCAGGCGGTGCGCGCGCTCTCCGGTGGCAACCAGCAGAAAGTCCTCTTGGGACGGTGGCTGCTGGCCGACCCCGGTGTGCTCATCGTGGACGAGCCCACCAGGGGCGTCGACGTGGGCGCCCGCTACGAGATCCACCGGCTGCTGCTGGAGCTCGCCGACGGCGGCAAGGGCGTGCTGGTGGTCTCCTCCGACCTGCCCGAGCTGATGGGCATCTGCGACCGGATCCTGGTGCTCTCCCGCGGCCGGCTGGCCGGTGAGCTGACCCGTGCGGAGTTCGACGCGGAGAAGATCCTGGCCCTGGCCTACTCGGGCTACCTGACCACCACCGACGAAGAGGACGGGCCGAGTCGATGACCGACCTGCTGACCACGGAGGCGCCCGCGCCGCCCCGATCGCGCAACCGGGTGCTGGGCCAGGTGCTCGGCGAGGCCGGGATCGGAGTGGCGCTGCTGCTGCTGGTCGTGGTGTTCCTGGTCTTCGCCCCGCAGTTCGGCACCGGTCAGAACATCCGCAACATCATGACCCAGATCACCCTCAACACCATCCTCGCCGTCGGCATGACCTTCGTGGTGCTGGTCGGCGGCATCGACCTGTCGGTCGGCTCGGTACTGGCGCTGTGCGCGGTGGTCTCGGGCAGCCTGATGACCTGGGACGCGCTCAGCCCCGGCACCGGGTTGCTGCTGGGCGTGCTGGCCGCGGTGCTGGTCGGCGCGCTGTGCGGACTCGTCAACGGCGCGGTCACCGAACGCTGGAAGGTGCCCGCCTTCATCGTCACCCTCGGCATGCTCTACGTGGCCCGCGGCGCGGCCCAGGAGTACACCGGCGCGCAGACCATCTACAACCTGCCGCGCGAGCTGACCCTGTTCGGCACCGCCACCTTCCTCGGCCTGCCCGCGGTGTTCGTGGTGGCGCTGGCGCTGGTCGGATTGGGCGCCTTCGTGTTGAGCCGCACCGTGTACGGGCGGCTGGTGTACGCGGTGGGCACCAACGAGGAGGCGGTCCGGCTGGCCGGGCACCGCACCGGCTGGGTCAAGGTCAGCGTGTTCGTCATCGCCGGGGTGTGCGTGGGCATCGCCGCGGTGGTCTACATGGCCCGGCTCAACATCGCCAGCCCGATCCTGGGCAACGGCTACGAGCTCAACGCGATCGCCGCGGTGGTCATCGGCGGGGCCAGCCTCACCGGCGGCCGCGGCTCGATGATCGGCACCCTGCTCGGCGCCTGCCTGCTCGGCGTGCTCAGCAACGGCCTGATCCTGCTGGGCGTCTCCGACTTCCAGCGCACCATGATCACCGGCGGGGTGATCATCGTGGCGGTGGTGCTGGACGCCTACCGCCGCCGGTTCGCCACTCGTCTCAACTCCGTGATGTGAGATCAGTAGGCTGCCGGGTCCGCCTAGGCAACCTCACGGCAATCCGGAGCGTATTTCACGGTGGTGAACAAATATCAACGGTCCACGACCGCGCTGGCAGACCGCCCCCAGGCCACCTCGGGGGCGGTTTTCGCGGCCCGGCTGCGCGGCTGGCTGACCGCCGAGCCGGTGCTGGCCAGTGTCTTCGCCCTGGTTGTCGCGATGGTGATGACCTGGCCGACGCTGGCCGGGCTGAGCACCACCATCCCGCAGGACACCGCCGACCCGCTGCTCCAGGCCTGGCAGGTCGCCTGGAACGGCCACGCGCTGCTCACCGACCCCGGCAGCCTGTGGCAGACCAACGCGTTCTTCCCGGCCAAGGACGCACTGGCCTACAGCGACAGCCTGCTCGGCTACGCCCCGGCCGGACTCATCGGCGAAGGTCCTGAGGCCGCGCTGGTCCGGTACAACCTGCTGTTCATCCTCGCCTACGCGCTGGCCTGCGCGGGCGGGTACGCGCTGGCCAGGCAGCTGGGCGCGAGCTGGCAGGGTGCCGCGGTGGCGGGTTTCGCCTTCGCCTTCGCGCCGTGGCGGCTGGCGCACGGCGGCCACCTGAACATCCTGTCCACCGGCGGCATCGTGCTGGCCCTGGCCATGCTGGCCCGCGGCCACGGCTTCAGCCTGCGCGAGGGCTACCGACCCGACCGCGCCCGTCCCGGCTGGGCGCTGGCCGGCTGGCTGGTCGCGGCCTGGCAGATGACCCTGGGCTTCGGCGTCGGCCTGCCCTTCGCCTACGTGCTGGCCGGCCTGGTCCTGGTCTCCGCGATCCGCTGGTTCACCACCGGCCGGCCGCCCTTCCCCCGCCGCCTGCTCGGCGCGGACCTGGCAGGCGGCCTGTCCTTCGCCGCGGTCTCGGTCCTGATGGGCCTGCCCTACCTGCGGGTGCTGGAGGCCAACCCGGACGCCCGCCGCAGCCTGTGGGACGTCGACGTGCACAGCCCACCCTGGTACGGCTTCTTCCTGGCCCCCGGCGAGTCCGCGATCTGGGGCGAGGTCAGCGAACGCGGCCGCGCCGACCTGGCCGCCCCCGCCGAGATGACCCTGCTGGTCGGCATCATCCTGCTCACCCTGGCCGTCTTCGGCCTGCTGGTCTCCGCCTGGTCCCGCAAGGTCCGCCTGTGGCTCACCGTGGGCACCGCGGTCTCGGTGGTGCTGGCCTTGGGCACCAAGGTGATCGGCGACGGCGAGTACACCTACCTGTTGCTCTACCACTACCTCCCGGCCTGGGACGCCATCCGCACCCCCAGCCGCCTGGTCCTGTGGACCACCCTGCTGCTCGGCCTGCTCGCCGCGGGCGGCGTCACCCACCTCGCCGAACGTGCCGCCCAGACCCGGCGCTCCCGGCCGCTGCTCGCCGTCGCCCTGGTGCTGCCCGCCCTGCTGGTACTGGGCGAAGGCGCCAACCGCACCGCCCACCCCGAGGTGCCCATCGCCCCCGTCGCGATGAGCACGCTGCGCTCCCCGGCGCTGATCCTGCCCTCGGAGCAGATCGAGGACCAGCAGACCATGTTCTTCTCCACCGACGGCTTCCCGGTGCTGGCCAACGGCGGCAGCGGTTTCCTGCCCAGGATCACCGACGAGCTGCGCAAGAAGACCAAGAACTTCCCGGACCGGGAGAGCATCGCGCACCTGCGGCAGTTGGGCGTGCGCACGGTGGTGGTGCACAACCGGCCGCGCAACAACCCGGCGTTCCGGCGGGCCCAGACCGCGGAGCTGGGGGAGCTGAACGTGACGGTGAAACGGGTGCACGACGACGCGTACGTCTTCTCGCTGGATTAGCGCGCCCGGTTGATTCACACCCGCTTGCCGGAACAACCACGATCCGGTTAAGGTCATCCCGTGACTGCCGGGTCGGCCTTGAGCCACTACCGAGTTGGGTTCCCGGCCTCCGCGTGAGGCCAGGGTGGGCCAGAGGCCCGCCGCCCAGCTGTTCTTCTTCTGACGGTGTCTTCTCCCCGTCACTTTCGCGCGTCACCAGCTCGCTGAGCTGCTCTGACGCCCGCTCACTCTCGCGCGTGCCAGTAGCACCAATTGCGCTGACCGCCGCGCGCATTCCGCACCACCCGCCGCGCTGACGGCTGCCCTTTTCCTTTCCGCTCGTCATCACGAGCGGCGATCAGTCATGCCCACAGAATGGAGAACAAATGGATTTCAACAAGCAGGTCATCGAGGAGTTCCGGGCCAACAACGGTCGCGTCGGCGGCTATTTCGAGGGCTCCCGGCTGCTGCTCATCACCACCACCGGCGCCCGCAGCGGCAAGCCGCACACCAACCCGGTCGGCTTCTACCCGGACGGCGACGGCCGCAACATGATCATCGGCAGTGCCGGGGGCTCGCCCAAGCACCCGGACTGGTTCCACAACCTGGTGGCCAACCCGCTGCTGACGGTCGAGGACGGCGTGTTCACCTACGAGGCCAAGGCCACCGTGCTCACCGGGGAGGCCCGCGACCAGGCGTTCGCCCGCGCGGTGGAAGCCGACGCCGGCTGGGCCGAGTACCAGGCCAAGACCACCAGGGTGATCCCGGTGGTCATCCTGGAGGCCGTCTCCGGAGGACCGCCGAACGCCGGTTCCCCTGGTGAGGCGCTCAAGCTGGTGCACAACGCGTTCCGGCGGGAGCTGGCGCTGATCCGGACCGAGTTCGCCAAGTCCGGACGGACGCTCGGGGTGCAGCTGCGGATCAACTGCCTGACGCTGTGCGCGGGGCTGCACAACCACCACACCGGGGAGGACATGGCGATCTTCCCGTTCCTCACCGACAAGTTCCCCGAGTTCGCGCCCACCATCGAACGGCTGCGCGCCGAGCACGTCCGGATCGAGCAGCTGACCACCGAGCTGCGCGCGGCCCTGGACAACCAGGACGCCGACCCCGGGCTGGTCCTGGCCGAGGTCGAGCGCCTCACCGCCGAGCTCGAACGCCACCTCGACTACGAGGAGGCCCAGCTCATCCCGGTCCTCGAAGCCGCCATGCCATGACCCGAGTGTTGGCCGATCTCGTACGGCGTGTTGGCCGAAGTCGTACGGCGTGTTGGCCGAAGTCGTACCGTGTGTTGGCCGTTGCGGTCACACCGCGGTGGGGCCGCCGGGGCGGGTGGTGCGGTCCTCGACGACCGTGCGGCCCACCGTGGCGGCCTCCTCGTCGGTGTACCGGCGGAAGCCCTCGGCGGTGACCACCGCGACCACCGGGAAGATGCCGCGGGTCAGGTCCGGGCCGCCGGTGGCGGTGTCCTCGTCGGCGGCGTCGTAGAGCGCCTCCACGCAGGCCCGCACCGCCTGCTGCTCGGACAGGCCCGGCCGGAACAGCTTCTTCAGCGCGCTGTTGGCGAACACCGACCCCGACCCGACCGCGGCGTAGGTGGTCTCCTCGGTGCGACCGCCGATCACCTCGTAGGTGAAGATCCGCCCGATGCCCCTGGTCACGTCGAACCCCGCGTACAGCGGCACCACCGCCAGCCCCTGCTGGGCCAGCCCGAAGTTGCCCTTGACCATGGAGTTCAGCTGGTTGGCCTTGCCCTCCAGAGTCAGCGAGACGCCCTCGATCTTCTCGTAGTGCTCCAGCTCGACCTGGAACAGCCGGACCAGCTCGACCGCGATGCCCACGGTGCCCGCGAAGGCGACCACCGAGTGCTCGTCGGCCTGCCGGACCTTCTCCAGGTCGCGCTGCGCGATCAGGTGCCCCGCGGTCGCCCTGCGGTCACCGGCCATCACCACGCCACCGTCGAAGACCGCCGCCAGCACCGTGGTGCCGTGCGGGGCGCTGACCGCCGTGCGCGGCACCCGGTGCCAGGGCAGCAGGTGCGGTGCCTCGGTCGACAGGTGGCGGAGGAACGAGGAGTCGGCCATGTCGATCAGCTAAGCGCACCACGGCCTACCTGGACAAGCGGGCTAGGCCGTCGGCCGGAAGAACCCCAGGAACGGCATGCCGGCATTGGTGGTGCGCAGCGGGGTCAGCCGCACCGGGTCACCGGCCTCGACCATCCGGCCCCGGTCCACGTACATCGCCACGTGCCCCTGCCACACGATCAGGTCGCCGGGCCGCAGGTCCGCGCGGTCCACCGGCTGCCCCACCGCCTGGTCGGCGGAGTGCCGGGGCAGGGCCACGCCCGCCTGCCGGTAGGCCCAGCTGGTCAACCCGGAGCAGTCGAAGCTCTCACCCGGCTTCACCGCGCCCCACTCGTACGGCAGCCCGAGCTGGCTCAGCGCCGCGCGCACCGCGGTGGCCGCCCGCTCCGAGGGCGCCCGGCCGCCGAAGACCGCGGGCGCGGGCAGGCCACCGTTGGCGACCAGCAGCTCCCGCCAGGTCAGCCGGTCCACCCGGCCGGTCACCGGTAGCGCCCGGTCGGCCTGGAACCCGCGCACCGCGGCGGTGGTGCTGGGGCCGTAGGCCGGGTTCGTCGGGGACAGCCGCGCGTCCGCCGCCTTGGTCAGCAGGGTCTTGAGCTGGCGCACCGACTCGGCGTCCCTGCTGCCGGTCTTGAGCGCGGGCAGGGCGGCGGCGACCCGGTCCATCCGCTGCCGGAGCTCGGCCTCGGCCAACCGTTCGGCCAGCCGGGGCAGGCCCGCGCACAGCTCGGCGCGACGGCGCAGGTGCTCGCGCTGCAGCCGGTCCGCGGAGGCGGCCACCACCCCGGTCCAGCCGCCCGCCGCCCCAGCGCCCGCCGGGTCGGGCTGCGGCTCGGCGCACAGCTGCTCGACGCTGGTGAGCGCGGTCCGCGCGGCCTCGAGGTCACCGGCGCGCACGCCCTGGTCGAACCTGGTCAGCGCGGCCTCCACCGCGGCCAGGCGGCGCTGGGTCTCGGCGACCCTGGCCAGCGCCTCGGCCGCGACCACCTGAGTGGCCGGCCGGGCGGCGGGGGAGAGGACGGGAGGGTCCAGGGCTTCGTCGGCGGGCGCGGCCGAAGCCACGGCGGGCGCCGACACGAGCGTGGCCACTCCGAAGGTCAACAGGGCCAGACGCGCCCCGGCTCGGCCAGACGGCATTCGGTGATCTCCCCGGTGTGCTCGTCGTGATTGGTGTTCGCTGTGCGTGGCCAGGGTTAGCACAGCCCGCCGCCGAGTGCCGGGCACACTCCGCCAGTCTGTCACCGGGTTCATCCGTTCGCGACAGTTTGAGTCCATTGTGGACCCTGATCGGTGATCGCGCCGGAAATTCGGTCACGGAGCGGATTCGTTCATCAGTCCGAGGTGGACTGTCCACAAGTCACGGTAACTGGACGAGGGGAAAGCTTTCCCCATATGGGGTTCTCCGGAAGAGGTATGGCTTGACAGCCCCGATGATCGTGCCGGTGCGCTGTCCGTGGCGCCGCAAGCGTACGGGAGGTTCTCGGTGGCAACTGGTGAGGGCCGGCGGCACAGACGCTGGCGGAGCAGGATGGCGGCGGGGATCACCCCGGCGCTGGTGGTGGGCGGGCTGACCATCGCCGGTGGCGGCCTCGCCCCGCCCACGGCACAGGCACAGCAACCGGTCTGCCCGGCCGGCACCACCGCTGTGCCGATCACCTGGGGCGCCAACGGCGCGGTGAAGTGGCCGCGCAACTCCACCAGCACCAAAGCCACCAACATCGCGGGCTCCGGCCTGGACCTCAACATCTCCCTCAGCGACCCGGCCAACCGCAACGGCGACGACTCGAACCCGTTGCAGAACACCGGTGAGGCCAACTCCGGCGGCAGTCTGTTCGGCTGGGACCCGCGCACCTACACCGAGACCGACGGCGCCTTCGGGCCCGGCTTCCTCACCATCGAGATGAACAGCCTCAACGTCGGCGACACCATGACGTTCCGGTTCAAGTTCTCGCACCCGGTGCTGCTGCCCGACTTCTCCGTCGGCGACATCGACTACGCGGGCCTGGGCGCCTCCCCGGCCGAGGAGCCGTGGAACTCCTTCCAGGACCAGATCCTGTTCACCGCCAACCGCCAGGGCCTGCCGGTCGGCGTCACGCTGACCCCGGTCGGCGTCATCCGCCCGGTGATCGCCGGCGGCACCGCGGTCGGCGGCCCCTACCAGCTCAACACCACCGGCGACGTCGCACCGGACGCGCCGGCCGGCACGCTGCGCGGCCGGACCAACGAGCCGGTCACCGAGTTCGTGCTGGCCTACTCCAACGGCCCCGACGACGTGGCCGCCGAAGCCGGTCCCAGCTACCCGCCGCCGATCCCGCCGCTGACCGCGCCGGCCAACTCGGTCTCCGACAGCCACGCGGTACGGGTCAACTTCTTCACCACCTGCCTGGGCACCGGCAGCATCGGCGCCACCCTCTACACCGACATCGACGGCGACGGCAAGCAGGACCCCGGCGAACCCGGGATCGCCGGGGCCAAGGTGCAACTCCTTGACCCGCAAGGCAATGTGGTGCAGACCGCGACCACGGACGCCAACGGCAAGTACCTGTTCGAGCAGCTGCCCGCCTTCGACTGGACCGTGCGGGTCGAGCCGGCCACGCTGCCCGCCGGGTACACCCAGACCGGGGATCCCGATGTCACCAAGGACAACAGGACCTCGGTGAAGCTCAACGCCGGTCAGGACGTGCTGACCGCGGATTTTGGCTACCAGCCGCCGTTGGGCACCGTCTCCGGCACGGTGTTCAGCGACCGCGACGACAACGGCGCGCTGGACTCCTCCGATGACGCCGGGATTGCCGGGGTCACGGTGACCCTCACCGGTCAGGACCTGGCCGGGAACCCGGTCAGCCGGACCACGACCACCGGCGCGGACGGCAAGTACTCCTTCCCGAACGTGCCCGCAGGCACCTACCAGGTGAAGGAGACCCAGCCGCCGGGCTACATCGACGGCAAGGACAGCCCGGGCACGAACGCCGCCGCGGCCGGGAACGACACCTTCACGGTCACGCTGCCACCCGGCGGATCCAGTCCTGGCCACAACTTCGCCGAGCTGCCCACCGGCAGCCTGACCGGTCAGGTGTACGTGGACGCCAACAACAACGGCGTGCGCGACACCGGTGAGGCCCCGATCTCCGGCACCGCGGTCAAGCTCACCGGCACCGACGACGCGGGCAACCCGGTCAGCCTGACCACGACCACCGCCGCCGACGGCAGCTACTCCTTCGACCGGCTCCGGCCCGGCAGCTACACGGTCACCGAGACCCAGCCGGAGGGCTACCTCGACGGCAGGGACAGGGCGGGTTCCGCTCGCGGCGAGCTCGGCAACGACAGCGTCACCGGAGTCACCCTCGGCCTCGGCCAGGCGGCCACCGGCTACGACTTCGGCGAGCTGCCGCCAGCCGGGATCTCCGGCAAGGTGGTGGAGGACGACGGCACCCCGATCCCCGGTGTGACGATCACGCTGACCGGCATCGACGCCGACGGCAAGCCGGTGCTCAAGACCACGACGTCCACTTCGGACGGTTCCTGGTCGTTCCCGAACCTGCCGCCCGGCAACTACAACGTGACCGAGACCCAGCCGCCCGGCTTCGGTGACGGCCCGGACACCCCTGGCCCGGCCGGTGGTTCGGCCACCCCGCCGGACACCATCAGCGGCATCACCCTCGACCCCGGCGAGAACGCGCCCGGCAACGTCTTCACCGAGAAGCGTTCCTCGATCGCGGGTCAGGTCTACGCCGACGCCAACAACAACGGCGTCCGCGATGCCGGTGAAGCGCCGATCCCCGGCGCCACCGTGACGTTGACCGGCACCGACGCCAACGGCCGGCCGGTCAGCAAGACGGCGACCACCGACGCCGAGGGCAGGTACGTCTTCGACCGGCTGCTCTCCGGCGGTTACACGGTGGCCGAGACCCAGCCGCCGGACTACCTGGACGGCAAGGACAAGGCGGGCAGCGCGGGCGGCCTGGCCGGCAACGACACCGTCGCCGCGATCCTGCTGCCCGGCGGCACCGCGGCCACCGGCTACGACTTCGGCGAGCTGGTCCCGGCCGGGATCTCCGGCAAGGTCACCGAGGACGACGGCACCCCGGTCCCGGGTGTGACGATCACGTTGACGGGCACCGATGCCAGCGGCAACCCGGTGATCAAGACCACCACCACGAAGCCGGACGGCACCTGGTCGTTCCCGAACCTGCCTCCTGGCACCTACACGGTGACCGAGACGCAGCCGCCCGGATTCGGTGACGGGCCGGACAAACCCGGTTCGGCCGGTGGCACGGCGACGGTGCCGGACACCATCAGCGGCATCACGTTGACGCCGGGCCAGAGCGGCACCGACTACCTGTTCACCGAGACCAGGGCCGTGATCGGCGGCCACGTCTACGTCGATGCCAACAACAACGGCATCATGGACAGCGGTGAGACCGGGATCGCGGGCGCCACGGTCACCTTGACCGGCACCGACGTCAACGGCCAGCCGGTGAGCAAGACGGTGACCACCGCGGCCGGTGGCTCGTACGAGTTCACCAAGCTGTTGTCCGGCAACTACACCGTGACCGAGACCCAGCCGGTCGGCTACCTCGACGGCAAGGACAAGGCCGGCAACGCCGGTGGCACGGCCAGCAACGACAAGGTTGTCGGCATCACCCTGCCCGCGGGCAGCGCGGCCATGGGCTACGACTTCGGCGAACTGCCCCCGGCCGGGATCTCCGGCAAGGTCGTGGAGGACGACGGCACGCCGATCCCCGGTGTGACGATCACGGTGACCGACAAGGACGGCATCAAGACCACCACCACGACAAAGCCGGACGGCACCTGGTCGTTCCCGAACCTGCCTCCTGGCACCTACACGGTGACCGAGACGCAGCCGCCGGGCTTCGGCGACGGGCCGGACACGCCGGGTTCCGCCGGTGGCACCCCGCAGCTGCCGGACACCTTCAGCGGCATCACGTTGACGCCGGGCCAGAGCGGCGCCGGGTACACCTTCACCGAGAAGCGGTCCTCGCTCGCGGGCAGGGTGTACGTGGACACCAACAACAACGGGGTCCAGGACGCCGGTGAGCCCGGTATCCCGGGTGCGAAGGTGACCCTCACCGGCACCGACGCCGCCGGGAACCCGGTGTCCAAGAACGTGGTCACCGACGCCAAGGGCGACTACCTGTTCGAGCGGCTGCTCGGTGGCGACTACACCGTCGCCGAGACCCAGCCCGCGGACTACACCGACGGCAAGGACGCGGTCGGCTCCGCGGGCGGCACGCTGGCCCCGCCGGACTCGGTCAAGCTGACGCTGCCGGTGGGCACCGCGGCCACCGGGTACGACTTCGGCGAGGTCGGGGTCGCGATCACCGGCACCGTGTGGGTGGACACCGACGGCGACGGCGTGATCGACCCGGCCGAGGCCAAGCGCCTGTCCGGGGTGGAGATCGTGTTGTTGGACAAGGACGGCAAGCAGGTCGGCAGGACCACCACCGACGCCTTCGGCAACTACGCCTTCCCCGGCCTGCCGCCCGGTGACTACACCGTGCGGGAGAACCAGCCGGGCGGCTACGGCACCACCACCCCGAACGAGGTGAAGGTGACCGTGCCCGCGGGTGGCACCAGCAAGGCGGACTTCGGCGAGCAGCTCGGCTCGATCGGTGACTTCGTCTTCTCGGACACCAACGCCAACGGCGTGCAGGACGCGGGTGAACCGGGCGTGCCTGGGGCGACTGTGATCCTGTACGACGACAAGGGAACCGAGGTGGCCAAGACCACCACCGGGGCCGACGGCAAGTACCGGTTCACCGATGTCCCGGCTGGCAGCTACCAGATCGGCTTCCACCTGCCGCCCGGCCAGGCGTTCACGGTGGCGGGCAAGGGAACCGACACCACCGGATCGGATCCGGACATCGCGACCGGACGCACCCCGGCGATCGCGATCACGGTGGTGGACGGCAAGATCACCCAACGGTCCGATGTGGACGCTGGCCTGGTCGCGGCCAAGGCGGACCTCGCGGTGGAGCTGACCGTGGACCGGCCGACCGCCAACACCGGCGAGAAGGTCACCTACACCGGCGTGGTCAGCAACACCGGCAACACCCCGGTGCGGGGCCAGGAGTACCGGCAGACCGTGCCGCCCGGCCTGACCATCACCTCGGTGACCGGCGACGGCTGGACGTGCTCGGTCAACGGCCAGCAGGTCGTGTGCACCCGGCCGGACGTGCTGCTGCCCGGCGGCAGGACCCCGCCGGTGACGGTGGTGACCGCCGCGAGGACCCCAGGGGCCTCGCTGGTGAGCACCGCGACCACCAGACCCCTTGACGGGCAGGTGGAAACCACGTTGACCAACAACACCGACACGGTCGACCTCACCGTGCTCGCGGGCAAGCCGGACCCCGGCAAGCTGGCCGACACGGGCGAGGAGACCGGGCCGCTGGTCGCCTGGGGCCTGCTGCTCCTGCTGGGTGGCAGCGGGCTGGTGGCGACGACCTTCCGGAAGCGGAGGCGTCACAACTGATCTGATCGGGTAGCCAACCGGGCCGGTGTCCACTGTGGACACCGGCCCGGTTGCGTCAGAGCTGGATCGCGGTGAGCACAATGCCGTTGTTGGCCAGCCAGCGCCCGGTGAACCCGGTCAGCGGCTTCCCGGCCACGGTCGGGCCGGGCACCAGCAGGGTGGCGGTGAAGGAGCCGTCGGCGGAGATGGCCAACCGGGCCTCCTCGAAGCTGAGCATCTTGCGGGCGGGCGGGTACCAGGCCTTGTACACCGACTCCTTGGCGCTGAACAGCAACCGGTCCCAGCACACCGAGGAGTCCGCACCGAGCGCGTGCAGCATCGCCCGCTCCTCGGGCAGCGACACCGCCTCCAGCACGCCGTCGGGCAGCGGTTCGTTCGGTTCGGCGTCGATGCCCAGGCTGAGCACGTCGGTGTCCATGGCCACCGCGGCCGCCCGGTACCGGTTGCAGTGCGTGATGCTGCCGACGAACCCGGCTGGCCACTGCGGGGCGCCACGCTCATCCGGCAGGATCGGCGCCGGCTCGACGCCGAGGAAGCCCAGCGCCTGCCGGGCGCACCAGCGGGCGGTGCTGAACTCGGCCTGCCGCTTGGGCACCGACTTGGCGACCAGTGCCAGCTCGGCCGGGAACAGGTCCACAGTGGACCGATCGGCGCTGGTCTCGACGGTGACCACCGGGGGTGGCAGCAGCTGGGCGATCACGGGTTCTCCTCCGCTGGCAGGATCTGGCGGAGCGGACCGCGCGGCAGGCCGCCGTACATCTTCCGCTCCCTCGGGTAGCCGATCGAGACCTCCTCGAACCGCACCCCGTCGTAGTGCGTGGTGCGCGGGATGTGCAGGTGCCCGTACACCGCGGCGACCGTGCGGTAGCGGCGGTGCCAGTCCGCGGTGCGCTCGGTGCCGCACCACAGCGCGAACTCCGGGTAGCGCAGCACGAACGTGGGATCGCGCACCAGCGGCCAGTGGTTGACCAGCACCAGCGGCACCGAGGGGTCATGGGCATCCAGACGGCGCGCCGTGATGGTCAGCCGGGACCGGCACCAGGCGTCCCGGCTGGGGTAAGGGTTCGGGTGCAACAGGAACTCGTCACTGCACACCACCCCGGCGGCGTGCGCCTTGGCCAGCGCGGCGGCCTTGTCGTCGGCCGGGTCGGTGCGGAAGGTGTAGTCGTAGAGCAGGAACAGGGGCGCGATCGCGGCCGGCCCGCCCGCGCCCCGCCACACCGGGAACTCGTCCTCCGGCGTGTGCACGCCCAGCTCGCGGCACAGCTCGACCAGCCGCCGGTAGCGCTGGTCCCCGCGCAGCTGCACCGGATCCTCCTTCGGCGTCCACAGCTCGTGGTTGCCGGGCACCCAGATCACCGTGTCGAACCGCCGCGCCAGCAGGGACAACGTCCACTCGATGTCGGCGAAGAGCTCACCCACGTCACCGGCCACGATCAGCCAGTCGCCGGGATGAGTGGGACGCACCAGCTCCTCGACCAGCTTCCGGTTCTCCGGGTAGGCGACGTGCAGGTCGCTGACGGCGAGCAGTCTCGGTTCTCCAGAAGCCACACGTGCACTATAAAGGCGAGCGGTTCATCAGAAATCCAATTTAAAGAAGTTCTTTGTGAGTTGGCTCTCGGGACTTGGCAAGTCATTGTTCTCGTGGTTGTCTTGACTCGGCGAGTCAGCCGGAAACATCGCTGAAACATCGCCGGACTGGGGTGCCTGCTTCCGCCCCTACCAAGCCTTGACGTGCATGGATGCCCGTAGGTGCTGGTCACCGCCGACTAATTGGGCAACCTTCTGTACTGCACCCCGACCACCCCCGGAAAAGTTAGGGGTTGAGGGTAGGGGTGACCGCCGGGATAACGTCGCCAAAAGTCGCGAGTTTCTTGTGTCGGTAATGGCGATGACGGGCGGGCTGGGGCACCTATGTCGGACAACACCACTGTTGCGGGCCGGGAGATCGCGGTCATCGGACTGTCCTGCCGGCTACCCGGCGCGGCGAACCCGGCCGAGTTCTGGCGGTTGCTCACCGAGGGTCGCAGCGCGATCACCGAAGTGCCCTCGGACCGGTGGGACGCCGACAAGTTCTTCGACGCGGATCCCGCCGCTCCCGGCCGGATGAACACCCGCTGGGGCGGGTTCCTGGACCGGGTGGACGGTTTTGATGCCGGCTTCTTCGGCATCTCCCCGCGCGAGGCCGCCGCGATGGACCCGCAGCAGCGGCTCATGCTGGAGCTGGGCTGGGAGGCCCTCGAGCACGCCGGACTGCTCCCCGCGCGGCTGGCCGGCAGCCGCACCGGGGTGTTCGTGGGCGCCATCTGGGACGACTACGCCACCCTGGTCTACCGCGGCGGCCCGGCGGCGATCACCCAGCACACCGTCACCGGCCTGCACCGCGGCATCATCGCCAACCGGCTCTCCTACGTCCTCGGCCTGCACGGCCCGAGCCTCGCGGTCGACTCCGCCCAGTCCTCCGCGCTGGTCGCCGTGCACCTGGCCTGCGAAAGCCTGCGCCGCGGCGAGTCCACCATGGCGCTGGCCGGTGGGGTGAACCTGAACCTGGTGCCGGAGACCACCATGGCCACCGCGAAGTTCGGCGGCCAGTCCCCGGACGGCCGCTGCCACACCTTCGACGCCCGCGCCAACGGCTACGTGCGCGGCGAGGGCGGCGGCTTCGTGCTGCTGAAGCCACTGGCCGCCGCGCTCGCCGACGGCGACCAGGTGCTCGCGGTGATCAAGGGCGGCGCGGTCAACAACGACGGCGAGTCCGCGGCGCTCACCACCCCCAACGGCCTTGCCCAGCAAGAGGTTCTGCGCCTGGCCTACCGGGACGCCGGGGTGGACCCGGCGCAGGTCCAGTACGTCGAGCTGCACGGCACCGGCACCAAGGTCGGCGACCCCATCGAGGCCGGCGCGCTGGGCGCGGTGCTCGGCACGGACCGGGTGGAACCGCTGCGGGTCGGCTCGGCCAAGACCAACGTCGGGCACTTAGAGGGCGCGGCCGGGATCGTCGGGCTGATCAAGACGGTGCTGGCCATCCGGCACCGGCAGCTGCCGCCCAGCCTGAACTTCGAGACGCCGAACCCGGAGATCGCCTTCGCCGAGCTGAAGCTGCGGGTGCAGGCCGAGCTGGGGGAGTGGCGGGACGCGCCGGTGCTGGCCGGAGTGTCCTCCTTCGGCATCGGCGGGACCAACTGCCACCTGGTGCTCGCGGAACCGCCGGTCGCGCAGGAGCTGCCGCTCGGAGCCGAGCCCACGGCCGCGGTGCGCCCGGTGCAGTCCGCGTTGGTGCCCTGGGCGCTGTCCGGTCGTAACCCGGAAACCCTTGCCGCGCAGGCCGACTGCCTTCTGTCCTTTGTGGATGGTCAGGAAATCGATGTCCGCGCGGTGGCCGGGGCGCTGGCCGGGACGCGGACCGCGTTCGAGCACCGGGCCGTGGTGGTCGCCGGGGACAGCGCCGGGTTCCGGGCGGCGCTGGCCGGGTTCGCCAGGGACGGGGTGGCCACCGGGGTGGTGCGCGGCACGGTCGCCGAGGGCGGGCTCGCGTTCCTGTTCTCCGGTCAGGGATCGCAGCGGCTGGGCATGGGCCGGGAACTGGCCGAGACCTTCCCGGTGTTCGCCACCGCCTTCGCCGAGGCGTGCGCGGAGCTGGACCGGCACCTGTCCAGCCCGCTGACCGAGGTCCTGGACACCGAGGAGCTGCACCAGACCGAGTTCACCCAGCCCGCCCTGTTCGCCATCGAGGTGGCGCTGTTCCGGCTGGTGGAGTCCTGGGGTGTGCGGCCGGACTACCTCGCCGGGCACTCGATCGGTGAGCTGGCCGCGGCGCACGTGGCCGGGGTGTTGTCGCTGGCAGATGCGGCCAAGCTGGTCGCGGCCCGAGGCCGGTTGATGCAGGCGCTGCCCGCCGGTGGCGCGATGCTGGCGGTGCAGGCGACCGAGGACGAGGTCGCGCCGTTGCTGGCCGGGCTGGACGCGGACATCGCGGCGGTCAACGGGCCGGAAGCCGTTGTGGTGTCGGGGACTCAGGCCGCGGTGACCGAGGTCGCCGGGAAGCTGACCGGCCGCAAGACCAAGCGGCTGACCGTGAGCCACGCCTTCCACTCGCTGCTGATGGACCCCATGCTGGCCGAGTTCCGGGCCGTGGCCGAGAGCATCAGCTACGGGCAGGCGCGGATTCCGTTGGTGTCCAACGTGACCGGCGAGCTGGCCGGGGACGAGCTGGGCACCGCGGAGTACTGGGTCCGGCACGTGCGGCAGGCGGTGCGGTTCGCCGACGGCATGCAAACACTGACCGAAAACGGTGTGTCCACGTTCCTCGAGCTGGGGCCGGATGGCGTGCTGGCCGCGCTGGGCGCCGGGATTCCGTTGCTGCGCAAGGACCGTGGCGAGGTGGAGGCGCTGATCACCGGTCTGGCGCAGGCCTGGACCCGCGGGGTCGCGGTCGACTTCGCCGTCTTCGGCGACGGCAGCCGGGTCGAGCTGCCCACCTACGCCTTCCAGCGCGAGCGGTACTGGCTGGACAGCGTGCCGGTGACGGCTCCCGCGCCGGTGCGCGGCCGGTCTTCGCTGGAACTGGTGCGCGCGCACGCCGCCGTGGTGCTGGGCCATCCCTCGGCCGAGGCGGTCGCCGCGGACCGCAGCTTCAAGGAACTGGGCTTCGCCTCGCTGACCGCGGTCGAGCTGCGCGACCAGCTCAGCCAGGCCACCGGTCGCGCGCTGCCGGCCACCCTGCTCTTCGACTACCCGACCCCGCTCGCCCTCGCCGCCCACCTGGACGGTGGCACAACGGAATCGGCCGCCGCGCCGGTGCGGGTCAGCGAGGACGAGCCGATCGCGATCGTGGCCATGGGCTGCCGCTACCCGGGCGGCGTGGCCTCCCCGGCGGACCTGTGGCGGCTGGTCAGCGACGGGGTGGACGCCATCTCACCGTTCCCGGCCGACCGCGGCTGGGACCTGGACCGGCTGTACCACCCCGATCCCGCGCACGCCGGAGCCTCCTACGCCCGCGAGGGCGGGTTCCTGGACGGCGCGACCGAGTTCGACGCCAAGTTCTTCGGCATCTCCCCGCGCGAGGCGCTGGCCATGGACCCGCAGCAACGCCTGCTGCTGGAGACCACCTGGGAGGTGTTCGAGCGCGCGGGCATCGACCCGACTTCGTTGCGCGGCAGCCAGTCCGGCGTGTTCGTCGGCGCGATGACCCAGGACTACGGGCCCCGCCTGCACGAGGCGGCCGAGGAGTTCGCCGGGCACCTGCTCACCGGCGCGACCGCGAGCGTGCTCTCCGGCCGGATCAGCTACACCTTCGGTTTTGAAGGCCCCGCGGTCACCGTGGACACCGCCTGCTCGGCCTCGCTGGTCTCGCTGCACCTGGCCGTGCAGTCCTTGCGGCGCGGGGAATGCGGGCTCGCGCTGGCCGGTGGCGTCGCGGTGCTGCCGACGCCGGGGATGTTCGTCGAGTTCTCCCGCCAGCGCGGTCTGGCTCCCGACGGCCGCTGCAAGGCATTCGGAGCCGGGGCCGATGGCACCGCCTGGGCCGAGGGGGTCGGCGTGCTGCTGCTGGAGCGGCTTTCCGACGCCCAGCGCAACGGGCACCCGGTGCTGGCCGTGGTGCGGGGCACCGCGGTCAACCAGGACGGCGCGTCGAACGGGCTGACCGCGCCCAACGGCCCGGCCCAGCAGCGGGTCATCCGGGCCGCGCTGGCCGACGCCGGACTGTCCACTTCGGACGTCGATGTGGTGGAGGCGCACGGCACCGGCACCAAGCTGGGCGACCCGATCGAGGCCCAGGCCCTGCTCGCGACCTACGGGCAGGAGCGGGAGACGCCGCTGCTGCTGGGCTCGCTGAAGTCCAACATCGGGCACGCGCAGGCCGCAGCCGGGGTTGGCGGCGTGATCAAGATGGTGCAGGCGATGCGGCACGGGATGTTGCCGCGGACCCTGCACGCGGACGTGCCTTCGCCGCGGGTCGACTGGTCGGCCGGGGCGGTGGAGCTGCTGACCGAGGCGCGGGAGTGGCCGGAGACCGGTGCGCCGCGCCGGGCCGCGGTTTCCTCGTTCGGCATCAGCGGGACCAACGCGCACGTGGTGCTGGAGGAGGCACCCGGTGCCGCTCCCGTCGAAGCTGCATCCGTGCCCGCCGGGCCGGTCGTGCTCTCCGGGCGCACGCCAGAAGCTTTGCGGGAGCTGGCCGAGTCCCTGCTCCCGGTGGAGGCTGACCCCGCCGACCTCGCGCACACCCTGGCCCGCCGCGCGCTGCACGAGCACCGGGCCGTCGTGCTCGGCGACCTCCGCGCCGGACTCACCGCCGTGGCCGCTGGGGAACCGGGCGTCATCCAGGACTCCGCGGTTGACGGGCAGGTCGCGTTCCTGTTCTCCGGCCAGGGTTCGCAGCGGCTCGGCATGGGCCGGGAGCTGGCCGAGGTCCCGGTGTTCGCGGCGGCTTTCGAGGCGGCCTGCGCCGAGCTGGACAAGCACCTGCCCCGTCCGCTCGCCGAGGTCCTGGAGTCGGCGGAGCTGCACCAGACCCGGTTCACCCAGCCCGCGCTGTTCGCGATCGAGGTGGCGCTGTTCCGGCTGGTGGAGTCCTGGGGAGTGCGGCCGGACTACCTGGTCGGGCACTCGATCGGCGAGCTGGCCGCGGCGCACGTGGCCGGGGTGTTGTCGCTGGCAGATGCGGCCAAGCTAGTCGCCGCGCGTGGCCGGTTGATGCAGGCGCTGCCGGCAGGTGGCGCGATGATCGCGTTGCAGGCGACCGAGGACGAGGTGCAGCCGCTGCTGACCGGTCGGTCGGCTGAGCTGAGCATCGCGGCGCTGAACGGGCCGACCTCCACCGTGATCGCCGGGGACGAGGCCGCCGCGCTGGAGGTGGCGGCGGTGTTCGAGGCGCAGGGGCGCAAGACCAAGCGGCTGACCGTGAGCCACGCCTTCCACTCGCCGCGGATGGACGGGATGCTGGCCGAGTTCCGGGCCGTGGCGGAGAGCGTGCGCTACGCGCCGGCGCGGATTCCGGTGGTGTCGAACGTGACCGGTGAGCTGGCCGGGGACGAGCTGGGCACCGCGGAGTACTGGGTGCGGCACGTGCGGCAGGCGGTCCGGTTCGCCGACGGCATCCGGACGTTGGAGGACGCCGGGGTGCGCACCTTCCTGGAGCTGGGGCCCGATGGTGTGCTGTCCGGGATGGGGCAGGACTGCCTGACCGGCGAGGCCGCGCTGATTCCGCTGCTGCGCAAGGACCGGCCCGAGCCGGAGGCGGCCTGGCAGGCGCTGGCCCGGCTGGTGTGCCGGGGTGTGCCGGTGGACCTCGCGGGGCTGACCTCGGGCGGGCGGCTGGTGGAGCTGCCGACCTATCCGTTCCAGCGGCAGCGGTTCTGGCTGGCTCCGAGTTCGTCCACTGTGGACTCCTCGGTGCACCCGATGCTGAGCGCGGCGGTGCCGATCGCCGGGACCGGTGGCGTGGTGCTGACCGGGCAGCTGTCCCGGCGGACGCACCCCTGGCTGGCGGACCACCAGATCCTGGGGTCGGTGCTGGTGCCGGGCACCGCGCTGGTGGAGCTGGCGCTGCGGGCGGCGGACGAGGCCGACTGTGCGGCGGTGGAGGAGCTGACCCTGGCCGCGCCGCTGGTGCTGCCCGAACAGGGTGTGGTGCAGGTGCAGGTGGTGCTGGCCGCCGAGCAGGACGGGCGGCGGGACTTGGAGCTGTACTCGCGGCTCGCGAACGGGGAGTGGACTCGGCACGCGAGCGGTGTGCTCGCCGTGGACGCGGACGCCCCGCTGGAACTGGGTGAGTGGCCGCCCGTCGGCGCGGAGGCGGTGGACCTGGACGGGTTCTACCAGCGGCTCGCCGAGCGTGGTTACGGCTACGGGCCGGAGTTCCAGGGTGTGCGCGGGGTGTGGCGGCGCGGGGAGGAGATCTTCACCGAAGTCCGCGTCCAGTCCACTGTGGACGGATTCGGGGTGCACCCCGCGCTGCTGGACGCCGCCCTGCACGGGCTGGTCGCCGCGGCCGAGGGTGCGAACCCGCCGCTGCCCTTCGCCTGGGCCGGGGTGCGGTTGCACGCCACCGGCGCGAGCACGCTGCGGGTGCGGCTGGCTCCGGCCGGTCAGGACGCGGTGTCCCTCGCGGTGACCGATCCGACCGGCGCGCCGGTGCTCTCCATCGACTCCCTGGTGCTGCGGCCGGTGTCCCCGGACGCGCTGCGAGTGCGGCCCGAGCTGGACTCGCTGTTCCGGGTGGATTGGCCGGTGGTCGCGCTGCCCGAGTCGCCCGTGCTGGCGGGCAAGGTGGTGCTGCTGGGCGGGGACGAGTTCAAGGCCGGGGTGGCGCTGCGGGCGGCTGGCGTCCAGGTCGAGGAGCGGACCGAGCCCGGGGACGCGGACCTGGTGGTGCTGACCTGCCCCGAGGGTTCGGTGCAGGCGGTCATCGCCGAGGTGCTGGCGGTGTTGCAGCGCAGCGAGTCCAGGGTGGTCGTGCTGACCAGGGACGCGGTGCTCGCCGACGCGCCGGAGCTGGCCGGGGCCGCGGTGTGGGGCCTGGTGCGGACCGCGCAGACCGAGCAGCCGGACCGGTTCCAGCTCATCGACCTGGACGCCGCCTCCGCCACCGCGCTGCCCGCCGCACTCGGCTCGGCTGAGCCGCAACTGGCCCTGCGCAATGGGATCGCGCATGCGCCCCGGCTGGCCAAGATCACCGAGTTCGCCGAACAGGGCTGGGACCCCGACGGGCTGGTGCTGATCACCGGCGCGACCGGCGCGCTCGGCGGGTTGCTGGCCAAGCACCTGGTCACCACGCACGGCGTGCGCCGCCTGCTGCTCACCAGCCGCCGCGGACCGCAAGCCCCTGGCGCGGCGGAACTCCAGGCTGAGCTGACCGGCCTGGGCGCGGAGGTGACCATCGAGGCCTGCGACGCCGCCGACCGGGCCGCACTCGCCGACCTGCTGGCCAGGCACCCGGTCACCGCGGTGATCCACACCGCCGGGGTGCTCGACGACGGCGTGCTGGCCGCGCTCACCCCCGAGCGCCTGGACACCGTGCTGCGGCCCAAAGTCGAGGCCGCGGTCAACCTGCACGAGCTGACCCAGGACCGGGAGCTGACCGCGTTCGTACTGTTCTCCTCGGTGATCGGCGTGCTCGGCGGCGCGGGCCAGGCCAACTACGCCGCCGCCAACGCCGCCCTGGACGCCCTCGCCCAGCGCCGCCAGGCCGCCGGACAGCCCGCGCTGTCCCTGGCCTGGGGACCGTGGGCCGAGGGCGGGATGGCCGCCCGGCTCGCCGAGGCCGACCGCAACCGGATGTCCAGGGCAGGCATGGCCCCGCTGCCACCGGAACTGGGCCTGGCCCTGTTCGACCTGGCGCTGGGCGCGGGCGAGGCCGCGCCGGTGCCGCTTAAGCTGGACACCAGCGCGCTCCGCGACGGCGCGGTGCCCGCCCTGCTGCGCGGGCTGGTCGCGCCCAAGCGCACCCGGCGGGCCGCCGCGACTGCGGCCATCAAACAGTCCTTTGTGGACAGACTGGTGGCCGCGCCGGAGGAGCAGCGGGCACAGCTGGTGCTCGACGTGGTGCGGGTCAACGCGGCCGGCGTGCTCGGCCACAGCGGGGACGCCTCGGTGGAGGCCGAGTCCTCGTTCAAGGAACTGGGTTTCGACTCGCTGACCTCGGTGGAGCTGCGCAACCGGCTCAACACCGCCACCGGGCTGCGGCTGCCGCCCACCCTGCTCTTCAACTACGCCACCCCGGCGCGACTGGCCGAGCACCTGCTCGCCCAGCTCGCCCCCGCCCCGGCCGCCCCGGCTGAGGAACCCGAGCCCGAGCTGCCCGCAGCCGAGTTCGACCAGGAACTTGACGCGGTCACCACCGCCGACGAGATCTTCGCTTTCATCGACAAGGAGTTCGGCAGTGTCTGAGTCCACTGAGCAGAAGCTCGTCGACTACCTCAAGCGCGTCACCGCCGACCTGCACCGCACCAGGGCCCGGCTCCAGGAGATCGAAGCGCAGGAGCACGAGCCGATCGCGATCGTCGCGATGAGCTGCCGCTTCCCCGGCGGCGTGGCCACCCCGGAACAGCTGTGGGACATGGTGGCGGGCGGCCGTGACGGCATCTCCCCGTTCCCGGCCGACCGCGGCTGGGACCTGGACGCCCTCTACGACCCCACCGGCGAGCGCCCGGACAGCGTGTACGTGCGGGAGAGCGGGTTCCTGCACGAGGCCGCCGAGTTCGACCCCGGCTTCTTCGGCATCTCCCCGCGTGAGGCGCTGGCCATGGACCCCCAGCAGCGGCTGCTGCTGGAGACCTCCTGGGAGGCCTTCGAGCGGGCGGGCATCGACCCGGAGTCGTTGCGCGGCACCAAGACCGGTGTGTACGCGGGCCTGATGTACCACGACTACGCCAACCGCCCGGAGGAGGCGCCGGCCGAGGTCTCCGGCTACCTGCTGACCGGCAACCTGGGCAGCGTGGTCTCCGGCCGGGTCGCCTACACCTTCGGGCTGGAAGGCCCCGCGGTCACCGTGGACACGGCGTGCTCCTCCTCGCTGGTGGCACTGCACCTGGCCGTGCAGTCGCTGCGCAAGGGCGAGTGCACCCTGGCGCTGGCCGGTGGCGCGGCGGTCATGTCCACGCCCAACTCCTTCGTCGAGTTCTCCCGCCAGCGCGGCCTGGCCCCCGACGGCCGCTGCAAGTCCTTCGCCGCCGCCGCGGACGGCACCTCCTGGTCCGAGGGCGCCGGCATGCTGTTGCTGGAGCGGCTTTCCGACGCGCAGCGCAACGGCCACCCGATCCTGGCCGTGGTGCGCGGCAGCGCGGTCAACCAGGACGGCGCCTCCAACGGGCTCACCGCACCGAACGGCCTGGCCCAGGAAGCGGTGATCAGGGACGCGCTCGCCGACGCCCAGCTCACGCCGTCCGAAGTGGACGCGGTGGAGGCGCACGGCACCGGCACCAAGCTGGGCGACCCGATCGAGGCGCAGGCCCTGCTGGCCACCTACGGCCAGGAGCGGGAGAACCCACTGCTGCTGGGCTCCTTCAAGTCCAACGTCGGCCACACCCAGGCCGCGGCCGGGGTCGGCGGCGTGATCAAGATGGTCATGGCGATGCGGCACGGCGTGCTGCCCAAGACCCTGCACGTGGACGAGCCCTCGCCGCACGTGGACTGGTCGGCCGGTTCGGTGGCGCTGCTCACCGAGCCGCAGCCCTGGCCGGAGACCGGGAACCCGCACCGGGCGGGGATCTCCTCGTTCGGCATCAGCGGCACCAACGCGCACACCATCATCGAGGCCGCGCCTCCGATGGAAGCTCCGGTGGCTGTTCTGGAAGACCGCGGGGCCACTGTGCCGCTCGCCCTCTCCGCCAAGACCCCCGAAGCCCTCCGCGCCCAGGCCGCCCAGCTCGTGTCCTTTGTGGACGGTGACTCGGCCTCCCTGCTCGATCTCGGCTTCTCCCTGGCCAACCGGCCCGCCTTCGAGCACCGCGCCGTGCTCGCCGCCACCGGCCTCACCGAGGCCCGTGACGCGCTCGCCGCCTTCGCTGAGGGCCTGGACGCCCCCGGCGTGCACACCGGCGCGGTCACCCCCGGCAAGCTGGCGGTCCTGTTCACCGGTCAGGGTTCCCAGCGCCTGGCCATGGGCCGGGAGCTGGTCGAGACCTTCCCGGCCTTCGCCGCCGCCTTCGACGCGGTGGCCGCCGAACTGGACCAGCACCTCGCCCGCCCGCTGCGCGCGGTGCTGGATGCCGAGGAGCTGCACCAGACCGAGTTCACCCAGCCCGCGCTGTTCGCGATCGAGGTGGCGCTGTTCCGGTTGTACGAGTCCTGGGGTGTGCGGCCGGACTTCGTGGCCGGGCACTCCATCGGCGAGCTGGCCGCGGCACACGTGGCCGGGGTGCTGACGCTGGCCGATGCGGCGAAGCTGGTCGCAGCGCGGGGCCGGTTGATGCAGGCGCTGCCCGGTGGTGGCGCGATGATCGCGGTGCAGGCCACCGAGGAGGAGGTCGCGCCGCTGCTGGCCGGGCTGGCGGTGGACATCGCCGCGATCAACGGGCCGAACGCCCTGGTGATCGCGGGTGACGAGGACGCGGCCGGCGAGGTCGCCGCGGGGCTGGAAGTCAAGGGCCGCAAGGTCAAGCGGCTGCGGGTCTCGCACGCCTTCCACTCCCCGCACATGGACGGGATGCTGGCGGAGTTCCGGTCGGTCGCGGAGAGCGTGAGCTACGCGCCCGCGCGGATTCCGGTGGTGTCCAACGTGACCGGCGCGGTCGCGGGGGAGGAGCTGGGCACCGCGGAGTACTGGGTGCGGCACGTCCGGGGCGCGGTGCGCTTCGCCGACGGGGTGCGCGCGCTGGCCGAGACCGGGGTGGCCACCTTCCTGGAGCTGGGGCCGGACGGCGTGCTGTCCGCGATGGGGCCGGAGTCCGCGCCCGGTGCGGCCTTCCTGTCCGCGCTGCGCAAGGACCGGCCGGAGGCGGCGGCCGCGGTCACCGCGCTGGGCCGGTTGTTCACCAGGGGTGTCCGGGTCGACTGGACCGCGCTGTTCGAGGGCGGCCGTCGGATCGAGCTGCCCACCTATGCCTTCCAGCGGGAACGCTTCTGGCTGGAGCTGAGCCCGAAGGCGCCGGTCCGCTCGGTCGCCGACGGCTGGCGCTACCGGATCAACTGGCAGCCGAAGTCCACTGTGGACACCTCGCTGACCGGCACCTGGCTGGTGGTCGGGGCGGCCCAGCCCGAGCTGGTCGGGGCGCTCACCGCGGCGGGCGCTGAGGTGCGCGAGATCGCGGACGCGGCCGGTGCGGTCAACGTCGCCGGGGTCCTCGACCTCGCCGGAGTGCTCTCCGTCGGCGACGTGCACCAGGCCCTCGCGCTGGTGCGCGGACTCGGTGACGCGCGGTGCCCGGCCCCGCTGTGGTGCCTCACCCAGGGCGCGGTCTCGGTCGGCGGCGAGCAGCTGCCCAACCCCGAGCAGGCCCAGGTCTGGGGCCTCGGACTGGTTGCCGCGCTGGAACATCCCGAACGCTGGGGCGGGCTCATCGACCTGCCCGCCGAGCTGGACGAGCGCTCGCTGTCCCGCCTGGCCGGTGCCCTGACCGGCGCCGAGGACCAGCTCGCCCTGCGGCCCTCCGGCAGCTACGTCCGGCGGTTCGCGCACGCCGATTCCGTTGCCCCGCGGCGGTCCTGGCGGCCACGCGGCACCGTGCTGGTCACCGGCGGCACGGGCGCGCTCGGCGCGCGGGTCGCCCGCTGGCTGGCCCGCAACGGGGCCGAGCACCTGGTGCTCACCAGCCGCCGCGGCGCGGACGCCCCCGGCGCGACCGAACTGGCCGCCGACCTGGCAGCCCTCGGCGTCACCGTCACCCTGGCCGCCTGTGACGCCGCCGACCGTGAGGCGGTGGCCGCGCTGCTGGCCGAGCACCCGGTCAACGCGGTGATCCACACCGCCGGGGTGCTCGACGACGGACTGATCAGCAGCCTCACCCCGGACCGCCTGGACACCGTGCTGCGCCCCAAGGTGGACGCGGCCCGCAACCTGCACGAGCTGACCGGCGAGCTGGACGCGTTCGTGCTGTTCTCCTCGGTCACCGGCATGGTCGGCACCGCGGGCCAGGCCAACTACGCCGCCGCCAACGCCTACCTGGAGGCCCTCGCCGAACACCGCCGCGCCCAGGGCCAGCCCGCCACCTCCATCGGCTGGGGACCGTGGGCCGACGGCGGCATGGCGGACGCCGCGATCGGCGAGCGACTCCGCCGTGCCGGACTGCCGCCGATGGCCGCGGACACCGCGATCGAGGCCCTGCAAGGAGTCCTGGACCGGGATGACACCGTGGTCGCGATCGTCGACGTGGACTGGGAGCTGTTCGGCCCGGCCTTCACCGCGGCCCGCCCGAGCCGCCTGATCAGCGACATCCCCGAGCTGCACCGCCGCAAGGCCGTGGCCGCCCCGGCCGCGCCGCAGGCGGACTCCGCGCTGGCCGCCAAGCTCGGCAAGCTCCCGGTCGCGCAGCGGCACGGGTTCCTGTTGGAGCAGGTCCGCACCAGCGTCGCCGCCGTGCTCGGCCACGCCGGGGCGGAGGCGGTGGAACCGGAGAAGGCCTTCCGAGAGGCCGGGTTCGACTCGCTGACCGCGGTCGAGCTGCGCAACCGGCTGGCCACGGCCACCGGCCTGACGCTGCCCACCACCCTGGTCTTCGACTACCCGACCCCGCTGGCGCTCACCGACTTCCTGCTGGAGGAGCTGCTCGGCGCGGTCACCGAGGCCGCCGCGGTGACGGTGTCCACTGTGGACGATGAGCCGATCGCGATCGTCGGCATGGCCTGCCGGTTCCCCGGCGGCGTGATGAGCCCCGAGGACTACTGGCGGCTGCTCACCGAGGGCGCGGACGTGCTCACCGACCTGCCCACGGACCGGGGCTGGGACCCGGACCTGTACGACCCGGACCCCGACCGCCCCGGCAAGAGCTACGCCCGCGAAGGCGGTTTCCTCGACACCGCAACGGACTTCGACGCCGCCTTCTTCGGCATCTCCCCGCGCGAAGCGCTGGCCATGGACCCGCAGCAGCGCCTGCTGCTGGAGACCTCCTGGGAGGCATTCGAGCACGCGGGCATCGACCCGGCCTCGGTGCGCGGCAGCAAGGCCGGGGTGTTCGTCGGCACCAACGGCCAGGACTACGCCGGCCTGCTCAGCACCGCGCCGGAGGGCGTGGAGGGCTACCTCGGCACCGGCAACGCGGCCAGCGTGATCTCCGGCCGCATCTCCTACACCTTCGGTCTGGAAGGCCCCGCGGTCACCGTGGACACCGCCTGCTCGGCCTCGCTGGTCGCCCTGCACTGGGCGGTGCAGGCGCTGCGCCGCGGCGATGTCGGCATGGCACTCGCGGGTGGCGTCACGGTGATGTCCACCCCCGGCGTGTTCGTCGAGTTCTCCCGCCAGCGAGGACTGGCTCCCGACGGCCGGTGCAAGGCGTTCGCGGCCGCCGCGGACGGCACCGGCTGGGGCGAGGGCGTGGGCATGGTCCTGGTCGAGCGCCTTTCCGACGCGCAGCGCAACGGGCACCCGGTGCTCGCGGTGATCCGCGGCAGCGCGGTCAACCAGGACGGCGCGTCCAACGGCCTCACCGCGCCCAACGGCCCGGCCCAGCAGCGGGTCATCCGGGCCGCGCTGGCCGACGCCGGACTGTCCACTTCGGACGTCGATGTGGTGGAGGCGCACGGCACCGGCACCAAGCTGGGCGACCCGATCGAGGCGCAGGCCCTGCTGGCCACCTACGGCCAGGACCGGGCGCACCCGCTGCTGCTCGGCTCGGTGAAGTCCAACATCGGGCACACCCAGGCCGCGGCCGGTATCGCCGGACTGATCAAGATGGTGCTCGCGCTGCGGCACGGCGTGGCCCCGAAGACGCTGCACGTGGACGAGCCCTCGCCGCACGTGGACTGGTCGGCGGGCGCGGTGTCGCTGCTGAGCGAGCAGGTGGCTTGGCCGGAGGTGGGCAGGCCGCGGCGGGCCGCGGTGTCGGCCTTCGGGATCAGCGGCACCAACGCGCACACGATCCTGGAGCAGGCCCCGGACAGCGCGGCCACTCCGGTCGGCGGCACCGCTCCCGCGGTCCTGCCGACCGCGATCTCCGCCCGCAGCGAGACCGCCCTGCGCGCCCAGGCCGCCGCCCTGCGCCCGGTCCTGGCCTCCGCGAACCCGCTCGACCTGGCCTACTCGCTGCTCAGCAGCCGCGGCACGCACAACCGCCGCGCCGTGATCGTCGCCGAGGACCCGGCCACCGCACTGGACGCGCTCGCCGAAGGCCGCTCGGCCGCCGGGCTGGTGCTCGGCTCACCGGTGGCGGGCAAGGTGGCGTTCCTGTTCTCCGGCCAGGGTTCCCAGCGGCTGGGGATGGGTCGGGAACTGGCCGCCTTCCCGGTGTTCGCAGCGGCCTTCGACGCGGTGTGCGACGAGCTGGACCGGCACCTGGCCAAGCCGGTGCGCGAGATCCTGGACACCGAGGAGCTGCACCAGACCGAGTTCACCCAGCCCGCGCTGTTCGCCATCGAGGTCGCGCTGTTCCGGCTGTTCGAGAGCTGGGGTGTGCGGCCGGACTTCGTGGCCGGGCACTCCATCGGCGAGCTGGCCGCCGCGCACGTCGCCGGGGTGCTGTCGCTGGCGGACGCGGCGAAGCTGGTAGCCGCCCGTGGCCGGTTGATGCAGGCGCTGCCCAGCGGGGGCGCGATGCTGGCCGTGCAGGCCACCGAGGAGGAGGTCCGGCCGCTGCTGGACGGTCTCGCGGTGGACATCGCCGCGGTCAACGGGCCGGCCTCCGTGGTCGTCTCGGGCGTGGAGGCCGCGGTGACCGAGGTGGTTGCGCGACTCGGGGAGCGCAAGAGCAAGCGGCTGACCGTGAGCCACGCCTTCCACTCGGTGCTGATGGAGCCGATGCTGGCGGAGTTCCGGGCGGTCGCCGAGGGCGTGTCCTTTGGCGAGGCAGAGATTCCGGTGGTGTCCAACGTGACCGGCGCGATCGCCGGTGCTGAGCTGGGCACCGCGGAGTACTGGGTGCGGCACGTCCGGGAAGCGGTGCGCTTCGCCGACGGCGTGCGGGCGCTCGGCGAACAGGGCGTGCGCACCTTCATCGAGCTGGGACCGGGCGGGGTGCTGTCCGGGATGGGTCAGGAATGCCTGGCGGAGGCGGCTTTTGTGCCCGCGCTCCGGGCGGACCGGCCGGAGCCGCTGGCCGTGGCCGGTGCGCTGGCCGAGGCGCACGTGCGCGGGATCGCGGTGGACTGGGCCGGGTACTTCGCCGGGTCTGGGGCGCGGCGGATCGAGCTGCCCACCTACGCCTTCCAGCGGGAGCGGTTCTGGCTGGAGGCCGGGCCGGTGGCGGTCAGCGAGACCGATCGCGTGGAGGCCGAGTTCTGGGCCGCGGTGGACAAGGCGGAGCTGACCGAGCTGGCCTCGGTGCTGGACGTGGACGCCGCCCCGCTGCGCGAGGTGCTGCCCGCGCTGGCCGCCTGGCGGCAGCGGCGCAAGACCGAGTCCACTGTGGACGGCTGGCGGTACCGGGTGAACTGGCGGCCGAAGGCCCTCACCGGGAAGCTGTCCGGGAACTGGCTGCTGGTCAGCACCGCGCCGGAGGCCGAGCTGGCCGAGGGGCTGGCCGGGCAGGGCGCGCGGATCGAGCAGCTGGTGCTGGAGCCCGGCGTGGACCGGGCCGGGCTGGCCGCTCGACTGTCCGAAGTGGACGGCGTGCTGGCGGTGCTGGGTCTGGCCGAGACGCTGACGCTGACGCAGGCACTCGGCGACGCCGGGATCGACGCGCCGCTGTGGCTGCTCACTCGGGGCGCGGTGTCGGTGGCCAAGGCCGACCCGCTGCGTGGCCCGGAGCAGGCGCTGGTGTGGGGTCTTGGCCGGGTGGTCGGCCTGGAGCTGCCGCAGCGCTGGGGCGGTCTGCTGGACCTGCCGGAGCGGCTGGACGAGCGGGCCTTCGGGCGGATCGCCGGTGTGCTCGCCGCGGGCACGGAGGACCAGGTCGCGGTGCGCGCTTCCGGGACGCACGTGCGACGACTGGACCGCGCGCCCGCGGCGAGCCGCCGGAACTGGCGGCCCACTGGGACCGTGCTGGTCACCGGCGGCACCGGCGGACTCGGTGCGCGGGTCGCGCGCTGGCTGGCCGGGAACGGGGCCGAGCACCTGGTGCTCACCAGCCGCCGCGGCGCGGAAGCCCCTGGCGCGACGGAACTCCAGGACGAGCTGACCGCGCTCGGTGCCCGGGTCACCCTGGCCGCCTGCGACGTCGCGGACCGGGAGGCGCTGGCCGCGCTGCTCATCGGGCAGCCGGTGGACGCGGTGGTGCACACCGCGGGCGCGGTGGAGTTCCGCGCGCTGATGGACACCGACCAGGCCGCGCTGGCCGAGGTGTTGCGCGCCAAGGTCGACGGCGCGCGCAACCTGGACGAGCTGACCGGGGACCTGGACGCGTTCGTGGTGTTCTCCTCGATCGCCGGGACCTGGGGCAGCGGCGGCCAGGGCGGTTACGCCGCGGCCAACGCCTACCTGGACGCGCTGGTGCAGCGCCGCCGCGCGGACGGCAAGGCGGGCACCGCGGTGGCCTGGGGGCCGTGGGACGGCGGCGGCATGGTCGCCGACGGCTCGGCGGCCGACCAGCTGCGGCGGCTCGGCCTGCCCGCGCTGGACCCGGAGCTGGCGATCTCCGCGCTGCAGCAGGCGATGGACGCCGAGGACGTCACCGTGACCGTGGCCGAGGTGGACTGGGCCCGGTTCGCGCCCGGCTTCACCGCGATGCGGGAACGGCCGCTGATCAGCGAGATCCCCGAGGTCAAGCTGCTGCTCGCGGCCGAACAGGTGGTCGCGGACACCCCGGTGGACGCCTTCGCCGGGCGTACCGCGGCCGACCGCGAGCGGGCACTGCTGGACCTGGTGCGCACCGAGGTCGCCGCCGTGCTCGGCCACGCCACCACCGAGGCGGTCGAACCCGCGATCGCCTTCCGCGAGCTGGGTTTCGACTCGCTGACCGCGGTCGAGCTGCGCAACCGGCTGGCCACCGCCACCGGCCTGACCCTGCCCACCACCCTGGTCTTCGACCACCCCAACCCGGCCGCACTGGCCCGCGAGCTGGACGCCCAGCTCACCGGGGACACCCCGGACCAGCAGGTCGCCACTGTGTCCACTGTGGACGATGAGGCGATCGCGATCGTCGGCATGGCCTGCCGCTTCCCCGGCGGGGTCGACTCACCGGAGGCGCTGTGGCACCTGGTGGACGGCGGGGTGGACGCGATCAGCACCTTCCCGCAGGACCGCGGCTGGGACCTCGATCAACTGCTGGGCACCGGCGGACGGCCCGGCCTGTCCGCCACCGACTCCGGCGGGTTCGTCGACGGCGCCACCGACTTCGACGCGGCCTTCTTCGGCATCTCGCCGCGCGAGGCCACCGCGATGGACCCGCAGCAGCGCCTGCTGCTGGAGGCGTCCTGGACCGCGGTCGAACGCGCGGGCATCGACCCGGCCTCGCTGCGCGGCGGGCAGACCGGCGTGTTCGTCGGCGTCTCCGCCCAGGGCTACGGCGCGGACCTGGTGAACGCGGGCACCGGCGCGGAGGGCTACTTCCTCACCGGCAGCGCCACCGCGGTCGCCTCCGGCCGGGTCTCCTACGTGCTCGGCCTGGAAGGTCCCGCGGTCACCGTGGACACCGCCTGCTCCTCCTCGCTGGTCGCGCTGCACCTGGCCGCGCAGTCACTGCGGCAGGGCGAGTGCACGATGGCGCTGGCCGGCGGGGTCACCGTGATGTCCAGCCCGGCCGCGTTCGTGGAGTTCTCCCGGCAGCGCGGGCTGTCCGAGGACGGACGCTGCAAGCCGTTCGCCGCGGCCGCCGACGGCACCGGCTGGTCCGAGGGCGTCGGCATGCTGCTGGTCGAGCGCCTCTCCGACGCCCAGCGCAACGGCCACCCCATCCTGGCGGTGGTCAAGGGCAGTGCCATCAACCAGGACGGCGCGTCCAACGGCCTCACCGCGCCCAACGGGCCGTCCCAGCAGCGTGTCATCCGGCAGGCGCTGGCCAACGCTGGACTGTCCACTTCGGACGTCGATGTGGTGGAGGCGCACGGCACCGGCACCCGGCTCGGCGACCCGATCGAGGCGCAGGCCGTGCTGGCCACCTACGGCCAGGAGCGGGAAACCCCGCTGTGGCTGGGTTCGCTGAAGTCCAACATCGGGCACACCCAGGCCGCCGCGGGCGTGGCCGGGATCATCAAGATGGTCATGGCGATGCGCAACGGCGTGCTGCCCAGGACCCTGCACGTGGACGAGCCCTCGCCGCACGTGGACTGGTCGGCCGGTGCGGTCTCGCTGCTCACCGAGGCCCAGCCGTGGCCGGAAGGCATCCGCCGGGCGGCCGTGTCCAGCTTCGGGGTGAGCGGCACCAACGCGCACACCATCCTGGAACAGGCCCCCGCCGAGGAACCCGTGCCCGCCTCCGAGGGCGAGCTGCCCTGGCTGCTCTCCGCCCGCACCCCGCAGGCCCTGGCCGACTCGGCCGCTCAACTGCTGTCCTTTGTGGACGGTGTCAGCTCGGCCGACCTCGGTGCGGCGCTGGCCGCCAGCCGGGGCGTGTTCGAGCACCGGGCCGCCGTGCTGGGCGATCGTGAGGCCCAGCTGGACGGCCTGCGCGCGCTGGCCCGCGGCGACCTGGCCGCCGAGCTGGTCACCGGCACCAACCGCAACGACAAGCTGGCCTTCCTGTTCACCGGACAGGGCGCTCAGCGGGTGGGAGCCGGAGCTGAGCTGTACCGGGAGTTCCCGGTCTTCGCCGAAGCCTTCGACACCGCCTGCGCCGAGCTGGACAAGCACCTGGACCGGCCGGTGCTGGAGATCGCCTTCGACGGCGGCGAGCTGATCAACGAGACCGGCTGCACCCAGCCGGTGCTGTTCGCGCTGGAGGTGGCGCTGTTCCGGCTGGTCGAGTCCTGGGGCCTGCGACCGGACTTCCTGGCCGGGCACTCCATCGGCGAGCTGGCCGCCGCGCACGTGGCCGGGGTGTTCTCCCTGGCGGACGCGGCCAAGCTGGTCGCCGCGCGCGGCCGGTTGATGCAGGCGCTGCCCACGGGTGGCGCGATGGTCGCGGTGCAGGCCGGTGAGGACGAGGTGCTGCCGCTGCTGGCCGGTCGCGAGGACCAGGTCGGCATCGCCGCGGTCAACGGCCCGGCCGCGGTGGTCGTTTCCGGCGACGAGGAGGCAGTGGCCGATGTCGCCGAACTCCTTGCCGCGCAAGGGCGCAAGACGCGGCGGCTGACCGTCAGCCACGCCTTCCACTCGCCGCGGATGGCCCCGATGCTGGCCGAGTTCCGGGCGGTCGCGGAGGAGCTGGACTACCGCGAGCCGGTGCTGCCGATGGTGTCCACGGTGACCGGCGCGCTCGCCGGGGCCGAGCTGGCCACCGCGGAGTACTGGGTGCGGCACGTCCGGGACGCGGTGCGGTTCCTGGACGGCATGCGCGCGCTGGCCGACGCCGGGGTTGGCGTGTTCGTCGAGCTGGGCCCGGACGGGGTGCTCTCCGCGATGGACCAGGACTGCCTGGCCGAGGCCGAGCCGGTGCTGGTTCCGTTGCTGCGCAAGGACCGGGCCGAACTGGCCGCCGCGCACACCGCGCTGGCCACCGCGCACGTGCACGGCCACTCCCCGGACTGGGCCACGGTGTTCACCGGCAAGGGCGGCGCCCGCGTCGACCTGCCCAGCTACCCGTTCCAGCGCAGCCGGTACTGGCTGGACGCCCCGGCCACCGCCGACGTCAGCGCGGCCGGACTGTCCGATGTGGACCACCCGCTGCTCGGCGCGGCCATCCCGCTGCCCGACTCCGGCGGCGTGCTGCTCACCGGGCGGCTGTCCCGGCGGGCCCAGCCCTGGCTGGCTGACCACGTGGTGCACGGCTCGGTCGTGGTGCCTGGCACGGCCTTTGTCGAACTGGCCATCGCCGCCGGTGACCAGGTCGGCTGCGACCGGCTGGTGGACCTGACCCTGGAGGCCCCGCTGGTGCTGCCCGAACAGGGCGGCGTGCGGGTGCAGCTGACCGTGGGCGCGGAGGAGTCCGGCCAGCGGTCGCTGACCGTGCACTCCCGGCTGGACGAGGACGACGAGTGGACCCGGCACGCCAGCGGCCTGCTCGGCACCGGCCCGGCCACCCCACCCGCGCTGACCTGGCCGCCTGCCGGGGAAAGCGTTGCGGTGGAACAGCTCTACCCGTCGATGAGCGCCCGTGGACTGGACTACGGGCCGGTGTTCCAGGGCCTGCGCGCGGCCTGGCGGGACGGCGACATCGTGTACGCCGAGATCGCGCTGCCCGGCCCGGCCGGGAAGTTCGGGCTGCACCCGGCGCTGCTGGACGCGGCGCTGCACAGCCTGGGCCTCGGCGTGCTGCCCGAGGGCGGCTGGCTGCCGTTCAACTGGTCGGGCGTGACCCTGCACGGGTCCGGGGCGGCCGCGCTGCGGGTCAAGGTGACCCCGGCCGGGCGTGAGACGGTGACCATCGAGGCCACCGACACCGCGGGCAACCCGGTCGTCACGGTCGAGTCGCTGACCCTGCGACCCGTTGCGGCGGAGCAGATCCAGGCCGCCCGCACGCAGAAAGACCTGTTCCGGCTGGACTGGATCCCGGTGCAGGCCAGCGCGCGAGGCCGCGAGGTCACGCTGGTGCCCTGCCCCAGTGGGGAAACCGGGCCGGTCGTGCACGAGGTCCTCGCCCTGGTGCAGAACTGGCTGGCCGAACGGCCCGAGGACGAGCGCATGGTGCTCGTCACCCGGACCGGAGACCTCGCCGGAGCGGCCGCCGCCGGGCTGATGCGCTCGGCCGAGTCGGAGAACCCCGGGCGGTTCCAGGTGATCGAGACCGACGGGTCGGCCGAGCTGTACGCGGACGAGCCGTGGTTGAAGATCGAGAACGGCAAGCTGTTCGCCGCCCGTCTGGCCAAGGCGGTCACCACAGGCGTTGCGCCGCAGTGGGATGCCGAGCGAGCCGTGCTGATCACCGGTGCCAGCGGCAGCCTCGGCTCGCTGCTGGCCCGGCACGTGGTCGCCGAGCACGGGGTGCGCCGGCTGGTGCTGGCCAGCCGCCGCGGCCTGGCCGCACCTGGCGCGGCGGAGCTCCGGGACGAGCTGACCGGGCTCGGTGCGACGGTGGACGTGGTGGCCTGCGATGTGGCCGACCGGGACGCGGTGGCCGCGCTGATCGAGGCACACCCGCTCACCGCGGTGATCCACACCGCCGGGGTGCTCGACGACGGCGTGGTGACCGCGCTCACCCCGGAGCGGGTGGACGCGGTGCTGCGGCCCAAGGTCGAGGCCGCCCGGCACCTGGCCGAACTGCTCGACCCCGAGGTCGACCTGGTGCTGTTCTCCTCCGCCTCGGCCACCCTCGGGCAGGCCGGGCAGAGCAGCTACGCCGCCGCCAACGCCTACCTGGACGCCCTCGCCCAGCAGCGCAGGGAACAGGGCAAGCCCGGGGTCTCGCTGGCCTGGGGACCGTGGGGCGAAGGCGGCATGGCCGCCGGTCTCGCGGAGGCGGACAAGCAGCGGATGGCCCGGACAGGGGTGACCCCCCTGACTTCGGAACTGGGGTTGCTTCTCTTCGACGCGGCCCGCACCGTTGACGCAGCGACGGTGGTGCCGATGCGCTGGGACACCACGGTGTTCCAGGGCGAGGCGCCGCCGCTGCTGCGCGGTCTGGTCCGGACCCCGGTTCGGCGGACCCTGGAGGCCGTTTCCGCCACGGCCGAACAGGGACCGTCGTTGCGGGACCGGCTGGCCGGCGCCCCGGCGGCCGAACGCGGCCGGGTGCTGCTGGACCTGGTGCGCACCCACACGGCGGCCGTGCTGGGACACAGCGCAGCCGAGGCGGTCGACGCCACCAGGGGCTTCCTGGAACTGGGCTTCGACTCGCTGACCGCGGTCGAACTGCGCAACCGGCTCAACGCCGCCTCCGGGCTGCGACTGCCGGCCACGCTGATCTTCGACTACCCGTCGCCGAAGGCCCTCGCCCAGCACCTGGACGAGGAGCTGGCCCCCGTGAGCGGGGGAGCGACGGCAGGAGCACCAGCGCCGGTGCTCGCCGAGCTCGACCGGCTGGCCGCCGCCCTGGAGGCGCTGCCCGCCGACGAGGCCACCCGCACCACGGTCACCGCCCGGTTGCAGGCGGTGCTGGCGAAATGGAACGAGACACCCGGTGACGAACAGCGCGCGGACGAGGCGCTGGAGACCGCGACCGCGGACGAGCTGTTCGACGTGCTGGACCGCGAGCTCGGTCTGCTGTAGCGCAACAACAACCCGTATCGGCTTTGGGGGCTGAGGGCAGTGTCGAACGAAAACGAGCAGAAGCTCCTGGACTACCTCCGGCGGGCCACCGTCGACCTGCGCGACGCGCGGCGACGGGTGGCCGAGCTGGAGTCCCAGGACCAGGAGCCGATCGCGATCATCGGCATGGCCTGCCGGTTCCCCGGCGGGGTCAGCAGCCCCGAACAGCTGTGGGACCTGGTCGCGGCGGGCGGGGACGGCATCACGCCGTTCCCCGTCAACCGCGGCTGGGACCTGGACTCCCTGTACGACCCCGATCCGGACCGCTCCGGCACCGCCTACGTGCGCGAAAGCGGCTTCCTGCACGACGCCGACGAGTTCGACCCGGACTTCTTCGGCATCTCCCCGCGCGAGGCCCTGGCCATGGACCCCCAGCAGCGCCTGCTGCTGGAGACCTCCTGGGAGGCCTTCGAGCGGGCCGGGATCGACCCGAACTCCTTGCGTGGCAGCAAGACCGGTGTCTACGCGGGCCTGATGTACCACGACTACGCGCCGCGCATGCACGAGGTGCCGCCGGGTGTGGAGGGCTACCTGGCCACCGGCAGCTCCGGCAGTGTGGTGTCCGGCCGGGTGTCCTACACCCTTGGCCTGGAAGGGCCTTCGGTCACCATCGACACCGCGTGTTCCTCCTCGCTGGTCGCCTTGCACCTCGCGGTCCGCTCGCTGCGCAAGGGCGAGACCTCCCTCGCGCTGGCCGGTGGCGTCGCGGTGATGGCCACCCCCGCGGCCTTCGTCGAGTTCTCCCGCCAGCGCGGCCTGGCCCCGGACGGCCGCTGCAAGTCCTTCGCCGCGGCCGCCGACGGCACCTCCTGGGCCGAGGGCGCGGGCATGATCCTGCTGGAGAGGCTCTCCGACGCGCAGCGCAACGGCCACCCGGTCCTGGCCGTGGTGCGCGGCACCGCGGTCAACCAGGACGGCGCGAGCAGTGGACTGACCGCCCCCAACGGTCCCTCCCAGCAGCGGGTGATCCGCCAGGCCCTCGCCGACGCCGGGCTCACCGCCGCCGAGGTGGACGCGGTGGAGGCGCACGGCACCGGCACCAAGCTCGGCGATCCCATTGAGGCGCAGGCACTCCTGGCCACCTACGGGCGCGAGCACACCGACGAGCAGCCGCTGTGGCTGGGCTCGCTGAAGTCCAACATCGGGCACACCCAGGCCGCCGCCGGCGCGGGCGGCATCATCAAGATGGTCATGGCCATGCGGCACGGCGTGCTGCCCAAGACCCTGCACGTGGACGAACCCTCGCCGCAGATCGACTGGTCCGCCGGCGCGGTGTCCCTGCTCACCGAGGCCCAGCCCTGGCCGGAGACCGGGCGTCCGCGCCGGTCCGCGGTGTCCAGCTTCGGCGTCTCCGGCACCAACGCGCACGCGGTGATCGAGGCCGCTCCCGAGCCGGAACCCGTTGCGCAGAGCGAACCGCAGGTGCTGCCTTGGCTGCTCTCCGCCCGCACCCCCGAGGCGCTGCGCGAGGCCGCCGTCCGACTCAAGTCCACTGTGGACAATGAGCCCGAGCTGTCCGTGCTGGACACCGCCTACTCACTGGCCACCGGCCGCAGCGCCTTCGAGCACCGCGCCGTGGTCATCGCCGCCGACCGGGACGGCTTCAGCACCGCGCTGGACGCCCTCGCCGCCGACGGCACCGCATCGAACCTGGTGCGCGGCACCGCCCGCGCCAGCGACAAGGTCGCCTTCGTCTTCCCCGGCCAGGGCTCGCAGTGGGCCGGGATGGCCCTGGAACTGCTGGACTCCTCGCCGGTGTTCGCCGCCCGGATGACCGAATGCGCCGAAGCGCTGGCCGAGTTCACCGACTGGGACCTGCTGGAAGTGCTGCGCGGCAACGGTCCCGGCTTCGACCGGGTGGACGTGGTGCAGCCCGCGCTGTGGGCCATGATGGTCTCGCTGTCCGCGGTCTGGGCCTCCTTCGGCGTCAACCCCTCCGCGGTGGTCGGCCACTCCCAGGGTGAGATCGCCGCCGCCGCGGTCTCCGGCGCGCTGTCCCTGCGCGACGCGGCCTGCGTGGTGGCGTTGCGCAGCAAGGCGATCCGCGCGCTGGCGGGCAAGGGCGGCATGATGTCGGTGCCGCTGCCCCGCACCGAGGTCGAGGACCGCATCGCCCGCTGGGACGGCCGGATCTCGGTCGCCGCGGTCAACGGCCCCAGCACCGTCGTGGTCGCCGGTGAGCCCGAGGCCCTTGACGAGCTGTTCGCGGAGTGCGAGGCCGCTGACATCAGGGCTCGCAAGATCCCGGTGGACTACGCCTCGCACTCCGCCTACGTCGAGGAGATCCGCGAGGAGATCCTGCGCGTGCTGGCCCCGATCCAGCCGCGTTCGGCGGAGATCCCGTTCCACTCCACGGTCACCGGCGACCTGATCGACACCGCCGTCGTGGACGCCGAGTACTGGTACACCAACCTCCGCCAGACCGTGCGGTTCGAGGACACCGTGCGCGGCCTGGTCGAGCAGGGCTACCGGTTCTTCATCGAGATGAGCCCGCACCCGGTGCTCACCGTCGGCGTGCAGCACACCGTGGACGCCGCGGGCGGCGAGGCCGTCGTGGTCGGCTCGCTGCGCCGCGAGGAGGGCGGCCTCACCCGCTGCCTCACCTCACTGGCCGAGGCCTACGTGGGCGGCCTGGAGCTGGACTGGCAGGTCGTCTTCGCCAACTCCGGCGCCCGCCGCCGCGAACTGCCCACCTATCCCTTCCAGCGCAGGCGGTTCTGGCTCGAACCGCTGGCCCCGGCCGCAGCCGCCGACCCCGCCGACGCCGGGTTCTGGGACGCGGTGGACCGCGCCGACCTGGACGAGGTGACCGCCACCCTGGCCGTGGACGGCGACACCCCGCTGCACGAAGTGCTGCCCGCGATGTCCACCTGGCGCCGCCAGCGCAAGGAGCTCGCGGCCGTGGACGGCTGGCGCTACCGGGTCACCTGGACCCCGCTCAACACCCCTAACGCCCCTACCCTCAACGGAAACTGGCTGCTCGCGGGCACCGCCCCGGCCGGACTGACCGAGGCGCTCACCGCACACGGCGCACAGGTCACCGAGATCGCCGTCCAGGGCGGCCGCGCGGAGATCGCGGAAACCCTGCGCGCGGCGGGCATCGCCGAGGCCGCCGGACTGATCTCGGTGCTGGCGCTGGACGACACCCCGCATCCCGATCACCCCGAACTGGCCGTCGGCCTGGCCCAGACCCTGCTGCTCACCCAGGCACTCGGTGACACCGGGGCCCCGGCTCCGCTGTGGTGCCTGACCAGGGGCGCGGTCGGCATCGGCGGTTCGGACGTGCTGACCAGCCCGGAACAGGCCCAGGTCTGGGGCTTCGGCCGGGTGGTGGCACTGGAACACCCCGGCCGCTGGGGTGGCCTGGTCGACCTGCCCGAGGTGCTGGACGAGCGGACCGGTGTCCAGCTCGTGGCGGCACTGACCGGGGCCGAAGACCAGGTCGCGGTCCGTCCGGCCGGGCTGTTCGGCCGCCGCCTCACCCCCGCTCCGCTCACCGGCAAGCCCGCCCGCAGCTGGCAGCCCGGCGACACCGCACTGGTCACCGGCGCAGCCGGACCGCTCGGCGCGGAAGCCGCCCGCTGGCTGGCCACCCAGGGCGTCACCACCCTCGTGCTCCCCGGCGCGGCCGCCGCACTGGTCGAGGAACTGGCCGAACTGGGCGTCACCGCGCACACCGACCTGGCCAAGGCCACCGAGGTCAGCACCGTGCTGCACGCGCCGCCGGTGGTCGATCCGTCCGAAGTGGACAGTGTTGGCCTTGCTGACTTCGCCGCCGTGGTCGCGGCCAAGACCGCCGATGTGCTCGCGGTCGAGGCGCTGCTGATCGAACCGGAGCACGTGGTCTTCTTCTCCTCGGTCGCCGCGGTCTGGGGCGGTGGCAACCAGGCCGCCTACGCCGCCGGGTCCGCCTACCTGGACGCGCTCGCCGAGTACCGCCGCGGCAACGGCCTGCCCGCCAACGTGATCGCCTGGAGCCCATGGGACGGCGGCGCCACCGTCGAGGCCATGGGCGAGCAGCTGCGCCGCCGCGGGGTCCGCGCGCTGGCCCCGGCCGCCGCGCTGACCGCGCTGCGCCAGGTGCTCGACCACAACGAGACCGCGGTGACCATGGCGGACATCGACTGGTCCCGCTTCCACCCCGGCTTCACCGCCGCCCGGCCCAGCCCGCTGCTCTCCGCCCTGCCCCAGGTCGCCGAGCTGGAGGTCGAGACCGAGCAGACCGGATCCCCGCTGGCACAGCGGCTCTCCGGCCTGGCCGAGGCCGACCAGGCCCAGGTCGTGCTGGACCTGGTGCGCGCCCAGCTGGCCGCGGTGCTGGAACACCCCTCGCCGGAGTCGGTCGACGTCAACCGCGCCTTCCGTGAGCTGGGCTTCGACTCGCTCACCGCGGTCGACCTGCGCAACCGCCTCAACACCGCCACCGGCCTGAAGCTCCCGGCCACGCTGGTCTTCGACTACCCGACCGCCACTGTGCTCGCCGACTTCCTGCGCGGCGAGATCCTCGGCGTCAGCGCGGCGGCCGAGGCATCCACGGTCGCGGTGCTGGACGACGACCCGATCGCCATCGTCGGCATGGCCTGCCGCTTCCCCGGCGGCGTGGACACCCCGGAAGCCCTGTGGCGCCTGGTCGCCGAGGGCGTGGACGCGATCTCCGGCTTCCCGGACAACCGCGGCTGGGACCTGGACGCGCTCTACGACCCGAACCCGGAGAGCAGCGGCCGCTCCTACACCCGCGAGGGCGGCTTCCTGCACCAGGCCGACGAGTTCGACCCGGCCTTCTTCGGCATCTCCCCGCGCGAGGCCACCGCGATGGACCCGCAGCACCGGTTGCTGCTGGAAACCTCCTGGGAGGCCTTCGAGCGGGCGGGCATCGACCCGGACTCCTTGCGCGGCAAGGCGGTCGGCGTGTTCGCCGGCACCAACGGCCAGCACTACGCGCCGCTGCTGCTGGACGGCCCGGACAACTTCGACGGCTACCTGGCCATCGGCAACGGGGCCAGCATCCTCTCCGGCCGCATCTCCTACACCCTCGGCCTCGAAGGCCCCGCGCTCACCGTGGACACCGCGTGCTCGGCCTCCCTGGTCGCCCTGCACCTGGGCGCGCAGGCGCTGCGCAACGGCGAGTGCTCCCTCGCGCTGGCCGGCGGTGTCACGATCATGTCGACGCCGGACATGTTCTTCGAGTTCAGCAGGCAGCGCGGACTGGCCCGGGACGGCCGGTCCAAGGCCTTCGCCGCCGCGGCGGACGGCTTCGCCCTCGCCGAGGGCGCGGGCATGCTGGTGCTCGAACGACTCTCCGACGCCCGCCGCAACGGACACCCGGTGCTGGCCCTGGTTCGCGGCAGCGCGGTGAACCAGGACGGCGCCTCCAACGGCCTGACCGCGCCGAACGGACCGGCCCAGCAGCGGGTCATCCGGCAGGCGCTGGCCAGCGCCGGGCTGTCCGCCCACCAGGTCGAGGCGGTGGAGGCGCACGGCACCGGCACCACCCTCGGCGACCCGATCGAGGCCCAGGCCCTGCTGGCCACCTACGGCCAGGACCGGGAAACCCCGCTGTGGCTGGGTTCCCTGAAGTCCAACATCGGGCACACCCAGGCGGCCGCCGGTATCGCGGGCGTGATGAAGATGGTGCTGGCCATGCGGCACGGCGTGCTGCCCAAGACGCTGCACGTGGACGCGCCCTCGCCGCAGATCGACTGGTCGGCCGGCGCGGTCTCGCTGCTCACCGAGGCCCAGCAGTGGCCGAGCACCGGCGAACCGCGCCGGGCCGGGATCTCCAGCTTCGGCATGAGCGGCACCAACGCGCACGCCATCCTGGAGGAAGCCCCCGCCGACGAGCCGGTTTCACCGTCCACTGTGGACGGTCCGCAGCCGTGGCTGCTGGCCGCCCGCTCGCCGGAAGCCCTGCGCGGACAGGCCGAGCGGCTGCTCGACTTCCTGGACAACCACCCCGACTCGGCACCGGTCGACGTGGCCCGGTCACTGGCCGAACAGCGCGGGCGCTTCGAGCACCGCGCCGTGCTGGTGGCCACCGAGCGCGCCGACTTCCGCGCCGGGCTCGCCGCCCTGGCCCAGGACGAGCCCTCCGGCGCCCTGGTCCAGGGCCTGGCGGGCGCGCCGGGCAAGGTCGCGTTCGTCTTCCCCGGTCAGGGTTCGCAGTGGCTGGGCATGGCCCTGGCGCTGGCCGAGGCCGAGCCGGTGTTCGCCGAGCGGCTGGCCGACTGCGCCGGTGCGCTGGCCGAGTTCACCGACTGGGACCTCTTCGAGGTGCTGCGCGGCAACGGCCCCGGCTTCGACCGGGTGGACGTGGTGCAGCCCGCGCTGTGGGCGGTGATGGTGTCGCTGGCCGCGCTGTGGCGGTCCTATGGCGTCGAGCCTGCCGGAGTGGTCGGCCACTCACAGGGCGAGATCGCTGCGGCTGCCGTCTCTGGCGCACTGTCGCTGCGGGATGCGGCCAAGGTGGTCGCCCTGCGCAGCAAGGCGATCCGGGCGTTGGCGGGCAAGGGCGGCATGATGTCCGTGCCGCTGCCGCTGGCCGAGGTCGAGGAGCGACTGACCCGCTGGGACGGCCGCATCTCGGTGGCCGCCATCAACGGCCCCACTGCGATCGTGGTCGCCGGTGACCCGGAAGCCCTGGACGAGCTGTTCGCCGAGTGCGAGGCCGCGGAGATCCGGGTGCGCAAGATCCCGGTGGACTACGCCTCGCACTCCGCGCACGTCGAGCAGATCCGCGAGGAACTGCTGACCGTCCTCAGTGGACTGTCGCCGCAGAGCTCGGTGATCCCGTTCCACTCCACGGTGACCGGTGAGCTGATCGACACCACCGCGCTGGACGCGGAGTACTGGTACACCAACCTGCGCCAGACCGTCCGGTTCGAGGAGGTCGTGCGTGGCCTCGCCGACCAGGGCTTCACCGCCTTCGTCGAGGCCAGCCCGCACCCGGTGCTGACCTTCGGGCTCAACGAGATCCTCGGCGACCGGGGCGTGGCCACCGGTTCGCTGCGCCGCGAGGACGGCGGCCAGGACCGGTTCCTGCTGTCCCTGGCCGAGCTCCAGGTCCGCGGCCACCGGGTCGACCTCACGCCGAGGACCCGCGGCGGCCGTCTGCTCACCCTGCCCACCTATGCCTTCCAGCGGCAGCGGTACTGGCCGCGCCCCGGTTCCGGCCGGGCGGGCGACGCCAGCGCCATCGGCCTGCACACCGCCGAGCACCCGCTGCTCGGCGCGGCCGTCGCGCTCGCCGACAGCGACGGCTACCTGTTCACCGGCAGGCTCTCCTTGCAGACCCACCCGTGGCTGGCCGACCACGCCGTCTCCGGCACGATCCTGTTGCCGGGCACCGCGTTCGTCGAGCTGGCCTGCCATGCCGGGGACGCGGTCGGCTGCCACCGCCTGGACGAGCTGACCCTGGAAGCCCCGCTGCTGCTGCCCGCCAGCGGCGGCGTGGCCGTGCAGCTGGTGCTCAGCGGTCCGGACGCCAACGGCGGCCGCACGCTCACCCTGCACTCCCGCCCGGAGTCCGCCGACCCGGACCAGCCGTGGACCCGGCACGCCAGCGGCCTGCTCTCCAGCACGGCGGGCAGGACCGAGGAGCTGACCGCCTGGCCGCCCGCCGGTGCCACCCCGGTTCCGGTGGAGGACATCTACGGCCGGTTCGCCGACCGGGGCTACGAGTACGGCCCCGCCTTCCAGGGCCTGCGCGCGGCCTGGCGCACCGCCGAGGAGGTCTACGCCGAGGTCGAGCTGCCGCAGGCCGAGGACGCGGGCCGCTACGGCCTGCACCCGGCGCTGCTGGACGCGGCCGTGCAGGCGATCGGCCTCGGCGACTTCTTCGCCGACCCGGAGACCCCGCGCCTGCCCTTCGCCTGGAACGGTTTCACCCTGCACGCCGAGGGCGCCACCGCACTCCGGGTCCGGCTGCGCGCCGCCGGGGAGGACGCGATCGCGATCACCGTGGCCGACCCCACCGGCGCTCCGGTCGCGGCCGTGGAGTCCTTGCAGCTGCGGCAGGTCAGCGCCGACGCGCTGGCGGCCAGGGACAGCAACCTGGACAAGCTGTTCCGCCTCGACTGGACCGTCCTCAGTGGACTCACCGCGCCCTCCTCGCCGACCCCGGTCGCGGTGCTGGGCAGGGACGACCTCAAGGTGGGCGCCGCGCTGGCCAGCAGCGGCAGCGCGGTCACCAGCCACGCCGACCTGGCCGGACTGGCGGCGAACCCGCCCGAGCTGACCCTGGTCGCCTTCCCCTCGGTCACCGGGCCGCGCACCGAGATCACGCACGCGGCCACCCGCCGCGCGCTGGAGCTGGTGCAGGGCTGGCTGGCCCAGGACCACGAGGGCCGGCTGGTCGTGGTGACCAGGGGCGCGGTGGCCACCCGGCACGGCGAGGACGTCACCGACCTCGCGGGCGCCGCGGTGTGGGGACTGCTCCGTTCGGCCCAGTCGGAGAACCCGGACCGGTTCCAGCTGCTCGACCTGGACGAGGCCGACGACTCCTACGCCGCCCTGCCCGCCGCCCTGCACTCCGGCGAACCCCAGCTCGCCCTGCGCGCCGGGCAGGTGCACGCCTTCCGGCTCGCACGAGCAGCCAGCACCGAGGCACTGGTCGCACCGTCCGATGTGGACGCCTGGCGGCTGGACGTGGCCGGTGAGGGCACGCTGGAGAACCTGGCCCTGCTGCCCTGCCCCGAGGTCCTGGAAACCCTCGCCGAGGGCCAGGTCCGGATCGCGATCCGCGCCGCGGGCCTGAACTTCCGCGATGTGCTGATCGGCCTGGGCATGTACCCGGACAAGGCGCTGATGGGCACCGAGGGCGCCGGTGTGATCACCGAGGTCGGACCGGGCGTCACCGGCTTCCGGCCCGGCGACCGGGTGATGGGCCTGCTGGCCGGGGCTTTTGGCCCCTACGTGGTCGCCGACCAGCGCCTGGTCACCCGGATCCCGGCGGGCTGGAGCTTCGAGACCGCCGCCTCGGTGCCGGTGGTGTTCCTCACCGCCTACTACGCCCTGCACGACCTGGCCGGGCTGGGCGCGGGGGAGAAGGTGCTGGTGCACGCCGCCGCCGGTGGCGTCGGCATGGCCGCGGTGCAGCTGGCCAAGCACTGGGGCGCCGAGGTGTTCGGCACCGCCAGCACCGGCAAGTGGGACACCCTGCGCGCCCTCGGCCTGGCCGAGGACCACATCGCCAACTCCCGCACCCTGGACTTCGAGCGCGAGTTCGGCGCGGTCACCGGCGGTAGGGGGGTCGACGTGGTGCTGGACTCGCTGGCCCGCGAGTTCGTGGACGCCTCGCTGCGGCTGCTGCCCGGCGGCGGCCGGTTCGTGGAGATGGGCAAGACCGACATCCGGGACGCCGACCTGGTCGCGGCCGAGCACCCCGGGGTGGCCTACCGCGCCTTCGACCTCACCGACGCGGGGGAGGACCGGATCGCGGAGATCTTCGCCGCGCTGCTGCCCCTGTTCGAGCAGGGGGTGCTGCGGCCGCTGCCGGTGCGCACCTGGGACCTGCGCCGGGCCAAGGACGCCTACCGGTTCCTCAGCCAGGCCAAGCACGTCGGCAAGCTGGTGCTCACCATCCCGCGCGGCCTGCGCACCGACGGCACCGTGCTGATCACCGGCGGTACCGGCACCCTGGGCGCGCTGCTGGCCAGGCACCTGGTCACCCGGCACGGGGTGCGGCACCTGCTGCTCACCAGCCGTCGCGGCCTGAACACACCCGGTGCCACCGAGCTGGCCGCGGACCTGGCGGAGCTGGGTGCGAGCGTGCGCATCGAAAACTGTGATGCCGCGGACCGGAACGCGTTGAGCGCCTTGCTCTCCAGCGTCCCGGCCGAGCACCCGCTCACCGGTGTGATCCACGCCGCAGGGGTGCTCGACGACGGCGTGCTCTCCGCGCTCACCCCGGAGCGGCTGGCGAAGGTGCTGCGGCCCAAGGTGGACGCCGCGGTCAACCTGCACGAGCTCACCGGTGAGCTGGACGCCTTCGTGCTGTTCTCCTCCGCCTCGGCCACCTTCGGCGGCGCGGGCCAGGCCAACTACGCCGCGGCCAACGCCTTCCTGGACGGCCTGGCCGCGCACCGGCGCGCGCAAGGGGTACCCGGACAGGCACTGGCCTGGGGTTTGTGGGCGCAGGCCAGCGGCATGACCGGCCACCTGGACGAGGCCGAACTGGGGCGGATGGCCCGTTCGGGCATGACCCCCCTGTCTTCAGAACAGGGGTTGGCGCTGCTCGACGCCGGACTTAGCTTTGACGAGGCGGTGCTGGTGCCGATGGGCCTGGACACCGCGGTCCTGCGACAGGCGGGATCCGTGCCTTCCTCGCTCACGGGGCTGGTGCGGAACCCGGCGCGCAGGACCGCGGAGGCCGGATCGGCAGGCGCCGGAGTGTCTGCCCTGGTGCAGCGGCTGACCGGACTCCCCGCGGCGGAGCGGGACCGGGCGCTGCTGGACCTGGTGCGGGGCAACGTCGCCACCGTACTCGGACACGCCGGACCGGACGCGGTGAGCGCGGACCGAGCGTTCAAGGAGCTCGGGTTCGACTCGCTCACCGCGGTCGAGCTGCGGAACCGGTTGAACGCGGCCACAGGGCTGCGCCTGCCGGCCACGCTGGTCTTCGACTACCCGACCCCGCTCGCGCTCGCGGAGCTGCTGCGAGCCGAACTCCTGCCCGACGAGCCGGCCGCGGCACCGCTGCTGGCCGAGCTCGACCGGCTGGAGGCGGGGCTGGCCGGGGTGGCGCCCGCGGAGATCTCCGCGATCGCCCAGCGGCTGACGGCGTTGGCGGCCATGTGGAGCGCGGCGGCCGAGCCGGGTGACGACGATGTGGACGTTATCGAGTCCGCGTCCGACGACGACCTGTTCGACTTCATTGACAAGGAGTTCGGACAGTCCGTTTAGGACGGAGACTCGCGGAGGGTCTGACGAACTGGGGATGCTGGATGTCGAACGAAGAGAAGCTCCGCGAGTACCTCAAGCGGGTCACCACCGACCTGCACCGGACCACCAAGCGGCTGCGTGAGGTCGAGGAGGCCGGGCACGAGCCCGTGGCCATCATCGGCATGAGCTGCCGCCTGCCTGGCGGGGTCGACAGTCCGGAATCCCTGTGGAACCTCGTTTCCGGCGGCGGTGACGCGGTCGGCGGCTTTCCAGCCGACCGCGGCTGGGATGTCGGGGGCCGGTACGACCCGGACCCCGACAACCCCGGCACCTACTACGCCCGCGAGGCCGGGTTCGTCTACGACGCGGGCAAGTTCGACGCCGGGTTCTTCGGCATCTCGCCACGCGAGGCGCTGGCCATGGACCCGCAGCAGCGGCTGATCCTGGAAGCCTCCTGGGAGGCCTTCGAGCGGGCCGGGATCGACCCGGTCTCCTTGCGCGGCAGCCGGACCGGGGTGTTCAGCGGAGCGTGGTTCTCCGGTTACACCCCGGGACTGGACCAGTCCCCGCAGCACCTGGAGGGCCACCTGCTCTCCGGCGCGGCCACCAGCTTCGTCTCCGGCCGGGTCGCCTACACCCTCGGCCTCGAGGGTCCCGCGCTCACCGTGGACACGGCGTGTTCCTCCTCACTGGTCGCCCTGCACCTGGCGGTGAAGGCGCTGCGCAACAACGAGTGCGGGCTCGCGCTCACCGGCGGCGTCACCGTGATGTCCAGCCTCAACTCCCTGGTCGAGTTCTCCCGCCAGGGCGGCCTGGCCGCCGACGGCCGCTGCAAGCCCTTCTCCGCCGCGGCCGACGGGTTCGGCTTCGCCGAGGGCGTGGGCATGCTGGTGCTGGAGAAGCTCTCCGACGCCCAGCGCAACGGCCACCAGATCCTCGCGGTGATCCGCGGCACCGCGATCAACCAGGACGGCGCTTCGAACGGGCTCACCGCGCCCAACGGCCCGTCCCAGCGCCGGGTCATCGCCGACGCGCTCAGTGACGCCCGCCTCACCCCGGCCCAGGTGGACGTGGTGGAGGCGCACGGCACCGGCACCTCCCTGGGTGACCCGATCGAGGCCCAGGCCCTGCTGGCCACCTACGGCCAGGACCGGGAACGCCCGCTGTGGCTGGGTTCGGTCAAGTCGAACATCGGGCACACCCAGGCCGCCGCCGGCGTCGCCGGTGTGATCAAGATGGTCATGGCCATGCGGCACGGCGTGCTGCCCAAGACCCTGCACGTGGACGAGCCCTCGCCGCACGTGGACTGGTCCGCGGGTGCGGTGTCGCTGCTCACCGAACAGCTGGCCTGGCCGGAGACCGGGCAGCCGCGCCGGGCCGGCATCTCCAGCTTCGGCATGAGCGGCACCAACGCGCACACCATCCTGGAACAGGCCCCCGCCGCCGACATCGCTGAGCCCGAGCGGGTTCCGGTCGCGGTGTCGCCGATCCTGCTCTCCGCCCGGGGTGCCGAAGCGCTGCGCGGCCAGGCCGAACGACTGCTGTCCTTTGTGGACAAGAATCCTGAACTTCCGCTGACCGACCTCGGTTTCTCGCTGGCCACCACCCGCACCCGGTTCGAGCACCGCGCGCTGCTGGCCGCCACCGACCGGGACGCGCTGCGCGCAGGGCTGGGCGCACTCGCCGCGAACCGGCCCGACCCCGCGCTGGTGCAGGGTGTCTCCGGGGTGGACGGCCGAGTGGTCTTCGTCTTCCCCGGCCAGGGTTCGCAGTGGCGCGGCATGGCCGTTGAGCTGCTGGAGACCTCGCCGGTCTTCGCCGCGCGCCTCACCGAATGCGCCGAAGCCCTCGCCGAGTTCACCGACTGGGACCTCCTGGAGGTTCTGCGCAGCGGTGAGTTCGAGCAGGTCGACGTGGTGCAGCCCGCGCTGTGGGCGGTGATGGTGTCGCTGGCGGCGCTGTGGCGGTCCTATGGCGTTGAGCCGGCCGGAGTGGTCGGCCACTCACAGGGTGAGATCGCTGCCGCCGCGGTGTCGGGTGCGCTGTCCCTCCGTGACGCGGCCAAGGTGGTTGCCCTGCGCAGCAAGGCGATCCGGGCGCTGGCCGGCAAGGGCGGCATGATGTCGGTCTCGCTCTCCGGCGAGGAGGCCGCCGCGCGGCTGGCCCGCTGGGACGGCCGGATCTCGGTCGCCGCGCACAACGGCCCCGCCTCGGTGGTCGTCGCCGGTGACCCGGACGCCCTGGACGAGCTGTTCGCCGAGTGCGAGGCCGCGGAAGTCCGGGTGCGCAAGATCCCGGTGGACTACGCCTCGCACTCCGCGCACGTGGAGAGCATCCGCACCGAGCTGCTGACCGTCCTCAGTGGACTGGAGCCGAAGACCTCGGCGATCCCGTTCTACTCCACCGTCACCGCCGGACTGATCGACACCGCGCGGCTGGACGCCGAGTACTGGTACACCAACCTGCGCCAGACCGTCCGCTTCGCCGAGACCACCCGGCTGCTGGCCGAGGACGGCTTCCGCTTCTTCATCGAGGCCAGCCCGCACCCGGTGCTCACCTTCGGCGTGCAGGAGACCCTGGAGGAGGTGGAGGCGGTCGCGGTCGGCTCGCTGCGCCGCGAGGACGGCGGCCTGGACCGCTTCCTGCTCTCCCTCGGCGAGGCCGAGACCCGCGGCCTGCCCGTCGACCTGCACCCGGCCTTCCCCGGCGCGCGGCGGATCGACCTGCCCACCTACGCCTTCCAGGGCCGCTGGTACTGGCTCGAACCCGAGCAGACCGCCACCGCCGCCGACCCGGCCGACGCCGAGTTCTGGTCCGCCGTGGAGAACGAGGACCTGGACCTCCTCGCCAGCACCCTGGGCACCGGCGTCGAACCGCTCAGTGGCGTGCTGCCCGCACTGTCCGCCTGGCGCAAGGGCCGCCGTGAGCAGTCCGCTGTGGACGGCTGGCGGTACCGGGTCACCTGGCGTCAGCTCACCGAACCCGCCGCCGCTGAGCTGTCCGGCACCTGGCTGCTCGTCGCGCCCGCCGCCGACCACCCCCTGACCACCGCGGTTTCGGCCGCACTGCGCGCTCGTGGCGCCGACGTCGCCGAGCTGGTGCTCGACCGCGTTGACCGCGCCGGGCTCGCCCAGCAGCTCGCCACCTCTTCCGTGGCGCCCAGCGGAGTGCTGTCCCTGCTGGGCCTGGACACCTCGGCCCACCCCGAGGTGTCCAGGGGGCTGCGCCTGACCGTCGCCCTCACCCAGGCCCTCGGCGACGCCGGGATCGACGCTCCACTGTGGACGGTCACCAGTGGCGCGGTCGGCACCGGACCGGCCGACCCGGTGCGCGAGCCGGTGGCCGCCCAGATCTGGGGCTTCGGCCGGGTCGCCGCACTCGAGCACGCCCGCCGCTGGGGCGGCCTGGTCGACCTGCCCGGCAACCCCGGCGAAACCGACCTCAACCGCCTGGTCGCGCTGCTGGCAGGTGCGGGGGAGGAGGACCAGCTCGCGGTGCGGGCCAACGGGATCCTCACCCGCCGCCTGGTGCACGCCCCGCGCGGTGCCACCAAGCGGGACTGGCGGCCCACTGGCACCGTGCTGGTCACCGGCGGCACCGGCGCGATCGGCGCGCAGGTGGCCCGCTGGCTGGCCCGCAACGGGGCCGACCACCTGGTGCTCACCAGCCGCCGCGGCCTGGCCGCACCCGGCGCGAGCGAGCTCGCCGCCGAGCTCGGCGAACTGGGTGCCAAGGCCACCGTCGAGGGCTGCGACATCAGCGACCGGGAGGCCGTGCGCGACCTGCTGGCCCGGCACCCGGTCACCGCGATCATGCACGTGGCCGGGGTGCCGCAGGCCACCGCGCTCGACGAGGTGACCCAGGAGGAGCTGGCCGAGGTCACCGCGGTCAAGATCGCGGGCGCGGCGCACCTGGCCGAGTTCGCCGGTGACCTGGACGCCTTCGTGCTGTTCTCCTCCAACTCCGGCGTGTGGGGCAGCGCGGGCCACACCGGCTACGCCGCCGGCAACGCCTACCTGGACGCGCTCGCCCAGCACCGCCGCGCCACCGGGCAGCCCGCACTCGCGGTCGCCTGGGGCGCCTGGGCCGAGGGCGGCATGGCCGAGGGCGACGCGGGGGAGCAGCTGCGCCGCCGCGGCATCCTGGAGATGCGCCCCGACCTGGCCATCGCCGCGCTGCAGCGGGCCATGGACGAGGACGAGACCGCGATCGCCATCGCGGACATGGACTGGACCAAGTTCACCCCGGCCTTCACCTCGGTCCGCCCCAGCCCGCTGCTGGGCGAGCTGCCCGAGGTCCGCGAACTGCTCGCCGAGCCGGAGCCGGAGGCTGATTCCGGGCTGGCGCAACGGCTTGCCGCCGCCTCCCCGCTGGAGCAGCGGCGCGCGCTGGTCGACCTGGTGCGCACCCAGGTCGCCGGGGTGCTCGGCCACGACTCCACCGACGCGGTGGACGCCGGACGGGCCTTCCGCGAGCTGGGCTTCGACTCGCTCACCGCGGTCGAGCTGCGCAACCGGATCACCGCGGCCACCGGCCTGAAGCTCCCGGCCACCATGGCCTTCGACCACCCCACGCCGAGCGCGCTGGCCGAGTTCCTGCGCGGCCAGCTGTTCCCGGCCACCGACGGCGTTGACGAGTCCGAACAGCGGATCAGGGCCGCTCTGGCCACCCTGCCGCTGGCCCGCCTCCGGGAGGCCGGGCTGCTCGACGCGCTGCTGCGCATGGCCGAGGGCGGCACTGACCCAGTTGAGTCCACTGTGGACGACGGCGAAGACCTCGACGAGATGGACGCCGACGACCTGGTGCGCCTGGCCCTCCAGGGCTCTGACTCCTGACCTGACCGAGCTTGTGGAGACCAAGATGGCTACCCCGACCGACAAGGTCGTCGAGGCCCTGCGCGCCTCGCTCAAGGAGAACGAACGCCTGCGTCAGCGCGAGGCGACCACCCGCGAACCCCTGGCCATCGTCGGCATGAGCTGCCGCCTGCCCGGTGGTGCCGACAGTCCAGAAGCCCTGTGGCGGCTGCTCACCGGCGGTGTGGACGCCGTCGGCGGGCTGCCGGAGAACCGCGGCTGGGACCCGGCCTCGATCTACGACGCGGACAGCACCGGCCCGCAGGCCACCGAGGCCGGATTCCTCTACGACGCCACCGAGTTCGACGCCGGCTTCTTCGGCATCTCGCCGCGCGAGGCCGCCGCGATGGACCCGCAGCAGCGCCTGCTGCTGGAGGCGTCCTGGACCGCGGTCGAGCACGCCGGGATCGACCCGAACTCCCTGCGCGGCAAGGCGGTCGGCGTGTTCGCCGGGGTGTCCGGCCAGGGCTACGGCGTTGGCCTGCAGCAGGCGGGCACCGGCTCCGAGGGCTACTTCCTCACCGGCGGCGCCACCGCGGTCGCCTCGGGCCGGATCGCCTACACCCTGGGCCTGTCCGGCCCCGCGGTCACCATCGACACGGCCTGCTCCTCCTCGCTGGTCGCCCTGCACCTGGCCGCGCAGTCGCTGCGCACCGGCGAGTGCGAGCTGGCCCTGGTCGGCGGCGTCGCGGTGATGGCCACCCCCGGCGCGTTCACCGAGTTCTCCCGGCAGAGCGGCCTGGCCCCCGACGGCCGCTGCAAGTCCTTCGCCGCCGCCGCGGACGGCGTCGGCTGGGGCGAGGGCGTCGGCGTGCTGCTGGTGGAACGCCTCTCCGAGGCCCAGCGCCGCGGCCACCGCATCCTGGCCGTGGTCAGGGGCAGCGCGATCAACCAGGACGGCGCTTCCAACGGCCTCACCGCCCCCAGCGGCCCCGCCCAGCAGCGGGTCATCCAGGCCGCCCTGGCCAACGCACGACTGTCCACTTCGGACGTTCATGTGGTGGAGGCGCACGGCACCGGCACCACCCTCGGCGACCCGATCGAGGCCCAGGCCCTGCTGGCCACCTACGGCCAGGGCCGGGAAACCCCGCTGTGGCTGGGCTCGCTGAAGTCCAACATCGGCCACACCCAGGCCGCCTCGGGCATCGCCGGGGTGATCAAGATGGTGCTGGCGCTCAACCACGGCGTGCTGCCGCGCACCCTGCACGTGGACGAGCCCTCGCCGCACGTGGACTGGTCCGCCGGATCGGTCGCGCTGCTCACCGAGGAGCAGCCGTGGCGGGAGAGCGTGCGCCGGGCCGCGGTGTCCAGCTTCGGCGTCAGCGGCACCAACGCCCACGTCATCCTGGAACAGGCCCCCGCCACCGAGCCCGCCGAACCCAGTCCGGCCCCGCTGATCGCGCCGGTCCTGCTGTCCGCCAAGGGCATCGACGCACTGCGGGCCCAGGCCGCCAACCTGCGCCAGGTCGACGCGCCACTGGCCGACCTGGCCTACTCCACCCTGACCTGCCGGGCCAAGCTCAGCGACCGCGCGGTTGTCCTGGCCGACAGCAAGGAAACCCTGACCGCGGCGCTCACCGCCCTCGCCAACGGCGAGCAGGCGCCCGGCCTGGTCCAGGGCACCGTGACCGAGGGGCGCACCGCGTTCCTCTTCTCCGGCCAGGGCTCCCAGCGCCTGGGCATGGGCGCGGAACTGGCCGCCCGCTTCCCGGTCTTCGCCGAAGCCTTCGACGCGGCTTGCGCCGAGCTGGACCGGCACCTGCCCCGCCCGCTGCGCGAGGTCCTGGACACCGAGGAGCTGCACCAGACCGGCTACACCCAGCCCGCCCTGTTCGCCATCGAGGTCGCGCTCCACCGCCTGGTCGAGTCCCTCGGCCTCACCCCCGACGTGGTAGCCGGGCACTCCATCGGCGAGCTGGCCGCCGCGCACGTGGCCGGGGTGTTCTCCCTGGCCGACGCGGCCAAGCTGGTCGCCGCCCGCGGCCGCCTGATGCAGGCCCTGCCCGCCGGTGGCGCGATGGTCGCGGTGCAGGCCAGCGAGGACGAGGTCGAGCTGACCGACGGGGTCGCCATCGCCGCGGTCAACGGCCCGGACTCGGTGGTGCTCTCCGGCGAGGAGACCGCGGTGGTCGCCCTGGCCGAGCGGTTCGCCGCCCAGGGCCGCAAGACCCGGCGGCTCACCGTGAGCCACGCCTTCCACTCGCCGCTGATGGACGGCATGCTCGCCGACTTCCGCGCGGTCGCGGAGACGATCTCCTACGCCGTGCCGAACATTCCGCTGGTCTCCACCCTCACCGGCCAGCCGGTCTCCGCCGAGCTGACCAGCCCGGACTACTGGGTTCGGCACGTGCGCGAGGCGGTCAGGTTCGCCGACGCGCTGCGCTGCCTGGCCGAGGACGAGGTGCGCACCTTCCTGGAGATCGGCCCCGGCGGCGTGCTCTCCGCGCTGGGCCAGGAAACCCTGGACGCCGCCTTCCTGCCGCTGCTGCGCAAGGACCGCCCCGAGCCCGAGGCCCTGCTCACCGGCCTGGCCGAGGCCCTGGTCCGCGGTGTCAACGTTGATCTGTCCACTGTGGCCGGTGGTTGCCGCGTCGACCTGCCCGGCTACCCCTTCCAGCGCCAGCACTACTGGCTGGACGGTGCCGCGCTCGCCGACGCCGCCGGACTCGGCCTGACCGCCGCCGAGCACCCGCTGCTCGGCGCGGCCCTGCCACTGCCCGGCAGCGACGGGTTCGTCTTCACCGGCAGCCTGTCCCTGCGCACCCACCCGTGGCTGGCCGAGCACACCGTGCTGGACACCGTGCTGCTGCCCGGCACCGCCTTCGTGGACCTGGCCCTGCACGCCGGCCGCCAGGTCGGCGCGGACACCGTGGCCGAGCTGACCATCGAGGCCCCGCTGGTGCTGCCCGCCGACGGCGCGGTCCAGCTCCAGCTCGCGGTCACCGCCACCGACGAGACCGGCCGCCGCACCCTGACCCTGCACTCCCGCGCCGGCGAGACCTGGCTCCGGCACGCCAGCGGCATCCTCACCACCGACACCGCACCGGCCGCGGTCGAGAACGCCTGGCCGCCAGCCGACGCGGTGCCGCTCGACGTGTCCGACCTCTACGACCGGGTCGCCGAATGGGGCTACGACTACGGCCCCACCTTCCAGGGCCTCAAGGCCGCCTGGCAGCACGGCGACGACGTGCTCGCCGAGGTCAGCCTGCCCGACAACGACGGCGCGCGCTTCGGCGTGCACCCGGCCCTGCTGGACGCCGCCCTGCACGCGGTCGGCCTGGGCACCCTGATCGAGGACACCGGCCAGGCCCGGCTGCCCTTCCTGTGGAACGACGTCAGCCTGCACCAGCCCGGGGCCTCCGTCGTCCGGGTCCGGCTCACCCCGGTCGCCGCCGACGCCGTCTCGCTCACCCTGTCCGACCCCACCGGCGCACCGGTCGCCTCGATCGGCTCCCTGGTGCTGCGCCCGGTCTCCGCCGAGGCGCTGCGCACCGCCAGGGACAGCCAGGACTCGCTGTTCCGCGTCGACTGGACCGAGCTGTCCACAGTGGACACTGAGCTGACCGACGCGCTGGTGGTGCACAGCACCGAGCCCGAGGTGCGCGCGGCCACCGCGCACATCCTCAAGGCGGCCCAGGACTTCCTGGCCGATCCGGAGCTGGCGCTGTCCCGGCTGGTGGTGGTGACCGCCAACGCGGACACCGACCTGGCCGCCGCCGCGGTGCACGGCCTCATCCGCGCCGCCCAGGCCGAGGAGCCCGGCCGGTTCGTGCTGGTCGACACCGACAACCCGGAGCTGGTCGCCGCGGCCGTGGCCACCGGCGAGCCCGAGTTGCGGGTCCGCGAGGGCAAGGTGTTCGCGCCACGACTGGCCCGCGCCACCGGTGCCGCGGCCCAGCTGACCGGACCGGTCCTGGTGACCGGAGCCACCGGCAGCCTGGGCGCGCTGTTCGCCCGCCACCTGGTCACCGGCCACGGCATCCGCGACCTGGTGCTCACCAGCCGCCGCGGCCTGTCCGCCCCTGGTGCGACCGAGCTCCGCGACGAGCTGATCTCCTTGGGCGCCAACGTCACCGTCGCGGCCTGCGACGCCGCCGACCGGGACGCCCTGGCCGCCGTGCTCGCCGAGCACCCGGTCAACGCGGTGGTGCACACCGCGGGCGTGCTCGATGACAGCATGCTCACCGCGCTCACCCCCGAGCGCCTGGACACCGTGCTGCGCCCCAAGCTCGACGCCGCCCGCAACCTGGCCGAGCTGACCGGGCCGGAGACCACCCTGGTGCTGTTCTCCTCGGCCGCGGCCACCTTCGGCAACGCGGGCCAGGGCAACTACGCCGCCGCCAACGCGGTGCTGGACTCCTTCGCCCGAGCCCGCGCCGCCCAGGGCAAGCCCACCGTGTCGCTGGCCTGGGGCCTGTGGGCACAGGGCATGGCCGACGGCGTGGACTCCACCCGGCTCACCCGTGGTGGCGTCGACGCACTGTCCACAACGGACGGACTGGCGCTGTTCGACGCCGCGCTCGGCTCCGGTGAACCGGTGCTGGTGCCGATGCGCCTGTCCACCAAGGCCAGCCGCGACGAGGTGCCGCCGCTGCTGCGCGGACTCATCAAGGCCAAGCCGCGCAAGGCCGCCGACACCGGCGACCTCCGTCAGCGGCTGGCCGGACTCGACCCCGACGACCGGGCCGCCGTGCTGATCGACCTGGTGCGCGCCAAGGCCGCCGCCGTGCTCGGCCACGGCTCCGCCGGTGCGGTCCAGGAGAGCAGGGCCTTCCAGGACCTGGGCTTCGACTCGCTCACCGCGGTCGAACTGCGCAACCAGCTCACCGCGGCCACCGGCCTGCGCCTGCCGGCCACCCTGGTCTTCGACTACCCCACCCCGGCCGCACTCGCCGGCTACCTCCTGGAGGAGCTGCCGGTCGAACAGGCCACGTCACCGGTGCTCGCCGAGCTGGACCGGCTGGCTGCCAGCCTGACCGCGCTCACCGGGGACACCCGCGCCGAAGCCGTCGCGAAGCTCAGGGCACTTCTGTCCACAGTGGACGAAGCACCCGACCAGACCCCCACCGCCAAGCTCGACCTGGCCACCGACGACGAGCTGTTCGCCCTCGTCGACTCCGAGCTCGGCGTCCACTGACCACCTGACCACGACACGAACCGAGGGGGCGGCATGTCGCCGACGACTGAGGACAAGCTCCGCGACTACCTGAAGCGGGTTATCGCGGACCTCCAGCAGACCAAGGCGCGCCTGCACGAGGTGGAGGCCGAGGACCGCGAGCCGATCGCCATCGTCGGCATGGCCTGCCGCTACCCCGGCGGGGTCAGCTCGCCGGAGGACCTGTGGCGGCTGGTGGCGGGCGGCGGCGACGCGATCTCCGGCTTCCCGGCCAACCGCGGCTGGGACCTCAACGCCCTCTACCACCCCGATCCCGAACACCCCGGCACCTCCTACGTGCGGGAGAGCGGGTTCCTGCACACCGCCGACGAGTTCGACCCCGGCTTCTTCGGCATCTCCCCGCGCGAGGCCCTGGCCATGGACCCGCAGCAACGTCTGCTGCTGGAGACCGCCTGGGAGACCTTCGAGCGCGCCGGAATCGACCCGGCGACCGTGCGCGGCAGCCGCACCGGCGTGTTCGCGGGCCTGATGTACCACGACTACGCGGCCCGCCTGCACAGCGTGCCCGCCGGGGTCGAGGGCTACCTCAGCACCGGCAACTCCGGCAGCGTGGTGTCGGGCCGGGTGTCCTACACTCTTGGCCTGGAGGGCCCTTCGGTCACCATCGACACGGCGTGTTCGTCCTCGCTGGTCGCGCTGCACCTGGCCGTGCAGTCCCTGCGCAACGGCGAGTGCACCCTGGCGCTGGCCGGTGGCGTGGCGATCATGTCCACCCCCGGCGCGTTCGTGGAGTTCTCCCGCCAGCGCGGCCTGGCCCCGGACGGCCGCTCGAAGTCCTTCGCCGCGGCCGCCGACGGCACCTCCTGGTCCGAGGGCGTCGGCATGCTGCTGGTGGAACGCCTGTCCGACGCCCAGCGCAACGGCCACCCGATCCTCGCGGTGGTGCGCGGCAGCGCGGTCAACCAGGACGGCGCGAGCAACGGCCTCACCGCCCCCAACGGCCCGTCCCAGCGCCGCGTCATCCGCGCCGCCCTGGCCAACGCGCAGCTCACACCGTCCGAAGTGGACGCGGTGGAGGCACACGGCACCGGCACCGTGCTCGGCGACCCGATCGAGGCCCAGGCCCTGCTGGCCACCTACGGCAAGGAGAAGTCGGCCGACCAGCCGCTGTGGCTGGGCTCCCTGAAGTCGAACCTAGGGCACACCCAGGCCGCGGCCGGGGTCGGCGGCATCATCAAGATGGTGATGGCGTTGCGGCACGGGGTGCTGCCGAGGACGCTGCACGTGGACGAGCCGACGCCGCACGTGGACTGGTCGGCGGGCGCGGTGTCGCTGCTGACCGAGGCCCGCGAGTGGCCGGAGACCGGTCGCCCGCGCCGCGCGGCGGTCTCGTCCTTCGGCGTCTCGGGCACCAACGCGCACACGATCTTGGAACAGGCCCCGGCCACCGAGTCCAATGAGTCGTTCGTGCCGCCTGTGCTGGCACCGGTCGCCCTCTCCGCCCGCGGCCCCGAAGCCCTCCGCGCCCAGGCCACCAACCTGCTCTCCTTCCTCGACGCCAACCCCGACCTCCCCCTGGCCGACCTGGGCCGCGCGCTCGCCCTCGGCCGCTCCGCCTTCGAGAACCGCGCCGTCGCCATCACCCGCGACCGCGCCGAGCTCCGCACCGCCCTCACCGCGCTCGCCAGCGCCGAACCCGCCGCCAACCTGGTCACCGGCGACAGCATCGGCACCGGCAAGGTCGTCTTCGTCTTCCCCGGCCAGGGTTCCCAGTGGCTGGGCATGGCCGTCGAGCTGCTGGAGACCTCCCCGGTCTTCGCCGCGCGCCTCACCGAATGCGCCGAAGCCCTCGCCGAGTTCACCGACTGGGACCTCCTCGACGTCCTGCGCAGCGGTGACTTCGAGCAGGTCGACGTGGTGCAGCCCGCGCTGTGGGCGGTCATGGTCTCCCTGGCCGCGCTGTGGCGCGCCAACGGGGTCGAGCCCGCAGGAGTGGTCGGCCACTCACAGGGCGAGATCGCCGCGGCCGCGGTCTCCGGTGCGCTGTCGCTGCGGGATGCGGCGAAGGTGGTCGCGTTGCGCAGCAAGGCGATCCGGGCGCTGGCGGGCAAGGGCGGCATGATGTCGATCTCGCTGCCCGTGGCGGAGGTCGAGGCCAGGCTGGCTCGCTGGGGCGGGCGGATCTCGGTGGCCGCGGTCAACGGCAGCGCGTCCGTGGTGGTCGCCGGTGATCCGGACGCCCTGGAGGAGCTGTTCATCGACTGCGAGACCGCGGAGATCCGGGTCCGCAAGATCCCGGTGGACTACGCCTCGCACTCAGCGCACGTGGAGAGCATTCGCGCCGAACTGTTGAACGTCCTCAGTGGACTGGAGCCGCGGGCGGCGGAGATCCCGTTCTACTCCACCGTCTTCGCCGAGCGTTTCGACACCACCGGGCTGGATGCCGAGTACTGGTACACCAACCTGCGCCAGACCGTCCGGTTCGAGGAGACCGTCCGGCTGCTCGGCGAGTCCGGGTTCCGGTTCTTCGTGGAGGCCAGCCCGCACCCGGTGCTCACCTTCGGCATCCAGGAGACCGTGGAAGCCGTCGCGGTCGGCTCGCTGCGCCGGGACGAAGGCGGCCTGGACCGCTTCCTGACCTCGCTGGCCGAGGGCCAGGTCCACGGCCTGCCGGTGCGCTGGGAGACTCTGTGGGGCGGTACCGCGCACGTGGACCTGCCCACCTACGCCTTCCAGCGCAAGCGCTACTGGCTGGAGGACGGCGCCCCCGCCGTCGAGCACACCACCGACCCGGCCGACGCCGAGTTCTGGACCGCTGTCGAGACCGAGGACCTGGACACCCTGGCCGCCACCCTCGGCGCCGAGGCCGAGGCGCTCACCGGTGTGCTGCCGGTGCTCGCCGCCTGGCGTCGCCAGCGCCGCGAACAGTCCACTGTGGATGGATGGCGGTACCGGGTGGAGTGGCGGCCGGTCACCCTGCCCGCCGCCGCGCTCACCGGTGACTGGCTGGTGGTGCAGCCCGAGGGGCACACCGAGACCGTGCTGTCCGGGGCGAGGGTGCTGGAGATCGGCGGCTCGCTGGACCGCGCCGCCCTCGCCGACCGACTGGCCGCACTGGACTTCACGCCCGCCGGGGTGCTCTCGTTGCTCGCCCTCGACGAGTCCCCGCTGGCCGAACATCCGCTGCCCGCCGGGCTCGCGGGCACCGTGGTGCTCACCCAGGCCCTCGGCGACGCCGGGATCACCGCCCCGCTGTGGTGCGCCACCCGGGGCGCGATCTCCACCTCCGCCACGGATCTCCTGCGCAGCGCCACCCAGGCCCAGGTCTGGGGCCTCGGCCGGGTCGTCGCGCTGGAGCACCCCGAGCGCTGGGGTGGCCTGGTCGACCTGCCCGACCGCCTCGACGAGACCGCGGTCAACCGGCTGCACGCCGTGCTCGCCGCGGCCGACGAGGACCAGGTGGCCATCCGCGCCGCCGGGATCTTCGCCCGCCGCCTCGCCCCCGCCCCGCTCGGCTCGGCTGCCCCGGTCCGCAACTGGCAGCCCACCGGCACCGCGCTGGTCACCGACGGCTCCGGCGCGCTCGGCTCGCTGGTGGCGAAGTGGCTGGCCCGCAACGGCATCGAGCACCTGGTGCTGGCCGGTCAGCACGACCACACCGCCGAAGACCTGCGCGCCGAACTGGCATCCGACGGCGTCACGGTCACCCTGGCCGCCTGCGAGGTCGGCGACCGCGCCGCGCTGCGCGCCGTGCTCGCCGAACACCGACCCGCCACCGTGGTGCACGCCCCGCCGGTGGTGCCGCTGAAGTCGTTGGCCGACAGCGACCTGGCCTCCTTCGCCGCCGTGGTCAACGCCAAGACCGCGGCCGCCACCCACCTGGACGCCCTGCTCGACGACTCGGTCGAGACCGTGGTGTTCTGCTCCTCGGTCGCCGGTATCTGGGGCGGCGGCAACCAGGGCGCCTACGCCGCGGGCACCGCCTACCTGGACGCGCTGGCCGAAGCCCGGCGCGGCCGCGGCCTGCCCGGTGTGGCGATCGCCTGGAGCCCGTGGGACGGCGGCGACACCACCACCGAGGACAGCTACGGCGAGTTCCTGCGCCGCCGCGGCGTCACCGCGATGGACCCCGAGCTCGCGCTTTCCGCGCTGCGCCAGGCGATCGAGCACGAGGAGCCGGTGCTCACCGTCGCCGACATCGACTGGGACCGCTTCGTCCCCGGCTTCACCGCCGCCCGCGCCAGCCACCTCTTCGACGAGATCCCGCAGGCCCGTCCGGAAACTGAGCCCGAGGCCGTCGAAGCCTCCCCGCTGGTGCAGCGCCTCACCGGACTTTCCGAGGCAGACCAAGGGAAACTCGTCCTCGACCTGGTCCGCACCCAGCTCGCCGCCGTGCTCGAACACGCCTCCCCGGAGGCCGTCGACGTCAACCGCGCCTTCCGCGAGCTCGGCTTCGACTCGCTCACCGCGGTCGACCTGCGCAACCGCCTCAACACCGTCACCGGGCTGAAGCTCCCGGCCACGCTGGTCTTCGACTACCCGACCGCCACCGTGCTCGCCGAGCACCTGCGCGGCGAGCTGATCGGCCACGCCGCGCAGATCGCCGGACCGGTGGTCACCGCGGCCGCCGACGACGAGCCGATCGCCATCATCGGCATGGCCTGCCGCTTCCCCGGCGGCGTGACCAGCCCGGAAGCGCTGTGGCGGCTGGTCGAGTCCGGTGGCGACGCCATCACCGGCTTCCCGACCGACCGCGGCTGGGACCTGGACGCGCTGATCGACCCCAACGGGCGCACCGGAGCCAGCTACGTCGGCCACGGCGGCTTCCTGCACGAGGCCAGCGAGTTCGACCCGGCCTTCTTCGGCATCTCCCCGCGCGAAGCCCTGGCCATGGACCCGCAGCACCGCCTGCTGCTGGAAACCTCCTGGGAGGCATTCGAGCGCGCGGGCATCGACCCCGACACCCTGCGCGGCAGCCGGACCGGCGTGTTCGCCGGCACCAACGGCCAGCACTACGCGCCGCTGCTCGCGGGCGCGCCGGAGAACCTGTCCGGCTACCTGGCCACCGGCAACGGCGCCAGCGTGCTCTCCGGCCGGGTGTCCTACACCTTCGGCCTGGAGGGCCCCGCGGTCACCGTGGACACCGCCTGCTCCTCCTCGCTGGTCGCCCTGCACTGGGCGGTGCAGGCCCTGCGCAACGGTGAATGCTCCCTCGCCCTGGCCGGTGGCGTCACGATCATGTCCACGCCGGACATGTTCTTCGAGTTCAGCCGCCAGAACGGGCTGGCCCGTGACGGTCGCTCCAAGGCATTCGCCGCCGCCGCGGACGGCTTCGCCCTCGCCGAGGGTGTCGGCATGCTGCTGGTGGAACGCCTCTCCGACGCCCAGCGCAACGGCCACCCCATCCTGGCCGTGGTCAAGGGCAGCGCGGTCAACCAGGACGGCGCGTCCAACGGCCTCACCGCCCCCAACGGCCCGTCCCAGCAGCGAGTCATCCGGCAGGCGCTGGCCAACGCCGGACTGTCCACTTCGGACGTCGACCTGGTGGAGGCGCACGGCACCGGCACCACCCTCGGCGACCCGATCGAGGCCCAGGCGCTGATCGCCACCTACGGCCAGGACCGGGACCGCCCGCTGTGGCTGGGCTCGCTGAAGTCCAACATCGGGCACACCCAGGCCGCCGCCGGGGTCGCCGGGGTGATGAAGAGCGTGCTCGCGATGCACCACGGCCTGCTGCCCAAGACCCTGCACATCGACGCGCCCAGCCCGCAGATCGACTGGTCCGCTGGCGCGGTCTCGCTGCTCACCGAGGCCCAGCCCTGGCCGGAGGGCGTGCGGCGGGCCGCGGTGTCCAGCTTCGGCATCAGCGGCACCAACGCGCACGTCATCATCGAACAGCCGCCCGCGACCGACATCGCTGAGCAGTCCACTATGGACGGACCGGTGCCGGTGCGACTCACCGCCCGCACCCCGGAGGCCCTGCGCGGTCAGGCCCGCGCGCTCGCCGCGCACCTGGCCGCCCACCCGGACACCGGCCTCGCCGACCTGGCGCACTCCCTGCTCACCGCCCGCACCGCCTTCGACCAGCGCGCCATCCTGGTCGCGGGCAACACCGCCGAGCTGAGCACCGGCCTGGACGCGCTCGCCAACGGCGAACCGTGGCCCGGCCTGACCTCTGGCGTGGCCGCGCCGGGGGAGAAGGTGGCGTTCGTCTTCCCCGGTCAGGGCTCGCAGTGGCTGGGCATGGCCGTCGAGCTGGCCGAGACCAACGCGGTCTTCGCCGAACGGCTCGGCGACTGCGCGGCCGCGCTCCGCGAGTTCGCCGACTGGGACCTGCTGGAAGTGTTGCGCGGCAACGGTCCCGGCTTCGAGCGGGTGGACGTGGTGCAGCCCGCACTGTGGGCGGTCATGGTCTCGCTGGCCGCGCTGTGGCGCAGCTTCGGCGTCGAGCCCTCGGTGGTGGTCGGCCACTCCCAGGGTGAGATCGCCGCGGCCGCGGTCTCCGGCGCACTGTCCCTTCAGGACGCTGCCAGGGTGGTCGCGTTGCGCAGCAAGGCGATCCGGGCACTGGCCGGCAAGGGCGGCATGATGTCGGTGCCGCTGCCGGTCGCCGAGGTCGAGGAAGGACTGGCTCGCTGGGACGGCCGCATCTCGGTCGCCGCCATCAACGGCACCTCCTCGGTGGTGGTCGCCGGTGAGCCGGACGCGTTGGAAGAGCTGTTCGCCGAGTGCGAGGCCGGGAACATCCGGGCCCGTAAGATCCCGGTGGACTACGCCTCGCACTCCGCCTACGTGGAGGAGATCCGCGAGGAGATCCTGCGGCTCCTGGCCCCGATCCGTCCGCGCACCTCGGAAATCCCGTTCCACTCCACGGTCACCGGCGAGCTGGTGGACACCGCGACGCTGGACGCGGAGTACTGGTACACCAACCTCCGTCAGACCGTCCGGTTCGCCGAGGTCACCCGCGCGCTGGCCGAACAGGGCTACCGCTACTTCGTCGAGGCCAGCCCGCACCCGGTGCTTACCGTCGGCGTGCAGGAAACCCTGGAGGAGACCGGCAGCAACGCCGTCACGCTCGGCTCGCTGCGCCGCGAGGAAGGCGGGCTTGCCCGGTTCCTGCTCTCCCTCGGCGAGGCCGCCGTGCGCGGCCTGCCGGTCGACTTCGGCCAGCTGCTCACCGGGGCCCGGCGGATCGACCTGCCCACCTACGCCTTCCAGCGCGAGCGCTACTGGCTGGACACCCCGGCCCGCACCGGCTCCGACGCCACCGAGCTCGGCCTGACCGCCGCCGAGCACCCGCTGCTCGGCGCCGCGATCACCCGGCCCGGCAGCGAGGAGCTGCTGTTCACCGGCCGGATCTCGGTGCGCAGCCACCCCTGGCTGGCCGACCACGCCGTGCTCGGCTCGATCCTGTTGCCCGGCACCGCCTTCGTCGAGCTCGCCCTGCACGCCGCCCTGGCCGCGGGCTGCGACCGGGTGGAGGAGCTGACCCTGGCCGCGCCGCTGGTGCTGCCCGAGGACGGCGCGGTCCGGCTGCACCTCACCGTCGGCGAACCGGAGGACTCCGGCGCCCGCTCGCTGACCGTGCACTCCCAGACCGGCGAGGACGAGCCCTGGCAGCTGCACGTCAGCGGCACCCTGCTGCCCGGCCTCGGCGCCCCGGTCGCCGTCGGCGCCTGGCCGCCCGCGGGCGCGGAACCCGTTGCCCTGGACGGCCTCTACGACCGGCTCAGCGAGGCGGGCTACGACTACGGGCCCAGCTTCCAGGGCCTGCGCGCCGCCTGGACCAAGGGCGGTGAGGTCTTCGCCGAGGTCACCCTGCCCGAAGAGCACCGGGACAACGCCTTCGCGCTGCACCCGGCCCTGCTGGACGCGGCGGTGCAGGCCATCGGCCTCGGCGGCTTCTTCAGCGCCGAGCAGGCCCGGCTGCCCTTCGCCTGGACCGGCGTCAGCCTGCACGCCACCGGCGCGACCAGCCTGCGGGTGCGACTGTCCAAGGTGGACAACGACGGCATCGCGCTCGCGGTGACCGACCCCGAGGGCAACCCGGTGGCCACCGTCGACTCCCTGGTGCTGCGCGCCCTCTCCGCCGATGCCCTCGGCGGCGGGCACCACGACTCGCTGTTCCAGCTCGACTGGGTCACCGTGCCCGCGCCTGCCAGCCCGCTCGGCCGCGCCGCCGTGCTCGGCGACGCACTGGGCGTGGCGGCCGGTCTGCGCGCCGCGGGGGTCCGGGTGCAGGAGCACACCGGACTGGCAGAACTGACCGAGGTGCCCGAGCTGGTATTCCTGCCACTGCCCACAGTGGACGGACCCATGGCGAAGACCGCGCACGCCACCACCCTTATCGCCCTGGAGGCGGCACAGGGGTGGCTGGCCGATGCCCGCTTCGCCAACGCCCGCCTGGTGGTGGTCACCCGGGGCGCGGCCGCGGACGTGACCGATCCAGCAGGCGCCGCGGTCTGGGGCCTGATCCGCTCGGCGCAGGCCGAGGAACCGGGCCGGTTCCAGTTGCTCGACCTGGACGGCCCCGACTCCGCGCGGCAGCTCGCCGCCGCCGCGCAGACCGGCGAACCGCAGCTGGCCATCCGGCAAGGCAAGCTCACCGCACCCCGCCTGGCCCGCGTGGCCAAGACCGCCACCGCCCCGTCAGCAGGGGGATCCGCGCTGGTCACCGGCGGTACCGGCACCCTCGGCGCGCTGGTCGCCCGGCACCTGGTGACCAGCCGGGGCGTGCGGCACCTGGTGCTCACCAGCCGCAGCGGCCCGGCCGCCCCCGGCGCGGCGGAACTGCACGCGGAGCTGACCGCGCTCGGCGCGCAGGTCCGGATCGAGGCCTGCGACGCCGCCGACCGGGACGCGCTGGCCGCGCTGCTGGCCACCCTTGATCACCCCCTGTCCACCGTGGTGCACGCGGCAGGGGTGCTAGACGACGGCGTGCTCTCCGCGCTCACCCCTGACCGGCTGGCCGCGGTGCTGCGGCCCAAGGTGGACGCCGCGGTCAACCTGCACGAGCTGACCGGCGAGGTCACCGAGTTCGTGCTGTTCTCCAGCGCTGCCTCGACTTTCGGCGGCGCGGGCCAGGGCAACTACGCCGCGGCCAACGCCTTCCTGGACGGACTCGCCGCCTACCGCCGTGAGCTGGGCAAACCAGCCGTGTCCCTGGCCTGGGGCCTGTGGGCGCGGGCCAGCGGCATGACCGGCCACCTGGACGAGGCCGAACTGGGGCGGCTGGCCAGGGCCGGCATGGCACCCCTGTCTTCAGAACAGGGGTTGGCACTGCTGGACGCGGCCAGCACAGTGGAGTCGGCGGTGCTGGTGCCCATCGGGTTGGACACCACGGCGCTGCGGGCACAGGCCGAGGTGCCCGCCCTGCTGCGCGGGCTCGTCCGCAAGCCCGGTCGCCGAACGGCGGCCGGCGCGGCCCCGGACGCCACGGCGCTCACGCAGCGACTGCACGGCCGCACCGGCGCCCAGCGGCGCGAGGTGCTGCTGGACCTGGTGCGCGGGCAGGTTGCCGCGGTGCTGGGGCACTCCTCGCCGGACGCGGTCGAGGAGAGCAAGGGCTTCCTGGAGCTCGGGTTCGACTCGCTCACCGCGGTCGAGCTGCGGAACCGGCTGAACGCGGCCACCGGCCTGCGCCTGGCCGCCACGCTGGTCTTCGACCACCCGACTCCGGAGGCGCTGGCCGCGCACCTGGACGACAGCGTGCCCCAGTCCACGGCCCCGGCGGGCGGCAGTCCGCTGCTGGCCGAGCTGGACCGGCTGGAGGCCAGCCTGTCGGTGATCGTGCCGGACGACCTGTCCGGGATCGCCCCGGACGAGGAGTCCAGGGCACACATCACCCTCCGGCTGAAGTCCTTGCTGGCCAAGTGGACCGAGGCCAACGGCAGCGCGGCCGCCGAGGACCTGGAAGCGGCCACCGACGACGACCTGTTCGACCTCATTGGCAAGGAGTTCGGGATCTCCTAGGGGATTCCTACTGGGGAGAAGGGAACCACAGTGTCCAATGAGGACAAGCTCAGGCACTTCCTCAAGCAGGTCACCGCGGACCTCCGGCAGACCCGCCAGGAGCTGACCGAGGTCCGCGCGGCCGAGCACGAGCCGATCGCCATCATCGGCATGGCCTGCCGGTACCCCGGCGGCATCGGCTCACCGGAACAGCTGTGGGACCTGCTGGCCGAGGGCGCGGACGCGGTCACCGGGTTCCCGGCCGACCGCGGCTGGCCCGACCTGCTCGACGAGGACCCGTCCGCCACCGGCCGCACCTACACCGGCCACGGCGCGTTCCTGGACGGCGTCGCCGACTTCGACCCCGCGTTCTTCGGCATCTCCCCGCGCGAAGCCCTGGCCATGGACCCCCAGCAGCGCCTGCTGCTGGAGACCTCCTGGGAGGCGTTCGAGCGGGCCGGGATCGACCCGAACTCCTTGCGCGGCAGCAAGACCGGCGTGTTCGCCGGGGTGATCTACAACGACTACGCCGCCCGCCTGCACGAGGTCCCGGAGGGCGTCGAGGGCTACCTCGGCACCGGCAACTCCGGCAGCGTCGCCTCCGGCCGCATCGCCTACACCCTCGGACTGGAGGGCCCCGCGCTCACCATCGACACGGCGTGCTCCTCCTCGCTGGTGGCGCTGCACCTGGCCGCACAAGCCCTGCGCAAGGGCGAGTGCACGCTGGCCCTGGCCGGCGGCGTGACCACCATGGCCACCCCGCAGATCTTCGTCGAGTTCTCCCGCCAGCGCGGCCTGGCCACCGACGGCCGCTGCAAGGCCTTCGCCGACGCCGCCGACGGCACCGGCTGGGGCGAGGGCGTCGGCCTGCTGCTGGTCGAACGCCTCTCCGACGCCCAGCGCAACGGCCACCCGGTCCTCGCGGTGCTCAAGGGCAGCGCGGTCAACCAGGACGGCGCCTCCAGCGGCCTCACCGCGCCGAACGGCCCGTCCCAGCAACGCGTCATCCGCGCCGCCCTCGCCGACGCGCAGCTCACCCCCGCCCAGGTCGACGTGGTGGAGGCGCACGGCACCGGCACCCGCCTCGGCGACCCGATCGAGGCCCAGGCGGTGCTCGCGGCGTACGGGCAGGACCGGGAACGCCCGCTGTGGCTGGGTTCGGTGAAGTCGAACATCGGTCACACCCAGGCCGCGGCCGGGGTCGCGGGCGTGATCAAGATGGTCATGGCGATGCGGCACGGCGTGCTGCCCAGGACGTTGCACGTGGACGAGCCCTCGCGGCAGGTGGACTGGTCGGTCGGCGCGGTGTCGCTGCTGACCGAGCCGCAGCCGTGGACGGGGGAGGTGCGGCGGGCCGGGGTGTCCAGCTTCGGGGTGAGCGGGACGAACGCGCACGTGATCCTGGAACAGGCCCCCGTGGCCGCGGAGAACGAGACCAGCGCCGCCCAGCCCGCCACCGCCGTGGGCACCGCGCCAACCGCCGCCGCTGCTGCCGTGGGCACCGCCGCTGTCGCCGCGTCCGCCGCTGCCGCCGCACTGCCCTTCCTGCTCTCCGGCAAGACCGCCGCCGCCCTCCGCGCCCAGGCCACCCGCCTCCGCGACCACCTCGCCACGCACACCCCCGCCCCGCTCGACCTCGCGCACACCCTCACCACCCGCAGCGCCTTCGAGCACCGCGCCGTCCTGCTCGGCGACCTCACCGCCCTGGACGCCCTCGCCACCGACGAGATCACCCCCGCCCTGGTCCGCGGCACCGCCGCCCGGCCGGGCAAGGTCGTCTTCGTCTTCCCCGGCCAGGGTTCCCAGTGGCGGGGCATGGCCGTCGAGCTGCTCGACTCCTCCCCGGTCTTCGCCGCCCGCATCGCCGACTGTGCCGAGGCGCTCCACGAGTTCGTCGACTGGAACCTCCTGGATGTCCTGCGCGACAACGACTACGACCAGGTCGACGTGGTCCAGCCCGCGCTCTGGGCGGTCATGGTCTCCCTGGCCGCGGTCTGGCGTTCGCACGGTGTCGAGCCTGCCGGAGTGGTCGGCCACTCACAGGGCGAGATCGCCGCCGCCGCGGTGTCCGGCGCGCTGTCCCTCCGTGACGCGGCCAAGGTGGTTGCCCTGCGCAGCAAGGCGATCCGGGCACTGGCGGGCAAGGGCGGCATGATGTCGGTTCCGCTGCCGGTCGCCGAGGTCGAGAACCGGCTGGCTCGCTGGGACGGGCGGATCTCGGTGGCCGCGGTCAACGGCGCCTCCTCCGTCGTGGTGGCCGGGGATCCGGACGCGCTGGAGGAGCTGTTCGCCGACTGCGCGGACACCGATGTCAAGGCCCGGCGGATCCCGGTGGACTACGCCTCGCACTCCGTGCACGTCGAACAGATCCGCGATGAGCTGCTGACCGTCCTCAGTGGACTGTCGCCGCGCAGCTCGGACATCCCGTTCCACTCCACCGTCACTGCGGGCCCGATCGACACCGCCGCGCTGGACGCGGAGTACTGGTACACCAATCTGCGCCAGACCGTGCGGTTCGAGGAGACCGTGCGCGGGCTGCTCGCCACCGGGCACCGCACCTTCATCGAGGCCAGCCCGCACCCGGTGCTCGCGGTCGGCATCCAGGAGACCGCCGACCGGGCCGAGACCCCCGCGGTCACCGTCGGCTCGCTGCGCCGTGAGGAGGGCGGGCTGCTGCGGCTGCACACCTCCCTCGCCGAGGCCTGGACCCGGGGCGTGCCGGTGGACTTCGCGCCCGCGGTCCGCGGCGGCCACCGGGTCGACCTGCCCACCTACGCCTTCCAGCACCAGCGGTACTGGCTCGAACCCGCCGCCGGCATCACCGCGGACGAGCAGTTCTGGACCGCGGTGGAGAACCAGGACCTCACCGCCCTCGCCGAGCTGCTGCCCGGACTGGCCGCGCAGCGCCGCGTCAAGCCGGAACCCGCCGCGCAACCCGCGCCCGAACCCGGGTTCGCCGAACGGCTGGCCGCACTCGAACCGGCCGAGGCCCAGCGCCGCCTGCTGGACCTGGTGCGCGGGCACGCCGCCGCCGTGCTCGGCCACACCGCCGCCGAGGACGTGGCCACCGACCGCGCCTTCCTGGAGTCCGGTTTCGACTCGCTCACCGCGGTCGAGCTGCGCAACCGGCTGACCGCGGCCACCGGCGTCCAGCTCGCGCCCGGCCTGCTGCTCCAGCACCCCACCCCGGCCGAGCTCGCCGCCCACCTGCGCGACCGCATCGGCGTCACCGAGACCCCGGCCCAGCAGCCCAGCACCCTGGCCACGCTCTACCAGGAGTCCGTCCGAAGTGGACGGATCGCGCAGTTCATGGACCTGCTCGCCGACACCGCCGCGTTCCGGCCCAGCTTCGACGAGACCAGCGACCGCGCCGACCTGGTCCGCCCGATCCGGCTGGCCGCCGAGGGCGAGGGACCGGTGCTCATCGGGTGCAGCGGCACCGCGGCCATCTCCGGCCCGCACGAGTTCGCCCGCCTGGCCACCGCCCTGCGCGGCCAGTACCCGATGGCCGCGCTGCCACTGCCCGGCTACCTCGACGGCGAACCCCTGCCCGCCACGCTGACCGCCGCCCTGCGCTTGCAGGCGCAGGCCGTGCTGGCGCAGGCCGACGGCCGCCCGTTCGTCCTCATCGGACACTCCGCGGGCGCGATCCTGGCGCACCAGCTCGCCGCACACCTGACCGAGGGCGGCACCCCGCCCGCCGGCCTGGTGCTGCTGGACGTCTACGAACCCGACCACAGCGGCCCGATCGGCGTGTGGCAGCGGGAGATGACCGAGTGGATGCTCGGCAACCAGGGCGACTACGTGCCCGCTGACGACACCCGGCTCACCGCCATGGGCGCCTACTACCGGCACCTCGCCGGGTGGCAGCCCAGCGCACTGCCCGTGCCCACCCTGCTGGTGCGGGCCAGCGAGCCGATGGGGGAGTGGACCGGCGAGGCCGACTGGCGCTCGCACTGGCCCTTCCCGCACGCCGTGGCCGATGTGCCGGGCAACCACTTCACCATGACCCAGCAGCACGCCGGGGCCACCGCACAGTCCATTGTGGACTGGGTCGCCTCGTCCGTCACCGTCGCCGGAAACGCGAAGCAAGAACAGGAACCACGATGACAGCAGACACCGGCGACAACGGCCTCTGGCTGCGCCGATTCCACCCCACCGAGGACAGCAAGGTCCGGCTGGCCTGCTTCCCGCACGCCGGTGGCGCGGCCAGCTACTACTACCCGTTCTCGGCCGCGCTCACCCCCTCCATCGAGGTGCTGGCCGTGCAGTACCCGGGACGGCAGGACCGGCGGCTGGACCCGCGGATCGAGAACGTGCAGGAGTTCGCCAGGGAGATCGTCAAACCCCTGCTCGCCTGGACCGACCAGCCGCTGGCGCTGTTCGGGCACAGCATGGGCGCGAGCATCGCCTTCGAGGTCGCCACCCTGCTGGAGCAGGAGTTCGACGTGGTCCCGGCCGCGCTGTTCGCCTCCGGCCGCCGCGCCCCGTCCCGGCACCGGGACGAACGCGTGCACCAGCAGAGCGACGACGGCATCGTGGCCGAGCTGCAACGCCTCTCCGGCACCGACTCCGCGCTGCTGGGCGATGAGGAGCTGCTGCGCATGGTGCTGCCCGCGATCCGCAGCGACTACAAGGCCGCCGAGACCTACCGCTGGCAGGGCGGGGTGCCGCTGTCCTGCCCGATCACCGCGATCGTCGGCGAGGCGGATCCGAGGGTCAACCTGGACGAGGCCACCACCTGGGGCGAGCACACCCGCGGCGAGTTCGCGCTGCGCACCATGCCCGGTGGCCACTTCTACCTCAACCACCACCAGTCGGACGTCGTCAACGAGATCTCCGACCAGCTCATCTCCTTCTGCGCCAAGGAGGCGTGATGTCCGACCGCACGCCGAGCCAGCTGGGCCTGCACCTGCAGATGACCCGAGGGCTCCAGTGGCACTTCGGCACCACCGGCGACCCGTACGCGCTCATCCTGCGCGCCCAGGCCGACGACCCCACCCCGTTCCACGCCATGGTCCGCGAACGCGGTGTGCTGCACCAGAGCCTGCTCGGCGCGTTCGTCACCGCCGACCCGGACCTGGGCCGCACCATCCTCACCGATCCGAGGCTGGGCTTGCGCAAGGCCGACGGCGAACCGCCGGTGCCGCAGGTGCTCCCGCTGGACGAGACCTTCCTCGGTCTTGGCGCGGCCGGGCACGCCCGGATCACCGAGCGCGCGGCGAACCTGCTCAGCGAACAGGCCGTGCACATCCACGAACCGCACGTCCGCCGCCTGGCCGAGTCCAGGATCAGCAAGCAGGACAGCCGGTTCGACCTGGTGACCGACTTCGCCGCGCCGCTGGCGGTGGACCTCACCGCCGACCTGCTCGGCATCCCCGACGCCGACCGCGCGCACTTCGCCAGCCTGTGCGCCGACCTGCGGCCCACCCTGGACTCCCTGGTGTGCCCGCAGCCGCTCGGCCCGACCAGGGCCCTGCTGGCCGCGCTGGCCAACGTGACGAAGCTGTTGTCCGACATGGGTTGCACGGTGCCCGAGGCCCGGCACGCCGCGGTGATCACCGCCACCGCCGGGGTGGAGATCGGCACCACGCTGCTGGTGAACGCGGTGCACGCGCTGCTGGCCCGCCCCGAGCAGTGGGCGAAGCTGGTCGGCGACCCCGGCCTGGCCGCCGACGCGGTCACCGAGACCCTGCGCTTCGACGCGCCGGTCCAGCTGCACACCAGGGTCGCCCTGGCCGACACCGAGTTCGCCGGGATCGAGATCCCCAAGGACAGCCAGCTGGTGGTGCTCGCCGGGGCCGCCGGCCGCGATCCCGGGCTCTACGCCGACGCGGATGAGTTCGAGCTGACCCGCGTGCCCGGTCCCGCACCGCTGTCCTTCACCGGCGGATTCCACTGTGGACTGCTGGCCCCGCTGCTGCGGGTGCAGGCCGAGACCGCGCTGCGGGTGCTCGCCGAACACGCCCCCAAGCTGCGCCAGACCGGCAAGCTGTTGCGCCGCAGGCGCTCCCCGGTCCTGCGCGGCCCCCTCAGTCTTCCTGTCACGGCCTAGCCGCCACCGCTTCCGGAAGGAGCCGCCGATGCGTGTGCTCATGACCTCCTTCGCGCACAACACCCACTTCTTCAGCATGGTGCCGCTGGCCTGGGCGCTGCGCACCGCGGGCCACGAAGTCCGCATCGCCAGCCAGCCCGCGCTCACCGACGCGATCACGCACGCCGGGCTCACCGCGGTCCCGGTCGGCGAGGACCACGTCATCCACCAGACCCGCGAGCAGGCCACCAGCGAGAAGCAGGCCGACCACCCGGAGATCAACTTCTCCGAGACCAGGCCGGAGGTGCTCACCTGGGACTACATGCTCGGCATGTACACCATGATGACGCCGATGTTCTACTCGTTGGCCAACAACGACTCCATGGTCGACAAGCTGGTCGCCTTCGCCCGCTCCTGGCAGCCCGACCTGGTCATCTGGGAACCGTTCACCTGGGCCGGATCCCTGGCCGCGCGGGCCAGCGGGGCCGCGCACGCCCGGCTGCTCTGGGGCCCGGACGTGCTGACCCGCACCAGGAACCGCTTCCTGGAGCTGCACGAGCAGCAGCCCGAACCGCACCGGGACGACCCACTGGGCGAATGGCTGGGCTGGACCTGCGAACGCCTGGGCATCACCTTCGACGAGGAGCTGGTCAGCGGCCAGTGGACGATCGACCAGACCCCGGCCAGCACCCGGCTGCCGGTCGGCCAGCCCATCGTGCCCATGGGCTACGTGCCCTACAACGGGCCCGCGGTGGTGCCGGAGTGGTTGCGGGTCAAGCCTTCCCGGCCCCGAGTGTGCATCACCCTCGGCGTGTCCGCGCGGGAGAGCCTCGGCGGTGACTCGGTCTCCTTCACCGACCTGGTGACGGCCATGGCCGACCTGGACATCGAGATCATCGCCACCATGAGCGCGGCCCAGCAGGCCGAGCTGACCGAGGTCCCGGAGAACCTGAAGCTGGTGGAGTTCGTGCCGCTGCACGCGCTGATGCCCACCTGCTCGGCGATCATCCACCACGGCGGCGCGGGCACCGCGGCCACCGCGATGCTCTACGGCGTGCCGCAGCTGCTGCTGCCGGAGATGTTCGACGCGGTGCTCAAGGCCCAGCAGCTGGAGGGCATCAACGCCGGTCTGTACGTGCGCCCGGCCGAGCTGACCGCGGAAGCCTTGCGGGACAAGCTCATCCGCCTGCTCACCGACCCCGCCTTCACCGAGGGCGCGGCCAGGCTGCGCGGCGAGGTGCTCGCCGACCCCAAGCCCAACGAGATCGTCCCGGAGCTGGAGCGCCTGGCCGCCCAGCACCGCGCCCCGGTCCCCTCAGCGTAAGGAAACCCATGTACGACACCGAGTTGGCGGACGTTTACGACGCCATCTACCGAGGCCGCGGCAAGGACTACCCGGCCGAGGCCGCCCAGGTGCACGGGCTGATCACCGCCCGCAAGTCCGACGCCACCGACCTGCTCGACGTGGCCTCCGGCACCGGCGCGCACCTCGGCCCGTTCACCCAGCTCTTCGGCCACGTGGAGGGACTTGAGCTCTCCGAGGCCATGGTGCGCATCTCCAGTGACCGCTTCCCCGAGGTCACCGTGCACCAGGGCGACATGCGCGAGTTCGACCTCGGTCGCACCTTCCACGCGGTCACCTGCATGTTCAGCTCCATCGGCTACATGGCCGACCAGGACGAGCTGGACCGCGCGCTGGCCGCCTTCGCCCGGCACACCGAGCCCGGCGGCGTGATCGTGATCGAGCCCTGGTGGACGCCGGAGAAGTTCCTGGACGGCTACGTCGGCGGCGACGTGGTCCGGGTGGACGGCCGCACCATCGCCAGGGTCTCGCACTCCCGCCGCGAGGGCGACCACACCCACATGGACGTGCACTACACGGTGGCCGAGCCGGACAAGGGCATCGAGCACTTCACCGACACGCACGTCATCACCCTGTTCACCCGCGAGCAGTACGAGACCGCCTTCGAGCGGGCCGGCTGCGTCGTGGAGTTCGTCGAGGGCGGCCCGTCCGGCCGCGGTCTGTTCGTGGGAGTCGTGAAGTGAGACGCAGCAAGAAGCTGTTGGCCGCACTGGCTTTGACCGCCGCCACTGCCCTGGTGGCGAGCACCGGAGCCACCGCGGCGCCGACCAGCGGGCGCACCGGCGTGCACCCGCTGGTCGCCCAGATGACGCTGGACGAGAAGCTCTCGTTCGTGCACTGGACGGTCGCCTTCACCGGCCCGTTCAGCGTCGGCTCGCTGCCCGGCGTGCCGCGGCTGGGCATCCCGGAGATCCGCTCCGCCGACGGCCCGGCGGGTATCCGGCTGAACAACCAGCCGGCCACCGCGATGCCGGCGCCGGTCGCGCTCGCCGCCACCTTCGACGACGAGCTGGCCCGCAAGTACGGCGAGGTCATGGGCCGCGATGGCCGTGCGCTGCAACAGGACGTGGTCTTCGGCCCGATGATGAACATCATCAGGGTGCCGCAGGCCGGCCGGAACTTCGAGACCTTCAGCGAGGACCCGCTGGTCTCCGCGCGCACCGCGGCCGCGCAGATCAGGGGCATCCAGAGCCAGGGCCTGATCGCCACCGCCAAGCACTACGCGGCGAACAACCAGGAGCACAACCGGCAGAACATCAACGTCACGGTCGACGAGCAGACCCTGCGCGAGATCGAGCTGCCCGCCTTCGAGGCCTCGGTCAAGGCCGGTGTCAGCTCGGTGATGTGCGCCTACAACAAGGTCAACGGCACGCCGTCCTGCGGGCACCAGGAGCTGCTCACCTCGATCCTGCGTGAGCAGTGGGGTTTCCAGGGCTGGGTGATGTCGGACTGGCTGGCCACGCACAGCACCGACTCGATCAGCAAGGGCCTGGACCAGGAACTGGGCATCGACTGGAGCCAGGGTGTCGAACACGGCATCCCCGGCGGCCTGCACTTCGGCAAGAAGCTGAAGGAAGCCGTGCAGAACGGCCAGATCCCGATGTCCACTGTGGACAGAGCGGTGAGCAGGATCGTCGGCCAGCTGGACCGGCACGGCCTCATCGGCGCCAACCCGCGTCCCCGGCCGACCCGCGACCTGGCCACCGCCAACGCGGTCACCCAGCAGGTCGCCGAGGCAGGCGGTGTGCTGCTGCGCAACCAGAACCAGGCCCTGCCGCTGCTCGCCGGGGACGGCGCCAACATCGCGGTGATCGGCCCGCGCGCCAAGGACCCCAAGGTCACCGGCCTGGGCAGCGCGCACGTGGTGCCGGACAGCGCCAAGGCCCCGATCGACACCATCCGCGCCCGCGCCGGAGCAGGGGCGACGGTCACCTACTCCGCCGGTGAGGAGCTCGTCGGCTCGCCGATCCCGGCAGGCACGCTGACCCCGGCGTTCCCGACCGGCACCGTGCTCCAGCCGGGCACCGCGGGCCAGTTCTACGAGGGCACCCTGACCGCGCCGGTCACCGGCGACTACCGGATCGCCATCGAGGCCACCGGCGGTTTCGCCACGGTGCAGATCGGCAACCAGACCCCGATCGAAGCGGGCGAGGTCTACGGCAAGATCACCAGCGCGGTGGTCCACCTGACCGCGGGCACCCACAAGATCACCATGTCCGGCTCGGCCCCCGTGGCGTCCTCGCTGTCGGTCAAGCTGTCCTGGGTCACCCCGGAAGCCGCCGAGGCCGCGATCGTGGCCGCGGTGCAGGCCGCCAAGACCGCCCGCACCGCGGTGGTCTTCGCCTACGACGACGGCATGGAGGGCTACGACCGGGCCAACCTGTCCCTGCCCGGCCGCCAGAACAAGCTGATCACCGAGGTGGCCAAGGCCAACTCCAACACCGTGGTCGTGCTCAACACGGGTTCGTCGATCACCATGCCCTGGCTGGACAGGACCGCCGCGGTGCTGGACATGTGGTACCCCGGCCAGACCGGCGCCGAGGCCACCACGGCACTGCTGTTCGGCGACACCAACCCCAGCGGCAAGCTCACCCAGACCTTCCCGCTGGACGAGAACAGCCACCCGGTGGCCGGCAACCCGGAGCGCTACCCCGGTATCGGCAACGAGCAGAAGTACACCGAGGGCATCCAGGTCGGCTACCGCTGGTACGACAAGCAGAAGGTCAAGCCCCTGTTCCCGTTCGGCCACGGGCTGTCGTACACCTCGTTCACCTACACGGACCTGGCGACCAAGGTCGTCGCGGACGGTCTGGAGGTGAGCTTCTCCTTGCGCAACACCGGAATCCGGAAGGGCAAGGAGGTGCCGCAGGTGTACCTGGGCGCGAGTCCGCTGGTGAGCGCGCCGCAGGCGGAGAAGGCGCTGGCGGGGTACGCGAAGGTGGAGCTGCTGCCGGGGGAGAGCAAGCGGGTCACGGTGAAGGTGGACGCGCAGCGGTTGAAGTACTGGAACTCGGCTGCTGACCGGTGGGTCACGGGGGCGGGGGTGCGGACGGTGCAGGTTGGCGGGTCGTCGGCGCAGCTGCCGCTGAAGGGGTCGGTTGTGGTGGCTCCGTAGCCGGATTGGCTGAATTGGTTGGTGGGGCCCGGACGCGGGGATGCGTCCGGGCCCTTGGCTTGGGTGGGGAGGACTCGGTCTCCAGCGCCGACTGCCGCTCCCCAACCTTGCCCCGGCCCCTCGCCCTTGACCCCCAGCTCTCGTCCCCCGTCCTGCTCCTGCCCCCGTCCTACTGCTGCTTCCCGCTCCCGCTCTTGCTTCCCGCTCCCGCTGCTGCGTCCTGCTCCCGCTCCCTGCTCCCGGCTTCTGCTCCCGCTCCCGCCTGCAATCTCCGCTTCAAGACGACCGGTCATATTGAGACGACCGGTCACATTCAAGTCAGGCTGCCAGCCCGCGAATATGACCGGTCGTCTGTATATGACCGGTCGTCTTAAAGCGGCGGTGGGTCTGGTCGGAGCGAGTGAGTGCTGGGGGCCTGGCCAGCCGATCAGCCGCAGCCTCGCCACCGGCAGAGCCACCGATCCCGTCCTACGCTCCCCAAGCCACCCGAAAAAATCCCCACCCCCTGTCGATCCCCCGCCCACCCCGTTCGACCCAGGAGTGAACGGGTCCACCGGACCCCGACCGACCCAGGGAGTTCCCCATGAGGTTCATGCTGATCATGCGCGCCACCGACGAGACCATCCAGGCGTACCAGGACGTCGACTTCGGCGAGATCATGGAGTCGATGGGGAAGTTCGCCGACGAGATGATCCGCGCCGGTGTGCTGGTCGCGACCGAGGGGCTGGACACCGCGGGCGGAGTTGTCGTCGACTACTCGACCGAGCCGCCGGTGGTCACCGATGGGCCCTACGGGGAGACCAAGGAGCTGTTCGGGGGTTTCTGGATCTTGAACGTGGCGTCCAGGGAAGAGGCTGTGGAGTGGGCTCGGCGGGCGCCGATGACCGGGCCGGGGGCCAAGTGCGAGATCCGGCGGATCACCTCGATCGAGGAGTTCCCGCAGGACAACGTCTGGATCCAGAAGGAGCGGGCGTGGCGCGAGGCGACCGGGCAGCTCTGAGCGATGGCTGAACCCACCGGGCGGGCGGCGGTGGCCGCGGTGTGGCGGATCGAGTCGGCGCGGATCGTCGGTGCGCTCGCCCGCGGCACCGGCGACTTCGCGCTGGCCGAGGACCTCGCCCAGGAGGCGCTGGCCGAGGCGTTGGTGACCTGGCCGCGGGAGGGGGTGCCGCGCAGTCCGGCGGGGTGGCTGCTCACCGTGGGCAGGCGCCGGGCCGTCGACGCCTTCCGCAGGCGCGCCGCGCTCGACCACCGGTACGCCGCCTTCGCCCGTGGCCTGGACGACGGCGGGGCGTACGCCGGCAGCGAGCCCTCGGCCACCGGTGACCTGCTGTGGGATCCGGATCAGCTCGACGACGACGTGCTGGCGCTGATGTTCATCTCCTGCCACCCGGTGCTGTCCAGACAAGCCCGGGTGAGCCTGACCCTGCGCGTGGTCGGCGGCCTGACCAGCGAGGAGATCGCCAGAGCGTTCCTGGTGCCGACCGCGACCGTGCAGGCCCGGATCACCAGGGCGAAGAAGACCCTGGCCGCGGCGCGGGTGCCGTTCGAGGTGCCGTCGGGGCGGGAGCGGGCGGAGCGGCTGGGGTCGGTGCTCAGCGTGGTCTACCTGATCTTCACCGAGGGGTCCTCGGCCAGCTCCGGCAGCGACCTGATCCGGGTCGACCTGGCAGGGGAGGCCCAGCGCCTGGCGCGGGTGCTCGCACGGCTGATGCCCACTGAGCCTGAGGTGCTCGGACTGCTCGCGCTGCTGGAACTGACCGCCGCGCGCTTCCCCGCCCGCATCGGCCCGGACGGTGAACCGGTGCTGCTGGAACACCAGAACCGCGGCCGCTGGGACCAGGCCGCGATCCGCCGGGGCCGGGCCGCGCTGACCCGCGCCCAGCGGGTCGGCCGCGGGCTCGGCGCCTACGGCGTGCAGGCCGCGATCGCGGAATGCCATGCCGTGGCGGAGTCGGTGGCGGCGACGAACTGGGCGCGGATCGTGCTGCTCTACGAAGCACTCGGCCGGGTCGCGCCGTCGCCGGTGGTCGAGCTCAACCGGGCGGTCGCGGTCTCCATGGCGCAGGGGCCGACCGCGGCGCTGCCGATCGTGGACGAGCTGGTGGCCGCGAAGTCCCTGCCGACCTCGCACCTGCTGCCCAGCGTGCGCGGGGAGCTGCTCACCCGCCTGGGACGCGCCGAGGAGGCGCGGGCGGAACTGGCGCGGGCGATCGGGTTGTGCGGCAACAAGAAGGAACGGGCGTTGCTGGCCCGCAAGATCGCCGACCTCGGCTGAGACCAGCGCTGGGGGGTGCGGCCCGGGTGTCAGCACACATCCGGGCCGCGGCCCCTACTCGGCGGCGAAGGCGGCCCGGACCGCCGAGATCACCGCGTCCACCTGCTCATCCGGCAGGTGCGGGCCGATCGGCAGGCTCAGCACCTGCTCGGCCAGTCGCTCCGCCACCGGCAGCTCGCCCCAGGCCCCCGAGGCGTATGCCGGCGACCGGTGCACCGGCACCGGGTAGTGGATCAGCGTGCCGATCCCGGCCGCGGTCAGCCGCTCCTGCACCGACTCGCGGTGCTCACAGCGCACCACGAACAGGTGCCACACCGGTTCCGCCCACTCCGCCACCACCGGCAGCGCCAGGCCGTCGATACCGGCCAGCTCGCGCAGGTACCGCTCGGCGATCTGCTGCCGCCGGGCGTTCCAGCGGTCCAGCACCGGCAGCTTGACCCGCAGCATCGCGGCCTGCAGCTCGTCCAGCCGGGAGTTGGTCGCCTGGATCTCGTGCTGGTACTTCACCCGCGACCCGTAGTTGCGCAGCAGCCGCAGCTTGTCCGCCAGCTCGGCCGAGGAGGTCACCACCGCGCCGCCGTCGCCCAGCGCGCCCAGGTTCTTGCCCGGGTAGAAGCTGAACCCCGCCGCCAGCGAGCCCGCGCCGACCCGGCGGCCCTTGTACCGCGCGCCGTGCGCCTGCGCGGCGTCCTCCACCACGTGCAGCCCGTGCGCCGCGGCGATCTCGCCGAGGGCGTCGATGTCCGCGGGCTGGCCGTACAGGTGCACCGGCATGATCGCCTTGGTGCGCGCGGTGATCGCCGCCTCGACCTGCTTCGGGTCGATCAGCTGGGTCTGCTCGTCCGGCTCCACCGGGACCGGCGTGGCGCCGACCGCGGAGACGGCCAGCCAGCTGGCGATGAAGGTCGCGCTGGGCACGATCACCTCGTCGCCGGGGCCGATGTCCAGGGCGCGCAGCACCAGCTCCAGCGCGTCGCAGCCGCTGCCCACGGCCACGCAGTGCTCGGCCTCGCAGTAGGCGGCGAACTCGGCCTCGAAGGCGGCGAGCTCGGGGCCCAGCAGGAACCAGCCGGAGTCCAGCACCCGGCGGTAGGCGGCGTCCAGACCGGCGCGCAGTTCCTCGTGCGGCGCCTTCAGGTCGAGAAAGGGAACGGTCATCAGAGTTTCCTGGCGTCGCGCTGGAAGTCGGCGTACTCGCGGTAGTAGTCGGCCTCGTCGTAGTGCGTGGAGGCGAGTACCAGTCCGACCGCGCCGGGGGAGAAGTTAATCAGGTTCCGCCACACCATCGGGCCGACGTAGAGACCGCGACTGGGATTGTCCAGGTGGAAACGATCCCGGTACTCGCCGTCGTCGACGGTGATGTCGAACTTGCCGTGCACCGCGACGATCAGCTGTTCCAGGTTGCGGTGCCCGTGCGCGCCGCGGATGGTGGTCGCGGGCAGGTCGTACAGGTAGTACACGCGCTTGATGTCGAACTTGATCTCCTTGCCCGCCTCCACCACGCACAGGTTGCCGCGCGGGTCGTTGTGCTCGGGCAGATCGACCATCCGGCAGGGTTCGACCTTGCCGACCAGAATTCCTTCTTCATTTTTGTAGGCGGGCATGACAACCCCCAGGGGTCTCGCCGCACAATGCGACGGCGAATGAACGGCGAATTGATTCCGGAAAATCGTAGGACGGGGATCCCCCCTACTTCTAACCCCTACGAGCCCCTAAGAACCCATTCGCCGTCCCGCCACCCCTGACGGTTTATGCACTAACCGCCGCGTCCGGACTGTGCAGTCCCGCCGGTAGGTCAGCCCGCCGGGTCACGTTGAGCTTCTTGTACACCCGGGTCAGGTGCTGCTCGACCGTGCTGATCGTGATGCACAGCTTGCTGGCGATCTGCCGGTTCGTGTGTCCCTGCGCGGCCAGCGCGGCCACCCGCTGCTCGGCGTCGGAGAGCGCGGTCATCCGGTCCGCGTCCACCTCCACCGGGGCGGGCGGGACCTCGGCCTCGACGCCGGCCTGACCGGGCACCAGCTCCTCGCACAGCGGCGACGCCTGGCACTCCCGCGCCAGGTGCCAGGCCCGGCGCAGGGTCATCCGCGCCTGGGTGGAGTCCGCGTCCAGCTGCGCCCTGCTCAGCTCGCCGAGCGCCCTGGCCAGCTGCAACCGGTCGCCACCCGCGCGGGAGAGCTCGACCGCCTCGGTGAGCAGCTGGGTGCGCCGGTGCGGCTCGCTGATCGAGGCCAGCAGCCGCAGCGCGACCCCTCGGATGCGCGGCCTGCCACCGCAGTCCATGGCCAGCTGCTCCTCCAGCAGGGCCCGCGCCTCGTGCTGCTTGCCCAGCCGGATCAGCACCTCGGCGGCGTCGCTGCGCCACGGCACGAACGAGGGGCGGTCCATGCCCCACTCGGCCATCAGCTCCCCGCACAGCCGGAAGTCGCCCAGCGCCGCGTAGAGCCGGTCCGCGGCCAGGTGGCAGCGGCCGCGCGCGGAGAGGTACTGCAAGCCGAAGGTCGACTCCAGCATCGCGTCCGGGGTCGGCAGGTTGAGCAGTTCCTCGGCCTCGGCCAGCTTGCCCATCTCGGTCAGCGCCACGATCAGGCTGCCAAGGGGACCCCCTACCGCCACCCCCCAGGTGTGCGGGGTGGTGTGCCGCAGCGCGGCGCGGGCGTGCAGCTCGGCGCCGGGCAGGTCGCCCTGGCGCAGCGCCATCGCGGCCCTGGCCGAGGCGAACATGGCGTGCCAGCCCGGCGCGTTGCGCTCGGCCGACTCGGCCAGCAGGGCGTCCGCCCAGGGCAGCGCCTTGTCCAGCCGGTCGGCGAAGTAGAGCACCATCAGCGCGGAGACCAGCGCGTCGAAGGTCTTCTCGGACAGCCGGGAGCCCTGCAGCACCTGCTCGGCGTCCATGATCGCGGTCTCCTCGGGACCGTCCGCGATCACCCGGCGCAGCGCCAGCCCGGTCTGCAACCGCGGATCCCGCACCGCGCCAAGGGAAATCGCCTCGGGCGTCAGCTCGGCCTCGGGCAGCCTGGACAGCAGCGGCGGGTGCATGCTGTACATCCACTCCCGGGTGACCGCCAGCTCCAGCGCGGTCTGCCGGTCGGTCTGCCCGACCGTCGCGCTCAGCTGGTTCAGCGCCTCGGCGGCCTCGTCGTTGCGGCCGTGCAGCAGCAGGCAGCGCACCGAGGTCAGCGCGTCCCTGGTGTTCAGCGTGCCCTTGCGCAGCGCTTCGGTCAGCTCGGCCAGGTGCCGGGCCACCACCGCCGGGTTCGCCCTGCGGGCCAGGCCCACCAGCATCATCCGGATGGTCGCCCGGTTCTGGTCGTCGGTGCTGCTGCGGTGCGCCAGCTCCAGGCACTCCACCGCGTACTCCACCCGGTCCTCGGTCAGCGCGTGCTCGCCAGCGGACCAGAGCACCTGCACCGCCCACTGCCCGCTGATCCGGCCGGCGGCCAGCAGGTGCTCGGCGATCGGCGCGGGCGGCTCGCCGGCCAGGTGCAGCCGGTGCGCGGCCCGCAGGTGCAGCTCGGCGCGGTCGGCGGCGGACAGGTCGGCCAGCACCGCGGCGCCCACCGCGGGATGCCGGAACCCGCCGCGCCGGGCCAGTCCGGCCCCGAGCAGGGTGTCCACCGCCTGCGACACCGTCTGCGGCGGCAGTTCCAGCAGCCCGGCCAGCGGCTCGGTCTCGGTGTCGCCGAGCACCGCGATGCCCTGCGCCGCCCGCAGCAGCGACGGGTTGCTGCGGTGCAGGCAGGCCAGCACGGCCTGGCTGAACGCCTCGCCGACGCTGAGCCCGCCGGGGGTCAGCGCGGAGTGCTGGTCCTCCACCAGCGCGCGCACCAGCAGCGGGTTGCCGCCGGTCAGCTCGTGGCAGTCGGCGGCCAGGTGCACCGCGCCGGGCAGCTCCTGCGCCAGCATCTCGGCCACCCCGCGCACCGACAGCGGGGTCAGCCGGATCCGCCGGAAGTGCGGCTGCCGCAGCAACTCCGTGCGGAAGGCGGGGTGCGCCGGGGCCGCGCCGGTCAGCTCGGTGAACAGCACCAGCACCCGGTGCGCGCGCTGCCTGCGGGTCAGGTCCACCAGCACCCGGACCGAGGCCACGTCCGCGTGGTCCACGTCGTCGATGCTGAGCACCAGCATCGAGTCCTGGGACAGCGCGAGCAGCGTGTCGGCCAGGTCGTGCGCGATCCGCGCCTGGACCCGCTCGGTCACCTCGTTGTCCGGTTCGGTGCGGGTGGCGGTGGCCTGGCCCTCGTCCAGCAGCGCCAGCACCCTGGCCAGCGGCTCCGGCGCCAGTGCCGCGCCTCGCAGCAGCTGGCGCAGCAGGCCGAGCGGCATGTTCCGCTCCGCGCGGGTCCCGGTGGCGGTCAGCAGCAGGGCGCCGGCGGCGCGCGCGTTCTCCCCGAACACGTGCAACAGCTCGGTTTTGCCGCTGGCCACCGGCCCGGTCACCATCGCGACCCGGCCGCGGCCCTCCGCCGTGTCAGCGAGTAATCGTCGCAGGAAGTCCAGCTGTCCGTCCCGCTCGGCCAAGGCCATGCAGGATTCACCCCATCCCCAGTCCCCAGTGGATAGCCCGTTAGGGTGACGGGCTACTCAGTCGGCCGAGGGATGAGAGCTGCGCCACTCCCTCTCTCGACCGAAATTCACCATAACAGGCAGTTTCTGCCAGGTTCGAGCCTAAACAAGTGACGTGAGTCCCAGACCCCCGCGCATCAAATATTCGGTACGTCAGAGCGACGTCAAGTTTGCCGCCGGTTGTCAGCGCACCGTCCCGGCGAACCCTCGGCAGAGCAGCGCGTCCGGGGTGCGCGCCGAGCCGATCCGCCCGGTCCAGGCCACCCCGGCCAGCACCTCGCCGTCCCCGCACTGACCCTTGTGCCGCCCGGGCGCGAACTCCCCGCCGCGGGTGCTCGCCCGGTTGTCGCCCCGGTCGAACCACACCGTGCGGTCCGGCCCGCCTGCCGACCGGCCGGCCGGGGCGCACAGCAGCGCCGAGACCGCCGCCCCGCGCGCGCTGTAACCGATGGCCAGCTGACCGGCCGGGCACTGGAACTTGGTGTAGCCGCTCGCCCAGTCCGCGGTCACGAACCGCTCGTCGGTCACCACCTGGTGTTCGGCAGGCACCGGCAGCGGGCCGCCGGCGTCGGTGCACAGGCCGCGGTTGCCGGTGTGGCTGAGCCCGATCAGCCGCTGACCGTCCGGGCACACCGCCTTGCGCGCGCCGGAGTCCCAGTCCGGCAGCCCGCGCATCCGCATCGACTGCACCAGGTCGCCGTGGTCGATGGCCAGCTGACGCCATTGCGGCACAACGGGAACCGGCCCGGTCTTGCCGGAGGCGGCGATCAGCCTGCGCCAGGCCGGGGCGCGCCAGTCGTCGCCGTCGTCGAGGAACATCCGGTTGCCCGCCGCGTCCCAGTGTGCCAGCGCCCAGCCGTTGCCGCGCCGGTTCTCGTGCCAGCCGACCAGCGGCCAGTAGGCGAAGTCCGCGTCCGCCTTGATGAGCTCGTCCACGAAGTTCTCGAACCAGGCCCTGGGTTTCGCGCCGGTCTCCGCCCGGCCGCCCACGCCGAACTCGCTGACCCACACCGGCGCGGTGAAGTGCTGGCCCTCCTCGGTGACGAAGGAAGCCTGCCGCCGCAACACTTCCGCCAGCTCGGTGCGGCTCAGGTCCTGGTAGCGCGGATCGCTGGTCTCGCCGATCCCGGTGGCCCCGCTGTGGTTCGGCCCGGTGTAGCCGTAGAAGTGCGCGGCGTAGACCAGCTTTCCCGAGCGCGCCAAGGTGTTCGACAGCGTGCGCACCGGTTCCAGCGTCGGCCGCCCGTGCGGTAGGCCGTCGACCGGGATGCCGAACCAGTTGATGCCCTCGATCACGATCAGCAGCTCGGGGTTGGCCTCGCTGAGGATCCGGTCGCCCGCCCGCTGCGCCGCCGCGTGCCAGTCCCTGGCATCGCCGAGACCCCAGTTGGGATCGTCGAGCACGTTGCGCCGCACCTCGTTGTACAGGTCCGCGCCGGCCACCCGGTTGTTGGACCGGTAGCGGCGGGCCATGAACAGCCAGTCCTCCTCCCATTTCTGCGCGGTCTGGGCGGTGTTCCAGCGTTCATTTCCGTCCACTCCGCAGCACCAGCGGCTGGTCGTGGTGTGGTTGTTCAGGAAAACCGCGAACCCGGCCGCGGTCAGTGCGGCCACCACCGCGTCATAGACACCAAGGGGCGTCCTTCCGCGCAGCTGCGGGTTCGCCGCCACTGCCCGATCGGGCACCGGGGCGGTCTCGTGGATCATCTGGTTGGAGAACGGCAGCCGGATGCTGTTGAGCCCCAACGCCTGGAAGCTGCCGATCAGCTCGGCCAGCGGCGCCCGGTCCAGGCCGAGCGGGATGCCGGAGCTCATCTCCCCGGCGTGGTGGTTGGCCGGATCGGTGATCTCGCCGCTGCCGTTGTAGGTGCCGCTGGCGCCGTGCCAGTTCCCGGCGCGCAGTCGAAACCGGTTTCCGTCCGCATCCACCACGTACCGGCCGCGGGTGCTCAACGGTCCGCGCCAGTCATCGGTAAACGCTTGCACCGGCGCCGGAACTGTCAGCAGGGAGGCCAGAACTGTCACAACCACAAGGGCCGAGCTGGGCAGATGCCACTTCATACGGTCATGGTGGCGATGCACACAGTGGCCGCGGAACCGACGAACGGCGGCCAGGTGTATGAATGAACATGGGGTGGGGACCCACGCGAACGAGGGACAAGTGGTGATCTTCTGGGACCGGGTCGACAGCACGATAATCGGGTACTGCGGGGCTGACCAGGTCGAATGGCTACGTCAGCGGCTGACCGAGTTCGCCGCGCTGATCGACTGGCGGACCGCGCAGTACACCACCGACTACCCGCTCGGCGCCGAGCTCGGCCTGCCCCTGCCCACCGGCCCCAGCAACGAACCCGCGCTGGAGTTCCTGCTCCGGATGAACCTGGAGGAGGACCTGCCCGAGGAAGCCAGACTGCTGTGGGAGCCCGACTTCCTCTCCTGGCTGCGCCAGGGCGTGGACCACGCGATCAACGTGCTGCCCGCCGACGGCGCGCCGATCGTGTTGCACGACAACCCGGAGACGCTGCGGCACTGGAACGCGGTGCTGTTCAACCTGCGGGTGGCCTACGCGGTGACCTGGGTGCCCGAGGTCCTGCTGCACGACGAGCTGCCCGAACCGCCAGCCGACCTGCGCCCGCGCTACGACCACGCCCGCTGGCTGTGGGAAGCCGTGCACAGCCTGGCCAACTTCGCCGACGCCTGACCCGCCGACCGCCCCCGCACCGCGTGTTGGCCGTTCCCGTACCGCGTGTTGGCCGATCTCGTACGCAGTCTTGGCCGATCTCGTACGGAGTCTTGGCCGATTGCGTACGCCACAACGGTTGGCCCGCGGCGCACGGCCGCTCACCGCGTCCACAACGGCCAACACCGGGTACGAGATTGGCCAACACTCCGTACGAGATCGGCCAACACGGTGGGGTGGGGTCAGCGGTAGGACTCGATCAGGCGCTTGAGGTGGCGGCCGGTGGTTTCCAGCGGCTCCACGCTGCGGGTGACCTGGGCTGAGACCTCCGCGCCGCTGAGCGCGTTGATCACCGTGCCGGCCAGTTCCCGCGCCAGCTCTTCGTGGTAGCCGCTGGACTTCAGCTTCTCGAACACCAGCCGCTCCCAGTTCGCGAAGGTCTCCGCGCAGGCCCGCTGGATCTCCGGCACCCGGCCCGCGGTCTCCAAGGCGGTCGCGGTGACCGGGCAGCCCTCCTCCCAGCCGGAGTCCCGCAGGTAGGTCCCGTTCATCGCGGCCACCTGGTACACCGCCTCGGCCGGATCCTCGTGCGCGGCCAGGATCTCGGTCAGCATCTCGGCGAACTCCTCGTCCGCGTGCCGGACCGCGGCCACCGCCAGCTCCTGCTTGCCGCCGGGGAAGAAGTGGTACACCGAGCCCAGGGTGGCGCTGGCCTCCCTGGCGATCTGCTTGATGCCGGTGCCCTCGTACCCCTGTCGCTGCATCAGCTTCGACGTGGTGTGCACGATCCGGTCGCGGGTGCCCAGTGCCTCAGTCACCGCCCCATCCTACTAAGTAGAGCGTTCGTTCTAGTGTGTGCTACGGTCCAATCACTAAGTAGAGCGTTCGTTCTAGAGGAGGGACTTCCTGTGGGGAAGGCAGTGACGATCGTGGGTCTGGGGCCGATGGGGCAGGCCATGGCCGCGGCTTACCTGGACCGCGGTTACGCGGTGACGGTGTGGAACCGGACCGCGAGCAAGGCGGACGCGCTGGTGGCCAAGGGCGCGGTGCGCGCGGAGACGGTGGCCGCGGCGCTCAAGGCCGGCGGGCCGGTGATCCTCAGCCTCACCGAGCACACCGCGATGTACGCGATCCTGGAACAGGCCACCGACGCCCTGGACGGCGTGGTGCTGATCAACCTCAGCTCCGACACCCCGGCCAAGTCCAGGGCCGCGGCCGAGTGGGCGACCGGGCACGGCGCGGCCTACCTGACCGGCGGCGTGCAGGTGCCGCCGTACCTGATCGCGACCGAGGGCGCGGCCAGCTTCTACAGCGGCCCCAAGGAGTTGTTCGAGGCGCACCGGGAGACCCTGGAGGTCATCACCGCGGCGGACTACCGCGGCGAGGACCAGGGCCTGGCCCCGCTGTACTACCAGATCATGATCACCATCTTCTGGACCAACATGACCGCGCACGTGCAGGCGCTGGCCATGGCCGAGGCCAACGGGATCAGCGCGATGGAGTACCTGCCCTACGCGCGCAACGCCGCCGACATCGGGCCGATCTTCATGGAGATGACCTCGAAGGAGGTCGACGCCCGCGAGTACCCCGGCGCGGACGCGACCCTGCTGATGAACCTCGCCAGCGCCGAGCACGCGCTGGAGACCGCGCGGGACTCCGGCGTGGACACCGCGCTGCCCGCCACGGTCGCGGCGATCTTCCGCCGCGCGGTGGACGCCGGGTACGGCCAGAACGGGTTCACCAGCGTCTTCGAGGTGCTGCGCAAGCAGGACGCCTGAGCCCGGTTCCTACGACTGGCAGGTGATGGCCGGATCCGCCTCGCTGGGGACTCGGGCGCATGCCCCCGCCGCCTAGCGTTGAGCAGGCAATGCAGGGAAGTCCAGCGGCCCGGTCACGAGTCGCGGAGCAGGGGAGTGGACATGCGCGTCACGCTGGAGGTTCTCGGGTGGATCGCCCTGGTGAACGGGGTGGGGTCCTTCATCTCCCGTCAGGTCAACGGGAAGGATTGGTTCCTGATGAGAACCTTCAGTGAGTACCAGCCCGCGGCCAACGTGGTGGTCGCGGTGATCGGTGTCGCGCTGCTGGTCGCCAGTTTCTCCATGAAAAGGAGCGAACAGCGCGCATGACGCTTCGTGTCCTAGGTCGCTTCGCGCGGTTTTGCCGCCGGAGCGGCCCAGGTCGCCGTTATCCCGGTATTTCGCTCAAGGGAGCAGTCCGGCCGCTCGCGCCGCCAGCACCGCGCCGCCGCGGTCACTCACCTTGAGTTTGGTGAACATGCGCTGCAGGTAAGTTTTCACCGTCGGTTCGGTCACCGACAACCGCTGCGCGATCTCCCCGGTGCGGTTTCCGGTGGCCACCAGCCGCAGCACCTGGAGCTCCCGCGCGGACAGCCTCGGCGTGCTGCCGCCGTCGCGCACCCTGGCCACCAGTTGCGGCAGCAGCGAGGTGGAGATGGGGGTGCCGCCGTTGCCCGCGCCGCGCACCGCGTTGATCAGCTCCGCACTGCCGGAGGACTTGAGCACGAACCCCCGCGCGCCCGCTTCCAGCGCCCTGACCACCTGGTTCCGGTCGTTAGAGAAGGCCAGCAGCGGGATCCGGGGGAACACCCTGGCCGCCTTGCGGATGACCTCGACCCCGTCTCCGGTAGCACCCGTGGCGGCGATCTCGACCAGCAGCACGTCCGGGGTCTCGACCGCGATACCCCTGGCGGCCTGCTCCCAGCTGCCTGCCCATCCGGAGAGGTAGATGTCGGACTGGTCCCAGAACGCGGCGCGCAGCCCCTGGGCCACGACCGGTTCCGGATCGATGAGGTAGACCTTGAATTCACGGGTGCTGGGGTGCGTCAGGTGGTGTACCTGGAGCTGAGTGTTCATCGCATTCCCGAGGTCGATGGCGGTGGATGACATCGGGTGTCACCCTGATCGGAGTACAAGTTCGTCGACTTGGCGGTGGACATCTTTTGTGTTCCGATGGTCTGCGGTTCTCGTTCTCCCTGGCCTCCCCGGTCGCGACGCTTTTTCGTGGGTGAACGCTAAACTTTTTTGTGAGTGTATCACGTTTGTGTATTTACGTTTGTATTCGCTTCGAACTTTTTATTCCAGGTAACCTGCGCACTCCTTGTCAACACGAGTTGCGCGGCCTTCCGCACACCGTCGGCGCGGACTTCGGCGGCCACCTCGCGGGCCCGGCTGGCAGTTTCCGGACACAGCGCCCTGCCCAGCGCGACGTCCAGTGATCGCAGCTCCGGGGCCTCCGCGCCGATCCCGAGCGCCTCGACCCGCCCGGCCCAGTAGTGCTGGTCGTAGTGCTGAGGCAGTACGACCTGCGGCGCCCCGGCCCGCGCCGCGGTGCTGGTGGTGCCCGCGCCGCCGTGGTGCACCACGGCGGCCACCTGCTGGAACAGGACCCGGTGGTTGGCCTCGCCGATCACCAGGCAGTCGGCGGCGCCGCCCGGCCCCGCCAATCCGGCCCAGCCACGGGAGATGATCGCCCGCCGCCCAGTTGCCCGCACCGCCGCCACCATCGCCACCCCGGCGTCCGTGCCGTCGATCCCGGAGTAGCTGCCGAGCCTGAAGTAGACCGGCGGCTCGCCCGCCCGGATAAAGGATTCAACGTCGGCCGGTAGCGCCCGCTCATCCGGCAGCAGCCAGGCACCCGTCTGGTCAGCCGCCGGAGGACCCGGTGCCAGGAGGGGATCGGCGGCCAGCAACGGCTGCTCGGTCAGCACGTGCTCGCGCACCGCCAGGACCGGGGTCAGCCCGGCGGCCACCCGGTGCGCGTTGAGCGCGGGCCCCCAGACCTCGTGCCAGCGCCGCGCGTCCGCTGCCCACAGCTGGTCGGGGTCACCCGTCTCGCGCGGCCACCCCGGCCACGGCGCGGGCGCGAGCCGCGAGCAGGGCAGCGCGGCCGGGCAGAACTCGGCGTGCGCGTACCCGATCCCGGCCAGCTCGGCCACCGACCGCGCTGCCACCAGCACCGCCCCGCACCCCACCGGCACATCGCAGTCCCGCGCCGCCCCTGGCAACGCCGCGAACTGTGCCGCCACGGCGTTCTCCGCGGCCCGCAGCCGCCCCGCCGGCGTGCTCAGGTCCCATCCGCTGTCCCGCATCCGCGGCCCCACCGGCACCGCGGGAATCCCCCATCCCGCGACCCAGTCGCACAGATCCGGCGACACGCACACCCGCACTCCGCAGCCCATCTCCTTGAGCCGCAACGCCAACGCCACCACCGGCTGCACCTCACCCCGCGACCCCATGGTCGCCAGCAACACCCGCACACACCCTCCTCGGCTCGATCACTGCGCCACACAGTATCTGCGTCACGCAGTAATTGTGTCACGCAGTCTTCGCTGCTACCGTGTCCGTGTGGCGAAGAAGCGCGTGGGCAAAGCGGCTCAACAGGTCCTGGCCGCCCTCCCGGACTGGGGCAACACCACCGCCCAGCTCAACGCCGAGATCGCCGCCGACATGGGCGTCACCCTCACCGACCTGGACTGCCTGCACGCCCTCAACCAGCACGGCCCCAGCACCGCCACCGGTCTCGCCGCGCACGTCGGCCTCACCTCCGGGTCGGTCTCCCGGATGATCGACCGGCTGGCGACCGCCGGATGCGTGGTCCGCGTGCCGGATCCCGGCGACCGGCGACGGGTGCTGATCGAGCCGACCGCCGAGGGACTGGCCCGGGTGCGGGCCTACTACCAGCGGCTGGCCGAGCACACCACGGGGGACCTGGGCGAGTTCACGGAGGCTGAGTTGCGGGTGGTGCTGCGGTTCATCCATCGGGTGCGGGACAACACCGCGGCCGAACTGGCCAGGATGCGCGAACTGACCTACCGGTCGGCCGGGCGCTGAAGCTTGGCCAGTAACCGACGCGTGCGCTGCGAGTGCCGGTGTTTCGGCCCGAGAACGCGGACGAAGTCGGTGAGCAGGAGTTCCGCCTCCTCGATCGCGGTGGTCACTTCGCCTTCCTCGCCGCGTCGGTGGGCGAGGTTGTACCGGGCGATGAGGGTCTGCGGGTGCTCGAAGCCGAGGACGCGGACGTGGTCCGCGAGCAGGGTTTCCAGTTCGGTGATGGCTGGGCCGGGAGAGTTCTCGATGGGCCGGAACTGCCCGAGGTTGCCGCGGCAGCGCAGCGTGTCCGGGTGGTCCGCGCCGAGGATGCGGGTGCTGTCGCGGGTCAGGGCCTGGAGTTCGGTGAAGGCGGCGGCTACGTCGCCGGTACGGGTGCGCTGGAACGCGAGGTTGTTGCGGGAGCTGAAGAGCAGGGGGTGTTCCGGGCCGAGCACCGGTGCCACTCCGCCCAGGTAGGCGCGTACGGCTTCGCTGGTGAACACCGCGGCCGGAACTCCGTTGGGGTCCAGCACACTCGCCAGTTCCAGCAAGGGTTTCGCCAGCCCTGGCGGATCGAGCTCGTCGGCCAGCCGGACCGACAGGGCCCAGGTGCGCGCCACCGGCTCCCGGTGGTTGTCCGGCAGGCTGACCCGTTCCGGAGCCAACGACTCCAGTGAGTTCTCCTTGTCCGCCAACCGTTCCCGGTACTCCACGCAGCTGATGTCCCGGTCGAGCACGTACGCGGCCGCCTGCGCCAGCGCCAGCGGCAGGTGCCCGAGGTCGTCGGCCAGCTCCGCCGCCGCCACCAGCAGGTGCGCCTGATCGGCGAGCTTGCGCTGCAAGAACGCCAGCGACTCCGCAGGACTGAACGTGTCCACATCGATGAACGCGCGGTGCTCCCCGCGCAGCGCCGCATCCCGCCGCCGGGTCGTCACCAGCACCTGCCCGCTCGCCGGCGGCCACAGGTCCTGGAGGTCGGCGGGCGTGCGCACGTCGTCCAGCACGACCAGCCGGCGGTCCCTGGTCGCCAGGTAGGACAGGAAACGCTGGGCGGGCGCCAGCGGATCGGCGGACTCGAAGCCGGTCAGGTCGGCGATGATCATCGCGTAGTCGGCCAGCACCGCCTGCCGGGAGCTGGCGGTGATCCAGACCAACAGGTCGACCCGGTCCGCCATGGACTCCGCGTAGTGCGCGGCGAGCTGGGTCTTGCCCACGCCGCCGAGCCCGGACAGCACGCTGGTCCCGGTCAGTCCGCGGGTGACCGCCCGGTCCTGGAAGCAGTCCACCCTGGACGGCACCACGCCGTACCGCCGCGGCCCCTCTGCCTGCTGCGGGACCTGGTTGAAGTGCACGCCACCGTGGATGGTCCCCGCCTGCACGCCCTCGAACCGCCCGGCCGAGTTGTGCGTCAACGGACCTCCCCGCCCGAACCCATCCCGGAATGACGCCCCTCGGCCCGCCCGGCGGAAATGCCCAGGTCAATCGCAACGCAGGTCGTTGAGTCCTGTTGTTTCAGTGTGGATCGAAGTCAGCGCGTTAACCGGTAACCGTGCCGCAATCGTCACAGTCACGAGCTCTTACCTAGAGAGGTACAAGATCGGGCGAGACGACCGTCACTCTGGGTGGTTCTGACTTCGGAGAGTTACCGCTGTGTCCCCGAAAAAGGGACCTAAACGCACCCGCTTGGCTCAATCTTGTTTCATTCAATTGTGCTTCTCGGCCCAATTTATTTACTGATAGTTGGCCTATGTGTGCGGCGTCTCTTGTGGCCTGGCGGTCGCTAGTCCGTCTGGCGGTATTGACCAGGGGGTGTCGTGTTGCATTCTTGCCCCCGTTCTGCGTTTGATCTGCCTTCGGGAGTCGCGGCCCGGATGAGTCATGTCACCGATGAGGGGTCTGTCGTTCCATGTCGTCATACCGCGACGCCTGCGTGGCACAAGTCACCATTGAGGCCGAGTGGCTGTCCCGCACCCTGTCCACCCTGGTCCGCAAGCACCAGGTCCCCGGCGCTCAGCTCGCCGTGCACGTCAACGGGGAAACTCGCACGGCCCAGGCCGGCGAACTGCGCTACGGTGGGGGACAGCCGGTAAATCCGGCCACCGCCTTCCCGATCGGCTCGGTCACCAAGGCATTCACCGCCACGCTGGCGATGCTGCTGGTGGCCGACGATGATCTCGAGCTCGACGCCGAGGTCACCGAACATCTGCCCGAACTGGGCGCTCCACTGACCTTGCGTCAGCTGCTCAGCCACACCAGCGGACTGGCCTCCGGCCCGGACTCGGCCGTCGCTGCCACGATGTCCCTGCGCCGCTATGTCTCCGAGCACTGCCGCACCCCCGAACTGGTGCTGCCGGCGGGTGCCGGGTTCTCCTACTCCAACCTCGGTTATGCCGTCGTCGGACGGCTCATCGAAGAGGTCACCGGCATGAGCTGGTGGGAGGCGATCGAGTCGATCCTGCTCCGCCCATTGGGCGTCAAGCCGTCGTTCGTGGTCGCGCCCAACCCGCTGACCTCGGCGAACGTCGCCAGTGGGCACGCGGTCAACACCTCGCGCGGGCGCACCAGGCCGGTGGTGCAGTCACTCGCGCTGGGTGAGGCGCCGGCCGGCGCGCTCGCCATCAGCGCCGCGGACCTGCTCCGTTTCGGTCTGCTGCAACTGGATCCGGAGACCACCGGACTGCCCGAACTGCTGCCCGCCGAGCTGGCCGCGGAGATGCGCCGCATCCAGCCGGGGGCCGACCCGATCGGCCTGGCCGACGGCTGGGGCCTCGGCTTCGGCGTCTGGCGCGAGGGCGTGCGGGAGTGGGTGGGCCATGACGGCAACGCCGACGGCACCGACGCGCACCTGCGGGTCAACGCCGACACCGGCCAGGTGATCGCCTTCACCAGCAACGGCAACACCGGCATCGGCCTGTGGGCGGAACTGGTGGCGGAGCTGGCCGGGGCGGGCATCGAGGTGGGCAGCTACCGGCTGGAGGTGCCGGGACAGCGGGCCACCGTGCCGCCGGAGATCTTCGGCAGCTACCGCAACGGCGACACCGAGTACACCGTCACCCCGGCCGAGGACGCCACGCTGCGACTGGCCATCGACGGCGAGATCGTCGCCAGGCTCACCCCGCATGAAGGGCTCATGTTCGCCCAGCAGGACTGGGAATCGGGACAACTCGTGCACCCCGGTCGTTTTCTTCGCGACCCGGTGACCGGAGTCCTCGATCGAATTCAGGTTTCCGGCCGACTGGCCCGGCGTGAGGTCGGTAGCGGCCGCTGTTAGCGGCGGGATCCGGCCCGCTTCACCGCACTTCCGCCCAGCCCCAGCATACGCCGTCTGCTGGCGTGGTTTTGCCGCGCCTGAAAGGTCTTGAGTTCATGTCCGCACGCGAGGTGTCCCTGCCCGCTCACGCCCTGCCGTCGTCACTCACCGCGACTGAGCCGACCGGTGTGGCGTGCGCGGTCAGGCAGGTGACCCTGCCCCAGCTCGTCGAGGCCCAGGCCGCCCGCACCCCGCAGGCGCCCGCGCTGATCGACGACGAGGGCGCGGTGTCCTTCGCCGAGCTGGAGCACCGGGCGAACCGGTTGGCCCATCGGCTGATCGGGCTCGGGGTGGGGCCGGAGCGGATCGTGGCACTGCTGCTGCCCCGTTCGGTGGACATCGTGGTGGCGCAGCTGGCGGTGCTCAAGGCAGGCGGCGCCTACCTGCCGGTGGACCCGGCCTACCCGGCCGAGCGGATCCGGCTGATGCTGGCCGACGCCGCACCCGCGCTGGTCATCGACGAGGACTTCCTGGCCGCGACCCCGGAGGGCCTGCCGGGCACCGCGCCGACCGACGCGGACCGCCGGTGCCCGTTGGCCTTCGACCATCCGGCCTACGTCATCTACACCTCCGGCTCCACCGGCAGGCCCAAGGGCGTGGTGGTCACGCACGCCGGACTGGCCGGCTTCTCCGCCGCCGAGATCGAGCACTACCAGGTCAATCCGGGTGACCGGGTGCTCCAGTTCTCCTCGCCCAGCTTCGACGCCTCGGTGCTGGAGCTGTGCATGTCGCTGCCCGCCGGGGCGACGCTGGTGGTGCCGCCGCCCGGCCCGCTGCTCGGCGACCACCTGGCCGAGGTGCTCGCCGAGCGTCGGATCACGCACGCGCTGATCCCGCCGGTGGCGCTGGCCACGGTGCCGGAAGGCGTTGCGCTGCCGGACTTCCGCACCGTGATCGTGGGTGGCGACGCCTGCACCGCCGAGCTGGTCAACCGGTGGGCGCCCGGCCGCCGCATGATCAACTCCTATGGTCCGACCGAGTCCACCGTGGTCGCCACCTGGAGCGATCCGCTGACCCCCGGCGGCATCCCACCGATCGGCCGCCCGATCCGGAACACCCGCGTCTACGTGCTGGACGAGTCGCTCAACCCGGTTCCGGCCGGGGCCGACGGTGAGCTGTACCTCGCGGGCATCGGGCTGGCGCGGGGCTACCTGAACCGGCCCGGCCTGACCGCGGACCGCTTCCCGCCCAACCCGTTTGGCGCACCCGGCGAGCGGATGTACCGCACCGGGGACCTGGTGCGCTGGACCGACGCCGGTGAGCTGGAGTTCCGCGGCCGCGCCGACGACCAGGTCAAGATCCGCGGCTTCCGGATCGAGCCGGGCGAGATCGAGAGCCTGCTCCGGCAGCAGCCCACGGTGGCCGAGGCCGTGGTGGTGGCCCGCGAGGACCAGGGCCTCAAGCGGCTGATCGGCTACGTCGTCCCGGCCAAGGGACAGGAGCCGGACCCGGCGCACCTGCGCACCGTGCTGGCCGAGACGCTGCCCGCGCACATGGTCCCGGCCGTGCTGCTGGTGCTGGCCACGCTGCCGTTGAGTCCCAACGGGAAGCTCGACCGCACCGCGCTGCCCGCGCCGACCGGGCTGCTGCCCGGCGGGGAGTCCGCGATCCCGCCGCGCACCGGGACCGAGCGGGTGCTGGCCGGGATCTGGGCCGAGGTGCTCGGCCTGCCCGAGATCGGGGTCACCGACGACTTCTTCGCCCTCGGCGGCGACTCGGTGCTGGCCTTCCGCGCGCTGGCCCGGATCAGGGCCGCCTTCGACGTCGAGCTGTCCCCCCGGCTGCTGTTCGAGACCAGCTCCATCCGCGAGCTGGCCGCCGCGCTGCCCGAGCCGTCCACTGTGGACACCGTGGCGATCCCGGCCGCGCCGGTGGACCGGCCGCTGCCGCTGTCCTCGGCGCAGCACCGGATGTGGGTGCTGGACAACCTGACCGGTGGCACCGAGTACAACACCGGGGTCGGCCTGCGCCTGACCGGCCCGCTGGACGCCGACGCGCTGCGCCGCGCCCTGGACGCCCTGGCCGCCCGGCACGAGTCGCTGCGCACCACCTTCACCGAGTCCGCCGGCGTGCCCGAGCAGGTCGTGGCGGCCACCGCCGTCATCCCGCTGGCCACCGCCGAGGCCGATCCGGCCACCCTGGACGAGGTGCTGGCCGGGGAGCTGGACCGGCCATTCGACCTGCGCCGCGGCCCGCTCACCCGCGCCCTGCTGGTCCGGCTGGCCGCCGACGACCAGGTGTTGTTGCTGTGCCAGCACCACATCGTCACCGACGGCGCCTCGGTGGCGCTGCTGGTGGAGGAGCTCGCCGAGCTGTACGCGGCCGCCACCGAGCACCGGGAGCCGCGGCTGCCCGAACTGCCAGTGCGCTACGCCGACTACGCCGCCTGGCAGCAGGACCGGCTCAGCAGCCCGGAACTGGCCGGACAGCTGGCCTACTGGCGGGAACGGCTGGCCGGGGTGGAGCCGTTGCAGCTGCCCACCGACCGCCCGCGCCCGCCGGTGCGCACCAACCCCGGCGCGGTGCACCGCCACCTGCTGCCGGCCACCCTGGTCGACAAGCTCACCTCGGCCGGCCGCGAGCGCGGCGCCACGCTGTTCATGCTGCTCACCGCCGCGGTGCAGGTGCTCTTCGCCCGCTACAGCAACCGCTCCGACATCGCGGTCGGCACCGCCACCTCCGGCCGCAACCGCGCCGAGCTGGAACGCCTGGCCGGGTTCCTGGTCAACACCGTGGTGCTGCGGTCCACTGTGGACAGCAAGCTGCCGTTCGTCGAGTTCCTGGCCCAGGTGCGGGAGACCGTGCTGGCCGGGTTCGCGCACGAGGACGCCCCGTTCGACCGCCTGGTCGAGGAGCTGCGCCTGGACCGGGACGCCAGCCGCACCCCGCTGGTGCAGGCCCTTGTGGTGCTGCAGAACGCGATCGTGCGGCCCCGCGCCATCGGTGAGCTGCGCCTGGCCGAGCAGGACCTGCCGCGCCCGCGCTCCCGGTTCGACCTGGTGTGCGAGTTCTGGCCGCGCGCCGACGGGCTGACCGTGGCGGTGGAGTACAACACCGACCTGTTCGACGGCAGCACCATCGCCCGGCTCACCGAGCACCTGGAAGTGCTGCTCAACGGCATCCTGGCCATCCCGGAGGCCCCGCTCGGCGAGCTGCCGCTGCTCACCGGTGCCGAACGGCAGCAGGTGCTGCGCGGCTGGAACGACACCGCGCTGGCGGTTGGGCCCGCGCTGTACCCGGAGCTGTTCGCCCGCCAGGCCGCGCGCACCCCGGCGGCGGTCGCGGTCACCCACGTCGGCCGCGAGCTGACCTACGCAGAACTGAACCGGCGCGCGAACCGGTTGGCCCGCTGGCTGATCGGCCAGGGCGCCGGCGCAGAGAGGTTCGTCGGCATCGCCATGCCGCGCACCGAGCAGACCATCGTCGCGCTGCTGGCCATCCTGAAGTCCGGTGCGGCCTACCTGCCGATCGACCCGGCCTACCCGGCCGACCGGATCGAGTTCATGCTCGCCGACGCCGACCCGATCCTGGTGCTCACCGCCGAGGAGCTGGACCGGATCGCGGACGAGCTGACCGCACTGTCCGATGTGGACATCACCGACGCGGACCGCCTGCTGCCGCTGGACCCGGCGCACGCCGCCTACAGCATCTACACCTCCGGCTCCACCGGCCGCCCCAAGGGCGTGGTGATCGCGCACGAGAGCCTGGCCGACCTGACCGCCTGGGCCGCCCGCGACTTCGGCCCGGCCGCGCTGTCCTCGGTGGTCGCCTCCACCTCGCTCAACTTCGACGTCTCGGTGTTCGAGATCTTCTGCCCGCTGGTGCTGGGCGGTTGCGTCGAGGTGGTCGCGAACGTGCTGGCACTGGGGGAGGAGCGGGCCGAACCGTGGCGGGCCAGCCTGGTCAGCGCGGTGCCCTCGGCGCTGGCCCAGGTGCTGGCGCAGGGCGCGGTGACCGTCTCCGCCGAGCACGTGGTGCTGGCCGGTGAGGGCCTGTCCGCGCACGCCACCAGGGAGATCCAGGCCGCACTGCCGGGCGGGCGGATCGCCAACATCTACGGCCCGACCGAGGCCACCGTCTACGCCACCGCCTGGTACTCCGACGGCAGCGAGCAGCAGTCCACGCCGCCGATCGGCAAGCCGGTCAGCAACATCCAGACCTACGTGCTCGACGGGAACCTGCGGCCCGTGCCGATCGGCGTGCCCGGCGAGCTGTACCTGGCCGGGCGCGGCCTGGCGCGCGGCTACCTGCACCGGCCCGGCCTGAGCGCCGACCGGTTCATCGCCAACCCCTACGGCGCGCCCGGCGAACGCATGTACCGCACCGGGGACGTGGTGCGCTGGAACGCCGATGGCGACATCGAGTACCTGGGCCGCGCGGATGACCAGGTCAAGATCCGCGGCTTCCGGATCGAGCTCGGCGAGGTGGAGGCCGCGCTGCTGCGGCACCCGGCGGTCACCGAGGCGGTCGCGGTGGCCCGCACCGACGGCGGGCACCAGCGCCTGGTCGGCTACGTGGTGGCCGAGACCGCGGTGGGCTCCGCCGAGCTGCGCGCCTTCGTCGGCAGTGGGCTGCCCGAGTACATGGTGCCGGCCGCGGTGCTCCAGCTCGACCTGCTCCCGTTGAACCCCAACGGAAAGCTGGACCGCCGCGCGCTGCCCGCGCCGGACTGGGCCGCGGTCGCCGGTGGCGAGTACGTGGCCCCCGGCAACGCCACCGAGCGGGTGCTCGCCGACATCTGGGCCGAGGTGCTCGGCCTGGACCGGATCGGCGTGACCGACAACTTCTTCGCCCACGGCGGCGACTCGATCCTGAGCATCCAGGTGGTGGCCAAGGCCCGCGCCGCCGGACTCCAGCTCACCTCGCGCGACCTGTTCCTGCACCAGACGATCGCGGCACTGGCCCCGCAGGTCACCGCGGTGGCCACCCGCCGGATCGCGCAGGGTCCGGTCACCGGCGAGGTGCCGCTGACCCCGATCCAGCACTGGCTGTTCGAGATCCAGCCCGAGCGGCCGGAGCACTTCGCCCAGCACCTCACCCTGGCCCTCGCCGACGGCATCGACGACCGGGCTCTGCAGGCGGCCCTGTCCGCGCTGGTCGAACAGCACGACGCGCTCCGCATGCGCTACCGGCGCACCGGATCCGGCTGGCAGCAGCACAACGCGCCGGTCGGGGACACCGCGGTCGCCGGCGGGCCGCTCACCCTGGACGGGGACTCCCTGCTGCGCGCGGAGATCCGCGACCTGCCGGACGGCCGGCGCGGGCTGTTCCTGGCCGTGCACCACCTGGTGGTCGACGGCGTGTCCTGGCGCGTCCTGCTGGAGGACCTGGCCGCTGGTTACGAGCAGGCCGCCCGCGGCGACCGGATCCGGCTGGAGGCGAAGACCACCTCGTTCCGGGACTGGGCGATCCGCCTCACCGAGCACACCGCCGCCGGTGGCTTCGACGCCGATGCCGAGTACTGGTCCGCGATCGACGGGCAGACCGACCTCCCGGTCGAGCGCACCGGCCCGAACACCGTGGCCAGCACCGAGGTGGTGACCGTGCGGCTGGACGAGGCGCGGACCCGCGCGCTGCTCCAGGACGTGCCGCCGGTCTACCGCACCCAGGTCAACGACGTGCTGCTCAGCGCGCTCAGCCGGGTGCTCACCCGGTGGACCGGGCAGGACCGGGTGCTCATCGACCTGGAGGGCCACGGCCGCGAGGAGCTGTTCGCGGACCTGGACATCTCCCGCACGGTCGGCTGGTTCACCACCATGTTCCCGGTCGCACTGTCCACTCCGGACACCGGGTGGGCGGCCACGCTCAAAGCGGTCAAGGAACAGCTGCGGGCGCTGCCGCACCGCGGCCTGTCCTACGGCGCGCTGCACCGGCTCACCGACCGGCTCGCCGCTCCGCCGAGCCCGCAGATCAGCTTCAACTACCTCGGCGCCTTCGACGCGCCGGCCACCGCGCTGTTCGACGGGCTGCACAGCGAGCTGGCCCTGGACGCCGATCCGGCCGCCGCCCGCCCGCACCTGCTGGACGTGGTCGGCCGGGTGGACCGCAAGTCCCTGGAGTTCAGCTGGTTCTACTCCACCGACCGGCACACCGAGGCCACCGTCCGCCGCCTGGCCGAGGAGCTGCTCGCCGCGCTCGGCGAGATCATCGACCACTGCGCCCGGCCCGGGGCCGGTGGCCGCACGCCGTCCGACTTCCCGCTCGCCCGTCTGGATCAGTCCACTGTGGACCTGCTGGCCGGTGACGGCCGGGACGTGGAGGACATCTACCCGCTCACCCCGACCCAGGCCGGCATGGTGTTCCACCGCCTGGCCCAGGGCGACACCGGCGTCTACTTCCAGCAGCTCACCTTCCGCCTCGACGGCATCCCCGATCCGCGACGGCTGGCCGAGGCTTGGCAGCAGGTCAGCGACCGGCTGCCGGTGCTGCGCAGCCACATCGTCTGGCAGGGCGTGCCCGAACCGGTGCAGGTGGTGCGCGCCCAGGTCCGCGTGCCGGTCCGGCACCTGGACTGGCGTGAGCTGACCGAAAAGCAGCGCCAGGCCGAGCTGGACGCGCTGCTCGCCGAGGACCGGGCCACCGGCATCGCGCTGGACGAGCCGCCGCTGCAACGGACCGCGCTGGCCAGGACCAGCGACACCGAGCTGCGAGTGGTGTGGACCTTCCACCACGTGCTGCTCGACGGCTGGAGCGTCTTCCAGGTCCTCAACGACGTCTTCGCCGCGCACGCCGGTCAGCCGCTGCCGACCCGCCGCCCCTTCGGTGACTACCTGCGCTGGATCGACCGCCAGGACCCCAGGGAAGCCCTGGCGCACTGGCGGTCCGCGCTGGCCGGGGTCAGCGAGCCTACCGCGCTGCCCTACGACCGGCAGCCCGCGGGCGGCGGGCACCAGGAGTCCACCGCCACCGTGCTCCGCTCGCTGGACGCGGATACCACCGGCGCGCTGCGCACCCTCGCCCAGCGGCACGGCCTCACGCTGAACACCCTGGTCCAGGGCGCCTGGGCGCTGCTGCTGGCCCGGCACAGCGGCCAGGACGACGTGCTCTTCGGCACCACCGTCTCCGGCCGTCCCGCTGACCTGGCCGGGGTCGAGGACATCACCGGCATCTTCATCAACACCCTGCCCACCAGGATTCAGATCCACAGTGGACAGTCGTTGACCGAGTGGCTGCGCGGGATCCAGGACACCCAGTCCGCGGCCCGCCGCCACGACTACCTGCCGCTGCCCCGGCTGCGCGCCTGCACCGACCTGCCCGAGCGGTCGAACCTGTTCGACAGCATCGTGGTCTTCGAGAACTACCCCTTCGACGACGACGCGGCCGCCGCGCACGGCCTCGGCCTGCGCGAGCTGCGCGGGGTGGAGACCACCAACTACCCGCTCACCCTGGTCGCCTATCCGCACCAGGAGCTGGCGGTCAGCCTGGGCTACGACCCGGCGCACTTCGACGCCACCACCGCGGACCGGCTGGCCGAGCACCTGCTCACCCTGCTGGCCGGATTCCCGGCGCACGTGGACGATCCGGTGGCCGCGCTGCCGATGCTCACCGAGGCCGAGCGGCAGCGGGTGCTGTTCGAGTGGAACGACACCGCGACCGAACTGCCCACCGGCAGTGTGCCGGAAGCCTTTGCCGCACAGGTCGAGCGCACCCCGCTGGCCACCGCGGTGGTCACCGACGACGGTTGCCTCAGCTACGCCGAACTGGACGAGCGCGCCGCCGCGCTGGCCCGGCACCTGGTCTCGCTCGGTGTTGGCGTGGAGCAGCCGGTCGGCCTGCTGATGGCCCGCTCGGCCGCCGTGGTGGTGGCCGAACTGGCCATCCTCAAGGCGGGCGGGGCCTACGTGCCCCTGGACGTGCGCGCCCCCGCGGCCCGCCTGCGCCGCCTGCTCACCGAGACCGGCGTGTCCGTGCTGCTCACCGACCAGGCCTGGGCCGCCACCGCCGAGGAAGTCCACAGTGGACACATTCTGCGCGCCGACCGGCCACACCCGGAGTCCAGCGCGGCGCTGCCCAATGTGCGGCCGGACAACCTGGCCTACATCATGCACACCTCCGGCTCCACCGGAATCCCCAAGGGCGTCGCGGTGTGCCACCGGGACGTCCTCGCCCTGGCCACGCACCGCCGCTTCCACCACGGCGGGCACCAACGGGTGCTCATGCACTCCCCGCTGGCCTTCGACGCCTCCACGTACGAGCTGTGGACCCCGCTGCTCAGCGGCGGCAGCACCGTGCTGGCCCCCGATGGCGACGTGGACGCGCTGGTCCTCCGCCGCATGATCACCGACCACGGCATCACCGGCCTCTGGCTGACCGCGGGCCTGTTCCGCCTGGTGGCGCAGGAGGATCCAGGCTGCTTCAGCGGCGCCCGCGAGGTGTGGACCGGCGGCGAGGTGGTGCTCGCCGAGTCGGTGCGCCGGGTACTGGCCGCCTGCCCCGGACTGTGCGTTGTGGACGGCTACGGCCCCACCGAGACCACCACCTTCGCCACCCACCACGACCTGCCAGCGGCCGACGCGGTGCCGGAGCTGCTGCCGATCGGCCGCGCCCTGGACAACATGCGGGTCTACGTGCTCGACCGCACGCTGCGCCCGGTGCCCGCCGGTGTTCCCGGTGAGCTGCACATCGCCGGCGCCGGGGTGGCCCGCGGCTACTTCGGGCGTCCCGGCCTGACCGCGGCCTGTTTTGTGGCCGACCCGTTCGGCGCGCCCGGCGAGCGGATGTACCGCACCGGCGACACCGTGCGCTGGAACCGCGACGGCGAGATCGAGTTCCTGGGCCGCACCGATGACCAGGTGAAGATCCGCGGCTTCCGGATCGAGCTGAGCGAGGTGGACAACGCCCTGCTGCGGCACGAGCACCTCGGCCAGGTGGTCTCCGCGGTGCTGCTGGACGAGTCCCGCCGCAAGCGCCTGGTCGCCTACCTGGTGCCGGTGGAGAACCATCCGGTGCCCGGCGCGGCCGAGCTGCGCGAGTTCCTGGCCAAGTCGGTGCCGGACTACCTGGTGCCCTCGGTGTTCGTGCCGCTGACCGCGCTTCCGTTGAACGCCAACGGCAAGGTCGACCGCAAGGCGCTGCCCACGCCGGACTGGGGCCTGGTCGCCGCCGCCGGTTACGTGGCCCCGCGCACCGAGACCGAGCGGGCGCTGACCGAGATCTTCGCCGCCGTGCTCGGCCTGCCCAGGGTCGGCGTGGAGGACAACTTCTTCGAGCTGGGCGGCGACTCGATCGTCAGCATCCAGGTCGTCTCCCGCGCCCGGCAGGCCGGCATCGGCCTGATGCCACGGGACCTGTTCCGCACGCCCACGGTCGCCGGACTGGCCGCCACCGCCACCGAGACCACCCAGCCGGTCATCGAACAGGGCCCGGTCACCGGGGACGCCCCGCTCACCCCGATCCAGCACTGGTTCTTCGCCACCCAGACCGCGGATCCGGCGCACTTCAACCAGTCCGTGCTGCTCGAGCTGACCGAGCGCCCCGACCCGGAGCTGCTCGACCAGGCGCTGTGCGCGCTGGTGCGCCAGCACGACGCGTTCCGCCTGCGCTTCACCGGCGGCAGGCAGCAGCACGCCGAGGCCCCGGCCACCCTGCTCCAGCTCGGCGGCGCGGCGGACCACACGGGGTTCGACCTCGAACACGGGCCGCTGCTCAAGGCCGTGCTGCTGGCGAACAACCAGCTGTTCCTGGCCGTGCACCACCTGCTGGTCGACGGCGTGTCCTGGCGCATCCTGCTGGAGGACCTGGACACCGCCTACCGCCAGCTGCGCGCGGGCAACCCGGTCCGGCTCGCGGCCAAGACCACCTCCTTCCGCGACTTCGCCCGGAAGCTGACCGCACTGGCCGAGCAGGGCGAGTTCGACGCGGAACTGCCCTACTGGACCGGCATCACCGCCGACCCGGCCATCCCGGTCGACGGCACCGGCGAGAACACCGTGGCCAGTGGGCGGAACCTGACCGTCGAGCTGGACGAGGAGACCACCCGCGCGCTGCTCCAGGACGTGCCGCCGGTCTACCGCACCCAGGTCAACGACGTGCTGCTCACCGCGCTCGGCCGGGTGCTGGGGGAGTGGACCGGCCGGGACCGGGTGCTGCTCGACCTGGAGGGGCACGGCCGGGAGGACCTCGGCGGCGACATCGACCTGTCCCGCACGGTCGGCTGGTTCACCACCATGTTCCCGATCGCCCTGCCCGGCCACCGCGGCCTGGGCTGGGGCGAGGCACTGAAGGCGGTCAAGGAACAGCTGCGCGCGATCCCGCGCCGCGGCCTCGGCTACGGCGTGCTGCGCCACCTCACCGACCGCCTGCCCGCATCGCCCGCGCCGCTGGTCAGCTTCAACTACCTCGGCCAGTTCGACCGTCCACAAGAGACGGACGGGCTGATCGCCGGACTGCCCGGGGGCCTCGGCGGCGAGGCCGGTCCGGCCAACCAGCGCCCGCACCTGCTCGACGTCATCGGCAGCGTCGAGTCCCGGCGGCTGACCTTCACCTTCGCCTACGCCGAGGGCTGCCACACCGAGACCACGGTCCGCCACCTCGCCGAGCGGTTCGCCACCGCGCTGCGCGAGCTGGTCGCGCACTGCGCCGAGCCCGGCGCGGGTGGCCGCACGCCGTCGGACTTCCCGCTGGCCCGCATCTCCCAGTCCGAAGTGGACACCCTGGCCGGTGACGGCAGCGAGGTCGCCGACATCTACCCGCTGACCCCGATGCAGGCCGGCATGGTGTTCCACAGCCTGGTGGGCGAGGCGAGCACCGCCTACTTCAACCAGGTGCAGCTGCGGCTCACCGGCGTCACCGACCCGGCCGCCTTCGCCACCGCCTGGCAGCAGACCGTGGACCACAACCCGGTGCTGCGCAGCCGGATCGTCTGGGAGGGCGTCACCGAACCCCTCCAGGTCGTGCCCAGCGCCGTCGCGGTGCCCACCCGCCTGCTGGACTGGACCGGACGGGCCGACACCGAGGTCGCACTGCGCGAGCTGCTCGACGAGGACCGCGCCCAGGGCTTCGACCTGGCCACCGCGCCACTGCTGCGCATCACGGTGATCACCCTGTCGGCCAACGAGGTCCTGCTCGTCTGGACCTTCCACCACGTGCTGCTGGACGGCTGGAGCGCCGCGCAGGCATTCGGCGAGGTGTGCGCCCGCTACGCTGCGCTCACCGGCGGCCCGGCCCTGGAACCGGTGTCCCGCAGGCCCTTCCGCGACTACCTCGACTGGCTCGCCCGGCAGGACGCCGACCAGGCCGCCGAGTACTGGCGGCAGGCGCTCGACGGCTTCAGCACTCCTACGCCGTTGCCGTTCGACCGGCAGTCCCGGGAGGCGCACCGCGCCGCGTCTTCCGGGACCGTCCGGGCCCAGCTGACCAGCGCGGACACCGCGCGGCTGCGCGAGGTGGCCCAGCACGGCGGACTCACCCTCAACACCGTGTTCCAGGGGGCCTGGGGCCTGCTGCTGTCCCGGTACAGCGGTGAGTCCGAGGTCGTCTTCGGCACCACCGTCTCCGGCCGCCCGGCCGAGCTGACCGGGGTGGAGTCGATGGTGGGCCTGTTCATCAACACCATCCCCACCAGGGTCGACGTCCACAGTGGACAGGCGCTGCTGCCCTGGTTGCGCGAGCTGCAGTCGGCGCAGGCGGAGTCCCGGCGGTTCGACTTCGTCTCGCTGGCCCAGCTGCAGGGCTGGCTGAACCTGCCCGGCGGCACCGGCCTGTTCGACAGCATCGTGGTGTTCGAGAACTACCCGTTCGACCCGGCCGCGATCGCCGCCACCGGCCTGACCATGGCCGAGTCCCGCGACGAGGAGCCCACCAACTACCCGCTCAGCGTGGTCGTCTCACCCGGCGAGCAGCTCTCCTTCGCCCTGGACTACGACCCCGAGCTGTTCGACGCGGACACCGTGCAGGCCATGGCCGACCGCCTGGCCCTGCTGCTCACCGGCATCGCCCGCGACCCGGAGCGCACCCCGGCCCAGCTGCCGGTGCTCACCGAGGCCGAACGCCACCGCGTCCTGGAAACCTGGAACGCCACCGCCACCGAACTGCCTGCCGGGTCACTCGGCGAGCTGTTCACCGCCCAGGCCGCCCGCACCCCGCAGGCTGTCGCACTGGCCTTCGACGGCGGCCACCTCACCTACGCCGACCTGGAAGCCAGGGCGAACCGCCTGGCCCGCCGCCTGCTCGACCTCGGCCTGCGCCCCGACCAGCCGGTCGGCCTGCTCGCCGAGCGTTCCCCGGACCTGGTCGTGGCCGAACTGGCCATCGTGAAGGCAGGCGGCGCCTACGTCCCGCTCGACCTGCGCGCCCCCGCCGACCGCCTCCGCCTGGTGCTCGCCGAGTCCCGTGCCGAAATCCTGCTCGCCGACCGGCACTGGGCGAGCACCGCCACCAAGGTCCACAATGGACACATGGCCCGCATCGACCAGCCACTGGACGGCCCGGCCGGGCCCCCCGCGGTCGCGGTCGACGGCGACAACCTCGCCTACGTCATGTACACCTCGGGTTCCACCGGCACCCCCAAGGGCGTCGCGGTCCGGCACCGGGACGTGCTCGCCCTGGCCCACGACCGCTGCTTCCGCGGCGGCGCGCACGAGCGGGTGCTGCTGCACTCGCCCACCGCCTTCGACGCCGCCACCTACGAGCTGTGGGTGCCGCTGCTCAACGGCGACCGCGTGATCGTCGCCCCCGCCGGCGACCTGGACCTGGACACCCTGCGCCGCCTGGTCACCGAGCACGGCATCACCGGCCTCTGGCTCACCGCGGGCCTGTTCCGCCTGCTCGCCCAGGACGCCCCCGACTGCCTGCACGGCGTCCGCGAGGTCTGGACCGGCGGCGACGTGGTCCCGGCCGGCGCGGTCCGCCGGGTGCTGGCCGCCTGCCCGGGACTGTCCGTTGTGGACGGATATGGCCCCACCGAGACCACCACCTTCGCCACCCACCACCGCATTCCGGCGGGTAGCGAGGTCCCGGCCCAGATCCCGATCGGTCGCCCGCAGGACAACATGCGGGCCTACGTGCTCGACGCGGACCTGAACCCGGTCCCGCCCGGCATCGCCGGTGAGCTGCACCTGGCAGGCGAGGGTCTGGCCCGCGGCTACCTCAACCGCCCCGCCCTGACCGCCGACCGCTTCCTGGCGGACCCGTTCGGTCCGGCGGGCACGCGGATGTACCGCACCGGCGACGTGGTGCGCTGGAGGGCCGACGGCGTGCTGGAGTTCGTGGGCCGGGCCGACGAGCAGGTCAAGATCCGCGGCTTCCGCATCGAGCTGGGTGAGATCGAAGCACTGCTGACCACTCAACCGGGCGTCGCCGAAGCCGTGGTCCTGGCCCGCACCGACCAGGGCGTCAAACGCCTGGTCGCCTACCTGGTAGGAACTGGTCTGGACCCCGTCAAGATCAAGGGCACCCTGGCCGCCCAGCTCCCCGACTACATGGTCCCGGCCGCCTTCCTCCTGCTCGACCACCTCCCCCTGAGCCGCAACGGCAAACTCGACCGCAGGGCCTTGCCCGCCCCCGACTTCGCCGCCCTGGCCGAGACCGGCTACATCGCCCCCCGCACCGAAACCGAGCAGACCCTCGCCCAGGTCTGGGCCGAAGTCCTCGGCCTGCCCAGAGTCGGCGCCCAGGACAACTTCTTCGCCCTGGGCGGCGACTCGATCCTGAGCATCCAGGTCACCTCCCGCGCCCGCCAAGCAGGCCTGGGCCTGATGCCGAGAGACCTGTTCCGCGCCCAGACGGTCGCCGAGCTGGCGGTGCTGGTCGCCGAGGCCGAACCGGACACCGCGGAACAGGGCGAGGTCGTCGGCGAGGTGCCGCTCACCCCGATCCAGCACTGGTTCTTCGCCGGAGCGCCGGAACCGGGGCACTTCAACCAGGCGATGACACTGGAACTGGACCCGGCGGTGGACGAGGCGGCGCTGCGAGTGGCGCTGGCCGAGCTGATCCGGCACCACGACGCGCTCCGGTTGAGCTTCACCCGGGAGGCAGACGGCTGGCGGCAGCACAACAACTCGGTCGCGGCAGCCAACGCGACCCTGGCGCTCGACGCCCCGGCACCCGACGGCCAGGCAGCCACGCCCGCCGCGACCCGCGCCGCGACCGGTTCGACTGCCGCCGAGGCTCCGGCCGCTGCCAACCTCGCCGCCGCGACTGCCGCCCCGGCCGGGACGGCTGCGACTGTGGCCTCCGCCGCGACCGCTGAGACTGCCGCCCCCGCCGCGACGGCTACGGCGGCTGCGACTGCCACCTCCGCTGGGACGGCCGCGACGGCCGCGACTGCCGCCCCCGCCGAGATGGCTGCGACCGCCACCCCCGCCCCGACCCCCGCGACCCCCGCCACCCAGCCTGAGTGGTTGACCACTCACTCCCTCGGTGCCTTCGACCTCAGCAGCCCGGCCCCCCTGCTCCGCGCCCACCGCGCCGGCACCCAACTGCACCTCTGCGTCCACCACCTCGCCATCGACGGCGTCTCCTGGCGCATCCTGCTCGAGGACCTCGAAACCGCCTACCGCCAAGCCGTCACCGGTCAGACCGTCCACATCGGACGCAAGACCACCGCCTTCCGCGACTGGTCCCACCGCCTTGCCGAGCACGCCCGCGCCGGTGGTTTCGACCACGAGCTCGAGCACTGGACCAGCGCGAACCTCGAGACGAATATTCCGACAGACGCCACCGGCGCCAACACCACCGCCTCCACTGCCTCCGTCACCGTCGAGCTCGACGAGGCCGACACCCGCGCCCTGCTCCAGGACGTGCCGCCGGTCTACCGCACCCAGGTCAACGACGTCCTGCTGAGCGCGCTCGGGCGGGTGTTCGCGGAGTGGACCGGGCGGGACCGGCTGCTGATCGACCTGGAGGGGCACGGCCGCGAGGACCTGTTCGCCGGGGTGGACCTCTCCCGCACGGTCGGCTGGTTCACCACCATGTTCCCGGTCGCACTGTCCACGCCGGACTGTGAGTGGTCGACCACTCTCAAGTCGGTGAAGGAACAGCTGCGGGCGATTCCCGGGCGTGGGCTCGGGTATGGGGCGCTGCGGTGGCTCACCGATCGGCTGCCCGCTGCCGCGCCCGCGCCGGTCAGCTTCAACTACCTCGGCCAGTTCGAGTCCGGCACCGGTGGCGGGCTGGTCCGGGGCAGCAGCGGGATCCAGTCCGACGTCAGCCTTGGCGGCGAGCGGGACCGGGTGTTCGACATCGTTGGGGCGGTGGCGGAGAAACGGCTCCAGCTCACCTGGTTCTACTCCGCCAACCTGCACACCGAGGCCACCGTCAGCAGCCTCGCCGACCGGCTGCGCGCGGCCCTGCGCGAGATCATCGCGCACTGCGCCCAGCCCGGCGCCGGTGGCCGCACGCCCTCGGACTTCCCGCTGGCCGGGCTTGAGCAGTCCACAGTGGACAGACTGGCCGACGGCGAGGTGGAGGACATCTACCCGCTGACCCCGATGCAGGCCGGCATGGTCTTCCACGGGCTGTCCCAGCAGGAGCAGGGCGTCTACTTCGAGCAGGCCAAGTTCGTGCTCGACGGCGTCACCGACCCGCACCGCCTGGCCGCTGCCTGGCAGCAGGTGGTGGACCGGACCCCGGTGCTGCGCAGCCGGATCGTCTGGTCCGGCGTGCCAACCCCGCTCCAGGTCGTGCAGGCCAAGGTGACGGTGCCGGTCACCCACCTGGACTGGACCGGACTGTCCGAAAAGGACCGCAAGGCCGCGCTGGCCGAGCTGCTGGAGCAGGACCGCGCCACCGGGCTCGACCTGACCGAGGCGCCGCTGCTGCGGGTCACCCTGGCCAAGCTTTCCGACAGCTCGGTGCAGGTGGTGTGGACCTTCCACCACGTGCTGCTGGACGGCTGGAGCGTCTTCCAGGTGCTCTCCGACGTCTTCGCCGCGCACGCCGGGCACGCACTGCCCAGCCGCCGTCCGTTCGCCGAGTACCTGCGCTGGCTCGACGCCCAGGACCACACCCAGGCCGAGCGGTACTGGCGGGAGGTGCTCGCCGGGTTCGACACCCCGACCCCGCTGCCGCTGGACCAGCCAAGGCCCGCCGGTCACAACACCCGCTCCTCCACCTGGACCGGCTTCGCGCTCCAGGAGACCGAGGCCAGCAGGCTGTACGAGTTCGCCAAGCGGTACCGGCTGACCCTCAACGCGGTCGTGCAGGGCGCCTGGGCGCTGCTGCTCTCGCGGTACAGCGGGCAGCGCGATGTCTGTTTCGGCGCAACGGTTTCCGGTCGTCCGGCGGATCTGTCCGGCGGCGAGGACATCACCGGCATCTTCATCAACACCCTGCCGGTCCGGCTCACCGTCGACCCGGCCGCCGACCCGGTCGGCTGGCTGCAGGAGCTCCAGGCGGCGCAGGCCGAGTCGCGGCGGTTCGACTTCGTGGCCCTGTCCCAGCTCCAGTCCTGGAGCCAGGTCGAGGGTGGCACCGAGCTGTTCGACAGCATCGTGGTCTTCGAGAACTACCCGATCAACGACGAGGTGGCCGCCGCCAACGGCCTCGGCGTCCGCGAGCTGGAAGCCATCGAGACCACCAACTACCCGATCAGCCTGGTCGTCTCGCCCGGCAAGCAGTTCCACCTGGAGTTCGGCTACGATCCGGACCTGTTCGAGCCGGGCACCATCGCGCGGATGGCCGGGCACCTCACCGAGGTGCTGCGCGCTCTCGCCGCGGACAACGCGGAACCGTTGGCCCGCTTGGACATCCTCGGCGCCGCCGAACGCGAGCAGCTGTCCGCCTGGAACAACACCGCGCAGGACACCGCGCCGACGGTGTTCCCGGAGCTGTTCCAGGCCCAGGTCGAGCGGACCCCGGACGCGGCCGCGCTGATCGTCGGTGACGGTGAGATCACCTTCGCCGGGCTGGAACAGCGGGCGAACCGGTTGGCGCACCGGCTGATCGGGCTCGGTGTCGGCCCGGAGACCATCGTCGCGCTGCGGCTGCCGCGCTCGGCAGAGATCGTGGTCGCCCAGCTCGCGGTGCTCAAGGCCGGTGGCGCCTACCTGCCGGTCGACCCGAACTACCCGCCGGAGCGCATCGAGTTCATGCTCGCCGACGCCAAGCCGGTGCTGGTGATCGACCAGGAGTTCCTGGCCGAGCAGGGCACCAGCGCGCACGCCCCGACCGACGCGGACCGGATCGCGCCGCTGCGCCCGGAACACCCCGCCTACGTCATCTACACCTCCGGCTCCACCGGCAAGCCCAAGGGCGTGGTGGTCACCCATGCCGGACTGGCCAGCTTCTCCGCCGCCGAGATCGAGCACTACCAAGTGGATCAGGGTGATCGGGTGCTCCAGTTCTCCTCGCCCAGCTTCGACGCCTCGGTGCTGGAGCTGTGCATGTCGCTGCCCGCCGGTGCCGCGCTGGTGGTGCCGCCGGAGGGCTCACTGCTCGGCGAGCACCTGGCGCAGGTGCTGGACGAGCACCGGGTCACGCACGCGCTGATCCCGCCGGTGGCGCTGGCCACCATCCCGGAAGGCGTTGCGCTGCCGGACTTCCGCACCGTCATCGTCGGTGGCGACGCCTGCACCGCGGAGCTGGTCGACCGGTGGGCGCCCGGCCGCCGTATGATCAACTCTTATGGTCCGACCGAGTCCACTGTGGTCACCACGTGGAGCGATCCGCTGGTCCCAGGCGGAAATCCGCCGATCGGCCGGCCGATCCGCAACACCCGGGTGCACCTGCTCGACGCCGACCTCAACCCCGTCCCGGTCGGCGTGCCCGGTGAGCTGTACGTCGCCGGCGCGGGCCTGGCCCGTGGCTACCTGAACCGGCCCGGCCTGACCGCGGACCGCTTCCCGCCCAACCCGTTCGGCGCACCCGGCGAGCGGATGTACCGCACCGGCGACCTGGCCCGCTGGCGCGCGGACGGGCAGCTGGAGTTCCTCGGCCGGGCCGACCAGCAGGTCAAGATCCGTGGCTTCCGGATCGAGCCGGGCGAGATCGAAACCCTGCTGCGCCAACAGGAAGGCGTCACCGAGGCGGTGGTCATCGCCAGGACGGACGACGGGGCCAAGCGCCTGGTCGCCTACCTGGTGGGGGAGATCCCCAGCGTGCCCGAGCTGCGGGCCACGCTGGCCGGGCGGCTGCCCGACTACATGGTGCCCGCCGCCTTCGTCACCCTGGACGCGCTGCCGTTGACGCCCAACGGAAAGCTCGACCGCCGCGCGCTGCCCGCGCCGACCGCCGGGTTGGTCGGGCAGACCGGCTACGTCGCGCCGGAGACCGAGACCGAGCAGGTGCTCGCCGAGATCTGGGCCGAGGTGCTCGGCCTGGACCGGGTCGGCATCGAGGACAGCTTCTTCGACCTCGGCGGCGACTCCGTGCGCAGCCTCCAGATCACCGCCAGGACCAAGGAAGCCTTCGACCTCGCCCTCACGCCCAAGGACGTGCTGACCGCCCGCACGGTCGCCGGACTGGCTGAGCTGGTGGAGGAGAAGGTCCTCGCCGAACTCGAACGCCTCGCCTTCGGTGACGGCACCGACAGCGAACTCTGAAGGGGGACCACCAGCGATGCCGTCGTCGAAACGGAGCCGCACCGCCGCCCTGCCCGCGCACCTGCAGGAGCTGATGCGCAAACGCCTGGCAGGCAAGGCCCAGCGCGCCGACACCATCCCGCCGGCCGAGCGCACCGGTGAGCCGTTACCGCTGTCCTTCGCCCAGCAGCGGCTGTGGTTCCTGCACGAGTTCCAGCCCGGCGGCGCCGAGTACAACAGCGCGCTCGCCCTGCGCCTGCGCGGACCACTGGACGTGGCCGCGCTGGCCGAGGCGGTGTCCGCGCTGGTCTCCCGGCACGAGTCGCTGCGCACCACCTTCGACGAGGTGGACGGCCGCGGCGTGCAGATCACCCACCCGCACCAGGACGTCGCCCTGGCCACCGCGAGGACCGACGAGGACCGGCTGCCCAAGCTGCTGGCCGCCGAGTACGCCCGGCCGTTCGACCTGCGCCGCGGGCCGCTGTTCCGGGCCACCCTGTTCGAGCTGGGCGCGCAGGACCACGTGCTGCTGCTGGCCGCGCACCACATCGTCATCGACGGCTGGTCCATGGGCGTGCTCGGCGGTGAGCTGACCGCCAGGTACGCGGGCGAGACCGAGCTGCCCGAACTGCCGATCCAGTACGCCGACTTCGCGGTCTGGCAGCGGAACCGGCTCGCCGGGGAGGCGCTGGACCAGGAGCTCGCGCACTGGACGGCCAGGCTAAGCGGCATCGAACCCCTTGCCCTGCCGACTGATCGTCCCCGGCCCGCGGTGCGCACCACGGCGGGCGCGCGGCACGAGTTCGCCTTCCCGGCCGAGGTCAGCGCGAAGTTCGCCGAGCTGGCCCGCGCCGACGAGACCACGCTGTACACCGCGATCGTGGCCGCCACCCAGCTGCTGTTCGCCCGCTACTCCGGGCAGCGGGACATCGCCATCGGCACCGTCACCGCGGGCCGCAACCGGCCGGAACTGGCCAAGCTGGTCGGATTCTTCGTCAACACGGTGGTGCTCCGGTCCACTGTGGACGAGCAGTCGAGCTTCCGCGAGCTGCTCGCCGCGGTCAAGGACACCGTGCTGGACGCATTCGCCCACGACGAAGCCCCGTTCGACCGCTTGGTCGACGCGGTGGGGGGCGAGCGGGACCTCAGTCGCAACCCGCTGTTCGACGTGATGGTGCTGTTGCAGAACGCCCAGGGCGAGACCCCTCGGTTCGCGGGTCTGGAAGCCGAGCCGATCTCGCTGACCCGCAGCACGGCCAACTTCGACATCACGGCCGAGTTCGAGGAAGGCCCGGACGGCCTGGCCGGGGTGTTCGAGTACAACACCGACCTGTTCGACGCGGGCACCATCGAGCGGATGACCGGCCACCTGGTCCGCCTGGTCACCGAGGTCGTCGCGCACCCCGACCGGCCGCTGCGCGAGCTGTCCCTGCTGTCCGGGGACGAACGCCACCAGCTGCTCGTGGAGTGGAACGACACCGCCACCGAGCTGCCCACCGGCACCGTGCCCGCGCTGTTCGCGGAGCAGGTCCGGCTCGACCCGGCCGCCGTCGCACTGGTCACCGACCAGGGCACCGTCACCCGCGGCGAGCTGGCCGAGCGGGCGAACCGCCTGGCACACCGGCTGATCGCGCTCGGCGTGCGGCCGGAGCAGCGGGTCGGCGTGCTGGTCGAACGCTCGGTCGAGCTCGCGGTGGCCGAACTGGCCGTGCTCACCGCTGGCGCGGCCTACGTGCCGCTGGACCAGCGCGCGCCGGCCGACCGGCTGCGCATGGTGCTCACCGAGGCGCACGCCGAAGTGCTGCTCACCGACCAGAACTGGTACGCCACCGCCACGGATGTCCACAATGGACACATCGAGCTGGTGGACGGCGACTGCACCGCGCACAGCGCCACCGCGCCCGCCGTGCCGGTCGACCCGGCGAACCTGGCCTACGTCATGTTCACCTCCGGCTCCACCGGCCGCCCCAAGGGCGTCGCGGTCTGCCACCGGGACATCGTGGCCCTGGCGCACGAACACCGCTTTGGCGCTGGGCACGAGCGGGTGCTGCTGCACTCGCCGAGCGCCTTCGACGCCTCCACCTACGAGCTGTGGGTGCCGCTGCTCTCCGGCGGCCAGACCGTGATCGCGCCGCCCGGCGACGTGGACGCCGACCTGATCCGCCGGGTGATCGGCGAGCACGGCGTCACCGGCATCTTCCTCACCTCCGGCCTGTTCCGCCTGGCCGCCCAGGAAGATCCCGGCTGCTTCGCCGGTGCCCGCGAGGTCTGGACCGGCGGCGACATCGTGCCCGCCGTCGCGGTCCGCCGGGTGCTCGCCGCCTGCGAAGGGTTGCGGCTCAGCGACGTCTACGGCCCCACCGAGACCACCACCTACGCGACCCGGCATCAGATGTCCACAGTGGACTCGGTGCCGGACACGGTGCCGATCGGCCGCCCGCTGGACAACATGCGGGCCTACGTGCTCGACGCCCACCTCAACCCGCAGCCGGTCGGCATCCCCGGCGAGCTGTACCTGGCCGGCGCCGGCCTGGCCCGCGGCTACCTGGACCGCGCGGGCCTGACCGCGAGCAGCTTCCTGGCCGACCCGTTCGGCGCGCCCGGGACCCGGATGTACCGCACCGGCGACACCGTGCGCTGGAACGGCAACGGAGACCTGGAGTTCCTGGGCCGCGCCGACGACCAGGTCAAGCTGCGCGGTTTCCGGATCGAGCTGGGCGAGATCGAAGCCGCGCTCACCGCGCACGAGTCCGTCACCGAGGCGGTGGTGGTCGTGCGCACCGACAACGGCCAGAAGCGCCTGGTCGCCTACCTGGTCGGCACGGACATCCCGGACCTGCGCGAGCACCTGCGGGCCGGACTGCCCGAGTACATGGTGCCCTCGGCCTTCGTCGAGCTGCCCGCGCTGCCGCTGACCGCCAACGGCAAGATCGACCGCCGCGCCCTGCCCGCACCCGAGGCGGAGACCGCAAGCCGGGAGTACGCGGCCCCGGTCACCGAGACCGAGCGCGTGCTGGCCGAGGTGTGGGCCGAGGTGCTCGGCGTGGAGCGGGTCGGCCTGCGGGACAACTTCTTCTCCCTCGGCGGCGACTCGATCCTGAGCATCCAGGTGGTCTCCCGCGCCCGCCGCGCCGGACTCCGCCTGAGCTCCAAGGACGTGTTCCTGCACCAGAGCATCGCCGAGCTGGTCAGCGCGGTGCCCAACCTGGCCGCCGCCGAAGAGACCCCGGTGGAGATCATCGAGGGACCGGCCCCGCTCACCCCGATCCAGCGCTGGTTCTTCGCCGAACACGGCGCGCAGCCGCACTTCAGCATGTCCATGACCCTGGAACTGGCCGGGGACACCGACGCCACCGCACTGGGCCAGGCCGTCGAAGCCCTGGTGCGCCACCACGACTCGCTGCGCCTGCGCTTCGCACTGGTGGACGGCCAGTGGCAGCAGGACACCGTCGAGACCGAACCACAGCCCGTGTTCCGCGTGGTCGATGTGTCCACAGTGGACGACCAGCGGGCCGCGATGGACGCCGAGGCGCTGGCCGTGCAGACCGACCTGCACCCCGGCAGCGGCCCGCTGCTCGGCGCGGTGCTGTTCACCCTCGGCCAGGACCGCGCCCCGCAACTGTTCCTCGCCGTGCACCACCTGGTGGTCGACGGCGTGTCCTGGCGCATCCTGCTCGGCGACCTGGAGTCCGGCTACCGCCAGGCCAAGGCCGGTCAGCCGATCACCCTGGACCCGGTGAGCACCCCGTTCACCCACTGGTCGCACAAGCTCATCGAGCACGTCACCGCCGGTGGCCTGGACGCCGACCTCGCGTACTGGACCGGACAGCTCGGCGCGGTCGAGGCGGACCTGCCGATCGACCGGCCCGGCGCGAACACCGTGGCCAGCACCGAGTCCGTCTCGGTCCGGCTGGACGAGGCCACCACCCGCGCCCTGCTCCAGGACGTGCCGGAGGTCTACCGCACCCAGGTCAACGACGTGCTGCTCAGCGCGCTCGGGCACGTGCTGGCCGAGTGGAGCGGCCGCTCCGGCGCGCTGCTGGCCATGGAGGGCCACGGCCGCGAGGAGATCCTGGACGGCATCGACCTGTCCCGGTCGGTCGGCTGGTTCACCTCCCAGTTCCCGCTCGCGCTGACCCTGCCCGCCGAGCACGACTGGGGCCTGGTGCTCAAGTCGGTCAAGGAACAGCTCCGCGCGGTGCCGCACCGCGGCCTGTCCTACGGCGCGCTGCGCTACCTCACCCCGGACAGCCCGCTCGCCGACGGCCCCACGCCGCGGATCAGCTTCAACTACCACGGCCAGTGGGACTCCGGCACAGCCAACCCACAGAACCTGGTGCAGGGCAGGGCAACCCCGCTCGGCCGGGACCAGGCCGCCGAGGAGACCCGCACCCACCTGATCGACATCGCCGGACTGGTCGACGGCGGCGAGTTGGAGCTCACCTGGCTCTACTCGGCCAACGTGCACGAGGAGCGCACCATCCGCGACCTCGCCGAGATGATGATGGACGCGCTCCGCGAGATCACCGAGCACTGCGCCACCCCCGGCGCTGGCGGTCGCACCCCCTCGGACTTCCCGCTTGCCGGACTCGACCAGTCCACTGTGGACACGCTGGTCGGCGACGGCCGCGAGGTCGAGGACGTCTACCCGCTCACGCCGTTGCAGGCCGGCATGCTCTTCCACAGCCTGGTCGACGCCGACCGAGGGGCCTACTTCGACCAGGCCAGGATGGACCTGGCCGGGGTCGCCGACGTGGACGCGCTGGCCCGCGCCTGGCAGCTGGTGGTGGACCGCACCCCGATCCTGCGCAGCGCGCTGGTCTGGGAAGGCGTGCCGCAGCCGCTCCAGGTGGTGCACCGCCGGGTGCCGCTGCCGATCGCCCAGCACGACCTGCGCGCACTGTCCGAAGTGGACCGCGCGCGGGAGCTGGACCGGATCGTGGCCGCCGACCGGGCCGCGGACATCGACCTCACCGCCCCGCCGCTGCTGCGCCTCACCCTGGCGCGCACCGGCGCGGACGAGGTGGTGCTGGTGTGGAGCTTCCACCACATCCTGCTCGACGGCTGGAGCCTCGGCCAGGTCTTCGCCGAGGTTTGCGCCCAGTACGCGGGCCAGATCACCGGCACCGCACCGGAACTGCCTGCCCGCAGGCCCTTCCGCGACTACCTCCAGTGGCTGGACCAGCAGGACCCGGCCACCGCCGAGGCGCACTGGCGGTCCGTGCTGGCCGGGTTCACCAGCCCGACCCCGTTGCCGGTGGACCGCCAGCCCGGCCCGAACCACGCCGCCGAGTCCGCCGAACAGGTCGAGCTCGAACTCTCCGCCGAGCAGTCCGCCACGCTCAGCGCGCTGGCCAAGGCCAACGGGCTCACCGTCAACACCCTGGTCCAGGGCGCCTGGGCACTGCTGCTGTCCCGGTACAGCGGCCAGCGCGACGTCGTCTTCGGCACCACCGTCTCCGGCAGGCCGGCCGAGCTGCCCGGGGTCGAGTCGATGGTGGGCCTGTTCATCAACACCGTGCCCACCAGGGTCGACGTCCACAGTGGACAGGACCTGCTGAGCTGGCTGCGCGCGTTGCAGACCGGGCAGACCGAGTCACGCCGGTTCGACTTCGTCTCGCTGGCCCAGCTGCGCTCCTACAGCGACCTGCCCGGCGGCAGCACGCTGTTCGACAGCATCGTGGTGTTCGAGAACTACCCGTTCGACGACAAGGCCGTTGACGAGACCGGGCTGCGCATCCGCTCGGTCAAGGCGGTGGACACCACCAGCTTCCCGCTCACCCTGAGCGCCTACCTGCTGGACCGCCTCAAGTTCGAGCTCTCCTACGACCCCCAGCTGTTCGACCCGGCCACCGCAAGGGACATCGCGGACCGGCTGGCGCTGCTGCTCACCGAGTTCGGCACCACTCCGGACCGGCCGGTCGGCCAGGTGCCCTGGCTCACCGAGCAGGAGCGGACCACCACGCTGACCAGGTGGAACGACACCGCGCTGGTCACCAACGGCCAGCTGTACCCGGAGTCCTTCCAGGCCGGGGCCGAGGAGTTCCCCGACCGCACCGCGCTGGTCTTCGGCGACACCAGGTACACCTTCGCCGAGCTGAACGCGCGGGCCAACCGCCTGGCCCACCACCTGATCGACCTGGGCGCTGGACCGGAACGCCTGGTGGCGCTGCGGATGTCGCGCACCGCGGAGTTCGTGGTGGCGCTGCTCGCGGTGCTCAAGACCGGCGCCGCCTACCTGCCGGTGGACCCCGACCAACCGGTCGACCGGATCGAGTTCCTGATCGGTGACGCCAACCCGGTGCTGGTGCTCACCGACGACCTGCTCGCCGCCACCGACCTCACCGGCCAGCCGGAGACCGACCCCGCGGTGCGGATCGACCCGGCCAGCCCGGCCTACGTGATCTACACCTCCGGCTCCACCGGCCGCCCCAAGGGTGTGCTGATCGAGCACCGGCAGCTGGCGAACCTGCTGCACGACCACGCCGTCGAGCTGTTCCGCCCGGAGACCGGCGGCGCGCCCGCCAAGTTCGCGCTGACCGCGGTGTTCTCCTTCGACACCTCCTGGGAGGGCCTGCTCGGCATGGCCTGCGGCCACGAGCTGCACCTCATCGACGAGGACACCCGGCTGGACCCGCGCGCCCTGGTGGACTACGTGGCGGCCAACCGGATCGACTTCCTCGACCTCACCCCGTCCTACGTGCAGCAGCTGCTGCCGGCCGGGCTGCTCACCGATCCCCGGCACCGCCCCAAGGTACTGATGCTCGGCGGCGAGGCCACCGGCGCCGCGCTGTGGCGGGAGCTGGCCGCCGCGCCGGAGACCACCAGCTACAACTACTACGGCCCCACCGAATGCGCGGTCGACGCGGTCTACTGCCGCCTGGACGACGCCGCCAGTCCGGTGATCGGCCGCCCCGGCCGCAACCTCCAGGCCTACGTGCTGGACAGCGACCTGAACCCGGTGCCGGTCGGCGTGCCTGGCGAGCTGTACGTGGCGGGGGAGCAGGTGGCCCGCGGCTACCTCAACCGCCCCGGCCTGACCGCGGACCGGTTCGTGGCCAACCCGTTCGGCGTGCCCGGTTCCCGGATGTACGCCACCGGCGACCGGGTCCGCTGGACCGCGGACGGCCTGCTGGACTACCTGGGCCGCACCGACGACCAGGTCAAGATCCGCGGCTTCCGGATCGAGCCCGGCGAGATCGAGTCCGTGCTGGCCGGCGCCGACTGGGCGGCCGAGGTCGCGGTGGTGGCCAGGGAGAACCGCCTGGTCGCCTACCTGGTCCCGGCCGAGCGGGCCCGGATCCCGTCCGTGACCGACCTGCGCGCCTTCGTCGGCGCCCGGCTGCCCGACTACATGGTCCCGGCCGCCTTCGTCACCCTGGACGCGCTGCCGTTGACCCGCAACGGAAAGCTGGACCGGCGCGCGCTGCCCGCACCCGAGTACACCGCGGCCGAGCACGTGGCCCCGCGCACCGAGACCGAACGCCAGGTCGCGGAGATCTGGGCCGAAGTCCTCGGCCTGCCCAAGGTCGGGGTCACGGACAACTTCTTCGAGCTGGGCGGCGACTCCATCCTGAGCATCCGGGTGATCTCCCGGCTGCGCGCCCTGTTCGGCCCGGAGGTCGCGCCCCGCGCGGTCTTCACCAGCCCCACCGTCGCCGACCTGGTGCGGGTGCTGCCCACTGACGGGTCCACTGTGGACGGTGGTATTCCGGTGCAGCCCAGGGACGGCGCGCTGCCGCTGTCCTTCGCGCAGCAGCGGCTGTGGTTCCTGGACCAGTTCGAGCCCGGCGGCCTGGAGTACCTGTCCCCGATCGTGCTGCGCCTGACCGGCCAGCTCGACCCCGACCGCCTGCGCACCGCGCTCACCAGGCTGGTCGAGCGGCACGAACCGCTGCGCACCACCTACACCACCGTCGACGGCCAGGGCCGCCAGCTGATCCAGCCCCCGCACCAGGTCGACCTCCCGGTCCTCGACCTCGACCCGGCCGACCTGGACGCCGCCCTGCTCGCCGAGGCGGGCACCCCGTTCGACCTGGCCACCGGACCGGTGCTGCGCGCCCGGCTCTACCGGCTGGGCGAGCAGGAGCACGTGCTGCTGGTCCTCGTGCACCACATCGCCACCGACGGCTGGTCCACCGGTGTGCTCACCGCCGAGCTGGACGCCGCCTACGCCGGCGCCGAGCTGCCGCCGCTGCCCGTGCAGTACGCCGACTTCGCGGCCTGGCAACGCGAACAGCTCACCGGCGACCTGCTCCAGTCCCAGCTCGACTTCTGGCGCACCCGCCTGGACGGCGTCGAACCGCTCAACCTGCCCACCGACCGCCCACGCCCGCCGGTGCAGACCCGCAACGGCGCCTACGCCGAGCGCCTGCTGCCCACCGAGGTCAGCAGCACGCTCACCGGGCTCGGGCGGCAGCACGGCGGCACCCTGTTCACCACCCTGGTGGCGGCCACCCAGCTGCTGCTGCACCGCTGGTCCGGCCAGTCCGACATCGCGCTGGGCACGGTCACCTCCGGCCGCGAGCAGGCCGAGCTGGACCGGCTGGTCGGCTTCTTCGTCAACACCGTGGTGCTGCGCTCCACTGTGGACGGACGCGAGTCGGTGGCCGGTTTCCTCAGCCAGGTCAGGGACACCGTGCTGGACGCCTTCGCCCACCAGGACCTGCCGTTCGAGCGGGTGGTGGACGAGCTCCAGCCGGAACGCGACACCAGCCGGCCCCCGCTGTTCCAGGCCATGATCGTGCTGCAGAACACCCCCGACCAGCAGCCGCGCCTCGGCGAGCTGGCGGTGACGGAGCTGCCGATGCCGGTGGTGGCGGCCAGCTTCGACCTGCTCTTCCAGTTCGTGGAGACGCCGGAGGGCCTGCACCTGGCGGTCAACTACAACACCGACCTGTTCGACCCGGCCACCGCCGACCGGCTGGCCGAACACCTCGGCCGCCTGCTCACCGCGCTCGGCAGGGACACCGGGGCGCGGCTGGCCGACCTGCCGCTGCTCGGCCCGGCCGAACGCCGCCGGATCCTCACCGAGTGGAACAACACCGGCCAGGAGGCCGCGACCGACACCATCCCGGACCGGTTCGCCGCCCAGGTCTGGGCCAACCCGCAGGCCACCGCGGTCATCGCGGGCGCGGACCGGCTCAGCTACGCCGCACTCGACACCAGCGCCAACCGCCTGGCCCAGCGCCTGCGCGCCGCCGGGGTCGGCGTGGAGACCCCGGTCGCGCTGCTGATGGACCGCTCCGCCGACCTGGTGGTCGCGGTGCTGGCCATCCTCAAGGCAGGCGGCGCGTACGTGCCGCTGGACACCCGCGCCCCGCAGGACCGGCTGCGCACCATCCTGGCCGCCACCGGAGCGCCGGTGCTGATCACCGACGGCGGCTGGGAGAAGACCGGCCACGCCGTCCACAGTGGACAGCTGCTGCGCGCCGACCAGCCCGGCGAGACCCCGCTGCGCGCCGCGCCGGTCGTGCACCCGGACAACCTCGCCTATGCCATGCACACCTCCGGCTCCACCGGGGTGCCCAAGGGCGTGGCGATCCGGCACCGGGACGTGGTCGCATTGGCCGCCGACCGCCGGTTCCAGCACGGGCACGAGCGGGTGTTGCTGCACTCGCCGACCGCCTTCGACGCCTCCACCTACGAGCTGTGGGTGCCGCTGCTCAACGGCGGCACCGTGGTGGTGGCCGCGCCCGGCGACGTGGACGCCGCCGCCATCCGCGACTACGACGTCACCGGCCTCTGGCTCACCGCCGGACTGTTCCGGCTGGCCGCCAAGGAGGACCCAGCCTGCTTCACCGGCGTGCGCGAGGTGTGGACCGGCGGCGACGTGGTGCCCGCCGAGGCGGTGCGCCGGGTGCTGGCCGCCTGCCCGGGGCTGACCGTGGTCGACGGCTACGGACCCACCGAGACCACCACCTTCGCCACCACCCACCGGATGTCCACTGTGGACTCGGTGCCGCCGGTGATCCCGATCGGCGGACCGCTGGACGGCATGCGCGCCTACGTGCTGGACGCCCAGCTCCAGCCGGTCCCGGTCGGTGTGCCCGGCCAGCTGCACCTGGCCGGCGCTGGCCTGGCCCGTGGCTACCTGAACCGGCCCGGCCAGACCGCGGAGGTCTTCCTGGCCAACCCGTTCGGCGAACCCGGTTCCCGGATGTACGCCACCGGCGACCAGGTCCGCTGGCTGCCCGACAGCGTGCTCCAGTTCCTCGGCCGCGTCGACAACCAGGTCAAGCTGCGCGGTTTCCGGATCGAGCTGGGGGAGATCGAGGCCGCGCTGCTGCGGCACGAGCAGATCAGCGAGGCGCTGGTTGAGGTCCGCACCGACCAGGGCCGCAAGCGCCTGGTCGCCTACACCGTGGGCAGCGCGGAGGACCTGCGTCCGTTCCTGGCCGGGCAACTGCCCGACTACATGGTGCCCGCCGCGTTCGTCGCACTGGAGCGCTTCCCGGTCACCGCCAACGGCAAGGTCGACCGCCGCGCCCTGCCCGCCCCGGACATCGAGGCCACCGGCCGGATCGCGCCGCGCACCCCGGTGGAACGCCAGCTCGCCACGGTGTGGGCCGAGGTGCTCGGCGTGCCCGAGGTCGGGGTCACGGACAACTTCTTCGGCCTCGGCGGCGACTCGATCCTGAGCATCCAGGTGGTCTCCAGGGCGCGGCAGGCCCGGTTGCGGCTGACCTCCAAGGACATCTTCCTGCACCAGACCATCGCCGAACTGGCCCCCGTGGTGCGCACCGAGGACACCGCTCGCACCAGGGTCGAGCTGACCGGACCCAGTGCGCTGGGCCCGATCCAGCGCTGGTTCTTCAGCACCGAACCCGCGCACCGGCACCACTTCACCATGTCCATGCACCTGGAACTGGCCCCGGACACCGACCCGGCCGCCCTGCGCGCCGCGCTCACCGCGGTCGTCGGCCACCACGAGGCCCTGCGCATCCGGTTCAGCGAGCACAACGGCGAGTGGCGGCAGGACGTCGGCGAGCCCGGCGAGTTCTTCTCCATGCACGACCCGGCCGCGCTGGCCGACGCCGCGGCCGAAGCCCAGGCCGGCCTCGACCTGGAGCGCGGACCGCTGTTCCGGGCGCTGCTCTTCGGCGCGGACCGGCTGTTCCTGGTGGCGCACCACCTGGTCATGGACGGTGTGTCCTGGCGGGTGCTGCTCGGCGACCTGGACTCCGCCTACCGGCAGGCCGTCGCCGGCCAGCCGATCCGGCTGGACCCGGTGGGCACCGGCTTCCGCGAGTGGACCCACCTGCTCGCCGAGCACACCGCGGGCGGCGGCTTCGACGCCGACCTCGCACACTGGACCGCTCTGTCCACAGTGGACACCCGGCTGCCGGTGGATCGGGACGGCGAGAACACCACCGAGTCCACCCGCACCGTGTCCGTCCAGCTCGACCGGGCCACCACGGACGCGTTGCTGCACCAGGTCCCCGACATCTACCGCACCCAGGTCAACGACGTGCTGCTCAGCGCGCTCGGCGCCGCGCTCACCGGCTGGACCGGCCGGGACCGGGTGCTGGTCGCGCTGGAAGGGCACGGCCGGGAGGAGATACTGGACGGGGTCGACCTGTCCCGGACGGTCGGCTGGTTCACCACCCAGTTCCCGGTCGCGCTCGGCGCGGACGGCGACTGGGGGAGTGTGCTCAAGACGGTCAAGGAACGCCTGCGCGCCGTGCCGCACCGCGGCCTCAGCTACGAGGCCCTGCGACGGCTCCGCGCGGACAGCCCCCTTGCCGCCGACCCGGACCCGCTGATCAGCTTCAACTACCACGGCCAGTTCGAGGTCGCCGGTGGTGGCGACGGCCTGGTCCGCGGTCAGGGCGAGAGCCTCGGCAGCGACAGCGCGCCGGAGTCCGTCCGCGCCTACCTGGTCGACGTGGTCGGCGCGGTCACCGGTGGTGAGCTGCACCTGTCCTGGCAGTACTCGGCCAACATCCACCAGGAGCAGACCATCCGCGCGGTCGCCGAGCGGATGACCGCCGCCCTCCAGGAGATCGTCGCGCACTGCGCCAGCCCCGGAGCCGGTGGCCGCACCCCGTCCGACTTCCCGCTGGCCGGACTCGACCAGTCCACAGTGGACCGCTTGGCCGGGAACGGGCGCGAGATCGAGGACATCTACCCGCTCACGCCGTTGCAGGCCGGCATGCTCTTCCACAGCCTGGTGGACACCGAGGGCGGCGCGTACGTCGACCAGGCCAGGCTGCGGCTGACCGGGGTGCGCGATCCGCGTGCCCTCGGCCAGGCCTGGCAGCGGGTGGTCGACCGGACCCCGGTGCTGCGCAGCCATCTGGAATGGCAGGGCCTGGACCAGCCCGTTCAGGTCGTGCACCGCCGGATCGACCTTCCGGTGGAATATTTCGACTGGCGCGGACTGTCCGAAGTGGACACCCAGGTCGAGCTGGACCGGCTGCTCGCCGAGGACCTGGCCGCCGGGATCGACGTGACCAGGGCGCCGCTGCTGCGCCTGATGATCGCCCGGCTCGGCCAGGACGAGGTGCTGCTCGTCTGGACCTCGCACCACGTGCTGCTGGACGGCTGGAGCACCTCCGCGGTCTTCGCCGAGGTCTCCGAGCAGTACGCCGCCATCACCGGCGGCCGCGAACCGGAACTGCCGCCGCGCCGCCCGTTCCGCGAGTACCTCCAGTGGCTGGCCGGGCAGGACCTGGCCGCGGCGGAGGAGTTCTGGCGGCAGGCACTGTCCGGAGTGGACAGTGCGACCGCGCTGCCCTTCGACCGGCAGCCGCTGGATGCGCACCGCGCCGAGTCCACCGGCGAGCTGGCCCACCACCTCAGCGCCGAGCAGTCCGCGCGGTTGCACGAGGTGGCCAAGCGCAACGGGCTCACCGTCAACACCCTGGTGCAGGGCGTGTGGGCGCTGCTGCTGTCCCGGCACAGCGGCCAGCGCGACATCGTCTTCGGCAGCATCGTCTCCGGCCGCCCGGCCGAGCTGCCCGGGGTCGAGTCGATGGTCGGCATGTTCATCAACACCGTGCCCACCAAGGTCCGGGTCGAACCGGAGCGGCCGCTGCTGCCCTGGCTGCGCGAGCTGCAGGCCGAGCAGTCCGAGGCCAGGCGGTTCGACTTCGTCTCGCTGAACCAGGTGCAGGGCTGGAGCGAGATCCAGGGCAACCTGTTCGACAGCATCGTGGTCTTCGAGAACTATCCGCTGGGCGATGACACCCTGGACGGCGCGCCCAAGGTCGGCCAGGTCGACATGGTGGACACCACCACCCTGCCGCTGGCCCTGGCCGCCTTCCTGGACGAGCGGCTGCGGCTGGAACTCTCCTACGACCCCCGGCTGTTCGACCAGACCACCGTGCGCCGCCTGCTGGACCAGACCGCGTTGCTGCTCACCGAACTGGCCGCGCGGCCGGAGCGCACCCTCGCCGAGCTGCCCTGGCTGTCCACACAGGACCGTCAGCTGGTGCTGCGGGAATGGAACGACACCGCGGGCGAGCTGCCCGCGGCCACCTTCCCTGCCATGTTCGAGGCGCAGGTCCGGCGCACGCCACAGGACCTGGCGCTGGTTTCCGGGGACACCCGGATCACCTTCGACGAGCTGAACACGCGGGCCAACCGGTTGGCCCGTCAGCTCGTCGTCCAAGGTGCGGGGCCGGAGCGCATCGTCGCGGTCGCTCTGCCCCGCACCGCTGACCTGGTGGTGGCGGTCCTGGCCGTGTGGAAGGCCGGGGCCGTCTACCTGCCCGTCGACCCGCAGCTGCCACCGGAGCGGATCGACACCCTGCTGGCCGACGCCCGGCCCGCGGTGACCCTGACCGAGCAGCTGTACCACTCGGCCGAGTTCACCGCGGCCACCGCGATCCAGGACGGCCACGACCTGGACAGTCCAATCAGGACGGACAACGCGGCCTACGTCATCTACACCTCCGGCTCCACCGGCAGGCCCAAGGGCGTCAGCGTCGAGCACCACAGCCTGGTCAACCTGCTGCTCAACCACCGCGCGGACTTCGTGGCCGAGGCAGGCGGGCGGCTGCGGGTGGCCACCACCGCGGTGTTCTCCTTCGACACCTCGCTGGAAGGCCTGGTGCTGCTGGCCGACGGGCACGAGCTGCACCTGATCGCCGACGAGGTCCGGCTGGACCCGAGGGCGCTGGTGGCCTACGTGCGGGCCGAGCGGATCGACTTCCTCGACCTCACCCCGTCCTACGTGCAGCAGCTCATCCCGGCCGGACTCCTGGACGGCGAGCACAAGCCGAAGGTGCTGATGCTCGGCGGCGAGGCCCTCGGCGAGGCGCTGTGGACCGAGCTGAGCGGCGCGGAGACGGCCAGTTACAACTTCTACGGGCCGACCGAGTGCACCGTGGACGCGCTGTCCTGCAAGGTCGATGGCGAGCGCCCGGTGATCGGCCGCCCGCTGCGCAACCTCCAAGCCTACGTGCTCGACCCGGCGCTCCAGCCGGTGCCGGTGGGCGTGGCCGGACAGCTGTACCTGGCAGGGGAGCAGGTCGCCAGGGGCTACCTGCACCGTCCCGGCCTGACCGCGGACCGGTTCCTGGCCAACCCGTTCGGCGCGCCCGGCTCCCGGATGTACGCCACCGGCGACCTGGTGCGCTGGCGGGCGGACGGCGACATCGAGTTCCTCGGCCGCACCGACGAGCAGGTCAAGATCCGCGGGTTCCGGATCGAACCCGGTGAGATCGAGGCCGCGCTCACCGCGCTGCCGACGGTCACCGCGGCGGCCGTGATCGCCCGCGAGGACCAGCCCGGCGTGCAGCGCCTGGTGGCCTACCTGGTCGGGCAGGAGGTCCCGGCAGCGGAGCTCCGTGCGGAGCTCGGCCGGACCCTGCCCGAGTACATGGTCCCGGCCGCGTTCGTCAGCATGGACGCGCTGCCGTTGACCCGCAACGGAAAGCTGGACCGGCGCGCACTGCCCGCACCCGGGTACACCAGCGCGGACACCGAGTACCTGGCCCCGCGCACGGCCACCGAAGCGGCCATCGCGCGGGTCTGGGCCGAGGTGCTCGGCGCTGAGCGGGTGGGCGCGCGGGACAACTTCTTCGAGCTGGGCGGCGACTCCATCCTGAGCATCAAGGCGGTGTCCAGGCTGGGCGCGGAGCTCGGCACGGATGTCTCGCCGCGGCTGGTGTTCAGCCACCCCACGGTGGAACGGCTCGCCGCGGTGGTCGGCACCGAGGTCAGGGAACGGATCCCGGCGGTGCCGCGCACCGGCGCGCTGCCGCTGTCCTTCGCCCAGCAGCGGCTGTGGTTCCTGGACGAGTTCGAGCCGGACAGCGCCGCCTACATCTCGCCGACCGCGCTCAGCCTGGACGGCGCGCTGGACCTGCCCGCGCTGCGCACCGCGCTCACCGGACTCATCAGCCGGCACGAGTCGCTGCGCACCACCTTCTCCTCGGTGGACGGCCGCGGCGTGCAGGTCGTGCACGAGCCCGCCGAGGCGGAACTCGAGCTGGTCGACCTCACCGCCGACCCGGCCGCGCTGACCGCGCTGTTGCAGCAGGAGGCCGCCCGGCCGTTCAACCTGCGGCAGGGACCGCTGTTGCGGGCCAAGCTGTTCCGGCTGGCCGACGACCGGCACGTGCTCAGCCTGATGCTGCACCACATCGTCACCGACGGCTGGTCCACCGGCGTGCTGCTCGGTGAGCTGGGCGAGCTGTACCGGGCCGCCGTGCTCGGCGAGCAGCCCGACCTGCCCGCGCTGCCGATCCAGTACCCCGACTTCGCGGTGTGGGAACGCGCCAACCTGGCCGGGTCCGCGCTCACCGAGCAGCTGGACTACTGGAAGTCCACATTGGACGGTGCGGTGCCGCTGGAACTGCCGACCGACCGGCCCCGGCCGCCGGTGCGCACCAGCACCGGCGCCGAACACGAGTTCGCGATCCCGGTGGAGGTGACCAGCGCGCTGCGCGAGCTTGGCCGGACGCACGGCGGCACCCTGTTCACCACGCTGCTGGCGGCCACCCAGCTGGTGCTGCACCGCTGGTCGGGGCAGGACGACATCTCGGTGGGCACCGTGGTATCCGGCCGGGAACGGCCCGAGCTGGAGCGGCTGATCGGGTTCTTCGTCAACACCCTGGTGCTGCGCTCCACAGTGGACGGACAGCGGTCCTTCACCGAGTTCCTCGGCCAGGTCAGGGAGACCGTGCTGGGTGCGTTCGCGCACCAGGAGGTGCCGTTCGAGCGGGTGGTGGACCACCTCCAGCCTGAACGCGACACCAGCCGCACGCCGCTGTTCCAGGCCATGGTGGTGCTGCAGAACACCCCGCACTCCGGCATCGACCTGCCCGGCCTCGCGGTGGACAACGTGCCGCTGCCGATGGTCAACGCCAGTTTTGACCTCACCGTGGAGTTCGTCGAGCACGAGGGCGGCCTGCACACCGCGATCACCTACAACGCCGACCTGTTCGACCCCGGCACCATCGCCCGCTTCGGCGAGCACCTGGGCGTGCTGCTGGCCGGGATCGCCGAGGACCCGGCCCGGCCGGTGGCGGAGCTGCCGCTGCTCAGCGAGGCCGAACGGGACCTGCTGCTGCGGGAGTTCAACGACACCGACCACCCGGTGGCCCCGGCCACCCTGGCCGAGCTGATCGAGGCCCAGGTCCGGCGCACGCCGGACGCCCCGGCGGTGATCAGTCCACAGGGGACGGTCAGCTTCGCCGAGCTGAACGCCCGCGCCAACCGGCTGGCCCGTTTCCTGGTCCAGCGCGGGGCCGGGCCGGAGCGGGTCGTCGCGCTCGCGCTGCCCCGCTCGGCCGAGATCATCATGGCCGAGCTGGCCGTGCTCAAGGCAGGCGCGGCCTTCCTGCCGGTGGACCCGGCCTACCCGGCCGAGCGGATCGAGTTCATGCTCGCCGACGCCGACCCGGTACTGGTGATCGACGAGGACTTCCTCGCCGCCACCCAGTCCACAGTGGACGAGTGCCCGGCGGCGAACCTGCCCGGCACGGTCGCGCTGTCCAATGCCGCCTACGTCATCTACACCTCCGGCTCCACCGGCAAACCCAAGGGCGTGCTGGTCTCGCACCGGGGACTGGCCGGGTTCTCCGCGGCCGAGATCGACCGGTTCGAGGTCCGGCCGGGCGACCGGGTGCTGGAGTTCGCCTCGCCCAGCTTCGACGCCTCGGTGCTGGAACTGTGCCTGGCCCTGCCCGCCGGGGCCGCGCTGGTGGTGCCGCCGCCGGGGCCGCTGCTCGGGCAGCAGCTCGCCGACGTGCTGCGCGAGCAGCGGGTCACGCACGCGCTGATCCCGCCGGCCGCGCTGGCCACCGTGCCCGAGGTCGAGCTGCCCGAGTTCCGCACCCTGGTCGTCGGCGGCGACGCCTGCTCGGCGGACCTGGTGGCCCGCTGGGCACCCGGCCGTCGCATGATCAACGCCTATGGGCCGACCGAGTCCACCGTGGTCGCCACCTGGAGCGAACCCCTTGTGCCAGGCGGTATCCCGCCGATCGGCACGCCGATCTGGAACACCAGGGTGTACGTGCTCGACCAGCGGCTGCGGGAGGTGCCGATCGGGGTGCCCGGTGAGCTGTACGTGGCCGGGGACGGCCTGGCCCGCGGCTACCTCAACCGTCCCGGCCTGACCGCGGACCGCTTCCTGGCCAACCCGTTCGGCCCGATCGGCAGCCGGATGTACCGCACCGGCGACGTGGTCCGCTGGACCGCCGACGGGCAGCTGGAGTTCATCGGACGGGCCGACGACCAGGTCAAGATCCGCGGCTTCCGGATCGAGCTCGGCGAGGTGGAGTCGGTGCTGCTGCGTCACCCCTACCTGGCCGAGGCGGTGGCCGAGGTGCACGTGGACGGATCGCGCAAACGCCTGGTCGCCTACGTGGTCCCGGCCGGTGGCCAGGTCACCGCGCTGGAGCTGCGCGAGTTCGTCTCGGCCACCCTGCCGGACTACATGGTGCCCTCCTCGATCACCGTGCTGGACCGGCTGCCGTTGAGCCCCAACGGAAAGGTCGACCGCAAGGCGCTGCCCGCGCCCGAGTACGGACCGGAGCTCACCGCGGCCTACCGTGCGCCGGAGACGCCCGCGGAGAAGGCGCTGGCCGAGATCTGGGCCGAGGTGCTCGGCCTGGCCAGGGTCGGCACCGCGGACAACTTCTTCGAGCTGGGCGGCGACTCGATCCTGACCATCCAGGTGGTGTCCAGGGCGCACAAGGCGGGTTACGCCTTCACCACCAAGGACCTGTTCGGCAACCAGACCATCGGCGCGCTGGCCAAGGTGGCCACCGAGATCGAGGCCGGTCAGGCCGGGCAGGCGGCCGCGGTCGGCGCGGTGCCGCTGACCCCGATCCAGGACTGGTTCTTCGGCGCCTACCAGGCCAACCCGCACCACTTCAACCAGTCCGCACTGGTTGAACTGGACCACACCGCCGATCCGGCCGCGCTGGACAACGCCCTGCAGGCGCTGGTGGAGCACCACGACGCGCTGCGGATGCTGTTCGAGCAGGTCGATGGCCAGTGGCACCAGTACAACCCGCCGTTCACCCCGGGCGAGGTCCTGCGCCGCCACGACCTGTCCACAGTGGACCCGGCGGAGCAGCGGGCCGCGATGGAGCGGGTGGCCGACGAGGTGCACGCGAGCTTCAACCTCGGCGAGGGCCCGCAGCTCAAGGCGGTGTTCTTCGACTGCGGCGAGGCCCGCCCGCACCTGTTCCTCGCGGTGCACCACGCGGTGGTGGACGGGGTGTCCTGGCGGGTGCTGCTGGACGACCTGGACACCGCCTACCAGCAGGCCGTGCGCGGGGCCAAGGTCGACCTCGGCCCGCGTTCGACCTCCTTCCGGGACTGGGCGATCCGGCTGTCCGAGCACGTCGCCAGCGGTGGTCTCGACCACCAGCTGGCGCACTGGACCAAGGCCCTTGACGGCGCGCCGCTGCCGGTGGACCACCAGGACCGGCCGGTCGCCGAACCGGCCACGGTGTCGGTAGAGCTGAGCCGGCCGGACACCGAGGCGCTGCTGTTCGCCGCGCCCACGGTGTACCGCACCCGGATCAACGACGTGCTGCTCACCGCGCTGGCCTGGGCGATCAGCCGGTGGACCGGCAGCGAACGGGTCTCCATCGACCTGGAGGGCCACGGCCGCGAGGAGATCCTGGACGGGGTGGACCTCTCCCGGACGGTCGGCTGGTTCACCACCATGTTCCCGGTCGGCCTGGAGGTCCCGGCGGCCGGTGAGACCAACTGGCGAACGCTGATCAAGTCGGTGCGGCGGCAGCTGCGCGCGGTGCCGGACAACGGCTTCGGCTTCGGCGCGCTGCGCCACCTCGGCTCGCCCGAGGTGCGGGCACAGCTGGCCGCAGACGAGCGGAAACCGCAGATCGTGTTCAACTACCTGGGCCAGTGGGACAGCGCGGTCCGCGGCGAGGCCGAGGAGGGCCTCTACCACGCCGCGCACGGCTCGATCGGCCAGGAGGAGGACCACGCCAACCAGGGCGAGCACCTGCTCGAGGTGGTCGGCGCGGCAGGCGGCGGTCAGCTCCGGTTCGCCTGGCACTACCGGCCGGACCGGCACGATCAGTCCACAGTGGAGCGGGTTGCCGCTGACTTCCGGACCGCGCTGGAGCACATCGCCAGGGACTGCGGGGGGAAGCAGTGAACACCAGCACCGACACCCGGCCGGTTCCGCTGTCCCGCAACCGGAACTACCAGTTGCTGTGGGTCAGCCAGGCCAGCGCGGAGCTGGGCGTGAACATCACCACCATCGCCTTCCCGTTGCTGGTGCTGGCGCTCACCGGCTCACCGTCGGCCGCCAGCCTGGTGCTGGTCACCATGTCCGCGGCCCGGCTGGTGGTCGGGCTGCCGGCCGGTGCGCTGGCCGATCGGTGGAACCGCAAGGCGGTGATGGTGCTCTGCGAGGCCGCGCAGGCGGTCGCCGCGGGCAGCCTGGTGCTGGCGCTGTGGTGGGACGTGGCCACCGTGCCGCACATGGTCGCGGTGGCCGCGGTGATCGGCGTGGCCGCGGCGCTGTTCGAGCCCGCCGAGGAAGCCACGCTGCCCAACCTGGTCCCCGCCGAGCAGCTCGGCACGGCGGTGTCGATCAACGCCGCCCGCGGCTACCTGGCCCAGCTGCTGGGCACCGCGGCCGGCGGGTTCCTGTTCGCGGTCGGCCGGGTGGTGCCGTTCCTGGTCGACCTGATCAGCCACACCGTCGCCTTCCTCGGCCTGCTGTTCCTGCGGATCCCCAAGCAGGAGCGGAAGTCCGCGCCGGTCGGGCAGCTGGGCAGCGAGATCGTCACCGGGGTGCGCTGGGTGTGGCAGCAGCGTCCACTTCGGACGATGGCGCTGTGCGCGGTGCTGCTCAACCTGTTCTTCACCGCGTTCTACCTGGTCGTGATCATCCTGGCGCAGACCAGGAACGTGCCCGCCGGCGAGATCGGCGTGATGGCCTCGCTGCTCGGCGTCGGCGGACTGCTCGGCGCGCTGGCCGCACCGCTGCTGCACCGGCTGATCAGCCCAGCGGTGTCCATCATCGGCGTGTTCTGGGTGCTCACCCTGCTGACCCCGCTGACCATCTGGATCGACAGCGGTTACCTGATGGGCCTGCTGTTCGCGGGCATGGCCTTCACCCTGCCCGCGGCCAACACCACGATCAGCACCTACCAGCTGCTGCTCACCCCCGACGAGCTGCGCGGCAGGCTCGGCGGCGTGATGGGCGTGGCCACCGGCGTCGCGGGCACCGCGGGCCCCGCGCTCGGCGGTGTGCTGATGGAGCTGCTGCCCGCCACCACCGCGGTGCTGGTGTGCACCGGCGGCATCGCGCTGACGGCCTTGCTCGTCACGCTCAGCCCCACGTTGAGGAACTTCCCCCGGCCGACTGTGCCTGTTGAAGAGCATGGGGCCACCACCACTGAGGAAAGGGCAAGTTGATGTCTGAGGACGGCAAGTACCAGGTGCTGGTCAACGACGAGGAGCAGTACTCGCTGTGGCCGGTGGGCACCGAGCTGCCGGCCGGGTGGCGGGCGGTCGGCAAGCAGGGCACCAAGGACGAGTGCATGCGGCACGTGGACGAGGTGTGGACCGACATGCGCCCGAAGAGCCTGCGCGAGCGGATGGACAACGGCGCCCGCTGAACCCGGGCCGGGGGCGTCGGAGCGCCGGCGTCCCCGGTCGTGGACCCGCGAGCGGTGGTCAGTCCGCGGAACTGAGCACGGCGGCCACCAGACCGGGGAACCTGGTGTCCAGTTCGGCGATGCGCAACGTGTTCATCCGCTGCCTGCCCTCGTCGTACTGGCGGATGAGGCCGCCCTTGCGCAGGGCGCGGAAGTGGAAGCTCAGGGTCGACGCGGCGACCGGGAGCCCGAACGTGCCGCACGGGCGGTCGCCCTCGGCCTGGAGCAGCCGGATGATCGCGCGGCGGATGGGGTCGGCGAGGGCGTGCAGCACGTCGTCGACGGTGATCTCGTCGAGTTCGGGGTGTGAGACGCCGGTCCAGCGGCCGAGGGGCACGAGCCTGTCCTCCCTGCTTCTTCAGTCTTTTCGACACTTCACGAAGACTCTACCTTCCATCCGGTCTATTCGTTGGGTATCGAATAGACCGGATGGAAGGCTCCGCCCATGCGATCCCGTCAGGTGATCCTGTCCACCGTCGCCGTCATCGCTCTCGTCGCCGCACCCGGGCTGGCTTCGGCCGCGCCCGGCGGCGCACATCCGCATCCGACCCCCTTCGGCCCGCAGCGGCCGTCCGAGCCCGCCGTGACGGGCCCGGTCAACATCGACAAGGGGTCCGTGACCTACGCCAGGGACGGTGGTTCCCGGTTCGGGGTCACCGTCTCCTTCGCCGGTCTGCGCTCCACCAGCACCGGGGTGGAGCCGGCCGCGGCCCGGCAGTTCGTGTTCCTGTTCGACCGCTCGGTGCACTTCAGCCCCCACCTGTTCCCGACCTGTGATCGCTCGGTCATCGCGAAGCGGGGCCCGGCGGCCTGCCCACCGGGCTCCCAGGTCGGTTCCGGCCGGGCGGTGTTCCACCGCGGCGGCGAAAGCGAGGTGCTGGTCTTCAACACCGTCCTGGGCAAGGGCAGGCGCGGCGTCCTGATCCACATTCCGGTCACCGGCGCCATCCTGGAGAACACCCTGGAGCGGGTGGTTGGCGACTACCGGGAGTCCTATGGCTGGGGCCTGGACGAGATCCTGCCGGTGAGCGACATCCCGCCACAGGACCGGCCCAGCACCAAGGAGTTCTACGTGACGTTCGGCGCTGTCCACAATGGACAGAGCTTCGTGCGGAGCCTCGCGCGACCGGGTGCCAGGCTGTCGGTCGGGGTGTGGAGTGAGTACGTGACCGGCCAGACCACCCTCACCGAGGGCACGGCGGTGCGGCCGTGACGGACCGGGGACGCCGGACTCCCTGGCGTCCCCGGTTCGGGTCAGGCCAGCTCGCGCAGCAGCGCTCCGTGGCTTTCCACAGCTCCCGCTGGATCACTGCTGAGCGTCCGGGTGGCGGACACGCCAGCGGCTCGCCCCGCTGGACGTGATCGAGGCCGCGGTCTGACCGGCGCGCGGCCGTCCGTGCGAGTATTCGCGGATGGGGCGGATCCTGTGCATCGGACGAGGCGGCAACCTGGCGGCGGCGGAGTGGGCCGTCATCGGTCCCGCCGACCGCGCGACCCGGCAGCTGCTGCGTGACCGGGGCATCCGCGCGTTCCTGGAGCTCGGCCCGATCAGGGACCGCGCGGAGCTGGTCGAGCAGGTCGAGCGGATCACCGAGCTGGTGGCGGAGCTGTCGCCGGCGGGCATCGCGCTGCACCTGGCGCACACCGAGCTGGACGCGGAGGCCGCCGCCAACATCCAGTCCGCGGCCGAGGCGGTCGACCCGGCGGTGGAGATGCTGCTGATCTGCGCCCGGGAGCCCGACTTCGCGGCGCTGGACGAGTTCGCCGACCACTACGCCATTCCCGGCGCGGACGCCAAGATCCGGCACCGCACCCTGCGCACCGTGCTGACCTTCACCCCCGGCTCGGCCAAGCAGGTCGACGGCGTCTACGTGCCGCACTAGGTAGAGCCTGCCCCACCCCGGGAGGGCAGTGGTCTGGACCCCCGATGCGGGTGCTGTCCGGCTGGGTCAGCGCTACCGGAATTCCTAGCCTTGTGATCACTGGCCACCGAGTAGCGGCGGCCGGTGAACACGGGGAAGGCAGCCTTGACGATGAGACGCATGACCGCACTGCTGACCGCCGCGGCGGCCGGGGCCGGTTTGCTGGCCGGAGCCGGTCTGGCCGGGGCCGAGTCGGAGACCGCCGGACGTGGTGGCGTGGAGCGGTTCTACCAGCAGCGCCTGGACTGGAAGGCCTGTGGCGACCAGGATCTGGACGCCGCGGGCGCCCAGTGCGCCGAGGTCACCGTGCCGCTGGACTACCAGCAGCCCAAGGGGCGCACCATCACCGTGGCGATCTCCCGGCTCAAGGCCACCGGCCCGGGGCAGCGGCGGGGCATCATGCTGTCCAACCCCGGTGGGCCCGGCGGTCCCGGACTCGGGCTGCCGCTGAAGATGCGGCCGAAGATGAGCCCGGACGTGCTGGCCCGCTACGACCTGATCGGCATGGACCCGCGCGGCGTCGGCCGGTCCAACCCGGTGGACTGCGGCTGGCCGGTGGGCTTCATGCTGCGCTCCGCCGGGCTGGACCGGGCCGGCTTCGACCGCACCGTCGCGTTGCAGGCCGACCTGGCCCGGCGGTGCGCGCAGACCCAGGGCGACAGCCTGCGGCACATCACCACCAGGAACACCGCACGCGACATGGACGTCGTCCGCGGTGCCATGGGTGAGCGGAAGATCAGCTACTTCGGCTACTCCTACGGCACCTACCTCGGTTCGGTCTACACCCAGATGTTCCCGCGCCAGAGCGACCGGATCGTGCTGGACAGCGCGGTGGACTCCAAGCGCTACTCCCAGCAGATGGTGCGGGACATGGGCCCGGCCAACGAGCGGGCCCTCGACGACTGGGCGGCCTGGACCGCGGCCAGGGACGGCGAGTACCGGCTCGGCCGCACCGCGGCGCAGGTGCGCGGCGCGGTGGAGGAGCTGATCCGCCGGTCCGCGCGGCAGCACATCCCGATCGGGGAGTACCGGGTCGACGAGCACATGCTGCCGATGGTGCTGTTCGAGCAGGTGGGCGACACCCGGCTGAACACCGTGCTGGCCGAGACCGTGCGGGTGCTGGCCGACGCCGCCGACGGCAAGCAGGTCAACCCCAGCCCCGGGCTGCTGGCCAGCCTGCACGTGCTGAGCAGGCGGGACCCGAACGCGCAGCTCTCCGGGCAGGCCGCGATCATGTGCGGCGACGCGGCGGTGCGGCGTGACCCGGAGTGGTACTGGCGCAACATCCAGCGCAGCCGGGCGAGCCAGCCGGTCTTCGGCGCCTTCGCCAACGGCATCAACCCCTGCGCCTTCTGGGCCGCGCCCGCCGAAGCGCCGGTGATCGTGCGCAACTCGGTGCCCGCGCTGATCGTGCAGGCCACCGAGGACACCCGCACCGCCTACGACAGCGGGGTCGACCTGCACCGGGCCATGTCCGGCTCGCGGCTGATCACCCTGCCGGGGGTGCGCGCACACGGCTTGTTCTCCCGCTACCCCAACGGCTGCATGGAGAACGCGGTGAACACCTACCTGCGCGACGGCGTGCTGCCCAGCGGCGACCTCACCTGCCGCGGCGACTGATCAGCCGGACTCACCAGGGCGGGCCGCACGCGGTCCGCCCTGGCCGCGTTGGAACCGGATGCCCAGCGCCAGGAAGATCGCGCCGGAAACCATGGCGTACCAGGCCAGCAGCGTCCACAGCGAGACCTCCTGGGTGGGCACGTTCATCACCAGCACACCGGCCACAATGGACAGTGTGCCGCTGATCGCCAGACCGATCCGGGGGTAGAGCTCCTTGGCCCGCGCGGCGGCCAGCGCCTGCCCGATCCCGTTGACCACCGGCCAGCCCGAGGTGGTCACCACCAGGCCCAGCAGGCCGATGAACGGGTCGACCGCGAAGGCCAGCGCGGTGATGGCCACCCCGGCGAGCAGGAACAGCGCGGGCAGCGCGAACAGCGAGCGGTCCAGCGCGGGGGACTGCTTGCCGCGCAAGGCCAGCAGCAGTCCGAACACGCCCTCGGCGACCAGGTACGCCACCAGCACGCCGAACTGCACCACCCAGTCGGTGTCCGGCCAGGCGAAGGCGAGCACGGCGAACAGCAGCGCGATGGCGCCGCGGACGGTCAGCAGCCGGTGGTGGTCACGCAGGAGTTCCAGCACCTACCCATGATCGCAGCCGGGCGGACAGCGCCGGGCCGCTGCCGTTTGTTGTGGGTCGCAACGACCCTGGTCGTGGCCCGATCGGCGGGTTGCGCTACGCCTGGCAAGCGCTTACGGTGCTGATCACTCCGAATAGACAGGGAGGTTTCCTAACCTTTAATCCCCTCGTCGACGCCGGCCAGCCAACACCGCCGCCGCCGCCACGCGCCGGATTCGACACAGGCTCGTCGAGGAGAAACACACCGCCATGAGAATTCGTGTCCTTCCCGCACTGATAGCCACGGCTGTGGTGGTCACGCTGACCCAGTCGTTGCTCACCGCCAGCGCCGCAAACGATTCCCTGCTCTCGCTCAACAAACTGACCACCACCTCGTCGAACGAGGCCGCCGAGCTCGACGGCGGCAAGGCGGTCGACGGCGACACCACCACCCGCTGGGCCAGCGCCGAAGGCGCCGACCCGCAATGGATCGCGGTGGACCTGGGCGGTCCGGCCATCGTGAACCGGGTGAGCCTCACCTGGGAGACCGCCTTCGCCAGCGAGTACCAGGTGCAGGCATCCGCCGATGGCAGCACCTGGACCACGATCCGCTCGGTCACCGGGTCCGACGGTGGCGTGGACGAGCTGACCTCGTTGAACACCAACACCAGGCACATCAGGGTGCACGGCACCCGCAGGGCCACCACCTACGGCTACTCGCTGTTCGAGCTGTCGGTCTACGGGAGCCGCACCGGCTCCGGCGACATCCAGCCGCCCACCGCGCCCACCGGGCTGGCCTCGCCCTCCTCCACCGCGGACAGCATCACGCTGTCCTGGAACCCGTCCTCGGACAACGTCGGGGTCACCGGTTACGAGATCCTGCGTGAGGGCAACCTGGTCGGCTCCTCGGCCACGACCTCCTTCACCGACACCGGGCTGGCCTCCGGCGCCACCTTCAACTACGCGGTCAGGGCCAGGGACGCGGCGGGCAACATCTCCGCCGAGAGCGCCCCGTTCGCCGCCCGCACCCAGCCCGGCACGCCGGGCGGGCAGGTGGTGGTCGCGGTCGGTGACATCGTGCCGGTCTGCTCCGGATCCTCCTGCGCCAGCACCAAGACCGCGGCGCTGGTGGACAAGATCAAGCCCTCGATGATCATCACCGCCGGCGACAACCAGTACAACAGCGGCACGATCGAGGAGTTCCGCAAGTACTACGAGCCGACCTGGGGCCGGTTCAAGAACATCACCAAGCCCAGCCCCGGCAACCACGAGTACGACGACCCGGCGGGCAAGGGCAAGGGGTACCGGCAGTACTTCGGCGCCGCGGCCTCACCCCTGGGCGGCGGGAAGATGTACTACAGCCACGACTTCGGCGACTTCCACTTCGTCGCGCTGGACTCGATGGCGCAGAAGGCCAATGACCGGGCTCAGCTCGAGTGGCTGCGCAACGACCTGGCCAAGAACCAGAAGCGCTGTGTCGTGGCCTACTGGCACCACGCCAGGTTCAACTCCGGCCACTACGGCGACAACCCGACCATGGCCCCGCTGTGGGACGAACTGGTCAAGGCCAAGGCGGACCTGGTGCTCTCCGGTCACGACCACCACTACGAGCGGCTGAAGCCGTTGAACTCCAGCGGCAAGGTGGACGAGGCCAACGGTGTGCGTTCGGCGATCATCGGCATCGGCGGTGACTCGATCTACACCAACCCGCACGTTCCCAGGGCCGGCATGGAGGTCTACATCAAGAAGCACGGCGTCATGAAGCTCATCCTCAACGGCGCCAGCTACTCCTGGGAAATCGTCGGCACCGACAACAAGCTGCTGGACAAGGCCGGCCCGTTCACCTGTCGCTGAGGGGGTAGCACCCGATGTATCTCGCCACCACCCGGGCCGCCGGCACCCCACACCGCGAACGTGGCGGTGCTCGGCGGGCGGTAGCCGGAAACGTCCTCGCACTGGGCGTGGTCAGCCTGGTCACCGACATCTCCAGTGAGATGGTGACCGCTGTCCTGCCGCTCTACCTGGTGCTGGGGCTGGGATTCAGCCCGTTGCAGTTCGGGTTGCTGGATGGGCTGTACTCCGCGGCCACCGCGATCGTGCGGGTCCTCGGGGGGCACCTCGCGGACCGGTGGCAACGCCGGAAACTGGTGGCGGGGCTTGGCTACGGCGCTTCCGCCGTGGCCAAGCTCGGGCTCATCGCGGCCGGTGGTTCCGCCGCCGCGATGGGCCTGGTGCTGGCCGTCGACCGAACCGGGAAGGGCCTGCGCACCGCGCCGAGGGACGCGCTGATCTCGTTGTCCACCCCGGCGGATGAGCAGGGCAGGGCTTTCGGGGTGCACCGCGCGATGGACACCGTCGGCGCGTTCCTCGGCCCGCTGGCCGCCTTCCTGCTGCTGGGTGTCGTGGCCGGTGGCTACGACACCGTGTTCTTCGTCAGCTTCTGCTTCGCCACCCTGGGCGTGCTGCTGTTCGGGCTGTTCGTCCAGGACAAGCGCGGACCGGCCACCACCGAACGGATCCCGCTGCGCGCCTCCTTCGCCCTGTTGCGCGGCAAGGCCTTCCGCCGGATCGTGCTGTGGGCGACCCTGCTCGGCCTGGTGACCGTCGGCGACTCGTTCCTCTACCTGTTGCTGCAGAAGCGACTTGAGGTCGAGCCCGCCTACATCGCCATGCTGCCGCTGGGCACCGCTGGCGTGTACCTGTTGCTGGCCATGCCCTTGGGCAAGCTGGCCGACCGGATCGGGCGCTGGCAGATGTTCCTGGCCGGGCACGTGCTGTTGCTGGTGGCCTACCTGCTGGTGGCCGGGCTGGCCGACGGGATCCCGCTGCTCGTCGGCACCCTGCTCGCGCACGGCATGTTCTACGCCGCCACCGACGGCGTGCTGATGGCCGCGGTCGCCCCGCTGGTGCCTGAGGACCAGCGCACCAGCGGGATGGCCGTGCTGCAGACCGCGCAGGCGGTGGCCAAGCTGCTCTCCGCGGTGGCCTTCGGCGCCGCGTGGACCTGGTGGGGCCTCTACCCCGCGGTGTTCGCCGCCTGCGGCGGGCTCGCGCTGGTGGTGGCGGCGGCGGTGTTCCGGTTGAGGGAGGCGCGATGAGCACCAAGCTGCGCATGCTGCTCGCGGTGCTGGCCGCGGTCCTGCTCGGTTCGGCCGCGGTGGTCTACACCCTGTACGCCAGGGCCACCGCGCCGGACCAGCAGCCCGCGATCGACCTGGCCATCGACCCGGCGCCGGTGCGGCTGGACGAGCCCGGCAGGCTGGTCTTCCGCAACACCGCGCCCGGCCCGCACTTCGGCGTGGTCGCCTCGGTGCCGCGGACCGATCCCGGCGGGCCGCGCCGGGTCAGCCAACTGCGCTGCGACCGGTTCTCCACCGGCGGCGACCGGGGCCTGTGCGTGGCCGCGGAGGCCGGGCCCGCGCCGAAGGCGGCGGTGGTCCTGCTGGACGCCCAGCTGAACGAGCTGAAGCGGTTCCAGATCGTGGGCACGGTCAGCCGCGCCCGGCTGTCCGCGGACGGCAAGATCGCCGCCTGGACCACCTTCGTCACCGGCGATGCCTACAACGCGACCAGCTTCTCCACCCGCACCGGCATCTACCACCACGAGCTGGACCGGCTGCAGACCAACATCGAGGAGATCCCGCTGCGACTGGGCGGTCAGCTCCACACCGCCGAGGACGTCAACTTCTGGGGCGTCAGCTTCACCCCGGACAGCGAGACCTTCTACGCCACGGTCTCCACCGGCGGCCGCACCCACCTGGTCCGCGGGGCCTACCAGGACTGGCAGGCCGAGACGCTGCGGGAGAACGTGGAATGCCCCTCGCTGTCCCCGGACGGCAAGCGGATCGCATTCAAGAAACGCATCTCCTCCGACGGCGCCCGGCCCTGGCGGATCCACGTGCTGGACCTGGCCACCATGGCCGAGACGGCGATCGCGGAACCGGCCGGGATCGACGACCAGGTGGCCTGGCTGGATGAGAAGACGCTGGTCTACGGCCTGCCGGGGGAGGAGGTGTGGACCGCGGCAGCCGACGGCTCGGGCAGCAGCAAGATGCTGATCAAGTGGGCGTCCTCTCCTTCCGCCACCAAGACCCACTGAGCAACGCCAGGTATCGTCGGCGGTCGTGTCGAGTCCGCGCTTGCTGGCCACCAGCGATCTGCACTGTGACCGCGCCGCCAACCGCGAGGTGGTGGCCGGTCTCCGCTCCGAGTCCGATCAGGACTGGCTGATCGTGGCCGGGGACGTGAGCGACACGATCGCCGACGTCGACTGGGCGCTGCGCACGCTGCGGGACCGCTTCGCCAAGGTGATCTGGGTGCCCGGCAACCACGAGCTGTGGACCGTGCCCAAGGACGAGGTGCAGCTGCGCGGCGAGGCCAGGTACCGGCACCTGGTCGAGCTGTGCCGCGGCCTGGGCGTGGTCACCCCGGAGGACGAGTTCCCGGTGTGGCACGGCGAGGCGGAGGACCTGGTCATCGCGCCGCTGTTCGTGCTCTACGACTACTCCATCGGCCGCAGGGTGGACGAGACCAAGGACCAGGCGCTGGCCCGCGCGCGCGAGGCCGGGGTGGTCGGCACCGACGAGGTGCTGCTGCACCACGACCCCTACCCCAGCCGGGACGCCTGGTGCCACGCCAGGGTCCGCTACTCCCGCCAGCGGCTGGACGCCATCCCGGCCGACCGGCGGACCGTGCTGGTCAACCACTTCCCGCTGCACCCCGGCCCGACCAAGCGGTTGCACTACCAGGACTTCGCGCTGTGGTGCGGCACCACGCTGACCGAGGACTGGCACCTGCGCTACCGGGCCGCGGTGGTGGTCTCCGGCCACCTGCACATCCCGCTCACCGACAAGTTCGACGGGGTCCGGTTCGAGGAGGTCTCCCTCGGCTACCCGCGCGAGTGGCAGCCGCGCAAGCGCCGCCGCCCGGTGCTGCGCGACGTGCTGGTGGACTCCGACCCGCAGTACCCGCTGCCGGCATGATCGAGGAACTGCTCCCCGACGGCGTGCACGCGGCTGAGGTGGTCGGCGATGACCCCACCGCCTACCTGCTGCCCGAGGAACACGCCGCGGTCGAACGCGCGGTGGAACGCCGCCGCAAGCAGTACACCCAAGCCCGCACCTGCGCCCGCCGCGCCCTGTCCGCCCTGGGCCTGCCGGAACAACCCATCCTGCGCGGCCCCAAGCGGGAACCGTTGTGGCCCAACGGAATCGTCGGCAGCATCACGCACTGCGAGGGCTACTGCGCGGCCGCGGTGGCCGACCGCGCCGGCATCCGGTCGGTGGGCATCGACGCGGAGGTCCACGACGTGCTGCCGCCGGGCGTGCAGCGGATGGTGGCGGTGCCCGCGGAGCAGGAGTGGCTGGCGGGGGCGGGGGACGGGCTGCACTGGGACCGGGTGCTGTTCAGCGCGAAGGAGAGCGTGTACAAGGCCTGGTTCCCGATCACCGGGACGTGGCTGGGGTTCCAGGACGCGGAGCTGACCTTCGACCGGGAGGGCGGGTTCCGGGCCCGGATCCTGATCGAGCCGCCGGTGGTGGACGGGTACCGGGTGGACGGGTTCGCGGGGCGGTACCTGGTGCGGGACGGGCTGGTGCTGACCTCGGTGGTGGTGCCCGGGTAGGGACACGAACGGAGGAAATCGTACACACGAGGGGTACTTATGTGTACGATTTCCTCCGTGGAGGTCGGGACCGAGGAGGAGCGCGCACTGCTCCCATCGCCGTTCACCTATAACGACGCCCGGGGCCAGGGGATGTCGGACCGACGCCTGTACGCACTGCGCGACTCGGGAGCGATCGAGCCGATAGGTTGGGGCCTGTTCCACTGGGCGCATGACGGGCAGCTCACGGATCCCGACCTACTGGAGATCGCCGTGCGAGCGCCCGAGGCGACACTGTGCCTATCGAGCGCGCTGGCGAGGCACGGCCTGACCGACCAGATCCCGGCCACGATCGATGTCGCTCTGCCCCGCGGCCACACCCGCCCCAAGGTCCGGGCACCGGTCTCCTGGCACCTGTTCGCGCCGGAGACCTTCGCGGTCGGCAGGGAGCGACTGGCGCTGGACCAGCGGCACCACATCGGCATCTACAACGCGGAACGGTGCCTTGTCGACGCCTTCCGGCTGCGCAGGTGGGAAGGACCCGAGTTAGGCAACGAGGCGCTCCGGCGATGGCTCCGGCGGCCAGACACTCAGCCTTCGTCGTTGCTGAGCATGGCCAGGGAGTTTCCCCTTGCTGAGAAACCCTTGCGACAAGCACTCGAGGTTCTTCTGTGACTCCGGTTCGCCCCACGCGATCCACCTGGAGTTCGACGTCGACTCGGCCACGGCGGAGACCATCCGGGATGAGGACGACTACAGCGGGGTCCGGGTCACGATGACTGGACGTCTGGCCGCCGCACGGCTGAGTCTGCACGTTGATGTCAACGTGGGCGATCCGGTCTGGCCCGAACCGCAGACCGTCCTGTTGCCCCGCCTGCTGGCCGATCCTTTGCCCATCATGGGATATCCGCTGGCGATGGTGCACGCGGAGAAGATCACCACGGCGGTGCAGCGGGGTACCGCGAACACCCGGTGGCGCGACTTCGCCGACGTCTACCTGCTGAGCCGGCGGCACGACGTCTCCGGCAACGAACTGCGCACCGCGTTCACCACGGTGGCCGCCCACCGCAAGGTGGATCTCGTGGCGCTCGGCGAGGTGCTGGACGGCTTCGCCGAGCTCGCGCAGTCCCGCTGGCTGGCCTGGCGACGCAAACAGCGCCTGGCCGAGCACGTGCCCGCCAGCTTCGCCGAGGTGCTCGCCTGGGTGACCGCCTTCGCCGACCCCTGCCTGGCCGACCAGACCGGCGGCAAGAACTGGCTGGCCGCCGACGGGCACTGGCGGTGAAGCCGGTCGGCACTCACCGACCGGCCGTCCGCGACCCGGGTCAGCTCACCGCGACCAGGTCCACCACGAAGATCAGCGTCTCGCCCGGCTTGATCGCCGCGCCCGCGCCCCGGTTGCCGTAACCCAGGTGTGGCGGGATCACCAGCTGGCGGCGGCCGCCGACCTTCATGCCCCTGACGCCCATGTCCCAGCCCTTGATGACCCGGCCGGCGCCCAGAGGGAAGGAGAAGGTGTCGCCGCGGTCCCAGCTGGCGTCGAACTGCTGGCCGGTGCTGTGTGACACGCCCACGTAGTGCACGGTCACCTCCTGGCCTGCGGTGGCCTCCGGGCCGTCACCGATCTCGATGTCGGTGATGTCCAGGTAGTCCGGCGACGGGCCGTCGGGCACGGTGACGGTGGGCTTGGTCTTGCCCATGGGGTGTCCTCCTCGAATGGCTTCCAGCGTGCCGACCCTAACTGAACGGCTCTGAACGGCTGTGAATCCCACCAGCCGGTCGGCCGGGGCGCGGTGGCCGCCGCGCGCCGGAGCATCTGGGGGTATGGCAGATCTGATCATCGTCGGTTCCGGGCCGGCCGGGTACACCGCCGCCGTGTACGCCGCGCGGGCGCAGCTCCAGCCCCTGGTGTTCGAGGGCGTCAGCTACGGCGGGGCGCTGATGACCACGACCGAGGTGGAGAACTACCCGGGGTTCAAGGACGGCATCCTCGGGCCCGACCTGATGGAGCAGATGCGCGCGCAGGCCGAGCGGTTCGGCGCGGAGCTGCGGGCCGAGGACGTCGAGTCCGTCGACCTGACCGGGCCGGTCAAAACGGTCACCGCGAACGGGCGGACCTACCAGGCCAGGGCCGTGGTGCTGGCCATGGGGGCGGCCGCCCGCTACCTCGATGTGCCCGGTGAGCAGCGGCTGCTCGGGCGCGGGGTGTCCTCGTGCGCGACCTGCGACGGGTTCTTCTTCCGGGACCAGGACATCGCGGTGGTCGGCGGCGGTGACTCGGCGATGGAGGAGGCCACCTTCCTGACCCGCTTCGCCCGGTCGGTGACGATCATCCACCGGCGGCAGGAGTTCCGGGCTTCCAAGATCATGCTGGAGCGGGCGCGGGCCAACGAGAAGATCCGCTGGCAGCTGGACACGCGGGTGCTGGAGGTGCTGGGGGAGACCTCGGTGACCGGGGTGCGGGTCCAGGACGCGGGCACCGGCGAGGAGTCGGTCATGCCGCTGACCGGCTTCTTCGTCGCCATCGGGCACGAGCCGAGGTCGGCGCTGGTGCGCGGGCAGGTCGAGGTGGACGTGGACGGGTACGTGCGGGTGAGCGGTCCGGGCACCGCGACCAACCTGGACGGCGTGTTCGCCGCGGGCGACCTGGTCGACCACACCTACCGGCAGGCGATCACCGCGGCCGGGTCCGGTTGCGCGGCTGCGATGGACGCTGAACGGTGGCTGGCACGCTGATTTTCACTTAGCCCCTGGTCAGCCTTGCTTCGAAGCCGTTGATGTTGGATTCTCGTCGGCACCATGACCGCCACCTTCCACGAGACGCTGCACCTGGCGATCGAGCACAGCGGCCTGAGCCTGGAGAACATCCAGCGCAGGCTGATGGACCGGAAGATCACGGTCAGCCTGGCCAGCCTGAGCTACTGGCGCCGCGGCCGCACCCGGCCGGAACGTCGCACGTCACTGGCCGCGGTGGCGGCGCTGGAGGACATCCTCGCCCTGCCCGACGGGTCGCTGCGCAGGCTGCTCGGCAAGGCGCCGCACCCGTTGGGGCAGGAGTGGGCGATGCGGTCCAGCTCCTTCGAGGAGCGGCTGGAGTGGAAGCTGGCCACCGCGGAGCTGCGCGCGGAGACCAACAACGCGCTGGCCGCGGTCAGCGTGGAGGCCGACCTGCACCTGGGCCCGGACCGCCAGCAGGTGCGCATGGTCAACCGCCGCCTGCTGATGTCGCTGGCCGACGGCATCGACCGCTACGTCACCCGCTACGCCGCCGAGCCCGGTGAGGAGCTGCCGGTGCTCGGCGAGGTCATCGGCGCCACCACCGGCGAACAGCTGCGCGACCTGGACCGGCAGGTCAACAGCGCCGAGCTGCGCTTCGACCGGCCGCTGCCCGCCGGGGAGACCCTGCACCTGCAATGGACCTGGGAGTTCCCGCTGGGCGTCGGCACCAGCAACGTCAGCCGCACCGTGCTCAGCGCGGGCGCCCGCACCATGGGCTACCGGCTGTTCTTCCACCCCGACGCGATCCCGCCGCGCTGCCACCGCACCTGGCGGCCCAGCCTGGCGGTGCCGGAGGAGCGGGTGGCCGAGCTGCGGATCGGGGCCCGTGGCAGCACGCACTACCTGCTCACCGACGCGGGCGCGGGCTGGCACGGCGCGGTCTGGGACTGGGTGTGATGGGCACGCCGCCGCCGGATGCCGCCCTGCACCAGGCGCTGTCCACCGGACCGTTCCACCTGGCCTTCCGGCTGGCCATCCGGCGCAGCGGACTGGGCATCGAGGGCGTCAGCCGCCGCCTGCACGCCTTGGGCCTGCCGGTGAGCACCTCCAGCCTGAGCTACTGGCAGCGCGGCAACCGGCGGCCGGAACGGGAGGAGTCGCTCAACGCGGTGCGCGCGGTGGAGGAGCTGGCCGGGCTGCCCGCCGACTCGCTGGTCGCCCTGCTCGGCCCGCGCCGGCCGCGCGGGCGCTGGCTGGACCGGATGCACGGCAGGCCGCTGGTCGAGCAGAGCCTGGAGCTGACCTCGCCGGTCCGGCTGCCCGACCTGGACACCGGGCGGGCCAACGCGCAGCTGCGCCAGCTCAAGCACGACTGGCTGTGCCTGGTGGACGCCAGCCGCTGCGAGGTCGAGCAGCGGGTCCGGCAGGTCTTCGTGGCGCTGGAGGACGGGGTGGACCGGTTCCTCGCCTTCCAGGCCGTGCCGCCCGGCGGCGGCCGCCCTGTCTACCGGCCGGTCAGCGACTGCCGGATCGGCAGGCAGACCCACGACCCTGACTCGGGGCTGTTCGCGGTGGAGATCGTCTTCGACCACGTGCTGCGCGCCGGGGAGACCTACGCGATCGAGACCGTGCAGCTGCCCCCGCCCGGCCAGCGGGACGGCTTCCTCCAGTACGGCTGCCGGGCCGAGGTCCGCGAACTGCTGCTGCGGGTGCGCTTCGACCCGGCAGAACTGCCGGTGCGCTGCCACCGCTACCGGACCAGGCTCGGCGGCCGGACCAGGGACCTGCTCGCCGACGTGCCACCAGGTCCCAGCGGCAGCGCGCACCACGCCGTGCTCGATGCTGAGCCCGGTATATACGGTTTGGCCTGGGAGTGGGACGGGTGAATCCGTTCGAAGCAACCTTTTCCGCCGCTGCGGCGACCTAAACTGCGACGGTCCCGCCGCCTACGTGGGCCGCTCGTGATCGGAGCCGCCGCAGTGATCTCGTTCCCCCCACCGTCCACAGTGGACGCCACGCCGTTCCCGTTCGCCGCCGAGGATCCGGACCGCCTCGGCATGGTGAGCGTGGACGTCGACGTCACCGTCGGCGTGCACCGGGAGTGGCGGGAGGTCGCGCACCACCGGTTCGTGCTGGCCAAGGCGGACGGGGTGGGCAGCTACGTCACCGGGCACCGCGGCCCGGCGGGCGAGCGGCACCAGCCGGAGTTCGAGGCGCTGCTGGGCGGCGAGCTGGGCCGCCAGCACCGCGACCACCGCGCCACCTACGCGGAACTGGTGCTGGACCAGCCGTTGCGCCGGGGCGAGGCACAGGTGCTGGAGTGGCGCTGGCTGTTCACCGGCTGCCACCGCACCGCGCACCGCTACCGCGGCCACCTGCGCGCGGGCGTGCACTCCCTCGGCACCAGGCTGACCTTCCACCCGGACGCGCTGCCCGTGCGGGTGCGGCACACCTGGCAGCCCGACCCGGCCAGCTGCCCGGAGACCGTCCGCACGGTGGCGGTCGACCGCACCGGGCTGGTCGAGCTGCTGGTGCCCGAACCCCGGCCGGGCTGGCACAGTTTTCACTGGGATTGGGAATAAATCCGACAAACCCCGGAAATGCACTATTCGCTGAACGAAAACGCACTTGTCGGGGCTGATCGGCTGAGTAGCCTCGACGCGTGGAGATTTCGGACAGCAACGATTCGATTTTGTCCCGACGCCGGTTCCTGCAGGCGGCCGCATTCACCGCGGCCGCGGCGGGCACCGCCGGAGTCCTCGGTTCCGCACCGGGGGCACTCGCCGCGCCCGCCGCCGAAGAGGCTGGTCGGACAGCGCTTTCCTTCACCGCGGCGACCAACGGCGCGGCCACCCTGAGCCCGGCCGACGGCAGCCTGGTCGCCGAGGTGCAGAACGTGCTGTGGGCCATTCCCCGCGGCGGCGGCAAAGCCAAGGCGCTCACCCCGGCCGACCTCGAACCCAACCGGCCGGTGTTCAGCCCGGACGGCAAGCAGCTCGTCGTCTGCGCCTATCGCGGCGGCGGTTTCCACCTGTGGCTGCTGCGCGCGGACGGCTCCGGCCTGCGCCAGCTCACCGACGGCCCGTGGGACGACCGCGGCCCGGCCTGGTCCCCGGACGGCACGAAGATCGTCTTCGCCTCCGAGCGGGAGGGGCACACCGTCGAGGGCAGCCCGTACCGGATCTGGGTGCTGGACGTGCGCACCGGCGAGCTGACCCGGATCACCGGCAAGCCCGGCCAGGACGGTCCGTTGCAGGACAAGGCGTGGGAGGACTTCGACCCGACCTTCTCCGCCGACGGCAGCCGGATCCTGTTCGTGCGCGGCTCCTTCACCGGCACCGCGCTGGACTCCCGCACTGTGGCCGCGGTCCGCGCCGACGGCAGCGGCCCGGTCACCGTCGCGCACACCGACACCAGCGGCGCCCAGGTGCTGGCCCCCGCGCTGTCCCCGGACGGCCGCCTGGCCTACCTGCGCACCACCCCGGCGCCCGCCGCGGGCTGCACCCTGGTGGTGGCCGGTCAGCCGGTGCCGGTGGACGGCGACGTGGAGCCGGTGCCGCCGCGCTGGGTGGCTGCGGACCAGCTGCTGCTCACCGTCAGCGGCAAGTTCACCCTGCTGCGCCCCACCGCGCCCGCGAACGCCGAGCCCATCGCCTTCACCGCGACGCTGCCGGTGGACCGGCCGCGCTACCGCGGCAAGCGCTACGACCTCACCGGCGGCGGGGTGCGCGACGTGCGCTCGCCGCACCTGCCCGCGCTGTCCCCGGACGGTCGCCAGATCGTCTTCGCCGCGCTCAACTCGCTGTGGACCGTGCCCAGCTCCGGCGGCAGCCCGCGCAAGGTGGTCACCGCCGAGCCGACCCGGTTCCTGCTCGCGCCGACCTGGACCGCCGATGGCAAGGGCATCGTCTACAGCGACGACCGCGACGGCCTCTACACCGCCCGCCGCCGCGACCTGGCCACCGGCGCGGAGACCGTGCTGGCCACCGGCGGCCGGGTGCACCCCGCGCTGTCCCCGGACGGCAAGTGGCTGGCCGCGCTGGACATGTCCGGCAACCTGGTGCTGCGCGACCTGGCCGCGGGTACGGAGAAGGTGCTGGCCGCCCCGCTCGGCGGCGGTGGCATCCCGGGACGGCCGAGCTGGTCGCCGGACGGGAAGTTCCTCGCCTTCTGCGACCGCAACCGGCTCAACGGCCGCTTCCGCGAGGGCTACAACCTGATCAGGGTGATCGAGGTCAGTTCCGGCAAGTCCCGGCTGCACCCGGTCGCGCCGAACACCTCGATCGCCGACCGCTACGACTCCGGCCCGGTCTGGTCCCCGGACGGCAGGCACTTCGCGGTGATCATCGAATCCGCGCTGCACCTGGTGCCGATCGGCCGGGACGGCACCCCCTCCGGCCCGCCGCGCAAGCTCGCCGACGAGGCCGCCGACCACCCGTCCTTCGCCGGTGACGGCCGCACCGTGCTCTACCTCTCCGGCGGCCGCCTGCGGCTGATCGGGGTCGGCGGGGGCGCGCCGCGGACGGTCCGCGCGCCGCTGGACTACCGGCGGCCCCGGCCCGAGGACACCGTGGTGCACGCAGGCCGGTTCTGGGCAGGCGCCGGTGACGAGGTGCGCCAGGACGTGGACCTGGTGCTGCGCGGCGGCCGGATCGCCGCGGTCGAGCCGCACCGTCCCGGCCGGCCGGTCGGTAAGCGGATCGACGCCTCGAAGCAGACCGTGCTGCCCGGGCTGTGGGACGCGCACACCCACCCCTGGCAGTCCACCTACGGCGGCCGCCAGACCGCGTTGCAGCTGGCCTACGGCATCACCACCGCGGTCTCCTTCGGCGGCTTCGCCTACGAGCAGGCCCGGATCAGGGAGGCGGTCAACGCGGGCGCGCTGGCCGGACCGCGGCTGATCGCCACCGGCGAGCTGCTCGACGGCGCCAGGGTCGCCTACAGCATGGGCCGCGCGCACAGCACCCGCGAGGGCCTGCGCCGCTCGCTGGACCGGGCCGCCGCGCTGGACTGGGACTTCGTCAAGACCTACGTCCGCGCGCCCGGCTGGATCATGGCCGAGGCGGCCAGGTTCGCGCACGAGCGGCTCGGCGTGCGCAGCGGCGGCCACCTGTGCTCGCCTGGCGTGCAGCTCAACCAGGACCTGACCACCCACCTGCAGGCCACCCAGCGCCTGGAGTGGGGCCACGCGACCAGCGCTTCCGGCCGCGTCTACCAGGACCTGACCGAGATCTACACGAAGACGAACTTCCACCTCATCGCCACCCCGTTCACCGCGGCCCCGCTGATCGGCGCGGACGCCGCGCTGGCCGAGGACCCCAGGGTCGGCACCCTGATGCCGCCGTGGGACGCCGCCGCCGCGCGGGCCGCGGCCAAGGTGCCGCCCAGCCAGGCCCAGCTGAACACGCTGTCCACCGAGGTGGACGTGTACAAGCGGGTCCTCGACGGCGGCGGCCTGGTCGCCCTGGGCACCGACCAGCCACTGGTCGCGGTTGGCCTGCACCTGCACCTGGCGCTGCGGGCCCTGCACCGCAACGGGTTCACCCCGGCGCAGGCCCTGCGCACGGTGACCTCGCTGCCGGCGGAGGTCTTCGGGCAGTCCGAGGACCTGGGCACCCTCGAGGTCGGCAAGGTCGCCGATGTGACCATTGTGGACGGTGACCCGTTCACCGACTTCAGCTCCCTGGTCCGCACCACCTCGGTGCTGCGCGGCGGCATCCAGTTCACCGCCGCCGACCTGGTCGGCTCCTTCGCCAACCAGGCCGAGGCGCTCACCAAGTCCGCCCCCGACGACGCCCACTGGCTCGAAGTCGCCCACACCATGCGCCGCAACTCCTGCTGCGACCCCGAGTGCTAACCCCGCGTGTTGGCCGATCTCGTACGCAGTGTTGGCCGAAGTAGTACGGAGTCTTGGCCGATCCGGACCCGCGAGGCCCCGCCCCGCCGCCCGGGTCGGCCAACACACCGTCCGGCAACGGCCAACACAGCGTCCCGGATCGGCCAACACAGCGTCCCGCAACGGCCAAGACGGCGTCCACAACGGCCAACACGGTGGTGGGGCGGCTGGCCCCGGTGGGGTGAACTGATAACTGAATGGCCGGTCTTCACCTCGGCGTCACCTCAGCGGTGCTGGGATCGGACGGGGCGGTGCGTGGTCTCCGCGCACCGCCTACCGTGGAACAGGCCGGAACCGCAGTGGATCGGATGCGCTATGACGAGCAGGCAGGTCGTTGCCGAGGGTGACGCCGGGGTCGAGGACCGCAGGCTGGACCGGATCGTGGCCTGGGTGCTCTCGGTCGGCGGGCTGGTCGGGCTGGTGGCCGCGTTCGTGCTGACGGTGGAGAAGTTCGAGCTGATGCTCAACTCGAACTACATCCCCACCTGCACCTTCAACGCCGCGCTCAGCTGCGGCACGGTGATGCAGTCGCCGCAGGCCGCGGTGTTCGGCTTCCCCAACTCGCTGCTGGGCATCGGCGGGTTCGGCGTGGTCACCGCGATCGGGTTCGGGCTGCTGGCCGGGGCGACCTACCGCCGCTGGTTCTGGCTGGGTCTGCAAGCGGGGGCGACGCTGGCGGTGGTGTTCGTGCACTGGCTGGTGGTGCAGAGCCTGTACGACATCCGGGTGCTCTGCCCCTACTGCATGGTCGTCTGGGCGGTGACCATCCCGGTCTTCGTCTACACCACGCTGCACAACCTGGAACGCGGCCACTTCGGCGGGCGCGGCGGCGGCCGGGCCGTGGTCGGCTACCACGGCATCCTGACCGCCACCTGGCTCGCGGTGCTCGCCGCGCTGGTCTTCACCGCCTTCGGTGCCAGCCTGTTCGCCTGACCCCGCACAGCGAAACGCCCGGACCGGCCTGAGCCGATCCGGGCGTTGTCCGTTCCGCTACCTCACTGGATGAAGTGGGCCCGCTCCCAGTACCAGCCGCCGCGGGAGTCCCAGCCGTCCGCGCCGCGGTCGGTGCCGCCGCCGGGCTGGCCGCGGAAGTTGAACAGCTTGATGTTGCCGCCGCCGTAGTGGTAGAAGCCGCCGAGGTCGGAGCGGCCGTCGCCGTTGAAGTCACCGGCCACCCACACGCTGGACGGCAGGTGCCAGTCGCCCGGCCTGGTCTCCCAGGTCATCGCGAACCGCCCGAGGCCGTTCGCGGTGCTCTTGGCCACGTACAGCGCGAGCCGGTCGTCGGGGTAGCCGTACAGGCCCGCGATGTCGGTGCGCCCGTCGCCGTCGAAGTCGCCCGCCAACAGCCGGGAACGACCCGGGTCCCACTGGTTGGGGCCGGTCCGCCACTGCTGCACGGGGGCGGTGTGCCCGTCCACGGTGCCGTTGGCGATGAACAGCGCGACGTCGTAGCCGCCGTAGTTGTACAGCGCGGCCATGTCGTCGCGGCCGTCGCCGTTGAAGTCACCGGCGACGAAGGTGCTGCTGGTGCGCTCCCAGTTGCCGTCGCCGGAGTTCCAGGTCTGCACCGGCGCGTCCACCCCGGTCGGGTTGCCCCGGAACAGCCAGAACGCGGTGCGGCCGTTCTCGTAGCCGTAGGCGGCGGTGACGTCGGTGCGGCCGTCGCCGTTGAAGTCCCCGGCCACGAACTGCGCCCGGTTCCAGTCCCACTGGCCCGCGGAGTCCCACAGCGCGGCGCCGTCCTTGAGCCCGGTCGGCGAGCCCCAGCGGACCCAGAACTTGATGTTGCCGCCGCCGTAGTTGTAGAAGGCGCCCCAGTCGGCGAAGCCGTCGCCGTTGAAGTCGCCGTTGAGGTACTTGGCGCTGGAGACGGTCCAGTTGTTCGGACCGGTGCGGTGCTTGGACACCGGCTCGGTGGGACCGGCGACCGTGCCGTCGAAGCTGAACGTGCCCGCGTCGCCGTTGCTGTAGTCGTAGATCGCGGAGATGTCGTCGCGGCCGTCGCCGTTGAAGTCGCTGATGGTGTGCGTCTTCACGGTGGCCGAGGCGACCGAGGAGACCGGGCCGTCACCGGCGGCGGTCACCGGGACCACCCGGTAGTGCCAGGTCTGCTTGGCCGGCAGCGCGGTGTGCGCGTACCTGCCGTCGCTGACCGTGCCCAGCAGGTTCGCCGGGACCAGCGGCACGTCCGCGGTCTGCGCGCCGTAGACGCGGTAGGCGGTGGCGTTGAGCGAGGGCGGGTTCAGCCAGCTGAGCTGGTTGCCGTGCTGCGCCAGCGGGGTCGCGGTCAGGCCGATGAGCTGGGCTTCCAGCCAGCCGTCCAGGTTGTCCACCCTGGACTCGGTGACGGTGCGCCTGGTCTCGGTCTCGCCCATGCAGCCGCCCTGCCAGGAGGCCGCGTGCAGGCCGATGACCTCGGCGCGGCTGCCGGTCTCGCGGAAGGCGGGGCCGCCGGAGTCGCCGCGGCAGACCGAGACCGAGCCCTCGCCGAGCACGCTGAGCGTGGTCGCGGCGGCCGACTCGACCTTGGCCGGGCCGGTGTGCAGCCGGTCGGGGGTCCACTCGGTGGCGGTGCGGCCGTATCCGGCCAGGCGCACGGTGTCCCCGGCGGCGGGCGCGGTCTTGGCCACGGTGGCCGGCACCACGCCGGCGACCGGGGTGGCCAGCCGGACCAGGCTCAGGTTGCGGTCGGCGCGGTGCACCAGGTTGACCGCGTCCACCACCTGGCCGGTGCTGCCGGAGAGCACGGCGCGGCCCACGGTGACCTTGGTCGGCTGGGCCGGCTTGCCGCCCTGGGCGTTCTCCGGGAAGCAGGACTTCACGGTCAGCACCCAGTTCGGGTCGATCAGCACGCCGCTGCAACTGCGGGTGCCAGGGCCGACGTCGATCTTGGCGACGAAGCCGTAGGAGCCCTCCGCCGCGGCGGTACCGCCGGCGAGGCCGTGCGCGGGCAGGCTGGTCAGCAGCGCCGCGGCGGTGGTGAAGGCGAGCAGGCCGACGGCCTTGCCCGCACGATGGCGAGTCACGGTGTTGGTTCCCCCAGTCACGGGAAATCGTTCAGATCCCAAGAAGTGCGGCTCGATGGTCGGTCATCGGCAGGCGTCCGCGTAGCCCGTATGACAAGTGTCACAGGCTGTAACAATTGACCTGGTCAGCGCGAACCGCTGTCCCGCCGACGGGCCGCTCTGACCTGGGTCGCGTGGCCCTCCGGCCAGCCGTGCCTGGCCGCCCGGTAGTCCGCGCTCTCCGGCGCGAAGGAGGCCGAGTAGTACAGGCTCACCAGCAGCCCGATGCCCAGCGCGGGCAGCACGATGGCCGGTGGGAAGCCGAGCAGCGGGTCGAAGACCAGGAACAGCAGGAAGACCAGCGGCGCGGCCTGGACCAGGGTGCGGGCCACGTGCCGCAGCAGCCAGGTCGGCGCGGTCACGTCGTGCAGCACCCACTCGTGGTACCGCTCCGGCAGGCGAGCGCCGTAGGCGTAGGCCAGCCAGCGGGCCGGGTTCGGCCGCTCCATGCATCCAGAGTAGGTCGTTCGGCTGATCGACAAACCTCTCTGGAGATCACGCTACCGTGGCGGGGTGCGCGTCATGATCACCGCGGCTCCGCTGCTGGGCCACCTGTTGCCGCTGGTTCCCCTCGCCCGCGCGATCCGCGAGGCCGGTCACGAGGTCCTGCTGGCCACCGCCGGCGAGGCGCTGGCCGTGGCCGACCAGTCCGACCTGCCGGTGCGCGACATCGCGCCCGGCTTCCGGTTCGAGCCGATCGTGCGCCGGACCCTGCTGTGGCACCCGCTGATCGCCAAGGCGGAGATCGCGGGCAAGTCCGGTACCAGGGGCGCGGCCCTGCTGTTCGGGCACGTGAACGAGGAGATCGCGGACGGCGCGGTCGAGCTGGCCCGCTCCTGGCGGCCGGACCTGATCCTGCACGAGCCGCTGGCCATCGCGGGCGCGCTGGCCGCCGCGGTGACCGGGGTGCCCGCGGTGCTGGTGGAGAACTCGCTCTTCGACGGCCTGGAACTGCTCGCCGCGACCAAGGAGAAGCTGAGCAAGCCGTTGCGCCGCAACGGGATCGACCACCTGCCGGGGCCCGCCGCGCGGATCGTCACCGCGCCGCCCAGCCTGGTCGGCGAGCAGCCGGGCTGGCCGATGCGCTACGAGCCCTACAGCGGCGCGGGCGAGCTGCCCGCCTGGCTGGCCGCGGAGTCCGAGCGGCCGCGGATCGCGGTCAGCCGCAGCACCGTCGGCGGTCCGGGCGGCAACCGCCTGATGAGCGCGGTGGTGGACGCCGCCGAGGGCCTGGACGCCGAGATCGTGCTGCTGCGCCCGGACCGCCGGGTGCTGCGCCGGGAGTCCCTGCCCGCCAACGTGCGCACCCTGGACTGGGCCCCGCTGACCAGCGTGCTGGCGCACTGCGCCGCGCTGGTGCACCACGGCGGCGCGGGTTCGGTGGCCGCGGCGCTGGCCGCGGGCATCCCGCAGCTGGTGGTGCCCGGCGCGGGCGACCGCGACCACAACGCCCGCCTGGTCGCCAAGCGTGGCGCGGGCACCGCGGTGGCGGCCAAGGACATCAGCACCGCGGAGCTGCGCAGGCTGCTCACCGACCCGGCGCTGACCGAGGCGTCCCTGGCCGTGCGCAAGGAGATGGCGGGCATGCCCGCCCCGGCCACGCTGGTGACGAAGCTGGCCGGGCTGGTCAAGTAGGCCCGGGTTCCCCGCGCGGACCCGGGCCTACCACCTCACCGGTGTGTGCTCACGCGGTGGTCCATTGCTGGTTCGGCGCGCCGGTGCAGTCCCAGAGCTGGGCGGGCGTGCCGTTGGCGGTGCTGTTGTCGGTGACGTCCAGGCACTTGCCGCCGAGGCCGGTGAGCCGGTCGCCGGTGGGGCCGCCGCTGGGCGGACCGGCCCAGGTGAAGGTGGCCGTGGTGCGCGCGGGCAGGTCGTAGCTGAAGGACTGGCCGCCCCAGTTGACCCGCAGGTCCTGGTTGGCGCCGCTGGTGTTGTAGGCGATCAGCGCCTTGGATCCGTCCGGGTTGCGCCAGGCCACGTTGCTCACCGCGGCGGTGTTGCTGGTGTCCACCCGCACCGCGCCGGGGCGGACGAACTTGGTCAGGTGGCCCATGTTGTAGTACTCGATGGTGTAGTCCACCTGGCCGTGCCGGGGGCCGCCGTTCTGCACGGTGATCAGGCCGGTGCAGGTGCCGCAGCCGCCGTTGTGCGGGCCCTGGTTCTGGTCCAGGGCCAGGCTCCACTTGACCACGCTGCGGGCGTGGTTGCGGGTGGGGCCGATGATGTCGGCGACCATGTCCTCGCGGTGCTGGTCGCTGATCCACTCACCGCCGGAGTGCTCGGTGCCGTACTGCCTGATGCCGGGGTACTGGTTGTGCACCTGGGACTGGGTGGCCACGTCGCCGCCGTAGCCGTGCCAGGCCACCCCGCCGAAGAGCGGGTCGTTGCGGATGGCCGGGTCGTTGACCTGCGGCGCGCCCCACTCCGCCCACTTGTCCCAGTTCCAGTCCAGCACCAGGGTCTTGGTGCTGATCCCGGCCGCGCGGAAGGCAGGCCAGAGCGCGTTCTTGGTGAAGTGGATGATCCCGTTGGCGTTCCACTGCATCGAGGGGTACCCGGCGCAGCAGGTCGGCTCGTTCTGCACCGAGACGTAGTCGATCGGCACGCCGCGGGACTGGTAGGCCTGCACGTACTTGGCGAAGTACTGGCCGTAGGCGGTGTAGTACTGGGACTGCAACCACCCCTGGTGCATGTGGTTGTTGTCCTTCATCCAGCCCGGCGAGCTCCACGGCGAGGCCATCACCTTCAGCGCCGGGTTGAGCTGTTTCGCCTGCCGGGTAAGGGGAAGCACGTCCGCGAGGTCGTGGTTGATAGTGAAGTCGCCGACGTCGCAGCAGGTGTTGTCGAAGTTGTAGTCGAAGCGGGCCAGGTCAGAGGCGCCCATCGGGTTGCGGATGAAGGACAGCCCGATGCCCTCAGCGGGGTGGAACAGCTTGCGCATGGTGGCTTCGCGGGTGGCCGGGGTGAGCGCGCCGCTGGAGTTCATCAGCCAGGCCGCGGTGTCGGTGAACGAGGCGCCCGCGCCCTCGAACTCCTGGTAGGTGCGGCCCTCGTCGACGGTGATGGTGGTGCCACCACTGCCGGTGCCCGCGGTGAACCGGACCGGTGCCTGCGGTTGCAGCCCCCGGGTCACGGTGCGGCCCTTGTTGGCCGCGGTGGTGGTGGTCAGCGTGACGTTGACGGTCTCCCCGGCGGCCTGCGCCTCGGGAGCCGGGACGGCGAGCACGGATGCGGTCAGCACCAGTCCCAGCGCCGCCGCGGAGAAGATCGGAACACTGCGCATGCGGAACCTCACACAGAGCGAGGGCGGCGGAATGACGTGGGCAACACACCTTATTTCAAGGTGTGATTTAACTCGGAGGTTGATAATCGGTCAAGACGGCGAAGGGACGCGGGTGCGCGAGAACAGTCAGACGGTGCACGACCTGCGCCGCGGCAACCGGGCCACGGTGCTGCGCGCGGTGTACTTCGACGGCCCGCTCAGCCGCCGTGAGCTGGCCGCGTGCACCGGTCTGAGCCAGGCATCGGTGAGCAACGTGGCGGGCCAGCTGGTGGATGAGCAGGTGCTGGTCGAGGCGGGCACGGTGGACTCCGACGGCGGCCGCCCGCGCGGGCTGCTGCGGGTGAACCCAGGGCACGCCACGGTGATCGGCGTGGAGGTGGCCGAGACCTGGGTGCGGGTCAAGGCATTCGACCTGACCCTGGCCGTGCTGGCTGAGGAGACCCTGCCGGTCGAGCCGGACAACCAGGACCGGGACCTGGTGATCGGCCACATCCTGACCGGCCTGGAGAAGGTGCTGGCCGCGGACACGGTGTGCGCCGACCGGGTGCTCGGCGTCGGCGTCGGGGTGCCGGGCGTGGTGCAGCAGGACAGCGAGCTGCTGGTGCACGGACACACCGCCGCCTGGCACAAGGTGCCGCTGGAAGCATTGCTGCGCAAGGGAACCGACCTGCCCCTGCACATCGACAACGGCGCGAACACCATGGGCCAGGCCGAGATGTGGTTCGGCGCGGGCCGGGGCGCGAAGCACGCGGTGATCGCCCTGATCGGCTCCGGCGTCGGCGCGGGCGTGATCGCCGAGGGCAACCCCTTCCGCGGCGCCCGGCGCAGCGCGGGGGAGTGGGGCCACACCACCCTCGCCCTGGACGGTCCACCCTGCCGCTGCGGCTCCCGCGGCTGCCTGGAGTCCTTCACCGGCGCGGCGGCCGTGGTCGCCCGCCACCGCGCCGCCATGCACATCACCACCCCGCTGACCGACGAGGCCACCGCCTTCCGTGCCGCCCTCGCCGACCCCGCACCCCAAGCCCGGGCCCTGATCGAGGAGAGCGCGCGGTACCTGGGCGCGGGCATCGCCAACCTGGTCAACCTGTTCAACCCGGAACGCATCCTGCTCGGCGGCTGGGCCGGACTGCTGCTCGCCGAGCACACCCTCCCGCTGATCAGGGACACCGCCCGCGCCTACGCCCTGCGCCACCCGTTCGAAGGCACCCAGATCGCCCTGTGCGAACTGGGCCCGGACGCCATCGCGCTGGGCGCGGCGACCCTGTGGGTGAACCGCTTCCTGCGCACCGGCGGCGTGCACAAGCTGAGCCCTCCGCAACGGTAGACCTGGCACCACCCCCGCCAGGGACGCAGACCCATGGCCGGGAAACCCTTGTGACGGCAGGCTTCCCGCCATGATGCAGGAGACTTCGGTGCGCCCGGCGCTGTCCAGGGCGGCGCTGGCGATCCCCGCCGTGACCGCCCTGGCGCTGATCGCCTTCAGCGGCGGCTACGGCTACCACCGCGATGAGCTGTACTTCATCGTGGCGGGCCAGCACCCGGCCTGGGGCTACCCCGACCAGCCCAGCTTCACCCCGATGATCGCCGCCCTGATGGACTTCCTGGTCCCGGACTCCATGATGGCCCTGCGCCTCCCCGCCGCGCTGGCCGCAGCCCTGACCGTCCTGTTCGTCACCCTCACCGCCAGGGAGTTGGGCGGCACCCACCGCGCCCAGACCCTGGCCGCCCTGGCCACCGCGCTCTCCGGCATGGTCCTGATCCCCGGCCACATGCTGCACACCACCACCTTCGACATCACCTTCACCGCCGCGGTGATCTGGCTGCTGGTCAAGGTGATCCGCGGCGGCAACCCCAAACTGCTGCTGGCCGCGGGCGCGATCCTGGGCGTGGCCCTGCACAACAAGTACCTCATCGGCGCGGTGGTCGCCTCCCTCCTGCTGGCCCTGCTCCTCACCGGCCCCCGCACCCTGTTCCGCACCCCCTGGCTCTGGGCCGGAGCCGCGATCGCGGTCCTGATCTGGCTCCCCAACCTGCTGTGGCAGTACGAAAACGGCTGGCCCCAACTGGAAATGGCCAAGATCCTCAGCGAAGGCAACACCGACCGAGGCGGCCCAGCCCTCTTCCTCGCCATGCAGGCCCTGGCCATCGGCCCCCTGCTCACCCCCCTCTGGCTGGCCGGCCTGGTCCGCCTGCTCCGCACCCCCCAGTTCCGCTTCCTGGGCGCGGCCTTCCTCATCCTCACCATCGCCCTGCTCGCCGCAGGCGGCTCCCCCCTGTACCTGTTCGGCGGCTACCCAGCCCTGCTCGCGGCGGGCGGTCTGGCCGTGGACGGCTGGCTGACCCGAGCCAAGGGCAACGCGAGAACCACAGTGGCCACCACCGCCGGAGTCCTCTCCGCGGTGTTCATCCTCCCCCTGGCGCTGCCCCTGGTCCCGGAAAGCCAGCTCCACCGCATCCCGGTGATCCAGATGAACGGCCTGTCCGCCGAACAGTTCGGCTGGCCGGAACTCACCAACACCGTCACCAAGGTCTACGACACCCTGCCCCCAGCCCAACGCGGCACCACCGTCATCATCACCGAGAACTTCGGCGAAGCAGCTGCCCTGCACCGCTACGGCCGCACCAGGGGTCTCCCGACGGTCCACAGTGGATACCGGGGTTACGCGGCCTGGGAACGCCCCCCGGCAACCGCACGGAACGCCATCCTGATCCAACCGGCCAAGAGCCCAGAACCGCCTGCCTGGGCCAAGAAGGCATGCACCAACCTCCGCTACGAAGCCGAGATCCGCAACGACCTGAACATCAAGAACCGCGAACAGGGCGGCAAGATCTGGCTCTGCGAGAACGTCACGCGGTCTTGGGACGACCTCTGGCCGGAGATCAGCCACATGAACTAGCGACAGGTTGGCTTTTCAAAACTGTCCCGAAGTCTTGAGGTTCCCCATGCCCGTCAACCTGGAGAGATCACACCGCATCCCAGCCCACGGACGCACACAGCAACCGCCGCCAAGGCCACGCAACGCAAGGGCGGCCGTGGGCTGGGATGTGGTTTGATTTCGGAGGGTTGACGGGCATGGGGAACCTCAAGACCCGCCTGCGTCTTGGCCTTTGACTTTGATTTTCCCCCCCATGCTTTGATCTCTGCCCGTCCGGCGAGGACGCTCTTGACTTTGATCTTCGCCTGAAAACCTAAGATCAAAAGCGAAAAGAATGTCCTCGCCGGACGGGCAGACCACCGGAGGGGTTTGACAAGTCAAAAGCCGGAGATGAGCAGGTTGCGGGGCGGGGTCTGGGCTGCCGGGGCCGATTCCAGCATGCTCGCGACCCTCTCGTCTTCTCCGCACGACCTTCCGACAGCAAACCACACCTCCCCACCCGGCCCCCGTCACGTTGGGCGAGGCGGGCGGCGGCAGGTTGCAGGGGCCGGGTGGAGAGATGCGGTCAGCAGTCTCCAGGCCGTACGGAGAAGACGAGAGGCCCGCTTTGTGGGTTTTCACCCCCGGCGAGCCCCGGTTCGCTTGACTGTGCCGTAGCGGCATAGTTTGAACTGTCTCTTGTCGACAAACCTGATCCTGGGAGTGAGCAACCACCGTGGGCTGGAGTACCAGGCAACTCGCTGAGCTGGCGGGCACCACCCTGCGTGCCGTCCGGCACTACCACGAGGTCGGTCTGCTGCCCGAGCCCGAGCGCCGCGCCAATGGCTACAAGAGCTACACCGCCGCCCACCTCATCCGCGTGCTCCGCATCAAACGCCTAACCACCCTCGGTCTCTCCCTGGCCCAGATCGCCGAGTTGGGCGACGCCGACGAGCACCCCGAGGAGGCCCTCCGCTCCCTGGACTCGGAGTTGGCCGAGACCATCGAGCGCCTGCAACGGATTCGCGCGGAACTCGCGCTGATCCTGTGCAAGGCCACGCCGACCGACGTGGAGCCCGAGCTTGGTCAGATCTTGGCCGGTACCAACGTGACTCCCGCTGACCGGGACTTCGCGGTGGTGCTGAGCCGGGTGATCGCGCCCTCGGCGCTCCAGGCCTTCGCGGAGATGGTGCGGGCCAACAGTTCTGATCCGGTGCTGGTCGAGTTCAACAACCTGCCCCCCGACGCCGATGAGCGGACCCGGCGGGAGTTGGCCGAACGGCTGGGGCCGATCAGCCGGGACATGATCGCTGGTGCGCCTGAGGTGCAGAACCTGTTCGCCGGGGCGCCGCTGGGTGCGAGTTTCGGGGTTCGGGTGATGGTCCAGGCCATCCGGGACCTGTACAACCCGGCCCAGCTCGATGTGCTGGAGCGGATGGTTCGTTGACCGGGAGTCGTTGGCGGGTCAGGGTTTGCGGCCTACTCCGGCGAACGGGAGGTTGTTGATCTCCTGCTTGTCCGTGACGTCGCCGACGCCGTCGGGCCGCCAGAACGCGCAGCCGACCAGGCCCGGGTCGACCAGCTCGAAGCCCTCGAAGAAGCGGAGCACCTCGTCGTGGCTGCGGATGATGGGCGCGTTCTGGGTGCGCTTGTACGCCTCCACCGCCTCGTCCAGGCCCGCGGCGTTGGCGTCGCCGGAGACGTGCGAGACGGCGAAGTAGCTGCCGGGGGCCAGTCGCTCGCGGTACCGCGCGATCAGGCCGACCGGGTCCCACTCGTCCGGCACGAAGTGCAGCAGCAGCAACATGGTCAGGCCGACCGGCTGGCTGAAGTCGATCAGCCGCTTGGTCTCCGGGGCGTCCAGCACGCCCTCGACGTCGCGCAGGTCGGTCTGGATGACCTCGGCGTTCGGGTTGCCGTGCAACAACATCTGGCTGTGCGCCACCGCCACCGGGTCCCGGTCCACGTAGACCACCCGGCAGCTCGGGTCGGCCCGCTGGACGATCTCGTGCAGGTTGCCGACGGTCGGGATGCCCGAGCCGATGTCCAGGAACTGGCGGACCCCGTTGTCCACCATGTGCAGCACCGCGCGGCGCAGGAACGAGCGGTTCAGCTGGGTGGCGCTGCGCAGGTCCGGCATGATCTTGAGGATCTGCTCGGCCAGCTGCCGGTCGGCCTCGAAGTTGTGGCCACCGCCCAGCCAGTAGTCGTAGACCCGGGCCGGGCTCGGCACGCTGGTGTCGATGCCCGCCGGTACCCAGTTCCGCTCGGCCACCCGGACTCCCCTCGTTGGGCGCGGTTACCGTGTGCAGCTTAGGACCGGGGGGCCACACCCGAAGGAAGGGTTGGTAACGAGGTCCATCCGATCGTGTGCATGTGCCTGGAGAAGCGTCGCGCGAGGCCAGTGTGACTACATATCGTTACCGCGTTCACACGTTCGGTAGATAAGGTGGTGCGATGGTCGCGGTGGTTCCCGGTCGGTTACCGCTGCTCGGGCACACCCTGTCCCTGCTGCGGAAACCGTTGCCGTTCCTGGCTTCGCTGCCCGCGCACGGCGAGGTGGTGCGGATCTTCCTCGGCCCGATGCCGGTCTACCTGGTGACCAGCCCGGAGCTCGCGCTGCGGCTGCTCGCGGTGGAGGCGGACAAGTTCGACAAGGGCATCGTCTTCGACAAGATGCGCCCGCTCTTCGGCGACGGCCTGGCCACCTCCAACGGCGAGTTCAACCAGCGCCAGCGCCGGATGGTGCTGCCCGCCTTCGCCCGCGGCCGGGTCGCCGCCTACGCCGAGAACACCATCACCGGCCTGGCCCAGGAGCTCGCCGACTCCTGGCGGGACGGCCAGCAGGTCGCGGTGGACGCGCTCATGCAGGACGTGGTGCTCACCATCGCCGGGCGCACCCTGTTCGCCGCCGACCTCGGCGCCGAGGTGCTGGCCGAGATCCAGCGGTCCATCCCGATCATGTTGCAGAACGTGCTCATCCGCGCGTTCTCCCCGCGTCTGGTGGAGAAACTGCCCATCCCCGGCAACCGCCGCTTCGATGAGGCCGCGGCCCGGCTGCGCGCGGTCATCCCGCCCGCGATCATGAACGCGCGCCGGCAGGGCGGCGACCACGGCGACCTGCTCTCGGTGTTCCTCGCCGCCCGCGATGAGGAGACCGGCGCGGCCATGACCGACGAGCAGATCCAGGACGAGGTGGTCACCATCCTGACCACCGGCGCGGAAACCACCTCGGTCGCGCTGACCTGGTTCTTCCACGAGCTGGCGAGCAACCCGGAGATCGAGCGCCGCTTCCACGCCGAGCTCGACGAGGTGCTGGCCGGCCACCCGGTCACCTTCGCCGACCTGCCGAAACTCCAGTACACCCAGCAGATCGTCAACGAGGTGCTGCGCCGCACCCCGCCGATCATCCTGATGCGCAGGGCGCGGCAGGAAGTCGAGCTCGGCGGCGTGCGCATCCCGGCAGGCGCCGAGGTCGCGGTCAGCCAGCACACCCTGCACCGCGACCCGCGCTGGTTCCCCGATCCGGACCGGTTCGACCCCGACCGCTGGACCCCCGAACGGATGGCCGCGCTACCCAAGGGCGCCTACATCCCCTTCGGCGCGGGCGCCCGCTACTGCCCGGGGGCCTTCCTGGCGCAGACCGAGATCGCCATCGTGGCGGCCACCATCGGCGCGCGCTGGCGCCTGGTCCCGGTGCCGGGCAAGCGGGTCTACGCCAAGGTCAAGGCGACCATGCAGCTCAACCAGCTGCCGATGACCGTCCACTCCCGGTAGTCACCTGAAAGTATCCGCCCGGCTACCGGGTGTATTGTCAGGCCACTCCCGACCCTTTCCGATCTTGGAAGGTTGTCCCCGTGAGACTGCTCCCGAAGCTGTTCGCGGTCACCTCGACGTGCGCCCTGCTGCTCAGCGGGGTCCTCGCCCCCCAGGCCGCGGCGAACCCGGTGAACTGCACCGTGCTCGACCTGCCGGTCACCGGCCCCGGCTTGCTGCCGCTGCTGCCCGGCGGCCCGGCCACCGTGCAGGGCCAGCTCTGCCTGCCCAGCGGCAAGACCCCGCCGGTGGTGCAGCTGCTGGTGCACGGCGGCACCTACAACCGCGCCTACTGGGACCTGCCGTACCAGCCGGAGCGCTACTCCTACCAGCGGGACATGGCCAAGGCCGGGTTCGCCACCTTCGCGGTGGACCGGCTCGGCACCGGCAGGAGCAGCAAGCCGCTGAGCCTGCCGATGCTGCTCTCCGCCGAGGCCGACTCCATGCACCAGGTGGTCCAGCACCTGCGCGCGGGCCGGGTCGGCGGGGTGCCGTTCCAGAAGGTGGTGATCGTCGGCCACTCGGTGGGCTCCGGCATCGTGGCCGCGGAAGCCGCGCTGTACAAGGACGTGGACGCGGTCATCCTCAGCGGCATCACGCACCTGCCCGCGCTGCCGGTGCTCGGCCTCGGCGCGGTGCTCGGCCTCGGACCCGCCCTGCTCGACCCGGTCCTGGGCAGCCGGGGCAGCGACCCGCTGTGGTTCGCCACCCGCCCCGGCGCCCGAGGACCGTTGTTCTACAACGCGGCCAACACCGACCCGAAAGTGATCGAGGCGGACGAGGCCACCAAGGACCAGGTCTCCGTGCCGGGCATGGGCACGGTCGCGGTGTTCGGCATCGTGCTGCCCACCACCCTGGGCATCAACGTGCCGGTCTTCCAGCCGGTGGGGCAGAAGGACATCCTGTTCTGCGGCCTGCTCGCGCTGCGTGACTGCACCAGCGGCAAGACCCTCCGCCCGGCCGAGGCCCCGTACTACAGCCCGGCCGCGAAGCTGGAGACCTACACGCTGCCCGGCGCGGGCCATTCCCTTGCCCTGCACAAGAACGCGCACCAATACCGCGAGGCCACCAGGGTGTGGCTGCGCAAGACCGTGGGCGCCTGATCACCACACCACAGGCAGGCCGCGCATCCGTCCGGTGAACGTGCCGCCCGCCCGCGCCAGCTCCCCGTCCGGAATCCCCAGCCGCAGCCCGGGAAACCGGGCGGGGAGCGCGGTGAACACCTCGGTCAGCTGCAACCTGGCCAGCGGCGCGCCAAGGCAGTGCCAGGGCCCGTGTCCGAAGGACAGCTGCGGGTTGGGCAAGCGGCCGAGGTCGAAACGCAGCGGCTCGGCGAAGGCCCGCTCGTCCAGGTTGGCCCGCGCCACATCCAGCAGCACCGCCTCACCCCGCTCGATCATCACCCCGTCGACCTCGAAGCTTTCCCTGGCATAGCGCGGAAAACCCGCTCCCTCCGGCTCCTCCGCGTCGGCCAGCCGCAGGATCTCCTCCACCGCGCCGGGCACCGCCGCCGGCACCGCGCGCAGCAGCTCCCACTGCTCCCGGTGCCGCGACAACAGCACCACCCCGGAGTCGATCATCACCGCGGTGCTGTCGTACCCGGCGAACAACACCATCGTCGCGATCCCCGCGATGTCCTCAGTGGACAGTCCGGCCGCGCACAGCCCGCCCAGCAGGGAATCGTCCGGCGCCAACCGTTTCCGCTCGATCAACCCGCCCAGGTACCCGGCCAGCTCGGCCTGCGCGGCATCGGCCCGCGCCCGGTCGCCCACGTCCATCCCGTCCACCAGGTCCCGGAACCGGTCCCGGTCCGGCACCCCGAGCAGCGCGCACAGCGTGCGGACCGACAGCGGCGCGGACACCATCGCGTGCAGGTCCGCGCCCGGCCCCGCCGCGGTCAGCTCGTCCAGCAGTTCCGCCAGCAGCGCCCGCACCGGCTCGCCCAGCGCCGCCATTCGCCGCCCGCTGAAGAACGGCTGCAACAGCGCCCGCATCGCCATGTGCTCCTCGTGCTCGTGCTCATGGGAGTACAGCTCCGAGGCGCTGAGCAGCTGGTGGTCACCGAACCTCGCCGCCGAGGCCGGATCCGGGTGCGTGCGCCCCAGCCGCCGGTCCGCGTACAGCCGCCGCACCTCCGCATGCCCGGTGACCAGCCACGCCGCATCGCCCAGCGGCGTCCGGATCCGTCGCACCCGTTCCGTCATCGCGCCCACCTCAAGTAGATCCCCGAATGTATATCTCAAGGTATACATCCGAGCGTCTACTCTTCAACCGATGCCTGCCGACGACCCAGCCCCAACCCGGCGACTGCCTCGGGCCCAGCGCCGCGAACAGATCCTGGTCGCGGCCACCGAAGCCTTGTCCCGCAACGGGTTCGCCGCCACCAGCCTGGACGACCTGGCCGCCGAGGCCGGGGTCAGCCGGATGATCCTGTACCGGCACTTCGAGTCCAAGCAGGACCTGTGCCACGCGGTGCTGGACCGCGCCACCAGCCGCCTGCTGGCCGCCACCGAGGTCGAGGTGGGCGCCGCCAGCGTGCAGGCACTGGTCACCTGGGCGGCGGCCGAACCCGCCGCCTTCCGGGTGCTGTTCCAGCACGCCGCGCACCAGCCGGAGTACGCCGCCCAGGCCCAGCGGCTGCGCTCGGCCATGGCCGCCGAGGTGCTGACCAGGCTCGCCGGGCAGGACCCGTGGACCCGCTGGGCCGCCCGGCTGGCCACCACCACCTGCCTGGAGGCGATCACCGCCTGGCTGGACGTCGGCGCGCCCGACCCCGACTCGGCGGTCGGCCGGATCACCGCGGTGATCGAGTCGATCGTGGCCGGTTAGGCCCGCAAGCGCCCCAGCACCGCGCCGATCTCCTCGGTGACCACCGGCGGCTTGCCCTGCTTCCAGGTCACGTGCAGCTCGATCCGGCGGAACCGCCAGCGCCCGTCCAGCCGCACCACCTCGGCCTGGTACCAGCCGCCGCTGACGAACCGCTCGCCCGGCGGGTCCGCGCGCAGCTGCTGGGTGGCCTCCAGGTGCACGTGCGACTGCACGCCGTCCCAGCGCACGGTGGCCCGGTCGCCGTCCAGCTCGACCAGGTGGTTGCCAGCAAGGTGCTGGGTCGGGCCGAAGAGGTTCAGCGTGGCGGTGTGCAGCTCCACCATGTTCGCCAGGCCGTGGAAGGAGCCGACCGGGTAGTGCAGCTCGATGTCCGGGGCGAAGGTGCGCTCCGCCCAGCGGGCGTCGAAGGCCCGCTCGTCCAGCGAGCGCAGGAACCGGGTGACCAGCTCGACGATCTCGGTGCGGTCGGTCAGCGCCCGGATTTCCTGGCGCAGCAAGGCGATCTCGTTCACGCGGCCCTCCTGGGCAACATCAGCGCGGGCAGCAGCGCGACCGCCACCAGGCCCGCGACCAGCAGATAAGTTTGTTGGATCGCCGCGCCGGGAGCGCTCGCGGCGAGGTTGGCGGCCAGCACCACCGAGAGCACCGCGGTGCCGGTGGCCCCAGCCAGCGCGCTGGTCAGGCCGAGCACCGCGCTGCCTGCCGCGGTGCGCTCCGGCGGCAGCGCGCGGGTGGCCGCGGTCATGGTCGGCATCATGGTGCCACCACCGCCCACCCCGACCAGCGCGACCGCGATCAGCAGCCCCCAGTACGGCCCGTCCATGGCCAGCTGCGCGGCGAAGGCGAGGAATCCCGTTACCCCGACCGAAATTCCGGCCAGCACGATCAGGCCCGGCGGGAACCGGTCCACCAGCCGCCCGGCCACCTGCATGATCAGTCCGGAGCCCAGGGCCGCCGGGATGATCAGCAGTCCGGCCGAGGTGGCGCTCTCGCCGCGGGCCAGCTGGAAGTACAGCGGCATCAGGAACATCGAGCCGAAGTACCCGCAGGAGTACAGCGCGAGCGTGCCCACCCCGGCGGCGAACACCCGGTCCCGGAACAGGCCCAGGTCGATCAGCGGTTCGCGGATCCGCTTGGCGCGCACCAGGAACCCGCCGACCAGCAGCGCGCCGGCCACGATCGCCAGCAGCGTACTGCCGCCGAACTCGCCCTGCTCGCCGCCGACGGTGACGCCGTAGAGGACCAGCGCCAGGCCGGGGGAGAGCATCAGCAGGCCGGGCAGGTCGAGCCTGCGCGGGGTGCTCGCGGCATCCGGCGGGAACAGTTTCAGCGCCAACAGGATCACCGCCGCGCCGATCGGCAGGTTGAGGAAGAACATCCAGCGCCAGGACACCTCGTCCACCAGCCAGCCGCCGAGCACCGGCCCGGACAGCGGTCCGATCAGCACGCCCAGTCCCATGGTGCTCATCGCCTTGCCCAGCTCGCCGGGCGCGGCCGCGCGGGCCAGGATGGTCATGCTGACCGGCATGATCATCCCGCCGCCCAGGCCCTGCACCACCCGGAAGCCGATCAGCGAGCCGATGTCCCAGGCGGCCCCGGCCAGCGCCGAGCCGAACAGGAACAAGCCGATGGCGCACAGGTAGATCCGGGTCGCGCCGAAGCGGCCGACCGCCCAGGCGGTGACCGGGATGACCGCGGCCATGGCCAGGGAGTAGCCGGTGACCACCCAGCCGACCGTGGGCAGCGGGGCGTGGAACTCGGTGGCCAGGTGCTTGAGCGCCACGTTCACGATGGTCAGGTCCAGCCCGGTGAGCACCCCACCGAGCACCAGCACCAATGCGACTATCTGCGAGCGAGCGCGAGGTGGCGCCTGCGTGGTCATGAGGTCCCCCAGGATCTCGTCGGGTAACGTCGTCAAGGTACAACGACCGTTGCAACAAGTAAAACGAGTATTGTAAAAATTTCCGGGAGGGACGCCTTGAGCAGCGAGAACAGTGGCCGGAAGGGGCTCGCGGAGAAGCGGCAGGCGATCCTCGAGGGGGCCAGGACGGTCTTCGCGCGGGACGGCTACACCCGGGCGGGCATCGACGTGATCGCCAAGGAGGCCGCGGTCTCCAGCCGCACCATCTACAACCACTTCGCGGACAAGAAGGACCTGTTCCGCGCGATCATCCTGGAGAGCGCGGCCCAGGTCAGGGAGACCATGCTGGCCAGCATGGCCAGGCACCTGGACAAGATCCTGGACCTGGAGGCCGACCTGCTCGCCTTCGCCCGCGACTTCGCCGCCCCGCTCCAGGTCTACAACGGCCACTTCGCCCTGGTCCGCCACATCCAGGCCGAGGTCGGCCACTTCCCGCCGGACGTGCTGGCCGCCTGGCAGCAGACCGGCCCCGCCCCGGTCCGCGCCGAGCTGGCCCGCCGACTTGGCGACCTGGGCGAGCGTGGCCTGCTCACCATCGAGGACCCCCAGCGCGCCGCCACCCACTTCTCCCTGCTGGCCGTCGGCGAGGTCCAGGCGGCCACCTTCTACGGTGCGCGGCCAATCGCGCCCGACCTCTTCGAAGCCGCGGTCGCCGAGGGAGTGCGGGCGTTCCTGCGCGCCTACGGAACGGAGCAGACCGGATGAACCTGACCGAGCTGGAACGCGACGACTGGGGCCCGCCGCCGCCGGAGGCCAGCCACCTGATCACCCGCTGCCACCAGCTGCGCCGGGTCCCGCTGGACCGGCTCACCCCCGCCGACCTGCGGCTGCTGATCGGCCAGCACATCGGCCTGCCGCACCTGGTGCCGCTGGCGCTGGCGCGGTTGCGCGCGGATCCGTTGCTGGAGGCCGACTTCTACCCCGGCGACCTGCTGTGCGCGGTGCTCGGGGCCGGCGCGGAGTTCTGGGCAGGCCACCCCGGCTGGCGGGCCGAGGTGACCGCGCTGGTGGCCGAGGGGAGTGGCCGGAAGAGGTGGCCGAGGCCATCGCGGAGTTCCACTCGGGCAGGATGACACCGTGAAACGCAACCGCGCGGCCCACCACCTGGAAACCCTGGCGCAGACCTGCGCCGGCCTGGCGGCGAACCCGAACCCGATCAGCCCGCTGCGCGTGCGCGCCCTCTGGGCCGCAGGCGAGATCCTCGAACCGGGGGCCGAACCGGAGATGATCACGGTCGCCCTGTCCGTGGACCTGCCGCCGGCCGAGGTGCCCTGGCGCGGCGAGCCCACCGGCGCGCAGCACTGGGCGAACCTGACCCGGTTGTCCCGCAACCCCTTCATCCCGCTGTGGCGCTCGGCCCAGGCCCCGGTGTGGAACCACCACATCGTCCGCCCAGTGCCGGTGTGGTCGGCCGAGGAGGGCATTGCCACCGACGCGCTGACCGCGCTGGCCGAAGGCGACCTGGAGCCGTTCCGCGCCGAAGCTCCGTCCACAGTGGACTACCAGGCCCGGCTGGTCGAGGAGCTGGCGCTCTGCCACGCCGCGCTGCGTGCCGCCACCGAGAACTATGAGGCCCGCCGCTGGGCCCCCGGCAAGCTGGAACCGCACGCGGACCTGCTGTTCCGGTCCAGCAAGGGTTACCTCGAACTGCTCGCCGCGAGTGGCCGCTAGGCTGGCCGGGTGCCTGACTTCGATCGCACCGACGCCGTGCTGGACGCCCAAGGCGAGCAGGTGGTCATCTGGCACGTGCAGACCGGGCTGGACGACGGCATGTCCCGGCTGACCGGCGCCTGGGTGACTGGCCGGGACGAGCCGGAGAAGATCGCCGCACTGCTGGAGCGCCGCCGCTGCCTGATCACCTCAGCCGGGGAGAAGGCGTTGGCGGAGCTGGAGATCACCGTCGAACGGCGCATCGACCCGGTCGCCACGGTGGCCGCGATCGAGGCCGAGCGGGAGGCCCTGCAGGCGGTCTACGACGCGCTGCCCGCCCCGCACACCTTCGTCGCGCCGATCTGGCCGCCGCTGCCGGAACCGTTGGACCTGACCGACCCGCCGGCCAGTGACGCGGTGCCGCCGACCGGGACCGCGCACGCGGTGGCCAGCTGGCTGGCCGGAGTCGCGGACACCTGGGAGAAGGTCGAGCGCGAGCGGATCACCCGGAAGTACCTGCACGACACCGACTCCAGGGACCGCAGGCTCACCCCGTTCGCGGTGCGCTGAGGCGCGGGGCCCTCGGGGCGGAGGGCCCCGCGCGCGGCATCACCAGCGGAGACCGAGCTCCCAGGTGGGGGCATCGAAGCTGGCCCGCGCGGTCAGCGTGTAGAAGCTGGCCGGCAGCGTGCAGGTCCAGCTGCGCGCGGGCTCGTTGGCGTAGGCGCCGCCCTTGCAGTTGCCGATGGTGAACGTGAAGTAGGTGTCCTGGGCGCCAGGACGCAGCCACGCGTCGATGTCGATGGAGATGGTGCCGCCGGGGAAGTACCCCGAGGCCAGGCTGCAGCTCCGGTCCGGGTTCGGGTCGCAGCGCTTGGTCGGGTTCGCGGCGCTGGCCGTGCCGGCTCCGAGGAGCACACCGGTCAGCACCGTGCCCGCCACCGTCGCGGTGGCCAACAGCTTCTTCATCGGGTTCCCCAACGGGTTCAGGCTCCGTCCGGCGCGGAGATCGCGGCGAGCCTAGCCACCAGCGGCCGGGGACCGCCGTCCTTTCACGCTGGGCTGAAACCCAGGCCCAGTCCGGCCCGCTGCCGGGCGACCTCGATCCCGTCCAGCAGCACGGCCAGCCCGGCCTCGAAGGTCTTCCGCGCCTCGAACTCCAGGTACGGCGTGTCCCCCCGGTCCTCCTCCGGACCCTCCTGCAACCGCGCCAGCAGCGGGAACCGGGTGCCGAACTCCGGGGCCACCTCGCCGAGGTGCGCCGAGCGCCCGAACCACCACTCCTCGTCGGTCTGCCCGGTCGCGACCAGCGCCTGCCGCGCCTCGGCGATCGGCTGCGCGGCCCCGCGCACGTACTGCGAGAGCGCCCCGACCAGCCGCCGCACCAACTCGGTGTCCAGCCCGGTGGCGAAGAGCAGGCCCAGCGTGGTCTCCAGCACGGTGAACTCGCCCGGCCCGAGCACCGGCCGCGCCTGGGAGACCTGCAGGACCCACGGGTGCCGCAGGTAGAACTCCCAGGTGTCCTCCGCCCACATCGTGATCGCGGCCCGCCAGCCCTCGTCCAGGTCGTATTCGACCGGCAGCTCGGTCAGCACCCGGTCGTACATCAGGTCGATGAGCTCGTTCTTGTTCGGCACATAGGTGTAGAGCGCCATCGCGGTGCGTCCGAGCCGCTGGCCGACCGCGCGCATCGACAGCGCGGCCATGCCCTCCGCATCGGCGACCTCGATCGCCGCGGTCACCACCGCGGCCAGGTCCAAACCCTGCTTCGGGCCGGGTTTTGGCTGCTCATCCGCTGTGCCGCGCCACAGCAGGGCCATCGACCTGGCCGCGTCACCCTGGGCGGCGTAGACCACCAACTTGCATCTCCTTACGCCATAAAGTACCGTCCTGCGGCCATCACTTTACAGCCTAAAGTTCTCTGGGGGTCAAGTGGCACTGCCTGCCGACAGTCACGATGTGATCGAGGTCAGGGGAGCACGGGAGAACAACCTGGCCGACATCTCGGTCGACATTCCGAAACGTCGCCTCACCGTCTTCACCGGGGTCTCCGGCTCCGGCAAGTCCTCCCTGGTCTTCGGCACCATCGCGGCCGAGTCGCAGCGGATGATCAACGAGACCTACAGCGCGTTCCTGCAGTCCTTCATGCCGGCCCTGGGCCGTCCGGACGTCGACTCGCTGCGCAACCTCAGCGCCGCGATCGTGGTCGACCAGGAACGCATGGGCGCCAACGCCCGCTCCACGGTGGGCACCGCCACCGACGCGCACACCATGCTGCGCATCATCTTCAGTCGCCTCGGCCAGCCGCACGCCGGCACCTCGGGCGCGTTCAGCTTCAACCTGCCCGAGGGCATGTGCCCGGAGTGCGAGGGCATCGGCAAGGCCAGCGCCATCGATGTCGATCAGCTCGTGGACCGGGAGAAGTCGCTCAACGAGGGCGCGATCACCGTGCCCCAGTTCGCGGTGGACTCCTGGTACTGGAAGCTGCTGGCGCACTCCGGCCTGGTCGACCCGGACGTCAAGCTCAAGGACTACACCGAGCAGCAGTGGCAGGACTTCCTGCACAAGCCGGCCACCAAGATGAACATCGCCGGGATGAACACCAACTACGAGGGCCTCGTGGTCAAGGTGCAGCGGGTGTACCTGAGCAAGGACCGGGAGGCGATGCAGCCGCACGTCCGGGCCTTCGTGGACCGCGCGGTGGCCTTCACCACCTGCCCCTCCTGCCAGGGCGCGCGGCTCAACCAGGCCGCGCTGGCCTCGCTGGTCAACGGCAAGAACATCGCCGAGTGCTCGGCCATGCAGATCAGCGACCTGGCGGCGTTCCTGCGCTCGATCGACGAACCCGCGGTGGCCCCGCTGCTGGCCGGGCTGCTGGAGACGCTGGACTCGATGATCGGCATCGGCCTGGGCTACCTGAGCCTGGACCGGGAGTCCGGCACCCTCTCCGGTGGTGAGGCGCAGCGGGTGAAGATGGTGCGGCACCTGGGTTCCAGCCTCACCGACGTCACCTACATCTTCGACGAGCCCACCGTCGGCCTGCACCCGCACGACATCCAGCGGATGAACGAGCTGCTGCTGTTGTTGCGGGACAAGGGCAACACCGTGCTGGTGGTGGAGCACAAGCCCGAGGTGATCGAGATCGCCGACCACGTGGTCGACCTCGGCCCGCGCGCCGGCTCCGGCGGCGGCCAGGTCTGCTACACCGGCGACGTGGCCGGGCTGCGCGCTTCCGGCACCCTCACCGGCCGCCACCTGGACCACCGGGCGCAGCTGCGCGAGGAGGTCCGCACGCCGGCCGGGCAGCTGCCGATCACCGGCGCGAACCTGCACAACCTGCGCGATGTCAGCGTGGACATCCCGCTCGGCGTGCTCACCGTGGTCACCGGCGTGGCGGGCTCCGGCAAGAGCTCACTGATCCACGGGTCCCTGTCCACAAAGGACGGTGTGCGGATCGTCGACCAGGCCCCGATCCGCGGGTCCCGGCGCAGCAACCCTGCCACCTACACCGGGCTGCTGGACTCCATCCGCACCGCCTTCGCCAAGGCCAACGGGGTCAAGGCCAGCCTGTTCAGCGCCAACTCAGAGGGGGCCTGCCCGAACTGCAAGGGCCTCGGCCTGGTCTACACCGACCTGGCCATGATGGCCGGGGTGGCCTCGGTGTGCGAGCAGTGCGAGGGCCGCCGGTTCACCCCGGAGGTGCTGACCTACACCTTGCGCGGCAAGAACATCAGCGAGGTGCTGGCCATGCCGGTGACCCAGGCGCGGGACTTCTTCGCCAAGGGCGCCGCGCACGCCGTGCTGGACCGGATGCACGAGGTGGGCCTGGGCTACCTCAGCCTCGGCCAGCCGCTGACCACGCTCTCCGGCGGCGAGCGGCAGCGGCTCAAGCTGGCCATCCACATGGGCGAGGGCGCGGCCACCTACGTGCTGGACGAGCCCACCACCGGCCTGCACCTGGCCGATGTGGACAAGCTGCTCGGGCTGCTGGACCGGTTGGTGGACAACGGGAACACCGTGGTGGTGATCGAGCACCACCAGGCCGTGATGGCGCACGCGGACTGGATCATCGACCTGGGCCCCGGCGCCGGGCACGACGGCGGCCGGATCGTCTTCGAGGGCACCCCGGCCGAGCTGGTGAAGAACGCGGACACGCTGACCGCCCGCCACCTGCGCGACTACGTGGGGGTCTGACCGTGACGCCACCTCTTGTCGACCACCTCCGGGTCACCGCGGTCCGCAGGCTCAGCCCGCACCTGGTGCGGGTGAGCTTCACCGGCCCCGGTCTGGAGAACTTGCCCACCTGGCCCGACCAGCAGCTGAAGCTGTGCTTCCCGCAGCCGGGCCAGACCGAGCCGGTGCTGCCGGCACTGCCGCCGGACGGCGACCCGATGCGCTGGTACCAGGCGTACCTGGCGATTCCGGCGGCCGAACGCCCGGTGCTGCGCAGCTACACCGTCCGGGCGCACCACCCGGAGACCGCCACCATCGACGTCGACTTCGTGCTGCACGGCGGCGCGGACGGCCCGGCCACCGCCTGGGCCGCCCGCGCCGAGGTCGGCGACCTGCTGGGGCGCTACGGCCCGGACGCGCAGTACGCTCGCCCGCTCGGCGAGTCCGACTGGGTGCTCTTCGCCGGTGACCTGACCGCCCTGCCCGCCATCGCCACCCTGCTGGAGTCGCTGGCCCCGGACCGGAAAGCGTTGGTGTACCTGGAGGTTCCGGACACCGCCGACGAGCAGCCGCTGACCACGGCGGCCGAGCTGGAGCTGCACTGGGTGCGCCAGGGGCCGGACGCGCTGCTGAACGCGGTGCGCGGCGCGGAGCTCCCGTCCGGCACCGGGCTGGCCTGGCTGGCGGGGGAGGCGGGCGCGGTCCGCTCGTTGCGCCGCCACTTGGTCGGCGAACGCGGGATGGCCAAGCGGGACATCGAGTTCACCGGCTACTGGCGGCTGCGGCTCACCCAGGACGACGCGCCCACCGAGGAGGACATGGCCGAGGTCCAGGAACGTCTCGCCGAGGTCAGCCAGCCGACCGGGCTGGACACCTTCGAGCGGGCTTACGGTGAGAACAGCGCGCCGTGGGTGATCGGCGAACCGCAGCCCGCGGTGGTGGAGCTGGCCGCGGCAGGGGAGTTCCGCGGTGAGGTGCTGGACGTGGGCTGCGGCGACGGCCAGCACACCATCCACCTGACCGCGCTGGGGCACCGCGTGCTGGGTGTGGACTACTCGGCGCTGGCCATCACCGCGGCCAGGGCCAACGCGGTCCGTGCCCAGTCCCCGGCCCGGTTCGAGGTGGCCAACGCGCTGGACCTGGGGCCGGAGCCGCGTTACGACACGGTGCTGGACTCCGCGCTGTTCCACGTCTTCGGCGCGGCCGACCGGGCCGCGTACGTGCGCAGCCTGCACCGGGTGTGCCGTCCCGGCGCGGTGCTGCACCTGCTCGCGTTGTCCGACAAGGGACCCGGCTTCGGCCCCGAGGTCAGCGACTCGGTGATCCGGGCGGCCTTCGCCGAGGGCTGGGTGATCGAGTCACTGGCCGACGCCGAGTACCGGGGCGTGGTCGGCCAGGCCGAGGACGGCGGCAAGCAGCTCGGCGATCTCCCGGCCTGGCTGGCCAAGATCCGCCGCGTCTAGCCGGTGTGGCAGGCGCCGCCGGAGCTGGTCACCCGGCTTCGGCGGTGCCCCACCACAGGAAGTCCCGCGCCCTGGTCGCCGCGACCAGCTGCTGCCGCTCGCGCAACGCCCGCTGCTCCTCGTCCTCGGTGGGCCGTGCGCCGAACTCGACCACCAGCACCGCCTGGAAGTCCAGTCCCTTGGCCCGGTGCACCGTGCCCACCTTGACCCGGTCGTCCTCCGCGCCCACGTAGTCGTCCAGCCGCAGCATCGGAATCCCGGCCGCGCGCAACAGCGCCGTGCACCGGTCCAGGTCCTTGCGGTGGAACACGATCACCGCCGTCCGTCCACTCGGGACGGTCGACCCGGCCAGTGCCGAGCGCAGCGCGAGACCCAGCTCCGCCTCCGGCCCGCGCCAGGACTGGATCTCCCCGCCCTCGTTGGCCGACTCGGCCTCGCGCAGCCCGACCCCGGCCGCGCCGTCCAGGTCGTCGACCTGGTTGGTCGCGTCGAACCGCTGCGCGAAACCCAGCACCTCGGCCCGGTTCCGGTAGTTGATCCGCAGCACCTCACCCCGGCCCTGCACCGGAATCCCGGCGTCGGCCAGCCGCCAGCCGCCCGGGTAGACCTGCTGCTGCCCGTCGCCGACCAGCAGCAGCCGGTTCGGCCCGTCCCCGGCCAGCTCGCGCAGCAACCGCAGCCCCATCAGCGTGATGTCCTGCACCTCGTCCACCACCACCGCCGCGTACGGCCGCTGCGGCGGTTCCCGGCGCAGCTCGGCCAGGGCCAGCGCGATCAGGTCGTTGTGGTCGTGCAGCCCGCGTTCGGCCAGGTAGCGCTGGTAGCTCTGGAACAGCGCCCACACCAGTTCCCGCTGCCCGCCGTCGAGCGGCTTGACGCGACCCCGGCGCGGCGTGCGCTTGTACTCCGCCAGGCTGCCGACACCCCGGCCCTTGATCACCCGGTCGATCTCGGTCCGCCAGTAGCCGACCTCCTCGATCTCTTGCAGGGCAAGGCGGTGCGCCATCCAGGCCCGGCTGAACGCGGTCTCCGCCGAGGAGGACCGGATGGTCAGCTCGTGCCCGCGCTCGCGCAGGAAATCCCGCGCCCAGGCGTGCAAGTTGGTGAACTCCACCCGGTCGGCCAGCTCCGGCGCCAGCCGGGCGAAGGAAGCCTTGTGCACCAACGGAAGTGTGCGCACGAACGTGGTGAACAGCAGCGGCCCGGTGCTGCGCCGGGCCAGGTGCCGCAGGCGGTGCAGCGCGACCACGGTCTTGCCGGTCCCGGCCGGCCCGCTGATCCGCGCCGGCCCGCTGTAGTCCCGCACCGCCACCGCCTGCTGGCGCGGGTGCAGGAAGGTCAGCCAGCTCTCGAACGGCCGCCGCTGCGCCGCCCCCACCTGGTCCTCGGTGATCTCCGCCAGCCCCAGCAGCCCTTCGGCGGGCTGTTCCCGCTCCGGCGGCGACACCCGCAGCTCCAGGTACTCCGGCAACCGCTCGACCAGTTGCGCGGCAACGGAATCCACCTGTGTCCGGTCCAGGTGCGCGGCCTCCCGGCGGAACAGCTCGGGCAGCTGAGCCTCGGTCAGCACCCAGCCCAGCCGCCGCTCCCTGGGCGCCCCGGCCTCCCCGCCCAGCACCACCGCGAGGTGGATCGCACTGCGCGCCAGCACCTGCCCGCGCGGCCCGGCGACCCCCGCGCACCGCCGCTCCGCGTGCAACACGGTCTGTCCCAGCTCGGTGTCCGAGGGCATCTGCTCCCCGATCAGCACCGCGAACACCCCCCGCGCCGCCACCAGGAAGGCAACCGCCTGTCCCGCAACGGGTTCCGGCCGAACCAGCAACCGGGCCCCGGTCGCGGTCCTGGCCAGCAGGGCGGTCAGCACCCGCCGCGACACCGCGTCCAGCCCCGGCGCCCGCTCGGTCAGCACCGCCTCGGCCCGCCGAGCCACCTCCCGCTGCGCGTGCGCGCTGATCCCCACCCAGTCCCCCTAGGTCGTCGTCCCGCCAACCTACGACCCCGGGCTGCGCCGAACTCCCTGGAAACCGGGATTCACCCGGATGCCCCAGCCATCGCCTCCTGCAACCCCTTGAGCGCCAACCGGTCCGCCCGCTCGTTCTCCGGATGCCCCGCGTGCCCCTTGACCCAGAACCACTCCACCCGGTGCCGCGCCGCGGCCGCCCCCAGCCGCTGCCACAGGTCCACGTTCTTCACCGGCTCCTTGCGCGAGCTGAGCCAGCCGTTCTTCTCCCACTTGGCCATCCAGGCGGTGACCCCGTTGCGCACGTAGGTGCTGTCGGTGTGGATGTGCACCACCGAGGGCCGGGTGAGCCCCTCCAGCGCGCTGATCGGCGCCATCAGCTCCATCCGGTTGTTCGTGGTCACCCCGGGCTCGCCGCCGCAGATCTCCTTCTCGTGGCGCCCGTACCGCAGCACCGCGCCCCAGCCACCGGGACCGGGGTTGGGGATGCAGGCCCCGTCGGTGTAGATCTCCACCACGTTCTCGTCGTCCGGCACACCGGGACGATACCCGCGCAGGTCAGCGCCACCTCCAGGCCGACCGCCCGAGGATGCTCACCCCGCACCCCGGACACGCCTGCTCCACCGGCCGACCGGCCCCGCACACCACGCAGTCCCGCCCGAACACCGACCCGTCCTGGTGCGCCGCGACCACCCGCGCCACCACCCGCGCCATCGAGTCCACCGGCCGCAGCGCGGGGTTGGGGCAGTACAACTCCAACCGCCAGGTCAGCCACCGGTCCCGCTTCAGGTGCTGCCGCCGCCCCGCTGCCTTCTCCACCCGCCGCCGCGCCGCGAACTCCGCGGTCAACGGCAGCCACAGCTCCCTGGCGCCCCGCAGCTCGGCCACCGCCCGGGTCAACGAGTCCAGGTCGTCCTCCAGGCGCAACGGGATCCGTGCCCAGGAGATGAGGTGCTGCCAGCTCGCCTGGTGGCCGTAGAGCGGGAACCGGGTGACGCAGTCCTTGAGCGCGAGCAGGCGCTGACGCACGGACAGCTCAGGGTTCTCGGCCTGGCGCGCGCGTTCGGGGAAGCTGCTCACGCGGCGACGATAGCCAGGGGAGCCGGTCGCCGCGAACGGGTATCGCGCGGTCAGGGATGGGGGAGCTGGGCCGCGACCTCGGCCACCGCGTCCAGCGCCTCCGGGTCCAAGCTGCCCGCCGCGGTCTCGGTCTCCGCGATCACCACCGCGTTGCCGTTGGGCTGCGCGTCGTAGTTGCGGCCGCTGAACCGGATGTCCCGCAGCTCCAGCAGCTCCGCCCCCAGCGGTGTGATGTCACCGGAGCCGTGCACATCGCTGAGCCGCCGGAAGTCCTCGGCCTGCCCCCTGGTGCGGAAGCGCACCCAGACCACCGAGACGACCACCACGTTCCCCTCGCCGTCGCCGATGCTGAACAGCGCCCGGTCGAGTGACTTGCACGGGGTGTGCGCGAAGAACTCGCGGACCCGGCCGAAGGAGTGGGACAGGCACTCGGCCGCGGTCCTGACCTCCTTGCGCAGCTGCCGGGTGCCCAGCCGCTGCCACGCCTGGTCCGCCTTGCCGCTCTTCGCCGACTTCTTGCCCTCGTGCTTCCGCGCGCTGATGTTCCGCGAGGCGGCCGAGTTCGCCGCGCCGCCGCCCGAGCCGCCGCCCGCACCGCCCAGTCCCAGCCCGCCACCAGCCCCTGCCGCGCCGACCACCACCACGGCCACCGCCGCGACCGCGACGGCCCCGCCCTTGCCCGCCGGATCCGAACCGCCGCCCGCGCCACCGATACGTCGTCCCATGTCGCTCCTCCCCGAGCCGACCTGATCCCGCTGACCTAACTCGCCGACGGCGGACACCTGACGCGAACCGGAAGCCGGTCCCCTGAACGGCCCAGGGAAAGCACCCGACCGGGCTCCCGGAATATCTCTAGGCAGGATGTTTTCCGGCGGGAGGGAAAACGCGGAAATGGCCCGCCGAGATGGTTCCATTTGGCCGAAGTTCGAGGCTGGGAGCTGCCCCAACGGGCAGTTGACAAGCTTGACACTTGGCGAAGCCGAGATCATGGCCAAGGCTGATACCCCTGTCGCCCAAGGGACAGGGGGACCGAATGAGATCATCGACTGGTAATTCCCCGGCCAAGTTCGTCGCGCGGGAAAAAGAACTGGAACAGGCGCTCGGCGCATTGCTGGCCGATCGGGGCATGGCGATCACCGGGCCGGTCGGGATGGGCCGGACCGCGCTGTTGTCGGCGGTGGCGGACCGGCTCAACGCGGCCAGGTTCGCGGTGGTGTGGACCTCGGCGACGCAGGCGGGCCGGGAGCTGCCGCTGGGGGCGTTCACCGGGCTGTTCGGCGCGACCGAGCGGACCTCGCCGGGCGGACTGGTGGCGGCGCTGCTGCGGCGGGCCGAGGGCCGGACGCCGGTGCTGGTCATCGACGACGCGCACTACCTGGACCCGGCCTCGGCCGCGCTCGCGCTGGGGCTGGCGCACGAGCGGGAGGTGCGGCTGCTGGTCACCGCGCGGCCGGACGCGCCGATGCCGGATGCCGTTGTCGCGCTGTGGAAGGACCGCTACCTGCGCCGGCTCGACCTGGCGCCGTTCGAGCTGGAGGGCACCACCCGGCTGGTGCGCGCGCTGGTGGACGGCCAGGTGGCCGGACCGGCCGTGCGGCTGCTGCACGGCTGGACCGGCGGCAACCCGTTGTTCCTGACCGAGCTCGTCCGGCACGGCCTGGCCGCGGGCCGCCTGGTCACCGAGGGCGGGCGGTGGTGGTGGCGTGGCGCGGCCACCGTGCCGCCGCGGCTGGGCGAGCTGTTCGACGGGTGGCTGCGCGGGCTGGACCACCCGCAGCGGGAGGCGCTGGCCGCGGTCGCGCTCGGCGAACCGCTGCCGCTGCCGGTGCTGGCCGCAGTCGCGCCCGGCATGGAGGAGGGCCTGGAGGACCGGGGCCTGCTGCGCACCTCGGCCGACGGCGGGCGGATCGTGGTCCGGATCGCGCAACCCATGCTGGCCGCCGCGTTGCGCCAACGCTTGCCCCGGCTGCGCCGCCGTCGGCTGTGCGCCGCGCTGCTGGCCGCCGCCCCGGACACCGCGGACCCGGTGCTGCGCGCCAGCTGGCAGCTCGACGCGGACACCCCCGACCCGCGCACCCTGCTCCGCGCGGCCGCACTGACCTGCCGGCACGACCCCGAGCTCGCGGTACGCCTGGCCCGCCGCGCGCTGGAACGCACCGACCTGGCCGCGCCCACCCTGGCCGCCGCCCTGGTCGAGCTCGGCGAACCCGGCCAGGCCCGCCGGGTGCTGGAGACCGCCGGTGCGCGGCTGGCGCTGGCCGCGCACCGCTGCTGGGCCGAGCGCGACCCGGCCGGCGCGCTGGCCGACCTGGCCAGGCTGCCCGGACCGGGCGCGGTGGGACTCAGCTCGCTGGTGCTGCTGTTCAGCGGGCAGACCGCGCAGGCGGGCCAGTTGGCGGCGGAGGTGCTGCGCGTGCACGGGCCCGGACTCGACTCGGCCTGGCTGGCGTACTCGCTGGCCGAGGTGCTCGCCGGGCGCACCGCGGTGGCCGCCGGGCAGGAGCCGCGCACCGGCCCCGACCTGGCCATCCGCGCCCTCGCCCAGCTCTGGCGCGGCGACCCGGCCCAGCTGCCCGCCAGCGATCTCGCCTTCGGGCGTTGGCCGCGGACCACCGCCGGTGTGCCCTGGTCCCTGCTCAGCGGCCACGCGCACGCCCTCGCGGGGGAACCGGACTTGGCCGTGGCCCGGCTGCGCGAAGCCGTGGTGCAGCACGGTGGCGGGCACCGGCTCTTCCGCACCGAAGCGGTGTCCTGGCTGGCCTTCGCCCTGCTCGCGCAGCAGCGCACCGCCGAGGCCGGGGCCGCGCTGGACGCCGCCCCGCCGGATGCGATCACCCTGCTCCCCGGCCTCGCTGAGCAGGCCCGCGGCGCGGTCGCGGCCGCCCGCGGCGACCTGGCGGGTGCCCTGACCGCGTTCACCGCGGCCGGCGCCACCGCGCGGGCCGCGGGCGCGCACACCCTGGAGCTGACCGCGCTCACCGAGCTGGCCTGGCTCGCCCCCGGCGCCCCGCCCGACCGCCTGCGCACCCTGCTGACCAGCGTGGACGCCCCCCGGCTCGGCGCGGAGGCGGCGGCCGCGCTGGCGCTGGGCCGGGGTGAGCCGGGTGAGCTGCTGGAGCACGCGGCCCGGTTGGAGGCGCTCGGCCGGACCGACCGCGCGGCCCGGCTGGCCGAGGCCGCCACCGCCGCCGGTGGCGCCCGCCGGGGCGAGGCGCTGGTGCTGGTCAGCAGGCTGCGCGGCCGTTCCGCTCAGCCAACGGCCACCGAGGCGCTGACGCCGAGGGAGATGGAGATCGCCGCGCTGGCCGCGGCCGGGCGGTCCGACCGGGAGGTGGCCGGCGCGCTCAACCTCTCGGTGCGGACCGTGCAGAGCCACCTGGCCCGGATCTACCGCAAGCTCGGCGTGCACTCACGCCGTGACCTGCCGTTCCGGCGCTGACAGCGCGGCGTAGGCCGCCGCGTGCAACGCGTACATCTCCGCGTAGTGCCCGTCCTGAGCGATCAGCTCGGCGTGCGTGCCGGTCTCGGCGACCCGGCCGTCCCGCAGCACCACGATCAGCTCCGCCTGCCGGACGGTGCCGAAGCGGTGCGAGACGACCAGCGTGATCGGCGCGTCCGGCCCGCGCTCGCTCAGGTAACGGCGCAGCAGCTCGGCCTCGCTGTCCGGATCCAGTCCGGCGGCGGGCTCGTCCAGCAGCACCAGCGCCGGGTCCGGCCGCATCCGGGCCCTGGCCAGCGCGAGCTTCTGCCACTGCCCGCCGGAGAGCTCCACGCCCTCGTGCGTCTTGCCGAGCTGACTGTCCAGCCCGTCGGGCAGCCCGGCGACCAGGCCGTCCGCGCCGCCTGCGGTCAGCGCGGCGCGCACCGCGGCCTCGTCCTCCAGCCGGGACAGCTCGCCCACCCCGACGCTCTGCCGCAGCAGCAGCTCGAACCGGCAGAAGTCCTGGAAGCAGGCGGTCACCCGGCTCTGCCAGACCGCCGGGTCCACCTCGGCCAGGTCCTGCCCGCCGAAGCTGATCGTGCCGGTGTCCGGCGGGTGCAACCCGGCCAGCAGCGTGACCAGGGTCGACTTGCCCGCGCCGTTGTCGCCCACCACCGCCACCGTCGACCCGGCGGGCAGCCGCAGGTCCACCGAGCTCAGTGCGGGGGAGTCCTGACCTGGGTAGGTGAAGCCAACCCCGCGCAGCACCAGCTCGCCGCGTTCGGGCAGCGCCGCGCCACCGCCGGAGCGGGGGTCCTTGGGCCGGCTGTCCAGCTTCAGCAGCAGGCCGATGGTGTCCAGCGAGCGCCGCAGCCAGCCGATCAGCCAGCCCAGCCCGGTGGTCGCGCCGACCAGCCGGGTGGCCAGCAGCACCACCAGCACCGCGGCCCCGGCCGAGGCCGATCCGTCGAAGACTGACCGCGCCAGCTGGTACAGCCCGCCCAGCAGCGCCCCGACGAAGACCAGCCAGCCGCCCGCCACCGCCAGCGCGCCCTTGAGCCGGGCCGACTCCCTCGGCCGGACCGCCTCGGCGAAGGCGGCCGCGTGCCGGGCCGCGATCTCCGGACCCAGCCGGTACAGCCGAAGTTCCCGCGCGGCCGAAGAATCAGTCGCCAGGGTGAACAGGCTCAGCCGCCGCCGGTCCGCCTCCGCCCCGGCCAGTTCGGCGGCGTTGACCAGCTTGGCCTGCCACCTGTTGGCCGCCACCAACGGCGCCACGAACAGCGGCAGCAGCGCCAGCAGCGGGTGCGCGAAGGTCAGCACCACCGCCGCGGCCAGGAACCGGGCGAGCAGGTTCGCGTTCTCCACCAGCGCGGCGAAGGCGATGCTGAACTCGCCGCGCCGCTGGCGCAGCAGCTCCGCGGTGTCCAGGAACTCCGGGTCCTGGAAGTGCCCGATGCCCGAGCGCCCGGCACAGGCGGTCATCATCCGCTGGTCCAGCTCGAGGCCGATCCGCTGTTGCAGGGTCTGCCGCAGGTCGGTGCTGATCGCCGACCACTGGTGCGCGGCCACGGTCACCCCGGCCAGCACCGCCCCGCCCCAGAGCACCAGGCTCCAGTCCCGCCCCACCGCCCCGTCGATGAGCTGCTGCAAGCCGATGGCCTGGGCCGCGGCGACCATGTTGACCAGCGGGGACAGGATGAGCACCAGCAGTGCCCTGCGCCGGTCCACCCGGAGCGCGGTGCCGACCAGCAGCCGGACCGCGGCGAAGCTCTTACCCACGACCATTCCCTTCGGCGGTGGCGAACGGCGCGGACTGCACGCGGAACATCCGCGCGTACCGGCCGTCCGCGGCCAGCAGTTGCTCGTGCGTGCCGTACTCGCTGACCCGGCCGTTCCGCAGCACCGCGATCCGGTCGGCCAGGCGCACGGTGGCGAAGCGGTGGGAGACCAGGATCGTGGTGCTGCCCTTGGTGATCTCCAGGAGCCGGGCGTACAGCTCGTGCTCGGCGCGCACGTCCAGGTGCGCGGTCGGCTCGTCCAGCACGAGCACCCGCGCGCCGTGCCGCACCGCGTACAGCGCCCTGCTCAGCGCCAGCCGCTGCCACTGCCCGCCGGAGAGGTCGGTCCCCTCGGCGTACTCCCCGCTCAGCGGCGTGTCCCAGCCCTTGGCCAGCTTCTGCTCGACGCCGAGGAACCCGCCGAGCCGGGCTGCCGCAACGAGTTCCGCCTCCGTCGCCGGCGTCTCCACCGCCCCGAAGCCGATGTTGTCCCGCACCGGCAGCGGGTAGCGGACGAAGTCCTGGAACACCACCGCGAGCCTGCGCCGCCAGTCGGTGAGATCCAGCTCGGCCAGGTCGTGGCCGTCCACCAGGATCCGGCCCCGGTCCGGCCGGTAGAGCCCGGCGAGCAGCTTGGCCAGGGTGGACTTGCCCGCACCGTTGTCACCGACGATCGCCAGCGAGGTCCCGGCCGGCACCACCAGGTCTAGCCCGTCGAGCACCGCCCGGTCGTCGCCGGGGTAGCCGAAGCCCACGCCCTCGAACCGGATCTCCTTGCGCGGCAAGCCTTCGGCCGAACGTGTCTCGGCCGGCGAGTCGTCGGTCAGCGCGCCGACGGTGCGCGCGGCCGGGATGGCGGCGCTGGCCGAGTGCAGGGTCCACTGCAGGTCGCCGGTGAACCCCAGCGCGAACAGCCCGAGCAGCGCCTGCAGGGCCACCGCGAGCTGCTCGGGGGAGAGTGCGCCGTCCGCGGCCCACACCGCCAGCGGGCCGATCACCGCGGCGTGCCCGGCCAGTAGCAGGAAGACGGCCGCGGTGTGCCTGCTCTTGTTGATCGCGGTGCGGCGCAGCTGGACCATGCCGTCCCACCAGCACCGGGTGAACCCGGTCACCAGCCAGGAGTGCAGCCCGAACAGCCGCACCTCCTTGGCCGCGGCCGGGGTGGTGGCCAGGTCGCGCAGGTAGCCGGCCTGCCGCAGCTGGGCCACCTCGCCGGAGTGCGCGGACACCGAACGCCGGATCTCCAGCTCCTGCCAGTGCCCGGTGACGATCCAGGCCGCGCCCAGCACCAGCGGCATCCACCACGCCCCCGCCCAGCCGAGCAGCACCGCGGCGGCGATCCCGGTGAGCCGCAACGGAACCAGCCCGGCCAGCGCGGCCACCGCCTCCCTCGGCGGGAAGCTGCCCACGCCCACCGCGCGGGCCTGCTCGATCGCGTCGGCCACCTTGGGGTCGTCCAGGTGCGCGATGCCGGGCGGGCGCAGCGCGCCTTCGACGGTGCGCTGCGCGGTGGCCACGTCCACCGCCGCGCCCAGTCGCGCGGTGACCACGGCCCGGACCGGGTCCAGCACCACGTCCAGCACCAGCGCCGCGGCCAGCAGCGCCAGCCCGGCGAACACGGCCGCCTCGGCCCCGGTGAGCGCGGCCACCAGCCGCCCGGTGGCCAGCGGCAACAGCACCGCGCCCAGCACCTGGCCGAGGATCAGGGCGCACAGGACGGCGGTCCACCCGCCGGAGATCCGCGGCAGCTGCCGGATGAGCAGGAACGCCCCGTTGGGGCCGGTGGTGGGCACGCGGATCGTCCTCTCAGGCGTTCGGGGGCGGGAGAAGAGCGGTGGCCGCTCGCGATCCGCAAGCGGCCACCACGGCGGGTCAGCGACCCACGCCGGTCGGGGGGTAAGCCATGGAAGTTCACCTCCTCCCAGCTCGGCCGAATTCCCATCGGGCGGGCTGATTCGGTTGCCGCAGACGCTAATCCGGCGCGACCGCACCCCGAATCCGCAATCGGCTACGCAAACCCGGCCGCGCATTACCGAGGCCATCCGGCCCATACCCAGCCCTGCGTAGTCCGCGCCCCGGATTGGGTATTCCGTTGCGGACGCGGCAATTCCGCCCGCTTCGTAGCGTTGCCGTCCATGGACGCCACCGACCGCCCGAATGTCCTCATCTGGGACATGACCTTCGCCTGCCCGCTGCGCTGCTTCCACTGCTACACCGAGTCCGGCCGCCGCCCCGCGCGCAACCTGGACGGCCAGGACCTGTTCACCGTCGCCGACGCGCTGCTCTCCCTCAACGCCGAGCTGATCACCCTGTGCGGCGGCGAACCGCTGACCATTCGCCGCATCGTGGAAGTGGCCGGCCGGTTCCGCGCCGGCGGGATGCGGGTCTACGTCTACACCAGCGGCTGGGCGGCCAAGCCGGAGCTGCTGGCCGAGCTGGCCAGGGTGGTGGACAAGATCGTGGTCAGCGTGGACGGCCCGGACCCCGCCGTGCACGACCGCATCCGCGGCCGGGCCGGCTCCTTCGCGCACTGCCTGCGCACCCTGGGCCTGCTCAACGACCAGGTGGAGCGCGACCTGGCCGCCGGGCTGCCGCCGCTGCGCTTCGGCATCGACTACGTGACCGTGCGCAGCAACTACGCCCACATGACCCGGATGTGCACCGAGGTCGCCCCCCGCTTCCCGCACCTGGAGTCACTGTCCTTCGGCGCGGTGGTGCCCACCGGCCTGGCCAGCAGACCCAGCTTCGTGGAGCGCGAGCTGCTCAGCGACGAGCAGGTGACCGAGCTGACCACCCCGGACTTCCGCCAGTGGCTGCGCGCGGCGGCCCCGGCCACGGTCGAGGTGGACACCACGGACAACTTCGAGGTGCAGATGAACCCGGCGTACCTGGCCGCCAACCCGGACTTCCGCCCGATGGAGGTCGAGCCGGACGGCGCGGTCCGCGGCATGCCGATCTACGAGGGCACCGTCGGCAGCCTGCTGACCGAGGATCCAGTGGAGCTCTGGCAGCGTTCAAGGGCCCGCTGGCACGACCCGTTCGTGCTGGACTGCCTGTCCCGGATCCGCACTCGCCGTGACTGGGCCGAGGCGGTCCGTCAGATCGACCGCCGGTTCGGCTCGCCCGAGGTGGTGGCCCGGATCGAGGCCAGGCCGGCGCTCGTGCCGTGACCTGCGCACATCCGGGGCCATCCCACCAGGCAGGACAAAGCGGCACAGAGTGGGCACTTCGCTAGACTCCCCAGGGGCGGCAGTGTGGCCGTACCGCTGGAGAAGCAGGTCTGGGGAGACCACTTCGGCCGGTTCCTCAAGTAGCTGAATCACGCGACGCGGCGCACAGGGTTGTTCGGTACCCTCTTCGCTGAAGGTCGAGAGGCGCTGCAACGGGTTCCGGCCCGCCACGCTCGACCGGTACGAAGACACCAAAGGGCGCCTCCCAGACTGAGTCGGGAGGTGCATTCGGTGGGTAACAACGGTGACCGCACGCAGGAGCTCAAGGAGCTGCTGGCACAACGGGTGGTGGTGCTCGACGGCGCGTGGGGCACCATGTTCCAGAACGCCGCGCTCAAGCCGGAGGACTACTACGGCGACCACTGGGCCAACCACGCCCGGGACGTCACCGGCGACCCTGATCTGCTCAACATCACCCGTCCCGACCTGGTGCTGGACATCCACCGCCAGTACCTGGACGCGGGCGCGGACATCACCACCACCAACACCTTCACCGCCACCGGGATCGGCCAGGCCGACTACCTGATGGAGAAGCACGTCCGCGAGATGAACATCTCCGCGGCCCAGCTGGCCAGGCAGGCCGCGGACGAGGCGGGTGGCAAGTTCGTCGCCGGTTCGATCGGGCCGCTGAACGTGACCCTGTCGCTCTCGCCCCGGGTGGAGGACCCCGGCTACCGCGCGGTGAACTTCCAGCAGGTCAAGGACACCTACGCGGAGCAGATCTCGGCGCTGGCCGAGGGCGGGGTGGACCTGCTGCTGGTGGAGACCATCTTCGACACGCTGAACTGCAAGGCCGCCATCGCCGCCGCCCGCGAGGTCGCCCCGCACCTGCCGCTGTGGATCTCGGTGACCATCGTCGACCTCTCCGGCCGCACCCTGTCCGGGCAGACCGTCGAGGCGTTCTGGAGCTCCATCGAGCACGCCGACCCGATGGTGGTCGGCCTGAACTGCTCGCTCGGCGCCGCGGAGATGCGCCCGCACGTGGCCGACCTGGCCCGCTTCGCCAACACCTACACCTCGGCGCACCCCAACGCGGGCCTGCCCAACGCCTTCGGCGGCTACGACGAGACCCCGGCGCAGACCGCGGAGCTGCTCGCCGAGTTCGTCGAGTCCAACATGGTCAACATCGTCGGCGGCTGCTGCGGCACCACCCCGGCGCACATCAGGAAGATCGCCGAGACGGTCTCCTCGCTCAAGCCGCGCACCGTGCCGGAACCGGCGCACCGCACCAGGTTCAGCGGCCTGGAGCCGTTCGAGATCACCGAGAACACCGGCTTCGTGATGATCGGCGAGCGGACCAACGTCACCGGCTCGGCCAAGTTCCGCAGGCTGATCGAGGCCAACGACTACCAAACCGCGGCCAACGTCGCGCTGGAGCAGGTCCGCGGCGGCGCGAACATCCTGGACGTCAACATGGACGCCGACCTGCTCGACAGCGAGCGGGCGATGACCAACTTCCTCAACCTGATCGCCACCGAGCCGGAGATCGCGCGCATCCCGGTGATGATCGACAGCTCCCGGTGGAGCGTGCTCGAAGCCGGGCTGAAGTGCGTGCAGGGCAAGGGAATCGTCAACTCGATCAGCCTGAAGGAGGGCGAGGAGCAGTTCCTCGCCCAGGCCAGGCGGATCCGCGACTACGGCGCGGGCGTGGTGGTGATGGCCTTCGACGAGGAGGGCCAGGCCGACACCACCGAGCGCAAGGTCTCCATCTGCGGCCGCGCCTACGACCTGCTCACCCAGCAGGCGGGCTTCCCGGCCGAGGACATCATCTTCGACCCGAACGTGCTCGCCGTGGCCACCGGCATCAGTGAGCACAACGGCTACGCCAAGGCCTTCATCGACGCGCTGCCGCTGATCAAGGAGCGCTGTCCGGGCGTGCGGATCAGCGGCGGCATCTCCAACCTGTCCTTCTCCTTCCGCGGCAACGACGTGGTCCGCGAGGCCATGCACTCCTCGTTCCTCTACCACGCCACCCAGGTCGGCCTCGACATGGGAATCGTCAACGCCGGCCAGCTCGCCGTCTACGCCGACATCCCGGCTGACCTGCTGGAACTGGTCGAGGACGTGCTCTTCGACCGCCGCCCGGACGCCACCGACCGGCTGGTCGCGCACGCCGAGACGGTCAGCGGCCGCGGCACCAAGCGGGTGATCGACCTGTCCTGGCGCGAGGCGCCGGTGGGCGAGCGGCTCTCGCACGCGCTGGTGCACGGCATCGTGGACTTCATCGAGGAGGACACCGAGGAGGCCCGCCAGCTGCTGCCCAGGCCCCTTGAGGTGATCGAGGGCCCGCTGATGGACGGCATGAAGATCGTCGGCGACCTGTTCGGCGCGGGCAAGATGTTCCTGCCGCAGGTGGTCAAGAGCGCCCGGGTGATGAAGCGGTCGGTGGCCTACCTGGAACCGTTCATGGAGGCGGAGAAGGAGGCGGCCCGCAAGGCCGGGGTGGTCACCGAGAGCCGCGGCAACGGCAAGGTCGTGATGGCCACGGTCAAGGGCGACGTGCACGACATCGGCAAGAACATCGTCGGCGTGGTGCTGGGCTGCAACAACTACGAGGTCATCGACCTGGGCGTGATGGTGCCCGCGGCCAAGATCCTGGACACCGCGGTGGCCGAGGGCGCCGACGCGATCGGCCTGTCCGGCCTGATCACCCCGTCCCTGGACGAGATGGTCAACGTGGCCGCCGAGATGGAGCGGCGCGGCCTGAAGCTGCCGCTGCTCATCGGCGGCGCGACCACCTCCCGGCAGCACACCGCGGTGCGCATCGCGCCGGCCTACGAGGGCACCACCGTGCACGTGCTGGACGCCTCCCGGGTGGTGGGCGTGGTCTCCGACCTGCTCGACCCGGACCGCGCCGAGGAGCTGGCCCAGCGCAACCGGGTCGACCAGGACCGCCTGCGCGTGCAGCACGAAGCGCGCGAGCACAAGCCGCTGCTGACCGTGGAAGCGGCCCGCGCCAACTACGAGCTGGTCTCCTTCGAGGACCTGCCCACCCCGGACTTCACCGGCATCCGCACGGTGACGCCCGACCTGACCACCCTGCGCGGCATGGTCGACTGGACCTTCTTCTTCCTGGCCTGGGAGCTCAAGGGCAAGTACCCGAAGATCCTGGACAACCCGGTGGCGAAGGAGCTCTTCGACGACGCCAACGTGCTGCTGGACCAGATCATCGCCGAGGGCCGGTTCCAGGCGAAGGGCGTCTACGGCTTCTGGCCGGCCCGCAGCGAGGGCGACGACATCGTGGTGGACAGCGGCAAGCCGGGCGGCGTGCGGCTGCCGATGCTGCGCCAGCAGACCAAGAAGCCGGAGAACCGCCCCAACCGCTGCCTGAGCGACTACGTGGCACCGGAAGGCGACTACCTGGGCGGCTTCGCGGTGGCCATCCACGGCGCCGAGCAGCTCGCCGCCGAGTACGAGGCCAAGCACGACGACTACCGCGCCATCATGGTCAAGGCCCTCGCCGACCGCCTCGCCGAAGCCTTCGCCGAATGGGCCCACCTGGAGGCCCGCCGAGCCTGGTTCGAGCCGGACACCCAGCCCGACCTGGCCGACCTGCACGCCGAACGCTTCCGCGGCATCCGCCCCGCCCTGGGCTACCCGGCCAGCCCCGACCACAGCGAAAAACGCGAGCTCTTCGACCTGCTCGAAGCCGAAAAACTGGGCCTGGCCCTCACCACCTCCTTCGCCATGACCCCAGCCGCCGCGGTCAGCGGCCTGATCTTCCAACACCCCGAGGCCAAGTACTTCACCGTCGGCCGCCTCGGCAAGGACCAGGTCCACGACTACGCCAAGCGCCGCGACATGCCCCTGTCCGAAGTGGAACGCTGGCTCCGCCCGAACCTGGGCTACGAGCCGGACGCGCGCTGACCCCAGGTGGGGGCCGCACACCCACGCGGCCCCCACCCTCAGCCCGAGAACAGTTCAAGCACCACCGCCGCGTCCCGATGTCGCGCACACCGCCCACCCCCGGTCGCCACCGCACACGGCTTGCCGTTCTTCCGCGCCGCCCGGCACTGCAACACCGGATCGTGCACATGGCACAACCCACCCGGCCCAGCCTCGATCGGACACGGCCTGCCCGCCTTGGTGATCGCCGAACACCGCCGCTGAACGAGCACCGCCGACCGCGGCACCGGCGCACGCTTCCCAGCCGCCCGCCGCGACACCCGCGCGCCGGTCACCTCCCGCACACCGCGTCCCGCCAGCCGATCCGCCCGTTCGTTCTCCGGAATCCCCGAGTGCCCCTTCACCCACCGCCACTCAACCCGGTGCGGCGCAACGACATCGTCCAGCAACCGCCACAGATCGGCGTTCGGCACCGGCCGGTTCCCCTTCGCCAGCCAGCCATTGGCCTTCCACCGCGGCACGCTGACCCCCATCCCGTCGGTCAGGTAGCGACTGTCGCTGAAGACCCGCACCGCACACGGCCGGGTCAGCGCCCGCACCGCCTGGATGGGCGCCATCAACTCCATCCGGTTGCTCGTGGTCGGCCCCGGCTCACCGCCGTACAGCTCCCGCTCACGCCCGCCGCACCGCAACACCGCACCCCAGCCACCGGGGCCGGGGTTCCCCCGGCACGCGCCATCGGTGTAGATCTCCACAACCTGTTCGGTCTCCATGAACCCGAACGTAAGACCACCCCGCGCACCCGTCCGCGTAGCGAACTCCGGTCCGGCACAGGGCTCACTTCTTGATGAACAGGGTGATCGTCGCAGCGACAGCCGAGGCGAAGCTGCCCACCGCGCCCACCGTCGCGGCCCGTGCACCATACGCACAGTGCGACAGTCGTCTGTCGCTCGACCCGCCTCGACCACAGACGTGCCGTGTTGACTCCGCTCGGACCGGGAGGCCAGGCGTCAGAGGTCGGATGGCGCCCGGCGCGTCACGTGCTCGATGTGGTGCGACGTGGCGATGGCTATCCAGCGGGGCACGGTGCCCGCGGTTCTCCCACCCCCTCGCCTGCAACGGGTCAACTCGTGGTCACCCCACGAGAAGTCCCGGCCGGCGAACTCCTGCCGTGCCAGCAACTCCTCCGCCAAGGCGGTGAAGGCCTCGACGGCCGCACCCTGCACCGGCTTGCCGTCCTCCCTGGCGAGTTGTCTGCGCAGCGCGACCCTGGAACCCGGAGCCGTGTAGTAGAGGTACGGGTTGACGGTTCTCGGACCGGGGTCCCCGCCTTTGGCCGGCACCGGGTGAACCACGCCGTAGTCCCCGTAGTTCACCGCCCCGTCCACCTGCTCGGCGACCGCATGCCACAGCGGTACTTCGGGGCGCTGACAGGTAGTCGTGGCGAAGCTGTTCCGGTTGGCCGGGACCGAACCGGCCAGCAGCGTCGTCGACGACGGCCCGATGTTGTCGACGATCGTGCCGATCAGCCGTGCGGCCCGTGTCACATGGGCGGGCTGCAAGGTCTCGACGAAGCCGAGGTCGATCACGGTGTGCAGATGCTCCGCCTCGACACCGGTCCGGCTGACCACGCGCCGGAGCCGGTTGACGATCTCTGCCGGCGGCGTGGCGAGCCCGCGCACCCGCACCACGACGTCCCGCGGCCGGTGCTGCCGGAGTAAGGAGATCGTCCTGAGCTCGTCGTCCGTCGCCGAGTCGGCCACGACTGGGATCAACGCGGTGACGTCGAGCGCCAGAAGCCCCCGCTCGTCGCGCAGCGTGTTCTCGATCTGCTTGTCGAGGAATTCCAACGGGCCACCCGGCTGCCGGGCCAGCGAACTGGTCGCGCTGAGCAGGTGCGCGTCGATCCACAGCGGTTTGTCGTGCACCGCCGCGTCCACCGCGGCTCTGACGAGCGCGGGCAGGAGTTGCCCTCTTTCCGTTACTCCAACCGAGTCCAGCAATTCCACCAGGATCGCCGGTCGTGGCTCGGAGTTCGCCGGAAGGTGGCGGAGCGCGTCGAGTTCGCCCATTTTGCTCTTCAACGCGATCAGTGGGGTGAAGGTCATCGCGCGACTCCCTGCCGAAGAGCGCCTGTGGTCGCAAGCCGGGCAACTTCGATCCTGGGAGTTCGACCGGCCCGCTGACGCCCGCCGATCGGGTGATCTTCGGCTCCCAGTCTCGCGCCGAGAGCCCCGGTGACCCGTGCGGGATACAGGCCGCCGCATAAGTGCGGCGTCATTCGATCGGCATCACCACATCGTGCAGTCGATCAACGGGCAACGACTTCGGCGTGGATCTTTACGTCACCTTCGTGTCGGATTCCAAGGCTACGGGTGACACGATCGCGGTGCAGGTCAAGGCGGGAAGGTCTCCTCGCTTCGATCAGGGGAGATCGCATCGGCAGGCGTTTCCGCGCTGCCTTGCTGGTGTTCACGAAGTGTCCGTCCCTGGGCATCTCGCCACTCGATACGGCCATTCTTGCTGCCCCCGGACAGCACGCTCGCCGCACTTGACGGGCTGTCGAACGCATACGTTCTGGTCAGACGGATCTGATCTGCTCCGTGCGCTACCAGTACGCCTTCTGTCAGCAGTTTCTCTCGCAGTGCGTGGTAGCCGGCTGTCATGGCCTTCGTCTCGAAGCGTCCGAGCGCTCCTTCAAAGACGGTGAAACCGCGGGGATCTTCGATTCCCTCTGCGGTTGTGAGCTGGGTTTTCAGGAAGTATCTCGTGCGGGCTCCTGGCGCGTCGGCTGCGTCGGTCCCGCCAACCTCACCCGTGACAATCGGAATCTCGAATTGCGTGAACCCCCGCGATGGGCAGGATCACCAGCATGTTCGCCAGGTACGGCTCCATGTCGGCGACCTCGGGCTCGCTCAACCACGGCACATTGGGGGTTTTCCTTGAGGGGAATCGTCGGTAGTCGTCAGCACGTAGGCATTCGTCCAGAAATCTTTTGTCCGCTGGTGCGAGTCGAGTCGTGCGGCCACCTCGTCCCCCTCCCCGATGTAGAGGACGTCCGGACCCTTGCCCTCTGGGTCCGGGCCGGTCAGCAGGTAGACCCCGGTGCGCCCGAACTCGTTGCGCAGGCGTGCGCGGGCGTAATCGGCTCGGGAGAAGGCCAGGCACACCTCGGTCCACTGACTGCGGTCGACAAGTCGTATGCCCTGAGGTGTGCCGTCGACGAGGAACAAGCGGATGGTGGCGCCACTCGTGCCAGCGTGCGTCATGGCGCCATTGAACCAACCGCTCCCCGCGTTCCGGTCAACCGCCAGCGTTGCGTGCGCTTGACCTCGAAACTCACGCATGTCGGCTGCCGGTCACCAGCCGCGTTCGCGCCATTCGCTGAGCTTCGGCCGCTCCGCCCCAATAGTGGAGTCGTCCCCGTGCCCCGGATAGAACCAGGTGTCATCCGGCAGGTAGTCGAACAGCCGCTCCGACACATCCGCGATCAACGACTCGAAGTCCTCCGGCGACCCCGTCTTCCCCACCCCGCCAGGGAACAGCGAGTCCCCCGTGAACAGGTGCCCGGTGCTCTCCGGATCCCGGTACAGCAACGCGATCGACCCCGGGGTGTGCCCGCGCAGGTGGATCACCTCGAGTTCGCTCTCGCCCACGGTCACCGTGTCGCCGTGCTCGACCAGCACGTCCGGCGGGGCGGGCAGGGGGTCGGCGTCGAGGGGGTGGACCACGATCTGGGCGCCGGTGGCGCCGGCCACCGCGCCCAGGGCCTGCCAGTGGTCGGGGTGTTGGTGGGTGGTGACGATGGCGCGCAGGCGGGGGCGGTCAGCGTCGTGGCCCAGGAGGTCCAGGAGGCGTTCCGCGTCGTTGGCGGCGTCGATCAGGAGGGCGTCGCCGGTGCTGCGGCACACCAGGAGGTAGGCGTTGTTGTTCCAGTCTCCGCCCACGGACAGTTTGGTGATAGTCAGGTGGGCCAGGGTGCGGCGGGCGGCTGGGCCGCCGGGCTCGACATGGCCGGTGTAGTTCTCGAGGACCTCCACGGGACCACCGTAGTACCTGGGTGGTTCCGATCGCGGACCGCTATCGGCGGGGCGTGTTTTCCTGCGGCATTCGGGGGTGGGATCCCTCTTCAGGTTACGCTCAGCAATGGGGCTTAGGGTTGGGCTGCAAACGATCACCAGCACCTCCCAGCCCCCTCTGTGAGCGACGTGCCGAACTCCTCCACCGCAGCCACGACACCAGCGACGCCGGCCTCCGCGCCGCCGGTCGTGGCCACCACCCGTCATGTCAGCTGGGACCTCATCCGCGTCCTCGCCGTGACGGCGGTGTTGTTGCAGCACGCCACCAACCTCGGGCCGCACGACCACCCCGAGCTGGGCGGCATGCCGTTCCGGTTCGGCATCCAGGTCGGGGCCAACAGCCTGCTGGTGATCTCCGCCTACTTCACCGCGCGGACCTTGGCGCGTGGGCGGTCCGGGCGTTTTGTCTGGCACAAGGTGGCGCGGCTGCTGCCCGCCTACTGGCTCGCGGTCACCGTCACCTACCTGCTGCGCACCAACATCGCGCCCGCGGACTGGACCGGCGGCCTCAACCTGCACGACTACCTGGCCAACCTGGCCCTGCTCCAGGCCCGCATCCCGGACGCCGACTTCGTGGACATCAGCTACTGGACCCTCCAGCTCCAGATGACCGCGTTCGTGGTGGCCGCGGTGCTGGCCGCGTGCTGGAAATGGTCCTATCGGGACCTGCGGATCCTGTGCTGGGCGCTGGTGCTCGCGCCGTTGCCGCTGAGCTGGCTGCGCGAGCACTACGGATCACTCGACTGGTGGTTCGGCATGCTCCAGCTCAACCGCACCCACCTGTTCGCGGTCGGCCTGGCCATCTGGCTGTGGTCCCGCCGCCGGATCAGCCCGGTCCAGTTCGGACTGCTGCTCGCCGCGGCCGCCGCGGCCCAGGAATGGCATCTCGGCGAACCAGGGGGAGCGGCGGCGCTGGCCGGCATGGTGGCGCTGATGGCGCTGGCCGCGCGACGGCCGGTGTGGGACCTGCCGGTGCTGCGCTCGCTGGGCAGGCCGCTGGCCTGGCTGGCCGGCATCTCCTTCGGCGTGTACCTGGTCAACTACCAGGTCGGCTCACTGATCTCGTTGGGGCTCAAGCGAATCGGCGTCGACTCCTGGGCGCGGCTGGCCCTGGTGCTCGGCGCGCTGGTGCTGCTCGGCTGGCTACTCACCCGGCTGGTGGAGAAGCCGTTGTTCCGGCTCCTCACCACCAGCAGGATCCGCCGCCGGCGTCAGAGCCAGCGGGGCAGCTCGGGCACGGTGCCGGACAACGCGGTGCCGTCCCCGCGCCCGGTCAGCCAGGCCAGCATGGCAGGCGCTTCCCCGCGCACCACCGCGGCCGGGGCGTCCGAGCCCTCCAGCGTCCAGACCCGCTGACCGCCCTCGGGCAGCTCGACCTCCAGCTGCAGCGCGGGCGCGCCCGGCCGTTCCCCGTACACCGCGAGCGAACTGCCGATCAGCTCGCCCAGCACCGCGGGGTCGATGTCCTCGAACTCGACGCCGACATCCAGGTCAACCAGGTGCACCCACACTTCGCGCAGGCGCAGCCACGGGATCTCGTGCGCCACGAACGGGGTGCCGCTGGTGTGCTGGATGTCCGCGGTCCAGGCCGTCTCGCTGAGCGCCCTCGCCGCCGCGGCGAACCGCTCGCTCGCGGCCACCAGGTCCTCTTGTAAGAGCCGGAGCCTGCGGTTGGCGCCTTCCTCGATGTCGGCGTCCCGGTCCGCGCGGCTGGCGTACATCGGGTGCTCGACGCCGGTGCGCGCCCAGATCACCAGGTTCAGCAGGGCATCGGCGTTGCGGGCCAGGTGGGTCAGCAGGTGACCCCTGGTCCAGTCCGGCAGTCCGCTGGCACCGCGCACCTCCGCGTCGCCCAGTTCGGCGACGGCTTGGAGCAGCCGCTGGTCCGCGCGTTCCAGCGCGTCCAGGGCGGTGCTCGCCCTGGACGCGGCATCGGCGGGACTGCGGCGCGGTGATGGCACGGAAACTCCCGTCAGCTGGCGTGCTAATCCGGTCATAGCGCCCCTCCCCGACTGGTAGGCGTGTCCGGTGTCTGTGACGAAGTCCTTGATCCTAGGGACCCAGGCTACTCGTCCGCTTCGGCCGAATGTGGTGCTCACATCGTGGAAATTGTGGCCCTCGGCCACCCCGAAGAGGTTTGATCTGCACCGTACGGACCGTTCTGACCCTGCTGGAGGCCCTGTGTCCACAACAGACACCCCGGTCGCGCCGACCCCGGCCGACCGCCGCAAGGGCCTGGTCGCCGCCTCCATCGGCAACGGCCTGGAGTGGTTCGACTGGAACGCCTACGCGATCTTCGCGGTGTTCTTCGCGCCGCAGTTCTTCCCCAAGGACGACCCCACCGCGGGCACCCTCAGCACCCTGCTGATCTTCGCCGTCGGCTTCTTCTTCCGGCCGCTCGGCGGCGCCCTGCTGGCCGCCTTCACCGACCGGCACGGCCGCCGCGCCGGGCTCAGCCTCTCGGTGATCCTGATGGCCGGCGGCAGCCTGCTGATCGCGGTCGCGCCCACCTACGAGCAGATCGGGCTGTTCGCGCCCGGCCTGCTGCTGCTCGCCCGGATCGCCCAGGGCCTGTCCACCGGCGGCGAGTTCGCCTCCTCCTCGACCTACCTGGCCGAGCTGGCCCCGACCGGCAGGCGCGGCTTCTACAGCAGCTTCATCTACGTCAGCAACGTGCTCGGCACCATCGCCGCGACCCTGGTGCTCACCCTGCTCACCGCCACCCTGGGCCGCGAGGCGCTGGCCGACTGGGCCTGGCGGATCCCGTTCGCGGTCGGCGCGCTGCTCGGCGTCTACGGCCTCTACCTGCGGCGCGCCCTGGAGGAGACCGAGGCGTTCCTGCTCGGCAAGGACCGCAGGGTGGCCAGGCCCACGCTGGAGGTGCTGCGCCGCCACCCCGGCGCCGCGCTGCGGGTGGTCGGGTTCACCGCGGGCGCGACCGCCGCGTACTACACCTTCGCCGTCTACCTGCCCACCTACGCGCAGAAGGCGCACGGCATGGCCGCCACCGGTGCGCAGTGGGCCTCGGTGGCCGCCCAGCTGCTGATGGTCCTGGCGCTCCCCCTGCTGGGGTCGATTTCCGACCGGATCGGGCGAAAGCCGCTGTTGATCGTGTTCGCCGCGGGCTACCTGCTGCTGGTCGTGCCGTTGTTCGGGCTCATCTCCAGTTCACCGCTGTCACTCTTCCTGGTGATGTCCGGCGGGCTGCTGCTGTTCGCCTGTTACGGAGCGGTGGCACCGGTGGCGATGGCCGAGCTGTTCCCCACCGAGGTGCGCTCGGCGGGCCTCGGACTGCCGTACTCGCTGACCGTGGCGCTGTTCGGCGGCACCGCGCCCTACGTCGTGGAACAGCTCACAGCGGCGGGTTCGGGAGCCCTGTACCCTTGGTACATCGCAGCGTTGTGCCTGGTCAGCCTGGTGGTCTACCTCACATCGAAGGAGACCAGGCACGTGAGCCTGGCAGGCGTCAAGGCCGATTCCTAGATCGTTCGAACACCTGCGCGAACGAATGTCGGTGGGTCGGCTTAGCATGGCTCCTGCCTTGCCCCAAGACCGCAAGACCCTTGTGAAGGGACCCCACCTCAGTGGCCGACCGTCTCGTCGTTCGTGGCGCACGCGAGCACAACCTGCGCGGAGTCGATCTCGACCTGCCGCGTGACAGCATGATCGTGTTCACCGGGCTCTCCGGCTCGGGCAAGTCGAGCCTGGCCTTCGACACGATCTTCGCCGAGGGCCAGCGCCGGTACGTCGAGTCGCTCTCGGCCTACGCGCGCCAGTTCCTCGGCCAGATGGACAAGCCGGACGTCGACTTCATCGAGGGCCTCTCGCCCGCGGTGTCCATCGACCAGAAGTCCACCAGCCGGAACCCGCGCTCGACGGTCGGCACCATCACCGAGGTCTACGACTACCTGCGCCTGCTCTACGCGCGCGCGGGCAAGCCGCACTGCCCGGTCTGCGGCGAGCTGATCAGCAAGCAGAGCCCGCAGCAGATCGTGGACCAGGTGCTGGCCATGGGCGAGGGCGAGCGGTTCCAGGTGCTGGCCCCGATCGTGCGCGGGCGCAAGGGCGAGTTCGTCGACCTGTTCGAGCAGCTCCAGTCCCAGGGCTACTCGCGGGCCAGGGTGGACGGCGCGGTGCACTCGCTGTCCGACCCGCCGAAGCTGAAGAAGCAGGAGAAGCACGACATCGCGGTGGTCATCGACCGGCTCGCGGTGAAGGCCAACGCCAAGCAGCGGCTCACCGACTCGGTGGAGACCGCGCTGCGGCTGGCCGACGGCCTGGTCGTGCTGGAGTTCGTGGACAAGCCGGAGGACGACCCGCACCGCGAGCGCCGCTTCTCCGAGCACCTGGCCTGCCCGAACGCGCACCCGCTCGCGGTGGACGACCTGGAGCCGCGGTCGTTCTCGTTCAACTCGCCCTACGGCGCCTGCCCGGACTGCACCGGCATCGGCGTGCGCAAGGAGGTCGACCCGGAGCTGGTCGTGCCGGACGACGAGCTGTCGCTGGCCGAGGGCGCGGTGGCGCCGTGGGCCAGCGGGCAGGCCGCCGAGTACTACGGCAGGCTGCTGGAGTCGCTGGCCGAGACCATCGGCTTCCGGATCGACGCGCCGTGGAAGCGCCTGTCGGCCACCGCGCAGAAGGCGGTGCTGCACGGCGTCGACAAGCAGGTGCACGTCCGCTACCGCAACAAGTACGGCCGCGAGCGCTCCTACTACGCCAACTTCGAGGGCGTCATCCCGTTCCTGGAGCGGCGGCAGGAGCAGACCGAGTCCGACTACATGCGGGAGAAGTACGAGGGCTACATGCGGGAGGTGCCCTGCCCGGCCTGCCGCGGCACCCGCCTCAAGCCGGAGATCCTCGCGGTCACCCTCGGCCACCGCAGCCAGGGCGAGAAGTCCATCGCGGACGTCTGCGCGATGAGCGTGCGCGACTGCGCCGAGTTCCTCAACGGGCTGCAGCTGGACCGGCGGCAGAAGATGATCGCCGCCGCGGTGCTCAAGGAGGTGCAGGCCCGGCTCGGCTTCCTGCTCGACGTCGGCCTGGACTACCTGTCGCTGGACCGGGCCTCCGGCACGCTCTCCGGCGGCGAGGCCCAGCGCATCCGGCTGGCCACCCAGATCGGGTCCGGGCTGGTCGGCGTGCTGTACGTGCTGGACGAGCCGTCCATCGGCCTGCACCAGCGGGACAACCACCGGCTGATCGAGACGCTGTCCCGGCTGCGCGACCTGGGCAACACGCTGATCGTGGTGGAGCACGACGAGGACACCATCCGCACCTCGGACTGGGTGGTCGACATCGGCCCCGGCGCCGGTGAGCACGGTGGCCAGGTGGTGCACAGCGGGCCGTACGAGGAGCTGCTGACCAACGCGAAGTCGGTCACCGGGCAGTACCTGGCCGGGGTCAGGGAGATCCCGATGCCGGCGCTGCGGCGGCCGGTGGACCGCAAGCGGCAGCTGACTGTGGTCGGCGCGCGCGAGCACAACCTGCGCGGCATCGACGTGGAGTTCCCGCTGGGCTGCCTGGTCGCGGTCACCGGTGTGTCCGGCTCGGGCAAGTCGACGCTGGTCAACGACATCCTGGCCACCGTGCTGGCGAACAAGCTCAACGGCGCGCGGCAGGTGCCGGGGCGGCACACCAGGGTCACCGGGCTGGACCAGGTGGACAAGCTGGTGCAGGTCGACCAGTCGCCGATCGGCCGGACCCCGCGCTCGAACGCGGCCACCTACACCGGCGTGTTCGACCACATCCGCAAGCTGTTCGCGGCCACCACCGAGGCGAAGGTGCGCGGCTACCAGCCGGGCCGGTTCTCCTTCAACGTCAAGGGCGGCCGCTGCGAGGCCTGCGCCGGCGACGGCACTATCAAGATCGAGATGAACTTCCTGCCGGACGTCTACGTCCCGTGCGAGGTGTGCAAGGGCGCCCGGTACAACCGGGAGACCCTGGAGGTGCACTACAAGGGCAAGACCATCGCCGAGGTGCTGGACATGCCGATCGAGGAGGCCGCGACCTTCTTCGAGCCGGTCAACGCCATCCACCGGCACCTGCGCACGCTGGTCGACGTCGGCCTGGGGTACGTCCGGCTGGGGCAGCCCGCGCCGACGCTCTCCGGCGGTGAGGCGCAGCGGGTGAAGCTGGCCAGCGAACTGCAGAAGCGGTCCACCGGCAAGACGGTCTACATCCTGGACGAGCCGACCACCGGCCTGCACTTCGAGGACATCCGCAAGCTGCTGGGCGTGATCAACGGCTTGGTGGACAAGGGCAACACGGTGATCGTGATCGAGCACAACCTCGACGTGATCAAGACCTCGGACTGGCTGATCGACATGGGCCCCGAGGGCGGCTCGGGCGGCGGCATGGTGGTCGCCACCGGCACCCCCGAGGACGTGGTGGACGTGCCGGAGAGCTACACCGGCCAGTTCCTCGCCCCGCTGCTGGCCAAGGAAGCGGGCGCGGTCCGCGCCGAACCGCGCGCCAAGTCCAAGACCAACGGCGCCAAGCCCGCCAACGGCAAGGCCGCCACCGCCAAGACGACCACGGCCAAGACCACCAAGAACGGCACCGCCACCAAGAACGGGGCCAAGCCCAAGACCAAGGTTTCCGCGCGCTGACCCCACCCGGCCGAGTCGGCTGATCCCGCACCGCGCGGGATCGGCCGGCTCAGCTGCCGGGGCGGATGAGGCGGTGCTCGTAGGCCCAGATCACCGCGTGCACGCGGTCGCGCAGGCCGAGCTTGGCCAGAATGCGGCTGACGTGGATCTTCACCGTGCCCTCGGACAGGAACAGGGTGGCGGCGATCTCGGCGTTGGCCGCGCCCCGGGCCAGGCAGAGCAGCACCTCACGTTCGCGGGCGGTCAGCGCGGCGGCCGGGTCGGTGGCGGCCGGGCCGGGCAGGTCGGGGGCGATGTGGTCCAGCAGCCTGCGCGTGGTGGACGGCGCGATCACCGCGTCGCCCTGGTGCACGGTGCGGATCGCGGCCAGCATCTCCTCGGCCGGGCCGTCCTTGAGCAGGAAGCCGCTGGCGCCTGCGCGCAGGGCGGCGAAGGCGTGCTCGTCCAGGTCGAAGGTGGTCAGCATGATCACCTTGGGCGCCGGGCCGGGGCGGGCGAGCAGCCGGCGGGTGGCCTCGACGCCGTCCAGGCGGGGCATCCGCACGTCCATCAGCACCACGTCCGCGGGGGTGTGCGCGAGCAGGGCGAGGGCCTCGACGCCGTCGGCGGCCTCGCCGACCACCCGCAGGTCCGGCTGGGACCGCACCACCAGCACACAGCCGGTGCGGACCAGTCCCTGGTCGTCGACCACGACCACCCGGATGGTCATGACCGCTCCGGCAGCCAGGCGGTGACCGCGAACCCGCCGCCCGGCCGCGTGCCCGCGGTGAACCTGCCGCCCGCGGCCTCGGCCCGCTCGCGCATCCCGGTCAACCCGTGTCCCGCCACCGCCGCGGCGCCACCACCGTCATCGGCCACCGTCACGGTGAGCCCGGTGGCCGACCAGGCCAGCTCGACCTCGGCGGCGCCGGCCCCGGCATGCCGCAGCACGTTGGTCAGCGCCTCCTGCACCACCCGGTAGGCGGCCAGCCCGGCGACCGCGCCCAGCGGCCGGGGCTCGCCCCGCTCGGTGAGGCGGACCGGCAGTCCGGTGGCGCGAATCCCGGTCAGCAGCTCGGGCAGGTCGGCGAGACCGGGCTGCGGTCGCCGGGTGTCCGGCTCGGGCCCGCGCAGCACGCCGAGCAACCCGCGCATCTCGGTCAGCGCGGCCCTGCCGGTGTCCTCGACCACCCGCAGTGCCTCGCCGGCCAGCTCCGGCGCGTACCGGCCGCCCTTGGCCTGGCTGACGATCACCGCCAGCGAGTGCGCGATGACGTCGTGCATCTCCGCGGCGATCCGGGCCCGCTCGTCCCGCCGCGCCCGCTCGGCCAGGCCCGCCGCCCGCTGCCGGTGCGCCAGCCCCAAACTCCACGCCGCGATGACCACCGCGCCCAGCAACCCACCCAGCAACACGGCCGGTACCGGCGCGTTGGCGGCCCTGACCTGCGGAGATCCCACAAAGGCGACGGTGGCCAGCCCAGCCAGCGCGAGCCCGATGGCCAGGGCGACCGAGGGAACCCGCCGACCGCCGTGCGCGCAGGCGGAGTACAGCGCGATCGGCACCACCAGCGCCGAGGGCAGCACCAACGCGAAACCGGAGATCAGCGTCGCGGCGGCGAAGGCGAGGCAGGCCAGCAGGAGGGCGTGGAGGGGATGGGTGCGGCGGGCGGCCAGGGCCAGGTGGGCGATGGCCAGGGTGGTGAGCAGGGGGACGGCGGTCGGGTGGGGGAGCGCGACGAGCGCGAGGGTGGCGGAGAGGCCGCCGAGCACCGCGCAGAGCACGGCGGCGAGCAACGCGTCCCGCACACCGGGTGGGGTCATGTCAGCACCGTAGGCCGCCGGGTGCGGGTGCGGTCGGCGAATCCCAGGGTTGCCGCGCCCAGGGTGATGCCGAGCAGGGTCCAGCTGAGGTAGACCACCAGCACCACCAGCGTGGCCGGGTCGCCCAGGTCGAAGGGCAGGGCCGGGCCGCCGAGCGGGACCGACAGGGCGGCGAAGATCGGCATTGAGCCCTGGCTGACCAGGGCGATCGTCGCGATCGTGCCGCTGAGCAGCAACAACGGCCTTGGCAGTGGCCAGGACCGGACCAGGGCGCAGGCCAGCAGGGCCGCCGCGCCGAAGGCGAGCACCTCGCCCAGTGGCAGGGCGCCGCCGTCCAGCCACCAGTAGACCTTCAGCGCCGGGTAGGGCAGGGCGAGGGCGAGCGCGAGGTGGGCCAGTCCGCGCTGGTCGCGGGCTTCGCGGCGGCGGGTGCGCAGCAAGGTGGTCAGCAGCGCGAGCAGGGCCACCAGCGCGGTGCCGCGGCTGAGTGCGCCTGGCCAGTCGACCAGGGCGAAGTCGCCAGCGGGGATGCCGGTCACCCAGAAGAAGAACCGGAAGCCGTCCAGTGGCAGGCCCGCGCTCGCCCACAGCAGCAGCACACAGCCGAGCGTGCCCGCGGTGCGGGTGGCACGGCCGGTGAGGGCGAGCGCGCCGCAGACCACGGCGAGCGCGACCAGCCACGGTGGGGTGGAAACCTGTTGGTACGCCTGGGCTCCCGGCAGGAACGGTCTGGCCAGCGCGGCGGCGAGGGCCAGGGACAGCGTGAGGGCGGATGTCATGGGTTGACCGTGGCCCGCGGGGTGGTGACGGCGCGTCTGCCGCGTGGCCAGTCCGGGTCGGTCGCGCGGCACATCCGGGGCTGGTCGCCGCGGGCGGAACCACGGCGGCGGCCCGCGCCGGTGTGGCGCCGGGCCGCCGTGCTCAGGGCCGGTTACCGGGCTAGATGTGTGTGCCCAGCCAGTTCAGCACCGCCTGCTGGTACCGCGGTGCGCTCGGATGCAGGTTGAGGTCGTGCCCCACCCCGGGCGCGACGTAGGCCGAGACGTTCGGCGCGTGCGGGTAGTAAGCGCTTTCCGTTGCCAGCACGGTGTGCGCGCTCGAACAGTTGGTGGCCCCGGTGCCGCAGAACAGCTTGTCCGAGCCGCCGATGGTCAGCAGCACCGGCGCGTTGATCAGCGCCGAGTACGGCGGGATGATCCCGACGCCCAGCGAGTCGCCGGTCTCCAGCACGGTCAGCACGTCCTTGGTCTGCTCGTCCACCGCCACCACCCCGGGATCGACCGCGCCGGGCTCGTGGAACAGCGGGCCGCGCTTGCCGGGCTTGCTGGTCAGGTAGTTCGGGTCGTAGCCGCCGCCCTGCAACTGCGGGTCCAGCATGGCCGGGTGGATGTCGGTGAGCGCGGTGGACAGGTTGAGCAGGTTCGGGTGGTGCGTCATGCCGGTCAGCACCACCCCGTCCACATCGCGGTGGGTGCCCGCCTCCAGCACCGAGATCGCCGAGCCGATCGAGTGTCCAATGAGGACGACCTTGGCGAAGGAGGAGCGCAGCGCCTGGATCACCTTGTGCACCGCCTTGGCCTGCACCAGCGCGGTGACCAGCGTGCCGAGCGGGCGCGAGCTCGCGCCGGTGCCCAGCCGGTCCACCACCGCGGTGGCGTACCCGGCGGCGTTCATCGCCTTGCGGAAGTTGTAGGTGCCCTCCTGGTACGGGAAGTTCCAGTAGGTCTGGTTGTAGGTGCCGCCGGGCACCATGACCAGCAGCTTGGTGGCGCCGGGCGGGGTGCACAGCGTGCCGCGCATCTGCTGCTGGGTGAGCAGCACGGTGACGTTCTGGGTGAAGGGCTGACAGACCGGTTCGGTTGCGGATGCGGTCGCGGGGACGAGGAACTGGGCCAGCAGGACGGGGACGACCAGACCGAGGAGACGGGTGATGACCGACCGTCGGCGCATGGGACCTCCGGGTCTCGACAAGCGGAATCGGTTCCAGCGCAGCCATGGTGGAGGCTCGACCGCGTGCGCGGACTCGGCCGAACGGGTGCTGACCCGGTCTGACACCACGCTGTGATCGGTTCGCGTCCGAAGATCAGCTCTCGGTGCGGCGGCGGTGGAGAATTCCCTTGTACAGCAACAGGAATCCGGCCAGTGCGAGCAGGCCGCCGGCCAGTGCGACGGGTTGCGGGCCGTAGAGCCTGCCGAGCACGGTGGTGTCCGCGCTGACCTTTCCGCTGAAGTACATGAGCTCCTGCCCGGCCAGCGCCAGCCCGGTGAACAGCGGGCCCAGCGCCATCGGCAGCGCGCCGCGGTCGGCCAGGCCCGGGGTCACCGCGCCCGCGGCCAGGACCACCGCCACGATCACCAGCAGCATGACCAGTTCGGCAGGCAGGTGGCCGGTGTGCTCCAGCAGCGCGCGCAGGCCGCGGCCGGGCAGTTCGGGCGCGGTCAGCGCCACCGCGGCCAGTCCGAGGCAGACCGCGGCCGCGGCCAGCATTCGGTGCCGTACGGTGGCGGCGAGCACGCCCAGCGCGAGTCCGGTGGCCGCGATCGGCAGGATCGGCGTGGCGGCCACGGTCATCGCGTAGTAGGCCGCGAACAGCGGCGCGCTGGCCGCCAGCGCGGCCGCGCTGACCACCACCACCGCGCCCAGCACCCCGGCCCCGGCGATCACCGCCACCGCGACGGTGGCCGCCAGCGCGGTCGCCGCGGACACGCCCACCTCGGCCGCGGACTGCGGACCGGCCGGGAAGAACGCGCCGATCAGCTTGGGCAGCAACGGGATCGCGCTGGCGCACAGGCCGAGCTGGAGCATCCGGCGGTCCGGCGGGTACTCGGCTGGCTCGGTCAGCCTGCCGGTGGCCGCGGCCAGCACCGCGAGCACCGCGCCGGTCAGGCCGACCACGGTCAGCAGCGCCACCGCGGTGTCCGGCGGCGGCGGGCCGGGCACCGGAACGGGCCGTCCGAACAGGATCCGGCTGAACAGCTCCGCGCCGATCATGGCCGCGACCACCGCGGCGGCCGCGGCCCGGGAACCGGCGCGGGCCAGCTGCTGGGCCGCGCCCAGGATGCCCGCGATCAGCAGCGAGCCGCCCATGGTGCCGCCCGCGGTGAGCGTGTCCAGGATGCCGTCCTGGCCGGTGGTGTACTTCTCCGGCCAGGTCGTCTCGTGCAGCAGCGTCGGCCAGATCCGCACCACCGCCGCGGGCACCCCGGCCATCGCGCCGGCCAGCAGCAGCCAGGGCCAGCGGCGGATCAGGCACAGCCCGGCCGCGATGCCGATCATCCCGGCGCCGACGGTGACCAGCTGGCCGAAGTTCAGCTCGATCACCGGCCGGGTGGACAGGTCGGTCAGCCGCCTGCCCTCCGGCCCGACCAGGCCGATCAGCCCGGCCACGCTGGCCAGCACCACCAGCACGATCGACCGGGTGCCCAGCTGCCTGGGCGCCCGCCGCCGCTCGGCGAAGGCGAGGGTGGCGGCCCCGGAGGTCATGCGCAGCACGCTAGCGGCACCCCCAGCGGCCTCCGGAAGAGCGAAATCGGAAACTTTGGGGTGCCCTGACCTTCGACCCGACGATCAGCCCTTGGCCGCCATGGTGGACCTGGCCAGCACGTACGCCGGCAGCATCTGCTTGTGCTCGTCGGTGTCCAGTCCGCCGAGCTGCAGCACCACCGCGCCCTTGGGCAGGGTCACCGCGAGCGCGCGCTGGCGGCGGTCGCCGCCGTTGATGGTGTCCGGCACCACGTAGGTCGCCTCGACCGCGGCTAGCGAACCCGCCGCGGTCGTGCGGATCTCGGACTTGGCGGCCTTCTTCTCCCCGGCCATGAAGTTCTGCAGCGCCTGCTCGGCGGTGAACACCGAGTCGGTGCTCCAGACCCGCAGGAAGCCGATGTTGCCCGCGGGCTTGGCGTCGACCTCGCAGGCGACCTGGAAGGCGCCCTGCCTGCCCAGCAGGCCCGAGCCCTCCTTGGACACCGCCTTGGCCACCCACAGCTTGGCCACGTCGAACTCCACCGGCAGCGGGCAGGCCGCGGAGAGCTTGCCGTCGGCGGTGGCCACCTTCAGATCGTCGAACCAGGGTTCACCCGGTTTGGCGACGGCGGAAGTCGGGCCGGGCGCGGCACTGGCCGAGGTCGGGCCGGAGGTGGCGGGCGTGCCGCTGCCGCCGCCCGCGCCGCCGCAGCCGGTGAGCAGCAGGGCGAGCAGGGCAGCGGACAGCGGCGCGCGAAGACGCGAGTTCATGATCGTTATCCCCCACGGAAAGTGTTGCTTGCGGGGGCGACCCTATACGGCCTCAGCCGATGACCACACTGAGAATCGCGGCCACCCCGAAGCCGACCACGGACAGGATCGTCTCCAGCACGGTCCAGGTCTGCAGGGTCTCCTTGGTCGGGATGCCGAAGTACTTCGACACGATCCAGAAACCGCCGTCGTTGACGTGCGAGGCGATGATGGAACCGGCCGCGATGGAGGCGCCGATCAGCGCCAGCTGCGGCTGGGAGTACCCGGCGTCGGCCAGCAGCGGGGCCACGATGCCCGCGGTGGTCACGATGGCCACCGTGGCCGAGCCCTGGGCGATGCGCAGGCCGCAGGAGATCACGTAGGCCAGCACGATGAACGGCAGGCCCGCGTCGGAGAGCGTGCCGGCCAGCGCCTTGCCGACGCCGGTGGCCGAGAGCACCGCGCCGAAGAAGCCACCGGCGCCGATCACCAGCAGGATCATGCCGACCGGGCGCAGCGCGGCCCCGGTCATCTCGCCGATCTCCTTGCCGGTCATGCCGCGCCGGGTGCCCAGCAGCCACAGCGCCAGCAGCAGCGCGATGGTCAGCGCGATCGCCGGGTTGCCGAAGAAGGTCAGCACCTTCAGCACCTCGTTGCCCTTGGGCAGCAGCACGCTGCCGAAGGTGGCGCCCAGGATCAGCGCCAGCGGCAGGCCGATGATGAAGGCCACCAGGCCCAGCAAGGGCACCGTGCGGTCCTTGTTCTTCTCCGCGAACGCCTCGCCAGCGGCCACCAGCTCCTCGGCCACCGGGATGTTGATCCGCTTGCCGATCCAGGAGGAGAAGAACACGCCACCGATCAGCCAGGCGGGGATGGCGCAGGCCAGGCCCATGATGATCAGCCAGCCCAGGTCCACCTTGAGCAGTCCGGCCAGCGCGACCGGGCCGGGGTGCGGTGGCAGGAAGGCGTGCATCACGGACAGCCCGGCCAGCAGCGGCATCGCGTAGAGCACGATGGACCGGCCGCTGCGCTTGGCCGCCACGTAGACCAGCGGGGCGAGCACGAAGATGCCGATGTCGAAGAACACCGGGATGCCGAAGATCAACCCGGCCAGGCCCATGGCCAGCGGCGCGCGGTTCTCGCCGAAGAGCGCGAGCAGCCTGCGGGTGAGCACCTCGGCGCCGCCGGATGCCTCCAGGATCGCGCCGAGCAGCGTGCCCAGACCGATGATCGCGGCCACGTGCCCGAGCACGCCGCCGAACCCGGTCTCGATCAGCGACTCCTTGGCGCTCTGCGCCGAGCCCACGAGCTTGTCGATCGGCAGCCCGGCGGTGAGCGCGACCAGCACGCCCGCGATCAGCAGGGCGATGAACGGCTCCACCTTGAACTTGATGATCATGGTGAGCAGCACGGCGATGCCGACCGCGGACAGCAGCAGCAGTCCTGGTGTCGACGTTTGCAGCCAGGTGAGCAAGAGGGTCTCCCCAGTGGCGGTGGGTGTGTTGAGCTAGCGGGTGCCGGTTGGTGTGTTGCGCACGGAACGACCGGCCAGCGCGCCGGTGTGCCTGCCGTCGTCGATCACCGGGACCCCGTTGACCACGACATACGGAATGCCCTCGGGGCGGGTGCGGGGCTCCTCGAAGGTGGCGGTGTCGCGCACCGCCGCCGGGTCGAACAGCACCAGGTCCGCCGCGAAGCCCTCGCGGACCAGGCCGCGGTCGGTCAGCCGCAGCCGCCGGGCGGCGCGGCCGGTCATGTGCGCCACGCAGTCGGCGAGCCCCAGCACGCCGAGCTCGCGGACGTAGTGCGCCAGGTAGCGCGGGAAGGTGCCCCAGGCGCGCGGGTGCGGGCGGTCGCCGACCAGCAGGCCGTCGCTGCCCACGGTGTGCGCCGGATGCCGCATGATCGCGCGCACGTTCTCCTCGTGGCCCACGTGCATCAGGCAGGAGGTGCCCAGCGACTCGGCGACGAGCGTGTCGAAGTACAGCTGCGAGGGCGGAACCCCTTGCCGGGCCGCGCTGTCCAGCACGGAGGAGCCGACCAGGTGGCCGTGCAGCTCGGGCTTGCGCACCCCGTTGATCTCGATGGCAGACCAGTCCACCGGCACGCCGTGGCAGCCGTCGGAGCCGATCTCCTCCAGCTCGGCCCTGATCCGCTCGCGGGTGTCCACATCGGACAATCGTGCCAGTGCCGCGTCCAGTCCGCCCGCGGTCGCCCAGCTGGGCAGCAGCGCGGAGAGGTAGGTCGCGCCGGGCAGGTAGGGGTAGGTGTCCAAGGTGATGTCGCAACCGTCGTCGATGGCACTGTCCACCATGGACAGCAGCTCACCGGCACGGCCCTTGTTCACCGGGAAGTTCATCGTGGCGTGCGCCAGGTGCAGCGGGCAGCCGGAGCGGACCGAGACGTCGATCATCTCCGCGTAGGCCTCCACCGCGCCCGCGCCGTAGCTGCGGTGGTGCGGGCTGTAGAAGCCGCGGTTGCGGCCCACCACCTCGCACAGCTCGGTCAGCTCGGCGGTGCTGGCGTACATGCCCGGGGTGTAGGTCAGGCCGGAGGACATGCCGACCGCGCCCTGGGCCAGACCCTCGGCCAGCACGGTCTTCATCCGGTCCATCTCGGACTCGGTGGCCGGGCGGTCGTCCCAGCCCACGCACAGCATCCGCAGCGTGCCCTGCGGCACCAGGTAGGCGGCGTTGACCGCGATCCCGGTGTCCAGGCGGTCCAGGTACTCCCCGACGCTGCGCCAGTTCCAGTCGAACCCGGCCGGGTCGTCGTTCCACCCGGCGAGCTGCTGGCGGAGCTGGGCCAGCACCGAGTCGTCGACGGGCGCGTAGGACAGCCCGTCCTGGCCGAGCACCTCCAGGGTCACGCCCTGGCACACCTTGGCCTCGTGGTCCGGCTTGGCCAGCACCTGGAGGTCGGAGTGCGAGTGCATGTCGATGAACCCGGGGGTCAGCGCGAGACCGTCGGCCTCGACAACCCTTGTCCCGCCAAGGGATCCGGGCGCACCGATCTCGGCGATCCGCCCCTGGTCCACCGACACGTCCGCGAGCCGGGGTTCCCCGCCCGTGCCGTCCACCAGCAGGGCGCCGCGAAAGACGAGCTCAGCCATGGCCGTCCCCTCAGAAGTAGGTGCGCACGAAGTCGACGACGGTCTCGCCGTCGGCCGCCACCACGGGCAGCAGCTGCCACTTGTCGAAGACCGTGCACGGGTGGGACAGGCCCAGCCGCACCCAGTCGCCGACCTCGACCTGGTCCACAGTGGACAGTTCGAGGAACGCGTGCTGGTCGTTCAGCTTGGTGACCGCGCAGCCGGTCAGCTCGGTGGTCTCGTCACCGCGGCGGCGCAGCTGTGGTTCGGGCAGGCCCTCGTCGAAGGAGAAGTCCCGCTTGCCCGCGGTGAGCAGGGCCAGCCTGGGCTCCGGCTTGGAGGTGACCTGCGCCCAGCCGTGCAGCGCGGGCCTGAGCGCGGTGGTGCCCGCCAGCCGGGCGTCCGGGCCGAACGGGGTGATGCCGCGGTAGAAGCCGTCGTCGTGGGTGAGGTAGGCGCCGCTGCGCAGCACCGGCAGCAGCTCGGGGCCGGTCCAGCCGGGCGCGAACTCGGTGAACGCCTCGGCCACCAGGTCCGGCCAGGCGCTGCCGCCCGCGGTCAGCACCACGCGCTCCGCCCCGGCGAAGAGCCCGTCGGCCTGGAGTTCGCCCAGCAGCGCGCACATCTCACGCAGGTAGCCACGCACGGTCGCGGACGCGGTGTCCACATCCCCGTGCGCCACCGCGCCCTCGTAACCACCCGCCCCGGCCAGCCGCAGCACCGGGCTCGCGCTGACCGCCTCGGCCACCGCGCGGGCGGTGGCCCGGTCCCGCGCCCCGGTGCGGCCGCCGGGCGCGCCCAGCTCCACCAGCACCTCGACCGGCCGGGACAGCCCGGCCAGGCCCTGCGCCATCAGCTCGACCCCGCGCACCGAGTCGGCCCAGCACAGGAACTCGAAGTCCGGGTCGGCGTTGACCTGCTCGGTCAGCCAGGCCAGCGCGGCGGCGTCGGCCAGCTGGTTGGCCAGCAGGATCCGGCTCACCCCGAAGGCCCGGTAGACGCGCAGCTGGCTGGCGTTGGCCGCGGTGATCGCCCACGCGCCCGCGGCGAGTTGCCGCTGGTAGAACTGGGGCGCCATCGGGGTCTTGCCGTGCGGGGCGAGCAGCAGCCCCTGGCTCGCCACCCAGTCGGCCATGGTGCGCAGGTTGTGCTCCAGGGCCTCGTCGTCGATGACCACCAGCGGGGGTAGGAAGCCGTCCCGGAACAGGTTCGGGCGGGCCGCGGCGGCCTCGGCGATGGTCTGACCCGCGAGCGCGTCCGGCAGGCCCTTGAAGCGCCAGTCGATCCGCTCGGTGGCGATCGCGGCCACCGCGTCCTGGTCCAGACGAGCCGGTTCCACAGCATCCGCCTTTCGTTGCGAATTATGCAACTGAGATTGCGCTATGTGATGCGTGGCTGTGTAGCATTCCGCTGAGCTGGTCGTCAACGTTGGCCGGGCCGGAGGGAACCTGAGTGGATGAGCTGAAACCCCCAGTTGATCGCGGGGTTGCGGACGTGGTGTGCCTGGGTGAGTCGATGGCCCTGTTCGTCCCGGCCGAGCCGGGGCCGACGCACGAGGTCACCACCTGGACCAGGACGGTCGGCGGCGCGGAGTCCAACGTGGCCTGCCACCTGGCCCGCTTCGGCTGGCACAGCCGCTGGGTCAGCGCGCTCGGCCAGGACGCCTTCGGCCAGGCCATCCTGGACCGGATCGGCTCCTTCGGCGTGGACACCGCCGACGTGGCCAGGGACGAGCACCGCCCGACCGGCCTCTACGTCAAGGAGGCCGACGCCGGCGGCAGCACGGTGCGCTACTTCCGGCGCGGCTCGGCCGCCTCCGGCATGGGGCCGGAACTGTTGCAGACGCTCAACCTGGACCGCACCGCGCTGATCCACGTCTCCGGGATCACCGCCGCGCTCTCGGAGAGCTGCCTCGCGCTGCTCACCGCGATCCTGGACCCCTGGCGCGGCGACCGGCTGGTCTCCTTCGACCTGAACTGGCGCCCGGCGCTGTGGCGCGGCAGGGACACCTCGGTGCTGGCCGAGCTGGCCAACAAGGCCGACATCGTGCTGGTCGGCTCGGACGAGGCCGAGGCGCTCTGGGGCGTCGGCGACCCGGCCGCGCTGCGCGAGCTGCTGCCCGAACCGCGCACGCTGGTGGTCAAGCAGGCCGAGCAGGGCGCCACCCTGGTGGAGAACGGCAGCACCCACTTCGAGCCCGCGCTCAAGGTCGACGTGGTCGAGCCGGTCGGCGCGGGCGACGCCTTCGCCGCCGGGTTCCTCTCCGCGCACCTGGACGGCCTGGACGCCGCGCGCCGCCTCCGCCAGGGCCACCTCACCGCCGTCGGCTCCCTGCTGACCAGGGACGACGTCGGCGAGCCGGTGCCACTGCCGCGGCGGGCGGAGTTGCTCGCCGCGGACCCGGCGACCTGGGCGGCCACCCACTTCACCGCGGGGGCACTGGCATGAGCCAGAGCCTGGACCGCGCGCTGACCATCCTCACCGAGCTGGCCGGCGGCCGGCGCACGCTGGACGAGCTGGCCGCGGTGCTGGACGTGCACAAGTCCACCGCGCTGCGACTGCTGCGCACCCTGGAGGCGCGCCGGTTCGTGCAGCGCGAGGACGTGCGGCACTACCGGCTCGGCACCACGCTGTTCGACCTGGCGCACCGCGCGCTGGAGGAACGCGATGTGCGGCGCACCGTCGAGCCCGCGCTGCGTGAGCTGAACGCGAGCACCGGGCACACCGTGCACCTGGCCAGCTACGAGGGCGGCGAGGTGATCTACATCGACAAGTACGACAGCCGCCACCAGGTCCGGATGTACTCCAGGGTCGGCAAGAGCGCGCCGTTGCACTGCACCGCGGTGGCCAAGCTGCTGCTCTCCGCGCTGCCCGAACGCGAGCAGCGCCGGATCGTGGAGGGCATCACCTTCACCAAGCTGACCGCGAACACCATCACCGACCCCACCGCCTACCTGGCCGAGCTGCGCAAGGTCCGGGCCCAGGGCTACGCGGTGGACCGGTCCGAGCACGAGGACTTCATCCACTGCATCGGCGCGCCGATCCTGGGCGCCCGCGGCGAGGTGCTCGCCGCGGTGTCGATGTCGGTGCCGAAGATGCTGCTCGACTACGACGGCCTGCTCGCGCTGCTGCCCGAGCTGCGCGCCGCCGCCAGGACCGCCAGCGCCGCCTGCGGCTGGCGCCCGGACACCCCCTGAGCTCCCCCCACAACACTGATCCCGCAACACCGACAAGGAGTCCCCGCACCATGGCCAAGACCGAGATCCGCACCGAGAACGCGCCCACCCCGGTGGCCAACTTCTCCCAGGGCGTCCGCAAGGGCAACATCCTGCAGGTCGCGGGCCAGGTCGCCTTCGACCCGGCCACCGGCGCGATCGTCGGTGAGACCGTCGCCGAGCAGACCCGCCAGACCCTGAAGAACGTGGCCGCCGTGCTGGAGGCCGGTGGCGCCAGCTTCGACGACGTGGTGATGGTCCGCGTCTACCTCACCGACACCGGCCACTTCGGCGAGATGAACGCGGTCTACAACGAGGTGATCAACTCCGGCCCGTTCTCCGGCCGCACCACGGTCTACGTGGGCCTGCCCGCCGGCCTGCTGGTCGAGATCGACGCGCTGGCCGTGCTCGGCGACTGATCACCGCCGGTGACTGAACCTCGCGCCACTGCCCCGAGGGATACCGCGTCCGCTACCAACGCGTGAGATCCGTCCCCTGGTGGAGTGGCGCGGGATTGAGTCCCCGGCGGCGCCTGGGTTTGGTGGGAAGAGCAGACGTTCCACCAGCTCAGGAGGTTCACGCCATGGCACACCGATCCCGCGTCGCCGGGTTTCTGATCGCCCTAGCCCTCGCCCTCGGCGGATCGGTGGCCCTGGCCGCCCCCGCCAGCGCGGACAGCTACGACTGCTACCAGTACCTCAGGCTGCACTACTGGGGCATCCACGAGGCGCACGAGGACGCCTGCCTCGACGGTGAACACGGATTCTTCGCCGACTGCGTCGACGAGCTCCGCGACCACGGCATCCACCGCCGCTTTGCGATCAGGGCCTGCGAGCGCGCCGACTGGTGACCCCTGTCTGAACCCACCCGATCCGGGATACAAGGAGGGGGTGAAGCTCTACGCCGACCACGGGGCCCGCCGCACCGCCCAGCTGGTGGTCGACCTCGGTGCCCTGTTGATCATCGCCGTCAGCGTCTGGCTGGCCATGGACCTCTACGACCTGGTCAGCAAACTACGAGCGCCCGGCGTCGAGCTGGTCGAGGCGGGCGGTTCGCTGCGCGAGCTGTCCGCCTCGGCCGCCGCCCAGGCCGGGCGGTTGCCGCTGGTGGGGGACGAGCTGGCGGCCGCGCTGGGCCGGGGTTCGGCGGTGGCGGACCGGCTGGTGGACGCGGGGAACAAGCAGATGTCGGCGGTGGACTCGACCGCGCTGTGGCTGAGCGCGCTGCTGGTGCTGGTCCCGGTGTCGCTGCTGCTGGTGTCCTGGCTGCCGCTGCGGGCCCGGTTCGTCCGCCAGGCCACCGCGGCCAGGCGGCTCGCCCGGCTGGGTGAAAGTCATGTCGACCTGCTGGCCCTGCGCGCCTTGGCAAATTTGCCGCTGCACACTCTCGCTGAACCGGGAATCGACCTGGTGGGAGCGTGGCGGGCAGGGGATCGTGAGACCATGGCAAAATTGGCAGACAAAGAACTGCGCCGGGTCGGGTTACGTCTGGCAAAAAGCCATGTTCAATAGCGGTATGGAGCGGGATATGGATATCGTCGACGGCATGGCCGCACTGCCCGATTGGATGCACCCTCCGCGTGAAGAGGGTTGGTATGCGGACGACCTCGACAGCCTGCCTGAGGCGCCGAGGCACACCGAACTGATCGATGGGGCTCTCGTCTTCATGATGTCACCACAGCGGGCATGGCATGCCCGCATGGTCTCCGGTCTGCGGGCCAGACTTGCCGAACAGGCACCGGATGGTGTCCAGGTCTTCCATGAGATGACAATTCGACTGGACAAACGCAATCGGCCCGAGCCCGATATCGTCGCCACCACCGCGCCCGTTGATGACGACTCAACCTGGTTCTCCCCGGCAGACGTCCTGCTCGCGGTCGAGGTGGTGTCGCCGGAATCTGAGCACCGCGACCGCACCGTCAAGTTCCGCAAATACGCCGAGGCGGGCATTCCGCATTACTGGGTGGTCGAGCAGGAGGGCAAAGCCCCGCTGGTGCGGACGTATGAGCTGGATATGCCGGCCGGTAGATACGCTCCGGCCGGCATCTTCCGCGGCACCCTGGAGCGACCGGTGCCATTCCCGATCACCCTGGACCTGAGCAAGGTGTAGTCAGTACACCGGTCCCGTGTACTTCTCGCCCGGCCCCTGCCCCGGCTCGTCCGGCACCGCCGAGGCCTCCCGGAACGCCTTCTGCAGCGCCTGCAGCCCGTCCCGCAGCGGCGCCGCGTGAATCCCCAGGTACTCCACTGACGCCGTGATCAAACCGGCCAGCGCGGTGATCAGCCTGCGCGCCTCGTCCAGGTCCAGGCGGTCGCTCTCGGCGGGGTCGGGGTCGGCCAGGCCGAGCTTCTCGGCGGCGGCGGACATCAGCATGACCGCGGCGCGGCTGATCACCTCGATGCTGGGGACGTCGGACAGCTCGCGCACGGGGTCGGGGTCGGAGCCCTCGATTGGGTGGGACGTACTCACACCTGCTACGATTCCACGAGCGACCAGCCCCCGCGCACGTGGGGGCGGCAAGTGGAGCCCCGCTCCCACCCGAGTCACCGCTTGAGGTGTCCGGGTCCGGTCAGGTAGTCGACCCAGGTCAGACTACCCGTGCGCGATCCTCGCCGGTGACGGCGGGTGATCGCGAGATCGGAAATGGGCGGGCCCCGTGCGCGGAACAATGCGCCGGGGCCTCGTCGTTGTGTCGGGGTTCTTCCTGTCGCGGTGCGCGCGAGCTACCGCCAAACCGAGGAGGCCCCATCAGCTCCGAAACACGCATCAACGACCGCATCCGGGTACCCGAGGTCCGTCTGGTCGGACCCGCGGGTGAGCAGGTCGGCATCGTCCGCATCGAGGACGCGCTGCGACTTGCCGAGGAAGCGGACCTCGACCTCGTCGAGGTGGCCCCACAGGCACGACCGCCGGTCTGCAAGCTCATGGACTACGGCAAGTTCAAGTACGAGAGCGCGCAGAAGGCCCGCGAGTCCCGTCGCAACCAGCAGATGACGGTCATCAAGGAGCAGAAGCTCCGGCCGAAGATCGACTCGCACGACTACGAGACCAAGAAGGGGCACATCGTCCGCTTCCTCGGTCAGGGGCACAAGGTCAAGGTGACCATCATGTTCCGTGGTCGTGAGCAGTCCCGGCCCGAGCTGGGTTTCCGCCTGCTGCAGCGCCTCGCGGAGGACGTCGCCGACCTGGGTGTCGTTGAGTCCAGCCCCAAGCAGGACGGCCGGAACATGATCATGGTTCTGGCTCCGCACAAGAACGTGAAGCCGCGCACCGCCACCAAGGCGGACGCGGAGACCGAGCAGGACGCGGCGGCGGAGTAACTCCGCGCGTTCTGCGAGCAACGCGGGCACCCTCGCCCGCGTTGCGGGCCGGTTCCCCCGGCGGGAACCGGCTGGCCCCGTGCTGCCCCTGTGGCGGCGCCAGCAAACGAACGAGGACGGACATGCCCAAGCAGAAGACCCACAAAGGCACCTCGAAGCGCATCCGGGTGACCGGCAGCGGCAAGCTGATGCGGGAGAAGACGGGGCGCCGTCACAAGCTGGAGCGCAAGAGCTCCCAGCTGACCCGCCGTCTTGAGGGCACCGAGGTCGTCTCGAAGAACGACGCTCCCCGCCTCAAGCGCCTGCTCGGCCTCTGACGGCCACCCCAGACCGACTTTTCCACCTGGGACCGCCCCACTCCGGTCCCACTTGATTGACAGGATGTACCCGTGGCACGCGTCAAGCGGGCAGTGAACGCCCAGAAGAAGCGCCGTACGATTCTGGAGCAGGCCAGCGGCTACCGCGGTCAGCGCTCGCGGATGTACCGCAAGGCGAAGGAGCAGGTGCTCCACTCGCTCAACTACGCCTACCGGGACCGCCGTGCCCGCAAGGGTGACTTCCGCAAGCTGTGGATCACGCGTATCAACGCGGCCGCTCGCGCGAACGGGATCACCTACAACCGCTTCATCCAGGGCCTGAACCTGGCCGGCGTCGAGGTGGACCGCAAGATCCTGGCCGAGCTGGCCGTCAGCGACTCGGCGGCCTTCGCGGCCCTCGTCGAGGTCGCGCGCGAGGCCCTGCCCGCCGACCGGAACGCGGCGGCCTCCTGACCCGCCACCAGGCGAACAGCACCAGCCGACCCGGGGCCGTCCTGACCGAACGGACGCCCCGGGTCGCTGCTGCTCGCCAGCTGACCCGCCGCCAGGGCCGGGACCGCGCGGGCCGCTTCCTCGCCGAGGGCGCGCAGGCGGTCCGGGAAGCGCTGGGCTGGGCAGGTGCAGGCCGCGGCCAGGTGCACGAGCTGTTCGTCACCGAGGTCGCCGCCGGGCGCAACGCCGACCTGCTGCACGCCGCGGACGCGGCCGGGATCCGGATCAGCGAGATCACCGAACGGGCTGCCGAAGGGCTGTCCGAGACGGTCACCCCGCAGGGCGTCATCGCCGTCTGCGACCGGGTCGAGGTCACCATGGCCGAGGCGCTGCACGGCAGTCCCCGGCTGGTCGCCGTGCTCGTCGGCATCGCCGACCCCGGCAACGCGGGCACCGTGGTCCGGGTCGCCGACGCGGCAGGCGCGGACGCGGTGATCTTCGCAGGTGACACCGTGGACGTGCACAACGGCAAGTGCGTGCGCGCCTCCACCGGCAGTGTCTTCCACCTGCCGATCGCCCGGTCCCGGGACACCGCCTCGGTTCTCCAGGCATGCGCGGAGGCGGATCTGCGCCTGGTCGCCGCCGACGGCAACACCGAGGCCGACCTGGACACCGCCGATGATCGGGGCGAGCTGGCCGTGCCGACGGCCTGGCTGTTCGGCAGCGAGGCGCACGGCGTGCCCCAGGATGTGTTGGCAGCGGCCGACATCGCGCTCAAGGTGCCCATCCACGGCGCCGCGGAGAGCCTGAACCTGGCCACCGCCGCCGCGGTCTGCCTCTACGCCAGCGCGCGCGCCCAGCGCCGCGGCTGACCTGCCACCGGCAGTTCTGCCCACCGGGACGCTGTTCGCGGCCGGGGTTTTCGGGAGTATGAAACGGGAAACCCTGCCCCGACTGGAGGCTGCTCCGATGCCGGTGCCACTCGGCGACCTGTCCGACCTGCCCGCCACCACCAGGATGTTGCTCGCCGCCGACGGCTCGACCACGGCCCTGCTGGAAGCCCTGCTGAGCGCGCCGCTGACCGCGGTGATCGACCGGCAGGAGACGCACACCGCGAACTCGGTTCCGGTGCCACTACGCGAAAAACTGCGCACCGCGCGCGGTGGCGGATATGTGCACCGGCACAGCCGCCTGGTCACCCCTGCCAACCAGGTGGTCAGCATCAACCTGGTGCTGCTGCCGCGTCAGGAGGCCGACGCCCTGCTCCCGCCCGGCCAGCGTCCGCTGGGCCGCCACCTCACCGGCAACCGGCTCAGCGCGGGCCGGGAGGCGCTGGGCCGGTTCACCGCGCACTGGCCACCCCGGTCGGGGCTGGAACGTTGTGTGGGCAAGGACTACCTCATCCACCTGCGCTCCGGCGCCCGCATCTACGTCCGCGAGCTGTTCAACCCCTGCCTGGTGCCCACGACGCCGAACTGACTCAGAGACGGGCCAGCAGCTGCTGCGCCAGGGGATCGCGTTCCACCGTGCGGTGCTGCTCGGTGAGGGCGTCGCTGAGCGCCTTGAGCACCCCGGCCACATCGGCGTGCGGGGCGTCCTCGGGTAACAGCGCGGCGGCGCGGCGGGCCTCGCTCTCGCTGCGCCGCGGATCTCCTTGCAGCAGGTGGATCTGGGCCGAGCGGTTCACCAGGTACACCTGCCACAGCACGTCGCCGAGGCACACCGCCAGCCGTTCCGCCTCGGCGTTGTCGGCCAGCGACTCGGCGTAGCGGCCGTGCAGGGCCAGCACGAAGGCCCGGCCGGCGATGAGCTCGGCGTGCAGCTCCTCGTCGTCCTCGGCGGCCAGCTCCGCCGCCCTGCTCAATGCGGCGAGCGCGGCCTCCTGGTCCTGTGCGCCCACGGAGTTGGCCAGCCGCAACAACATCCGGGCCGCCTGGTCCGGGCGCTCGGCGGTGCACAGGATCTCCGCGGACTCCCAGTAGGCGGCGCGGGTGGGCTCCACCCGGTCCAGGTTGGTGTAGGCGGCGGCCAGGTTGGCCAGCACCTGGGCGCGGTGCAGGCGGTTCTCCGGCGGCACCAGCTCCAGCGCGGCCAGCAGGTGCTCCTCGGCCGCCTCGTGCTCGCCGAGCACCCCGCAGACCGCGCCCAGGCGGTGCCGCACCGGCAGTTCGGTGCTGCGCTGGTCCCGGCCCTCCACCAGCCGCAGCGCCTCCTCCAGGGTCTCCGCGGCCTCCACGTACCGGTCCAGCTCCAGGTAGGCGCCGCTGAGCAGGAAGCAGGCCTGCGCGGTGGCGGTGGCGCCCAGGTGCCTGCGGCAGGCGGCGACCGCGTTCACCAGGTCGGGCAGCCGCTCCACCTCCAGGTCCAGCTCGACCAGCACCGCGGCCCGCTCCAGCAGTGCCTCCGCGGTCCACGGGCCGTCCGCGGCGGTGGCGAAGGCGGCCAGCTCGTCGTAGGCGTGCACGGTCTCGGCCGGCTCGCCCAGGTCCTTGCACAGCCGGGCGCGGGCCACCAGCGCACTGAACCGGTCGGCCTGCGAGCTGTCCACGGTGAGCGCGGTGGTCAGCGCGGCCAGCGCGGCGGTCAGGTCCCCGGTGAGCACGAACTGCTCGGCCTCGCGCACCGCGAGCCGGGTGGCCAGCCGCCGGGCGCGCAGCAGCACCAGGTCCCGCGCGGCCTCCAGCTGCGCGGCGGCCGGTTCGCCGAGGCCGCGTTCCTGGCACACCTCGGCCAGCACCAGCCTGGCCCCGACCTCCAGCTCCGGATCGCCCAGCAGCACCGCGTCCCGCACCGCCTGCTCGGCCACCGCGCCTGCCCGGTGGTCGGCGTGCGCGCGCAGCTCCAGCACGGCCAGCCCGCACCGGTGCCGCACCGCCAGCTCGTGCTCGCCGAGCGCGGCGAATGCCTCCACCGCCCCGGCCAGCACGGTGCGCGCCTCCGGCGGCTGCGGCCTGGTCTCGAACACCCGCCGCGCGCGCACCCGCAGCGCCAGCACCGGGGGCAGGTCGACCTCCTGGGGCAGGCAGGCCAGCAGCCGGTGCCCGCTGACGAAGTCGCCCGCGTCGAAGGCGTCCACCGCGGCCGCCGCCACCGTGCGCGGATCCTCCGGTGGCACAACGGGTTCGGCCACCTCGGGCGGGGGCAGCGCCAGGGTCACCCTCGGCCCGTCCGGCTGTTCCAGGAACTCCGCCAGCCTGCGCATCAGCCACACCGCGCCGTTGCGCCGGTCGAATGCCTCGGCCAGCCCGCCCGCCTCGGCGACCAGCTCGGCGCGCAGCACCCCCGCGGCCACCCGGCGCGGCCCCGCGCACACCACGCGGTCCGGGTCCACCCGGCCCAGCACCAGCGCGACCGCGCCTAGGAAAACCAGGCGCGCCAACGGGTTCGGCAGTTCGGTGAGCAGTTCGGCGTGCCGCTCCAGCAGCTCCACCCCGCGTTCGGCGTTGCCGGTGACGGCCAGGAACTCCAGGTTCGCGGCCAGCGCCGCGCCATCGCCCGGCCGCTCGCGCAACCGCCGGTAGGCCATCAGGTGCGCCTGCCGGGCGCGGGCCGGTTCGCCGCCGCGCAGGAACGCGCCGAGCAGGCTGCTGAGCACCCCGGCCGGCTGCATCGAGCAGGCGCTTTCCTGACGCAGCACCGGATCGGCGTGCGCCACCGCCTCGGCGTGCCGCCCGTGCGCGACCAGGAACTCCACCTGCGCGCCGACCACGCAGGCCGCGCAGTCGCTGAGCTGGTCGCCCGCGCTGCCCAGCCAGGCCGGGAAAAGCTCCTCCGCGGTGGCGTCCCCGCGCTGCCCGGCCAGGCGGATCCGCAAGCCCAGCACCGGTTGCGGTGAGGCGCCCTCCCGCTGGAACCGCGCGGCCAGCTCGGCCAGCGCCGCCTCCACCTGGTCCAGGCTGAACCGGGGATCGGAGATCAGCCCGTTGACCACCCACTTGTGCATCCAGCGCAGCTGGTGCAGCGCGGCCGGGTCGAAGGCGGCCGGATCGCGGCGCTCGGCGGCCACCGCCCAGGCGAAGGGGGCCAGCATCAGGTCGGAGCGGCGCAGCTCGTGGCAGAGCCGGATCATGGCCAGCCGCACCCGCAGCCCCAGCCGGACATCCCTGGCCGCGTCCGCCCCGCGCGCGGCCCGCTCCAGGGCCTCGTAGCGCGGCAGCCCGGCCGGCATGTGCTCGGCCGTGGCCAGCATCCGCGCCGGCGCCTGCTCCTCGGTCACCCCAGTCCCCTCAGTTGTCGCTGTGCACCGCTCGGTCCAGCAGGTCCAGGAAGGACCGGTTCAGCGCCGCGGTGTCCTTGGGCCGCAACGGCCGCCGCGACTGGAGCAGCGCGTGCACGTACAACGACTCGATCGCCAGCCTGGCCAGGTCGGGGCCCACCGTGCCGATCCGCCGCACCAGCGGGTTGCGGCAGTTGAGCACCAGCCGGTGGGTGGCGCCGGAGGCCGCGCCGGAGAGCTGCCCCAGCAGGTCGGCCCACAGCGGATCGGCCTCGGCGCGCAGCTGCTCGGTGTCGGCCTCCCGGCTCAGCTCCGGGTCGGTGATCAGCAGCGCGGGCAGCGAGATCGGGTCGAAGTCGCAGAGCACCGGCTCGCAGTCGTGCCTGGCCAGCACCGCGTCCGCGCGCTCCACCGCGGCCAGCAGCTCCTGCTCGACCTCGGGGTCGGGCGCGCCCAGGCTGGCCAGCAGCTCGCTGGGCAGCACCCGGCGGGCCGCGGCGCTGCCCTCGGTCTGCACCAGGCGGCGCATCAGGTCGGTGTCGTAGGCGTAGCCCGCGTTGACCAGGCCCAGCCCCTGCGCCTCGGCCACCGCGGCGAGCTGGCGGAACTCGTCCACGTCCGGGGTGAACAGCACGGTGCCGTACTTGCGGCGGAACTGGCGCAGGCTCACCACCCCCTCGGTGGTCTCGAACGGCAACCAGCGCTCCACCAAGCGAAGCAGGTCGTCGTCGGTGAGCGCCATGGCCTTGATGCCCAGCTGGTGCGCGGAGAGCAGCGCGCCGGCCCGCGCGGGCTCGGTGGCGCCCAGCCGGATCACCCAGTCCCGCAGCTGCCTGCCCAGCGCCTCCCGCACCGCCAGCAGCGTCTCGTCCTCGTAGAGCGCCTCCCGGCTGGCGGTGGGCCGCAGCGCGGTGGTGTTGACCACGCAGCGCACGAAGTAGGCCCACTCCGGCAGCAGCCCCTCCACCCCGTCGCCGACCAGCATCCGCCGCAGGTACACCCGATGGGCCTGCCGTACGCCCGGATGGGTGCCCGCGGGCAGCACGAAGGCCGCGCCGGTGAGCCCGGCGGCGGGCACGTCCAGCGGCAGTACGTCGAACGGGGTGAATCCCAGGGTTTGTCCGCAGTAGTCCAGCAGCCGCTCCCGGTGCTCGGTCGCGGTCTCGCCCGGCATCGGCACCCAGGGCAGCTCCGGCCGGCTGATCCGGCCGTCGCCGGGCGCCCCGGCCACGGTCACCGGCACCGGCAGCAGCTCGCCGAACTCCCTGGCCAGCGCCCGGACCAGGTCCCCGTCCAGCCAGTGCGCGGCATCCGGCGCGGGCGCCAGCTCCAGCACGGTGCCGATGCCGATGGTCGGCTCGGCCACCGTCTCCACCCGGTAGTCCCCGCTGGCCTCGGCCGTCCACACCACCTGCTCGCCGCCGCGGGCCGAGCGGGAGACCACCCGGATCCGCCGGGCCACCATGAAACAGGACAAAAGCCCCACGCCGAACTGGCCGAGCAGCCCGGTGCGGACAAAGCCCAGCTCATCGCGCTTGGAGGTGCGGCCGAGGGTGGCCAGCAGGCTGTGCACCTCCTCGGCGGTCAGCCCGATGCCGTTGTCGGTGATCCGGAGCACGCCGCCGTCAACCGCGGGCTCGACGTGCACCGACGGGGTGAAGGAGTGCCCGAGCTCGGCGCGGGCGGTGGTCGCGTCCACCGAGTTCTGCAACAGTTCCCGCAGGTAGACGCGCGGGCTGCGGTAGAGGTGGTGGCTCAGCAGGTCGATGACGCCGCGCAGGTCGACACCGAAGGTGTGCGTCAAGATGGCCCTCAGGGGGAGTCGGCTGGAGCGAGAGGGTCTGGCTCTCGCACTCGAATCAGCGCGTCAAGGCCCTCGGATGTTACGCGTTGCGCGATATGAGTGCGCCCCGTATCCGGCCATCGCCTAGGATCGCCCTGCTAACCAGTACAGACTCTAGGAGCTGTTCTTCACCCATGTCCGCAGCCAACGACCCCTATGACCCGAAGGGGGTCGCCGCCCTCGCGCCGGAGACCCTCGCCGCTGCCGTCGTGCAGGCCGAGAAGGCTTTTGCCGAGGCCGGCGACCTGGAGGCACTGGCGGCGGCGAAGCCTGCGCACCTAGGTGAGCGCTCCCCGTTGCTGACCGCGCGCCGCGAGATCGGCGCGCTGCCCCCCGCCGCCAAGGCCGAGGCCGGCAAGCGGGTCAACGAGGCCCGCACCGCCATCCAGACCGCCTTCGACGAGCGCCGCGAGCAGCTGCTGCGCGAGCGCGACGAGCGGGTGCTGCGCGAGGAGACCGTCGACGTCACGCTGCCCTGGGACCGGATCGCGCCCGGCGCCCGGCACCCGATCACCACGCTGGCCGAGTACGTGGCCGACGTGTTCGTGGCCATGGGCTACGAGCTCGCCGAGGGCCCCGAGGTCGAGTCCGAGTGGTTCAACTTCGACGCGCTGAACTTCCTCAAGGACCACCCGGCCCGCACCATGCAGGACACCTTCTACGTCGGGCCAGCCGACTCCGGGCTGGTGCTGCGCACGCACACCTCCCCGGTGCAGCTGCGCACGCTGCTCGACCGCGAGCTGCCGGTGTACGTGATCAGCCCCGGCCGGGTGTACCGCACCGACGAGCCGGACGCGACCCACCTGGCCGCCTTCCACCAGGTCGAGGGCCTGGTGGTGGACAAGGGCATCACCATGGGCCACCTCAAGGGCACCCTGGACGCCTTCGCCCGCGCCATCATCGGCGAGGAGTCCACGGTCCGGCTGCGGCCCTCCTACTTCCCGTTCGTCGAGCCCGGCGCCGAGGTCGACGTCTGGTTCCCGCAGAAGAAGGGCGGGCCCGGCTGGGTCGAGTGGGGCGGCTGCGGCATGGTCAACCCGAACGTGCTGCGCGCGGCCGGCATCGACCCCGACGTCTACTCCGGCTTCGCCTTCGGCATGGGCCTCGAGCGCACGCTCCAGTTCCGCAACGGCATCGCCGACCTGCGGGACATGGCCGACGGCGATGTCCGCTTCACCCTGCCCTTCGGAACGGAGTCCTGAGCCCGTGCGCATCCCGGTGTCCTGGCTGTCCCAGCACCTCGAACTGCCAGAGGGGACCACGCCGCAGCAGCTGGCCGACGCGTTCGTCCGGGTCGGGCTGGAGGTGGAGGACGTCCACCCCCTCGCCACCGTGACCGGACCGCTGGTCATCGGCCGCGTGGCCGAGATCGAGGAACTGACCGAGTTCAAGAAGCCGATCCGCTACTGCAAGGTCGAGATCACCGGCCCCGGCGTGGTCGGCGCGGCCGCCACCGCCGCGGCCGAGGAAGCCCCGGCCGAGGTGGCCGAGGAAGCGGCCGAGCAGGCCGCGGTGGCCGCCGCGCTGAGCGAGCCGACCGGCATCGTCTGCGGGGCCAGCAACTTCCGCGAGGGCGACCTCGTGGTGGTCGCGCTGCCCGGCGCGGTGCTGCCCGGCGACTTCAAGATCGCCGCGCGCAAGACCTACGGCCGGGTCAGCAACGGCATGATCTGCTCGGTCAAGGAACTGGGCATCGGCGAGGACCACGCGGGCATCCTGGTGCTGCCGCCCGGTTCGGCCAGCCCCGGCGACGACGCGGTCACCGTGCTCGGCTTGCACGACGCGGTGATCGAGCTGGCGGTCACCCCGGACCGCGGCTACGCGCTGTCTGTGCGCGGCCTGGCCCGCGAGATCGCCAACGCCTTCGACGTGCCCTACGGCGACCCGGCGGGCAACGAGCCGCCGGAGGCAGATGGCGAGTGCTGGCCGGTGCACATCGAGGACCGCGTCGGCTGCCGCCGCTTCGTCGCCCGCCGGGTCACCGGCCTGGACCCGACCGCGCCGACCCCGTGGTGGATGCGCCGCACGCTGATGCTGTGCGGCATCCGGCCGATCTCGCTCGCGGTGGACGTCACCAACTACGTGATGCTGGAGATGGGCCAGCCGCTGCACGCCTACGACGCCGCCGCGCTCAAGGGCGGCATCACGGTGCGGCGGGCCAACGAGGGGGAGAAGCTCACCACCCTCGACGACGTCGAGCGCACGCTGAGCACCGACGACCTGCTGATCACCGACGAGTCCGGGCCGATCGGCCTGGCCGGGGTGATGGGCGGGGCCAGCACCGAGGTGCGGGACAGCACCTCCGACGTGGTGATCGAGGCGGCCAACTTCGAGCCCGCCTCCATCGCCCGCGGCGTGCGCAGGCACAAGCTGCCGAGTGAGGCGTCCAAGCGGTTCGAGCGGTTCGTGGACCCGGCGCTGCCCGCGGTGGCCGCCGAGCGCGCCGCCCAGCTGCTGGCCCGCTACGGCGACGCCCAGATCCACCGCGGCCGCACCGACGTGGGCAGCCCGGCGCTGCCCGAGCCGATCACCATGCCGCTGGCGCTGCCGGACCGGGTGGCCGGGGTGAACTACGCGCGCGGGGTCACCGCGCACCGGCTCACCCAGATCGGCTGCCGGATCGAGATCGGCTCGGCCGACGACGGCACCGCCGTGGTGGTGGCCTACCCGCCGACCTGGCGCAACGACCTCAACCAGCAGGCCGACCTGGTGGAGGAGGTGCTGCGGCTGGAGGGGTACCACACCATCCCCACCACGCTGCCCGCCGTGCCCGCCGGTCGCGGCCTGACCCAGGCGCAGCGCCGCCGCCGCACGGTCTCCCGCGCGCTGGCCGCGGCCGGGTTCGTGGAGATCATCCCGAGCCCGTTCACCGGCCCCGCCATGTGGGACGCGCTCGGTCTCGCCGAGGACGATGTGCGCCGCCGCACGGTCAAGCTGCTCAACCCGCTGGAGGCGGACAAGCCGGAGCTGGCCACCACGCTGCTGGCGGGTGTGCTGGAAGCGGTGCAGCGCAACATCTCCCGCGGTGTCAAGGAGCTCGCGGTGTACGGCATCGGCCAGGTGGTGCTGCCGCGCGCCGAGCAGGTCCCGATGCCGGAGGTCGGCGTCGCCGGTCGTCCGTCCGATGAGGACCTGGCCCGGCTGAACGCGGCGATCCCGAACCAGCCGGTGCACGTGGCCGCGGTGCTCACCGGGTCCCGCGAACGCGCGGGCTGGTGGGGCAAGGGCCGCGAGGCGAGCTGGGCGGACGCGGTGGAGGCCGTGCGCGCCATCGGCCACGCCGCCGGGGTCGAGCTGGAGGTCGTGGCGGGCAGCCAGCCGCCGTGGCACCCCGGCCGCTGCGCCGAGTTCCGCGTGGGCGGCATCCCGGTCGGCCACGCCGGCGAGCTGCACCCCAAGGTCGTGGAGGCCCTCGGCCTGCCCAAGCGCGCCTGTGCGCTGGAGCTGGACCTGGACGCCCTGCCGGTGGTCAGCTCCCGCCCGGCCCCGGTGATCTCGCCCTACCCGCCGGTCCTGCTGGACCTGGCGCTGGTGGTGGACGAGTCGGTGCCGGCGGCCAAGGTCACCGACGCGGTCCGCGACGGCGGCGGCGACCTGCTGGAGGACGTCCGCCTGTTCGACGTCTACACCGGCGAGCAGCTCGGCGAGGGCAAGCGCTCGCTGGCCTTCTCGCTGCGCCTGCGCGCCGCGGACCGCACGCTGACCGTCGAGGAGGCCACCGCGGCCCGCGACGCGGCGATCGCGGTCGCCACTGAGCGCCACGGCGCGACGCTGCGCGCCTGAGCCGGACCTCGGGTGGGCTGCCACGGCGGCCCACCCGGGCGGTTCACCGCACGGCGCTGTCCGATGTGGACTAGTTTCTCCCCGTGCGCAGCGTTATCGGCCTGATCCTGGTGGGGCTCTTGGTCTCCGGTTGCACCGGGCCCAGCCCCACGCCAACGGCGACCAAACCCACCACCCCCGCGCAGACCGGTCCGGTCACCATGGACCAGAGCATGCGGCAGCGGCTGGCGGAGAACACGGTGTACCGCACCTGGGACACCTGTGCCCTGCACGATCCGGAAGCGGTCAAGAAGGTCTTCGGCGGCGAGTTCGAGCTGCTGGAACCGGAGACCTTCGACCAGTGCGTGGCCCGGGTGAAGCTCCCTGACCTGGGCACCTTCTCGGTGACCACCTTCGTGGGCGCCCAGTTCTTCCCGCAGGACGAGCCGAAGTCCGAGATCGGCGGCAAGACCTTCCTCAGCGACTCCAAGGACGCGAGCGCGTGCAGCTGGTACTACCCGACCAGCAAGCAGTCCGCGATCACCCTGCGCATCTCCTTCCACGGCGGCACGCAGAACAAGCAGCCGCCGAAGCCGGCCTGCGAGCTCGGCAAGGAGTACCTGACCACCCTCGCGCCGATCTGGTCGAACCCGCCCCTGCGCAGCGAGGGGGCCACCGAACCGGCGATCGCCCTGGCGGCCAAGGACCCCTGCGCCACCCACGAGGAACTGGCCAAGCTGCTGCCACAGGGCGGCGAGAAGCCCCAGCTCCAGGCGGCCAACCCGTACTCGTGCGTGGTCAGGTTGCCGGTGCGCACCAAGACCGGCCCCGGCGGCTTCGACATCCGCTTCCTGCTCGCCGACGACCCGGTGGCCGCGGTCCAGCGCACCCCGGGGCAGTACAAGCCGATCCAGGTCGAGGGCAGGCCGGGCAGCGTGCAGCAGAAGAAGGACGAGTGCCAGATCAACGTGCAGGCCGAGGAGCTCTCCATCCCTGGCCTCAACGAGGAGGTCCCGGTGATCCGGGTGACCGGCCCCGACTGCCAGCAGACCGAGACCGCGGCCAAACTCGTCACCAAGGCGGCCCTGTCATGAAGAAGCTCCTGCCCCTGCTCGCCGCCCTGGCCGTGCTGAGCGCCTGCACCCAGTCCATCCCCGGCACCCCCACCCCCGCCACCGGCCCCAGCGCCGCCGACGCGGGCGTCACCCCACCCTCCGGCGACAAGGTCAAACGCCAGCCGATCCGCCTGGGCCTGCAAGATCCGCCCAAGGACTGGCAGGCCGCAGGCGCCCCCTTCGACCCGTGCACCGTCCTGGGCTGGAACGACATCCCCGAGCCACAGCGCGACCCGAAGGCCCGCCCGCCGAAGCTGATGGTGCTGAAGAAGGACGACGCCATCGAGACCGGCTGCATGTTCTACAACGACGAAACCATCAGCGTCGTCATCCCCAGCCCCGGCGCCACCACCCCAGCCGCCCCCGTCACCAAGAGCCCGTACTTCCGCGTCAGCGTGGTCTGGGGCGCCACCATCGACCCAGCCAAGTTCGGCGGCGAGAAAACCACGCTGGGCGGCAAGCCCGCGGCGGTCGTGCCGGACACCATCGGCTCCCTCAAGGACCCGATCTGCCTGGTCGCGATGAAGTTCGCCAAGGGCGGCGGGGGAGTGGACGTCCGCAATGGACGGTTCCCGGGCCTGGACCCCTGCCCCATCGCCAAGGCCCTGGCAGAGAAACTGGCCGCGAAGGTCCCGTAGCGAAAGGGTTGTGGCTCTTCGCTTTTGCTCGCAAACGGAGCGGCCGGTCTGGGTGGTTCTGCTTCGACGGCCTGGAAAAAACACACCAGCCCTGTCAAGCGCCCCACGTTCCAGCCCACCGCCACAAACCGCTGGGACCGGGGCGCTTGACAGGGCTGGTTTGGTTTTGGAAGGCCGTCGAAGCAGAACCACCCAGACCCCGCGGAACCACCCACGCTTCATCCGGCGCGCCAACACAAACTTGCACTGGTCTGCAACTCATCTCGCCGCCTTTGATCCTCCCCCTGCTTTGATGGTCTGCCCGTCCGGCGAGGACACTTCTTTTTCTTTTGATCTTAAAAGCGAAAAGCGAAAAGAATGTCCTCGCCGGACGGGCAGACCCCCGGAGGGGTGGGACAAGTCAAACCCCGGTTGAGCAGGTTGCGGGGCGGGGTCTGGGCTGCCGACGAGAGATCCAGCGTGTTCGAGTCCCTCTCGTCTTCTCCGCACGACCTTCCGACAGCAAACCACATCTCTCCACCCAGCCCCCGTCACGTTGCGAGGCTAGGGCGGCGGCAGGTTGCAGGGGCCGGGTGGAGAGATGCGGTCAGCAGTCTCCAGGCCGTACGGAGAAGACGAGAGGACCTCTTGTGTGTAGAGCCCAACCCCTCGCTTGCCTCGGGCTTCGCCCGTGCCGCAACGGCCAACACTCCGTACGAGAACGGCCAACACTCGGGTGTGGTTCAGCTGGGGTGGAGTGGTGAACCCCGGTCGTCGCGCGCACGTGTTATCCGTGACGGCGAAGGGAGCTTGGTGTGCGGCATGGCATGGACACGGGACTGTTGAGACAGGGCGCGCACAGTCCGTCGTACTTCGCGTTGCAGCGGAGCATGGGCGGGCGCGAGCTGGTCGACTTCTGCATTCCGTGCAACCCGTACTTCCCGACTCCCCGCATGTTCGGCGAGCTGGCGGACAACCTGGAGCGGATCCTGCGGTTCTACCCCAGTGACGCCGCCACGATCACCGCTCAGCTGTCCAGGGTGATCGGGCTGAACCCGGCGACCATGGCCATGGCCAACGGGTCCACCGAGCTGATCACCTGGATCGACCGGTTGCTGGTGGAGGAAAGTCTCGCGGTGCCGATTCCGACCTTCGGGCGGTGGACCGACCAGCCGTTGGAGACCGGTAAGCGGGTGGACATGTTCCTGTTGCACGAGGCGGACAAATTTGCCTTGGACGTGGACGCCTATCTCCGCTTCATCGCCGCCCGGGGGTCCAGGGTCGCGGTGCTGTGCAACCCGAACAACCCGGACGGCGGCTACCTGCCCCGGCGGGAGGTGGTCCGGTTCCTGGATGAGCTGGCGCACCTGGACCTGGTGGTGGTGGACGAGTCGTTCATCGACTTCGTGGAGGTGGAGAAGGACGCCTCGGTGGCCAGGGAGGCGATGATCCGGCCCAACGTGGTGGTGCTGAAGAGCCTGGGCAAGAACTTCGGGCTGCACGGCATCCGGTTCGGTTACCTGGTGGCCAATCCCGCGCTGGTCAAGCGGATCGGCGGCGCGCTGCCGATGTGGAACCTCAACTCGCTGGCTGAGGCGGTGATCTTCATGCTGGCCGAGCACCAGGAGGAGTACCGGGACAGCCTGCGGTTGCTGGCGCGGGACCGGTTCCTGATGACCGCTTCGCTCGGCCGGTTTCCGGAGCTGACCATCTTCTCCTCGCAGGCCAACTTCCTGCTGGTCAAGCTGCCCAGCGGGGTGCACGGCGCGGAGCTACGGGACTACCTGCTGGCCAAGCACGGGGTGTTCGTCAGGGAGTGCGGCAACAAGCTCGGCATGACCAGCGACTTCCTCCGGCTGGTGGTCCGGCCGGAGTCCGATGTGGACAGACTGGTGGAGGGGCTGCGCGGGTATGCGCGGAGCCGCACCGGCGAGCTGCCTTCCGAACCCCGGATTCCGGCCCCGGCCCCGCCCGAGCCCCGGACCCGGCCGACGGGGGAGGTGGTGGTGGATCTGGACGCCCCGACGGTGGGCGCGCCCCGGCCGCCCCGGGGCAGATCGCGCTCGGCTTAGCTCCCGGCGGGCTAGATCGCGCTGCCCTCATAGCGTTTGGCGATGCGCGGAAAGTGGGTCCGGAGCTGTTCGAGGCCCCCGGTCACCTGGTCACCGGCCGGGTCCTCGAACAGCTCCGGCGACTCCAGCGACTCGGCCAGCCCGTTCGCCCCGCGCTCGGTCAGCAGCTCCACCGCCAGCGTGCTCAGCTCAGCCGCGGCGCACAGGTCATCCGGGTCGTCCGGGAACAGCTCGGCCAGGGTCTCCGGGTCGGCGACCGCGCGGTCGAAGGCGGCCTGGCCCTGCAGGATCAGCCAGTTGCGGGCCGCGGTGAACTCCTGATCGGACAGTCCACCGCGGACCAGGTCGAAAGCGGCCCACAGCTCCCACCGGTAGGCCCGCCGGTGCGCCGCCACCAGCTCCCGGTGGAACGCCGCCAGCTCCTCGGCGCCGCGGGCCGCGAGTCGTGCTCGCAGCTCGGTCAGCCGAGCGTCCACTGTGGCCGCCGCCGAAGCGACCACCGTCCAGAACTCCAGCACGTGCCCGCCCTTCCGCACCCGCCTCCCCAACGCACGGTACGTGCGGCAACGCGATCCGCGCACGCATCGGCAGCAAGATGCAGCAACTCGCTACAAATTTGCTCCCGAAGAAGCAAATTTGCGCTACCAGCAGAGCCTTTGCGTGCTCAGCCGGGCCAGCTGCTGGGCCGAGGCCAGCTTGTTCGGCAGCGCGGCGATCAGTCCGGGCAGGATCTCCCGGCATCGGGCCACGTCATCGGGGCCGTGCGCGCCGTCGCCCAGTGCGCGCCTGGCCACCGAGGCCACCCAGTCCACCTCCACGCCCAGGTCCCCGGCCGCGTCCACCGCGGTCAGCGGCTCGTCGAAGTCGCCGTGGTTGCGCCGGTAGCCGTCGATCACCGCCCGCGCGGTGGCCTCCACCATCCCCTGTGGCCGGTTCCACCCGGCCAGGGACAGCGCGCAGCCCGCCAGCTCCTCGCGCGGCACCCTGGCGCAGGCCACGTCCCAGTCCACCAGCACCGGTCCGTCCGCGGCGACCAGGATGTTCTTCGCGCGCAGGTCCGCGTGCCCGATCACCTCGGGCAGCCCGCGCGGCGCCTCCACCGTGACCAGCCGGTAGATCTCCTTGACCGTGGCGCTGAGCCCGGCCAGGTCCTCGGTCCACGGCGCGTGCGCCACCTTGGCCTGTTCCACCAGTAACGGCCACAGTTCTGCCTGTCCGCCGGAACCGGTGGGGAAGGCCCAGCGGGGCTGCGGCGGCATGGCCAGGCGGTGCAGCTCGGCCATGGTCTCCCCGGCCCAGCGGCCCACCTCGGGCAGCACCGGCTGGGAGGTCGGCTCGGCCACCACCCAGCGGTGCACCCGCACCGTCGCCGCAGGTCCGTCCGCTACCGGCACCTCGGTGACCACATCGCCACCTGGCGCGATGACCGGCTCCGGCATCCGCACGCCGGCCGCCCACGCGGCCCGCTCGAACCGCCACGCGGCGCGCAGCCACGGCAGCCACTCGGGCGCGTCGAGTCGGTTCATCTCCTTGACGGCATAGGACCCCAGTTCGGTGTCCAGCCGCCACATCCGGTGGCTGTGACCACCGGCAACGGGTGTCAGCGGCCCCAGTGGCCGACCGAGGTCGAACACGGCGGCGACCGCCATAGCCTCCAGCCCGCGCAAAGACAACCTCCTTCAACGTGCCCTATCTCAACTAGCATGACCTTGCGGAGCAGTGCATACTTATTCGCATGACGGTTCGGGTAGCTGTCGCTGGTGCCAGCGGCTACGCGGGCGGAGAAATCCTCCGTCTGTTGCTCGCACACCCCCAGGTCGAGATCGGTGCACTCACTGCCAGCAGTAGTGCGGGTACCCGTCTGGGGATTCATCATCCCCACCTCGTTCCCCTGGCCGATCGTGTTCTGGCCGACACCACGCTAGACCAGTTGCGGGGCCATGACGTGCTGTTTTTGGCTCTACCGCACGGGCATTCGGCGGAGGTGGCCAATGGAGTCGACGAACGGCAGACCGTGGTCATCGACTGCGGCGCGGACTTTCGTCTCACGGATCCGACCGCTTGGCGACGGTGGTACGGCACCGAGTTTGCTGGGACCTGGCCCTACGGCCTGCCCGAGCTGCCGGGCCACCGGGAGCGCCTGCGCGGCGCCACCCGCATCGCGGTTCCGGGTTGTTATCCGACGGCGGCCTCGGTCGCGCTGGCCCCGGCCTTCGCCGGCGGGCTGGCCAAGCCGGACGTCGTGGTGGTCGCCGCCTCTGGCACCTCCGGCGCGGGCAAGGCGCCCAAGGCGCACCTGCTCGGCTCCGAGGTGATGGGCTCGGCCAGCGCCTACGGCGTCGGCGGCGCGCATCGGCACACCCCGGAGATCAGCCAGAACCTCTCCGCCATCGCGGGGGAGCCGGTCGCGGTCTCCTTCACCCCGGTGCTGGTCCCGATGGCCCGCGGCATCCTGGCCACCTGCACCGCCCCGCTGGCCGAGGGCGTCACTGCCGAGCAGGTCCGCGAGACCTACGCCAAGGCCTACCACGCCGAACCCTTCATCCACCTGCTGCCCGAGGGCCAGTGGCCGGTCACCGCGGCCACCCTCGGCGCGAACGCGGTGCACCTGCAGGTCACCGTGGACGCCGACACCCAGCGGCTGGTCGCGGTGGCCGCCGTGGACAACCTGACCAAGGGCACCGCGGGCGCCGCGGTGCAGTGCATGAACCTCGCTCTGGGCCTGCCGGAAACCACCGGCCTGTCAACCGTGGGAGTAGCACCGTGACCTCTTCCGAGGATCTTGTCCCGGATATTTCAGCGGGCGTGACCACGCCCGCTGGATTCCGAGCCGCCGGGCTGCACGTCGGCGTGAAGACCAACGGCAACCCGGACCTGACCCTGGTGGTGAACGACGGACCGGCTGACGTGGCCGCCGGCGTGTTCACCACCAACCAGGTCAAGGCAGCGCCCGTGCTCTGGTCGCAGGAGGTGCTCAAGCAGCGCCGGCTGCGCGCGGTCGTGCTGAACTCCGGTGGCGCGAACGCGTGCACCGGCCCCGAAGGCTTCCAGGACAGCCACGCCACCGCGGAGAAGGTGGCCGAGGTGCTCGGCGTCGGCGCGGTCGAGGTCGGCGTCTGCTCCACCGGCCTGATCGGCGAGCGCCTGCCCATGGACAAGATCATCCCCGGGGTGGACGCGGTGCACGCCGCGCTCGGCCGGGGCGCCGAAGCGAGCCTGGCCGCCGCCACCGCGGTGATGACCACCGACTCCAAGCCCAAGCAGGCCGCGCTGACCCACCCCGACGGGTGGAGCGTCGGCGGCTTCGCCAAGGGCGCGGGCATGTGCGCGCCCGACATGGCCACCATGCTCGCGGTCATCACCACCGACGCGGTGGTCGAGGCCGACGCGCTGGACAAGGCGCTGCGCACGGCCGTGGACGTCACCTTCAACAGCCTGGACGTCGACGGCGGCACCTCCACCAACGACACCCTGCTGCTGCTGTCCTCCGGCGCCTCCGGGCACCGCCCCGACCTGGCCGGGTTCACCGCGGTGCTCACCGAGGTGGCCCGCAGCCTCACCCGCCAGCTCCAGCGCGACGCCGAGGGCGCGACCAAGTTCGTCGAGGTCACCGTGACCGGCGCGGTCGACGACGGGCAGGCCAAGCAGACCGCACGCGTGGTCGCCGAGGACAACCTGGTCAAGACCGCGCTGTTCGGCTCCGACCCGAACTGGGGCCGGATCGCGATGGCGGTCGGCCGCAGCGGGGTCACCATGGACCAGTCCGAACTGGACATCACGGTGAACGGGATCACCGTGTGCCGCAACGGGATGCGCGGGGACGACCGGTCGCTGGCCGACCTCTCCGGCACCGACATCGACGTGCGCATCAGCCTCGGCGCCGGCGCGGGCAGGGCCACCGTGTACACCACGGACCTCTCGCACGCCTACGTCGAAGAGAACTCGGCGTACTCCTCATGACCACCATCCCCACCGCCCTGGCCCAGGACCGCAGCGCGGCCGCCGCGGAGAAGGCCGAAGTGCTCGTCGAGGCGCTGCCCTGGCTGCAGCGCTTCCACGGCGCGCTGGTCGTGATCAAGTACGGCGGCAACGCCATGATCGACGAGCAGCTGAAGAAGGCGTTCGCCGAGGACATGGTGTTCTTGCGGTTGTGCGGCCTGCGCCCGGTCGTGGTGCACGGCGGCGGCCCGCAGATCTCGGCCATGCTCAACCGGCTCGGCATCGAGGGCGAGTTCCGCGGCGGCCTGCGGGTGACCAGCCCGGAGACCATGGACGTGGTGCGCATGGTGCTCACCGGCCAGGTCAGCCGCGAGCTGGTCGGGCTGATCAACGCGCACGGCCCGTACGCGGTCGGCATCTCCGGCGAGGACGCCCAGCTGTTCACCGCCGAGCGCCGGGGCACCGTCATCGACGGCGAGCACGTGGACCTCGGCCTGGTCGGCGACGTGGTCTCGGTCAACCCGGACGCGGTGCTCGACATCGTGGCCGCGGGCCGGATCCCGGTGGTCTCCACGGTCGCCCCGGACACCGACGGCGTGACGCACAACGTCAACGCCGACACCGCGGCCGCCGCGCTCGCGGTCGCGCTGGAGGCGGCCAAGCTGGTCGTGCTCACCGACGTGGAGGGCCTCTACGCCCGCTGGCCGGACCGCTCCTCGCTGATCGCGCAGATCGGCGCGGACCAGCTGGAGGGCATGCTGCCGCAGCTGGCCAGCGGCATGGTGCCCAAGATGGAGGCCTGCCTGCGCGCGGTGCGCGGCGGTGTCCCGGCGGCACACGTGATCGACGGCCGACTGGCCCATTCCGTGCTGCTGGAGGTCTTCACCTCCTCCGGCATCGGCACCATGGTGATCCCGGGGGAAGCACAGCCATGACCGACAACCTCACCAGCCACCTCGCCTCCAATGTGGACGGTCAGCGCCGGTGGCAGGCCAGCTTCATGGACAACTACGGCACCCCGGCGCTGGCCCTGGTCCGCGGCGAGGGCACGCACGTCTGGGACGCCGACGGCAACCGCTACCTCGACCTGCTCAGCGGGATCGCGGTCAACGCGCTCGGCCACGCCCACCCGGCCATCGTGGAGGCGGTCAGCACCCAGGTCGCCACCCTGGGCCACGTGTCCAACTTCTACCTGGCCGAGCCCACCCTGGAGCTGGCCGAGCTGCTGCTCAACCTGACCGGCATCGCCGAGCAGGGCCGGGTGCTGTTCTGCAACTCCGGCGCCGAGGCCAACGAGGCCGCGTTCAAGATCAGCCGGTTGACCGGGCGCACCAAGGTGGTCGCCACCGAGGGCGGCTTCCACGGCCGCACCATGGGCGCGCTCGCGCTCACCGGCCAGCCGGCCAAGCGGGAGCCGTTCGCGCCCATGCCGCCCGGCGTGGTGCACGTGCCCTACGGCGACACCGCCGCGCTGGAGTCCATTGTGGACGATCAGACCGCCGCGGTGTTCCTGGAGCCGATCCAGGGCGAGCAGGGCGTGCGGGTGCCGCCGGAGGGCTACCTGCAGGCCGCGCGGGAGATCACCAGCAGGCACGGCGCGCTGCTGGTGCTGGACGAGGTGCAGACCGGCCTCGGCCGCACCGGCAGCTGGTTCGCCTTCCAGCAGGCCGGCATCACCCCGGACGTGGTCACCCTGGCCAAGGGCCTCGGCGGCGGCCTGCCGCTGGGCGCCTGCCTGGCCTTCGGCGAGGCGGCCGACCTGCTCAAGCCCGGCCTGCACGGCACCACCTTCGGCGGCAACCCGGTCTGCTGCGCGGCCGGCCTGGCCGTGCTGCGCACCATCGCCGCCGAGGGCCTGGTGGAGCACGCGGGCGCGCTCGGCAAGGAGCTGGCCACCGGCATCGAGGACCTGCACCACCCGCTGGTCCGCGGCGTCCGCGGCGCGGGCCTGCTCCAGGCGATCCTGCTCAACCAGCCGGTCTCGGCCGCGGTGGCCACCGCCGCCCGCGACGCCGGGTTCCTGGTCAACAACGTGCAGCCGGACGCGATCCGGCTGGCCCCGCCGCTGGTGCTCACCGAGGCCGACGCGCACGAGTTCGTCACCGCCCTGCCCGCCCTGCTGGACGCCGCTGTGGAGGAGACCAGATGACCCTGCGCCACTTCCTGCGTGATGACGACCTGACCCCCGACGAGCAGGAGCACCTGCTCGACCTGGCCGACGCGCTCAAGGCCGACCCGTTGGCCAACAGGGCGATGGCCGGCCCGAAGACCGCCGCGGTGATCTTCGAGAAGAACTCCACCCGCACCAGGCTCTCCTTCGAGGTGGGCATCGCCCAGCTCGGCGGGCACGCGGTGGTGGTGGACGGCCGCACCATGCAGCTGGGCCGCGAGGAGACCATCGAGGACACCTCCCGGGTGCTCTCCCGCTACGTGGACGTGGTGGTGTGGCGGACCTTCGCGCACGCCCGGATCGAGGCGATGGCCTCCTCGGCGAGCGTGCCGGTGATCAACGCGCTCACCGACGAGTTCCACCCCTGCCAGGTGCTGGCCGACCTGCAGACCATCCGGGAGCGCTTCGGCAGGCTGGCCGGGCTGACCCTGACCTACCTCGGCGACGGCGCGAACAACATGGCGCACTCGCTGCTGGTCGGCGGCGCCACCGCGGGCATGCACGTGCGGATCGCCTCGCCGAACCGGTTCCACCCGCTGCCCTGGATCCTGGACTCGGCCAAGCAGCGGGCCGCCGAGACCGGCGGTTCGGTGGCGCTGGTCTCCGAGGTGGACGCGGCCGTGGACGGCGCGGAGGTGCTGGTCACCGACACCTGGACCTCGATGGGCCAGGAGAACGACGGCAAGGACCGGGTCGGCCCGTTCCGGCCCTACCAGGTCAACGACGCCCTGCTGGCGCGCACCGGGGTGGACAGCATCGTGCTGCACTGCCTGCCGGCGCACCGCGGCTGGGAGGTCACCGACGAGGTCATCGACGGACCGGCCAGCGCGGTGTGGGACGAGGCGGAGAACCGCCTGCACGCGCAGAAGGCGCTGCTGGTCTGGTTGCTGGAGCAGACGGGCTGAACACATGACGCAGAGCACCGCGGCCACCAGGGTCGCCCGACAGGCCAGGATCGCCGAGCTCGTGCGCGAGCGCGCCATCCGCAGTCAGACCGAGCTGGTCAAGCTGCTCGCGGTCGAGGGCATCGAGGCCACCCAGGCCACGCTGTCCAGGGACCTGGACGAGCTGGGCGCGGTCAAGCTGCGCGGCGCGGACGGCGGTGCGCCGGTGTACGTCATCCCCGAGGACGGCAGCCCGGTGCGCGGCGTCGAGGGCGGCACCTCCCGGCTGGTCAAGGTGCTTGGCGAACTGCTGGTCTCCACCGACGCCTCCGGCAACCTCGCCGTGCTGCGCACCCCGCCCGGCGCCGCCCAGTTCCTGGCCAGCGCGATCGACCGGGCCGCGCTCAACGACGTGGTCGGCACCATCGCCGGTGACGACACCCTGCTGATAGTGGCCAGGGAACCGCTCACCGGCGCCCAGTTGGCCGCCCGCTTCACCGAGATGGCAGGCGGCACCGCGCACGCCCACTACCAGGGGGAAGCCCCATGACCGGGCGGGTGGTGCTGGCCTGCGCGCCAGCACTGGACCTCCCGGCGGCCATCGACGGGCTCACCGGGTCCGAGGTGGTCGCGGTCGCCGTCGACCTCGGCCAGGGCGGCGTGCACCTGGCCGCCACCAGGGAGCAGGCGCTGGCCGCGGGCGCGGTGGCCGCGGTGGCCACCGACGCGCGCGAGGAGCTGGCCCAGCACTACTGCCTGCCCGCGCTGCTGGCCAACGCGCTCACCCCGGTCCTGTCCCGCCCGCTGCTGGCCAGGCACCTGGTGACCGCGGCCCGGCAGCACGGCGCCACCACCATCGCGCACCACCGCGCGGACCCGGCCTTCGCCACCGAGATCACCGCGCTCGCCCCGGACCTCGACGTCATCACCTGGCCCGAGCACCCCACACCCCAGGCCGAGCAGAGCATCTGGCGCCGCCGCCCGGCCCGCATCCCCAGCCAGACCGGGCCGAGGGACCCCGACGAACTGACCCTCACCTTCGACCAGGGTGTGCCGGTGGCCATCGACGGCGAGACCGTCACGGTGCTGCAGGCCATCCAGGAGCTCAACCGCCGGGCGGGCGCGCACGGCGTCGGCCGGATCCACCAGGCCCCCGGCGCGACCACTCTGATCACCGCGCACCAGGCGCTGGAGCACGCGGTGCTGGAGCCCGACCTGGCCGAGTTCAAGCGGGAGGTGGAGCGGCGCTGGACCGAGCTGGTGCAGGACGGCCGCTGGTTCTCCCCGCTCAAGGACGCCCTGGACGATTTTGTGCTGGGCACCCAGGAACAGGTCAGCGGCGAGGTCCGGCTGGTGCTGCATGGCGGCCGCGCGGTGATCGACCAAGCCCAGTTGTGGGACTTCGAGAAGCAGGGAGTATGAGCGAGATGAAGGAAGCCACCCCGTTGTGGGGTGGCCGGTTCGCCTCCGGACCGGCCGAGGCGATGGCCGCGCTGAGTGTCTCCACGCACTTCGACTGGCAGCTGGCCCGCTACGACATCGCCGGCTCCAGGGCACACGCCAGGGTGCTGCACCGCGCGGGCCTGCTCAGCAACACCGAGCTACCCGCGATGCTGGCCGCCCTGGACACCCTGGAGGCCGACGTGGTCTCCGGCGCGTTCACCCCGGCCCCCTCCGACGAGGACGTGCACACCGCACTGGAACGCGGCCTGCTGGACCGCGCGGGCACCGACCTGGGCGGCAAGCTCCGCGCCGGCCGCTCCCGCAACGACCAGATCGCCACCCTGTTCCGCATGTGGCTGCGCGACGCCGCCCGCCGGGTAGCCGCGGGCACCCTGGACGTAGTCGAGGCCCTGGCCAACCAGGCTGCCCAGCACCCCACCGCCGTCATGCCCGGCCGCACCCACCTCCAGCACGCCCAACCGGTCCTGCTGGCCCACCACCTGCTGGCCCACGCCCAGTCCCTGCTCCGCGACATCTCCCGCCTCCGCGACTGGGACAAGCGCACCGCGATCTCCCCCTACGGCTCCGGCGCCCTGGCAGGCTCCTCCCTGGGCCTCGACCCAGCGGCCGTGGCGGCAGACCTCGGCTTCGACGCCCCGGTGGAGAACTCCATCGACGGCGTAGCCAGCCGAGACTTCGCCGCCGAGTTCGCCTTCGTCGTGGCCATGCTGGGCGTCAACCTCTCCCGCATCGCCGAAGAGGTCATCATCTGGACCACCGCCGAGTTCGGCTACGCCAAGCTCAACGACGCCTGGGCCACCGGCAGCTCGATCATGCCGCAGAAGAAGAACCCCGACGTCGCCGAACTCATGCGTGGCAAGTCCGGCCGCCTGATCGGCAACCTCTCCGGCCTCCTGGCCACCCTCAAGGCGCAACCCCTCGCCTACAACCGAGACCTGCAAGAGGACAAGGAACCCCTCTTCGACTCGGTGACCCAGCTGGAGCTCCTGCTCCCAGCCATGACCGGCATGATGGCCACCCTCACCTTCGACACCGCCCGCCTGGCCGCCCTGGCCCCAGCGGGCTTCACCCTGGCCACCGACATCGCCGAATGGCTGGTCCGCCAGGGAGTCCCCTTCCGCGTGGCCCACGAAGCAGCAGGCGCCTGCGTCCAAGCCGCCGAAACGCGGAACGTGGGCCTGGAAGACCTCACTGACGAGGAACTGGCCACCATCAACCCGGCCCTAACCCCCCAGGTCCGCGAAGTCCTCACCGTCGAAGGCTCCATCGCCTCCCGCGACGCCCACGGCGGCACCGCCCCCGTACGAGTAGCGGAACAACACCAACGCCTGTTGGGCGCCCTGACCGAGGCACGAGACTGGGCAAAGCTCTAGACCGCAACAAAGCGGAACCGCCACCAAAGCGGCCGCGAAACGAGAACGCGGGCGACAACAAGTCGCCCGCGTTTTCGCTGCCATAAGCGAGCGGTTGATTTTGTGATTTTGTTTGGGGGGAGGCCATCCCTTAAGCTACCCCAGCGATTGGGCAGGCCACACCGCCTGCCCCTTCAGCCCAATCCGGGATGGCCTAGGGGCCCCAAACCAAATCACAAAATCAACCGAACGCGCGGCCGCCCCAGTTGCCCCACCGCCAAGCAAGAACCAAAACCCCAACCAACCCAACCTCAGGCCCATTAACCAAACCAAGCATCCCCAACACCAAACACCCCCCAAACACCAGCGGATAACTCCACCACGACACCCCCCGCCCTCGCGCCCGACACCACCCCACAACCACCCCGGCCACTCCAGCCCCGATCAACCCCACCCACACCACCAACGGCATCGAGGTCACCGAAACAGCCCCAACAAGCCCCAGGTTCAACACCGCAAATACCCCGCCATGCGCCACCACCGAAGCAGCCGTCACCCGCTCCACCAGCGCATACACCGCAACCACATACGCCACCGGAGCAGCAACCAGCCAGTACCCGTAGTCAGGCACCAGTCCCGCGGAATCCATCCTGGTGGTCTCGACAAACCACAAATGACAAACCCCCCGGTCGTCCCCGCCCCGACCCTAGCGCCAACCCAGCACTTACCATCACCCCCGATGACCACCCTCGACCTCTCCGCCGACCCGATCCTCACCGCCCGCCGCCTGCTCGGCTGCCACCTCACCGCCAACGGCATCACCGCCCGCATCACCGAGGTCGAGGCATATTGGGGCGCAAAGGATCCGGCCTCGCATAGCTACCGCGGCAAGACCCCGCGCAACGAGGTCATGTTCGGCCCGCCCGGCCACCTCTACGTCTACTTCGTCTACGGCTTGCACTTCTGCGCCAACGTCGTCTGCCTCACCGACGGTGACCCAGGAGCCGTCCTGCTCCGCGCCGCCGAGATCACCGACGGCCTGGACCTGGCCCGCGCGAACCGCCCTGCCGCCAAGACCGAAGCCGACCTCGCCCGCGGCCCGGCCAACCTGTGCACCGCGCTCGGCATCACCCGCGAGCACAACGGCGCCGACCTGCTCTCCGCGACCTCCCCGGTGCGCCTGACCCCGGCCACCGAGGTTCCCGAGTCCCAGGTCGAAGCGGGCCCCAGAGTCGGCATCGCGGTGGCCATGGACCTCCCCTGGCGGTTCTGGCTCGCCGGAAACCGGACAGTCAGCGCGTATCGCCGCGGCGGCAAGAAAAGATAACCAAACCCTTTCTTCTACCCGCCGGAACGCGCTCCAAACCAAACATGGGATGTCAATTCAAGGCGCAAGATTCATTTGTCATGCAACGAATACCCACAACCAGCCCACCCGCCCGCGCAGCCAGCGCAACACCACACACGCAGCGTCACGAAATCGGTCGTCAGTCCCCAAGAATCCACCAAAGCGGCTAGCTGACCTGGTCCAACGCGACCGCCCGACCAACTACTCTCAGTCGAGTACCACGCCCCCGTCAGCTTGCCCAGATTTCGATTGCTCGCTACCGTGATATCGGCGGCGAAAGCAAGTCACCTGGGGGGAATTCTTGTGCGCTTCACCGGTGCCAACACCCTGATCAGCATTGGCTTCGTGCTGATGTGGAGTTCCGGATTCATCGGGGCCAAGCTCGGTACCCAGGAATCCGGCACCTACACCTTGCTGATGTGGCGGTTCATCCTCGCCGCCGCGATTCTCCTCGCCATCCAGCTGGCCCGGCGCGCACTCCGCCTGACCCCGCGCGAGCTCGCCGTCCAGGCACTGGTCGGCCTGCTCGGCCAGGGTGTCTACCTGATCGGCACGGTCAAGGCCGTCGAGCTGGGCGTGGCCGCGGGCACCGTCGCGCTGATCGCGGCCCTGCAACCCATCGCCTCCGCGGCCCTGGCCGGACCGGTGCTGGGCGAACGGGTGCTGGCCAGCCAGTGGGTCGGCCTCGCGGTCGGCCTGGCCGGCGTGGCCTTGGTCGTGGGCGCCGACCTCGGCCTCAACGAGAACACTCCCTGGTGGGCCTATGGCCTGCCGTTCCTCGGCATGGCCGGACTGGTCGCCGCCACCCTGGTCGAGCGCAGGGCAGGCGCGGAAACCAGCCTGGTCAACGCGCTCACCGTGCAGTGCCTGGTCAGCGCCGCCCTGTTCACCCTGCTCAGCCTGAGCACTGGCGTCGCGGCCCCGCCGGCCGCCGACGGGTTCTGGCTGGCCGTCGGCTGGTTCATCGTCTTCTCCACCTTCGGCGGCTACGGCTTCTACTGGCTCGGCCTGCGCCGCACCAGCGTGGCCCGGATGACCAGCCTGATCTACCTCACCCCGCCGACGACCATGCTCTGGGCATTCCTGATGTTCGACGAAACCGTCACCGCGCTCGCCATCACCGGCGTGCTCATCTGCATCGTCTCCGTCTGGCTCACCCACTGGTCGCAATCCAGCGAGCGGGCCGTTACGCGCAACTGAAAATCGAACCTATTTCCGGCGACAAGGACAACCATGTCTGAAGCTCAGCGGAAACAGTCGACCCTGCCCAAAAACCCGTCTTACGCGGCGGCCAAAGCCCATTACCTCTCCCCGTCCCGCCGAGACCCGGTGAAACGAGAATGGGAGGAACGCTTCTCGAAGTCCCTTTTCCGGTCCGCCGCCGAAGCGGCCATCACCGGCAACCGGCTCAGCGTCGTCGACGTCGGCAGCGGCACCGGCGACGCGCTCCACCTGCTGGAGGGCGCGCTCAAGCACCACCGCCGCCCGCCGCTCATCGACTACCTCGGCCTTGATCTGGACCCGGACATGGTCGAGGTCGCCAGGGACCTGCACCGCGACCGCCCCCGCGTCGAGTTCGCCATGGCCGACATCCGCGACGGCGTCCCCGACCGGCCGACCGAGCTGTACCTCGCCAGCGGCGTGCCCTACTCGCACCTCACCCGCGAGGAGCTGACCGCGGTGCTGGCCGACATCACCGCCACGGTGCGCCGCCACCGGACCCGCTCGGTCGTGGTGCTGGACGTGCTCGGCCGGTACTCCATGGAATGGGAGCCCTACTGGGACTTCGACCGCTGGACCTACGCGATGACCTTCTTCCAGGGCGGCGAACCGGCCCCGGAAGCCAAGATGTCCTTCTACGGCCAGTCCGACCTGGCCACCGTCATCGCGGACGGCACCCGGCACGGCGGCCTGCTACCGGTGCGGGTGGAGTACTTCGACCGCTCCATCGGCGTCGGCAGGCACACCGTCACCGGCGCGTTCAACCCGGCGCTGCCGCCCTACCGCGAGCTGGTCAACCGCCTCTTCGCCGGTGACGTCACCGTCTCCCTGCCGGACCTGCGCATCGAGGACCCGTGCGGGGAGGCGCCGCCGGAGGTGCTCAACTTCTTCACCGGCTTTGCCACCCGCTGGAACGAGCGGCTCTGGCACTGCGCCGAGGTCGAGTCCACCAGGTGGGCCAGCGCGGCCAGCCGCACCCGGCTGGCCAGGCAGCTGCGCGACGTGGAGTTCAGCGCGCAGCGCGGACTCGGCGCCGGGCACTCGCTGATCTGCCTGCTGCACCTCGACGGCAGCACCCGATGACCGGTCCCGCCGCGGTGCTGCTCGACCTGGACGGCGTGCTGGTGGACTCCATGCCCGCCATCCGCCAGGCACTGACCGAGTGGTCGGTGGCCCGGGGGTTCCCGCCGGAGCTGGCCAACCGGCTCGCGCACGGCAGGCGCACCGTGGACCTGGTCCGCCTGCTCACCCCCGAGCTGGACGAGGCCGCCGAGGTCGCCGCGATCACCGCGCTGGAAGCGGCCGGGTGCCGCGCCGTCCGGCCGATCCGCGGCGCGGCCGGGTTCCTGGCCGGCCTCGGCCAGACCCCGTGGGCGGTGGTCACCTCCGGCCTGCGCCAGGTGTCCCTGGCCAAGCTCACCGCGGCGGGCCTGCCCATCCCGGAGGTCCTCGTCTGCGCCGAGGACGTGCTGCTGAGCAAGCCGGACCCGGAGTGCTACCTGCGCGCCGCCCGCGAACTGGGCGCCGAACCGGGGGAGTGCCTGGTCGTCGAGGACGCCCTCGCCGGGTTCGAGGCCGCCCGCGCGGCCGGCATGGACTGCGTCGGCCTCGGCCCAGCCGCCGTCGACTACCCCGGCGAGCTGCGCGCCCGGATCGCTGACCTGACCGAACTGCAACCGATCACAACCGGAGAGGAAAGGACATGACCACGACCACGACCGCGGAACCAACGGTGGACGCCCTGCGCACCGGGTTCAGCCGGGTCCGCCGCTCACTGCGCCGCGCCGAGTGGAACCACGCGCCACTGGAGCGCGAACCGGCCTGGCAACCCGGATTCGTCGACACCACAACGGAAACCGGCGTCACCCGGCTCAGCCTCACCGACTTCGGCTACGGCCGGGCGCACCTGGACCGCCTCGGCGACTTCCAGGACAGACCCGCCTACTCCGCCCCGCACCGGCTGCTCACCAGGGAGGGCGCCGCGGCCTTCCGCGCGGTCTGCGAGGCGCTGGCCGACCGCGCCCCGGACGACGACTACATCGTCAGCCACCGGGTGCGCAACGCGGTCTCCATGTCCCGGTTCATCCGCGACATGACCCACGACGAGACGTTCCTGGCCAAGGCCTCCGCCATCGCCGGGGTCCCGCTGGTGCCGCACCCGCTGACCAACGCGGGGGTGTGCCTGAACTACTTCGACGACCGCGGGATCGAGGTCGGCGGCAAGGCCAGACCCCAGGTCGCCAAGTGGCACTACGACGGCATGACCTACGTCTTCGTGATCCAGCTGGCCGACTCCACCGAGTTCACCGGCGGCGACCTGCTGATCTACCAGGGCACCAGGGCCTCCTTCGCGGCCGAGCGCGCCGAGGTCATCGCCAAGGCGGCCGAGCACCCGAAGGTCTTCCGCGCGCCGTTCGAGCAGCTCGGGGACACCGTGTACAGCCGGGGCAGCGACATCTGGCACGCGGTCACCCCGGTCACCGCCGGGAAGCGGATCAGCGCCGTGCTGTCCTTCTTCTGCCCGGTGCTGCCCACCGACAGCAACGAGTTCTGGCACGTCGCGGCCGAGGACGGCCTGCTGCCCTCGGTGGGCGGCTTCGCCAGGCTGCTGCGCGCCCAGCAGGACGCGCTGGGCTACTGCCGCCGGGAGGGGGTGAACCTGGTGCCGCTGGCCGCGGCCGCGCAGACAGGCCAGCGCGAACCGATTTGACCTGGTGGGGGAAGATGCAGGGGTGAGTGAGCACATCCTCGACGAGCTGTCCTGGCGCGGCCTGATCGCGCAGACCACCGATATCGACGCACTGCGGCGCGACCTGGACGCCGGCCCGCTCACCCTCTATTGCGGCTTCGACCCCACCGCGCCGAGCCTGCACGCGGGCAACCTGATCCCGCTGCTCGGCCTGCGCCGATTCCAGCGGGCCGGGCACCGGCCCATCGTGCTGGCCGGCGGAGCCACGGGCATGATCGGCGATCCCCGGGACAACGGCGAGCGGTCCCTCAACACCGAGGCGACCGTGGCCGAGTGGACCGAGCGGATCAGAGGGCAGCTGGAGCGCTTCGTCGACTTCGACGACTCGCCGACCGGCGCGCTGGTGGAGAACAACCTGAGCTGGACGGAGGGCATGTCGGCGATCTCGTTCCTGCGGGACGTCGGCAAGCACTTCTCGGTGAACGTCATGCTCGGCCGGGAGACGGTGAAGCGCCGCCTGGAGAGCGACGGCATGTCCTACACCGAGTTCAGCTACCTGCTGCTCCAGTCGCACGACTACCTGCAGCTGCACCGCAAGCACGGCTGCTCGCTGCAGATCGGCGGCGCCGACCAGTGGGGCAACATCGTCGGCGGCGTCGGCCTGGTCCGGTCGGTCGACCGGGCCGCGGTGCACGCGCTGACGCTGCCGCTGGTCACCGACTCCGAGGGACGCAAGTTCGGCAAGTCCACCGGTGGCGGGAACGTGTGGCTGGACCCGCAGCTGACCTCGCCGTACGCCTGGTACCAGTACTTCGTGAACGTGGCCGACGCCGACGCGGTCCGCTACCTGCGCATGTTCACCTTCCTCGGCAAGGAGGAGGTGGCGGAGATCGAGCAGGTCACCGCGGACACCCCGCACCTGCGCACCGCGCAGAAGCGGCTGGCCGAGGAGTTCACCACCCTGGTGCACGGCGCTGACCAGACCCGGATGGTGGTCGCGGCCAGCCAGGCCCTGTTCGGCCGGGGTGAGCTGCGCGAGCTGGACGAGCAGACGCTGACCGCGGCGTTGAGCTCGGCCGGCACCGGCCAGGTGAAGCTGGCCGACGCGCCGACCATCGTTGACCTGCTGGTCGCGGCCGGCCTGTCCAAGAGCAGGGGAGAGGCCCGCCGCACGGTCAACGAGGGTGGGGCCTACGTCAACAACGAGAAGGTCACCGACGAGGCGTGGCAGCCGTCCGCGGACACCCTTCTGCACGGACGGTGGCTTGTGCTCCGACGTGGCCGCCGTCACACTGCGGGAGTGGACGTCCTGCATTAGCGTGGGACGCGAGGGCTGCGAGGCCGTGACCAGCGGTTTCGCAGCCTTGGCCCGCGTGTGCACGGGCCTGACCAGGCGATTTGACTTCGCATTCGCCCGGGCGTAACTTTCTCTCTGCCAGCGCGGAACGGCCCCGGGAAAGATGCGGGGACGGGCGCGGCGAGAAAAGCTTCCAGGACAAAACAAGCCCCGGAACAGCTGTCGGCCCTGTGGGTTGGCGGGTGTGCGGTGTGCGTGTGTTCTTTGAGAACTCAACAGTGTGCCGATGTAAGCCAGTAGAGCTTGTATCTTGTAACCTCGTCTAGAGGTTCCTTTGAGATCACATTGATAAAAGATTGCGTCTAGCGATCTGACAGTCTGTGATCAGACACCATTCATTGATGGAGAGTTTGATCCTGGCTCAGGACGAACGCTGGCGGCGTGCTTAACACATGCAAGTCGAGCGGTAAGGCCCTTCGGGGTACACGAGCGGCGAACGGGTGAGTAACACGTGGGTAATCTGCCCTGCACTCTGGGATAAGCCTGGGAAACTGGGTCTAATACCGGATATGACAACTTCTCGCATGGGAGGTTGTGGAAAGTTCCGGCGGTGCAGGATGGGCCCGCGGCCTATCAGCTTGTTGGTGGGGTAATGGCCTACCAAGGCGACGACGGGTAGCCGGCCTGAGAGGGCGACCGGCCACACTGGGACTGAGACACGGCCCAGACTCCTACGGGAGGCAGCAGTGGGGAATATTGCGCAATGGGCGAAAGCCTGACGCAGCGACGCCGCGTGAGGGATGACGGCCTTCGGGTTGTAAACCTCTTTCAGTGCCGACGAAGCGAAAGTGACGGTAGGTACAGAAGAAGCACCGGCCAACTACGTGCCAGCAGCCGCGGTAATACGTAGGGTGCGAGCGTTGTCCGGAATTATTGGGCGTAAAGAGCTCGTAGGCGGTTTGTTGCGTCGGCTGTGAAAACTCGGGGCTTAACTCTGAGCTTGCAGTCGATACGGGCAGACTTGAGTTCGGCAGGGGAGACTGGAATTCCTGGTGTAGCGGTGAAATGCGCAGATATCAGGAGGAACACCGGTGGCGAAGGCGGGTCTCTGGGCCGATACTGACGCTGAGGAGCGAAAGCGTGGGGAGCGAACAGGATTAGATACCCTGGTAGTCCACGCCGTAAACGTTGGGCGCTAGGTGTGGGGGTCATTCCACGGCCTCCGTGCCGCAGCTAACGCATTAAGCGCCCCGCCTGGGGAGTACGGCCGCAAGGCTAAAACTCAAAGGAATTGACGGGGGCCCGCACAAGCGGCGGAGCATGTGGATTAATTCGATGCAACGCGAAGAACCTTACCTGGGCTTGACATACACCGGAAACCTGCAGAGATGTAGGCCCCCTTGTGGTCGGTGTACAGGTGGTGCATGGCTGTCGTCAGCTCGTGTCGTGAGATGTTGGGTTAAGTCCCGCAACGAGCGCAACCCTCGTTCCATGTTGCCAGCGCGTAATGGCGGGGACTCATGGGAGACTGCCGGGGTCAACTCGGAGGAAGGTGGGGATGACGTCAAGTCATCATGCCCCTTATGTCCAGGGCTTCACACATGCTACAATGGCCGGTACAATGGGCTGCTAAGCCGTGAGGTGGAGCGAATCCCTAAAAGCCGGTCTCAGTTCGGATCGGGGTCTGCAACTCGACCCCGTGAAGTTGGAGTCGCTAGTAATCGCAGATCAGCAACGCTGCGGTGAATACGTTCCCGGGCCTTGTACACACCGCCCGTCACGTCACGAAAGTCGGTAACACCCGAAGCCCATGGCCCAACCCGTAAGGGGGGGAGTGGTCGAAGGTGGGACTGGCGATTGGGACGAAGTCGTAACAAGGTAGCCGTACCGGAAGGTGCGGCTGGATCACCTCCTTTCTAAGGAGCACATTCCATCCCTTGCGGATGGGGTTCCGTCAGGCATCCAAACCGACCGTGTTTGGGTCTGCGGCGCTCAAAGAATTGTGGAACTACTGGTGAAAATGCCATCGCGTCTGCGACGGCTACATGTGAGTACTGTTCGAGTGTTCGAGCGTGGAAAGTGTGTGGCGGTGGTGAGAAGCGTTGGGGTGTTCGGCACGCTGTTGGGTCCTGAGAGAACACCCGCGAGGGGTTTTCTTGAGGGAGCGAACGATCCAGTTCTGCTACTAGCGTTCATACCGCCAAATCAACGGTTTGGGTCTGGTGTCGCGAGGTGTGGTGGTGTCTGGTTGTTCTTTGAGAACTACACAGTGGACGCGAGCATCTTTGTGGTCAAGTTGTTAAGAGCATACGGTGGATGCCTTGGCACCAGGAGCCGATGAAGGACGTAGGAGGCTGCGATAAGCCTCGGGGAGCTGTCAACCGAGCTGAGATCCGAGGATTTCCGAATGGGGAAACCCGGCCCCAGTCATGTGGGGTCACCTGCACCTGAATGTATAGGGTGTGTGGAGGGAACGCGGGGAAGTGAAACATCTCAGTACCCGCAGGAAGAGAAAACAACCGTGATTCCGTGAGTAGTGGCGAGCGAAAGCGGATGAGGCTAAACCATATTCGTGTGATACCCGGCAGGGGTTGCGTTTATGGGGTCGTGGGACTCATCGGTCAGATCTGCCGGTCTGGCAAGAAGTAAGAAAGCATCGCGTTAGTTGAACGCTCTGGGAAGGGCGACCGTAGAGGGTGAGAGTCCTGTAGGCGAAAACGTGATGGTCTTCTGATGGTGTTCCCAAGTAGCAGCGAGCTCGTGGAATTTGCTGTGAATCTGGCGGGACCACCCGCTAAGCCTAAATACTCCCTGGTGACCGATAGCGGACTAGTACCGTGAGGGAAAGGTGAAAAGTACCCCGGGAGGGGAGTGAAAGAGTACCTGAAACCGTGTGCTTACAATCCGTCAGAGCCTTCGGGTGATGGCGTGCCTTTTGAAGAATGAGCCTGCGAGTTAGTGGTGCGTGGCGAGGTTAACCCGTGTGGGGTAGCCGTAGCGAAAGCGAGTCTGAATAGGGCGATATAGTCGCGTGCTCTAGACCCGAAGCGGAGTGATCTACCCATGGCCAGGGTGAAGCGACGGTAAGACGTCGTGGAGGCCCGAACCCACCAGGGTTGAAAACCTGGGGGATGAGCTGTGGGTAGGGGTGAAAGGCCAATCAAACTCCGTGATAGCTGGTTCTCCCCGAAATGCATTTAGGTGCAGCGTCACATGTTTCACGCCGGAGGTAGAGCTACTGGATGGTCTAGGGGGCCTACAAGCTTACCGAAATCAGCCAAACTCCGAATGCCGGTGTGTGAAGTGTGGCAGTGAGACTGCGGGGGATAAGCTTCGTAGTCGAGAGGGAAACAGCCCAGAACACCGGCTAAGGCCCCTAAGTGTGCGCTAAGTGGGAAAGGATGTGGGGTCGCTCAGACAACCAGGAGGTTGGCTTAGAAGCAGCCACCCTTTAAAGAGTGCGTAATAGCTCACTGGTCAAGTGGTTCCGCGCCGACAATGTAGCGGGGCTTAAGCGTACCGCCGAAGCCGTGTCATTCACACAATAGATCCGCTCCTGGGCTTGATCCAGGTGTGCAGTCGTGTGGATGGGTAGGGGAGCGTCGTGCATCCAGGGAAGCAGCCGCGTGAGCGAGTTGTGGAGGGTGTGCGAGTGAGAATGCAGGCATGAGTAGCGATTGCAGAGTGAGAACCTCTGCCGCCGGATGACCAAGGGTTCCTGGGCCAGGTTAATCCGCCCAGGGTAAGTCGGGACCTAAGGCGAGGCCGACAGGCGTAGTCGATGGACAACGGGTTGATATTCCCGTACCCGTGTGGATGCGCCCATGGTGAGGCGGGGGATGTTAACCACCCGAGCGAGGCTGAGTCTTCGGATGAGGTTGAGTGAGCGTGGGAACCAATCCCGTAGTAGTCAAGCGATGGGGTGACGCAGGAAGGTAGCTCCGCCAGTGAGTGGTAGTACTGGTGTAAGCGTGTAGGCCGGGTGATAGGCAAATCCGTCATCCGTTAAGGCTGAGACGTGATGCGTAGCCGATTGAGGCGAAGTAGAGTGATCCTATGCTGCCGAGAAAAGCCTCTAGTGAGTGTTCATGCGGCCCGTACCCCAAACCGACACAGGTGGTCAGGTAGAGAATACCGAGGCGTTCGGGTGAACTGTGGTTAAGGAACTCGGCAAAATGCCCCCGTAACTTCGGGAGAAGGGGGGCCCGCTGACTTGAAACCCCTTGCGGGTTAGGGTTGGTTGGCCGCAGAGACCAGGGAGAAGCGACTGTTTACTAAAAACACAGGTCCGTGCGAAGTCGCAAGACGATGTATACGGACTGACGCCTGCCCGGTGCTGGAACGTTAAGGGGACCGGTTAGTCACTTTGGTGGCGAAGCTGAGAACTTAAGCGCCAGTAAACGGCGGTGGTAACTATAACCATCCTAAGGTAGCGAAATTCCTTGTCGGGTAAGTTCCGACCTGCACGAATGGCGTAACGACTTCTCCGCTGTCTCAACCACAGGCCCGGTGAAATTGCATTACGAGTAAAGATGCTCGTTACGCGCGGCAGGACGGAAAGACCCCGGGACCTTTACTATAGCTTGGTATTGGTGTTTGGTTCGGCTTGTGTAGGATAGGTGGGAGACTGTGAAGCTGCAACGCTAGTTGTGGTGGAGTCGTCGTTGAAATACCACTCTGGTCGTACTGGATGTCTAACCTCGGACCGTGATCCGGTTCAGGGACAGTGCCTGGTGGGTAGTTTAACTGGGGCGGTTGCCTCCCAAAGGGTAACGGAGGCGCCCAAAGGTTCCCTCAGCCTGGTTGGCAATCAGGTGTTGAGTGTAAGTGCACAAGGGAGCTTGACTGTGAGACTGACGGGTCGAGCAGGGACGAAAGTCGGGACTAGTGATCCGGCACTGGCTTGTGGAAGCGGTGTCGCTCAACGGATAAAAGGTACCCCGGGGATAACAGGCTGATCTTGCCCAAGAGTCCATATCGACGGCATGGTTTGGCACCTCGATGTCGGCTCGTCGCATCCTGGGGCTGGAGTAGGTCCCAAGGGTTGGGCTGTTCGCCCATTAAAGCGGCACGCGAGCTGGGTTTAGAACGTCGTGAGACAGTTCGGTCCCTATCCGCCGCGCGCGTTGGAGACTTGAGGAAGGCTGTCCCTAGTACGAGAGGACCGGGACGGACGAACCTCTGGTGTGCCAGTTGTTCTGCCAAGAGCATGGCTGGTTGGCTACGTTCGGAAGGGATAACCGCTGAAGGCATCTAAGCGGGAAGCCTGTTTCGAGATGAGGTCTCCCACCACCTTGAGTGGTTAAGGCCCCCTAGAGACGATGGGGTTGATAGGCCCGAGATGGAAGCACGGTAACGTGTGGAGTTGACGGGTACTAATAGGCCGAGGGCTTGATTACAAAGTTGCTACGCGTCCACTGTGTGGTTCTGAGGGAACCAATCTGCGTCCACTGTGTTGTGTGTGGGTTGATGGTTTTTTCATAGTGTTTCGGTGGTTATGGCGGAGGGGAAACGCCCGGTCCCATTCCGAACCCGGAAGCTAAGTCCTCCAGCGCCGATGGTACTGCATGCGTGAGTGTGTGGGAGAGTAGGACGCCGCCGAACTAAATTTGATGAGGCTTCCGGCCCCGTGGGTTCGCCCCGGGGCCGGAAGCTTTTTCATATTTGCCCCTTTGTGCTTTTAATTTATTGACCGAAAATCGCAGAGTGCATGTTGCACATTGCCGGTCATGGGTGTTCTTTTCACCCGATCAGGTCGACAGTTCTTGCGGGTATTACTACAGTGGTCCGGTCCCTGCATATCCGCGCTTTAGTCGACGGCTGGAGCAATGGCCGCACGAACGTTCCGTGTGCTGACCACGACGGCCCTGGCCGGGCTGGCGCTGCTGGTGGTCGTCACCAGCTCGGGGATGCTCTCCTGGTGGGCATCGATGATCACGGACAAGGCGTTCCAGCTGGTGGCGGCGCTGTTCGCGGTGTTCGGGTACGCCTGGACCGCACGCGGCCGCACCGGTGTCGGACGCAGGTGGCGGTGGTGGATGGCCGCGGCCAGTGTCGGCCTGGCCTTCGGGCTGGGGGCGCTGACCGTCGGCTCGGTGTTCGGGATGAGCCGGACCATCGCCATTCTCGCCTCGGTCGCCTTTGTCGTGGCGCCTTTGCTGTCCATGGCCGGCATGGTCGAGTTCGCCAGGGGTGAGCATTCCGAGGTGGCCGCGCCGGTGATGAAGCGGCGCTACGGCGGCGCGATGCTGCTGGTGGACGCGCTGATCATCCTCGGCTCGCTGTCCTTCCTGGTCTGGGTGGCCTCGGCCATCCCGAGCGGGGCGCCGCGGTCCTGGTTCAACGGCGGGGCCGGGATGATCACGCTGCTGATCCACCCGGCCGCCTACGTGGTGCTGCTCGGCGTGGTGGCCACCCTGTCCCGGGTGCGCCTGCCGGCCCGGCAGCTGCCGGTGGTGTTCCTGAGCATCTCCTTCGCCTGCCAGTCCGCCTCCGGGTGGCTGTTCGCCTACCTGATCTCCAAGGGCACCGGGCACGTGCCGCCGATCGCCGACATCGGCTTCATGGCCGGCACCCTGGTCTTCGCGCTGGCGCCGTGGGCGCCGGTGGAGCAGAAGCCGGGCGGGCGGGAGTCGGTCCGGCTCCAGGCCGGGGACTACCTGCACTTGGTGGTGCCGTACGTGCCGCTGGTGATCACCGGCGTGTTCATCGCGATCGGCACCGCGCTGGGCATCCAGCTCGGCATCTGGCAGGTCTACCTCGGGCTGTTCTGCGTCGGGCTGATCATGATCCGCCAACTGCTGACCTCCGCGGACAACATGCGGCTGCTCAAGCGCCTGCAGGACAGCCAGCGACAGCTGGAGTACCAGGCCTACCACGACTCGCTCACCGGGCTGGCCAACCGGGTCGTCTTCCGGGACCGGCTGGCCAAGGCGATCAACAGCCGGATCGAGGAACACCGGCCGCTGATGCTGCTGTTCATCGACGTGGACGACTTCAAGGCCGTCAATGACAGGTTCGGACACGCCGCCGGTGACGCGGTGCTGCGCGCGGTCGGCGAACGGCTCCGCGGCTGCGTGGTCGCCACCGACACGGTGGCCCGGCTCGGCGGGGACGAGTTCGGCGTGCTGCTCGACGGCACCGAGTACCCGCCGGAGGAGGTCGGCGAGCGGGTGCTGGCCGCGTTGCAGGTGCCGTACGCGATCGCCGGGCAGCAGCACGTGGCCAGGGCGAGCATCGGCGTGGTGTGCCTGACCGTGTTCGAGCACGACCTGACCGCGGACAAGCTGCTCGGCCTGGCCGACGCGGCGATGTACACCGCCAAGCGGCGCGGCAAGGCCAGGCTCATCGTGCACGGCACCGGGGTTGAGGTCACCGCCGAGGGGCAGGACCAGTCGCGTCCACTGGGTGTCAGCCGCTGAGCGAACTGGTCAGCAGCCGCCGAGGTTCACCCGGAACGGGTCCAGCGAACCCACCGGCGCGGACTCGCCGAACTGGAGCAGCTCCACCATCCGGTGCGACCGGAACGGCTCGCTGACCGGCGGGAACGACCGGGCGCGGCCGAGCAGCTGCAACGGCGTCGCGGTGCGCAGGCGCAGTGGCCTGCCCGAGCCGGGGGAGCGTTCGATGTCCATCGCGCAGTGCAGCAACAGCGCGCTCACGCCGGGGATCTCGGCGCTGCCGTTGTCGACCAGGCTGGTGGGCGCGGAGTCCGGTTCGGTGCGGGTGATGGTCACCTTGCCCAGCTGCGGGTGGTCGGCCAGCAGGTGGAAGCCCAGCACACGCAGCCGGGTGCCGCCGTCGACGGCGGGTTCGGCGCGCAGGCGCAGGCCGCCGGAGAGGAACAGGTGCAGCGAGCGGTGGCCGAGTTGCAGGCCGACCCGGGGTGCGAAGGCCAGCAGCGGCACCTCGGTGCCTGGCTTCGGCGATGCGGACCGCCGGGCGAGCTGTACTGGTGCGTTGCCCTCCACGATCAACCTCCCTACCCCAGTACTGACAACGCCTTCTCTGCGCAAGCTAACCCGGGATGACACACACCACCGGACTCACTGCGGATTTGCACCCGTTGGGGGCGGCCAACGGTCGGTGAAAGCCGTAGTGTGCCGACATGCGACGATCATCGAGCCGACTGCGCGGTGTCGCGTCGCTTCTCGTCCTCAGCCTCGTTTTCGCCGGTTGCACGGCAGGCAACCTGGCCACCGCGCCGGCCGATCCGAACACCGTCAGCATCGGATTCACCGCTGAGCCGCAGAACTTCGACTTCACCCGCACCGACGGCGCCGCGATCTCGCAGGTGCTGCTCGGCAACGTCTACGAGGGCCTGGTGCGGCGGGACGACGGCGGCCGGATCGTGCCAGGGCTGGCCGAGAAGTGGGAGATCAGTCCGGAGGGGACGGTCTACGACTTCTGGCTGCGGCCCAACGTGCGCTTCGCCAACGGGGCGCCGTTCACCGCCGAGGACGTGAAGTTCAGCCTGGAGCGGGTGCGCACCGACTGGGCGGTCTCCCTGAAGTCCACAATGGACGTTCTCAAGCAGGTCGACGTGGTCTCACCGCTGCACGCCAGGGTGGTGCTGCAGCGGCCGAGCAACGGCTGGCTGTTCGCGATGACCGGGCGGGTCGGCGCCATGTTCAGCCCGACCGGGGTCAACGAGCTGGGCACCCGGCCGGTGGGCACCGGGCCGTACGAGGTGCTCTCCCGGACCAGGGGTGACTCCATCGTGCTGCGGGCCAGGGACGGCTACTGGGGAAAACGGCCCGCTTACACCACCGTGCAGCTGAAGTACTACCGCGATCCGACCGCGCTGAACAACGCGCTGCTGAGCAACGGCATCGACGTGATCTCCACCGTCGCCGCGCCGGACTCGATCCCGCAGTTCAGCCAGGACCGCCGGTTCCGGGTGATCGAGGGCACCACCAACGGCGAGGTCGTGCTCTCCTTCAACAACCGCAAGGCCCCGCTCAACGACGTCCGGGTGCGGCGTGCGCTGACCCACGCCATCGATCGGGCCGCGCTGCTGCGCCTGGCCTGGGGTGGCAAGGGCATGCTGATCGGCAGCATGGTGCCGCCGACCGACCCCTGGTACGAGGACCTCACCGGCGTCACCCCCTACGACCCGGACCGGGCGCGGGCGCTGCTGCGCGAGGCCGGGGTGAGTGGGCTGGACCTGCGGCTGCGCATCCCGAACCTGCCGTACGCGGTCTCCGCGTCCCAGGTGGTGAAGTCCTACCTGGACAAGGTCGGGGTGACGGTGCGGATCGAGCCGGTGGACTTCCCCTCGGTGTGGCTGAAGCAGGTGTTCACCGAGCACGACTTCGACCTGTCCATCGTGCAGCACGTCGAGGCCAGGGACATCGCCAGCTTCGGCAACCCGAAGTACTACTGGGGCTACGACAACCCGGCGGTGGGCCAGCTGCTGACCGTTGCCGACAAGGGCGACGCCGCGGCCCAGGACCGGGCGATGCGGCAGGTCGCGCGGATGATCGCCGAGGACGCCGCGGCCTGCTGGCTGTTCCTGTTCCCGATGCTGATCGTGGCCAGGACCAAGGTCACCGGCCTGCCGAGCAACGAGGTCGGTGAGTCCTTCGACCTGGCCCGGCTGGGCAGGCAGTGACCTCGGGCATGCTGCCGCGGCTGCTCCGGCGCACGACGATCCTGCTGCTCAGCATGGTCGTCGCCTCGGTGGTGGTGTTCGGCTTCCTGGCCGTGCTGCCCGGTGACCCGGCGCAGGTCGCGCTCGGGCTCAACGCCTCGCCGGAGCTGGTGGAGCAGACCAGGCGGGAGTTCGGCACCGACCGGCCGCTGGTCACCCAGTACCTGGACTGGCTCGGCGGGTTCGTCACCGGCGAGTTCGGCCGTTCCTACGTGACCAGGGAGCCGATCGGGCCACAGCTGATGGACCGGTTGGGGGTGACGTTGTGGCTGGTCGGGGCCGGGATGCTGGTGGCGCTGCTGATCGCGGTGCCGGCCGGGGTGTACGCGGCGGTGGCGCGGCGGCGGGCCGGTGGGGTCGCGGTGTCCTGGCTGAGCCAGCTCGGGCTGGCGGTGCCCGGGTTCGTCGCGGGCATCCTGCTGGTGCAGCTGTTCGCGGTGCGCTGGCAGCTGCTGCCCGCCGGGGGCTGGACGCCGCCGGTGCGCGATCCGGCCGAGTTCCTGCGCGGACTGGTGCTGCCCGCGCTGTCGCTGGGCCTGATCCAGGGCGCGGTGCTCACCAGGTACGTGCGCTCCGCGGTGCTGGACGTGTCCACTGAGGACTACCTGCGCACCGCGCGGGCCAAGGGGCACACCAGGTTCAGCGCGCTGCTGCGGCACGGGCTGCGCAACGCGGCGGCGCCGGTGCTGACCGTGCTCGGTCTCCAGCTGACCACGCTGCTGATCGGCGCGGTGGTGGTGGAGCGGGTGTTCGTGCTGCCGGGACTGGGCAGCCTGCTGTTGGACGGGGTGGCGGCGCGGGACCTGCTGGTGGTGCAGAACGTGGTGATGGTGCTGGTGTGCGCGGTGCTGCTGGTCAACTTCGCGGTGGACGTGCTGTACACGGTGCTCAACCCCCGGCTGCGGCAGGCCACGTGAACGCCCGCGCCGAACGCTCGGCCAGCCTGTGGGCCGGCACCGTCCTCATTGGACTGGTGCTGGCCGCCGCGCTGCTGTCGCTGGTGTGGACCCCGCACGATCCGCTGCTGGTGGACGCGACGCTGCGGCTGCTCGGGCCGGGCGCGGAGCACTGGCTGGGCACCGACCGGTTCGGCCGGGACGTGGTCAGCCAGCTGATGGTGGGCGCGCAGACCACGCTGCTGATCGGCCTGGTCTCGGTCGGCGCGGCGGCACTGGTCGGCACCCCGCTGGGGGTGCTGGCCGCGCTCGGGCCGCGCTGGCTGGACGAGCTGGTGATGCGGGCCAACGACCTGCTGCTGGCCTTCCCGACCCTGTTGCTGGCCATCATGTTCGGCGCGGTCTTCGGCGCGGACACCGGCACCGCGATGATCGCCATCGGCATCGCCTCGGTGCCCGGCTTCGCCCGGATCGCCAGGGCAGGCGCCGCGCAGGTGCGCGGCACCGAGTTCGTGCTGGCCGCGCGAGCGGCTGGGCGCGGGCGGGCCGGGATCGCGGTGCGGCACGTGCTGCCCAACATCGGCGGGCTGGTGATCGTGCAGGGCTCGGTGTCCTTCGCGATCGCGGTGCTGGCCGAGGCCGCGCTGTCCTTCCTGGGTTTTGGCACCCGGCCGCCGACGCCGAGCTGGGGCCGGATGTTGCAGGAGTCGCAGGAGCTGCTCTCGGTGGAGCCGCGGCTGGCGCTGGCGCCGGGGATCGCGATCGCGGTGGCGGTGCTCGGGTTCAACCTGCTCGGCGACGGGCTGCGGGACCGGTTCGACCCCAGGCTGGTGAGCCGCCGATGAGCGTGCTGAGCGTCGAGGGACTGACGGTGTCCACTGTGGACCGGACGCTGGTTCGTGAGGTGTCCTTCACCTTGGCCCGGGGCGAGCGGCTCGGGTTGATCGGCGAGTCCGGCTCCGGCAAGAGCCTGACCGCCGCCGCGGTGCTCGGGCTGCTGCCGGAGGGGGTGTCGGCCAGCGGGTCGGTTCGACTGTCCGGTGTGGACGGTGACCTGCTGCGGCTGCGGGAGCGGGAGCTGGCCAGGGTGCGCGGGCGGCGGCTGGCCATGGTGTTCCAGGAGCCGATGACCGCGCTCAACCCGGCCATGCGGGTCGGCAGGCAGGTCGCGGAGGCGATGACCCTGCACCGCAGGAGGACCAGGCGGGCCGCGCGGGCGGCCGCGGTGGAGCTGCTGGACCAGGTGCGGCTGCCCGATCCGGCGGTCACCGCACGGGCCTACCCGCACGAGCTCTCCGGCGGCCAGCGGCAGCGGGTGCTGCTGGCGATGGCCCTGGCCAACGATCCGGACGTGCTGATCTGCGACGAGCCGACCACCGCGCTGGACGTCACCGTGCAAGCCAAGCTGCTCGCGCTGATCCGCACGGCCACCGAGGAGCGCGGCACCGCGCTGCTGTTCATCACCCACGACCTGGCCGTGGTCGCGGACATGTGCGAGCGGGTGCTGGTCATGCACGGCGGCCGGGTGGTCGACTCCGGCACGCTGCCCGGCCTGTTCACCGCGCCCGCGCACCCTTACACGGCGGGGCTGCTGGCCGCCTCCGACCTGGAGTCGCTGGACGAGCACGGGCGGCTGCGCACCATCCAGTGGACTGCCGATGGGTGAACCGCTGATCCAGGTCCGCGACCTGCGCCGCACCTACCGGCGCGGGCGGACCTCGCTGCTGCGGCCGGGCGCGGAGATCCCGGCCCTGCACGGCATGTCCTTCGACATCGCGGCCGGCCAGCGCTTCGGTGTGGTCGGCGAGTCCGGCTCGGGCAAGTCGACCCTGGTGCGGCTGCTGGCCGCGCTGGACCGGCCCACCGGGGGCTCGATCCGGTTCCAGGGCAAGGAGATCACCGGCCTGCCCGAGCGGCGGCTGGGGTTCCTGCGGCGTGAGCTGCAACTGGTGTTCCAGGACCCGATGGGCTCGCTCAACCCGCGGCTGCGGGTCGGCGAGATCATCAGCGAACCCCTGGTGGTGCAGGGGATTCCCGGCCGCGCGGCGCGGGTGGCCGAGCTGCTGGCCGCGGTCGGGCTGCCCGCGGATGCCGCGCGCGGGTATCCGCACCAGTTCTCCGGCGGGCAGCGGCAGCGGATCTCCATCGCGCGGGCGCTCGCGCCCAGGCCCAGTGTGCTCATCGCGGATGAGCCGGTCAGCGCGCTGGACGTGTCGGTGCGGGCGCAGATCCTGAACCTGCTGGACGATCTGGTGCGCCGGTTCGCGCTGACCCTGGTGTTCGTCTCGCACGACCTCGGCGTGGTCCGGCACGTGTGCGACACGGTGGCCGTGCTGCGCAGGGGCGAGCTGGTGGAGCTGGGACCGGTCGAGCAGGTCTACGGCGCACCGCGACAGGAGTACACCCGAGGGCTGATCGCGGCCGCGCCGAACCTGGCGCGCTCGCTGGCCCGCTTCGAGTGAGGAGTGTCCACAGTGGACTGTTCGAGCCTGTTCCGGCTGGACGGCAAGACCGCGGTGGTGCTCGGCGCGGGCAGCGGCATCGGCCGCGAGTCCGCGCGGGCGCTGGCCGGGCACGGCGCCGAGGTGGTGTGCGCCGACTTCAACCTGGTCACCGCGCGGGAGACCGCCGAGCTGATCGGCCCCTCGGCCAGCGCCCGGCAGCTCGACGTGCTGGACTCGGCCGCGCTGGCCAGTGCGGCGGAGAGCATCGGCGAGATCGACATCGTGGTGCTCACCGCGGCCACCAACGTGCGCAAGCGGCTGCTGGACTACAGCCGCGCGGAGTTCGACCGGGTGATCGCGCTCAACCTCACCGCGACCTTCGAGGTGGTGCGGGCCTTCGGCGCGGCCATGGTGAGCCGGGGCCGGGGCAGCATCATCGCCTTCTCCTCCATCCGCGCGGTCACCGTTGAGCCCGGCCAGGGCGCCTATGCCGCGACCAAGGCGGGCATGGTGCAGTTGCTGCGCACCGCGGCCGCGGAGTTCGGGCCGGCCGGGGTGCGGGTCAACGCGATCGCGCCGGGTGTGGTGGAGACGCCGCTGACCCAGCAGATCAAGAACAGCCCGGAGTGGTACCAGGCCTACGCGGACAAGAACGCCCTCGGCCGGTGGGCGGCGCCGCAGGAGCTCGCGGGCGCGGTGGTGTACCTGGCCTCGGATGCGGCCAGCTACGTCACCGGCTCGGTGCTCAGCGTCGACGGCGGCTGGACCGCCGTGGACGGCCGCTTCGACCCGCCAGCCAGCTGAGAGGAACACCCGGGATGACAACCGAACTGCCCGACCTGACCGCGGTGGAACTGCTCGCGGGCTACGCCTCCGGCGCGGTGTCGCCGGTGGAGGTGACCGAGGCGGTGCTGGCCAGGATCGGGGCCTGGGAGCCGAGCCTCCAGGCCCTCTACGCCCCCGACCCGGCCGGTGCGCTGGCCCAGGCGCGCGAGGCCGAACAGCGCTGGCGGCGCGGTGAGCCGATGGGTGCGCTGGACGGGGTTCCGGTCACCATCAAGGAGAACATCGCCACCAAGGGGGTGCCGGTGCCGCTGGGCACCGCGGCCACCGAGCTGGCGCCCGCCGCCGAGGACGCGCCTGCCGCGGCCCGGCTGCGTGAGGCGGGGGCGGTGTTGCTGGCCAAGACCACCATGCCGGACTTCGGCATGCTCACCTCCGGCCTGTCCAGCTTCCACCCGCTGACCCGCAACCCGTGGCGGCTGGACCGCAACCCCGGCGGCTCCAGTTCCGGCGCGGCGGCCGCTGCGGCCGCGGGCTACGGGCCACTGCACGTGGGCACCGACATCGGCGGCTCGATCCGGCTGCCCGCCGGGCTGTGCGGACTCATCGGGCACAAGCCGAGTTTTGGCCGGGTGCCGGTGGATCCGCCGTTCCCCGGCCGCACCGCGGGTCCGCTGACCCGCACGGTGGCCGACGCGGCGCTGCTGATGTCGGTGCTGGCCCAGCCCGACGACCGCGACCACACCAGCCTGCCGCCGGCGCAGATCCCGTGGCAGGACTTGGACATCGAGGTCAAGGGCCTGCGGATCGGGTTGCTGGAGGAGGCGGGGGCCGGGCTGCCGGTGGAGCCGGAGGTGCTGGCCGCGGTGCGCGCGGCGGCGGCCGCGTTCGAGGCGGCAGGCGCCATCGTCACGCCGGTGCGGCCGTTCCTCACCGAGGAGATGCTGGCCGGGCTGAACCGCTTCTGGCGCACCAGGTTCGCCGCCGACCTGGCCGGGTTGCCGGAGGAGCGGATCGAGCGGATCCTGCCCTACATCAGGGACTGGGTGTTCGGTGAGTCCGAAGTGGACGGTGTTTCGGTGTACCGCGGCTTCGTCCAGATGGATGTGATGAGCGCGGCGGCCACCAGGGCTTTCCGCGAGCTGGACTTCGTGCTCAGCCCGGTGTGCCCGGTGGTCTCCTTCGGCGCGGACCAGGCTTCACCGGTGCACGATCCGGCGAAACCCTTCGAGCACATCGGGTTCACCGTGCCGTTCAACATGTCCGGGCAGCCCTCGGCCTCGGTCAACGCCGGGTACAGCGCGGACGGCCTGCCGATCGGCGTGCAGATCACCGGCAGGCGCTTCGACGACCTCGGCGTGCTGCGGGTGGCCCGTGCCTTCGAACAGCTCCGGCCGGCGCAGCGGCCCTGGCCGACGCTCTAGTTGCCGCGCACCAGGTGCGGGGCGACGCTGCGCAGCTTCTCGCAGGTCTCCTCCAGCTCGCGGTCCGGGTCCGACTGCTCGATGATGCCGGCCCCGGCCCGCAGCCAGGTCCGGCCCGCGCGCTGGAAGACCGTGCGCAGCACCAGCGCCGCGTCCAGGGTGCCGTCGCTGTCGGCGTAGAACACCGCGCCGCTGTAGAGCCCGCGCGGTTGCGCCTCGTGCCGGGCGATGGTCTCGTAGGCCGCGCGCTTGGGCACGCCGGAGGAGGTGACCGCGGGGAACAGCGCGGCGAAGGCTCCCCAGGGACCCTCGCCCGCGGGCAGCTCGCCGGTCACCGTGGAGGCCAGGTGCTGGGCACTGCCCCGCTTCTTCACGGACATGAACCCGTGCACCTCGACGCTGCCGGGGCGGCACAGCTCGGCCAACTCGTCGTGCGCGACCTTCACCGAGATGGCGTGCTCGTAGATCTCCTTGCTGTCCTGCAACAGGTCCGCTTCGAGGCGCTGGTCCTCCTCGGCCGACCCGGTGAGTGCCCTGGTCCCGGCTAGCGGCTGGGTGGTGACCCTGCCGTTGGCGTCCACCTCCAGGACCGTCTCCGGGCTGAACCCGGCCGCGCGGATGTCGCCGAGGTCGAGCAGGAAGGAGCGGGCCGGGGTGTTGCCGCGGCGGCCGACCAGGTAGGTGCCCGCGAGGTCGACCGGCTGTTCCACCGGCACCACTCTGGAGAGGATCACCTTCTGCAGGCGGCCCTGGCGGATCTCCTCGATCGCGCCGGCGACCGCGGCCCGGTACTGGGTGGCGCCTGCCTCGCCGAGCTCCACCGGGACCGGCTGGTAGGCGGGTTCGGTCATCGGCTGGGCGAGCAGGTCGGCGACCTTGCGCAGCAGTGCGGGATCGGAGCCGCGGACGGTCGCCGCGCCCGCGCTCAGCCGGGCCTCGACCGCCGGGATGACCAGGTGGAGCAACGGTTCCTCGCCCACCTGGTCCAGCAGGCCGGCGTGCGCGTAGGCGAACTCGAACCCGGCCCAGCCGTAGGCCCGCCAGCCGGCCAGCGGCACCTCGGCGAGTAGTTCGCCGATGTCCTCCAGCGGGGTGCGCCGCCACGGCTGGCTGCGCCGAAGGCCGCCGGCGACCAGGCTGATCTGGCTGCGGGTGACGGTGATCCGGGCGACCGCGCCGAGGGCGACCGCGAACTCGCCGTCCCGCTCGTAGAGCACGTGCGTCTCGGTCAGTCCCGCCTCGGTCAGCCGGGTGGCGGCGAGCAGCGGATCAGCCACGAGGTCGACCGTGAGCTGCTCGTTGTCCTGTCTGGCTGGCGCTTCGAGCGGCACCGGCTGCCTCCACCACTCAAGATCGGACGGTTCTGGTAGGCAACGCTAACTTAGGTTAGGCTAAACACCTAGTTCGACAAGGGCGACTGTGGTCTGCGCGGCATCTGGGTGGTGCGAGCTTGACAGGGGCGCGACTGATTGTTTCGGTAAGCCTAACCTAAGTTTCCAGTGCCGTGGCTCGGCAGTGAAGGGGCAAGTGTGTCGACTGCGACCGAGGAACGAGACATTCCGGTCCTGGACTTCGTGGGCATCGGTTTCGGCCCGTCCAACCTCGCGCTGGCCGTGGCGATGGAGGAGCGCAACCAGCAACAGCCCGACCAGCGGCAGCTGCGCGGCGCGTTCTTCGAGAAGCAGGCCCGCTTCGGCTGGCACCGCGGGATGCTGATCGAGGGCACCACGATGCAGGTCTCCTTCCTCAAGGACCTGGTCACCATGCGCAACCCCACCAGCCCGCACAGCTTCCTGTGCTACCTGCAGGACAAGGGCAGGCTGGCCGACTTCATCAACCACAAGATGCTCTTCCCCACCAGGGTCGAGTTCCACGACTACCTGGAGTGGGTGGCCGGCCGGTTCGAACACCTGGTCTCCTACGACAGCGAGGTGGTCTCGCTGCGCCCGGTGCACGCCGCTGACGGCGCGATCGAGCACTTCGACGTGGTGGTGCGGCAGGACGGCAGGCTGGTCGAGCACCGGGCCCGCAACATCGTGCTGGCCGCCGGTCTCCAGCCCAACCTGCCGCCGGAGGTCGTTGTCTCCGAACGGGTCTGGCACAACCAACAGCTGCTGCACCGCCTTGAGGAACTGCCCGAGGCGGCGGCCAAGCGGTTCATCGTGGTGGGCGCCGGGCAGAGCGCCGCGGAGACCACCGAGTACCTGCACCGGCGCTACGCCGACGCCCAGGTGCACGCCGTGTTCGCCCGCTACGGCTACGCCCCCGCCGACGACAGCGCCTTCGTCAACGGCATCTTCGACCCCGAGGCGGTGGACTACTTCTTCTCCGCCAGCGACGAGGTCAAGCGGATGCTGCTGAACTACCACCGCGGCACCAACTACTCCGCGGTGGACATCGACCTCATCGACCAGCTCTACGCCAGGGTCTACCAGGAGAAGGTCCGGGGTGTGCACCGCATGCACATCCACAAGATCTCCCGGATGGCCGAGGTGCACGCCACGCCGAACGGGGTGCGCGCGGTGCTGCGCTTCCTGCCCACCGGCGAGCTCAGCGTGATCGAGGCCGACGTGCTGGTCTACGCCACCGGCTACCGTCCGGTCGACCCGCTGTCGCTGCTGGGTGAGCTGGGCGAGCACTGCCACCGGGACGAGCGCGGCGAGCTGCGCGTGGAGCGGGACTACCGGGTGTCCACACAGGACGGTGTGCGGGCCGGGATCTACCTGCAGGGCGCCACCGAGAGCAGCCACGGCATCACCTCGACGCTGCTGTCCAACACGGCGGTCCGGGTGGGCGAGATCCTGGACTCGATCCTGCTGGCCACCGAACGCCCCACCGCGTCCCTGGTGACGGACCAGGCCGTACCCGCCTGAGCAGAGGTCCCGCATTCCCGCCCCGCAACGGCCAACACCCCGTACGACAACGGCCAACACTCCGGCGAGCCCCTCGCGCTGCGCGCCCACCCGGAGTGTTGGCCGAAGTGGGACGGTGTGTTGGCCCGAGCGGCGCACCCGGCCCACGGGCACGGCTCGCGAGTCCTCACGTCGCGGTGACTGTTGCGGAAGAGGCGTGGCGCGCCAGCGACACGCCGGGCCTTTTGACTCCGCGGTGGGTTTGATTTTTTCGCGTCGTGCGTTCGTGCCCTCGCCACACCGAAGCTTGCTTCGCGTGTGGCGAGGGCACGAACGCACGACTCAGGAGCGAAAAAATCCCGCGTGCGGAGCACGCCAATGTGCCAGCCAGCCCACTAGCGCGGTTCCCACTTGTAGAACTTCGCGGTGATGATCCCCAGCACCACCGCGGACAGTGCGATCCCGGCCGGCAGGATCAACGGCAGTTCAGCCAGCTGAATCCCAGCCGTGCCACCGCCCCAGCCTTTGGCCAGCATGTCGGTGGGACCGTTGAGCGGCATCAGCATGCCGAGGGTACGGGCCAGATCCGAGTCGGAGAACGTGGCGATCATCCCGCCCAGCGCCGCCACCAGGACCGGCATCGCGGTGATCTGGGTGACCTCCACACTGCTGCTGAAGCTCGCGGTGGCCGCACCCGCCAGCACCGCGACCGCGGTGCCCAGCAGGATCCCGCCCAGCGCCAGCAGCGGGTTCTCCGGCAGCGGGGCGCCGATGGCCAGGCAGAAGCCCAGGTACACCGCCATCTGCGCCAGGGTGATCACGATCAGCGGGGTGATCATCCCGGCGACCAGCGCGGAGTCGGTGATCTCGGCGGTGCGCATCCGCTTGAGCACCAGGGACTGGCGGCGGGCGGTGAACACCGTGGTGCTCACCAGGAAGGTGGACACCAGCAGCACGATCATGAAGGCGTGCGCGAAGATGGAACCCCAGCCCGCCGCGTTCTCCGGGCGGTCGTTGGAGTAGGCCACCGCGCACATCGCCACCGGTACCCCCAGCACCGATGCCGCGTTGATCTTCTTGCGCAGCACCAACTTCAGCTCGGTCAGGCCGAGCAGCACAGCGGCACGCATGCCGGTCATCCCTTCTCGGAGGTGGCCAGGAACACCTCGTGCAGCGAGGCGGGGCTGGCGTTGAGGTTTTCCAGGGTCAGCCGGTGCTGCCGGGCCCAGACCAGCAGCGTGGTGAGGTCTTCTTGCAGGGCAAGGGTTTCCACCCGCAGCCGGGAGAGGTCCACGGTGGCCGTGCCGTGCAGCTGGGGCAGGGCGGGGGCGGCGGGCGGCAGGTCGGCGACGATGCTGGCCGGGCGGCCGGAGAGCACCTCGTGCAGCGTGCCGGAGATCTGCGCGACCCCGCTGTGCATGATGGTCACCTGGTCGGCCAGCGCCTCGGCCTCCTCCAGGTAGTGCGTGGTCAGCAGGATGGTGCTGCCGCGCTCCTTCAGCTCGCCGACCCGGCTCCACAGCCGTTGCCGTGACTCGGGGTCCAGGCCGGTGGTCGGCTCGTCCAGCACCACCAGCTCGGGCGCGCCCCAGGTGGAGATGGCGAAGTCCAGCCGCCGCCGCTCGCCGCCGGAGAGCTTGACCACCTGGATGTCCGCCCGGTGGCTCAGGTCCACTCTGGACAGTGCGGTGGCCACCTCGTCGGTGCGGCTGGACAGCTTCTGCCACAGCCGCAGCGTCTCGGCCACGGTCAGCTCCTCGACCAGGCCCGCGTTCTGCAGCATGATGCCGACCCTGGGCTGCACCTGGTAGCGGTCGGCGTGCGGGTCCAGGCCGAGCACCCGGACCCGGCCCCGCGCCGGACGGCGGAAGCCCTCGACCACCTCCAGCGTGGTGGTCTTGCCAGCCCCGTTCGTGCCGAGCAGGGCGAAGGTCTCGCCTCTGCGCACGGTGAAGTTGATCCCGCGCACCGCGGCGAACTCGCCGTAGCGGTAGTGGAGGTCCTCGACCTCGATCACGTTGCCGTTCATGGCGACAAAGCTAGGAAGCCGGGGGCCGCGCGGGCAGTGTGCGCTGTCAGGGGGTGGGGTGACGGGTGTCGTGCCCGGACATGACAGGTGTCATCAGCGCTGCTCGGCGGGCCGGGGGCGCTGCTAGTTTCTGGGTGTGAAGGGCAGTCGGGCACAGGAGCCGGAGTCCGCCGCGCTGGGACACCTGCGGCGGCACAGCCGGGACTCGCTGTACAGCGTCGCGTTCCTCGCGGTGATCTTCCCGCCGGTGGCCGCGCTCAACGGCGGGCCTGGAGGCACGGTCGAGCTGGTGGTCCTCGGGGTGGGCTGGGCGGTGTTCAACGCGGTGTTCCTGCCCGGCGCGCTGAGCGTGCTGCGCGATCCGTGGCGGGTGCGGTCGCTGCGCACCGGGGTGCCGCTGCTGGTGCTCGGGGTGGTGGTCACCGTGCTGGCCTCGCTCTGGCTGAACACGGGCGTGCTGTGGGCCGTGCTGCCGGGCCTGGCCGCGGCCGAGCTGCTGGCCAACCGGGCGACCCGGTTGATCTGGCCGGTGGTCGTGGCGGTGGTGCTGGTCACTGCGGGGCTGGTGCTGCTGGTCGGTCAGGCCGCCGGGGTGCCGGAGATGGTCCGGGAGGCCGTGCTCGCGGGGGTGGTGATCGGCACCACCAGTTACATGCAGGAGACCTCGGTGCGGTTGTGGCGGTCCAGTCTGGAACTGGACAACGCCCGTCAGGAGGCCGCCGAGCTGGCCACCACCAGGGAGCGGTTGCGGCTGTCCCAGGACCTGCACGACATTCTCGGGCACGCGCTGGAGGTCGTCTCGCTGAAGAGCGAGCTGGCCGCTCGATTGTCCACTGTGGACCCTGGTCGGGCGCATGCGGAGATGGTGGAGGTGCAGGAGCTGGCGCGGGGCGCGTTGCAGGACGTGCGCACGCTGGCGCACGCGCAGCGGACCACGGACCTGGTGGCGGAGCTGGCCGGGGCGCGGAAGCTGTTGGCCTCGGCGGAGATCCGGTGCGAGGTGGACGCGCGGCCGGAGGAGCTGCCCGCGGCGCAACGGGAGCTGTTCGGCTGGGTGCTGCGAGAGGCGGTGACCAACCTGCTGCGGCACGCCGACGCCCGCCGGTGCTGGATCACCCTTGGCGGGCAAGGGGAATCGGTGGTGCTGACGGTGGGCAACGACGGTGTGCTGGTGACGGGGGAGTGGGGGTCGGGGCTGTCCGGGCTGGCTGAGCGGATCGCCGGCGGTGGGGGTTCGTTCGCGGCGGCGGCGCGGGGCGGGGAGTTCGTGGTGACCGCGAGCCTGCCGAAGGCGGAGGTGGCCGGGTGATCAGGGTGCTGCTGGTCGACGACGAACGGCTGACCCGGCAGGCGGTGGCCGCGCTGCTCGGGCTGGAACCGGATCTGACCGTGGTCGCGGACGTCTCCGACGGGTTGCAGGGCATGGCGGCGGTGGCCGAGCACCGGCCCGATGTGGTGGTGCTGGACGTGGAGATGCCGGGGCTGGACGGGCCCGCGGTGGCGGCGCGGCTGGCGCGGGAGTTCCCGAAGGTGCGGGTGGTGATGCTGACCCGGCACGCTCGGCCAGGGGTGTTGCGGCAGGCGTTGTCGTTGGGGGCCAAGGGGTTCCTGGCCAAGAACGCGCCCGCGTCTTTGCTGGCTGAGGTGATCCGGCGGGTGCACGCTGGGTTGCGGTATGTGGATCCGGAGTTCGCGGCGGACGCGCTGGCGGAGGCGGACTGTCCGTTGACCGAGCGGGAGCTGGATGTGTTGCGGCAGGTGCACGACACCGCGACGGCGGCGGAGATCGCGGCCGCGGTGCACCTGTCGCCGGGGACGGTGCGCAACTACGTGTCCTCGGCGATGGCCAAGCTCGGGGCGCGGACGCGGGCGGAGGCGGCGCGGATCGCGCGGGATCACGGGTGGCTGTGATTCTGGCTTGAACTTGACGTTACGTCATGGTGCAGCGTTGCGGGCATGAGTGAGACTGGGACTGGTCGCCGGGAGTTCCTCGGGTGGCTGAGCGGGATCGGGGCGGCCGCGGTTGCCGGGAGCTGGTTGGGTGCTGGGGTCGCGGCTGCTGATTCTGTTGCGGTGACTGTGTTGCGGGGCGTCACGGTGGTGGACACCTCGGGGGTTCCGGTGCGGCGGAATGCCACGATGGTGCTGGGGGCGGATCGGATCCTTGCGGTGGGTGGGTGGGATCTGCCGGTTCCGGTGGGGGCTCGGGTTTTTGATCTGCCGGGGAAGTACGTGATCCCTGGGTTGTGGGACATGCACATGCACGGGGCCTACTTCGAGAAGATCACGTTGCCGTTGTGCCTGGTGAACGGGGTGGTGGGGCTGCGGGAGATGTGGGGGTTCCCGCAGCACCACGATCTTCGGCGGCGGATTGAGGCGGGGGAGGTTTTTGGGCCTCGGTTGGTCATTGGGAGTGTGATCATCGATGGGCCGGACTCGGTGTTGCCCGGGGCGTTGATCGTGCGGACTCCGGGGGAGGCGCGAGCGGCTGTGCGGGCTGCTGTTGAGGGGGGCGCTGACTTCGTGAAGGTGTATCCCTTCTTGGGGCGGGAGTTGCTGCGGGCTGTCGCTGATGAGTGCCGGGTTCTGGGGATTTCGTTTGCTGGGCACGCTTCTGACCATGTGTCGATGGCGGAGTCGAGTGCCTTGGGGCAGCGGACGTTTGAGCACATGTTCGGGTTGAGCTTGGCGACGAGTACTCGGGAGGCGGAGTTCCGGCGGCGGATTGCCGGGATGCCGTTGGATCCGGCGGACTCGTTCGCCTGGTTCAAGGCGGTGCGGGAGATCGAGCGGGAGGCGGTGGCGTCACACTCTCCGGTGAAGGCTCGGGTGCTGGCGGAGTTGTTGCGGCGAAACGGGTCTTGGCAGTCGCCCACGTTGCGGGCGATGCTGGTTTACTCCTCGCCTGCGGAGGAGTTCGCTTCGGATCCGCGGATGAAGTACCTGCCGCCGTTCTACCAGGAGTACTGGGCGAACTCGTTGAAGCGGTGGGTGCCGGTGACGGCGGAGGAGGTTCGGCGGCAGCGGGAGTACTTCGCGGCTCGTCTGCGGATGGTGGGGGCTCAGCATCGGTATGGGGTGGGGACGTTGCTGGGGACTGACTCGGGGAATCCCTATGTGTTTCCTGGGTTTTCCGTGCATGAGGAGTTGGAGTTGCTGGTGCGGGCGGGGTTGACTCCGCTGGAGGCTTTGCGGGCTGGGAGTCGGGATGTGGCTCGGTTCTTGGGGATGCCGGTGGGGGCGGGGACGTTGGGAGTTGGGCAGCGGGCGGATGTTGTTGTGGTGGAAGGGGATCCGTTGGTGGATATTCGCAATACTCAGCGGATCTGTTTGGTGGTGACTCGGGGGCGCGTGATCACTGCTGCGGATCGGGTGCGGATGTTGGCTGAGGTGGAGAAGGCTGCGTTGGAGCCTTTGGGGGCTGCGGTGGCTGGGTGTTGCTAGGGTTTTCGCTGTGTGCGGTGGATTGTGTGATTTGGTTTGGGGCCCCTAGGCCATCCCGGATTGGGCTGAAGGGGCAGGCAGGTGAGGCCTGCCCAATCGCTGGGGTAGCTTATGGGATGGCCTCCCCCCAAACAAAATCACACAATCCACCGAGCGGGTGAGGTCTGGTTTCGCGCTGTGGCAAGGCGATCGCGCGATCGTGGCAAGGCGGTCGAGCCCGCTCGGGCGGGTGGCCGATGGTCGGGTGGTCGCCGAGCTTGTCCATTGTGGACAGTTGGCGGCGGGGGTCACACGGGCTGTGTGGGTTCTGCTGCTCGTTCGTCGAAGGCTTGGCGGGCGGTGACCACCTGGGGGAGGTTGGCGGTGGACCAGGCTCGGACTGCGGCCAGGGGGGCTGCGGCCGAGCGGCCCAGTTCGGTGAGCTCGTAGTCGACTCGTAGGGGGACGGTGGGGTAGACGGTGCGGGTTATCAGGCCGTCGCGTTCCAGGGTGCGGAGGGTTTGGGTGAGCATCTTCTGGCTGACGCCCTCCAGTTTTTGTCTCAGCTGGCCGAAGCGGCGCGGGCCGTCTTCCAGGGCGCCGATGGTCAGGGCGGTCCACTTGTCGGCGAGCATGTCGAGTAGGTCGCGGCAGGGGCATTCGCGGGAGTAGACGTCCCGCACCCCCTCCTCGGGGACCCAGTCCGGGTCAACCTGCATACTTCCCATAAGAGACTTGGTACCACATGGAGTTATGGGGAGAAAACGATGCGTGCGGTGCTGGTACGGGAGCCGGGTGGGCCTGAGGTGCTCGAGGTGACCGAGGTCGAGCGGCCGGAGCCTGCGGCTACCGAGGTGCTGGTGCGGGTGCGGGCGGCTGGGGTGAACCCGGTGGACTGGAAGGTGCGGGCCAGTGGGGACCTGCGTGGGGCGCGGGCGACTGCTGTTGGCTGGGATGTCGCGGGGGTGGTCGAGGCGGTGGCGCCTGGGGTGACCTGGCTCCGGGTGGGGGATGAAGTGCTGGGGATGCCGTACTTCCCGCACACGGCTACCGCCTACGCCGACTACGTCACCGCGCCGGCTCGGCACCTGGTTCGCAAGCCTGCCGGGCTGGACTTCTTCCAGGCCGCCGGGTTGCCGTTGGCGGGGCTGACCGCGTGGCAGGCGTTGGTGGACACGGCGGATGTGCAGCCGGGGCAGCGGGTGCTGGTGCACGCGGCGGCCGGTGGGGTTGGGCATCTGGCGGTGCAGATCGCCAAGGCGCGGGGCGCTTATGTGCTGGGTACCGCCAGTGCGGGCAAGCACGAGTTCCTGCGGTCGCTCGGGGTGGACGAGCCGGTGGACTACACGGCCGGGCCGTTCGAGGAGGCGGTGTCCACGGTGGATGTGGTGGTGGACGCGCTGGGGCCGGAGACGGCTCTTCGGTCGCTGGAGGTGCTCGGCGCCGGTGGGTACCTGGTGTCGGTGTTGTGGGGGGTGGATGAGCGGGTGGCGGCCGAGGCTGGGCGGCGCGGTGTTCGGGCGGACAACGTGATGGTTGAGCCGGACCACCTCGGGCTGGGGGAGCTGGCCGCGCTGGTGGACGCGGGGCAGTTGACCGTGCACGTGGACAAGGTGTTCCCGCTGGCCGAGGCCGGTGCGGCGCACGCCTACGGCGAGGCGGGCCGCACCAGCGGGAAGATCGTGCTGGCCGTCTAGCCCTCGCGGTGCTCGGTGATCGGGGAGGGCACCATCGCCTCGGTCACCGCGTGGCCCATCCGGCGCAGGGCGGCCTCGATGGCCAGCCGGATGGAGCCGTTCATCGGCAGCAATGGCAGCCAGGGCTGCGCGTTCCACTCCGGGCCGCGCAGTCCTGGGCTGACCGTCACGCTGGCCAGCTCGTCGTTGGGCAGCAACAACTCCAGTCGCGCCTGCCGGACCACCACCTCGGCGCTGTGCTCCGCCCGTGGCGGTGGCACCGGCTCGTACTGGGCGGCCACCAGCCACTCCAGGTCATCGCTGATCCGCTGCACGGCCTCGGCGATGCCGATCAACAGCTCCGCCCTGCGGTGCGGACAGGTCTCCTCGGTCGCCTGGGACAGCTGCCCGGCCACCTCGGTGAGGGCCACTGCGGCCTCGGACTCGGTTCGGCACTCCACCATGTCGTGATCAACGGCACGGGCCCCGGAAAGTCGCGGCTTCCAATCGTTGTCACCCGATTGTGTAAGCCGACTTGTCACCTGGGTCACAAATTTCTCAGCGGGCGGGACTGAGCCGCGTTTGGGCTCGGCTTAATGTCATCGGAGTTCACCTCCTGGGTATTGACAGTCTTCCTCGTTGATAAATAGCGTCCAGATCCGGGGAAGTCGGAGGAGAAAACATTGTGATCGGGTCTTTTCGTGCTGCCTCACTAATTCCGCAACAGCTCTTCCATAAGCTGGACCAGGGCGGATTGTCCCTGCCGGACAACCTCAACCGCTGGGCGGCCGGGTTCGGGGACCAGCCGGCGCTGAGTTTCCTCGACCACCACGGGCCGCGGCCCGTCGGCGAGGCCAGCGTGCTCACCTGGGCCGAGCTGGACCGCAGGGTCAGCGCGGTCGCCGCCTGGATCCAGCGCCGCGCCTGCCGTGGCCAGCGGGCCGCGATCCTGGCCCCGCACGGGCCGGACTACGTGATCGCGTTCCTGGCCGCGCTGCGCGCCGGGATCATCGCCGTGCCGCTGTTCCCGCCCGGGCATCCCGGCTCGGTGAGCCGGCTGGCCGCGATGTTCGCCGACTGCGGTCCGCGCCTGGTGCTGACCACCCGCGCCCAGCTGGCCGTGGTGGACGCCTTCCTGGAAGGCCACGGCCTGCGCAAACCCGAGGTGGTCGCGGTGGACGCGCTGCCCGATGCCATCGGCGCGGAGGTCGAACCGGCCTGGCACACCGGCGACGACGTGGCCTACCTGCAATACCCGCCCACCTGGACCGGCTCGCCCTGCGCGGTGCAGGTGACCTTCCGCAACGCGGTGGACAACGCGCTCACCCTGGTCGAGTCCATCGGCGCGCTGCCCGGCCAGTCGCCCTCGGTCAGCTGGCTGCCGCTGCACCACGCCGAGGGCCTGCTGCTCGGGGTGATCGCCCCGGTCGCGGTGCGCGCCCGCGCGGTGCTGATGGACCCGGCCGCGTTCCTGCTCAAGCCCGAGCGCTGGCTGCGCGCGCTCACCGCCAACCCCGGTGCGGTCAGCGCCGCGCCGGACTTCGCCTACGCCTACTGCGCCACCCGGATCGGCGCCCAGGAGAAGGCGCTGCTGCGGCTGGACCACGTGCGCGCGCTGTTCGTCGACGGGGCGGGCGCGCAGGCGGAGACGCTGACCAAGTTCCTGGCCGCCTTCGCCGAATGCGGGCTGCGGCCGGAGGCGGTGCGCTGCGGGTACGGGCCGGTCGGCGCGGCCGCCCTGGTGTCGGTCACCAGCGCCGCGCCCCGGCGCACCGCGTTCGACCGCGCCCTGCTGCGCCGGGGTCGCGCGACGCCCTGTGCGCAGGAGTCACCCGATGCGCTGACCTTGCTCTCCAGCGGAACTCCGACGCGTCACCGGGTGCGGATCGTGGCCGCGGACAACGGGCGGACGCTGCCCGACGGCTCGGTCGGCGAGGTGTGGGTCTCCGGCTCGCTCGGGCCCGGGTTCTGGGGCCGCCGGAAGCCGGGGGAGCGGCCCTTCGGCAACCGGCTGGAGGACGCCGCCGCGCCCGCGCACGGCTGGCTGCGCACCGGGGACCTCGGCGTGGTCGACGACGGTGAGCTGTACGTGCTCGGCCGGGTCGCCGACCTGCTGACCGTGCGCGACCGCCAGCACTACCCGCAGGACGTGGAGGCCACCGCGGCCGGCGCGCACTCGGCGCTGCGCGCGCACCAGCTGGCCGTGTTCACCGTGCGCGAGTTCGACCGGGTGCTCACCGTGCTGGTCGCCGAGCGGATCAGGGAGTGCTCGACCCAGCAGGTGGTCGGCCAGGTGCGCCGCGCGGTGACCGCCCGGCACAGCCTGGTCCTCGACCGGATGGTGCTGGTGGACTCCGGCCGCCTGCCGCGCACGCCCGATGGCGCGATCTGCCGCGCCACCACCCGCGAGCGCTACCTGACCGGCGGGTTCGACTGACGGAGCCGGGCGGCCCGCAGCACGAGCTCCAGCTCGAAGCGGGCCGCCGGGTCGGTCAGCGCCTCGCCGAAGAGGTTCTCCAGCTGGTGCATCCGGTAGCGCACGGTCTGCGGGTGGATGCCCAGCCTGGCGGCCACCTCCGGCGCGCCACTGCGGGTCTCCAGCCAGGCCAGCAGGGTCTCGGTGAGCCGCTCCCGCTGGCGCGGGGTCAGCTCAGCCAGCGGGGCCAGCACCCGGCGGGCCAGCTCGTCCAGCAGGAACTGCTCGTGCAGCAGCCACAGCGTGGCCAGGTGGTCCGCGCAGTGCTGCACCTCGGCCGAGGGCAGCGTGCCCGCGCGCATCAGCTGCAGCGCGTGCCGGGCCCAGCGCAGTGACTGGGCGGCGTCGGGCAGCTCCACGGTGGGGCCGACCGCGACCAGCCAGTCCTGCAGCGGCCGGTCCAGCAGCTGTTCGTGGTCCGCGCCCGCCGGGATGAGCAGGCAGGGGGCGCCGCCCTCGAAGTCGACCAGGATGGCCCGGTCCAGCCGGGGCTCGGCCCGGTGCGGGCGGTCCGGGCGCGGTTCCAGGGCCACCGCGCAGACCCGGTCCGGCAGCTCCCACTCCGCGGCCGCGGCCAGCTCGATCACCAGGTGCCGCGGGTTCGGCGGGTCGGCCAGCAGCACCTCCAGCAGGCGACGGCGGCGGCGCTCGCGGGCGCCGGTGGCCCGCTGCTGCGCGGCCACGTAGCCCTCGACTGATAGCGCCGCCAGCTCGTCGATGTGCGCGAACACCGCCTCGCCGAGCAGCCGCATGGTGTCCACCGACAGGTGCACCCGCTCACCGAAGTCGGTCAGCCTGCGCCAGGCGATCCGCGCGCCCAGCCGGTAGGCCTGCTGCAAGGTGTCCAGGCTGCGGCCCTCGTGGAACTCGCCGCGGCCCAGCCGCCGGTACATCTCCGCCCGCTTCGGGTGCGCCGCGGCCGGGTCGGCCACCCGGTCCACGAACTGCATCAGCGCGTGCTCGATCCCGTCGCTGATGATCTGCCCGAACGCCTCGTCCAGCGGCCGGGAGTACTCGGGTATACCGCGTTGGATCTCGCCGAGTATCTGGTTGGCCACATCCGGCACCTCGGCCCGCATCAGCGGCGCGAGATCGCGGGAGAGGCCTTTCCACGGGTCGATGCCCGTGCGCAGCTGGTTCACGCCCGACTCCAATGGCGGGTAGGAGGTCGAAGCATTTCAAGGAGGGGGTCAACAATGGTGCTGATCAGGCGGGTTGTCATCCTCCGAAAGAACTACATCCCATGATCGGCCCTGATTCCTGTGGAAAGCGCTCTCATTTGTTCCTCCCCGCTGAAGAACGCCTGGTCGGCGTCATCCGTCACTCCGACTAACGAGCGGGGTGGGCCAGGGGGAACGCAACCGTTCGCGGCGGTTCCTACTTAGGCAAGCCTAAGGTAAGTTCCGGGGGTGCGACTCGGACAGCTCGTCATCGACACCGCCCCGCTGCGCAGCAGCCCACCGTTCCGGCTGGTCTTCGCCGTGCAGGTGATCGCCATGGTGGGCACCAACCTCACGGTGGTCGCGGCCAACCTCCAGGTCTTCGCGCTGACCCGCTCCTCGCTGCAGGTCGGCCTGGTCAGCCTGGCGCTCGGGGTGGCCCTGTTGTTCGGGTTGCTGGCCGGCGGCGTGCTGGCCGACCGGGCGGGCAAACGGATGATCATCGTGACCACCCGGCTCGGCATGGTCGCGGTGCTCGGCGTGCTGGCCTGGAACTCCGCGCTGGCCGAACCGAGCCTGACCGTCATCTACGTGACCGCGGTGCTGGCCGGGCTGGTCAACGGCCTCGGCGCGCCCGCGCTGATCGCGGCCACCCCCGCGCTGGTCGGCCAGCACAACCTGGCCGCGGCCGGCGCGCTGACCGCGATCACCACCCAGATCGGCGCCATGGTCGGCCCGCTGCTGGCCGGGTTCATCGCCGAGGCATGGGGACTCGCGGTGTGCTTCGCCATCGACGCGGCCACCTTCCTGCTCGGCGCGCTGCTGCTGGCCTTCCTGCCCAAGCTCGGCCCGGACGGCACGGCCGAGCACGCCCATCCGGTGCGCTCCATCGCCGAGGGCTTCGCCTTCCTGCGGCAGAGCCGGGTGGTCACCGGGCTGCTGCTGATCGACGTGTTCGCGATGGTCTTCGCCATGCCGTACGTGCTGTTCCCGGAGATGGGCCTGGCGGTCTTCGGCGGCGAGTTCGCCACCGGCCTGCTCTACGCCGCCCCCGCGGTCGGCGCCTTCCTGGCCGCGCTGACCAGTGGTTGGACCGCCACCGTGCGAGCCTCCGGCAAGGTGCTGATCGGCTCGGTCCTGTTGTGGGGCCTCGCGGTCATCGGCTTCGGGCTCAGTCCCGCGCTGTGGCTGGCGCTGCTGTTCCTCGCCCTCGCCGGCGCGGCGGACACCATCTCGGAGATCCTGCGCCGCACCCTGTTGCAGCACTACACGCCGGAGCGGCTGCTCGGCCGGGTGGGCAGCATGTGGCTGGCCCAGGCCACCACCGGCACCGCCGCGGGCAACGCGGTGATGGGCGGGCTGTCCCGCGCGCTCGGCTCCGGGATGGCGCTGGTGACCGGCGGCGCAGCCTGTGTGGTGGGCGTGGTCGGCATCGCGATCGCCTTGCCTGAGCTGCGCAAAGCCACGCTGAGCGGACCGAGTGCCGAGGAGTCCGAACGCGTCACAGAAGGTTGCAAGGTTAGCTTTACCTAACCTAGGCTTCAGCTGTTCGGACAGTCGCGCAAGGAGTTGTGGATGAACCCGCTGGACGACGAGAACGGCACGTTCTACGCCCTCGTCAACGAGGAGGGCCAGTACTCGCTGTGGCCGGTCTTCGTGGACGTGCCCGCCGGCTGGACGATCGCCTTCGGCAAGGACACCAGGGCCAACTGCCTGGAGTTCATCGAGCGGACCTGGACCGACATGCGCCCGAAGAGCCTGGCCGAGGCCATGCGCGCCGCCGACTGACCCAGCCACTGACGTTCGCGAAGAGGAGAGCGCCAAAGTGCGGCGTACGTTGATGAACGGCAAGATCCACCGGGCCACCGTGACGCAGGCCGACCTGCACTACGTCGGCTCGGTGACCATTGACGCCAACCTGATGGAAGCGGCCGACATCGTCGAGGGCGAGGTCGTGCACATCGTCGACATCACCAACGGCGCCCGCCTGACCACCTACGCCATCACCGGCGAGCGGGGCAGCGGCGTGATCGGCATCAACGGCGCGGCCGCGCACCTGGTGCACCCGCAGGACATGGTGATCATCATGTCCTTCGCGGAGTTCACCGAGGAGGAGCGCGCCGCGCACGTGCCGCACGTGGTGCACGTGGACGCCGACAACCGGATCATCGCGCTGGGCAGCGACCCGGCCGAGCCGGTGCCGGGCAGCGACCAGCTCTCCGGCCGCGTGGTCGCCGCCGCGCACTGAGGACTCGCGGACGACACCGGCTCGGGGCCGGTGCCGAACGCCGCCGAGGGCGGTCACCCGGGGTGCGGGTGACCGCCCTTCACTTGTCCGGCAACGGGATCAGCCGCTGACGGCCTTGCGCAGCTTGGGCAGCACCTCGGTGATCAGCCAGGGGATGTTGCCGGGGGTCGGCGTGCGCAGGGCGTGGAACTCCAGGCCGGTCATGATGATCCGGCCGCCTGCCTTGACCACGCGCAGGTTGCGGAACAGCGGGTTGGACTCCACCTCGCGCTCGTTGTCCGCCGAGCCGTCGTAGTTGATCAGCAACAGGTCCACGTCCAGCTTGTCGTACTGCTCGGCGCTCAGCTCGGCCGCGAAGTTGCCGGGAAGTGCTTGCAGGGACTCCGGAATCCGCAGCCCGAACGCGCCCAGCTGCACCCCGGCCGGGTCCTTCGGCTCGCGCAGCGCGTACAGCTTGCCCGCGCCCGCCGCCTGGGCCATGGTGGCCCGTTTCCCTTGCAGCGCCGGGTTGTCCGCGCGGGTCCTGGCCAGCGCGGACTCGGTGTCGGCGACGAGCTTGTCCGCCTCCGCGGCCTTGCCGACGGCCTTGCCGACCTGGCGGGTCACCGCCTGCCAGCCGTCCTGGTACGCGCCGAGCTCGAACGCGGTGGTCGGCACGAAGGCGCTCAGCCGCGAGTAGTACTTCTCCAGGTAGTAGTCGGTGTTGGCCAGGATGAGGTCCGGTTGCAGTTTGAGCACCTGTTCCGGGTCGAACCCGCTGTCTCCCGCGGTCAGCAGTTCGGGCGTGACGCCGTTGAGCTTCGCCTTCGCCCACGGGGTGATGCCGCTGGGGTGCTCCCTCGACCTGGGCATGCCCACCGGCGTGATGCCCAGTGCCAGCAACGCGTCCTGGTCCACCTCGCCCAGCACCACGATCCGTTTCGGCGTCGCCGGGATCGTGGTGGTGCCGAGCTTGTGCGTCAGCGTCACCGGGTATCCGGCCGCCGCGGCGGGTGGGGGCGCCTCTGGCGCGCTGCCACACCCTGCCGCAACGACAAGGGCCGCGCTGACGAGCAGCGCGGCCCCGTTCCTGATCGCTGTGCTGGAAAGGCTCACCAGCTCAGTCTGGCATCAGGCAGCCGTCTTCTTCACCGCCTCGGACAGCTTCGGCACCATCTTGTCGATGGCCCACGGCACGCCCAGCGCGGACGGGTTGCGGATGGCGTAGAACTCGGGCAGGTCGACCACGATGTTGCCGCCCTTGCTGACCACCTTGAGCTTCTTGAACAGCGCGTTCTGCTCGACGTCCTGCTGGTGCTGCTTGTTGTCGTTGTAGTGGGTGATCAGCACGCTCTGGTCCAGCAGGTCGTACTTCTCCGCGCTCACCTCGACCGCGAAGCTCTCCCCTGGCAGCTGCTGGATGGCCGGCGGCATGCTCAGCCCGAACTCGCCGAAGAGCTTGCTCGCGGAGTCCGCGGGCGACTTGAGCACCATGATCGTGCCGGTCTGCCCGGTGACACCGAAGGCGAAGGTCTTGCCGCTCAGCTCCGGGTTGGACTTCTTCACGCCGGCGATCTTGCCCTCGACCTCGGTGACCAGCTTCTCCGCCTCGGCCGACTTGCCGACGGCCTGGCCGACCTGGCGGGTCACCTGCTGCCAGGTGTCCTCCACCGGACCGGTCTGGAAGGCCGTGGTCGGCACGATGTCGTTGAGCTTCTTCCAGTACTTGTCGATGTAGTAGTCGTAACCGGCCAGGATCAGGTCCGGTTCGAGCTTGAGGATCTGCTCGACGTCGAAACCGTTGTCCCCAGCGGTCAGCAGCTGCGGGGCCGCGCCGGTGATCTTGGCCTTGCTCCACGGCGAGAGGCCGTCGGCCATGCCCGTCTTGACCGTCGCGATCGGCTGGATGCCCAGCGCCAGCAACGCGTCCTGGTCGGTCTCACCCAGCGTCACGATCCGCTTCGGCGCGGACTTGATGGTGGTGGTGCCGAGCTTGTGCGTGATGGTGATGGGGTATCCCGGCGCGGCACCGGCCGACGTGTCCTTCGGGGCGCCGGCGTCACCGCCGCCACCGCACGCGGACAGGCCCAGCGCCAGGGCCGCGCCTGCCGCGAGCATACGAACGAGCCGACTCGACGACCTGTGCGTTCGCGTCGTCATACGGAGATCCTTCTTTCCTGGTGAGCCGATTAGGTTAGCCAACCCTAATCCACTGGTGCGGTCGATCGATCACGGGACTGTCCGCTAGCGATAACGGAACTACTCCACTTCCTCAGCGCGGCGGTGAGCACCGGGCCGAAGACCGCGACGGCGTCCGGGGACAGCAGCTCGTCGTGCGGGTACGGCAGCACCCGGTCATCGATCTCGCCCGCCACCTGCCCGGCCCAGCTCGCCGCGCCGGTCCCGGTGGACCCCTCGGCGCTGAACAACAGCAGCGGGCCCCGGCAGGCGGGGTAGTCCTGGCCGGGCAGCAGCCGGTCGTGCATCGTCCAGGCCCGGACCAGCGCCTCGGTGGTCGGCTCGGCCGCGCTCAGCCGCAGCCGGTCCCTGATCCGCCCGGCGTCGAGCGGCTCGTCCGGCGGCAGCGCGGGATCGGCAGGCTGGGCGTCGAGCACCGCGAGCAGCGCGACCTCTTCGCCGTCGGCCTGGAGCAGTCCGGCGATGGCGTGCGCGAGCTGGCCGCCGAAGGACCAGCCGAGCAGGTGGTACGGGCCGCTCGGCTGCACGGTGCGGATCCGCCGCAGGTGTTCGCGGGCCAGCGCGTCGAAGCTGTCCACGGTCTCCCCGGCCACCACGGGCGACTGGAGGCCGTAGAGCGGCCGGTCCTCGTCCAGGTGCGGCACCAGCGCGGCGTAGGGCCAGGCCAGGCCGAAGCCGGGGTGGATGGCGAACAGCGGGGGCTTGCCGCCCTCGGCGCGCAGCGCGAGCAGCCCGGCCAGCGCCGGGTCGGCGCCGTCGGCCGCGCCGAGCCGTTCGGCCAGCGCGGCCACCGTGGGGGCGGCCATCACCGCGCCGACGGAGACTCCGTCGACCCCGGCCGCGCGGATCTGGCTGACCAGCCGCATGGCCAGCAGCGAGTGCCCGCCCAGCTCGAAGAAGCTGTCGTCCACGCCGACCCTGGGCACGCCGAGCACCTCGGCGAACACCTGGCACAGCACGGCTTCCCGCTCGGTGCGCGGTCCCCGGCCGGCGCTGCGCGCGCCGAAGTCGGGCGCGGGCAGCGCGGCCCGGTCGAGCTTGCCGTTGACGGTCAGCGGCAGCGCGTCCACGGCGATGAAGGCCGAGGGCACCATGTAGGCGGGCAGCCGCTGCCCGGCCCACTCGCGCAGCTCGGCCGCGTCCGCCGTGCCGACCAGGTAGGCGACCAGCCGCTTCACCCCGGCCAGCTCGCTGTCCACGGCGAGCACCGCGACCTGCCGGACACCGGGGTGCTCGGCCAGGGTGGCGTCGATCTCGCCGATCTCCACCCGGTAGCCGCGGATCTTGACCTGGTCGTCGGTGCGGCCGAGGAAGTCGATGGTGCCGTCGGCGCACCAGCGGACCAGGTCGCCGGTGCGGTACATCCGCTCGCCCGGCGCGCCGAAGGGGTTGGCCACGAAGCGTTCCGCGGTGAGCGCGGCCCGGTCCAGGTAGCCGCGGGCCAGGCCGACCCCGGCGATGTACAGCTCACCGGCCACGCCCGGCGGGACCGGCCGCAGGTACTCGTCGAGCACGTGCGCCCTGGTGTTCCAGATCGGGCGGCCGACGGTGGGCAGGTCCCGGTCGGTGGTGCCGCCGCCGAGGGTGTTGATGGTGTATTCGGTTGGGCCGTAGAGGTTGTAGCCCAGCACGCCGGGGGTGTCCCGCAGGGTTTCCCAGACCTGGTTGGACACCGCCTCGCCACCGAGCAGCACCAGCAGCGGCCGGTGGCCGGGGTTCTCCTCCAGCAGACCGGCCTCGATGAGCTGCTGGCAGTAGGTCGGGGTCACGTTGACCACGTCGATGAGGTGCTCATCGCAGTAGGCGGTGAGCGCCTCGGCGTCCCGGCGCAGCTCCTCGTCGCAGACGTGCACCTCGTGGCCCTCGACCAGCCAGAGGAGTTCTTCCCAGGACATGTCGAAGGAGAAGGACACGGTGTGCGCGATCCGCAGCCGCCGTCCGGCTTCGGCGACCACCGGGTCGAAGATCGCGGCCCGGTGGTTGAACTGCATGTTGGTCAGCCCTCGGTAGGGGGTGACCACACCCTTGGGCTTGCCGGTGGAGCCGGAGGTGTAGATGACGTAGGCCGGGTGGTCCAGGCTGAAGACCGGCCGTTCCGCCGCGCTGAGATCGTTGCCGGACAAGGCGTTCAGCTCGTCCTCGGCGGTGTCCAGCAGCACCGTCGGCGCGGCCGTGGCGGGCAGCGTGGCGGCGACATCGGTGGTGCTGACCAGGCACACGGCCTGCGCGTCGGCGAGCATGAAGGCCAGCCGCTCGGCCGGGTAGTCCAGGTCCAGCGGCAGGTAGGCGGCGCCTGTCTTGAGCACCGCGAACAGCGTGGCCACCATGTCGGCCGAGCGCGGCAGGCCAAGGGCCACCACGGTTTCCGGCCCGGCGCCGCGAGCGCGCAGCAGGCGGGCGATCTGGTTGGCGCGCTCGTTGAGCTGCGCGTAGCTCCAGCGGACCTCCCCTGGCAGCCCGGGGTTGGCCACCAGCGCGGAGGCGGCCGGGGTGCGCGCGGCCTGCTGTTCGAGCAGGTCGGCGATGGTGAGCTCGGGGAAGGCGCGGCCGGTGTCGTTCCAGGCGGCCAGGCGGGCGCCTGCCGCGCCGAGCACGTCCAGCTCGCTCATCCGCAGGTCCGGGTCGGCGGTGACCCGGTCGAGCAGGTCGAGCAGCCGGTCCAGCAGGGTGGCCGCGGTGGCCTGGTCGAACAGGTCGGCCGCGTACTCCACGTCCAGGCCCATGCCGTCGGTGTCCGAGCCGTAGTCGCGCAGCACGAAGTCCAGGTCGAACTTGGCGGTCGGCGGGTCGAAGCGGCCGTCGGCCACGGTCAGGCCGGGGAAGCTCGCGCCGCCGGTGCCCTGGTTCTGGTAGCCGACCATCACCTGGAACAGCGGGTTGCGGGAGAGCGTGCGGGTCGGGTTGAGCGCCTCGACCAGTCGGTCGAAGGGCAGCTCGGCGTGGCTGAGCCCGGCGATGTCGGTGTGGCGGACCCGGTCCAGCAGCTCGCCGAAGCTCGGGTTGCCGCTGACGTCGGCCCTGATCACCAGGGTGTTGACGAAGAATCCGATGAGGTCGTTGAGCTGCTCGTTGTCCCGGCCGGCCGCCGGGCAGCCCAGCGGGATGTCCACGCCGCCGCCGTAGCGGTGCAGCAGCGCGGCCACCGCGGTCTGGAACACCATGAACACGCTGGCGTCCCGGCTCCTGGCCAGCCGCCGCAGCCGCACCGCCAGCTCGGGACCGATGTGCCGTTCGATGGTCTCGCCCTGGAAGCTGGCCACCGCGGGCCGCGGCCGGTCCAGCGGCAGGGACAGCTCCTCCGGGATGCCGGCCAGCGCCTGCCGCCAGTAGGCGAGCTGCTTGCTGTGCAGGCTGTTCGGGTCCTCCGGCGAGCCGAGCAGGGCGCGCTGCCAGAGCGCGTAGTCGGCGTACTGCACCGGCAGCGGGGCCAGTTCCGGCGCCCGGCCGGCGTGCCGGGCGGCGTAGGCGGTGGTGAGGTCCTCGACGAAGGGCCGCATCGACCACTCGTCGAAGGCGATGTGGTGGAACACGGCCAGCAGCACCGAGTCCTCGGCGCCGAGGGAGAGCACGGCCAGCCGGACCGGGTGACCGGTGGCCAGGTCGAAGGGCTCGGCGATGGTCGCGGCCACCGCGGCGTCCAGCTCGGCCTCGCTGACCTCGGTCACCGTGACCCGGGGATCGATCTCGGTGACCGGCAGGACGCGCTGGTACGGCGTGCCCTCGTGCAGCTCGATCACCGTGCGCAGGCTCTCGTGCCTGGCCAGCACATCGCCGAAGGCGGCGCGCAGCGCGTCCAGGTCGAGCACGCCGGTGAGCCGGATGCCGGTGGGCACGGTGTAGGCGGCGCTCGCGGTGTCCAGCTGGTCGAGCAGCCACAGCCGCTGCTGGGCGAAGGACAGCGGGATCCGCTCCGGCCGGGTGCCCGCGGCGAGCACCGGGACCGCGGAGCGGGGCGCGCTGCCCAGTGCCTTGGCGGCCAGCTCGGCCACCGTGGGCGCGGTGAACAGGTCCCGGATGGCCAGCTCCACGTCCAGCGCGGTGCGGGCCTTGCCGATCAGCCGGGCGGCCAGCAGCGAGTGGCCGCCGAGGTCGAAGAAGTTGTCGTGCACGCCGACCTTGGGCACGCCGAGCACCTGGGCGAACAGCTCGCACAGGGCTTCCTCGGCCGGGCTGTCCGGCGCGCGGCCGCCACCGGCTCCCGCGGCCAGGTCCGGGCTGGGCAGGGCACGGCGGTCCAGCTTTCCGTTGGTGGTCAACGGCAGCCGCTCCATGGTGACCAGCGCGGCGGGCACCATGTAGTCCGGCAGCACCGCCTTGAGGTGCTCGCGCACCCTGGCCACCAGGCCGGTGTTGTCGCGGGCCGCGGAGGGGTTGTTGGCGTAGCCGCTGAGCGCGGCCCTGCGGGTGCGGGTGGGCGCGTAGGCGTCCAGCAGGACCTCGTCGGTGGCCAGGGTGAACACCGCGTCGAAGCTGCCGTCGGTGGTGTCGGACCAGGTGAGCAGCAGCCGGTAGCCGGTCCGCTCGGCCAGTTCGCACAGGGCCTCGGGTTCCACCCCGGCGGCGGTGTCCGGGCGGAGCAGGCGCTGGGCGACCGCGCTGGGCGAACCGGCCTCCAGCGCGCGCTGGGCGGCGACCTCGGCGGTGAGGCGGGCGTTGGGGATGCGGGTGACCCGCAGCGACTCCGGCCGCTCGGCCAGCCGGGAGGCCAGGTCCACGGCGCTGTCCCACACCAGCCTCGGACCGTCCACAACGGACAGTGCGTCCGCGCCTGCCTTGCGCAGCACCACGTCGTAGCGGTGCCGGGACAGCTCGTTGTGCATGTGCCCGCGCTTGATCCGCAGGTCCGCGCCGGCCAGCGTGGGCAGGTGGTCGGACAGGGCGGTGAAGTAGTCCGGGTCGACCAGCAGCTCCTTCTCCAGCAGCACCGCGCGCTCGATCGCCTTGCGCAGCGCGGCTTCCTCGGTGCCCTCGCCGCTGCGGCCGAGCTGGATCGCGGTGTGGAAGGTGCGGGCCAGCCGCAGGTTGCGCACATCGCCGATGAACAGCGCGCCGCCGGGGGCGAGCAGGTCCATCGCCTTGCCGATGACCTCGGTGAGGTAGTCGACGTTCGGGAAGTACTGGATCACCGAGTTGATCACGATGGTGTCGAAGTGCCCGACCGGCAGGCCGTCGGTGTCGTGCGCGGCCCGCACGCTCAGCTCGACCTTGGCGGCCAGGTCCGGGTCGGCCAGCAGGTCCCGGCGCAGCTTCTCGATCACCGGGGCGGCGAAGTCGCAGGCCCAGTAGGACTCGGTGTGCTGGGCCAGGCCGGAGAGCAGCAGGCCGGTGCCGACGCCGATCTCCAGCAGCCGCTTCGGCCTGAGCTCCAGGATGCGCTCCAGGGTGGCCGCCCGCCACTCGCTCATGTCGGTGAACGGGATGGGCGCGCCGTCGTAGCTGCTGTCCCAGCCCGCGTAGTCCTCCTCGAAGACCGCGGTCGGGATCTCGGTGTACTCGTCGCTGTAGATCTGCCGCCACTCGGCGATCTGCTCGGCCTCCACCTCGGCGCGGAGGTCCTCGTCGGTGGCCTCGGCCGGCACCAGGTAGCCGAGAAGTCGTTTCACGCCGGGCAGATCGGTGTCCGCGGCGATGACCGCGGCTTGGGCGACCTCGGGGTGCGCGGCCAGCGCGCTCTCCACCTCGCCGATCTCCACCCGGTAGCCGCGGATCTTGACCTGGTCGTCGGTGCGGCCCAGGAAGTCCAGGTTGCCGTCCTGCCGCTCGCGCACCAGGTCGCCGGTGCGGTACATGCGTTCGCCTTGCGCGCCATAGGGATCGGCGATGAAGCGGTCCGCGGTGAGGCTGGGGCGCTTGAGGTAGCCGCGGGCCAGGCCCACGCCGGAGATGTACAGCTCGCCAGGCACGCCCACCGGGACCGGGCGCAGGTAGGCGTCCAGGATGTAGGCGCGGGTGTTCCAGATCGCCTTGCCCACGGTGGAGGTCGCGCTGTCCTCGGTGCCGCCGCCGAGGGTGTTGATGGTGTATTCGGTGGGGCCGTAGAGGTTGTAGCCGAGCACCCCTGGGGTGTCGCGGAGTGCGGACCAGACCTGTTCGGAGACGGCCTCGCCGCCGAGCAGCACCAGCACCGGGCGGTGGCCGGGGTCCTGCTCCAGCAGCCCGTTGTCGATCAGCTGCTGGCAGTAGGTGGGCGTGACGTTGATGACGTCGATGAGGTGCCGGTCGCAGTAGGCGGTCAGCGCCAGCGCGTCCCTGCGCATGTCCTCGGTGAGCACGTGCACCTCGTGGCCCTCGACCAGCCAGAGCAGCTCTTCCCAGGACATGTCGAAGGAGAAGGACACCGTGTGCGCGATCCGCAGGCGTCGTCCGGCCTGCGCGACCACCGGGTCGAAGATGGCCACCCGGTGGTTGAACTGCATGTTGGTCAGGCCGAGGTAGGGGGTGACCACGCCCTTGGGGCGGCCGGTGGAGCCGGAGGTGTAGATGACGTAGGCCGGGTGCGCCAGCCGGTGCGGGTCGGTGCGGTTGAACCCGCGCCGCTCGGCGTCGGCCAGGTCCGTGCCGGGCAGCGCGTCCAGCTCGGCGGCGATCTCCGCGGAGTCCAGCAGGACATGCGGGATCTCGGTGTGCGGCAGCGTCGGATCGACGTCCACAGTGGACAGAACGTAGAGCGGCTCGGTGTCGGTGAGCATGAACTCCAGCCGGTCGGCCGGGTAGTCCAGGTCCAGCGGCAGGTAGGCGGCGCCGGTCTTGAGCACCGCGAACAGCGCGGCCACCATGTCCGAGGACCGGGGCAGGCCAAGGGCCACCACGGTTTCCGGCCCCGCGCCGTGCTGGACCAGCCAGCGGGCGATCCGGTTGGCCCGCTCGTTCAGCTCGGCGTAGGTGTGGGTGGTCTCGCCGAAGACCAGCGCGGTCGCCTCGGGCGTGCGCGCGGCCTGCTGCTCCAGCATGTCCGCGATGGTGATGTCCGGCACCGGGTTGGCGGTGCTGTCCCAGCCCGCGCGCAGCAGCGCCAGCTCGTCGCCGACCAGCACGTCCACCGCGGCGCAGGAGGCCAGCGGGGTGTCGGCCAGCGCGGCCAGGATGCTCAGGTAGCGCTCGGCCAGGCGCTCGATCTCGGTGCGGCTGAACACATCCCGGTGGAACATCACCCGCAGCTCGGTGGTGACGCCGGGGTTGACCACCATGGTGACCGGGTAGTGCGTGGCGTCGAGCACCTCGTGGTCGCGCACCCGCAGCGAGCCGTCCGGCCCGAAGCCGCGTTCCTTGGACGGGCGCGGGAAGTTCTGGAAGACGAACAGGGTGTCGAACAGGGTGCCGATGCCGACCAGGCCCTGCACGTCGGTGAGCCCGAGGTACGGGTAGTCGAAGAGCTCGGCCTGCTCCTCCTGCACCCGGCGCAGCACCGTCTCCAGCGGGTCGGTCGCACCCAGCCGGACCCGCACCGGCACGGTGTTGAACAGCAGGCCGACCGTGGTCTCCACACCGGCCACGTCGGGGTGGCGGCCGGAGACAGAGGCGCCGAAGACCACGTCGTCCCGGCCGGTGAGCCTGCCCAGCAGCATCGCCCACGCGGTCTCGTACAGCGTGCTCGCGGTGACCCCGGATTCGCGCATCCGCTTGGCCAGCCGGGCGGCCAGTTCCGGCGGCAGCTCCAGGTGGATCTCGTCCGCGGCGGTGAGGTCCACCGCGCGGCTGTCCGCGCCGGGGGCCAGCAGGGTGGGCTCGGTGAGGCCGTCCAGGTTGCGCCGCCAGGCCGCGCGGGCCTGGTCGTGGTCCTGCGCGGTGAGCCAGCGCAGGTAGTCCCGGAACGGGGTGGTCGGCCGGGCGGACTCGGCGGCCGGGTCGGTGTAGAACTCCAGCAGGGTGCTCAGCAGCAGACCGCCGGACCAGCCGTCCAGCAGGATCAGCTCGGAGGTCATCACCAGCCGGTGCTCACCGTCGCCGACGGTGGCCAGGCCGAAGCGGATCAGCGGCGGCCGGTCGGCGTGGAAGGGCCTGGACCGCTGCTCGGCGACGAAGTCCTGGAACGCGGCATCGTCCTGAGTGGACAGATCGGCGTACTCGAACGGGGTGTCGAACTCGGCCGGGATGAACTGCACGGCGGGGGCGTCGTCGGCGGTGGCGAACCCGGCGACCAGGTTGGGGTACTTGGCCAGGGACAGCCGCACCGCCTCGCGGAAGCGGTCCGGGTCCAGGGTGCCGGTCAGGTGCAGCACGGCCTGCTGCACGTAGACGTCCCGCTCGGCGCCGTCGAGCATCAGGTGGAAGAGCAGGCCCTCCTGCAAGGGCGAGAGCGGCAGCGCCTCCACCGCGCCGGGCGGCAGCGCGACCGCGGGCGCGGGCGTGGCGGCGGGCTCGTGCGCCAGCAGTGTCTTGCCCCAGGCGGAGAGCAGCGCCTCGGCGTCGAGCTCGGGCAGCGCGGCCGGATCCCAGCAGAGCGTGGTGCGCACGCGCTCGCTGTTGCGGTCGAACCAGGCGCCGATCCGCAGCAGGTAGCGGGCGGCGTTGTCCGGCACGGGTTCGCCTGCGCCGGGGTCCGGGTCGTCGCCGAGGTCGGTGATGCCGTACTCAATCAGGACGGCGGCCTCGGCCAGGTCGGCGAAGGTGGCCGAGGTGCTGCCGCTGAGGTACTTGGCCACACCGAACTCGGTGGCCGCGGCGGCATCGACCGCCACCGCCCGTCCGCCCGCACCGTCCACATCGGACAGCTCAGCCGGGCCGAACAGGACGGGGAACACCCGGCGCAGGTTGCCCAGCACACCGGGGCGGTCGCGGTCGGACTCGCTGACATCCACCAGCAGGCCGTCGGTGGCCCCCAGGTGCGGGACCAGGCCGAGCAGCACCCGCGCGCGCAGGCCCTCGGGGACCGCGACCTCGTTCAGCGACAGCACCCGCTCGACCGTGCGCTGCGGCCCGCTGGGCTCACCGTCGCTCACCCAGGGCGCGGCCAGGTCCAGTTCGTCCACCCGGTCGGCCAGCTCCAGCCAGGGCTCCACCCGGTCAGCCAGGCCAGGGTCGCGGGCCAGGGTGTCCAGCGCGGACAGGTACTCCCCGGTGCCCGAGGTGCTGGGCGGGCCACCGGCGAGTGCGGCGCGCAGGTCGGCGACCAGCACCGCCCAGCCCTCACCGTCCACATCGGACTCGTGCGCGGCCACCACGAGCAGCCCGTCCCGCTCCGCGCCCCGGTCCACCCAGGCGGCGGCCAGCGCGGCGTCGCCGTCGAGCAGCTCGGCGGCGCGCTGCTTGGCCTCGACGAGCTCGCTGGCGGTCCCGGCCCAGCACAGCTCACCGCGGTGCCGCAGCACCTCGTGCGCCTCGATGACCGCGCGCACGGCGGCCTGCGCGGCCGTCTCACTGGTGCCCGAAGGCCCGGCGACCACGCGCAGCGCGGGCGCGGGGGACCCGGTGAACGCCTCGTCCAGCCAGGCGGCCGCCGGGGTGTCGGCGAGGTGGATCTGACCGGATGATGCGCTCAACTCTTCGGCTCCGATTCTGCTGGTGCGGTCACTGCGGCCGACCACAGCCCGAGCAGCGCGCTGGCGGCTGCCGGGTCGAGGTCGGGGGAGAACTGGAGGTCGAGCAGCACGCCGTCCGCCCGGACCTGGTGGGTGGCCACGAGCACGCGCCCGGCCGGGAACAGCGGATCCGGCGCACCGGCGCGCAGCAGCACCGCGGCGTCCCGGTGTCCGCGCAGCGCCTTGGAGCCTGCCCTGCTGGCGTGCCGGAGCAGGCCGAACTCGTGGCCGCGGTCGGCCCAGTAGCGCAGCTCCAGCTCGGTCTCCGCGCGCGGGCCGGTCGTGGCGGTGAAGGCGAACGGGTGGACGTGGCTCAGCGGCCCGACCGTGCCGGAGAGGTCACCGGCCGCGGACTTGGCGCCGGTGCGCGGGTCCACCTCGCGGTCGATCCGCAGCCGGGTCCCGTTCGCGCCGGACCAGGTGCGCAGCGCCTCGATGAAGGCCGCCGCCACCGTGTCCGGATCGGCTGCCACGGTTTCGCTGACCCGGCCGCCGTCGCTTGTTGCCAGTGCCGAGGCGGGAATCGGGTCGGCGGTCTCGTGCAGGGCGGCGGTCCACTCCGGCAGCGCGGCGGCCACCTCGTTGGCCTGCGCGGCCAGGTGTTCGGTCCAGGCCCGGAAGGTGGTCGGCGGCGGGGTCAGGGTCTGTCCGGCCAGCACGGCGGTGAGCTCGTCCGCGATCAGCTCCAGCGAGGGCTGGTCCACCGCCAGCCCGTGCCCGGTCAGCGTGACGCCGTCCGGGGTCAGGTCGAGCCGGAGGGTGGCGCCCCTGGTGATGTCGATCTCGGTCAGGTCCGGCTCGCCGGGCTGGATCTCGGCCCGCCACAGGCGTTTGTTGCTCGGGTCCACCACCAGGTGCAGTGCCTCGTGCCGGGCCAGCACGGTGGCCGCGGCGGCCCGCAGCCGGTCCTCGGTGGCCTCGATGGCCCTGGTAACGGAGACCAGCAGGCCGTTGACGCCCAGCTCGCTCTGCCGCAGCCAGTGCAGCAGCGGCGGCGGGGTCACCGGGCCGGGGGTGATCGCCGGGGGCGCGCACAGCTCGGCCAGCGCGGCCACCGTGCGGTGCTTGAACACCTCGCGCACCGACAGCGCCAGCCCGGCCTCCTTGGCCTTGGCCACCAGCAGCGCCGCGCTGATGCTGTCGCCGCCGAGGCTGAAGAAGCTCTCCCGCACGCCCACGGCATCCAGGCCGAGCTGTTCGGCGAACAGCCGGGCCAGGGTGGCCTCGGTCGGCGTGGCCGGTTCGGTGGCCGCCGCGGCCTGCGGGGCGGGGTCGGGCAGCCGGGCGCGGTCGAGCTTTCCGTTGGGGTTCTCGGGGAACTCGGCCAGCGGCACCAGCAGCGCGGGCACCAGGTAGTCCGGCAGCCTGCCCGCGAGCCGCTCCCGCAGCACGACCGGGTCGGGTGCCGCGCCCGGCGCCGCGATGAAGTAGCCGATCAGCCGGAGCGCGCCGCCAGGTCCGGGCCGGGCGACCACCACCGCCTTGTCCACCTCGGGCTCGGCCAGCAGCGCGGCCTCGATCTCACCGGGCTCGATCCGGAAGCCGCGGATCTTGACCTGGCTGTCCGCCCGGCCGAGGAACTCGATCACCTCGCCGCGGCGGCGGGCCCGGTCGCCGGTGCGGTACAGCCGGGAGCCGGGCGGGCCGAACGGGTTGGCCAGGAAGCGTTCCGCGGTCCGGCCGGGCTGGCCGAGGTAGCCGCGGGCCAGCCCGTGCCCGGCCAGGTACAGCTCACCGGCCACCCCCGGCGGCACCGGCCGGAGCGCGTGGTCGAGCACGTAGGCCTGGGTGTTGGCCACCGGCACGCCGATCGGCACCGGCCCCGCGCCGGGGCTGCCGACCTGCGCGAGGCTGTCGCCGGCGGCCTCCGAGCAGCCGTAGAGGTTGACCAGCCTGGCCAGCGGCCAGCGCGCGGCCACCTGCCCGGCCAGCTCGGCGGAGAGCGCCTCACCGCTGGAGATCCAGGTGCGCACCGAGCCCACCGCGCCCTCGGGCGCGGTGCGCAGCAGCGCGGAGAGCAGGCTGGGCACCACCGTGACCAGGTCCACCGCGTGCCGGTCGATCAGCTCGACGAGCGCGGCCGGGTCGCTGACCGCGGCGTCATCGGCCAGCACCACGGTGTCCCCGGCGACCAGGCCGCCGAGCAGCTCGGTGGAGCCGTCGATGAAGCTCAGCGAGCTCTTCGCGATCCGCACCCCACCGGCCAGCTCCCGGCCCCAGTCCAGCCGGTTGGCCAGCGCGGTCTGGGTGCCTGCCACCGCCTTGGGGCGGCCGGTGGAGCCGGAGGTGAACACCAGGTAGGCCGGGTGCTCACCGCGGATCTCCACCGGTGGCCGGGCAGGTCCGGTGGCCTCCGGCGGGCAGGTGTCCGTGAGCCCGAACTCGGCGGCGAACTCCGGCAGGCACACCACCAGCGCGGGCCGCGCGTCGGCGAGCATCAGCTCGATGCGGTCGCGCGGGTAGCCCAGGTCGACCGGCAGGTAGGCAGCGCCGGTCTTGACGATCGCCAGCAGCGCCACCACCAGTTCCGCGGTCCGCGGCAGCGCCAGCGCGACGATCCGCTCCGGTCCCGCGCCCCTGGCCGCCAGCGCGTCCGCGAGCCGTTCGGCCCTGCGGTCCAGTTCGGCATAGCTCAACGACTCCGCGCCCGCCAGCACCGCGGTGGCTTCCGGGGTGCGCGCGACCTGCGCGGCGAACAGGGCGGCCGGGTCGGACGCGGTCAGCTCGGTGGCGGCGCCGGGCGCGGTCACCGCGGCCAGCTCGGCCTCGGTCATGATGTCCACAGTGGACAGTGCGCGGTCCGGTCCGGCCAGTGCCGTGCGCAGCAGCAGCTCCAGCCGGTCGATCAGGCGCTGCACGGTGCCGTGGTCGAACAGGTCCTTGGCGTAGACGGCGAACCCGTCCAGTCCGGCGGACTCGGTCTCGGTGAAGTACAGGTCCAGGTCGAACTTGACCCCGCCGGTGTCCGGCAGGAATGGCTGGGTGGTCAGGCCGGGCAGCTGGAGCTCCAGGTCGTCGGCGCGCTGGTGGATCAGCATCACCTGGAACAGCGGGTGCCGGGACAGCGAGCGCTCCGGCGCGACCCGTTCCACCACCCAGTCGAAGGGCACGTCGGCGTGCGCGAAGGCATCCAGGTCGGCGGCGCGCACCCGGCCCAGCAGCTCGGTGAAGCTCGGGTCTCCGGCGAGGTCGGTGCGCAGCACCAGTGTGTTGGCGAACAACCCGACCAGGGGTTCCAGGTCCGCGTCGCCGCGGCCGGTGATCGGCGAGCCGAGCGGGATGTCCGTGCCCGCGCCGAGTTTGCTCAACAGCGCGGCCAGTGCCGCGTGCAGCACCATGAACACGCTGGCCCCCTGCCGGGCCGCCAGCGCGCGCATCGAGTCCAGCAGCTCCTGGGGCAGCTGGAACTGGACCAGCCCGCCGCGGTGGCTGGCCTCCGCCGGTCGCGGCCGGTCAGTCGGCAGGGACAGCTCGGCTGGCGCACCGGCCAGGGTCCGCGCCCAGTAGTCGAGCTGGCGACCGGCCACCGAGTCCGCCTCGGTGCGGACACCGAGGATCTCCCGCTGCCACACCGCGAAGTCCGCGTACTGCACCGGAAGCTCGGGCCAGCCCGGCTCCTGTCCGGCGGCCCTGGCGGTGTAGGCCTCGCCGAGGGTGGCCAGCAGCGGGCCGAAGGACCACTCGTCGGCCGCGGAGTGGTGCAGCAGCAGCACGAGCGCCCACTCCTGCTCGCCGGTCCGGGCCAGGCTCACCCGCACCGGCAGCTCGGCGTCCAGCCGGAAGGTGTGCTCGGCCGCCTCGTCAAGATCGTCCACAATGGACACCGAGAGCAGTTCGCGAGCCTCGGTGGGGGAGAGGATCCGTTGCACCGGAAGGCCGTCCGGCCCCTCGGTCAGCAGGGTGCGCAGCGCCTCGTGCCGCGCGACGACATCACCGAACGCCGCCCGCAGCGCGTCCAGGTCCACCGGCCCGCGCACCCGCACGCCCAGCGGCAGGCCGTAGGAGGTGGACGGGCCGCGCAGCTTCTCCTCGAACCACAGCCCGGTCTGCGGGAACGAGGCGGGCACCACCTCGGGCCGCCGCACCTCGCGCACCGCGGGCCGGGTGTCGGTGGCCGAGGGCAGCCGGGCGGCCAGCTCGGCCACGGTCGGCGCGTCGAACAGCGCCCGCAGGTCCAGCTCCACCGACAGCAGGGCGCGCACCCGGCCGATCACCTTGGTGGCCAGCAGGGAATGCCCGCCCAGTGCGAAGAAGTCGTCGTCGATGCCGATCTCCGGCAGCCCGAGCACCTCGGCGAACACCCCGCACAGCACGCGTTCCCGCTCATCCCGGGGGCCGCGGCCGGAGACCTGCGCGCCCAGGTCGGGCTCGGGCAGCGCGCGCCGGTCCAGCTTGCCGTTGACCGTGACCGGCAGCTCGGCCATGGCCACGAAGGCCGCGGGCACCATGTAGTCCGGCACCCGCTCGGCCACCCCGGCCCGCAGCGCGGCCAGGTCCACCTCGGCGGCCGGCACGAAGTAGGCGACCGGAAGTCCTTGGCGCACCACGACCGCGCACTGCGCGACCTCGGCCTGCGCGGCCAGCGCCGCCTCGATGTCGCCCAGCTCCACCCGGAAACCGCGGATCTTGACCTGGTCGTCCACCCGGCCGAGGCAGTCCAGGCTCCCGTCGGCCAGCCACCGCGCCAGGTCCCCGGTCCGGTACATCCGGCTGCCCGCCGGGCCGTAGGGGTTGGCGGTGAAGCGTTCCGCGGTCAGGCCCGGCCGCCCCGAGTACCCCCGCGCCAGCTGAGCCCCGGCCAGGTACAGCTCGCCGGTGACACCCGGCGGCACCGGCCGCAGCCGCTCGTCCAGCACGTAGGCCTGGGTGTTGTGGAACGGCCGCCCGATCACCGGTGTGCCGGTCACCTCGGCCGAGGTGACCCAGATGGTGGCTTCAGTCGGCCCGTACACGTTGGTGACCCGCGCGGCGACCGCGCGCAGCTCGTCCGCGGTGGTCGGGGGCAGCGCCTCGCCGCCGACCAGCACCCGCAGGCCGCGCAGCAAACCCGGCTCCTGGGCCAGCACCGCGCCGAAGAGCGAGGGCGTGGCCTGGATGACGGTGGCCCCGGACCCGGCGGCCAGCCTGGCCAGCCGGGCCGGGTCGCGCACGGTGTCCTTGGTGGCCAGCACCACCTGGGCGCCGGAGACCAGCGGCAGGTAGATCTCCAGGGCCGCGATGTCGAAGGCGATCGTGGTCACCGCGAGCAGCCGGTCGGAGCAGGCCAGCGGCGTCAGATCGTCCATTGTGGACAGGAAGTTGGCCAGCGCGGAGTGCGGGATGCCCACCCCCTTGGGGCGGCCGGTGGAGCCGGAGGTGTAGATGGTGTAGGCGAGCTGGCCCGCCCGCAGCCGTCCGTGCGGCTCCGCGCCCAGCACGTCCCAGCCCGGGCGGTCCAGCACCAGCTGATCCGGCTCTGGCACCAGGTCGGCCAGCTCGGCGGTGGTGAGCACGCAGGCCGCGCCCGCGTCGGTGATCATGTAGTGCAGCCGGTCCGCCGGGTGGTCGGCGTCCAGCGGCAGGTAGGCCGCGCCGGACTTGAGCACGCCGAGCAGCGCCACCACCAGCTCCGGGGTGCGCGGCAGCAGCAGCGCCACCACCGACTCCGCGCCGATTCCCTTGGCGCACAGGGCCGCCGCCAGCCGCTCGGCGCGGTGGTTCAGCTCGGTGTAGGTCAGGGTGGACCCGTCCTCGCCGCGCACCGCCACCGACTCCGGGGTGCGCCGGACCTGCGCCTCGAACCGGTCCACCACCGTGGTATCCGGCACCGCGCGCTCGGTGTCGTTCCACTCGGCGAGCTGGTTGAGCAGGTCTTCCGCCGGTAGCAGGGGAAGTGTGCTGATCGGAGTGTCCGGAGTGGACAGTGCGGCGGCGAGCAGGTGCTCCAGGTGGTCCAGCAGCCGGGTGATCCGGTCCGCCTCGAACAGGTCCAGCCGGTAGGTGGCCTCCACCAGCAGCCCGTCCGGCCGCAGGAACGCCTCCAGCCACAGGTCGAACTGAGCGCCGTCGTTGCGGATGTGCTCCCAGTCCGACTCGATGCCCGGCAGGTCGAGGCCGCCGATCCGCTGGGCCAAGAACAACAGCATCACGTCGAAGAGCGGACCGCGGCCGCGGCGGCGTTCCGGGCGCAGGTCGTCGATCAGTTTGTCGAAGGGCAGGCCCTGGTGGGCGAACCCGTCGGTGGCGGTGCGCCGCACCTGGCCGAGCAGCTCGCGGAAGGTCGGATCGCCGGAGACGTCGGTGCGCAGCACGAGGGTGTTGCCGAAGTTGCCGACCAGGTGCTGGGCCTGCGCGTGCCCCCGGTCCATCACCGCCGAGCCCAGCGGGATGTCGGTCGCCCCGGTGTAGCGCCGCAGCAGCACCGAACAGGCCGCCACCATGATCATGAACGGCGTGACGTTCTCGCTGGCCGCGACCGCGCGCAGCCCCTGCGCCACCGCGGGATCGAACCACTTCGCGACCAGCCCGCCGCGTTCGGAGCCACTGGTCGGGCGCGGGTGATCCGTCGGCAGGTCAAGGGGTTCCGGGGCAGGGGTGAGCTGCTCGCGCCAGTACGCCAGGTCGGCCTTGCTGCTCTCGGCCGGCCAGCGGGACTGCTCCCAGGCCGCGTAGTCGGCGAACTGCACCTCCACCGGCGGCAGCCCGCTGGGCTCGCCGGTGACCTCGGCCCGGTACAGCGCGGAGAGCTCGTGCGAGAGCACGCCCCAGGTGCCGCCGTCCCAGGCGATGTGGTGCACCACCAGGATCAGCGCCAGCTCCCGCTCGGCGAAGCGGAGCAGCGCCAGCCGGATCGACTCCTCGGCGGAGAGGTCGTAGGGCACCGCGGCCAGCCGCTCGGCCGCAGCCCGTCCGGCCGCGGCCCATTCGGACTCCGGCAGCGACGTGTGATCCGTCACGGGCAGCTCGACCCGGTAGTCCGCGGTGACCACCTGGTGTGCGGTCCCGTCGGCCTCGGCGAGGTAGCGGGTGCGCAAGATCTCATGCCGGTCCACCAGCACCTGCAGCGCGCGGTGCAGCGCCGGCACGTCCACCGGGCCGGACAGCCGGACCAGCAGCGGCACGTTGTAGGTGGTGGAGTGCGGGAACGTCCGCTGGTGCACCCACATGCTCTGCTGGGCGAAGGACAGCGGCGTGCGCTTCGAGCGGTCCCTCGGGGTGACGCGGTCCGGTGACGAGTCCTCGGCGATGCCGGCCTTGGCCATCAGCTGGCGCATCAACGCGCGTCGCTTTGCTGCGGCGTCGGTCCGCGCGCCCGGTTCGTTCGTCATCAGTCGTTGTCCTCGGAGAGCGCGGGGAGCAGGGTCTATGAGGCTAACCTTGCTTAGGTTAGCCTTCCTTTCGCAAGAGGCCAGTGTGCCATGCAGCCTGGATCACAAGGGAGTACAAGCCCGTGCCGAGCAGCCCGACCGCCGATGACCTGCGCCGCGAAGTGGCACAACTGGTGGACCGCACCCCTGAGGAGCTCCAGGACGCGGACAACCTCATCGAGCTGGGGCTGGACTCGATCCGGCTGATGCGGCTGGCCGGGCAGTGGCGCAAGCGCGGCATCGAGGTGACCTTCGCCGAGCTGGCCGAGCGGCCGAGCCTGGGGGAGTGGTTCGACCTCCTCAGCGAGCGCCTCGCCCCGGCGGCGGCTCCGGCCGCGCCCTCGGCCCCGGCGGCCCGGTTCGACAGCGCCGCGCCGTTCCCGCTGGCGTTGATGCAGCACGCCTACTGGGTGGGCCGTGGCGACGGGCAGGCCCTCGGCGCGGTGGCCGCGCACCTGTACGTGGAGTTCGACGGCGGGGACGTTGATCCCGACCGGTTGATCCCGGCGGTGCGCGCGCTGGTGCAGCGGCACGGCATGCTGCGCGCCCGGCTCACCGACGACGGGCACCAGCGCATCCAGGACCAGCCCAGCGCCGACTCGCTCACCGTCGAGGACCTGCGGGAACTCGACGCGGCGGCGGTCGAGGCGCGGCTGGCGGAACTGCGCGAGGCCTGGTCGCACCAGATCCTGGACATCGAGGGCGGGCAGGTCTTCGCCCTCCAGCTCACCCGGCTGCCCGGCGGGCGGACCCGGCTGCACGTGGACGTGGACATGGTGGCCGCGGACGCGCTCAGCTTCCGGGTGCTGCTGGCCGACCTCGCCGCGCTGTACCAGGGCGCCGAGCTGGCGCCGATCGACTACAGCTACCCGCAGTACCTGGCCGAGCGCGCGCCGCTGCGCCAGGACGCCTGGGAGAAGGCGCGCAGCTGGTGGCAGAGCCGCCTGCCCGAGCTGCCCGCCGCGCCCGACCTGCCGCTGGTGCCCGAGCAGGACCGCGGCGACGCGCTGCGCACCGTGCGCAAGCACCTGTGGCTGGCACCTGCGGACAAGCAGCGGCTGATCGAGCGCGCGCACCAGCACCGGATCACCCCGGCGATGGCGCTGGCCACGGTGTTCGCCGAGGTGCTCGCCGCGTGGAGCGGGCAGCCCAGGTTCCTGCTCAACCTGCCGCTGTTCGACCGGGAGAACACCCACGCCGACGTGGCCAAGCTGGTCGGCGACTTCACCGGCTCGGTGCTGCTGGACGTGGACCTGTCCGAGCCGCGCTCCTTCCTGGAGGACGCCCGGCGGTTGCAGGGCCGGATGCACACCGACGCCGCCTACGCCGACTACTCCGGCGTGGAGGTGCTGCGCGACCTCTCCCGCGCCAACGGCGAACAGGTGCTCGCCCCCGTGGTCTACACCAGCGCGCTCAACCTGGGCGAGCTGTTCGACGAGGCGGTCAAGAGCAGCTTCGGCGAGCCGGTGTGGATCATCTCGCAGGGCCCGCAGGTGCTGTTGGACGCGCAGGTCACCGAGGTCAACGGCGGTCTGCTGGTCAACTGGGACATCAGGGACGCGGCCTTCCCCGCCGGGCTGATGGACGCGATGTTCGAGGCCTACCGCACGCTGGTGCACTGGCTCGGCTCGGCCGACTCGGACTGGAACCAGCCGGTGCCCGCGCTGCTGCCGGAGTCCCAGCTGGCCGTGCGGGAGGCCGCCAACGAGACCGCCGCGCCGCGCTCCGGCCGCCGGTTGCACGAGGGGTTCTTCAACCAGGCCAAGGAAACCCCGGACGCGCCCGCGGTGCTGTGGGGCGCGGACGGCTCGCTGAGCTACCGCGAGCTGGCCGAGCAGGCCCGCCGGGTGGCCGGGGCGCTGCTGACCCGCGGCGTGGAGCCGGGCGAGGCGGTCGCGGTCACCCTGCCCAAGGGGCCGGCGCAGATCGTGGCCGTGCTGGGCGTGCTCACCGCGGGGGCGACCTACGTGCCGGTGAGCGTGGAGCAGCCGGCCGCGCGCCGGGAGCGGATCCACGCCCGCGCCGGGGTCCGGCTGGTGCTCGACGCCGACCGGCTGGCCGAGGCGCTGCGCGCGGAACCGGTGGAACCGTTGCTGGGCAACGAGGAAGTCCCCGCCTACGTGCTGTTCACCTCCGGCTCCACCGGCGAGCCCAAGGGCGTCGAGGTGCCGCACCGGGCCGCGATGAACACCATCGACGACCTCAACGCGCGCTTCGAGGTCGGCCCGGCCGACCGCACGCTCGGGGTGTCCGCGCTGGACTTCGACCTGTCCGTGTTCGACATCTTCGGCCCGCTCTCCGTCGGCGGCGCGATCGTGCTGGTCGGCGAGAGCGAGCGCAGGGAGGCCGCGGACTGGGTCACCCTGGTGCGCGAGCGCGGGGTCACCATCGTCAACTGCGTGCCGCCGCTGCTGGACATGCTGCTCAACGCGGGAAACCTGGGCGAGGGCCTGCGCCTGGTGCTGCTCGGCGGCGACTGGGTCACCGTCGACCTGCCCGGCCGCCTGCGCGCTCAGGTGCCTGGGGCCAGGTTCGTCGGCCTCGGCGGCACCACCGAGACCGCCATCCACTCCACCGTCTGCGAGGTCACCGGCGGGGTGCCCGGCCGCTGGATCTCGGTGCCCTACGGCACCCCGCTGGCCAACGTGCGCTGCCGGGTGGTGGACGCGCGCGGCCGGGACTGCCCGGACTGGGTGGCCGGTGAGCTGTGGATCGGCGGCGACGGCGTGGCCCTGGGCTACCGCGGCGACCCGGAGCGCACCGCCGACCGGTTTGTCGTCCACAATGGACAGAACTGGTACCGGACCGGGGACCTGGGCCGCTACTGGCCGGACGGCACCCTGGAGTTCCTCGGCCGCCGCGACCACCAGGTGAAGCTGCGCGGCTTCCGGATCGAGCTGGGCGAGGTCGAGTCCGCGCTGGGCGCGCTGGACGGTGTCGGCCGGGCCATCGCCGGGGTGACCCGCGCGCCAGGTGCCGCCCTGGTCGCCGCGGTGGCCGCCAGTGGCGTCACCGGCGAGGAGCTGCGCGAGCGGGTCAGGGACTCGCTGCCGCCGCACATGGTGCCCGAGCGGGTGCTGGTGCTGGCGGAGCTGCCGCTGACCGCCAACGGCAAGATCGACCGGCGCGCGGTGCAGAAGCTGTGGGCCGAGGAGGGCACCAGCAGGCCGTTCGTGCCGCCGCGCACCGCGCTGGAGAAGGTGATCGCGGGCGTCTGGCACGAGGTGCTCGGCGGCGCGGAGTTCGGCCTGGACGACGACTTCTTCCAGCGCGGCGGCGACTCGGTGCTGGCCACCACGATCGTCAGCAGGCTGCGCGAGGCGCTGGACACCACGGACGTCTCGGTGAAGCTGCTGTTCGCCACGCTGTCGGTGGGTACCATGGCCGCCCAGCTGGCCGAGCGGGAGAGCACCCCCGGCAGGCTGGCGCAGGTGGCCGAGATCTACCTGGCCGTGCAGGAGATGTCGGCCGATGAGGTCGAGGCCGAACTGTCCCGCACCGCAGGCGAATGAGGACAAGATGATCGAGAGTCAGTCCACATTGGACGGATTTGTGCCGTGGCCTGCCGAGTACGGCCGGCGCTACCGCGAAGCGGGCTACTGGCAGGACGTCCCGCTCGGCGAGCTGCTCCGCGACTGGAGCGCCCGCTACGCCGACCGGACCGCGCTGGTGGACGGCGAACGGCGGATCAGCTACGCCCAGCTCGACGCCGCCGCCGACCGGATGGCCGCGGGCCTGCGCGAGATCGGTGTGCGGCAAGGCGATCGGGTGGTCGTCCAGCTGCCCAACGTCGCCGAGTTCGTCGTGCTGCTCTTCGCCCTGCTCCGCCTCGGCGCGGTCCCCGCCCTGACCCTGCCCGCGCACCGCTCGCACGAGATCGGCCACCTGGCCGAGCTCTCCGAAGCGGTCGCCTACGTCATCCCGGAGACCTTCGGCGGCTTCGACTACCGCGGCCTGGCCCGCGAGGTGGTCGCCAGGGTCCCGTCGGTCAAGCACGTCCTGGTCCTGGGCGACCCCGGCGGCACCGGCACCGCACTGTCCACAGTGGACGCGGAGCCGACGGGCCTGCCCGAGGTCAACCCCGCCGACGTGGCCGTCCTGCTGGTCTCCGGCGGCACCACCGGCCTGCCCAAGCTGATTCCCAGGACCCACAACGACTACGCCTTCAACGCCCGCGCCAGCGCCGAGGTCTGCGAGCTCACCCAGGACGACGTCTACCTGGTCGCCCTCCCGGTGGCGCACAACTTCCCCCTGGCCTGCCCCGGCGTGCTCGGCATCCTGGGCGTCGGCGGCACCGCGGTCTTCCTCTCCGACCCCAGCCCTGACAACGCCTTCCCGCTGATCGAGCGGTCCGGGGCCACGGTCACCGCCCTGGTGCCCCCACTGGCCATGCTGTGGGGCCAGGCCACGGAATGGGAGGACGGCGACCTGTCCAGCCTCCGCCTGCTCCAGGTAGGCGGCGCCAAACTCGCCCCCGAACCCGCCCGAGAACTCCCCGGCCAGCTCAACTGCGCCCTGCAACAGGTCTTCGGCATGGCCGAGGGCCTGCTCAACTACACCCGCGCCAACGACACCGAGGACCTGGTCACCACCACCCAGGGCCGCCCCCTGTGCGCCGACGACGAGCTCCGCGTGGTCGACCCCAACGGCAACGACGTCCCCCAGGGCGAAACCGGCGAACTCCTGGTCCGGGGCCCGTACACCATCCGCGGCTACTACCGAGCGGCCAAGCACAACGAAACCGCCATCACCCCGGACGGCTACTACCGCAGCGGTGACCTGGTCCGCCAGCTCCCCACCGGCCACCTGATCGTCACCGGCCGGGTCAAGGAGGTCATCAACCGAGGCGGCGAGAACGTCTCAGCCGAGGAACTGGAAGAACACCTGCTGGCCCACGCCAACATCCGCCAGGTCGCGGTGATCCCGGTCCCAGACGACATGCTCGGCGAACGAGTCTGCGCCGTCATCGTCCCCGAAGGCGACGCACCGGCCCTGCGCGACCTGAAGACCTTCCTCACGGCCCGCGGCCTGGCCCAGTACAAGCTGCCCGACCTGCTGGAACTGGTCGAGGACCTGCCGCGAACCGCCGTCGGCAAGATCGACAAGCGCGAGGTGGCAGCCAGGCTGACCAAGGCCTGACACAGACGAGGCTTCGCCCGGGGCACGGAATCCCCCCGGGCGACAACCCAGGCGACGGGTTCGCAACAGGGAGCTAGCGACCAAGAACCAGCGACGGGCTGGCTTTTCGAAAACTTGTCCGAAGTCTTGAGGTTCCCCATGCCCGTCAACCTGGAGACATCGCACCACATCCCAGCGAGCAGACGCTCACAGGCGCCGCCGCCAAGGCCACGCCACGCAACGGCGGCTGCTCGCTGGGATGTGGTTCGATTTCGGAAGGTTGACGGGCATGGGGAACCTCAAGACCCGCCTGCGTCTTGGCCTTTGACTTTGATTTTCCCCCCCATGCTTTGATCTCTGCCCGTCCGGCGAGGACGCTCTTGACTGTCGCTTGAAAACCCAAGACCAAGATCAAAAGAATGTCCTCGCCGGACGGGCAGACCCCCGGAGGGTGGGGGCAAGTCAAACCCCGGTTGAGCAGGTTGCGGGGCGGGGTTTGTGTTGCCGACTCAACACCCAGCGTGCTCGCGACCCTCTCGTCTTCTCCGCACGACCTTCCGACAGCAAACCACACCTCCCCACCCGGCCCCCGTCACGTTCCGAGGCTAGGGCGGCGGCAGGTTGCAGGGGCCGGGCGGGGAGGTGTGGTCAGCAGTCTCCAGGCCGTACGGAGAAGACGAGAGGCCCGCTTTGTGGGTTTTCACCCAACCCCGGGCTGCGCCCGAACACCGGTCGCTCCGCGTGTCCTGATCGACACCCGACCGCAACCGCTCACCCGACCCCCGTCGTTGAGCCGCCAGCCTCCTTTAGTTAGCCTCACCTTAGTTGAGGTGCGCGAATGACGGAGGGGGCAAGCGGTGGTCTCGGCTGGTCGCGTCACCCGCAGTGCGGGGCTGGTCGTGGCTGTGGGCTTGCTGGTGCTGGTGTGCCTGCTCAGCATCGCCGTCGGCGCCAGGAGCATTCCGCTGCCCGAGGTCTGGCAGGCGCTCTGGACCCGGGACGGCTCCACCGAGTCCCTGGTCATCCACGACCTGCGCATCCCGCGCACCCTGATCGGCCTCGGCGTCGGCGCCGCGCTGGGGCTGGCCGGCGCGCTCATGCAGGCGCTGACCCGCAACCCGCTCGCCGATCCCGGCCTGCTGGGGGTCAACCTCGGGGCCTCGGCGGCCGTGGTGATCGGGATCGGCTGGTTCGGGGTGGGCAGCGCCGCCGGGTATGTCTGGTTCGCCTTCGCTGGGGCGGCGGTGGCCTCGGTGCTGGTGTTCCTGCTCGGATCGGCGGGGCGGCGGGCGGCGACGCCGGAGCGGCTGGTGCTCTCCGGGGTGGCCATCAGCGCGGTGCTCAGCGCGTTCATCTCCACGCTGATCCTGTTGGACAGCAAGACTTTCGACCAGTTCCGCTACTGGGTGGTGGGCGCGCTCGCCGGGCGCAAGATGGAGACCGTCTACGAGCTGGCTCCTTTCCTGTTGGTCGGGATCGTGCTCGCGCTGCTGCTCTCCCGCGCGCTGAACGCGGTCGCGCTGGGCGAGGAAGCGGGACGGGCGCTGGGAGCCAACGTCGGGCGGACCCGGTTCCTCGGCGCCATCGCGGTGACCCTGCTGTGCGGGGCGGCCACCGCGGCTGCCGGGCCGATCGGGTTCGTCGGGCTGGCCGTGCCGCACATGGTGCGCGGGTTCACCGGACCCGACCAGCGCTGGCTGCTGCCCTACTCCACGATCCTCGCGCCCGTGCTGCTGCTCTCCGCCGACATCCTTGGCCGGGTGCTGATCGCGCCGGGCGAACTGGAGGTCGGCGTGGTGACCGCCTTCCTCGGCGCGCCCGTGTTCATCCTGCTGGTGCGGCGCCGGAAGCTGGTGGCGGCATGACCCAGCTGGCCACCCGCCCCCGCCCGCGCCGGGTGCTGCGCAGCCGCGGCGGCTCCGTCTCGCTCCGGCTGCACGCGCGCAGCACCGCGGCCACCATCGGCCTGGTGCTGGCCATCGCGGTGATCGGCGTGCTCACGCTGACCATCGGCGAGTACGAGCTGACCGTCAGCCAGGTGCTCTCCGCGCTCGCCGGGGAGGGCGGCCGGGCCGCGCAGTACGTGATCACCGAGTTCCGGCTGCCGCGCTGGCTGACCGGCCTGCTGGTCGGCGCGGCGCTCGCGGTCAGTGGCGCGATCATGCAGAACCTGGCCCGCAACCCCTTGGGCAGCCCCGACTTCATCGGCTTCACCACCGGCGCGGCCACCGGCGGCATCCTGATGGTGCTGGCCGGGGCGGGCGCGGCGCAGCTGGCCTTCGGCGCGATCGCGGGCGGGGTGCTCACCGCGCTGGCCATGTACCTGCTGGCCTTCACCAAGGGCGTGCACGGCTCCCGGCTGGTGCTGGTCGGCGTCGGCGTCAACGCGATCCTGATCGCGGTCAACTCCTACCTGATCAGCCGCGCCAGCCTGCGCGACGCCACCGCCGCGCAAGCCTGGCTCACCGGCAGCCTCAACTCCCGGGGCTGGGAGCACGTGCTGCCGGTGACGGTCGCGCTGGCCCTGCTGCTGCCGGTCGCCTTCGCCTACGGCCGCAGGCTTTCCCTGCTGGAGATGGGCGACGAGGCGGCCAGCGCGCTCGGCGTGCCGGTGCAGCGCAGCCGGGCCATCCTCATGATCACCAGCGTCGCGCTGGCCGGGGTCGCGGTCGCCTCGGCCGGGCCGATCGGGTTCGTGGCGCTGATGGCGCCGCAGCTGACCCGGCGGCTCACCAAGGCCGCCTCCGCGGTATTGCTGCCGACCGCGCTGATGGGCGCGTTCGTGGTCTCCCTCAGCGACTTCGCGGCGCAACGGTTCTTCTCCCCGGTGGCGGTGCCGGTCGGGGTCATGACGGCGGCGGTCGGCGGGGTCTACCTCGCCTGGCTGCTGGCCACCGAATGGCGAGGAAGGTAGATCGGACCATGGCTGTGGAACGCCCCGAACCCCGGCTGCACGCCGAGGACCTCACCCTGGCCTACGAGGCCCGGATCGTGGCCGAGGGACTCGGCGTGCGCATCCCGGACGGGTCCTTCACCGTGATCGTCGGCCCGAACGCCTGCGGCAAGTCCACCTTGCTCAAGGCGCTGTCCCGGATCCTCAAGCCCAAGGCCGGATCCGTGCTGCTCGACGGCGCCGCGATCTCCTCCTACCCGGCCAAGGAGGTGGCGCGGCGGCTCGGCCTGCTGCCGCAGACCTCCATCGCGCCCAACGGGATCACCGTGGCCGACCTGGTCGCCCGCGGCCGCTACCCGCACCAGCGGCTGCTGCGCCAGTGGTCGCCGGAGGACGAGCTCGCGGTGTCCGAGGCACTGCGGCTGACCGGGGTGGACGAGCTGGCCGAGCGGTTCGTGGACGAGCTCTCCGGCGGGCAGCGGCAGCGGGTCTGGCTGGCCATGGTGCTGGCCCAGCAGACGCCGATCCTGCTGCTGGACGAGCCGACCACGTTCCTGGACATCGCGCACCAGGTCGAGGTGCTGGACCTGTGCGCGGACCTGCACGAGGACCGGGGGCACACCCTGGTCGCGGTGCTGCACGACCTCAACCACGCCTGCCGCTACGCCACCCACCTGATCGCCATGCGCGGCGGCCGGATCGTGGCCCAGGGCGACCCCAGGGAGATCGTCACCGCCGAGCTGGTGCGGGAGGTCTTCGGCCTGGCCTGCCGGGTCATCCCGTGCCCGGAGACCGGCACCCCGCTGGTGGTGCCCGCCCGCCGGGTCCGCGAGCAGACCCCGGTCACCGCCGTCGGCTGATCCAGTGTGGACGGTGGGTCATTTGGGGCCCAAGGATTCGGTCCCAAAGACCACAGTGCCAAGCCTTGCCGCGCGGGCAGCGGTTTTGTCAGCATCGGCACCATGACCCGCCGCCCGGCCGCCGCGCTCCTGCTCGCGGGCGCGCTGCTGGCCGGGTGCGGCGCGGACCGGCCCGGACTGGTGCAGCTGCGCTACAGCGCGGAAACCCCGGCCGCGGCGGCCGGGATCGCCGGATTCACCTGGGCCGTGCCGCGCGAACCGCGTTCGCTGGACTGGCCGCACGGCGGCGAGGTGCCTGAGGACACCGTCACCGCGAACCTGTGCGAGCCGCTGGCCGCCCTCGCCGCCGAGGTCGGCACCCCGGAGCCGCTGACCCACGTCTACCGGCTGCGCCCCGGCGTCCGCCTGCACGACGGCACCACGCTGACCGCCGCGGACGCGGTGGCCAGCCTGCGCCGTTCGGCCGACCGGGCCTCCGGCGGCAGGCTGTCCCGCGGCTTCGACAAGGTCGCCAGCATCACCGAGACCGGCCCGCTGGAGGTCACCCTCCGGCTGCGCGCCCCCGACCCGCTGCTGAGCCGCACCCTGGCCGGGCGCGCCGGCACGGTGACCAGCCGCGAACACCTCGCCGCCGGATCACCGTCCACTTCGGACGGTTGCAGTGGACCGTTCCGGCTCGCCGAGTGGGCGCCCGGCTCGCACATCCTGCTGACCCGCTTCGACGGCTACTGGAACCCGGCGGCCCGCGCGCTGGCCGGTGCCGTCCGGTTCACCTTCGCCAGCGGTCCGGCGCTGGTCAACGGCCTGCTGGACGCCTCGATCGAGGGCAGCTACCTGGACAGTCCCACCGCCGTGGTCCGGCTCAGCCGCAGCCCCGGCGGCCGGGTCCACTTCGGTCACGGCAACGCCGTCGCCGCACTGGACCCGGTGCCCGGCGGCGCGCTGGACAACCCGCGCCGCCGCCGCGCGCTGGCCCTGGCACTGGACCGCGAGGCCATCGCCCGCGAGGGGTTCGCCGGACTGGCCCAGCCCGCCGACCCACCGGTGCCCGAGGGCGGCGGCACCATCCTGGCCGCGGGGCCCAGCCCCCGGCTGCCGCTGACCGTGCTGGACGAGGCCCGCCGGCTCATCGCCGGGACCGAGCCGCTCGGCCAGGACCTGGTGATCCAGGGCGGCGGGGGAGTGGAGGCGGTCGCGATCGCGGCCGAGGTGCTCGCCGCCTGCGTGCGCATCGGCCTGCCCGCCCGCATTGGTTCGGACCAGCCGGACCTGGCGCTGGTCAGCGGCGCGCCCACGCCCGCCGATCCGGCCTGGACCAGGTGGATCCCGCTGGTCCGGCTGCCGAACACGCTGTACCTGAACCACCGCATCACTGGGGCGCCCACCGGTGCGGGGTACCTCGACCAGGCCTGGGCGGCCCGGATCGGCCGCAGCGGGAACTGAGTGCGGGTCAGTGCAACGCGGCCCGCACGTCGTCGAACAGTTCGAAGGTGCGGAGCAGCCCGGTGGCGGCCAGCGGCCGGGTGACCGAGCGGGCGGTGGAGACCAGACGTAGCTTCACCGAGCCGGCCGTGGCGGCGCGTTCGAACTCCACCAGCGCGGCGAGTCCGCACGAGGCGAGGAAGGACACTCCGCTAAGGTCGAGGACCAGTAGCTTCGGCGCGGTGGCTAGTTGTTCGTCCAGCGCGGCACGCAGACTGTCCACAGTCAGCAGGTCGACCTCGCCCACCGCGGTGAGCACCACCGCAGCACCCGTGGTGCGCGAGGACAGCCGCAACATCTGCTGGCTGTCCTGCGGCTCGCCGGGTTCGTGCGTAGCTGGAATCACCCGCTCACCGTAACCCCTATGTTTGCTGAGCGACAACTAATGCGCGTCCGTTGAGCGACGTGTCCTCGATCGCCCGGACATAACAGTCAGCCACCTCAGCGGCGGGCACCCCCCGATCCGCCACTCCCAGCGTCTCCCGGACCCATCCCGGCGCGACCAGGTTGACCCGCAACCCACGCGGCAGTTCCGCCGCGGCCGCCGCCACGAACCCGGCCAGCCCCGCGTTGATCAACGCGCCGAAACTGGCCCCTGGCAACGGTTCGGTGAACGTGCCGCCGGTCAACGTGACCGACCCGCCGTCCCGCAACCGGGGGATCGCGGCGCGCAGCAACCGCACCTGCCCGAGCAGTTTCCCCTCCAGCCCAGTGGTGAACTCCGCCTCGTCACCTTCGTGCACCAGGGTCAGCCCGCCGCTGGCCGCACAGCACACCACCGCGTCCAGCTCCGCCACTCCATCGAGCAACGCCACCACCGACTCCGCCCGCGTCAGATCCACCACAGGTTCACTCGACCGGGAAGCCCCCACCACTGAATGCCCCCGCGCCCGCAAGGCCCGCACCACCGCCGTCCCGATGGTCCCGGACGCCCCCACCACCAACACCTTCACCAGACCTCCAGCACCGACTCGCCGAACAACACGTCCTCGATCGTGGCCGCCGACGGGTGGGCGTGCCTGCCCCTGTCAGGTGCAGGATGCTGAAGGCATGGACACGGTGCTGGGCGAGTTCCTGCGGTCACGCCGGGCGCGGCTGACGCCGGCCGCCGCCGGGCTCACCGACTACGGTGACCGGCGGCGCGTGCCGGGCTTGCGCCGCGAGGAACTGGCCCAGCTGGCCGGGGTGAGCGTCGGCTACTACACCCGCCTGGAACAGGGCCTGAACCACAACGCCTCCGAGTCGGTGCTGGACGCGCTGGCCGCCGCGCTGCGCCTGGACGCCGACGAACGCGCCCACCTGCACACCCTGGCCCGCCCCAGGCCCAAGGCCGGCCGCAGGCGCGGCCCGGAACACCTCCAGCCCCACCTGCGCAGCCTGGTGAGCACAGTCAACCTGCCCGCGCTGATCCTGGGCCGGCACACCCACGTGCTGGCCTGGAACCCGCTGGCGCACACCCTGCTGGCCGACCACCTGGACTTCCACGCCCCCGAGGACCCGGCCACCCGCCCCAACTGGGCCAGGCTGTTCTTCCTGGACCCGCGCGTGCGCGAGGTGTTCGGCGACTGGGCGGACAAGGCTGAGGACACGGTGGCCGACCTACGGCAGATCGCCGGGCGGGACCGCGGCGACCCCGGACTGGCCAGGCTGGTCGGCGAGCTGACCCGGTGCAGTCCCGAGTTCGCCGCGCTGTGGTCCGGCCATCCGGTGCGCGGCTGCGCCAGCCACACCAGGGAGTACCGGCACCCGCGGGTCGGCTCGCTAGTCCTGGCCGACGACCTGCTGACCCTGCCGGACACCGACGGTCAGCGGCTGGTGCTCTTCCACGCCGAGCCCGGGTCTGCCTCGGCGGCCGCGCTGGCGCTGCTCAGCGGCACTGCCCGGCACGCCGGGGAGGTGCTTGCGATATGACAAATGCTTAAGGTTAGAATCCTTGCCTCATGGCAAAGACCTGGCTGGGTTGGCTCGCGGAGGGTGGGAATGCGATGGCTGCTAGGCCGTGTCCTCCTGCCGCGCTTCCAGCCCGCCGGATGCCGCGTGGAAGCTGGCGAGCCCGTTCAGCAGCGCGGTCTGCTCAGCCGAGCTCATGCTGCCCAGCACCCGTCCCAGCTCGGCCTGTCGCGCGCCCCGCAGCTGCTCCAGCAGCCGGGAACCGTCCTTGGTGAGTTCCAGCGACACCTCTCGCCGATCCGCCAGGTTCGATCGCCGCGCCAGCAGCCCCGCGGCCTGGAGCCGGTCGCACAACCGGCTCGCCGAGGACGGGATCGCGCCGAGCTCCTCGGCCAGCTTGCCCAGCGTGATCGACTGGTGCCGCTCGACGACGACCAGCGCGCCCAGCTGCGAGGCCGATACCTTCGGGTGGACGCTCTCCGCGGCACGCCCCCACACGATGACCAGTGTTTCCGCCGCAGCCTCCACCGCGGCCGCAAGCTCGGCCGGATGGTGACTGTGGTTCCGAACCAGGGCAGTACTCCACTCAGGCAGGTGTCGTGACATGCGAACCAACCGTCTCGCCTTCGCTGAGCGTGCCATGCTCTGCGCCCCGGCGCACGATCTGGGTGATGTCCTGGCAGACATTCTCCACACTGAGTATGGAGCCAGCAGCACTGAGGTGTTCCTCGCCGACTACCGGATGCTCGCCCTACAGCCGCTGCGCGCGGAGAACCCGGCCCCGATGGCCATCGCGGGCACCCCGGCCGGCCTGGCCTTCGGCGGCCAGGAGCCGGTGCGCCGCACCGAGGGCGCCGAGGAGGCCTGGTACCTGCCGATGACGGTGCGTGGCGACCGCTTCGGCGTGCTGCGGGTCACCTTCGCCGACCCGTCCGACGACAACACCGCCGAGGAGCTGACCGACCTGGCGCACGCCGCGGCCCAGGCCTTCCAGGTCGCCGAGGCCGCCACCGACCGCTTCCGCCTGGCCCGCCGAGCCGAACGCCTGACCCTGGCCGCCGAGATCCAGTGGCAGCTCCTCCCCGGCCGGGGCCTGGACCGCGAGGAGTTCAGCCTGGCAGGCCAGCTCGAACCGGCCTACGCCGTCCGCGGCGACAACTTCGACTGGACCGCCGACGCCGACGCCCTGACCATCGCCGTCACCAACGGCATGGGCGAAAGCGTCGACGCAGCGCTGCTGACCAGCCTGGCCATCAACGCCCTGCGCAACGCCAGAAGAGCAGGCGTCAGCCTCCCCGACCAGGCGGCCCTGGCCGACCAGGCCATCTGGTCCCAGTACGGCGGCCGCCAGCACGTCTCCACCCTGCTGCTCCGCCTGGACATCGCCGACGGCCGGGTCACCGCCATCGACGCGGGCTCCCCGAGGATCTGGCGCCTCCGCGAAGGCGAGGTCGAACCGGTCCACCTGGAGCCGCAACTCCCGCTGGGCATGTTCGACAGCACCGTCTACATCGAACAGGAGTTCAACGTCCGCCCCGGCGACCGCCTGTTCCTGCTCAGCGACGGCATCTTCGAGTCCATCTACGAAGGCCGCCGCTACGCCGACAACCTGGAACGCATGCTCCGCGCCACCGCCAGCCTCCCCCCAGGCGAGGCGATCCGGGCGCTGCTGCACGACCTGCGCGCCTTTTGCCAGGACCAGTACCTGGACGACGACGCGGTGGGTGTGTGCCTGGACTGGACGGGGAAGGGCTAGCGACCCGGGGCGAAGCGAAGCCCGCGCACCGACGGTCGGGGCGGCGGTCGAGCACCGGCGGTCGGGTTGGTGACTGAGGATGAGTGAACGGGGTTGCGACCAGGGACGAGCGGTCGGGGTTGCGACCAGGGACGAGTGGCCGGGGTTCGCGACCAAGGACCAGCGGTCGAGGTTCGCGACCAAGGACCGGGGCTCGCGACAAGGAACCAGCGACGGGGTGGCTTTTCAAACGTCCACCGAGTCTTGAGGTTCCCCATGCCCGTCAACCTGGAGAGATCACACCACATCCCAGCGAGCAGACGCTCACAGCAACCGCCGCCAACACAAAGCAGCGTGACGGCGGCTGCTCGCTGGGATGTGGTTTGATTTCGGAAGGTTGACGGGCATGGGGAACCTCAAGACTTTGCCTGCGTCTCTGCCTTTGATTTTCCCCCCCCATGCTTTGATCTCTGCCCGTCCGGCGAGGACGCTCTTGATCTTCGCTTGTAAACCCCAAGATCAAAAGAATGTCCTCGCCGGACGGGCAGACCACCGGAGGGGTGTGACAAGTCAAAAGCCGGTTGAGCAGGTTGCGGGGCGGGGCAGGCTGCCGACTCAAGACCCAGCGTGCTCGCGACCCTCTCGTCTTCTCCGCACGACCTTCCGACAGCGAACCACATCCCACCGAGCAGCCGCCGTCACGTTCCGAGGCTTTGGCGGCGGCGCCTGTGAGCGTCTGCTCGGCGGGATGCGGTGCGCGGTCTCCAGGCCGTACGGAGAAGACGAGAGGCCCGCTTTGTGGGTTTCACCCCGGATTCGCTACACCAGTCCGTTCAAATGCGCGTACACCACCGCATGCACCCGGTCCCGCAATCCCAGCTTCGCCAATATTCGTGACACGTGCGTCTTCACCGTCTCATCCCCCACGTGCAATGCCGCCGCGATCTCCGCATTGCTGTGCGCCCTGGCCACCAACAGCAAGACCTCCCGCTCCCGAGCCGTCAGCGAGTCCAGCCCGGGTGCTGACGCGGGCGGCGCGATGCTGCCCGCGAACCGCGATATCAACCGCTGCGTCACCGACGGATCGATCAGCGCGTCCCCGCGCGCGGCCACCCGGATCGCGGTCAGCAACTCCTCTGGCGGCAAGCTCTTCAACAGGAAGCCGCTCGCCCCCGCCCGCAGCGCCCGGTACACGTACTCGTCGTTGTCATAAGTCGTCAGCACCACGACCTTGGTCCGGTTGTCGGGTGCGGCCAGGATCGCCTCGGTGGCACTCAGCCCATCCACCTTCGGCATCCGGATGTCCAGCATCGCCACATCCGGGCGCAACCTGGCCACCTCGGCCACCGCCGCGCGGCCGTCCGCCGCCTCGCCAACGCATTCCAGGTCCGGTTGCGTGGTCAACAGCGCTCGCAGCCCGGATCGCAGCATCGCGTGGTCGTCGGCCAGCAGCACGCGCACCGTCACGCCCGGACCTCCAGTGGCTCCAACGGAAAGGTCACCGAGGTCTGCCAGGTTCGGCCGTCCTCGGTGACGCCGTAGGTGGTGACTCCGTCGAACATGCCTGCCCTGCTGCGGATTCCGGCCAGGCCGCGTCGGCCGCTGGACGCCGGGTCGCGGGTCGCCTTGGTGGCGACCGTGTTCCGGGTGGTCAGCTCCAGGGCGCCCTCGCGGAACTCCAGGGCCACGTCTACTCCGCGGGAGTCCCCGTGCCGCAAGGCGTTGGTGAGCATCTCCTGGATGATCCGGTACAGCGTGATGCCCAGGGAGTCCGGAACCGCGCGGGGTTCGCCGCTGGTGCGCAGGCGGGCCGGGATGCCTGCCGCGCGTACGCCGTCGAAGAGCTCGTCCAGGTTGTCCAGGCCCGGTTGGCGGGTGCCGTCCAGGTTGTCGCCGTGCAACAGGTCCAGCAGGTGGCGCAGGTCGATCATGGCGGACTGGCTGGCGGTTTCCACCGCGCGCAGGGAGCTGGCCACGGCCTCGGCGCCGGGGGACAGGTTCAGGCGGGCGGCGCCCGCGTGCAGGTTGATCGCGCTGACGTGGTGGGCGATCACGTCGTGCAGGTCCCTGGCGATGGCGCTGCGCTCCTTGGCGATCGCCTGGGCCATGGCCTCTTCGGCGTCGCGGCGTTCGCGTTCGGCGCGCTGTTCCAGCTCGGCCAGGTGGGCGCGGCGGGCGGTGGTGTAGCGGCCGACCAGCCAGGGCAGCACCGCGCCGGAGAGCACCGCCACCGGCCACAGGTGCCAGACCTCGGGGCGGCGCATCAGCTGCACGGCCACCCTGCTGATCACCAGCACGCCCAGCGCGGTCCACGCGTGCCAGCCGGAAAGCCAGGCCCCGGCCCGATATCCGGCGATCATCAGGCCCGCGTCGTTGCCGTGCACGGGCAGCATCGCCGCGGTCATGTGCACGATTCCGTGCACGGCGGCCATGATGCCGGATCTCCGGGCCGGACCGGCCAGGCCGGCGTCGGCCAGCACGATCGCGCCCAGCACCACCCAGGTGTCCCAGGTGGTGCCGCAGCCGGTGAGCAGGAACAGCACCGAGTCGGTCAGCAGGGCCACCGCCGCGACCAGCACCGACTGCCGGGACAGCGACCGGCTCGGCTCGTCGGTGGTCAAGCGCATCGCACCGCTCCTTCCCCTCGGCCACCGCGGCGGACCCTGAGATGATCCGGCACCGTCCCCCGGCGCCGAGTCCCCCGTGCGGGGGAGGCCGGATCACCCGCCGTCGTGACGCCCCCGACCCCCGGCCGACCCTAACCTCCGGCGGCGATGGACATCTCCGCGAACCGGCGGCGCGGCGCGCTGCTCACCCTGCTCTGCGCGCTCGGGCTGCTGCTCGGCGCCGGCCCCGCGCACGCCGACGGCGCGGACCGCGGCGCGGACATCCAGGTCGCGCAGACCCTCGGCGAGCGCGAGCTGACCGTGGTGATCCGCGCGGTCGAACCGGTGCCGGGGCCGGTGCACGTCGACGTGGTCACGCACGCGGGCAGCCCGCCCGGCGAGCTCGCGCTGTGGCTGTCCACCTCGGGCGTGCAGTTCAGCGCGACCCGCGTCGGCCTGGGCGCGGTCCCGGGTTTCCACCGCGCCACGCTGAGCGTGGACCGTGCCGGGCCGTGGGAGCTCGCCATCGACGACGGCAGCCGCACCGCCACCATCCCGTTCGTGGTGCCCGCGAAGGTCAAGTCCCCGGCGGAGAACACGGTCTACGGCGGGTTCGTCGCGGCCGGGATCCTGTTGCTGGCGGCCCTGTTCCTCGCCCTGCGCGGCCACGCCCTGATCGCGCTGGCCCCGGCCGCGGGCATGGTCGCCGCGCTCGCGGTCGCGGTCACCGCGGCGCTGCTCTCGGCCACCGTGCCGCCGCCGCCCGCGCCCGGCTCGGTGTGGGACCCGACCTACGACAGTGTCGCCGACCCCTACGCCCGCACCCAGCAACCTGCCGTGGACCCGGCCCGGCCACCGGTCACCGTGCTCGCCGACCAGGTCGGCGAGGACCTGCGGCTCACCCTGGCCGACAGCGCCACCGGCCAGCCCGTCGACGACCTGCTGGTGCACGACAACGCCCTGGTGCACCTCGCGGTGGTCTCGCCGTCGGGCCGCCTGTGGCACCTGCACCCGGTCCGGGTCGGCCCCGGCGACTACCGCGCCCGGCTGATCGCCCCGGAAACCGGCCGCTACGCCGTGGCCGCCGAGCTGGCCCGGCGCGGCGGCGGCCGCCAGCTGGCCCGGACCTCGTTGCGCCTCAACGAGATCGCGCCCAGCACCGCCCAGCTGGCACCGGTCGAGCTGCACCGCCGGATCGAACCGGCGGGCACGCCGAGCACGCTCACCGCCCGCTTCGGCACCGCGGATCTCCAGCCCTGGCTGGGCATGCTGGGCCACCTCATCGTGGTGGGGCCATTGCGCGGAGAGGTCGCGGACGCCCCGGTGTGGGCGCACGTGCACTCGATGATCCCGCCCACCGCCGGGCAGCCGGGCAAGCCGGATGAAAGCGTGGCCGCCTACGGCCCGGACGTGCCGTTCACCTACACCTTCCCGCTGCCCGGCCGCTACCTGGTGTGGGCGCAGGCCGAACGCGGCTACGCGGTGCGCACGGTCGCGGCCGAGGTCATCGTGCCGGAGGCGGCCCGGTGAGGAAGGCGGTTCTCCTTGCCACGGCGGGACTTCTGCTGCTCGGCGGCGCGCTGTTCGTGTTCTGGCCGCGGGCCGGGGCCGGTGCCACCACCGCCCAGCAGAGCACGCCCAGGCACACCGTCGCGCTGTCCATCGCCGACCCGAAACCCGGCGACAACACCGTCACCCTGGCCGTCACCGACCGCGAGGGCAGACCGGCCGCGGTGGACCGGGTCAGCCTGGAACCGGTGATGCCGCAGATGGGCCACGCGCTCGCCCCGGTCGGCGCGCGGGCCGAGGCGCCCGGCCGGTTCCGGGTGCACGGGTTCCTGTTCCACATGTCCGGTCCCTGGCAGCTGACCGTGGTGCTGCACGGCGCTTCCGGCGTCGACCGGGTTGTTTTTCCCTTGCTGGTCAAGTGAAAGGGACACCAATGGAGACCACCGCGCCGAAAGGGTTGGTAGCGGCCGGTTTTGTGCTCGGCGGCAGCCTGCTGTCGCTGACCGGGCTGACCTGGGACATCCAGTGGCACAGCGATGTCGGCCCGGACACCTTCTTCACCCTGCCGCACCTGTTCCTGTACTCCGGCAGCGCGATCGCCGGTATCGCCAGCCTGGTGGTGGTGCTGCTGACCACCGCGGCCCAGCGCGGCGGCCGAGCGGTGGACCCGCTGGTCGGCGGTCGCGCGGTGGGCGTGTTCGGCCGCACCTTCGCCGCCCCGGTCGGCTACCTGGTCTGCGGGCTGGGCGCGGCCTCGTTCCTGCTGTACGGCCTGTGGGACCAGTGGTGGCACTCGCTGTACGGCTTCGACGCGGTGATCGCCTCACCACCGCACATCGGCCTGCTGCTGTCCATCTCCATCACCATGATCGGCGCGGTGATGGTCTTCGCGGTCGCCCGGTCCTACCGCTGGGGCGCGATCGGCACGCTGGTCGGCCTCGCCGTGCTGCTCGCCTTCAGCACGGTGATCACCATCGGCCTCGGCGAGCTGCCCGCCGCCCCGGTCAACCCGATCGCCGCGGGCACCGCGTTCCTGTGCGTGCTGGTGGTGATCATCGGTGCGAGGGTGCTGGACCGGCCTGGCGGCGCGATCGGCGTGGCCGCGGTGCTGGCCTTGTTGCAGGCGGTGTTCTGGTGGTTCTCGCCGTGGGCGGCCAGGACCTACGCGGACGCGATCGGCCTGCCGGTGCGCGACTTCGTCAGCGAGGTGCCGGGCATGCCCTCGCTGTGGCCGATCTGCCTGCTGCTGGTCGGCGGCGGCCTGGAGCTGTGGCTGGCCGCGGCGCGGCGCGGCCGCGCCCGGCTGACCAGGGTGGGCGCGCTGGCCGGGGGAGTGGCCGGACTGCTGGTCGGCGGTCTCGCGCCGGTGCAGGCATCGCTGCTGCGCGGGCTCGCGCTGCCGGCTGCGGAAGTGTTGGTCAGCACCGCGATCGCCAGCCTGGTGCTCGGCGTGCTCGCGGGGTTCCTGGGTGTGCGGTTCGGCGGGATGCTGCGGCAGCTCGCCCCGGTGCGGGAAGGGTGAACGGGATGCGCAGGACACTGGCCGCGCTGCTGGGCGCGATCGGACTGCTGGTGGGCTCGGCCGCACCGGCGCTGGCCTACGAGCCGGTGAACGTGGTGCACGCCGAGACGGTCCAGGCCGGGCCGTACAAGCTGACCGTCGGGTTCAGCACCTGGCCGGTGAAAGCCTTGCAGTCACTGGACTTCAGCTTCATGCCGACGGGCGGCATCCAGGGCCGCACCGGCACGCTGAGCATCTTGGGCCCGGGCGTGACCCGGGAACGTCCCCGCCCGCTGGTGCGCCACCCGCGCAAGCGGGAGGTGTGGGGACTGGACGTGCAGAGCCTGCCCAGCGAGGGCGACTGGACGTTCAAGTTCACCGTCAACGGCGCCGAGGGCTCCGGCACCGGGCAGCTGACCCTGCCCGTGCTGGAGCAACCCGGCCCGCCGATGGCGCTGAGCTGGTCGATCAGCACCCTGCCGCTGTTCGGTCTGGTGGCATTGTTGGTGATCGCCTGGCGCCGCAGCACACCCGAGGCGGCGCCGGCTCCCGGCTAGCGCCGGATCTTGCGCAGCAGCAACACGACCACGATCAACGCGAGGCCGCCGAGGGCGAACGGGACGAGCTCGGCGGCCTTGTGCATCTTCTCCTCGGCCCGCCGGTTCAGCTCGTCCACGGTCTGCCCGAGCTGCGCCCGGGTGTGCTCGACCTGGTGCTGCAGTTCCTCGACCTGGTCGGTGCCGCTCATCGCAGCGTCCCTTCCTGGATCAGCTCCATGTCCTTGCGCACATTGGCCCGTGCCTGTTCCGGGATCGGCGGCACGGCCCGCTTGAGCTGCGCCCGCCCGGCCAGCGCCAGAATCCCGGCGATCACCAGGATCCCCGCCCCGACCACGAGTGCGGACGCCCACGGCACCAGCACGGTGGCCAGCAACAACACCAGCCCCGCGATCACCGCGGCCAGTCCGTACAACGCCAGCAACCCGGCCGCGCCGGCCAGCCCCGCACCGACCCCGGCCTTCTTGCCCTTCTCCTGCAGTTCGGCCCTGGCCAGCGCCATCTCTTCCCGGACAAGGGTGCTGACCTGCTCCGTCAAGCTCTTGACCAGCTCTCCAGTGGACCGCTGGTCAGCGTGTTCCACAACGGGTCTCATCCTCCGCGCTCCTTCCAGCGACTGCAATCGGAGTAACCCCGCACCGCGAACCGAAACCCTCCGTTTCCGCAGGCAGCATCCGGGGCACAGCCAGCACATGGAGACCATCGAACCGACCCCGTTACGCCGCGGCTCGGCCACCACCACCGACGGGGGCCGGGCCGCGCCCGAACAGCTGCACGCCGAGGCCCTGGCGGCCTGCCTGTGGCACGCGATCGCCGAGGCGGCCGGACGCCTGGACCTCAACCCCGGCAAGTACGAGGTGCGGGTCGAGTCGCAGATCGCCAACAGCCTCAACGGCGAGTACAGCGTGGAAGTGGTGGCCAAGGTCGACGTGCCGGGCCTCGATGAGCGGGACCGCCACCGGCTCATCAGGGAGGCGGACCGCCTGTGGCCCTACACCAGCGGTAACTGGGGACGAATCGCGATCCGGGTCGGCATGGTGGAACAACCCGCCCAATAGTGCGCCAAGAACGCGGGTACCCCGATCGGAGACCGAGAGGGAGGATCCAGCATGCCCGCGAACCGCCCCTGGTGGCGAGACGCCGTCATCTACCAGGTGTACATCCGCAGCTTCGCCGACCACAACGGCGACGGCATCGGCGACATCAACGGCATCCGCTCCCGCCTGCCCCACCTGCGCACCCTCGGCGTTGACGCCCTCTGGATCACCCCCTGGTACCCCTCGCCCCAGGTCGACGGTGGCTACGACATCAGCGACCACCGCGGCACAGACCCCTTGCTCGGCACCCTGGAGGACGCCGAGGCCCTGCTCCGTGAGGCCCACGAACTGGACCTCCGGGTGATCGTCGACCTGGTCCCCAACCACACCTCCTCGGCCCACCCCTGGTTCCAGGCCGCCCTGGCCGCCGGACCGGGCTCCCCGCAGCGGCAGCGGTACCACTTCCGGCCGGGCCGCGACGGCGGCCCGCCGAACGACTGGCGCAGCGTCTTCGGCGGCCCGGCCTGGACCGAGGTGGACCAGGACGAGTGGTACCTGCACCTGTTCGCCCCGGAACAACCCGACCTCAACTGGGCCAACCCGGAGGTCCGCGCCGAGTACCTCGACATCCTCCGGTTCTGGCTGGACCGCGGCGTGGACGGGTTCCGCATCGACGTGGCGCACGCCCTGGTCAAACACCCGGACCTGCCCGACCTCGGCGCCGATCACGAGGACCTGGTCGAACCACCGGACCGGCCCGACCACCCGCACTGGGACCGCCCCGAGGTGCACGAGGTGTACCGGGACTGGCGCAAGCTCATCAACTCCTACCCGGGTGAGCGGGTGTTCGTGGCCGAAGCCTGGGTCGCCAAACCGGACCGCCTGGCCTGCTACGTGCGACCGGACGAGCTGCACACCGCGTTCAACTTCGACTTCCTCCGCTGCTCCTGGGACGCCAAGGCGCTGCGCTCGGTGATCGAGCACACCACCGAGGCACTGCGCGCGGTCGGCGCGCCCGCCACCTGGGTGCTGTCCAACCACGACGTTCCCCGTCACCTCACCCGCTTCGGCCGGGCCGGCAAGACCAGGCTGGACGGCCCGAAGCACGATCCGCACGAGCCGGTGGACCTGGAGCTCGGCGAGCGACGGGCCCGCGCCGCGGCGCTGCTGATGTTCGCCCTGCCCGGCAACGCCTACGTCTACCAGGGCGAGGAGCTCGGCCTGTGGGAGGTCGAGGACCTGCCGGAGGAGCTGCTGCAGGATCCCACCTGGCACCGCTCCGGCCACACCGCCCGTGGCCGCGACGGCTGCCGGGTGCCGCTGCCCTGGTCCGGGACCGCCGAGCCGTTCGGCTTCGGCCCGTCCGGCGCCAAGCCCTGGCTGCCCCAGCCCGCGCGGTGGCGGGACCGGACGGTGGCGGCGCAGACCGGCGATGAGCGGTCCATGCTGGAGCTGTACCGCCACGCCCTGGCCCTGCGCGCCGAGCTGCCCGCGCTCGGCGACGGCGAACTGTCCTGGGTGGACAGTCCAGAAGGGACACTCGTGTTCGACCGCGAGCCCGGGTTCCGGTGCGCGGTGAACCTGGGCGCCGATCCGCTGCCGCTGCCGGCGGACCAGGAGGTGGCCGCGGCGAGCGCGCCGCTGGTCAACGGCGAGCTGCCCCCGGAGGCCGCGGCCTGGCTGGTCAGGCCGGGAGTCGCAGCCAGCGGTACCCGTAACCGTTGAGCGCCAAGGAGTCCAGGTCCACGTCCTTGTCGTAGTCGCCGTCCGCGGCCAGGTTGAGCGGCGGGCGCTCGCCCGCGGGCACGCCGGCCGGCGCGACCCGGCAGGGGTGCGGGGACAGGTTGTGCAGGAACAGGATCGCGCCGCGCTCCCCGGCCGCCAGGTGCGCGAGCACCGCCGGGTTGCCGCTGTCCAGCACGGTGTGGTCGCCGCAGCCGATCTCGCCGCATTCCCGGCGGGTGTGCAACATGCGCTCGAACCAGGTGAGCAGGCTGTGCGGATCCAGGCGTTCGTCGGTGACGTTGACCGTGGCGTAGCCGTGCGCGCCACCGGTGATCACCGGGGCCACCAGGTCGGTGTGCTCGGCGGTGGAGAAACCGGCGTGCGGCAGGTCGGCCCACTGCATCGGGGTGCGGATGGACTCCCGCTCCGGCAGCGCCAGGTTCTCGCCCATGCCGATCTCGTCGCCGTAGCGCAGCACCGGGGTGCCGGGCAGGGACAGCAGCAGGCTGTAGGCCAGTTCCAGCCTGCGCCGGTCGTTGCCCAGCATCGGGGCCAGCCTGCGCCGCAGCCCGCGGTGGTAGATCTGCATGTCCGGATCGGGTCCGAAGGCGGCGAAGACCTCCTCCCGCTCGGCCGGGGTCAGCCTGCCGAGGTCCACCTCGTCGTGGTTGCGCAGGAACGTGGCCCACTGCGCCTGCCTGGGCAGCTCCGGCAGCTCGATCAGCGTGTCCCGGATCGGACCCGCGTCCTGCCGGGCCAGCGCCAGCATCACCGCCTGGTTGAGCCGGAAGGCGAACACCATGGTGGCCCGGCTGGCCTCCGTCGAGCCGAAGTACTCCAGCAGTTCGTGGTCGGCCACGTTGGCCTCGGCCAGCAGCACCGCGTCGGCCCGCCGCCAGGACGCGGTCTCCCTCAGCTCGCACAGGAACTGGTAGTCGTAGAGGTCGCCGGAGCCGTTGCCCGTGCGGCGCTCCAGCAGGAACGGCGCCCCGTCGATGCGGAAGCCGGCCACGCCCAGCCGCAGCCAGAACGCCATGATCTTGCGGATCTCCGCGCGCACCAACGGGTGCTCGGTGTTGAGGTCGGGCTGGAAGCGGTAGAAGCGGTGCCGGTACCAGAGCCCGGCCTGCTCGCTGAAGGTCCAGGTCTCGTGCTCGACGCCGGGGAACACGCCGCCGGTCCAGCGGTCCGCCGGCTCCTCCCGGGACCACACGTACCAGTCGTGGTGCGGCGATCCCGGCCCGCGCAGCGCGGACTGGAACCACGGGTGCTGGTCACTGGTGTGGTTGACCACCAGGTCCAGGATGATCCGCATGCCCAGCTCGTCGGCCTGGTCCAGCAGTTCGGCGAAGTCGCCGAGGCTACCCAACCGGGGATCGACGTCGTAGTAGCCGGTGACGTCGTAACCGCCGTCCTGGCGCGGTGAGGGGTAGATCGGGTTGAGCCAGATGGTGCTCACCCCGAGCCGGGACAGGTAGTCGAGCCGGCTGCCCAGCCCGGCCAGGTCGCCGATGCCGTCGCCGTCGGAGTCCTGGAACAGCGACACGTCCACCGAGTAGATGACCGTGTTCCGATACCACCGTTGGGTCACCAGGTAGTGGTTCCCCCGGGTTGGCCAGGTATGTCCGCCCGATCAGGGCGCTTCGCAGGCGCACCGCGGCCAGCGCGGTGCCGAGCAGGGTGACCAGCCCGGCCAGCAGCAGCGCCCGGCCAGGGGCGAGGTGTTCGCACAGCCAGCCCAGCAGCGGCGCGCCGGTGGCGCCCGCGGCCGCGGCGACCGCGCCCTGCACCGCGAGCACCCGGCCGCGCAGGTCCTCGGCGGTGTCCAGCTGGACCCGGGTGCTCAGCACGGTGTCGATCAGCACCGCGCCCGCGGCGATGGGCAGGATCACCGCGGCGAACCCGGCCAGCCCCGGCAGGAAGCCGCTGACCGCCTGCAACGCGCTGGTGACCGCGGCCGCGCCGAGCAGCACGGGCAGGGTCAGCTCGGTGACGCGGGCGGCGACCAGGCCGCCGATCACGGTGCCGACGGCGAACACCGCGGACAGCACGCCGTAGCCCGCCGCGCCCGCGCCGAGCGGGCCCTCGCTCATGGCGGCCATGGTGACCTGGTAGTTGCGGCCGAGGCCGGAGAGCAGGAAGCCGAGGGCGAACAGGGTGAGCAGCCGGTGGTCGCGGCGGACGTGCCGGAGTCCGGCGCGGACCCCCGCGCGTTCCCGCGGGCTGACCGCCAGCGGGTGCAGTTCGGCGGGGCGGACGGCGCGGATGGCGATGATGACAGCGAGGAAGCTGGCCGCGTTGATCAGGAACAGGGCGGGTTCACCGATGGTGGCGGCCAGGATGCCCGCGCCGCTCATGCCCAGCACGCGGCCGGTGGAGTTGAGCACCGAGCCGAGGGCCAGCGCGTTGCCGAGGTCCTTGGGCGGCACCACCTGCGCGCCGAAGCGGCCGAGCGCGGGGGACTCGAAGACGGTGACCAGGCCGGAGAGCGCGGTCAGCGCGTAGAGCGTGCCCAGCGGCGCGGCGGTCCAGACCAGGAAGGCCAGCGCCAGCGCGAGCACGGCGTGCGCGGTCTGGCCCGCGAGGATGATGCGCCGGGGGTCGAAGCGGTCGGCCAGCGCGCCCGCGTACGGGGCGAGCACCAGCGCGGGCAGGGTGCTGACCATGACGGAGAGGCCGACCGCGGTGGGTGAGCCGGTTCTGGCCAGCACAACCCAGTTGAGAGCCAGGACCTGCATCCACGATCCGGTCACCGAGATGAGGTCGGCACCGGCCCAAAGCCGATAGTTGCGGTTCGCGAGCGCGCGGAACATCGGCGGCATGGTTCGCCGCAACGGGGATTCCCTTCGAGGTGGTGAGCGATAAGCACGCTAGCCACTTCTCCGGGGGTGCTCCAAACTTCGGAGCTGTGTCTTGAGTAACAGGGAGGCGTGTAACGCTTTGCGGCGTTTTCTCTTGTTCGCTGGATTTGGTGAATTGGTTCGGTCCTAATGGCGGGCCGTGGTTCTGTTCCTTTCCGGGATGTGGTTCGCGTCAGGTTCGCCCGGTGCGGCGGGCGTAGGCGCGGGCGGCGCGGGCGCGGTCGCCGCAGCGGGTGGAGCACCAGTGGCGGCGGCCGTGGCGGAGCAGGTAGCGGTTGCAGGGGGTGGAGGCGCAGGCGGTGAGGCGCTCGGCTTCGGGGCCGGTGAGCAGGTCGGCGGCGTCGGCGGCGAGGGCCGCCAACGCGTGGTCGACGAGCTCCGAGGTGGGGTGGGGCATGGCGCGGTAGGGGCCGGTCTTGTCGTCCCAGGCCAGCAGCGGGGCGGTGGGCACGCGGGTCAGGGTGTCGTTGATCGCGGCGACGGCGGCCGGCAGGGCGGGCAGCCCCGCGACCCGGGAGGCGAAAAGTGCCCGGACCTGCTCGCGCAGGGAGCGCAGCTGCGCAACGCACATGTCGAGCATGCCCGCGTCAACCGGGGTGAGGCCGTGCCGCGTCAGCCACTGGTCGGCCCCGGCAGGCGTGCCGAGCTGGTCGACGTAGTGCCCGCCCGGCAGCGCGATGACGCTGTTGACCAGCGCGAGCGAGGGGTGCTGCTCGGCCCCCGGCGCCGGTGGCAGCCCGGACTCCGTGGTGGCGCTCTCTTCCATGCCTCTCATGGTACGACCTGCCCGCAGCCGTGACTCACGGTTGGGCTTGCCCTCATCCGTGATGCCTGTTTATAGTCGTGTCACGGTTCAAGCAAATCTATCCGTGAGGTTCTGGTGTCTGCTTCCTCTGCGACCACGCAGTTCCCCGTCCGCGTCCTCGGTGGCCCCACGGCCCTGTTCGAGTACGGTGGCCTGCGCTTTCTGACCGACCCGACCTTCGACGCGCCCCGCACCTACCCGGCGCCCCCCGGCGCCCCCGCGCTGACCAAGACCGCCCCCGCCACCGGCACCCCCGCCGACCTCGGCCCCGTCGACGTCGTCCTGCTCTCCCACGACGAGCACGAGGACAACCTCGACCACGCCGGCCGCGCTCTGCTCGCCGGCATCCCGCTCACCCTCACCACCACCGGCGGCGGCGAACGCCTCGGCCAGCGAGCCAAGGGGCTGGCCGACTGGGAGTCCGTCGAGCTGGACCGCCCCGGCGGCGGCACGCTCACCGTGACCGCCGTGCCCGCCATCCACGGGCCCGGCGCCCGCGCAGAGGTCGAACCGATCACCGGACAGGTCATCGGGTTCGTCCTGACCGGCGAGGGCCTGCCCACCGTCTACGTCAGCGGCGACAACGCCTCCCTCGACGCCGTCAGGGAGATCGCCGAACGCTTCGCCCCCATCGACACCGCGATCCTCTTCGCCGGCGCGCCCCGCTTCGCCGGACTCTTCGACGGCGGAGTGCTCGTCCTGGACAGCGCCCAGGCCGCCGAGGCCGCCCAGATCCTCGGCGCCGGCCGCGTGGTGCCCGTCCACTTCGACAGCTGGTCCCACTTCACCGAGGGCCGCGAGGAACTGGCGGCCGCCTTCACCGCGGCCGGTCTGGCCGACCGCCTACAGCTGAGCTGAGCGCGCGTCAGGCGAGGTTTCGCGCCAGTCTGAACCCGACGTCGTCGATGGCGTAGGTGGGGTGGCTTTTCCTGCTCACGCCGGCCCGGACGCTCCAGTGCTCGTCCAGCCAGCCGCCGCCCTTCAGCACCCGGTAGGTGCCGTAGACCTCCGGGTCGTACAGGTCCCAGCACCACTCCCAGACATTGCCGAGCATGTCGTGCAGGCCCCAGGCATTGGGTTCTTTTTCGCCCACGTTGTGGATTTGTTCCTGGGAGTTCTCGCGGTACCAGGCGATGTCGTCCAGGTCGCCGTAACGGGGAGTTGTGGTGCCCGCTCGGCAGGCGTGTTCCCATTCGGCTTCGGTGGGGAGGCGGTAGCCGTCGGCGGTCCGGTCCCACTGGGTGGTTTCGCCGGTGGGGTGGTAGGCCGGGGTCAGGTTCTCCTGGCGGGACAGGGTGTTGCAGAAGGTGATCGCGTCGTGCCAGGAGACGGATTCCACCGGGTGGTCGCCTTGGGCGGCACCAAGGCAACGGCCGGTGGTGGCCGCGTACTGGGCCTGGGTGACCGGGAACGCGGCGAGCCGGTAGGGGAGCAGGTCCACCGGCCGACTGCGCTGGGTTCGCCGGTCGGTCAGGACCACCCGGCCCGGCGGAACGGCGATCATCCTCATGATCGGCAGGTTAGCCGCGCCGAGCGCGAGGTGAGGTCAGCGGAACACGGCGAAGGACTCCGGGGGGAGGGTGAGGGATTCGGCGGGGTGGACCGGGGCGGAGGAGAGCAGGACGGTGCTGACCGGGTAGGGCAGCTGGGCTTGCGTGGCGGCCAGGTTCACCGCCACGCGGAGCTCGCCCCGGTGCATGACCAGCCAGCGGGCCTGTTCGTCGTAGTCGACCCGCAGGCGGTCCAGGCGCGGGTCGGACAGCTCGGGGTGCTCGCGGCGCAGGCGGATCAGGTCGCGGTACAAGGTGAGCAGCTCTGCGTGTGCCGGGCGGTCCGGCTCCGACCAGTCCACTGTGGACTGTTCCATGGTCTGCGGTGACATGGGGTCCGGCACGTCCTCGGCGGACCAGCCGTGGTCGGCGAACTCGCGGCGGCGGCCGGTGCGGACCGCTTCGGCCAGGGCCGGGTCGGGGAAGGTGGCGAAGAACTGCCAAGGGGTGCGCGCGCCCCATTCCTCGCCCATGAACAGCATGGGGGTGTACGGGCCGCAGAGGACCAGGGCCGCGCCGCAGGCCAGCAGGCCGGGGGACAGGGTGGCGGAGAGGCGGTCGCCGGTGGCCCGGTTGCCGATCTGGTCGTGGTTCTGCAGGTAGGCCAGGAAGCGGTGGCCGGACTGGCGGTGCGGGTCGATCGGGCGGCCGTGCGTGCGGCCGCGGAAAGAGGACCAGGTGCCGTTGTGGAAGAAGGCTTCCCGCAGCGTGCGGGCCAGGGACTCCAGGGAACCGAAGTCGGCGTAGTAGCCCTGGCGTTCGCCGGTGAGGGTGGTGTGCAGGCAGTGGTGGATGTCGTCGGCCCACTGCGCGTGCAGGCCCAGACCGCCTGCCTCGCGCGGGGTGACCAGACGGGCGTCGTTGAGGTCGGACTCGGCGATCAGGGTCAGCGGGCGGCGCAGGTGCGCGGACAGCGACTCCACCTCGACCGCCAGCTCCTCCAGCAGGTGGGTGGCGCGGCGGTCGGCCAGGGCGTGCACCGCGTCCAGGCGCAGGCCGTCCACGTGGAAGTCGCGCAGCCAGGACACCGCGTTGTCGATGACGTAGCGGCGGACCTCGCCGGAGTCCGGGCCGTCCAGGTTGAGCGTCGGGCCCCAGATCGTCTCACCGGCGAAGTACGGGCCGAACCGGTCCAGGTACGCGCCCGAAGGGCCGAGGTGGTTGTAGACCACGTCCAGGATGACGCCCAGACCCTTGCCGTGGCAGGCGTTCACGAACCGCTTGAAGCCGTCCGGACCGCCGTAGGACTCCTGCGCGGCGTACCAGAGCACCCCGTCGTAGCCCCAGCCGTGCGGGCCGTCGAAGGAGTTGACCGGCATCACCTCCACGAAGTCCACGCCCAGCTCCACCAGGTGGTCCAGGCGCTCGATCGCGGCGTCGAAGGTGCGGCCGGGAGTGAACGTGCCGATGTGCAGCTCGTAGATCACCGAACCCGGCAGCGCCCGGCCGGTCCAGCCCTGGTCGGTCCAGGCGAAGTCGTGCCGGTAGGCCCTGGACAGCCCGTGCACGCCGTCGGGCTGGCGCAGCGAGCGCGGATCGGGCAGCACAGCCGGGTCGTCGTCGAGCAGGAAGCCGTAGTCGTTGCCGGACAACGGTTCCGCCGGTCGCCACCAGCCGTCCTGGTGGCGGCGCAGGTCGTGCTCGGCACCGTCCAGCTCCAGCCGGACCCGCTCGGACTTGGGCGCCCAGACGCTGAACTCGTTCATGACCGCACCAGCAGCGCCACCGGGTACGGGGACAGCAGCTCGGCCAGCCGCGGACAGCCGGAGACCTCGCGGCCGGTCAGCGCGTCCGTCCACGAGCCCTCGCCGATCGGCAGTGGCAGCACCGTGGACCGCCAGCCCCCGGCCGCGCCCAGCCCCACCGGCAGCCGGGTCGCCACCGCCACCAGGTTCAGCTCCGGCCCGCGCGCGAACACCAGCGCGTGCTCAGCGGAGGGGCCTTCGGCGTCCAGCGGGCGGTAACCGGTGAACAGCTCCGGCCGGTCCCGCCGCAGCCGCAGCACCCGCGAGGTCAGCAGCAGCTTGGCCGCACCCAGCTCGTCCACCTCCGGCAGCCAGCCGGAGTCGATGCGCGCCAACAGGTTCCGCCGCGCGGCGAAGTCCACCGGCCGCCGGTTGTCCGGGTCCACCAGGGAGAAGTCCCACAGCTCGGTGCCCTGGTACACATCCGGCACCCCCGGCCCGGCCAGCTGGACCAGCTTCTGCCCCAACGAGTTCGACCAGCCGTGCGCCCGGACCGCCTGGGCGAAGGCGGCCACGTCCGCGGCCAGCTCGGCGTCGGCCAGCACCCGCTCCGGCCAGGCCGCCACCACCGCGTCGAACTCGGCGTCCGGGTCGGTCCAGGAGGTGGCCACCTTGGCTTCCTTGGCCGCCTTCGCCAGGTACTCCCGCATCCGCTCCGGACTGATCGGCCAGGCTCCCACCAGGGTCTGCCAGGCCAGCAGGTTCAGCGAGGGCTCGGGCAGCCCGGCCCGGTCGGTCCACCGGCGCACCGCACCGGCGAACTCGTCCCGCACCTCGGCCAGCACCGCCAGCCGGGCCCGCACGTCCTCCGAACGCTTGGTGTCGTGGGTGGACAGCGTGGTCATGGTGGCCGGCCAGCCCGCCTCGCGCGCGGCGTTGCGGAAGTGCAGCTCGGCCACGGACACCCCGAACCGGTCCAGCGCCCCGCCCACCTCGTTCAGCGCGGCGAACCGGGTGCACCGGTAGAACGCGGTGTCCTCAACGCCCTTGGCCATCACCATGCCCGAGGTCTGCTGCACCCGCTGGGTCAGCTCGCACTCCGGATCGGTGAGCATCCGCTGGCCCACCAGGCTGATCACGTCGGAGAGGTCCGGCCGGGCCATGCTCGCCGCGGCCAGCGCCGCGCACAGCGGCCCGCGCCCCTCCGGCAGGTAGCTGCGGTACACCCGGAACGAGGACAGCAGCTCGGCGATCCCGGCCTCCGCGCGGGCGGCCTCGAACTCCGGCAGCAGCCGGGCGATCCGCCGCACCTCCGCGGCCAGGATGGTGCCCGCCGCCCGGCGACGGCAGCCGCGCTCCACCTCGTGCACCTGCACCGGCACCCCGAGTTCGGCCGCCAGCCTGGTGAACACCGGCTCGCCCTTGGGATCCACGAACACCCCGCAGATCTCCCGCAGCGCGTCATAACCCGTCGTGCCAGCCACCGGCCAGGAGGTCGGCAGCGCCTCGTCCACGCCGAGGATCTTCTCCACCACCAGCCACACCTCCGGCGCGGCCGCGCGCAGCCGCCGCAGGTAGCGGCCGGGATCGGTGAGGCCGTCCGGGTGGTCGATCCGCAACCCGGTCACCTGCCCCGCGGACACCCAGCGCAGCAGCTCGCCGTGGGTGGCCTGGAAGACCTCCTCGTCCTCCACCCGCACCGCGGCCAGCTCGTTGATGTCGAAGAACCGCCGGTAGTTCAGCTCGGTGGAGGCCCGCCGCCAGTCCACCAGCCGGTAGTGCTGCCGCTCGTGCACCACCCTCGGCGAGCCCTCCTCGGTGCCCGGCGCCAGCGGGAACCGCAGGTCGCCGTAGACCAGGCAGTCCTCCTTGATCTGCAGCTCGTCCAGCGCCGACTCGTCATCGGCCAGCACCGGGATCAGCAGCGGCCCGTGCGACCACTCCACGTCGAAGTAGTGCGCGCACGGCGAGGACTGCCCGAGCTTGAGCACGTCCCACCACCACGGGTTGGCCGCGGCGTCGGCCACCCCCATGTGGTTGGGCACGATGTCCAGCACCAGCCCCAGCCCGCGCTGGCCGAGCCTGGTGCTCAGCGCGGCCCGCCCGTCCGGCCCGCCCAGCGCCGCCGAGGGCTGGGTCGGGTCGACCACGTCGTAGCCGTGCGTGGAACCGGGGGCGGCCTGCAGCACGGGGGAGGCGTACAGCGCGCCCGCGCCCAGCTCGGCCAGGTAGTCGGCCAGTTCGGCCGCCGCGGCGAAGGTGGTCTCCGCGTTGAGCTGCAACCGGTAGGTCGAGCTGGGCGTGGTCATCGGTGGTAGCCCCCGTGTGGTGGAGTGAGCTGGTCAGTCGGTGCGCTGGAGGACGAGCAGCGACCGGTCGACGACCTTGATCGTCTCCCCGCCGCGGACCGTGCGGGCCTGGGTGGGTGTGCCGCCTGCGATCACCCCGGTCACCACACCGCCGCCGGAGCCGGCCAGCGCCTCACCGGTGGCGGTGTCGAGCACGACCGCCCACTCCTGGCCGTAGCCCGAGTTGGGCACGGTCAGCTCCATCTCGCCGTCGTGGGCGTTGAAGCAGAGCAGGAACGAGTCGTCGGTGACCCGTTCGCCCCTGGCGTCCAGGTCGGTGATGCCGTCGCCGTTGAGGAAGACCATGATGCAGCGCCCGAACCCGGATTCCCAGTCCTGTTCGGTCATCTCCTCACCGGCCGGGGTGAACCAGGCGATGTCGCGCAGCTCCTCGCCCTTGCGCACCGGCCTGCCCCGGAAGAACCGCCGCCGCCGGAACACCGGGTGGTCCCTGCGCAGCCGCGCGGTGGCCCTGGTGAAGTTCAGCAGGTCCACATTGGACTCCAGCAGCGACCAGTCCACCCAGGAGAGTTCGTTGTCCTGGCAGTAGGCGTTGTTGTTGCCGTGCTGGGTGCGGCCCAGCTCGTCGCCGTGGGAGAGCATCGGCACGCCCTGGGCCAGGAACAGGGTGGCGATGAAGTTGCGCCGCTGCCGGGCCCGCAGCTCGTTGATCTCCTGGTTGTCGGTCGGCCCCTCGGCCCCGCAGTTCCAGGAGCGGTTGTCGTCGTGCCCGTCCCGGCCGTCCTCGCCGTTGGCGTCGTTGTGCTTGTCGTTGTAGGACACCAGGTCGTTGAGGGTGAACCCGTCGTGCGCGGTGACGAAGTTGATCGAGGCGTACGGGCGGCGGCCGTCGTCCTGGTACAGGTCGGAGGATCCGGTGATCCGCGAGGCGAACTCGCCGAGGGTGGCCGGTTCACCGCGCCAGAAGTCGCGCACGGTGTCCCGGTACTTGCCGTTCCACTCCGTCCACAGTGGCGGGAAGTTGCCGACCTGGTAGCCGCCGGGCCCGACGTCCCACGGCTCGGCGATCAGCTTGACCTGGCTGATGATCGGGTCCTGCTGCACGATGTCGAAGAACGCGCTCAGCTTGTCCACGTCGTAGAACTCGCGGGCCAGCGTGGAGGCCAGGTCGAACCGGAAGCCGTCCACCCGCATCTCGGTCACCCAGTACCGCAGCGAGTCCATGATCAGCTGCAGGGTGTGCGGGTTGCGCGCGTTGAGCGAGTTCCCGGTGCCGGTGTAGTCCATGTAGTGCTGCGGCTCGTCCTCCACCAGCCGGTAGTAGGCGGCGTTGTCGATACCGCGCAGCGACAGCGTCGGCCCGAGGTGGTTGCCCTCGGCGGTGTGGTTGTAGACCACGTCCAGGATCACCTCGATCCCGGCCTCGTGCAGCGCCCGCACCATCGCCTTGAACTCCTGCACCTGGTTGCCCTGCGAGGTGATCGCGGCGTAGCCGTCGTGCGGGGCGAAGAAGGCCACGGTGTTGTAGCCCCAGTAGTTGGTCAGCCCGCGCTCGGCCAGGTGGTGGTCGGTGATGAACTGGTGCACCGGCATCAGCTCCACCGCGGTGACGCCCAGCTCCCGGAAGTACTCGATCATCACCGGGTGCGCCAGCCCGGCGTAGGTGCCGCGCAGCTCGTGCGGGACCTCCGGGTGCTGGATGGTCAGCCCGCGCACGTGCGCCTCGTAGATCACCGTCTGGCTGTACGGGGTGCGCGGCGGCCGGTCGCTGTTCCAGTCGAAGAACGGGTTGATCACCACCGACTTGGGCACGTGCGGCGCCGAGTCGAGGTCGTTGCGCTCCTCGTGGTCGTCGAAGCGGTAGCCGAACAGGGACTCGTCCCAGTCGATCTGCCCGTCCACGGCCTTGGCGTAGGGGTCCAGCAACAGCTTGTTCGGGTTGCACCGCAGACCGTTCGCCGGATCGTGTGGTCCATGTACCCGATAGCCGTACCGCTGGCCGGGTCCGACGCCGGGCAGGTAGCCGTGCCAGACGAAGCCGTCGACCTCGGGCATGCGCACCCGGGTCTCCGTGCCGTCCTCGTCGAACAGGCAGAGATCGACCCGCTCGGCGACCTCGGAGAAGAGGGTGAAGTTGGTCCCCGCGCCGTCGTAGGACGCGCCGAGGGGATAGGCGTGGCCGGGCCACGGCCGCATGGCTGCTCCAGGGTGAGTTGTCGCGGGACGACGCTGTCCTGTGGGTAATGCCCATAATCTGGCGCGACAACGCTAGCGAAGCGAACGTTCACCATCGCGGCGGGTAGGTGAACAGCTACCTCGGGCGCTCGAACTCCGCGACCCAGCAGCTGCCCCGGCTCGGCCTGCCGGTGTCCCCGGCCCGCTCCACCCGGCGTTCCCGCAGGTCATCGGCGGTGAAGAGGTCCAGGTCGGCGCGCACCAACGGCCACGGCGGCCCGTCGCCCTCGGCGGGCGGCTGCTCGGCGGAGCGGGCGATCACCAGCAGCGTGCCGCCGGGCGCGACCAGCTCGCGCACCCCGGTCACCGCGCCCGCGCGCAGCTCACCGGGCAGGGCCTGCACGGTGAAGATCTCCACCACCAGGTCGAAGGCCCGGTGCCACTCCGGCGGCAGCGCGAACAGGTCCGCGGTGGTGTAGTGCACCGGCGAGTCCGGGCGGCGCGCCCGGTTGGTCCGGATCGCGGTCTCGGAGATGTCGAAGCCGGTGGTGGCGAAGCCCAACCCGGCCAGGAACTCCGCGTCCGCGCCCAGCCCGCACCCGACCACGACCGCCCGCCGCCCGGCCCCAGCCTGCCCGGCCTCCGGCGAGCCAGCCCCGGACAGCCCGTTTCCGGCGGCCCAGGCGGCCAGCAGCGGCTGCGGAGCCTGGCGGTCCCAGGGCATGTCCACCCCGCCGTCCGCCCCGGCCTGGTACAGCCGGTCGAACCAGGCGGTCGGGTCGCCCTCGGCCAGCGCCTCGTGCGCGAGCCTGCCCGCCAGGGGCTCCCAGTCGGTCATGCCTGCGGCAGCAGCTCTGGCGCGTGCTCGCGGACCGCGGCGGTGACCTGGCCGATGCTCGGGTTGACCATCGCGGCCGGTCCGACGAACACCGTGGGCACCACCTCGTTGCCGTTGGCCACCGAGCGCACCCGCGCCGCCGCCTCCGGGTCCTCCCAGATGTTGACCTTGCGATACGGCAGCCCGGCCTGGTTCAGCGCCCGCTCCAGGCTCATGCAGAAACCGCAGCCCGGCCGCCAGTAGAACTCCACCGCGTTCTCGCTCATACCTCACGTTTACCCGCAGCGACCGTGCCTAGCCAAATCCGACCGATGGGCCAGCGCACAGTGGCCGTTTCCTGCACCCACCGTCACCGGCAAGCACCCTGTGTTGCTCTTTTCCGGTAGGACCTGCCTGGAGACAAGCGTGCGCTTTCGTGCGCTTCTAGGGTGTTCGATGTGTCGCGGCAGGGCGGGTTCATCGCGGCGTTCGGAATCGCCGAGTTCCGTGCGCTGTGGCTCGCGGAGCTCCAGTCGGTGGTGGGAGACCAACTGGCCAAGGTCGCGCTCTCACTGCTGGTCTTCGAGCGCACCGGCTCGGCCCTGCTCACCGCGGGCGCCTACGCGCTGACCATGCTGCCCCAGCTGGTCGCCGGTCCACTGCTGTCCTGGCTGGCCGACCGCTACCCCCGGCGCCCGGTGATGGTGCACACCTCCCTTGCCCAAGCGCTGCTGGTCGGTCTGATGGCCGTGCCCGGCATGCCGCTGTGGCTGGTCGCCAGCCTGCTGGTGCTGGTCCAGCTGGCCCAGGCCCCGTTCGCCGCGGCCCAGGCGGCCACCGTGCCGGTGGTGCTCACCGGCGAGGTCTACCAGGCCGGACAGGCGCTGCGGCAGATCACCGCGAACGCGGCCATGCTGCTCGGCCTGGCCGGCGGCGGCCTCGCGGTCGGCCTGCTCGGACCACACCTGGCGCTGGCCATCGACGCGGTCACCTTCGCCATGGTCGCGCTGCTCGTCCAGCTCGGCGTCAAGCACCGGCCCGCAGCCCGCGAGACGGTCGCCGCCGAGGCCAGGAGCACTTCCGGGGTGCGGGTGGTGTGGCGGAGCAGGCGGCTGCGCGCGCTGCTCGGGCTGTCCTGGCTGGCCGGGATCGCGGTGGTGCCGGAGGGACTGGCCGCGCCGCTGGCCCTGGAGTACGGCGCGGGACCGGCCGCGGTGGGCTGGCTGCTCGCGGTGGACCCGGCCGCGTACGCGCTGAGCACCTTCCTGCTCACCCGCTGGACCAGCACCGAGACCCGGCTCCGGCTGCTCGGGGTGTTCGCGGTCGGCTCGGTCGCGGCCCTGCTCGGCTTCGCCGGGGTGGGCCTGGCGGGCGCGCTGGTCCTGCTCGCGATCTCGGGCGCGCTGGCCGCCTACCAGGTCACGGCGGCGGCCGAGTTCATGGCCGCGGTGCCGGACGCGGACCGGGGCGCGGCCTATGGCGTGGCTCGCACCGGGCTCCGCGTGGTGCAGGGTCTGGGCGTGGTGGCGGGCGGTGTGACCACAGAGCTGGTCGGCAGCCCGAGCACGACGGTTACCCTGGCAGGGGCCGTTGGCCTGGTCCTGGCGGTTCCGGCCGCGTGGGCATGGCGACGGTCGCGTCAGGAGGGTCCGGTGAGTCCGTCATGGGTGTGAGACTCAGCGGTTGCCGGTCACACGGAGTGCAAAACGGGGTACACCGGTGTAACGACGCCGGGCTGCGGCGCCGACAAACCAAGCGAGAGTCACCAGTCGCGGTCAGTCACGGGAATCACCTCCGGTCGGCTGCGGTGGGTGCGGGCGAAAGGGGACGGCCATGACCTTCACCAGTCGCGGTCGGACACGGAGACCACCTCCCCGGGAGGTCAGCGCCACGCTCAGGCCGCAGCTACACGACACCCGTGTGCCGGGCACACGGGATAGAGGTATGAACAGTGTGGGGGGTCAGTCGCACACCGGCCAAACGAAGAAGCGGGAATCGTTCGCACGAATTCGCCCGAGTAAATGGGCGCTGTGGTCGCTGCCTCGGCGGGTAATCGTTTATCTGCTGGTAGTCGAGGCGGTGGTGCTGACCGCTCTAGTCACATCCGTGCTGGCCATGGACGCGCCGGCCGGCCGGGAATGGCTGACTTGTCTAGTTCTCATCGCCTGTGGCGGGGCGCACGTGCACCTGTCCCGGCGCACCGAGGAACAACGCAGGGGCAGCACACCAGGGCCGCATATTGATCTTACGAGTATCTGGACCCTGCCCGCGGTTCTGCTGTTGCCGGTGCCGTTGATGGCATTGGTCGTCATCGCCATTCGCACGCAGCGTTACCTCATCGCGCGCCGCCCGCTGTTCCGGTTCGCCTTCAGCACCAGCAGCATCCTGCTCGCCGCGCTGTCCGCGCACGAGGTGCTCGACCTGCTCGGCACCCCGGCCTGGACCAGCGCCCACCCGCTGACCATGCTCGCCGAGGCCGGCACCACCGCGGCCGCCGGGTTCAGCTACGGCCTGACCCAGCTGCTGGTGGTCGCGGGCGTGATCGCGCTGAGCACCCCCAAGCCCGACCTGACCGAGCTGTTCGGCACCGCCCCGGACAACGCCCTGGAGGCCATGACCGTGGCCCTGGGCGCGGTCGCCGCCGTGGTGCTGATCCACAACCCGTTCCTGGCCTTCGCCCTGGTCCCGGTCGCCGCCGTGCTGAACCGGATCGCGCTGCTGCGCCAGCTGGAGCGGGACGCCTCCACCGACGCGCTGACCGGACTGCTCAACCGCCGTGGCTGGCTGGACCGCGCCAACCGCACCCTGGTCCGCGCCGACCACCAGGCCGCGCTGCTCATGCTGGACCTGGACCACTTCAAGTCGATCAACGACACCTACGGCCACGTGGCAGGCGACGACGTGCTGCGCGCGGTGGCCGAGGTCCTGCGCGAGAGCACCCGTGCGGGCGACCTGGTCGGCCGGTGGGGCGGCGAGGAGTTCATCGTGCTGCTGCCCGAGGTCAGCCGCCTGGAGGCGCACACCGTGGCCGAGCGCATCCGCGCCAAGGTCCGCGACATGCAGGTGCCGACCACGCACCGCCGAGGCGGCCACGTGGTCATCATCGACGACCGCACCACCTCCGTCGGCCTGGGCATCTCCCCGGACCACGGCCCGGACCTGGACAGCCTGGTCGCCGCCACCGACGCCGCGCTGTACCGGGCGAAGGAGAGCGGCCGCGACCGGGTCGAGGCGGCCGAGGCCGCGGTCCGCCTGCCGGAACAACGCGAGGCCTGACCCGTCACCAGCTGAGCTCGTTGAGCCTGCGCATCAGGTAGAGGTCACCCACGATCGCCTCCACCGCCAGGAAGTGGAAGCCGTAGTTGAGCTCGCCGGTGTTCACCACGACGGCGTAGGCCGCCACCGCCAGCGCGGGCAACGCGGCCCAGACGAGCACGTTCGCCGCACGGTAGAGCCCCAGCGCCAGCCGAGGCCGCACCTGGGGCAGCGGAGGCCACCGCGGCCCGCGCAACAACCGCACCCGGTACCGGAACCGCAGCACCAGCCCGAACATCAACCCCACGACCAGCATCGCCAGCCCGAGCGGCGACAGCGATCCCGCCAGTCCCGCCTGCAACAGCACGCCCGCACCCTGGCCGCTCAGGTAGGCGAACAGCAGCCAGAGCAGCGCGGTGGTCAGCGCGGAGCCGAAGACGCGGCGGTAGTAGGAGGCCGGCATGGGGCGGCCGCGCAGGTACTCGACGGAGGGCGGCCCCGGCGGCACATACGGCACCGGCTGGACCGGCTTGGTCCCGGCCACCGGTTCCCGCTCCGCGGCCACCACCGGCAGCCCCGGCCAAATCAGCTCCGGCGCGACCCGCACCGGTGGCTCCACCACTTCCGCACCGGACCGCATCGGCTCCGCGGCGACCCGCACCTCGGGTTTCACCACTTCCGCATCCGGCCGCACCGGCTCAGCCGCGACCCGCCCCGCGGGCTCCGCCACCTCCGCGCCCGGCCGCCCGGATTCCCGCCGCAGCAACAGATCCCCGCTGGTATCCCCCAAACTCCCCTTCGGCCGAGGCAGCTCCCGCCGAGCCAGCGCCGCCGACACCGACCGGAACAACTGCTGCACCGTCAACGGCGCATCCCGCAACGGCGACCCGTCCTGCAGCAGCCGGATCACCTCCCCGGTGAACGCGGTGTGCGCCTCACCCACCGGCGAGTGCGACCGCTCGTTGCGCGGCGAGGACGCGATCACCGCCGTCCCCCGCACGTCCACCTCCTGGATGTCCACCCCCGCCGGGGACATCGTGCTCACCGCGAGCCCCGAGTAACAGCAGTCCAGCAACAGCAACCGGGTCCGCGCCGGCGAGCCCTCGATGATCTCCCGGACCGAGTCGAACGGCACCCCGGTACCCCACAGGCTGCGCTGACTCGTCTGCCGCACCCCCAGGAACAACCGCTCCTTGACCGGATGTCGGATCCCGTGCCCCGCGTAGTAGACCAGCAGCAGGTCCTCGGCCTGCCCCGCCACCGCGGCCAGCCGGTCCAGCAGACTGGCGGGGGAGTCCGGGGTGTCGATCACCGTGCACTGGCCGCGGTCCAGGATGCCGGTGTCCGGATCGGTCAGCGCCCGGCGCAGGTCGGCGAGGTTGTTGCCGACGGCGGGCAGCGGCGGCAGCTCCTCGGCGTGCAGGTAGTCGCTGGTGCCGATCAGCACCGCCCTGGACAACCGGCGCTCCGGCGGCCGGTGCACCTAGGCCTCGCCGTCCAGCACCTTGCGCACCTCCACCAGCACGGCCCGCGCCTCATCCGCCGACCCCGCCTGCAAGGTCACCTCACGCCCCTCGGCCCGCACCTTCAGCGTCACCCGCCGCGCCTCGGTCCGCCTGCCCAGCCACCCGAACAACGACCGCACCAGCACCGTCGCCGTCCCACTGGTCACCAGCACCACCACGGCATCCAGCTCCGCGCCCAGCTCACCGGGCCGCACCGGGGCGTCGAGCAGCTCGACCCGGCCGCGTAGCTCGTCCTCACCGTGCAACCAGGCAGCCAGATCTCGCAACTGCTCGGACCCGGTGCCGCTGATCGCGATGCTCGCGCCGGTCATCACGCCCCCTACTTGCTCGACTACCCAGAGCGATGACGCTATCCCAGGGAGTGCGGGCGGAGTGTGCGGACAAGTCACGTTGCCGCAAAGCTTCGGTCACCACTCGCGGTAGCGGTGCTGCTACGATGCGTGCGCCGCAAGCTGCCAGACAGCTCCAGCTCGCGGCCCGGTCGTCTTGTGCCAGTCAACCCGAATGGCTGGCTCCTGAGCAGACACGACCGGAGTTTCGAATGCTCCCAGTCAGGCGCGGCGAAACTAAAGCGACGACCGGAAGCTCAGGCTGGTCGTGGCTGGAGCATGCCGTGGACCTGTGGGCAGTCGTCGCCCTCGTTCTCATCCTCGCCGGTGCCGTTCTCGGCTTCCTCTACGTGGTCGGCAGATTTCTGCCCGAGCACCGCGTCCGCATCGTCGCCCGAATGGGCCGCGCCATCGGCTTCACCGTCGAGCTGCGCCGGGACGCGCGCGAGATCGAGACCCCGCGCGCGCCCGACGCCTGAGTCTCACGCCCCGGTCTTGCGGAGTTGCTCGTTCATGATCAGGAACGCGCCCAGCCCGTGGAAGTCGTTCGTGTTCCGCGGTCGCTTCAAGTAGTACGACAGGTCCCCGACGTTCGTCCCCTCGCTGATGTCCCGCACGTTGGTCAGCCCGTCCGAGCCCACGCTCGCCTTCGCCAGCACGCCCTGATACCCCTTGCGGCTCACCGCGCTGAAGCTCGCGTCCAGGTACCCCCGCTCCACCCCGCGCGAGATCATGAAGGTGTACATGGCCGAGGCGGAGGTCTCCGTCCAGTTGCCGCTCGCAGTCGGCTTGTCCACCACCTGGAACCAGCGTCCGGTGGCCGCGTCCTGGTAGCGCTGGTAGCCGCGGGCCAGGTGTTGCACCATGGCGATCACCTCGGCGCGGCGGGGATGGTTGGCGGGCAACACTTCCAGGATGTCGATGGCGGTCATGCCGAACCAGCCGATGGCCCGGGCCCAGTGCTCGGCGGAGTGCCTGCCGGGGTTCTTCGCCCACGGCTCGGAGCCGTCCTCGTCATAGGCGTGCCAGAGCAGGCCGTTGTCGCGCTTGAGGTTCTTGAAGTAGGCGGCCAGGTTGCGAACGGCCTCGTCGTAACCGTAGGTCTCGTTGTACTGCTTGGCATAGCCGGCGATGAACGGCTGGGCCATGTACACCCCGTCCGCCCACAGCTGTCCTACCTTGCCGGCCGCGTGGAACATGCCGCCGTCCTTGGTCCTCGGGTAGGCCGGGAACCGGTTGCGCAGCTTGTCGGCCGCCTTCTTGTACTTCGCCTGCCCGGTCTCGGCGTGCAGGATGGTCAGCAGGGTGGCCGAGCGCATCGCGTCCAGGTTGGTGAAGTTGTTGCTGATCTCGCCGTCGGCGTTGACGAAGCGGTCCACCCACGCCTTGAGGTAGTCGAAGTACTTCTTCTCCCCGGTGCGCTTGTAGACCAGGTACTGGCCGTACAGGTACAGCCCCCGGGTGTAACTCCAGCCGCCCAGTGTGGCGGGGGTGTAGCGCTTCATGGTCGAGTCCACCACCGCCTTCGACCAGTCCTCCGGCGCGGGCGCGGCGACGGCCGCCGGGGTGCCCAGCGCGCTGGTCATGGCCAGCAGCAGGCCGAGCACCAGCCTGCGGGCGCGGGTTGTCGTGATCACGTCGTCCACCTCTCGATGTAAAGGTAATCATCCGATCTCATGGCGAACGGTGGCGGCGAGGCGGTGGCGGTTCGTCCAGCACACCGGGGGTCGGGGGAGCCTGTCAAGGGCCATAGGGCGCTGTCCTGCCCACGGAGTAGCCGGAATGACAGGTTGACGGCGGTTTTGGCCAGTCCTACGCTCGGGGCGGCCACACATCCGATCTTTGAGCAACGTTTGTATGAGTTGCCACGTACGGACGAGGTGCTGATGGACGAGGGGACCGCGGGCATCTCCCGCAGGGGCTTCCTGGGTGCGGCGGTGGCCGGCTCACTCGCCGGATCACTGGCCGGGCCGCTGAGCGGACAGGCCCTGGCCGAGCCGGTCGAGGCCACCGAGGCCGGGCTGCGTGACCGGATGCGCACCGAGGCGGCCTGGGCGGAGTTCCTCGGCGCGCAGGACCTGCGCTGGGCCCGGCTGCCACGCACCTGGTACGAGGGCCCGTTCCTGGGCAACGGGTTCCTGGCCACCAGCGTCTACCGCGAACCCGGCGCCAACGCGCTGCGTTTCACCGTCGACCACAGCCAAGTGCAGGACCACAGGCCCAGCTTCGGCAACGAGTGGGGCGTGGCCAGGCTGCCGGTCGGCAGGCTGCTGCTCACCCCGGTCGGCGCCATCACCGGCCTGGACCTACGGCTGGACCTGTGGCAGGCCGAGTTGCGTGGCACCATCACCACCGACCGCGGCAGCCTGGAGATCCGCGCGATCGTGCACAGCATCCGCTCGCTGCTGCGGATCTCGGTGCGCCCCAGCGCGGGCGAACGGGACTTCACCCTCGCCTTCCACCCTGCCGAGGCGATCAGCCCGCGCACCATCCGCGAGGACCCGCCCAAGGACTTCACCCGCAACCCGGCCCCGGAACTCCGCACCGCGGGCGAGGAGCACCTGGTCGTGCAGCCCATGGTGGCCGGCGGCCAGACCGCCACCGCCTACCGCAAAACCAAGGGGCGCAACGAGACCACCCTGCTGCTCTCGGTCGCGCACACCTACCCGGACACCACCGCCGAGCAGTTCGCCCGCACCACCGTGCGCCGCGCCGCGCTCACCGGCGAGGGCGAGCTGCTGCGCGAGCACCGGAACTGGTGGCACGACTGCTACCGCCGCAGCTTCCTGTCCATTCCGGACGGTCTGCTGCAGAGCTTCTACTGGATCCAGCTGTACAAGCTCGCCAGCGCCTCCCGTGCCAGCGGCCCGGTGATGGCCACCACCGGCCCCTGGCTGGAGCCGACGCCCTGGCCCTCGGTGTGGTGGAACCTCAACGCCCAGCTGCAGTACTGGCCGGTGCACGGCTCCGGCCACCCCGAGCTGGACCCGATCCCGCGCACCCTGGCCACCCACCGGCAGACCCTCGTCGACGGCCTGCGCCCGGAGTACCGGCACGACTCGGCCGGGCTGCGCCGCAGCACCGACGCCCAGTTCGACGACGCCGGATTCGTCGGCGTACCAGGCAAGACCTCACCCGACCCCGAGGTCGGCGACCTGCCCTGGCTGCTGCACAACGTGTGGCTGACCTACCGGCACAGCATGGACGAACGGGTGCTGCGCGAGGTGCTGTACCCGTTGCTGCGCAAGGCGATGAACTACTACCTGCACTTCCTCGCCCCCGGCCCGGACGGCAAGCTGCACCTGCCGCCCACCTTCTCCCCGGAGTACGGCAGCGCGCCGGACTGCAACTACGACCTGGCGCTGATCCGCTGGAGCTGCGCCACCCTGCTGGAGTCCGTGCGGCTGCTGCGCATCCACGACCCGCTGGCCCCGCGCTGGCGGGAGGTGCTGGACACCCTGGTCGACTACCCGGTGGACGGCAACGGCTTCATGATCGGCGCGGGCGTGCCGTTCGCCAAGTCGCACCGGCACTACTCGCACCTGCTCATGGTCTACCCGCTCTACCTGGTCACCGCCGAACAGCCCGAGCACCGCGAGCTGATCGACCGCTCGCTGAAGCACTGGATCAGCTTCGAGGGCGCGCTGCGCGGCTACAGCTTCACCGGCGCCGCCTCGATCTCCAGCCAGTTCGGCCGCGGCGACGACGCGCTGAAGTACCTGCGCGAGCTGGTCGCCCGCTTCCTCCAGCCCAACACCATGTACTACGAGGCGGGGCCGGTCATCGAGACCCCGCTCTCGGGCATGCAGTCCCTGCACGACATGCTCTGCCAGAGCTGGGGCGGCATCATCCGGATCTTCCCCGCGGTGCCGGGCGAGTGGGCCGAGGTCACCCTGCACGACTTCCGCACCGAGGGCGCGTTCCTGGTCAGCGCGGTGCGGCGCAACGGAAAGACCGAGTTCGTCCGCATCCGCAGCCTGGCCGGCGAGCCCTGCCGGGTGCGCACCGGCATCCCCGGCCGCCTCACCGTGCGGGATGTGCACGGCCGCCCGCACCGGTACAAGCAGGGTGCCGCCGACACCATCGAGATCGAGCTGCGCCGCGGCCAGGAGGTCATCGTGCACGCCGCCGGCACCCGGCCCGACCTCACCATCGCACCGGTCACGGTCACCACACCCGCTCCGCCCTGGGGCCTGCCGCCACTGCCGCCCGGCGGCGACATGGTCACCGTGGACCTGGAACCCTTCTACACCAACGACGGCATCACCAACGAGTTCTACCTCGGCGACGGCGACTTCGACGGCACCGGCCGCACCTACCCCTCCGGCGCGTTGCCGCAGAACGGATCCCTCACCAACGACGGCGTGCCGTTCCGCTTCACCAACGACCACGAAGGCACCAAGAACAACGTCATCGCCGCCGGACAGACCCTCGAGCTGCCCGAGGGCAACTACCGGAAGCTGCACCTGCTGGGCGCCAGCGACAACGGCAACACCGATGCCACGGCCACCCTGCACTACACCGACGGCAGCACCGCCCCGGTCCGCCTCGCCCTCACCGACTGGCTCGCCCCGGCCGCCTTCGGGGAGAGCGAACCGTTGCGCACCAACCAGATCCACACCCGAACCGGACCCGTGGACCGCAGGGCCACGGTGTTCCACCAGGTTCTCGCCGCCGACCCGACGCGGCGACTGCGCGCGATCACCTTGCCCGCCAGCGCGAAACCCCGTTCGCACGTGTTCGCCGTGACATTGGAGAAGGTCACCAACCCCGCCTGAGGAGGGGACTTCCGTGTCCGAGGAACCGCACCGGATAGACCGCAGGAACGCACTGAGACTCGGTGCTCTGAGCGCCTTGACCGTCGGGGGCCTTGCCGCCCCGCAGACCGTCGCCCCGGCCCGCACCAGCGCGGTGGAGCCCAGACCGGCCGACTGGGTGCTGCGCTGGAACCCGAACCCCGCCACCGACAAGCTCCGCGCCTTCGAAGGCCTGGAGGACGACCGTTCCGGCTCGCACCCGGGCGTCAAGCACATCCACGCGCTGGCCGACCACTGGCGCTTCGACATGCACACCAGGGACCGCGACGGCTCCGACCGGCAGCGCAACGAGTCCAAGGGCATGCGCACCGGCGACACCCTGCACAAGATCCAGGAAGGCCAGACCTGGCGGATCACCTACCAGGCCTACATCCCCAGCTCGCTCACCGCCACCACCCGGTTCAGCCACATCTTCTAGATGAAGGTGCAGGACGTGGGCGGCCCGCTGATCACCATGACCCTGCGCGAGCGCAACGGACCCAAGATCGAGATGCTCACGCTGCGGGACGACGACGCCAACACCGTGCACGCCCCGGTGCCGCTGACCCCGTTGCAGAACAAGTGGATCGACATCGAGTTCGAGGTCAAGGCGGTCAACAGCGGCGGCTACGTGCGCTGGGTGATCAAGGACGGCGGCCGGGTGGTGCAGGACTACCGGACCACCGCGGTGGACATGTGGCGCAACAAGAACTACCTGCGCCCCAAGTGGGGCATCTACCGCAGCATCGAGAGCGCCGGACTGAAGGACTGCTACCAGCTCATCCGGGGCTACCAGGGATACATCCTCCAGTAAGGGAGTAGCGGTGAACAGGTTGGCGCGCAAGCTGATCGCCTCGATCGGCGCGGCGGGCACCGTGCTCGGGCTCCTGGTGGCGCTGCCGCAGCAGGCGGCGGCACTACCGGACGGGCTGGCGCTCACCCCGCCGATGGGCTTCAACAACTGGAACGCCACCGGATGCGCGGTGGACGAGAAGCTGATCAGGGACACCGCCGACCTGTTCATCAGCAAGGGGCTCAAGGACTCCGGCTACTCCTACGTCAACATCGACGACTGCTGGGCCGCACCGGACCGCGACCCGGTCACCAAGCGGCTCACCCACCACCCAGAGCGCTTCCCCAGTGGCATCAAGGCTTTGGCCGACTACGTGCACGCCAAGGGCCTGAAACTGGGCATCTACACCAGCGCCGGCACCCTCACCTGCGCCAAGACCATGCCCGGCGCGCTGGACCACGAGGAGATCGACGCGCAGACCTTCGCCGACTGGGGCGTGGACTACCTCAAGTACGACAACTGCAACAACCAGGGCCGTCCCGCGCTGGAGCGCTACACCAAGATGCGCGACGCGCTGATCAAGACCGGCCGCAAGATCGTCTACTCGCTGTGCGAGTGGGGCGAGAACAAGCCGTGGGAATGGGGAGCCGAGGTCGGCCACCTGTGGCGCACCACCGGCGACATCACCGACACCTGGGCCAAGACCATGGACATCATGAAGCGCAACGCGGTGCTGGCCGAGCACGCCGGGCCCGGCCGGTGGAACGACCCGGACATGCTGGAGGTCGGCAACGGCGGCATGACCGACACCGAGTACCGCTCGCACTTCAGCCTCTGGTCCATCATGGCCGCCCCGCTGCTGATCGGCTCGGACCTGCGCAAGGTCACCCCCGCCACCTTCGACATCCTGAACAACCGCGAGGTCATCGCGGTCGACCAGGACAAGCTGGGCAAGCAGGGCAGGGTGCTGTCCAACAAGGACGGTCGCTGGATCTTCGCCAAGCCGCTGGCCAACGGGGACACCGCGGTCGCGCTGTTCAACGAGACCGAGGTGGCCGCCCGGATCAGCACCAGCGCCACCGAGCTCGGCCTGCCGGAGCGGGCCGGGTACAAGGTGCGGGACCTGTGGCAGCACAAGGACTTCCAGACCGCGGGTGAGGTCTCCGCGGTGGTCCCGCCGCATGCCACCGTGATGTACCGGATCTCCACCGGCGCGGACTGGATCTGGCAGCAGCCCGCGGTCACCACCGGCCTCGACCTGGCCACCACCATCCCCGGCATCCCGGCCAACCTCACCCCGGCCGGACGCACCTTCGAGGTCGGCGTCTCCGCCACCAACCTGGCCCGCACACCCGTCTTCGACCCCAAGCTCACCTTGACCGTGCCGCCGAAGTGGCACGCCCGGCTGGTGCGCGCGGACCGCCGCTGGCTGCTGCGCACCGGCGAGACCGTCCGCGCGGTCTACCAGGTCACCGTGCCCGCCACCACGCCCGACGGGCCAGCGAAGCTCCACAATGGACTGGAGTTCGGCTGGGCCGGCGCGCACAAGGTCATCCTGGGCGGCGAGCAGCAGCTCATCGTGCCGCCCATGGTGCCCGGCACGGTGAGCAGCCTCGGTGACCTCCGCTCGGCCGTGGAGCACGGCGGTTACGGTCCGGTCGAACGCGACATGTCCAACGGCAGCTACCGGCCTGGCGACGGCAAACCCCTGACCATCAACGGGAAGCGCTTCGCCAAGGGCCTCGGCGGGCACGCGCCCAGCACCCTCACCTACTACCTGAACAACCGCTGCACCAACCTCACCACCACCGTCGGCATCGACGACGAGCGCGATGAGCGGCAGCTCGGCTCGGCCACCTTCGAGATCTGGGCCGACGGCCGCAAAGTCGCCGACAGCGGCCTGCACAGCTGGCGCGACGACGCCGTGACCCTCTCCGCCGACCTCACCGGCGCCCGCTACCTGAAGCTGGTGATCACCGACGGCGGCGACGGCGTGCAGTTCGACCGAGGCGACTTCGCCGACCCCGTGCTCACCTGCCACCTGTGAGGAAACTCCTTGACCCGCAAGCGTTACGCGCTCATCGGCACCGGGCACCGGGCCACGGTGTTCCTGCGCGCCCTGGCCGTCGAGCACACCGGCACGGCCGAGCTGGTCGCGCTGGCCGATGTCAACCGGACCCGGATGGCCGCGCACAACCGGCGGCTCTCCGGGCCCGGCGCGGCCCCCGTGCCCGAGTATCCGGCCGAGGACTTCCTGGCCATGCTGGACCGGGAAGCCGTGGACACCGTGCTGGTCACCACGGTGGACAGCACCCACGAGGAGTACATCACCGCCGCCCTGCGCGCGGGCCGCGATGTCATCACCGAGAAGCCGATGACCACCGATCCCGAACGCTGCCAACGCATCCTGGACGCGGTGGCCGACACCGGGCGCACGGTCACGGTCGCCTTCAACTACCGCTACCAGCCGGTCTTCGAGCGGCTCAAGCAGATCATCGCGGCCGGGCAGGTCGGCGAGGTCGGCTCGGTGCACTTCGAATGGCTGCTGGACACCCGGCACGGCGCGGACTACTTCCGCCGCTGGCACCGGGACAAGGCCAACTCCGGCGGCCTGCTGGTGCACAAGGCCACCCACCACTTCGACCTGGTCAACTGGTGGCTGGACACCGAACCGGCCGAGGTCTACGCGCAGGGCCGGTTGTTCTTCTACGGCCCGGACAACCTCCGGCGACACGGCCACGACCCGGCGGCCTTCCGGCTCGACCTCACCGAGGACCCCTGGCTGCGCGAGCTCTACCACGAGGCCGCGCACGAGGACGGCTACCGGCGGGACCAGGATGTCTTCGCCCCCGGAGTGTCCATTGAGGACGATCTCGCGGTGCTCGCCCGCTACCACTCCGGCGCCACCCTGACCTACCACCTGACCGCCTACGCCCCGTGGGAGGGCGTGCGGGTGATGGTCAACGGCAGCAAGGGCCGGGCCGAGCTGGAGGTGGTGGAGGCCGATCCCGGCGGCCAGCCGCACGCCAGCCTGTGGGTGCGCGAGTTCTGGCAGCCGCCACGGCAGGTCTCGGTGTCCGCGGAGGAAGGGCACGCCACCGCCGACCGCAGGCTGTGCGCCGCACTCTTCGGCGCGGAAACCGAGGACAGCACCGGCAAACGCGCCGACCACCTGGCCGGGGCGCGCTCGCTGCTCACCGGGTTCGCGGCCAACCGCAGCCTGGTCACCGGCGGGCCGGTGCGCACCAGCGAACTGGGGGTCCGGTTGTGAGAAGACTGGCGCTGCTGACCGCGCTGGGCCTGGTGTTCGGGCTGGCCGCCTGCGGTGGCGGCGCGGCCGAGGGCGAGATCCGGCTGCGTTTCGTCTGGTGGGGCAACCAGGACCGGGCCACCCTGACCCAGCGCGCGGTCGCGCTGTTCGAGCAGCGCAACCCCGGCGTGCGGGTGGACACCACGTTCACCTCCTTCGCCGCCTACTGGGAGAAGCTGGCCACCGAGACCGCGGGCGGCAACCCGCCCGATGTGATGCAGCTGGACTACCGCTACCTCAACGAGTACGCCGGCCGCGGCGTGCTGCTGGACCTGGCAGGCAGCCTGGGCAAGCAGATCCGCACCGCGGACTGGCACCAGGGCCTGCTCGCTGCGGGCAAGGTCGGCGCCAAACAGGTCGGGGTGCCGTTGGCGCAGAACACCACCACCATCGTCTACGACCCGAAACCCTTCGCCGCCAAGGGCATTCCCGAGCCGAAGCTGGGCTGGACCTGGCAGGACTACCTGGCCACCGCCACCAGGCTGACCCAGGGCCAGCTGGCCGGCGCCACCGACTTCGCGGGCACCGAGGACGTCTTCGAGATGTGGCTGCGGCAATGCGGAAAACAGCTCTACACCGCCGAGGGCCAGTTCGCCTTCACCGAGTCCGACCTGCGCGAGTTCTGGCAGCTGGCCGCCCGCTTCCGGGCCGCGGGCGCGCTCAACCACACCGAGCTGACCGCCGGCCTCAACCAGGGCCCGGAACAGACCCCGCTGGGTCGCCGCCGCACCGCCACCGAACACAGCTACGACAGCATCTTCGGCGGCTACCACGCCATCCGCCCCAACGAGCTCAAGCTCGCCCCGTACCCCAGCGACAACCCGGCACAGCTCGGCCAGTACCGCAAACCCTCCCAGCTGCTGTCCGTCTTCGCCCGCACCAAGCAGCGCGAGGCCGCGGTCAAGCTGGTCGACTTCCTGCTCAACGACGAGGAAGCGGGCAAGATCCTCGGCGCCACCAGGGGACTGCCGCCCAACCTGAAGATCCGCGCCCAGGTCGCCGACAGCCTGCAGGGTCCCGACCGGCAGGTCTACGACTACGAGACCGCGCTGGAGCCCCATCTCGGCGACCCGCCGCCACCCCCGCCCAAGGGCGACGGCGCGGTCTACAAGCTCATGCAGCGCCTCAACGAGGAGGTCGTCTTCGGCCGCAAGACCATCGACGAGGCGGTCCGCCAGTTCTTCACCGATGCCGCCAACCACCTGAAGTGAGTCCCAGTGTGACGCGCCTCCCGCACAGGTCGGCGCGCACCGGCCATAGTGGGTGCCATGGCCGTCCTCGGTGCGCTGCTGTGGATCTGCTCGGCGCTGCTGTGCGTCGGCGGCCAGCTGATCACCGCGGCGGCCTGGGAACCGCCCTACTCCTGGTACCAGGACCTGGTGGGCCACCTCGGCAACACCGGCTGCGGCCTGTTCATCGAACCGCACGGCGGCCCGCAGTTCGTCTGCTCGCCGCTGCACCTGCTGATGAACACCACGCTGGTGCTCGCCGGGCTGTGCCTGATCGGCGGCACGCTGCTGCTGCGCGGGCTGTGGCCGCACGGCTGGACCGGGTCGGCCTCCTTCGCGCTGATGCTGGCCACCGGCGCGCTGGAGGCGCTGACCGGCCTGGTGCCGGAGAACATCAACCGCACCGGGCACGCGCTGGCCGCGCTCAACCTGCCGGTCGGCGGGATCGCGATCTTCCTGGTCAGCCTGGCCGTGGTGGACCGGTCGCGGTGGATCGGCGTGTTCGGCTGCCTGGTCGGCGGACTCGCGGTGACCGCCTCGATGCTGTTCACCGCGGGGCAGTACTCCGCCCAGGTGCTGCACTTCGGGCTCGGCCCCGGCGGCATGGAACGGCTGGCCGGCTACCCGTTCCAGCTGTGGCTGCTGGTGATCGGGCTCATCCTGTGTACCGGGCCAGGCCGTGCAGGATGTCGTGCCTGCTCACGATCAGACGCTGCTGACCGGCGCGCTGCATGAGCAGCTGCACCGCCAGCGCGCAGGCCGGCAGCACATCGGCCAGGTGCGGATAGGGCGTGACCAGCGCGCGCCGGGTGTCCGCCGGCATGGTGAGCAGCTCGGCGGTGGCCACGGTGACCTCCTCCTCGGTGATCACCGCGTGGTGCAGCGGCTGCTCGGGACCTGGCCGGTCGCCGAGCACGAAGGCGGCGATGCCGGCCACCGACTCCGACACCCCGACCAGCCGGGCGGTCCGCCAGCCCGGCACCGCGGCCAGCGCGTGGTCGACCACGAAGGTCATGTCCTGCCTGGCCTGCTCGATCTCGTCCTCGGCCGGCGGATCGTGCTGGAAGTAGCGGTCCGCCAGCGCCGCGCAGCCCAGGTCGACCGAGGCGATCCGGTCCACAGTGGACACTCCGAGGGCCAGCTGGGTGCTGTGGTTGCCGATGTCGGCGACCAGGTGCGTCACCTGGCCCGCGCCCGGCAGGTCGCCGACCGCGCCGGCGAAGGCCAGCTCGGCGCACTCGGCCGCGGTCAGGGTGTCCGGTTTGACGCCGAGGGTGTCCAGCGCGATCGCGGTCAACGACTCGTCCGCGCCGGTGCCGCACAGCCGCACCTTGTGCACCTGGAGCTCGGCGATCACCTCGGCGTAGTCGGCCAGCACCGCGCGCGCCCTGGGCAGCGCCTCGTCGCCGGGTTTGAGCGGCTCGAACCGCCTGGTGACCTCGGTCAGGCCGGTGCCGTCGGTGGTAGCCAGGTCGGCCACCAGCAGCTGGATCGAGTCAGCGCCGCACTCAATGGCCGCGACCCTGCCGTGTGGCACCACAACTCTCCCCAGCACTCGACTGCTGCCGAGCCTAGGGATCTTGGCGAAGGGCCGGACAGGGCAGAACGGGTGACGACACTCACGCGAAACCGCCCCACTCAGCTGAGCAGGGACTCCGGGTCCAGCGTGTATCCCGTTTCGTCCACCAGCCGCCCGTCCTGAAGGAAGATCACCTGATCGGCCCACGCCGCATGGCGGGCCTCGTGGGTGACCAGCACCCCGGCCGCGCCCGCGTCGCAGCGCGCCCGCAGCAGCCGCAGCACCGCCTCACCGCTGTCGGAGTCCAGCGCCCCGGTCGGCTCGTCGGCCAGGATCAGCCTGCGTGGGCCGACCACCGCCCTGGCGATCGCGATGCGCTGCTGCTGCCCGCCGGAGAGCTGGTCGGGGAACAGGTCGCCGATGTCGGCGATGCCCAGCTGGGTCAGCGTCTCCCGCGCCTCGGCCCGCGCGGTCCGGGCAGGCACCCCGTCCAGTTCCCTGGGCAGCGCCACGTTCTCCGCCGCGGTGAGCGCGGGCACCAGGTTGTACTCCTGGAAGACGTAGCCGATCGTGTTGCGCCGCAACGCCGCCAGCTCAGCGGCGCGCAGCGTGGCCAGGTCGCGCCCGTCCACCGTCACGGTGCCCGAGGTCGGCACGTCCAGCCCGCCGGCCAGGTTCAGCAGGGTGGACTTGCCCGACCCGCTCGGCCCCATCACCGCGACCAGCCGGCCAGGCTCGACCGTCAGGGTGACACCGCGCAGCGCGTGCACACTGCGAGGCCCGCTGCCGTGCCTGCGGTGCAGGTCGGAAAGTGCCAGCGTGGGCGGCCTACGGTCTGCCATGGTCGCCAGTCTGTCAGCTCAGGGTGGCTGGTCCATAGGCACAGCCCGGCTGTGCCTATGGACTGAATTTGGTCTAGACCTATTGACGACGCCCCGTGTTGCGGGCAAGTTAGGTGCCGGTCACCGAGGACCCCCGCCGCCAAAAACCCTCGCGGAGACGCGAGGGAGTGGCAGCTCCCCGGGACCGGTCCCGCCGCGGCCCTGGGGAGCCGCCGCTCTCGGAGTTCTCAACCCGCCAGTTCCGCGTCGGTGATCCACGATCCGTGGAAGCCGGCCGGCACCCGGTGGGGCAGGTGCACGGTCGCCACCGGCCCGGCCGCCAGGTCGGTGGCGTCCAGCACCAGCAGGTCGGCGGCCGCGCCCGTCTCGCTGCTGGTCACCGACAACAGCCACCCGGCATCCTCGGATTCGCCGTGCCCACTTGGCACGAACACCGCCTCACCCGGCTGCCAGGTCTCCGCGAGCTCGTGCTGATCGGTTGACCCGTCCCGCAGGTCGTACTTGACGATGCCGCGTCCACCCCCGGTCAGCTGCGCCCCCACGGTGTAGACGAACCGGTGCGCGAGCCCGGTCAGCCCCTCGTTGATGGTCGGGAACTCCACTGACTCATCGCCGAGCGCCTGCTCCCGCGCCGTGCCCCGCACCGGATCCAGCACCCACCGGTGCAACGAGGTCGGCGCGGAGGTCTGGGCCTCGGTCAGGTCGGCATGCCCGCCGATCCGGCGCCAGGCCCGCTGGATGGTGGCGGGGGTGTAGCGCACCGCGTCGAAGGTGATGGTGCCGTCCGGGTTCTCCGCCGCGTTGGCCACGTGGAAGACGTAACAGGGATCGATCTCGATCCACCGCACATCCGCACTGTTCCCATTCCGCGGCATGACCCCGATCCGCGCCGGGTAGTCGTCATTCCACCGGAACGGCAGACCCCCGGCCGCTTCCAGATCGAGGGTCATCGGCAGATCCAGCCACAACACGTGGTTCGCGGTGATCGCGAAGTCGTGCATCATGCTCGGCCCCAGCACGTCGACCGGCACACTGCGCACCAGCTCACCGGCCGCCGACAACACGTGATAGGTCAAGAACGGCGGCCGCATCGCCACCCCGAAGAAGTGCAACTCCCCGGTGGCAGGGTCTTCTTTGGGATGCGCGGTCATCGCCGTGGTCAACCGCCCCCCGAAGTCGCAGGGCCCCACGGTCTCCAACTCCGGCGTCAGCTCATACGGAAACCCCGACTCCACCAACGCCAGAATCCGCCCCGCATGCGGGATGACATGCGTATTGGCATTCACCGCCGCGAGATCAACACTCCCATCCGCCCGAACATAAGGCCGATCCTCCCCAGCAAACCGCGGCGTCCGAACCCACCGATTCCGATACCACTCCGCCCGCCCATTGCTCAGCCGAACCCCGTGCACCATCCCCTGCCCGGTGAACCAGTGACCGGGATCGGTGCCGGGAAGCGGGTTGGGCCCGTTGCGGAAGTAGCGACCGTCGAGCTCCGGCGGCAGGTTGCCGGTGACGCGGAGGTCGAGGGCGGTGTGCTCGGTGGCGACGGGGGCCAGGGCGCCGGAGAGGTAGGTGGGGGGTGTCGCGGTGTTGGTCATGGTTCATTTATGACGTGTCATTTTTGACATGTCAAGATGGAGGTGTGGCGAGTGGTGGGTGTGCGCGGGCGTTGCCGGGACGGCTGCGCGTGGGACGGGGCGCGGTGAGTGGCGGATGCGGGGCGCGGATGGGGGCGGTGGATTTCCGGGTCGCGGTTCGTGGGTGGAGGTTCGTGGGTGGCGGGTTGGGGTGCGGGGTCGTTCGGGTTGCATGCGGGGGCTTGGTTCGGTGCGTTGGGTTTGGGGTTGGCGGAGGAGGCGGTTGGGGGTGGGATAGGCTTTGAGCTGCGGATATGTGGGATGCTGGTGGAGAGTGCCGAGTTGCTCGGAGGCCCGGGGCAACCAAATGGCCGCGAAAAGCGTTCCGCAGAAGAAGCGGAGGGCGCGGGCGGGCAGCCGGTAGGCACGGGGCCCGCGAGGCACGCTCAGCACTCGGCAGATCGGGCAACGTGGCCAGTGCCGCCAGACGCCGCAGCCGGAGGGGCAGGCGCGGTGGCCGCCGAGTCAGGCGCGGTGGGAGCCGCCGGGATAACGGTCGCCGCCGGGGCGTGCGAGACCGGGTGGGGCGGCTCGGCGCGGTGCGGGGTCGGGCGATGAGGGACTGGGCGCGGCGCGAGACTCGTCCGGGATGCCGGGATGCCGGGATGCCGGGATGCCGGGATGCCGGGATGCCGGGATGCCCGGGGGCTTGGGTGGCGGTGGCGCTGGCGGTCTTGGTCGTGGTGGAGCGTCTAGGCTCTGGGCGATCTTGTGAGGTGAGGAAGGGTTATGTCCCTGCGTCATGCGCTGCTCGGCATGCTGGCGTTGCGTCCCGAGGCCAGTGGGTACGACCTGGCCAAGCACTTCGAGGGCAGCATTGGCCGGTACGCGTGGAGCGCGCGGCACAACCAGATCTACACCGAGCTGAACAAGCTGGCTGACGACGGCCTGGTCGAGGCGGTGGCGGAGGGTGCCCGGGGGCGGCGGGACTACGTGGTCACCGAGGCGGGGCGGGCGGAACTCCAGGCGTGGCTGGGAGAGGGGCCGCTGGAGACGGTCAACACCGTGCGGAACAAGGCGTTGTTGCGGATCTTCTTGATCACCGCGTTGGAGCCGGGGGCGGCGCAGGCGTTGTTGCGGGCTGAGATCGCGCACAGCGAGCGGGAGATCGCCGAGATCGGGGCGGACATCGAGAAGATGGAGGAGGTGTCGGGGCCCGGGAGCGCGGCGTTTGGGCGGATCGCGGCGGAGCTGGGGCGGCGGCATTTCGCGGCGATTCGGGACTGGGCGGAGTGGGCGGTTGAGCAGCTTGACGCTCAGGGGGATGGGGACGAGGGGGCCGCGGGCTGAGCTGGGTGGAGGCCGTGGGGCAACGGGCAGTGGCTGGGGCCGGTAGACGGCGGGGAGTGGCTGGCGGGGGCAGTGGGGCGTTGGGCGTGGGGGGAGTGGGCTGGGGTTGGGGACGGCGGGGACGTGGCTGGCCGTGGGGAGTGGGCTAGGGGCTGCGCTGCTCTGGATCAACGTGGGGCGGGAGTCGTGGGCGGTGGGTGAGGCTTAAGCCTCGGCGGGACTGATGCTCGGCGGCGGCCGCGCGGCTGGATGGGGGCTGGGGTGGATTGAGGCGGGCGGACGACTGGCTGCGGCAAGATGACCGGTCATATTCGAGGGGCGTTCGACGCTGAGGACGGGACGGTGGGTGAGCTGGGTTTCCGGTGCTCGGGTCACGGCGCTCGGTTCGGTGGTGCCCAGTCCGGCGGTGCTCGGGCTGGTGGCGCCCGCCCCGGTGGTGCCGGTTCGGTGGTGCTCGGGCTGGTGGACCGGGCGGGGCGTGGCTGCCGGCTGGGTGGGCGGGCTGGTCAGGGGTGAGGTGGGCTGGGGCGTGGTGGTGGGGCTCTGGGTGACAGGCGGCGGGGCCACGGTGCGACTGGTTGGGGTGGCGGGGTGAGGGTTGGGTGGCTGGGGATGGTTGCTCGGGGTTACGTAGGGTCAACTTTGGGTGAGGTGTGGGCCATTCGACGTAAGAAATTCGCTCAAATCGTCAAATCGATGACGGGTTGGGGGTGGTTTGCTGGGAAAGTGGAATAACGGACAGGTGAACAGAAGGAGGCCCGTGAACGCCGAGTTGGCCGCACTTGCCGAGGCGCACGGGGTGTCCACCTGGTATGAGGGCAGTGGGCGACGGCGGGTTGACATCGAGGCGGATGTCGTCGTTGCCGTGCTGGCACAGCTTGGGGTGGATGCCTCTTCGCCTGAGGCGGTTCGGGCGGGGCTGGCTGCGGCGCGGGCTGAGCGCGCGGCTGGTGCGTTGCCCGGCACGATTGTGTTGCGGGAGGGGCAGGAGCGGGCGTTGGAGCGCACCGCCGAACTTGTTCTTGAGGATGGGACTCGGCGGGTTCTGCCGGATGGGCTGCCCGGGGACTTGCCGTTGGGGTGGCACACGTTGCGCGTCGACGGGGCCGAGGTCACCGTCGTGGTGGCGCCGCAGGCGTTGCCCCGGCCGCCGCGGAGCTGGGGCTGGATGGTGCAGCTGTACGCGTTGCGGTCCAACGGGTCTTGGGGGATCGGGGATCTTTCCGACCTTGGCGAGTTCGCGGGGTTGGCTGGGGCGGGTGGGGCGGATGTGGTTCTGCTCAATCCGTTGCACGCCATGACGCCGGTGCGGCCGGTGGAGGCTTCTCCTTACTCGCCCTCGAGCCGGCGGTTCGCCAATCCGCTGTACCTGCGGGTGGAGGACACCGAGGAGTACCTCGCGGCTGAACCCGATGTGCGGCTTGAGGTTGACGCGGTGCGGCCGGCCTCGGACGTTGAGCTGATCAACTACGACGCGGTGTGGGAGAGCAAGCTCGCGGCGTTAGAGTTGTTGTGGCCGTTGGCCCAGGGGCGTGATGAGCCGGTGGAGCCGGGGTTGCTGGACTTCGCGACCTTCTGCGCGCTGGCCGAGCGGCATGGGGGGCGGTGGCGGAGCTGGCCCGTTGAGCTCCAGCATCCGTCCTCGCCGGCGGTGGCGGCGGCGCGGGTCGAGTTGGCCGAGCGGGTGTCGTTCCACGTGTGGCTGCAACGGTTGTGCGCTCGGCAGTTGGCCGGGGCGCAGGCGGCCGCGCGGGAGGCCGGGATGTCCGTGGGGCTGGTGCACGACCTCGCCGTGGGGGTGGCGGCTGAGGGGGCTGACTCGTGGGCGTTGCAGGACGTGCTGGCCGCGGGGGTCACCGTGGGGGCGCCGCCGGACGCGTTCAACCAGCAGGGGCAGGACTGGGCCCTGCCGCCGTGGCGGCCGGATCGGTTGGTGGCCACCGGGTACGCCGCCTACCGGGACATGTTGCGGGCGGTGTTGCGGCATTCCGACGGGATCCGGATCGACCACATCCTGGGGCTGTGGCGGCTGTGGTGGGTGCCGCCGGGTGAGTCACCCAAGCGTGGCGCGTACGTGCACTACGATGCGGAGGCCATGCTCGGCATCCTCGCGCTGGAGGCGGTGCGGGCGGGCGCGGTGGTGATCGGCGAGGACCTCGGCACCGTGCTGCCGCAGGTCACCGAATCCTTGCGGGAGCACAACATCCTGGGTTCGGCGGTGCTGTGGTTCCAGCGGGACGCCGAAACCGAGGGTGAGCCGATGTTGCCGAGCGCGCGCTGGCCCGCCGAGGCCGCGGCGAGCGTGTCCACCCATGACCTGCCGACGGCGGCGGGGTTCCTGCGTGCGGAACAGGTCCGGGTGCGGGCGGAGCTGGGTGTGCTGGCCGGGTCCGTGGAGGACGAGCGGGCGCGGGCCGAGGCGGACCGGGACGAGCTGATCGGGCTGTTGCGGAGTGAGGGATTCCTTGGCAGGCAAGGAGATCCGGACGAGGAGGAGGTGGTGGTGGCGATGCACGCGTTCCTCGCCGCGACTCCCTCCCGGTTCGTGTTGATCTCGCCCTACGACGTGTTGCGTGAGCCACGTCAGCCCAACCTGCCGGGCACCGTGGACGTCTACCCCAACTGGCGGATACCGCTGCCGGTGACGGTGGCGGAGCTGTTCCGCGATCCGGTGGTACGCCGGATCGTCGATGTGGTGAAGGAGGGTGTGGGTGCGCAAGACGACTGACCAATCGATGCCCGCGCTGTCCCAGGCCGTGCGCCTAGGGGTGCTGGACGTCGGGTCCAACACCGCGCATCTCCAGGTCGTCGACGTCTACCCCGGCGGCTCGCCGGACCCGCTGCACTCGGTGAAGGCGCAGATCGGGCTGGCCGAGGACATCGACCGGCACGGGGTGATCAGTCCCGAGGGCATGGAGCGGCTGGTGCGCGCGGTGCGCCAGTGCGTGGCCGAGGCCGAGGCCTACGGGGTCGCCGAACTGGTGCCCTTCGGCACCTCCTCGGTGCGGGACGCGCCGAACCGGACCGAGGCGTGCAAGCAGATCCGCCGGGCCACCGGCATCGACATGTCCTTCTTCAGCGGCGAGGCCGAGGCGGGGCTGACCTTCCTGGCCGCGCGCCGCTGGTACGGCTGGCAGGTCGGCCGGATGCTGATGCTCGACATCGGCGGCGGCACCGTGGAACTGGCCGCCGGGCGCGGCGAGGAGCCGGAGCTGGCGGTCTCGCTGCCGCTGGGCGCGTGGCGGCTGACCCGCCGGTACCTCAGCCAGGACCCGCCGACCGCGCAGGAGGTCAAGAAGCTGCGGCGGCGGCTGCGCGAGGTGCTCGCGCCGACCATCGCCGCCTTCCGCGAGCAGCCCGATCCGCAGCGGGTGGTCGCGGTGTCCAAGATCTTCACCCAGCTGGCCAAGCTGACCAGCGGGCCGGACGCCGAAGAACCGCTGGCCCTGGAGTACCGGGAGCTGCGGCGCTGGATCCCGAAGCTGGCCAGGATGCCCGCGGCCGAACGCGCGCAGCTGCCGGGGATCTCGGCGGCCCGCGCCCGCAACATCGTCGCGGGCGCGGTGCTCGCGCGGACCCTGATGGAGCTACTGGACGTTCCCCGCGTGGAGATCTGCCCGTGGGGCATCCGGGAGGGGATCCTGTTGCGGCACCTCGACGACAGCGGCGGGACGGCCGCCAACGGCGAGAGCGGCGAGTAGCGTCGTCAGCGGCACCGCGGCGATGATGCCCAGGCTGCCGACCAGCGCGCGCACCACCTCCTCGGCGATCGGGGCGCTGGAGAGCACGTGCTGGATCGGCAGGCCGCGGATGGCGAAGAGCATCAGCAGCGGCAGCGCGACACCCGCGTAGGCCAGCACCAGGGTGTTCACCGTGGAGGCCACGTGCGCGCGGCCGACCCGCAGGCCCGCGCTGAACAGCTTGGCGCGACTGGCCGTCGGGTCGGCCGCGGCCAGCTCCCACACCACGGTGGCCTGGGTGACGGTGACGTCGTCGAGCACGCCGAGCGCGCCGATCACCAAGCCCGCCAGCAACAATCCCTGGAGGTCGACGCCGTCCAGGTAGCCGCTGAGGAAGCCGACGTTGTCGCTGCCCAGTCCGGTGATCCCGGCCAGCTCCAGTGATCCGTAGCCGAGCACGCCGGTCAGGGTGAGGCCGGCCGCGGTGCCGAGCACGGCGACCGCGGTGCGCGCGTTGAAGCCGTGCGTGATGAACAGCGCGGCCACCATGATCACCGTGCCGCCGACCACCGCGACCAGCAACGGGTTGGCGCCCTGGATGATCGCAGGCATCACGAACTCGGTGAGCCCGGCCAGGCACAGGCCCAGCGCGCCGAGCGCGGCCAGTCCGCGCCAGCGGGACAGCGCGAGCACCGCGATGGCGAACACCAGTGCCAGCAGGGCCAGCGGCAGCGACCGGTCAGGGGCCTCGATCTCGTAGCGCTCCCACTCGACCAGCCGGGTCGGGTAGTGCGCGGCGAGCACGGTCTGGCCGACCGAGACCTTGACGCCGCTGCTGGTCGGCACCACGGCTTTCACCGTGCTGCCCGCGCCGGGGCCGTCGGTGAGCGCGAGGGTGGCGACCTGGCAGTCGGTGGGGGCCACCGGGCAGGGGATCAGCTCCTGCACCGTGCCCGCGCCGCGCGGGGCGTCCAGCACGTCCTGCACGATGCCGCCGCGCTCCGGCCACAGCAGCACCATCGCGGTGACCGCGATGGCGATCACCGGGGCGAGCACCCAGGCGACCACCAGGCGCACCCGGCGGGCCACCCGGGCGTCGGTGTCCACAGTGGACAGGTCGGGTTCTGTCGCATGCTGTCCCATGGGCAGGAGTATGCGGGGCGGTGTGGCCGGGGTTTGTTCGGCGAGCTGGGAAAACCGCGTTCCGCGCGGCTGGGCAATTCTCGGAACGGTCCGGGTTTCCGAAGGGTTCCCGCTGGTCGGCGCGGTGGGTGTTCCGAGAACAGCGGGGGTGGGTGTTCAGCCCGTTGAAAGTGCGCGAACGGGCAATACCGTGCGGTGGGAAAGCACCTCCCACCATCAGAATGAGGAGCTGACGTTCATGCGCCATCCCCTGGCCGCCTACGCGTTAGGTGGCGCCCTGTTGCTGGGCCTGGGCGCGTTTTCCACTGCGCCACAAGCCGTTCTGCCCGTTGCCGCGCCCGTCGCGGCGCAGTCCCCGACGGCGGATGTGACCGTGGTCGCCGCCGGTGACATCTGCGGCTCCAACTGCAAGGCTACCGCCGCGGTGGTCGGGCAGATCAACCCCGCGGCGGTGCTGACCGCGGGCGACAACGCCTACGACAGCGGCACCCTGTCGGAGTACCGCACCAGGTACGACCCGACCTGGGGCAAGTACAAGACCATCACCTATCCCAGTGCGGGCAACCACGAGTACAACACGTCCAAGGCCTCCGGGTACTTCGACTACTTCAACGGCGTCGGTGTCCAGAGTGGACGGGCCGGTGAGCGCGGAAAGGGTTACTACGACTGGGAAATCGGGTCGTGGAAGTTCTTCGCGCTGAACAGCAACTTCAGCAAGATCGACAGCTCGGCGCAGCTGAGCTGGCTGAAGGAGAAGCTGCGCACCAACACCAAGCCGTGCGTGGCGGCCTACTGGCACCACCCGCTGTTCACCCTGGGCTCGCACAGCGGTGAGACGCAGGCCAGGCCGCTGTGGCAGGCGCTCTACGACGCGCACGCCGACCTGGTGCTGGTCGGGCACGACCACAACTACCAGCGGTTCGCGCCGCAGAACCCGCAGGGCAAGGCCGACTCGGCCGGGCTGCGGCAGGTGCTGGTGGGGACCGGTGGGAAGTCGAACTACAACTTCAGCCGGACGCTGCCGAACGTGGAGGCCAAGAACGCCAGTTCGCACGGGGTGCTGAAGCTGACGCTGTCCGGGACCGGGTACAAGGGTGACTTCGTGCCGGTGAGCGGACAGTCCTACAAGGACACCTTCAGCGGCAGCTGCCACGCGAAGGGCTAGTCCCAGTCCCAGCGGACCCGGTAGATGCCGGGCACCGGGTCGACCTCGGTCAGTTGGGCGGTGCGGGACGCGCCGACCCAGAGCTCGGCCACGGTGTCCGGCTCGCTGACTGAGCGGCGGTAGCCGCGCACGACCCGGGCAGGGAGGGCGCCCGGCGCGAACTGCACCTGGAGGGAGAGGTCCCGGACGGCCTCGCCCACCCGGATGGTCTGTTCCGCGTCGGGCAACCCGCCCGGCAGCACGGTGTAGTCGAGCACGGTCAGCTCGCCCGCGCGCAGGGGGCGGTCGAGCAGCAGCTCCAGGACCCGGAAGCCGGTGGTGTCGTCGGCGCGCTGCCTGCCCACCCGGCAGCCGCGGGACTCCGGGATGTGCAGCGGGCCGTGCGCGTGGTCGCTGCGGAAGGCGACCAGGTAGCGGTCGGTGTCCCGTTCGGCGCGCAGCAGCTGGTGGTAGGCGATCTCGGCGATGCGGCGGGAGGCGTCGACCGAGACGGTGAGGTGGGTGCCGACCCGGCTGAGGTCGTGCAGGGACTCCGGGCGGGCGTCGAGGCGGTCCAGGGCGCGGGCCAGGCCGTCGGGGCGGGCCCAGGCTCGGTCGGCGGGAAGGACGCCGGCGTGGTGGCGCAGCCAGCGGCCCCGGGGGCGGCGGGGGCCGAGCAGGGAGGTGAGCGAGTCCGGGGGGAGGTTGAGGATGTGTTCGAGGCTGGTGACGGCGCGCAGGGACTCGGGGCGTTCGGGGCGGGTGTGGCCGTGTTGCCAGTAGCTGAGGGCGGTTTTGCTCGCGGGGGTGCCTCGGGCGTGGAGGCGGGCCTGGAGGCGGTCGAGGCTGAGGCCGCTGGATTTGACCGCCAGGCGGAGGGCGAGGCTGAAGGGGCCGTTGTGGAGGGCGGCGGTCAGGCGGGCTTTGGTGGCGCGGTCTGTGGTGTTGCGGTTGGTGGCCTTGCGGGTTGTGGTGGCCTGGGTGGTGGGCATGACCCCTCCGCAGGGTGGCGGGTTGGCGCGGCAGGCTGGGTCATTGTGCTTTGGGGTTGGGGATTGGGCAACGGCTGGATGTCGGTGATTTTCCACAGGGGGTGTTTTCTTTTTTACCCAGTGGCGTCGGGGTACTCTGGACGGTCCGGTTTTACTTGCGATCAGCCGCTGGGGGCGGTGGATTGCGTGATTTGGTTTGGGGCCCCTAGGCCATCCCGGATTGGGCTGAAGGGGCAGACGGTGTGGCCTGCCCAATCGCTGGACTAGCTTACGGCATGGCCTCCCCCCAAACAAAATCACACAATCCACCGCGCGCTAATTGTCAATGAACGCTCGGTTTACTCTTCGCGATGTTTCGCTCGCGTTCAGCTCAGCTCCGCTGTCGTCATCGGGGCTGCTTGGACTGCCAGCAGGGCGATGTCGTCGTGGTCTCGGCCGTCGAGCCAGGCGTCGATGCGTTGTTCTACCCGGTGGATGAGGGTGCTGGCGGGGAGGCCGGCGAATTCTCGCAGGGCGGCGCGGAGTCTGTCGCTGCCGAAGAGTTCGCGGCCGGTTTTGCCGCCTCTTGCCTCGGTTACGCCGTCGCTGTACAGGACGCAGACTTCGCTGGGGGCGAGGGTTACCGTGGCTTCGCCGAATCTGGCGTCGGGGAGGATGCCTACCAGGGCTCCGGGGACGTCGATTTCGTCTACGGTGCCGTTGGTTCGCACGACCATGGGGTTGGGGTGGCCGCCGCCGCCCAGGACGAGTTCCAGTTCGCCGCTGGGTTCTGGGGTCATGGAGCCGACCAGCATTGTGGTGAAGCGGTTGCCGCCGTGGGCGAGGACCGCTTGGTTCACCAGGTGGAGCAGGCGGGCTGGGGCTGACTCGACCAGGCGGAGGGCGTGCAGGGAGTGGCGGACGCGGCCCGCGAGCGCGGCCGCTTCTACGCCGTTTCCGCAGACGTCGCCGAGCAGGAACATGGCGCTGCCGTCGGTGCGGGGGTGGACCTCGTAGAAGTCGCCGCCCACCCGCAGGGGTTCCCTGGCTGGGCGGTAGCAGGCGGAGAGGACCGCGCCGGGGACCGTGGGCAGGGGTGGGGGGACGAGTTCGGCTTGCAGGGTGGCCGCTGTGTCAACCTGTTCGGCGTAGCTGGCTGCTTGGGAGAGGGCCAGGGCGGATCGGGTGGTGAAGTCCTCGATCAGGGCGAGCTCTTCGGGCTGGAAGCCGCCTCTGGCCTTGTAGCGGGACAGGGCCAGGACGCCGACGGTGCGGTTCTCGTGGGTCATGGGGGCCAGCAGGATCTGGCCGAAGCCTTCCGGGGAGTCCGGGAGCGCCCAGGCGGCGTCCGCGGGGAGGCGGGCCGGGTCCAGTTCGGTGAGGGTGCCGGTGAGGGCTTCGGCGAGGCCGGGGACGGTGCGCAGGACTCGGCGGCCGGCTCGACCCCGGTCGGGTGGGGTGGCGGCGGCTGAGCAGCGCCACCACTCGAACAGGCCTCTTCGGGCCGGGATGAGGACCGTGGCGGAGTCGGCCAGGGTGGGGACCGCGAGCTGGGCGATGGAGCGCAGGGTGCGGCCGCGTTGCAGGGAGCTGCCCAGCTGGCGGCTGGCCTCGGCCAGGAAGCTGACCTGGGAGCGCTGGATGAGCAGCTCGTTGACGTGGTCGATCTCGTCGGTGACGTTCTGGATGTACCAGGCGTAGAGGGACTCGCCGAGGCGGCGGTGCCTGGCGCGCAGTCGCCGGCCGTCGTGTTGCAGCTCGACCAGCTCGGTGTCCATGGCCTGACCCGCGCCCAAGGCCCTGATGTCCAGGTCCTCGAGTGAGCCGCCCACGTTGAGCTTGGGGAACAGGGCGGCGGCCGCGTGGTTGAGCAGGTGGATGGCGTTGTGCTCGTCGTGGACCAGCACCGCGTCCTCGACCCCGTCCAGCAGCGCCTGCCACATCCCCGTTTCCACGTTGGGGACGTGCGCCGGAGGCGGGCGTTCCGGGTAGCTCACGGCGAGCACTTCCCGTTCGCTGGAGGACAGGGATCGGGTGATCAGTCTAGCCGCGCCTGGCGAGCGCGCACCGCTCGGTCGTGAGCAAACGCTCGGCATGGGAGGCTAGGCACTCGGGGATGATGACCAACGGCGAGCGACACAGGACCAGGAGGCCGGCGTGGACGAGCCGTTCCTCGAGCGACTGCTCGATGCGATGGAAGACCTGCGGGATGGGAACTTCCGTCGACGTCTGGTGGCGGGCAGCAACGGCACCTCCGCCCGCATCGCCGAGGTGTTCAACCAGATCGCCGCGCGCAAGCAGTGGGTGATCGGGGAACTGGTCAGGGTCCGGCAGGCGGTGGCCGAGGAGGGCCGCCTCTCCGAGCGGCTCTCCAGCGGTGACGGCGGCCCCCAGGGCGGCTGGGCGCAGGCGATCGACGAGGTCAACGGCCTGATCGAGGACCTCATGCAGCCCACCGAGGAACTGAGCCGGGTGCTGGCCGCGGCCTCCCAGGGCGACCTGTCGCTGCGGATGACCGAGCAGACCGACCGGCGGCCGCTGCGCGGGGAGTTCGCGCACCTGGCCACCACGGTGAACGGGCTGCTCACCCAGCTCTCGCTGTTCGCCTCCGAGGTCACCCGCGTGGCCCGCGAGGTGGGCACCGAGGGCAAGCTCGGCGGCCAGGCCGACGTGCCGGGAGCCGCGGGCCAGTGGCGGGCGCTCACCGACTCGGTGAACCTGATGGCCTCCAACCTGACCAGCCAGGTCCGCGACATCTCCAAGATGGCCGCGGCGGTGGCCAACGGCGACCTGACCCAGCAGATCACGGTCAACGCCTCGGGTGAGGTCGCGGCGCTGGCCGACACGCTCAACTCGATGACCGGCACCCTGCGCACCTTCGCCGGGGAGGTCACCAGGGTGGCCCGCGAGATCGGCACCGAGGGCCGCCTCGGCGGTCAGGCCCAGGTGCCCGGCGTGGCCGGGACCTGGAAGGACCTGACCGAGAACGTCAACTTCATGGCGCAGAACCTGACCTCGCAGATGCGCAACATCGCCGAGGTGACCACGGCGGTGGCCACGGGCGACCTGAGCCGCAAGATCACCGTTGAGGTCTCCGGCGAGCTGCTCGGGCTGAAGAACACCGTGAACACGATGGTGGACCAGTTGTCGTCGTTCGCCGACGAGGTCACGCGGGTCGCGCGTGAGGTCGGCACCGAGGGCATTCTGGGTGGTCAGGCGCAGGTGCCGGGGGTCGCGGGGACCTGGCGTGACCTGACCGAGTCGGTGAACTTCATGGCGAACAACCTGACTTCCCAGGTGCGTTCGATCGCCGAGGTGACCACGGCGGTCGCGAAGGGTGACCTGGGCAAGAAGATCACGGTTGATGCTCGTGGGGAGATCCAGGAGCTGAAGAACACCGTGAACACGATGGTGGACCAGTTGTCGTCGTTCGCGGATGAGGTCACCCGCGTGGCCCGTGAGGTCGGCGGGGATGGGCGGCTGGGTGGTCAGGCGCAGGTGGCCGGGGTCGCGGGCACCTGGCGGGACCTGACCGACAACGTGAACTTCATGGCGAACAACCTGACCTCGCAGGTGCGCTCGATCGCCGAGGTGACCACGGCGGTCGCCAAGGGCGACCTCACGCAGAAGATCACCGTGGACGCGCGCGGGGAGATCCTGGAGCTGAAGAACACCATCAACACGATGGTGGACCAGTTGTCCGCGTTCGCCGACGAGGTCACGCGTGTCGCCCGCGAGGTCGGCACCGACGGCAAACTGGGTGGTCAGGCGCAGGTCCGCGGGGTGGCGGGCACCTGGAAGAACCTGACCGACAACGTGAACGTGATGGCCGACAACCTGACCGTGCAGGTCCGCTCGATCGCCACGGTGGCCACCGCGGTGGCCGGCGGCGACCTGTCGAAGAAGATCGCGGTCGAGGCCAAGGGCGAGGTGGCCGCGCTGGCCTCCACCATCAACGGCATGGTGGACACGCTGCGCGCCTTCGCCGACGAGGTCACCAGGGTGGCCCGCGAGGTCGGCACCGAGGGCATGCTCGGCGGGCAGGCCACCGTGCCCAACGTGGCCGGGACCTGGAAGGACCTCACCGAGAACGTCAACTTCATGGCGGACAACCTGACCGCCCAGGTCCGCAACATCGCCACCGTGACCACCGCGGTGGCCAAGGGCGACCTGTCCAAGAAGATCGACGTGGACGCGCGCGGCGAGATCCTGGAGCTCAAGACCACCGTCAACACCATGGTCGACCAGCTGTCCTCCTTCGCCGCGGAGGTCACCCGCGTGGCCCGCGAGGTGGGCACCGACGGCAAGCTCGGTGGTCAGGCCCAGGTGGAAGGCGTGGCCGGCACCTGGCGGCGGCTGACCGAGAACGTGAACCAGCTGGCCGGGAACCTGACCACCCAGGTGCGGGCCATCGCCGCGGTGGCCACCGCGGTCACCGCCGGCGACCTGACCAGGCAGATCACCGTCGACGCCGAGGGCGAGATGGCCGATCTGAAGGACAACATCAACCAGATGATCGGCAACCTGAAGGCCACCACCACGGCCAACCGGGACCAGGACTGGCTCAAGACCAACCTGGCCAGGATCACCTCGCTGATGCAGGGCCAGCGCGACCTGGCCACCGTGGCCCAGTTGATCATGAGCGAGCTGACCCCGGTGGTCTCCGCGCAGCAGGGCGCGTTCTTCCTGGCCAAGCAGCTGGAGGAGGGCGAGACCGTGCTGGAGCTGACCGCGGGCTACGGCTACCGGGCGGCCGGCGACCAGCCGCAGCGGTTCGGCCTCGGCGAGTCGCTGATCGGCCAGGTCGCGGTGGAGAAGAAGACCATCAAGGTCAACGGCGCGCCGCCGGACTACCTGCGGATCAGCTCGGGCCTCGGGTCCACCGCGCCGGTCAACGTGGCCGTGCTGCCGGTGCTGTTCGAGGGCAGCACGCTCGGCGTGATCGAGCTGGCCTCGGTCAGCGAGTTCACCGGCGTGCACGAGGACCTGCTGGAACAGCTCAAGGACCTGATCGGCGTCAACGTCAACACCATCCTGGCCAACTCGCGCACCGACGCGCTGCTGGCCGAGTCCCAGCGGCTGGCCCAGGAGCTGCGGGCCCGCTCCGAGCAGCTCCAGGCCCAGCAGGAGGAGCTCCAGCGCTCCAACACCGAGCTGGCCGAGAAGGCCACCCTGCTGGCCACCCAGAACCGCGACATCGAGATCAAGAACATCGAGATCGAGCGCGGCCGCCAGGAGCTGGAGGAGCGCGCCCAGCAGCTGTCGCTGGCCTCCAAGTACAAGTCGGAGTTCATGGCCAACATGAGCCACGAGCTGCGCACCCCGCTGAACAGCCTGCTCATCCTGGCCAAGCTGCTCGCCGACAACCTGGAGAACAACCTCACCGACAAGCAGGTCGACTACGCCCGCACCATCCACGACGCGGGCAGCGACCTGCTCCAGCTGATCAACGACATCCTGGACCTGACCAAGGTCGAGGCCGGGCACCTGCTGCTCCAGCCCGCCGCGGTCGCGGTCACCGAGCTGGTCCGCTACGTCGAGGCGCTGTGCCGCCCGCTGTCCACCGAGAAGGGCCTGGACTTCGCGGTCCTGGTCGACCCCGCGGTGCCCGAGGTGCTGCACACCGACGAGCACCGGCTGCAGCAGATCCTGCGCAACCTGCTCTCCAACGCGGTCAAGTTCACCCACGAGGGCCGGATCCGGCTGGAGATCCGCAACGCCGACCCGGCCGAGGTGCGCCGCTCCGCGCTGCGCGGGCAGTCCTCGCTGGTGGCCTTCGCGGTGCAGGACACCGGCATCGGCATCGCCGCGGACAAGCTGGGCGTGATCTTCGAGGCGTTCCAGCAGGCCGACGGCACCACCAGCCGCAAGTACGGCGGCACCGGCCTGGGCCTGTCCATCAGCCGCGAGCTGACCGACCTGCTCGGCGGCGAGCTCCAGGTGCGCAGCGCGCCCGGCCACGGCTCGACCTTCACGCTGATCCTGCCGGTGGAGGCGCCGAACGAGGCCACCGTGCCGGAGGTGCGGGACGAGCCGCCGCTGGAGCCGGTGATCGACCAGGCGGCCATCGGCGGTGCTCAGGAGCCCGAGGCCCCGGCCGCGCAGCGCACTCCGCTGCCGGTGCAGGTGCACCTGCCGCAGGAGGACGGGGCCGAGACGCCGGTGCGCTTCCACGGCGAGAAGGTGCTGGTCGTCGACGACGACCTGCGCAACGTCTTCGCGCTGACCAGCGTGCTCGAACTGCACGGCCTGCACGTGGTCTACGCCGACAACGGGGTGGCCGGGGTGCGCGCGCTGGAGCAGTACGACGACATCGCGCTGGTGCTGATGGACATCATGATGCCGGAGCTGGACGGCAACGCGACCATGGCCGCGATCCGGGAGATGTCGGCCTACGAGGACCTGCCGATCATCGCGGTCACCGCCAAGGCGATGAAGGGCGACCGGGAGAAGAGCCTGGCCTCCGGGGCCACCGACTACGTGACCAAGCCGGTGGACACCGAGCACCTGATCCGGCTGATCGCCAGCTACCTCGACACGGACACCGATCCGCTGGGAATCGAGGCTTAGCATCGGAACCCAGTGGGTAGGAGACACTGGGGAACGTGCACGCACCACCTTTGGGGCACTGAACGTGACAGAGCAACTGGGCGACCCTCGTGAAGGGGTGTCCCGGAACGTAGGGCTGACCGCGCTCGCCGCATTCGAGTCGGCCCCCTTGCTGGTCTGGCTGGTCGACGGGCTGCGCAACGAGCCCCTCGGCGCGAACGCGGCCGCCCGCGCGCACGGGGCCGCGGCCTTCGGCGGCCCGGAGGTGCGCGCCGCGGTCACCGAGGCCGCGCTCACCGGGCAGGCCTCCAAGCTCACCCTGGAACAGCACGCCGGCGCGGTCACCCCGCTGCTCGGCGGCGACTCCGCGGTGCTGGTCGTGCTGACCGACCTGAGCGACGTGCGCACCGGCGGCGAGGCGCCGGAGGCGCACACCGTGCCGGGGGTGGCGGTGGCCGGGGTGCACCGGGTCAACGCCAGCCGCTCCGCCGCGGCAGGCGACTTCTACGAGGCCATCCCGCTCGACGGCGGCCGGATCGCGCTGGCCGTCGGCGACGTCGGCGCCACCGAGGACACCGCGGGCGCGATGGCCCGGCTGCGCGGCGCGCTGCTGGCCTACCTGCTGGCCGGGATGGGCGTGGAAGAGGTGATGGCCAACCTGGGCCGCTTCGCCGGGCGCAGCGCGGGCGCGGCGGGCAGCACCGCCAGCCTGGCCGTGCTCGACCCCGGCAGCCTGCGCCTGGACTACGTCACCGCCGGTCACCCGCCGCCGCTGCTGATCGGCGCGAACGGGACCAGCCGCGCGCTGGCCCGCACCGGCGGCGCCCCGCTGGGCTACGGCGACGGCGGCTACCGGGCGCAGACCGCCCAGCTCGCCGACGCCGACACCGTGCTGCTGCACACCAACGGCCTGCTCTGGCTGCCCGGCCCGGACGCCGAGCGCAACGCGCACCTGCTGCTGCGCTCGGCCGGGCAGCGGCTCACCGAGACCGGGCTGACCGTGGAGCAGGCCGGTCGCTCGATCATCGAGGACCTGGCCGGGCCCGGTCAGCTGCGGGACGAGGCGGTGCTGCTGGCCGCCCGCTTGCAGGCCAGCTCGCTGGCCCCGCTGGCGCTGGTGGTGCCCGCGCGGCCGGAGCAGCTGCGGCCGGTGCGCAGGCAGTTCCAGGAGTGGCTGACCGCGGCCGGGGCCAGCCAGCAGGACGTGGAGATCCTGCAGCTCACCTCGGGTGAGGCGATGACCAACGCGATCGAGCACGCCTACCCGCCCGGCGCGGACGGCCAGGTCGAGTTCCGGGCCAGCCTGGACCCCGACGGCACCGTGCAGGTCGACATCGCCGACCAGGGCGGCTGGGTCGCGCCCAGGCACGACCGGGGCTCCCGCGGCCGGGGGCTGCTGCTGATGCGGCAGTGCGTGGACGAGCTGCGGGTATCCCCCAGCGAGCACGGCACCTCGGTCTGCCTGCGGCACCGGCTGCGTGGCCTGGACGTGGCCGAGGAGGACGACAACAGCCTGCTCTCGGCCTTCGGCGTGCCCGCCCAGGACAGCAACCGGCTGCCCGCGGGCGCGGACCTGCGCACCGCCTACGTGGGTGAACGGGTGCACGCCTGGCTCTCCGGCGAGCTGGACGTGGCCGCCGCCGAGGTGCTCGGCCGCCAGCTGGCCAACCTGACCTGCGGCGGCACCGTCCCGCTTTCGGTGGACCTGTCCCAGGTCGGGCACCTCTCCAGCGCCGGGGTGACCCTGCTGTTCGAGCTGGCGCACCAGGCCAGCACCGCGGGCTGCCGCCTGCACGTGCACGCCGCCACCGGCAGCTCGGCGGCCTTCGTGCTGGCCAACACCGGGCTGCACGCGGTGGCCGAGGTGATGGTGGTGGCCAGCCAGCCGGACGAGTCACAACCCAGCTCCGCGACCGGTATTCCCCCGAGTTGACGAGCAGGGCCTTCTGCCGACGCGTGGCGCGGCGGTCTAGGGTGGCAATCAGCGCGCGCGAGCTTAGGGACAGGGGAAGCGGAGTGGAGCAGCCGGACGTCGTGGAGCCGCACGGCTCCAACGCCACGGGCAGTGGCGCGCCGATCGCGCCCCCGTACGCCGAAGGCGAACCGGAAGAGCTGATCGGCCTGGAAGTGCGGAGCCGGGACGCCGACACCGCGGTGGTCTCGGTCAGCGGCGAGGTCGACATGTACACCGCGCCGCTGCTGGAGGACTGCCTCCGCGAGGAGTCGGTGGCGGGCAGCAGGCGCCTGGTGGTGGACCTGTCCCAGGTCGACTTCCTGGACTCCAGCGGCCTGGCGCTGCTCGTGCAGGTGCACCAGCAGGCCAAGGAGCAGGAGCGGGAGCTGCGGGTGGTCTGCGTGGAGGGCATCGTGAAGCGGGCGATCACCAGCACCGGCCTGGACGCCACCCTGGCGCTGTACGCGGATGTGACCTCGGCCAGCGACTGACCACTCGCCGGAGTGTTGGCCGTTGTCGTACGCCAGGTTGGCCGTTGTGGACCAGGGCGCAGCCCGTCCACAACGGCCAAGAGTGCGTACGACAACGGCCAACACTCCGGGCGCGCCGCTGTTGCACGGCGCGGTGCTGGGCTGGCTGACCACCGCGGTCTAGGCGCTCAGCAGCACCTCGACCCCGCGCGGGAACTCCGCCTCCCGGACGTAGGCCAGCACGGTGTCCCGGAAGGCGGCGGCCGCGTTGGTCAGCGCCACGTCGGTGCGGTGCGCCAGCGCGATGGTGCGCGGAATCCCCGGCGGGGCCAGGGGAGTGGACCGCAGGCCCGGCCGGTTGGCCAGCACCAGGCTGGGCACCAGGGCCAGGCCGAGGCCGGCTTCGACGAACCGGAGCACCGCGTCCATCTCGCCGCCCTCCACCGCGAACCGGGGCTCGACCCCGGCGCGGCGGCAGGCGGCCAGGGTGGCCTCGCGCAGGTCGTAGCCCGGGCGGAACATCACCAGCTCGCGGGCGGCCAGCTCCTCGATCTTGAGGTGGGTCCAGCGGGTCAGCGGCTTCGCCTCGGCCGGGCTGGCCACCACCAGCGGTTCGCGCAGGATCGAGGTGGTGGTCAGCGCGGGCTCGGCGCCACTGCCCGGCACGATCACCAGCGCCAGGTCCAGCTCGCCGCGGGTCAGGTCGCGCACCAGGTCCTGCGAGCCGCTCTCCTGCACCTGCAACCGGATGCCGGGGTAGCGGTCCCGGAAGCGGCGCAGTACCTCGGCGACCAGGCTCACGCACATGCTCGGCGTCGCGCCCAGGCGCACCCGGCCGCGGCGCAGGCCGACCAGCTCCTGCACCTCCAGGCGGGCGGTGTCCACGTCGGCCAGGATGCGGCGGGCCAGCGGCAGCAGCGCCTCGCCGGCCGGGGTGAGCGCGATGTTGCCGCGGGCCCGGCTGAACAGCGGCGCGCCCAGCTCCTCCTCCAGCACCCTGATCTGCTTACTGAGTGAGGGTTGCGCCACATCCAGCTGGTCGGCGGCCTGCGTGAAGTGCCGGGTGCGGGCCACCGCCAAGAAGTACGCGAGCTGCTGCAAGTTCACTTCGATAGCGTACGGCTATCGAGTCGAGCCGTTCCATATATTGGACGACTTGTCGCGACGCTCCTACCGTCGGGTCATGGCTGTTCCCAGCTTGACCACCACCCCCGTCCCACCACGGACGCCGACCGGCCGTGCCCGCCGGTCGCCACGGATCTCCTCGGTGCTCCTCAAGGCCGTCATGGCGGTGACCGGGCTGCTGCTCTTCGGCTTCGTCGTCGCGCACATGCTCGGCAACCTCAAGATCTTCTTCGGCGCCGAGTCCTTCGACAGCTACGCCCGGTTCCTGCGCACCGTCGGCGAGCCCCTGCTGCCCGAGCGCGGGCTGCTGTGGATCATGCGGATCGGCCTGCTGGTCGCGGTGTTCGCGCACATCATCGCCGCCACGATGCTGGCCCGCCGCGCCCGCAAGGCCCGGCCGGTGCGCTACCACCACCGGCCCAAGGTGCAGGGCAGCTACGCCGCGCGCACCATGCGCTGGGGCGGGGTGATCATCGCGCTGTTCGTGGTCTACCACCTGATGGACCTGACCCTGCTGTGGGCCAACCCGAACGGCGTGCACGGCGAGGCCTACAACAACGTCACCGCCGACTTCACCCTGGAGCGCTGGCCGGTGGTGCTGGTCTACACCGTCGCGGTGCTGGCCCTGGGCTTCCACCTGCGGCACGGGGTGTGGAGCGCGCTGCGCAGTCTCGGCCGCGGCCGGGCCCGCACCGAGGCGCGGCTCAAGGTCATCGCGCTGGTGGTGGCCGTGCTGGTGTGCGCCGGTTACCTGTCCGTCCCCTTCGCTGTGCTGACCGGGTTGGTGAGCTGACATGAGCTACTTCGTCGAGGGCGACCCGATCGCCGACACCAGGGCGCCGGACGGGCCGATCGAGACCCGCTGGGAGCGCCGCCGCTTCGGCGCGCGGCTGGTCAACCCGGCCAACAAGCGCAAGCTGAGCGTGATCGTGGTCGGCACCGGCCTGGCCGGCGGCTCGGCCGCGGCCACCCTGGCCGAGCTGGGCTACCGGGTCAGCTCCTTCTGCTACCAGGACAGCCCGCGCCGGGCGCACAGCATCGCCGCGCAGGGCGGGATCAACGCGGCCAAGAACTACCGCAACGACGGCGACAGCGTGCACCGGCTGTTCTACGACACGGTCAAGGGCGGGGACTTCCGGGCGCGGGAGTCCAACGTGCACCGGCTGGCCGAGATCAGCACCCAGATCATCGACCAGTGCGTGGCCCAGGGCGTGCCCTTCGCCCGCGAGTACGGCGGGCTGCTGGACACCCGCTCCTTCGGCGGCGCGCAGGTCGCCCGCACCTTCTACGCCCGCGGCCAGACCGGCCAGCAGCTGCTGCTGGGCGCCTACCAGGCGCTGTCCCGGCAGATCAGCGCCGGGCGGGTGACCATGCACCCGCGCACCGAGATGCTGGACCTGATCGTGGCCGACGGCAAGGCCCGCGGCATCGTGGTGCGGGACCTGGTCTCCGGCGAGGTCTCCACCCACTTCGCCGACGCGGTGGTGCTGGCCACCGGCGGCTACGGCAACGCCTTCTACCTCTCCACCAACGCCAAGGGCTGCAACACCACCGCGATCTGGCGGGCGCACCGCCGCGGCGCGCTGTTCGCCAACCCCTGCTACACCCAGATCCACCCGACCTGCATCCCGGTCAGCGGCGACCACCAGTCCAAGCTGACCCTGATGAGCGAGTCGCTGCGCAACGACGGCCGGGTGTGGGTGCCCCAGCAGGCCGGGGACACCAGGCCGCCCAACGAGATCCCCGAGGACGAGCGCGACTACTACCTGGAGCGGATCTACCCCAGCTTCGGCAACCTGGTGCCGCGTGACATCGCCTCCAGGGCGGCCAAGAACGTCTGCGACGCCGGCCGCGGGGTCGGGCCGGGCGGGCTGGGCGTGTACCTGGACTTCGCCGACGCGATCCGCCGCCTCGGCCGGGACGCGGTCTCGGCCAGCTACGGCAACCTGTTCGAGATGTACCAGCGCATCACCGGCGAGGACCCGTACCAGGTGCCGATGCGCATCTACCCCGCCGTGCACTACACCATGGGCGGGCTGTGGGTGGACTACGACCTGCGCAGCACCATCCCGGGGCTGTTCGTCATCGGCGAGGCCAACTTCTCCGACCACGGCGCGAACCGGCTCGGCGCCAGCGCGCTGATGCAGGGCCTGGCCGACGGCTACTTCGTGCTGCCCAACACCATCGGCGACTACCTCGCCGACGGGCCGTTCGAGGCGGTGGACGCCGAGCACCCGGCCGCGGTCGAGGCGGTCGCCGGGGTGAAGTCCACTGTGGACAAGCTGCTGGCGGTGGACGGCACGCGAACCGTGGATGACTTCCACCGCGAGCTCGGCCGCCTGATGTGGGACCACTGCGGGATGGAGCGCAGCGAGGAGGGCCTGCGCAAGGCGCTGGAACGGATTCCGGAGCTGCGCGCGGAGTTCTGGCGCGAGGTCAAGGTGCCCGGCACCGGCGAGGGCCTCAACCAGGCGCTGGAGAAGGCAGGCCGGGTGGCCGACTTCTTCGAGCTGGCCGAGCTGATGTGCGTGGACGCGCTGCACCGCACCGAGTCCTGCGGCGGGCACTTCCGCGCCGAAAGCCAGACCCCCGACGGCGAGGCCCGCCGCGACGACGAGCGGTTCAGCTACGTCGCGGCCTGGGAGTTCGCCGGGCCCGGCCAGGCGCCGGTGCTGCACAAGGAAAACCTCACCTTCGACTACGTCACCCCCAGCCAGCGGAGCTACAAGTGAGACTGACCCTCAACATCTGGCGCCAGAGCGGGCCCGAGGACAAGGGCAGGATGGTCCGCTACCAGCTCGAAGAGGTCTCCGAGGACATGTCCTTCCTGGAGATGCTCGACGTGCTCAACGAGAAGCTCACCCTGGCCGGGGACGAGCCGGTGGCCTTCGACCACGACTGCCGCGAGGGCATCTGCGGCATGTGCGGCATGATGATCAACGGTGTCGCGCACGGCCCGGAGAAGGCCACCACCGCCTGCCAGCTGCACATGCGGCACTTCGACGACGGTGACTCGATCACCATCGAGCCGTGGCGGGCCGCGCCGTTCCCGGTGGTCAAGGACCTGGTGGTGGACCGCAGCTCGTTCGACGCGATCATCTCCGCCGGTGGCTACATCAGCGCGCCCACCGGCAGCGCGCCGGACGCGCACGCCACCCCGGTGCCCAAGCCGGACGCCGACACCGCCTTCGAGGCCGCCGCCTGCATCGGCTGCGGCGCGTGCGTGGCGGCCTGCCCCAACGGTTCCGGCATGCTGTTCACCGCGGCCAAGGTCACCCACCTCGGGCTGATGCCCCAGGGCCAGCCGGAACGCGACACCCGCGTGATCAACATGCTCACCACGCACGACGACCTGGGCTTCGGCGGCTGCACCAACGCCGGCGAGTGCACCACGGTGTGCCCCAAGGGAATCCCCCTGGAAACGATTGCCCGGCTCAACGCCGACTACCTGCACGCCACGGTCTCGACCAGGGGCCGCAAGCCCTGATCGCGGCACCCCGGGCCGGCGGACGTCCGGTTCGTCCGGCTCGGGGTGGCCGCTGGCGCGGTGACTGGTTCACATAATTCAAAGCGTGGAACAAGGCGACCGGTCGGTTGGTTCTGGTGGCTATGCTGCGCTCGGAGGATGGCCGGATGCCTGGCTGGGGGCTCCAGGAGTGCCAGAAGAACGAGGACAGACCGATGATGGTTGTGCGTCCCGGGGGTAAGGGCTTTCCGTCGCAGGCTGGCACGCCGGACCTGCCGCCGCCGTGGTTCCGGGGAGCCGTGCGGTGACCGAGGTCCTGGCGAGGACCGCCAGCGGCCGGGTCCGCGGTCGGCAGGACGACGGCGTCGTCCGTTTCCTGGGTGTTCCTTACGCGGCCGCACCGCGGGGCTCCGGGCGGTTCGCCGCGCCGGCGCCGGTGCGGCCGTGGCCCGGGGTGCGGGAGGCCACCGAGTTCGGTGGCACCGCGCCCTCGGCGAGCCTGCACCGGACGGGGCTGGGGTTCCTGGTCGAACCGGCCGTCGCGGGCGCGGAGTACCTCAACCTCAACGTGTGGACGCCGGGCGTGGACGGCGCGCGGCGACCGGTGCTGGTGTGGATCCACGGCGGCTCGCACGTCACCGGGTCCTCGGCCCAGCCGATCTACGACGGCCGCGCGTTCGCCGCGCGCGGGATCGTCTTCGTCTCCCTCAACTACCGGCTCGGCGCGGAGGGTTACGCCCAGCTGCCAGGGGTGCCGGCCAACCGGGGCCTGCTGGACCAGCTGGCCGCGCTGGACTGGGTCCGCCGGGAGATCGCCGGGTTCGGCGGCGACCCGGACCGGATCACCGTCAGCGGCAGCTCCGCCGGCGCTGGTTCGGTGCTGGCCCTGCTGTCCCTGGACACCGGGCGGTTCCGGCGGGCGGTGGCGCAGAGCGCCGCTCCCCGGTCTGCTCTGTCCACTGTGGATGCTGAGCGGATGGCCAAGGAGCTGGCCGGTCTGGCCGGGGTCCCGGCCACCGCGGAGGGGCTGGCCGAGGTCGAACCGGGGCGGCTGGCCGAGATCGCCACCGACCTGACCCTGGCGGTGCTGGCCGATCCGGATCCGCTGCGCTGGGGCGAGACCGTGGTCGCCTCCTCGATGGCCTTCGGGCCGGTGGTGGACGGCCAGGTGCTGCCCCGGCATCCCTTCCACGCGCTGCTCGCGGGCGCGGGCCGGGACGTCGAGCTGTTGCTGGGCACCAACTCCGACGAGCTGGGCCTGCTGGTCCGGGACGAGGGCGTGGCGGCCGCGCTGACCGAGCAGCTGTTCCGGGAACCGGCGTACACCATCGCCGAGTCCAGGACCGGCGCCGCGGCCACCTACCTCTACGAGTTCGGCTGGCGCTCGCCGCTGCCGGGCGCGGGGGCGGCGCACGGGCTGGAGCTCGGGTTCGTCTTCGACAACCTGGGGCACTCCGGCCTGGAGGGCGACAAGCCACCTGCCGAGCTGGCCCGCGAGGTCAACGGGAACTGGGTTTCCTTTGTCACGCACGGCGATCCGGGCTGGCCGCGGTTCACCGAGGAGACGCCGTTCGTGCGGTGGCTGGGCGGTTAGCCCTTCGCGAAGAGCCGGAGCCGGTCCAGGGAGCCGTTGAACTCGTTCTGGTCGCCGGGGAACGTGCCCTTGTCGTTGAACTGCCAGAAGGTGTGCCAGTCCCAGCCCGCCGGCCGTTCCCCCGGCGCGTCGGCGTACCTGGCCAGCCACAGCGGGTTCGTCTTGCCGAACTCCGCGCTGTTGCCGGTGCAGGTCTTCCACCAGTTGGTGGTGGTGTAGATGGTCGGGTGCCGCTTGGTGCGCTGGGCGTAGGTCTGGCTGAACTCGCGGATCCAGGCCACCATGTCGGCCGGGCTCTTGCCGTAACACGCTGGGCCGTAAGGGTTGTACTCGATGTCCAGCGCGCCGGGCAGGGTCCGCCCGTCGCCGGACCAGCCGCCGCCGTTGCTGAGGAAGTAGTTCGCCTGCGCCGCGCCGCTGGAGCGGTCCGGCAGCGCGAAGTGGTAGGAGCCGCGGATCAGGCCGACGTCGAAAGAACCCTGGTACTGCTGGGCGAAGCGCGGGTTCTTGAAGCCGGTGCCTTCGGTCGCCTTCACGTAGGCGAAGGTCGCGCCCTTGCGCTTGACGTCGGCCCAGTCGACGTCGCCCTGGTGGCCGCTGACATCCAGCCCGAGCGGTTTGCCGCTGGGCTGGAACTCGGTGCCGTCCCTGGCTTCGGCGGCCGCGCCCGCCCCGGCGAACGCGCGTTCCGCGCCGGACTCCTCGGCCAGGGCCGGGACTGAGCCGGTGAGCAGTAGTACCGCGAGGGTCGCCAGCGTCAACGACCTTGCACCCAGGGTTGAGAAGGTCATGTCGCGGACGGTAAGCGCTCATGTCCGATTCCGCGTGGCGGCACCACGGCGAATCACCCGATCTTGGTGCCGCGTTGTCCCCCCTTCCGGGGACGCGGTGTCAGAACGTAGACCGGATGGAGACCCGCAGCGCCGGGGTGGAGTAGCGACTGGTCCTCGTCTGCTCCAGCAGCTGCACGATCTGTGCCGCTACGCTCCGGTGATGACTGTCGTGCAGGACGTCGTGCCTGCTCTCGGCTACGGTCACGAAGCGTGACCGGCGCAGCCGCAGGGCCAGCGTCCGGGCGGTGAGCGGCGGGCACAGCACGTCCGAGTCGCCGTGCAGCACCAGCACCGGCAGGTCCGGCCCACCGGCCAGCGCGGACTCGGCCAGCGCGGGCGGCACCGGGGTGCGCAGCAGCTCCCCACGCCGCAGCCCCGCGTCGGCGGCCAGCTCGGCGCGCTGGTCCTCCCCGTGCAGCCGCAGCCGCAGCTCGTCGTCGAAGTCCAGCGTCTCGCCACCGGCGGGCAGCGCGCCGCCGGGCACACCGGCGGCGACGACCGCGCGCACCGAGGGCTCGAACCGCGCCGCGTGCAGCGCGAGCAGCGCGCCGGTGTCCGCGCCCAGCAGGTACAGCGGACCCTGCGCCGCATTGGCCGCGGCGTGCACGCGGGCCAGGGCGAGGGCCGGTTCTGGCTCGGGCAGGTCAACGACCCGCACCTGGTAGCCGTCGACCGCCAGCCGCGCGGTCAACCTCGAATAGCGGTCCGCGTGCTCGCCGCGGCCAGGCAGGACCACCAGGGTTCCCCGGTTCATGATTCGCACGCTAGGAATGGCGCGACGGCCGGTCAATCACATCCCAGGGAACGGGATTCCCCGGAATGCGGCGTTGACAGCGGTCGGCGGACCTGTTGCCATCATTGGCGTGTCCCATTCGACGCCTCTCGTCCGGCGCCGGCACGTCGACCTCGTCCGTGTCGCCGCTCAAGGCTGTCCGAACTCTCTCAGCTAGTCCCTGACCAGGACATATTCACCTCATCTCGTTGGCAGGCCGCCTTTTTCCGGCATGCCCGGGAATTCTTGATCTTTCTTTTCCGACCGGCTGGAGAGAGCTGTGTCCCCATCCCTTCCCGAATCGTTGAAGTTCGCCTACTGGGTGCCGAATGTGAGCGGTGGCCTGGTCACCAGCGACATCGAACAACGCACTGACTGGGGCTATGAGTACAACCGGAAACTGGCCGTCCTCGCCGAGGACAACGGGTTCGAGTACGCGCTGAGCCAGGTCCGCTACATCGCCAGCTACGGCGCCGCCTACCAGCACGAGTCCACCAGTTTCAGCCTCGCCCTGCTGCTGGCCACCCAGCGGCTCAAGGTGATCGCCGCGGTGCACCCCGGACTCTGGCAGCCCGGCGTGCTGGCCAAGCTGATCGCCACCGCCGACCACCTCTCCGGCGGCCGGGCCGCGGTGAACGTGGTCAGCGGCTGGTTCAAGGACGAGTTCACCAAGCTCGGCGAACCCTGGCTGGAGCACGACGAGCGCTACCGCCGCTCGGAGGAGTTCATCCGGGTGCTGCGCGAGATCTGGACCTCCGAGGCCGCGGAGTTCCGCGGCGACTTCTACCGCCTGCACGACTTCGACCTCAAACCCAAGCCCGTGGAGGTGCCGGACCGGCCGCACCCGGAGATCTTCCAGGGCGGCAACTCCACCGCCGCCCGCGCCATGGCCGGACGGGTCTCGGACTGGTACTTCAGCAACGGCAAGGACTTCGACGGGGTGACCGAGCAGGTCAGCGAGGTCAAGGGCGCGGCGGCGGCCAACGGGCGGACCGTCCGCTTCGGACTCAACGCCTTCCTCATCGCCAGGGACACCGAGGCCGAGGCCAAGGAGGTGCTGCGCGAGATCATCGCCAAGGCCAACGTCGAGGCCGTGCACGGGTTCCGGGACGCGGTCGCCCAGGCAGGGCAGTCCACTTCGGACAAACGCGGGATGTGGGCGGACTCCAGCTTCGAGGACCTGGTGCAGTACAACGACGGCTTCCGCAGCAAGCTGATCGGCACCCCGGAGCAGATCGCGCACCGGATCGTGGAGTACAAGCGGCGCGGGGTGGACCTGCTGCTGCTCGGATTCCTGCACTACCTGGAAGAAGTCGAGTACTTCGGCAAGAACGTGCTGCCCATCGTCCGTGAGCTGGAAGCCGAGGCCGCCCACAAGGGATCGCCGCTGGGCGAGCCCGTCGGAACGGGAGTCTGAGCCATGACCAACACCGAAGCGCGTAGCGCCACCTTCGACAACCGTCCCCAGCCGCGCACGCCCCAGGAGTGGCTCGACCGCGCCAGTGAGGTGGCCGCCATCCTCGCCGTGGACGCGGTCGCCCGCGACAAGGCGGCGGCCACCCCGTACGCGGAAGTCCAGCTGCTCAAGGACTCCGGCCTGGTCACCCTGCTCGCCCCGGCCGAACACGGTGGCGGCGGCCAGAACTGGGTCACCGCCTACCAGGTGATCCGCGAGGTGGCCAAGGCCGACGGCTCGATCGGCCAGCTGCTCGGCTACCACTACCTGTGGGCCTGGGCCGCCCGGCTGGTCGGCACCCCGGCGCAGATCGCCGCGGTGGAGGAGGCCGCGGCCAAGCACCGCTGGTTCTTCGGCGGCGCGGTCAACCCGCGCGACAACGACCTGGTGATCACCGACAACGGCGACACCATCGTCTACAACGGACGCAAGTCCTTCTCCACCGGCAGCAAGGTCTCCGACGTCACCGTGCTGGAAGGCGTGTTGCAGGGCACCGAGACGCACATCTTCGCCATCGTGCCCTCCGACCAGCCCGGCATCGTCTTCGGCGACGACTGGGACAACATCGGGCAGCGGCTCACCGAGAGTGGCAGCGTGGAGATCCGGGACGTGCACGTGGACTGGGCCTCGGCCGCCGGGTTCGAGAACAAGGTGTTCCAGCCCAGGGTCTACAACACGATCAACGTGCCCGCGATCCAGCTGGTGTTCGTCAACTTCTACCTCGGCATCGCCAAGGGCGCGCTGGAGACCGCGGCCACCTACACCCGCGAGCACAGCCGGTCCTGGCTGTACTCCGCCTATGAGCGGGCCGTGGACGAGCCGCACGTGATCGACACCTACGGCGACCTGGCCAGCAAGCTGTGGGCGGTGGAAGCCCTCGCGGACCAGGTGGCCGTTGAGGCGCAAGCCATCCACGACGATCCGGACGCGCTCACCGAACGGCGGCGCGGCGAGCACGAGGTGCGGGTGGCCGCGGTGAAGGCCAGGGCGACCGAGGTCGCGCTGGAGGTGACCAACCGGATCTTCGAGGTGACCGGGGCGCGGGCCACCGCGTCCAGCCAGGGCCTGGACCGGTTCTGGCGCAACGTGCGCACGCACACCTTGCACGACCCGGTGGCCTACAAGCGGGCCGAGGTCGGGGTGTACGTGCTCCGCGACGAGATCCCCGCGCCCACCTGGTACTCATGACCACCATCCCAGCCTCGGCGTCGGTGCGGGTGATCCGCGGCGACGCCGAGGCGCTGGCGGTGGCCGCCCAGCTCGCGGAGGAGTTCGCGGCCGGGGCGGCCGACCGCGACGCGCACCGCAGGCTGCCCGAGGCCGAACTGGCCGAGCTGTCGGCCAGTGGGCTGCTCGGCGTCACCGTGCCCGCCGCCCACGGTGGCGCCGACGTGGCCACCACCACCCTGGCCGAGGTGTTCCGGCTGCTGGCCGCCGCCGACCCCAACCTGGCGCAGATCCCGCAGAGCCACTTCGCCTACGTCAACGTGCTGCGCGCCCAGGGCACCCCGGAACAGCAGCGGTTCTTCTTCGCGGAACTCCTGGCAGGCAAGCGTTTGGGCAACGCGCAGTCCGAGGCCGGGACCAAGCACGTGCAGGACTACCGGACCCGGCTGACCCCGGCCGGACCGGGGGAGTTCACGCTGAACGGGGTCAAGCACTACAGCACCGGCGCGCTGTTCGCGCACTGGATCCCGGTGCTGGCCAAGGATCCCGAGGACAGGTTGCAGGTCGCCTACGTGCCGTCCGACGCGCCCGGACTGTCCATTGTGGATGACTGGAACGGGATGGGGCAGCGCACCACCGCCAGCGGCACCGTGCGGCTGGACGAGGTGCGGGTGCCGGCCGGGCACGTGGTGCCACACCACCGGACCTTCACCGGTCCGCAGCTGCACGGCGCGGTGGCCCAGCTGCTGCACGCGGCCATCGACACCGGCATCGCCGGTGGCGCGCTGGCCGAGGCAGCGGAGTTCGTCCGCACCCGCAGCCGCCCGTGGTTCGAGAGCGGGGCCGAGCGGGCGGATCAGGACCCGTTGACCATCCAGCGCTTCGGCGAGCTGACCGTGGCGGTGCGCGGCGCGGAGGCGTTGCTGGCCACGGCGGCCGCCGAGGTCGACCGGGCCAGGGCGCACCTGGCCGACACCACCGCGGCCGCCGCCTCGGTCGCGGTGGCGGTGGCCAAGGTGGCCGCCGACCGGGCGGCCATCGAGGTGACCAACGCCCTGTTCGAGGTCGGCGGCACCCGCTCGGCGCTGGAGGAGCTGAACCTGCACCGGCACTGGCGCAACGCCCGCACGCACACCCTGCACGACCCGGTGCGCTGGAAGCTCCAGCACATCGGCCGCCACACCCTGACCGGCGAGCACCCGCCCCGGCACGGACTCATCTAGGGAGACCCGATGACCTCGATCCTGGTGATCTCCGGAAGTCCTTCCGCCACATCGAGAACCGCCGCCCTGGTGGAGCGGCTCGCCGACCGGCTGGCCCAGCAGGAGCACCGGGTGCGCACGGTCGCGGTCCGCGAGCTGCCCGCCGAGTCGCTGCTGGCCGCCGACGCCGCCGAACCCCGGATCGCCGAGGTGGTCGCCGAGATCGCGCGGGCGGACGGGCTGGTGGTGGCCTCGCCGGTGTACAAGGCGGCCTACACCGGGGTGCTCAAGTCGCTGCTGGACCTGCTGCCGCAGTTCGCATTCACCGGCAAGGTGGTGCTGCCACTGCTCACCGGCGGCAGCCCCGCGCACGTGCTGGCCCTGGACTACGCGCTGCGCCCGGTGCTCAACTCCTTGGGCGCGCACCACGTCACCCAAGGTTATTTCGTGCTGGACAAGCTCATCCAGCGCACCGACACCGGCATCACCCTCGCGCCGGAGGTGGAAAGCGCCCTGCTGTCCATTGTGGACACCTTCTCCGCCGCGGTGCACCGGCGCCACGGCGAACTGCTCGCGGCTAGCTGACGGGAACTGACGATGACCCTGACCTTCCACTGGTTCCTGCCCACCTACGGCGACAGCCGCTACCTGGTCGGCGGCGGCCACGGCGTGCACACCAGCACCGCCGGTGGCGCCCGCCCGGCCACCCTGGCCTACCTGGGGCAGATCGCGCGCAGCGCCGAACAGCTCGGCTTCGCCGGCGCGCTCACCCCGACCGGGGCCTGGTGCGAGGACGCCTGGCTGTCCACCGCGATGCTCACCGAGGTCACCGAGCGGCTGAAGTTCCTGGTCGCCTTCCGGCCGGGGCTGCTCTCGCCGACCCTGGCCGCGCAGATGGCCGCCACCTACCAGCGGCACTCCGGCGGGCGGCTGCTGCTCAACGTGGTCACCGGCGGCGAGAGCCAGGAACAGCGCGCGCACGGCGACTTCCTGGACAAGGACCAGCGGTACGCGCGCACCGGCGAGTTCCTGGACATCGTGGGCCGGTTGTGGCGCGGGGAACGGGTCACCCACACCGGCACCCACCTCGCGGTGGAGGGCGCGGAGCTGACCAGGGTGCCGGATCCGGTGCCGCCCATCTACTTCGGCGGCTCCTCGCCCGCCGCTGGTCAGGTCGCGGCCCGGCACGCCGAGGTCTACCTCACCTGGGGCGAGCCGCCCGAGCAGGTCGCGGAGAAGATCGCCTGGATCCGTTCCCTCGCCGAGGCGCAGGGCCGCGTGGTGCGTTTCGGCATCCGGCTGCACGTGATCGCCAGGGACACCGCGCGGCACGCCTGGGCCGAGGCGCAGCGGCTGCTGGACGCACTCGACCCGGCCACCATCGCCTCGGTGCAGGAGGGCCTGGCGCGCAGCGAGTCCGAGGGACAGCGGCGGATGCGCGCGCTGCACGGCGGCTCCACCGACGGGCTGGAGATCTCGCCGAACCTGTGGGCCGGGGTCGGGCTGGTGCGCGGGGGAGCGGGCACCGCGCTGGTGGGCAGCCACGAGGAGGTCGCCGACCGGATCGCCGAGTACCACGCCCTGGGCATCGAGGAGTTCGTGCTCTCCGGGCACCCGCACCTGGAGGAGGCCTACTGGTTCGGCGAAGGGGTGCTGCCGGTGCTGGCCCGCAGGGGCCTGTGGCGCAACCCGTTCGGCCAATCGGAGCAGCACGCCGCCGCGATCCCGTTCGCCCAACAGGGAGTTGCGCGGTGAGCTGATCTGTTCACACTCTTGACATGCCGAGTGGTCTAGTCCATTTTGGGTGCACGCCGGTCTCGGTGTGACCCGGATGACAGGGTCCACGCCGAGAGCAACAACACCGCCGCCAAACGGTTGTCCGTTGCTCTTGAGGTGTGGAGGTTGTTGTGACGCGCAGACGTCGGCAACTGCTGGTGGGACTGGTAGCCGTGGCCACGGCCGCGCTGGGGCTGGGCGTCCCGGCCGCGGCGGCCGAGCCGAACCTGGTGGCCAACGCCGGGTTCGAGCAGAGCACCGCGGGCTGGACCTGCACCGCGGGCGGTGGCACGGTGACCACCCCGGTCCGTTCTGGCTCGGCCGCGCTGACCAGCACGCCCTCCGGGCAGGACAACGCCCGCTGCGCGCAGTCGGTGGCGGTGAAGCCGAACTCCAGCTACACGCTTTCGGCCTGGGTGCAGGGCAGCTACACCTACCTCGGCGCCAGCGGCACCGGCACCACCGATGTGAGCACCTGGACCCACGGCGGCAACTCCTGGAGCCAGCTGTCCACGAAGTTCACCACCGGCGCGAACACCAGCCGGGTCACCGTGTACACGCACGGCTGGTACGGCACCGGCGCCTACTTCGTCGACGACGTGGCGCTGACCGGCCCGCCCGGCAGCGGCGACCCCGACCCGCAGGCCCCGGCCAGCCCGAGCGGCCTGACCGCCGGATCGGCCACCACCTCCTCGCTCTCGCTGAGCTGGACCGCGGTCAGCGGCGCGGCCGGGTACCACGTCTACCGCGGCGGCAGCCGGGTCGGCAGCGTCACCGGCGCCTCCTACACCGACACCGGCCTGAGCGCGTCGACCAGCTACTCCTACCAGGTCAGCGCCTACAACACCGCCGGCGAGTCGGCCCGCTCGGCCACGGTCACCGGCACCACCACCGCCGACAGCGGCAACCCCGGCGGCGCGCTGCCCAAGCGGATCCTCACCGGCTACTGGCAGAACTTCGTCAACGGCGCGGCCAACCTGCGGATCAGGGACATCGACCCGCAGTACGACCTGATCGCGATCGCCTTCGCCGACGCGCTCACCACCAGGCCCGGCGCGGTCGGCTTCAGCGTGGACCCCGGGCTGTCCAGCGCGCTGGGCGGCTACTCCGACGCGGACATGATCGCCGACATCGCGGCGAAACGGGCCCAGGGCAAGCGGTTCGTCTTCTCCATCGGCGGCGAGAAGGGCAACGTCGACTTCAGCAGCGCGGCCAACGTGAGCGCGTTCGTGGAGACGATGACCGCGCTGCTGCGCAAGTTCGGCGTGGACGGGGTGGACATCGACCTGGAACACGGGCTGCACGCGCAGAACGTGGCCAGCGCGGTCCGCCAGCTGCGCAACACCTTCGGCGCGAACTTCATCTACACCATGGCCCCGCAGACCCTGGACGTGCAGCCCAGCGGCCGGTACATGCCGCTGATCGAGGCCACCAAGGACATCCTGACCGTGGTGCACACCCAGTACTACAACTCCGGGTCGATGAACGACTGCAACGGCGGCGTGGTGAGCCAGGGCAGCATCGACTTCATCACCGGGCAGGCCTGCATCCTGCTCAAGGTGCTGCGCCCGGACCAGGTGGCCCTCGGCCTGCCCGCCTCGACCCGGGGCGCGGGCAGCGGGTACGTCGCGCCCTCGGTGGTGAACAACGCGGTCAGCTGCCTGGCCAAGCTGCAGAACTGCGGCAGCTTCAAACCGGCCAGCGCGGCGGCGAACCTGCGCGGCGTGATGACCTGGTCGATCAACTGGGACCACAGCAACGGCAAGCAGTTCGCCAACACGGTCAAGCCGCACCTGAACTCACTCGGCTGACCCGCCACTGACCGGCGGTCCGCGCAGCCGCACCTCCCATCCGGGTGCGCGGACCGCCCCTCACTCCCGCCACGCCAACAGGGGGACTCCATGCGCCTGCGCACGCTGCTGCTCAGTTTCGCCTTGCTGCTCAACGTCTTCCTCGCCGTCCCGGCCACCGCCGCGGAGTCCGGCGCGCGGATCGTCCGCGCCACCACGCTCTCCGAACGCCTGGTGGAGCTGGCGGTGCGCTCGGATGCCTTGGGCGGCAAGGAAGTCGGCGTCCGCGTCCTGCTGCCCACCGGTTACCGGGAGCAGCCGGGACGGCGCTGGCCGACGCTGTTCCTGCTGCACGGCTGCTGCGAGGGCGAGACCGGCTACCGGTCCTGGACGGTCAACATGGACGGCGCGGCCGCCACCGCGGCCGCGCGGGCGCTGGTGGTGATGCCCGAGGGTGGGGCAGCTGGCTTCTACTCCAACTGGATTTCCGGCGGTCCGGCGTGGGAGCGGTTCCACCTGGTGGAGCTGACACGCTTGCTGGAGAAGGAGTTCCGGGCGAACCAGCGCCGCGCGGTGGCCGGGCTGTCCATGGGCGGCTTCGGCGCACTCTCCTACGCGGCAAGGCATCCCGGGTTCTTCAGCTACGCCGCGGCCTACAGCGGCGTGGTGCACACGCGTTACCAGGGCGCGCGCAGCACCGACCTGGTGCAGCGGATCCTCACCGAGCGCGGCTTCGACAAGAACGCGCTGTGGGGCGACCCCGGTGCCCAGGAACGCATCTGGCGCGCGCACAATCCGTTCGACCTGGCCACCCGGCTCCGCCAAACCCCGGTTTATCTGTCCACAGGGGACGGTCGTCCAGGCCCGCTCGACCCGCCGGGGTCGGGCAACGACTGGGTGGAGGAGCTGCTCGGCGAGCAGACCGGGTCGCTGGCGGAAGAGCTGCGGCGCAACGGTGTGCGGGTGAGCACGGACCTCTACGGGGCCGGTCGCCACACCTGGCCCTACTGGGAACGCGCCCTGAAGCGTTCCCTGCCGCTGCTGCTGCACGCCATCGGCGGCTGACTCTGATCCCTGCGCGGAGCTTGAAGGAGCCACCATGAAACGTCTCATCGGACTCGCCCTGGCCGCGGTGGTCGCGGGCGCGCTCGCCCTGTTCGCCCCAGCCCCGCAAGCCGAAGCCGCGGCCTGCGCCGCCGCCTGGAACGCCGGCCAGCAGTACACCGGCGGCGCCCAGGTCTCGCACAACGGCCGCAACTACGCCGCCAAGTGGTGGACCCAGAACGAAACCCCTGGCAGCAACCAGGTCTGGGCCGACCAGGGCGCCTGTGACGGCGGCGGCGGTCCGGGCACGCCGACCTGCAACCACCCGAACTGGGTGGCCGGCCAGTTCTACGCCGCGGGCTCGATCGTGCGCTACACCGACGGCAAGTACTACCGCGCCAAGCACGAGAATCCCGGCTACGACCCGGTGATCAGCACCTGGTACTGGGAGCCGTACGCCTGCGGCGGCGACCCCGGCCCCGGCAACCCCGGCGCGTTCGTGGTCAGCGAGGCCCAGTTCAACCAGATGTTCCCGAGCCGGAACCCCTTCTACACCTACCAGGGCCTGCTCAACGCGGTCGCCGCGTTCCCCGGCTTCGCCAAGACCGGCACCGAGGAGGTCCGCAAGCAGGAGGCCGCGGCCTTCCTGGCCAACGCCAACCACGAAACCGGTGGCCTGGTGCACATCGTGGAGCAGAACACCGCGAACTACCCGCACTACTGCGACCGCAGCCAGCCCTACGGCTGCCCGGCAGGCCAGGCTGCCTACTACGGCCGCGGCCCGATCCAGCTCAGCTGGAACTTCAACTACAAGGCGGCGGGCGACGCGCTCGGCATCGACCTGCTGAACAACCCGTACCTGGTGCAGAACGACCCGGCGGTGGCCTGGAAGACCGCGCTCTGGTACTGGAACACGCAGAACGGACCGGGCACCATGACGCCGCACAACGCGATGGTCAACGGCCACGGGTTCGGGCAGACGATCCGGAGCATCAACGGATCCCTGGAGTGCGACGGCAAGAACCCGGCGCAGGTGCAGAGCCGGGTCAGCGCCTACCAGCGCTTCACCGGGATCGTCGGAGTCGCTCCGGGCGGGAACCTGTACTGCTGACCATGCGCGAGCCCCGGCCCGGCGGCCTCAGCCGCCGCGCCGGGGCTCGCGCACTCCCCCCCGGCGTGTTGGCCGTTCTCGTACGGTGTGTTGGCCGTTGCGGACCGTCAGTCGTCACCGGCCATCGCGGCCAGCCGGGTGGCCAGCCGCCCCATGGCCGCCCGCAGCTCCGGCGGCTCCAGCACTTCGGCGGGAAACTCCAGCCGCGCCACGTGCACCGCGATCCAGTCCAGGTCCACCCCGCCGACCACCAGCACGCAACACCCGTCGCCGTCCTCCTCCACCCGCCCCACCTGCGGCGGCACCAGCTCCCGGATCCGCTCGGCCGGCGCGTGCACCCGCACCCTGGCCAGATGCCGGTACGGCGCCTCGGCCACCGAGTGGTGCACGTAGGTGACCGGGTCCGGGTGCTCCCTGGGCCGGAAGCGCCAGGTCGTGGCGACTAGCTCGCGCATGCGGTCCAGGCGGAAGGTGCGCCAGTCCGCGCGGTCGGTGTCCCAGGCCATCAGGTACCAACGGCGCTGGGTGGCCACCATGCGGACCGGCTCGACCGTGCGTTCGGCTTCCGCGCCACCGCGGGCGGCGTAGCGGAACCGCACCCGGACGGCGTCACGGCAGGCGCGGGCCAGCGTCATCAGCAGCTCGGCGTCGATCTCGATCCCCGGTCCCAGCAGGAGGTCGGTGGCCTGCTGCACCGCGTGCACCTCGGCCCGCAACCGGGGCGGCATCACCTGGTCCAGCTTGGCCAGCGCGCGCAACGCCGCCTCACCCGCGCCGGCGACCGTGCCGCCCGCGGCCAGCCGCAGGGACACCGCGGTGGCGATCGCCTCCTCGTCGTTGAACAGCAGCGGCGGCAGCCGGGTGCCCGCGCCGAGCTGGTAGCCGCCGCCGACGCCGGAGGTGGCCAGCACCGGGTAGCCGATGGCGCGCAGCCGCTCCACGTCGCGGCGGACCGAACGGTCGGTGACGCCCAGTTCGGCGGCCAGCTCGGTGGCGGTCCAGGACGGCCTGCGCTGCAACAGCTCCAGCAGCCGCAGCACTCGCTCGGTGGTCGCTTCCACGGACACCCATCCATCGTGGCACGAATCGCGGAAGGCAGCTGTCCGCTATCTGCGGCAGGCTGACCGCCATGACCGAGACCTGGAACCACCTGCTCCGCGACCAGCTCAGCTGGCACTGGACCCAGCAGCTGCGTCCACGCCTCGACGGACTCACCGACGAGGAGTACTTCTGGGAGCCCGCGCCCGGCTGCTGGAACGTGCGCCCGCGCGGCACCGGCACCGCGCCGGTACTGGGCGGCTCCGGCGCGATGACCATCGACTTCGCCGCGCCGGAGCCGGACCCGCCGCCGCTGACCACGATCGCCTGGCGGCTCGCGCACGTGATCGTCGGCGTGTTCGCGATGCGCGACGCCGCGCACTTCGGCGGCCCGCCCACCGACTACTTCGCCTTCGACTACGCCCCGACCGCGGCCGCCGCGCTGGAGCAGCTCGACGCCCAGTACGCCAGGTGGCTGGCCGGGGTCGAGTCCCTGGGCGAAGCCGGTCTCGCCCGTCCGTGCGGGGAGGCCGAGGGCGAGTACGCCGAGCACCCGCTGGCCGCGCTGGTGCTGCACGTCAACCGTGAAGCGATCCACCACCTGGCCGAGGTCAGCCTGCTCCGCGACCTCTACCGGCACACCCGACAGGAGACCAACTGACATGGCCCGCGACGTCCAGATCACCTTCGACTGCGCCGACCCGGCCGCGCTGGCCGCGTTCTGGGCCGATGCCCTCGGCTACCGCGTCCAGGACCCGCCCCAGGGCTTCGAGTCCTGGCCGCAGGCGCTGACCGCGTTCGGCATCCCGCCCGAGCGGCACAACGACGCCTCGGCGGTGATCGATCCCGATGGCGCGGGGCCGCGGCTGTTCTTCCAGCGGGTGCCGGAAGGAAAGCAGGCCAAGAACCGGGTGCACCTCGACGTGCGCGCCGCGCCGGGGCTGGCGGGGGAGGAGCGGATGGCGGCATTGGAGGAAGCCGCCGAGCGGCTCGTCGCCAGGGGCGCCGCCCGGATCTCCCGGCACGAGCCCGAGCCGCCGCTGGCCGGTGGTCACATCATCATGACCGACCCCGAGGGCAACGAGTTCTGCCTGGACTGACCGGCCGGTCCGGAGTCGCGGCCGCGCGCCGCGACTCCGCTACGCCGTTCTGGTCCTGAGCGCGACCGCCTTGCGCGCCAACGGTTCCACCACGCGCGCGGCCACCGGCCCGAACACCGCCATCAGCAGCACGTAGGCCGTGGCCAGTGGCGCCAGCTGCGAGTCCACCGCCCCGGAGGTCACCGCCAGTCCGGCGATCACGATGGAGAACTCGCCGCGCGCCACCAGTGCCGAGCCCGCTCTGAGCCTGCCGAGTCTGGCGATGCCCTGCTGCCCGGCGGCGAACCAGCCGGTGAGCATCTTCGTCGCCGTGGTCACCACCACCAGCGCCACCGCGACGCCGAGCACCGGCGGCACGTCGCGCGGGTCGGTGTTCAGGCCGAAGACCACGAAGAAGACCGCGGCGAACAGGTCGCGCAGGGGCTCCAGCAGCTTGGTGGCGTTCTCCGCGGTGGAGCCGGAGATGGCGATGCCGAGCAGGAAGGCGCCGACCGCGGCGGAGACCTGGAGCTGGGAAGCCAGCCCGGCGACCAGCAGCGCGAGGCCCAGCACCCGGAGCAGGAAGACCTCGGGGTCGGGACTGTCGACCATGGCCGAGACGTAGCGGCCGAACTTGATCGCGATGACCAGCACCACGGTGACCGCGAACAGCGCGATGCCCACAGTGGACAGTCCGCCCCAGAAGCTGACCCCGGCCAGCAGCGCGGTCAGGATCGGCAGGTAGACCGCCATCGCCAGGTCCTCGAAGACCAGGATGGACAGCACCACCGGGGTCTCGCGGTTGCCGAGGCGGCCGAGGTCGCCCAGCACCTTGGCCACGATGCCGGAGCTGGAGATGTAGGTGACCCCGCCCATGGCCAGCGCGCCGATCGGGCCCCAGCCGAGGATCAGCGCGGCCGCGACCCCGGGGGTGGCGTTGAGCACCAGGTCGACCACGCCGGCCAGCCAGGACCGTTTGAGGCCGGTGACCAGCTCGTTTGCCGAGTACTCCAGGCCGAGCAGCAACAGCAGCAGCACCACGCCGATCTCGGCGGCGATGCCGGTGAACTCCTCGATGCCGGTCAGCGGGATCAGGCCGCCCTTGCCGAAGGCGACCCCGCCGATCAGGTACAGCGGGATGGGGGATACGCCGATTTTCCAGGCCAGCCTGCCGAGCAGGCCGAGGCCGAAGAACACCGCGCCCAGCTCGATCAGGGCCAACGCCGTGTGGTGCACCGGACTCAGCCCTTGTCGAGGATGTCCGCCGCGGCCTTGAGGCCCGGACCGGTGCCCACGACCACGAGCAGGTCGCCGCCGCCGAGGATGAAGTCCGGTTTGGGGGAGGGGTGCACGGTGCCCGCGCGCACCACCGCGACGATGGACACGCCGGTGCGGCTGCGCAGCTGGGTGTCGCCCATCGGTCGTCCGTCGAACGGCGTGCCCGGCGCGAGCGGCAGCTGCTTGGTGGTGACCCCGGCGAGCTCGTTCTGCTCCGCGCGCAGCTGCGCCACCAGCTGCGGCGCGCCCAGCAGGCTGGCCAGCGCGCCGGCCTCCTCGGTGGAGAGCGGGATGGAGGCGACGCAGGAGTCTGGATCGTCGGACTTGGAGGCGATCAGCTCGAAGTGGCCGTCCCGGTGGGTGATCACCCCGATCCGGCGGCCGGTCTTGGTCAGGAAGTCCTGACGAGTGCCGATTCCAGGCAGGGGCGTGACCTCGACATGCACGTTTCCACCCTAACTCTTCCGGTGCTCGCTCCGGTGCTTGCGTAATCCATAGTCGGCTATATATCTTTACCATCGTCAGGTGAGCCTCCGACGGCACGACTCCTATCAGCTGCTCGCCGCCTTCAAGCGGTGGCGGCGGCCGCTGGACTCGTTGCTGGGCGAGGTCGGCCTGACCGCGGGGCAGGACTTCCTGCTCGACGAGCTGTGGCAGGAGGACGGCCTGTGTCAGGCGGAACTGGTGCGACGGCTGGGCGTCGAGCAGCCCACGGTGGCCAAGGCGGTGAAACGCCTGGAGGCCGCGGGGTTCCTGCGTCGCGGCGCGCACGAGCGGGACGCGCGCATGGTGCGGATCTGGCTCACCGAACGCGGCCGCGCGGCCCGTCCGGCGGTCGAGGCAGCCTGGCGGGAGGCGGAAAAACGCCTCGGCGCGGGGCTGACTCCGGCCGAGCGGGCGGAACTGGTGCGGTTGCTGAGGCGCAGCTTCGGCGGTGAGTGATTAACCACTCACGACTCCTGACTCATGTCTCAACTCGAGGGGAGGGCAGCGTTCTGTGAGTGGTCAACCACTCATGCCCTGTGGCTCACTCCGAGCCTTGGTCACTCACTCCGAACGGCAATGAGTGGTCAATCACTCACCCTCGGCCGAGGTGAGTGGCTGACCAATCACGGTTCGGCGCCTTGCTCACGGTTCCGCGGATGCTCGCGGTTTGTGCCTAGCTCGGGTTTCAAGCTCTGCGCGAATACGTTCCAACTGCGGAGCCGCGCTCTGCGCGAATCCGTTCCGGCTGCGGAGCCGCGTTTGCTGGGATCCGTTCCTCGCTCGCGGACCCATGCTTTGCTCAGATTCAAGCCTCGCCTGCGGGCTCGGGCCGCGCTCGGACCTGTGCCTCGCTAGCGAGGCGCGCCGAGCCCGGTCTCGTGTCTCGCTAACGAGGTGCACCGTTGCCCGGTTTCGTGTCTCGCTCGCGAGGCGAGCTGTGCCCGGTCTCGTGTCTCGCTCGCGAGGCGAGCTGTGCCCGGTCTCGTGTCTCGCCTGTGGGGCTCGCGCCGCGCTCGGATCGGTACCGCTCGCGGCCGCGCCGTGCCCGGACCTGCGCCTCATCTACGGGGCTCGGGCCGTGCTCGGATCCGTGTCCCGTTCGCGGACCTACGCCCAGCCCGGTTCTGTGTCCCACTCGCGGACCTGGACCGTACCCGGATTCGTGGCCCGCTCGCGGACCTGAGCCGTGCCGGATCCATGCCTCATGCGTGGACCCGCGCCGTGCTCAAAGCTGCGCCTCGTCCACCCTCGAACCGTGATTGATCGACCACTCACAGAACCCATGAGTGGTCGATCAATCACAAACGCGCTCATCTTCGACCAATTACATAGCCGACTATCTATCTGGGGAGATCGCCATGACAAACCACACCACAACAGCGCTGGTCACCGGAGGCGCAGGCCTCCTGGGATCAGCCATCACCCGGACGCTGAGCGGCGCTGGCCACCGACTCGTCATCACCTACCAGCGCGACGCCGACCGAGCCGAAGCACTCGCCGCCGACCTCCGCGCCAACGGCACCCCCGCGCTCGCCCTGCCCTTCGACCTGGCCGACCCCACCGCCGCCCGCACCCTCCTCCACAGCATCGACCAGTCCGGATTCGCCCCCGTCAACATCCTGGTCAACAACGCGATCCCGCAGACCGACGCCCGCCGCCCCGGCTTCGCCACCTTCACCGAAGCCGAGGACGCCGGCTGGCGAAACCTGGTGCGGCACAACGTCGAAGGCACCCTCGACCTGATCCGCGCCGTCCTGCCCGGCATGCGCGCCGCCGGGCCCGGCCGCATCGTGTCCATCTCCTCCAGCCTGGTGCACGAGGGCATGCCGGGCGCGGTCGCGTACACCGCGGCCAAGGCCGCTCTGCACGGGGCCTCGCGCAGCCTGGCCTGGGAGGTTGGGCCGGATGGGATCACCGTCAATCTCGTCACGCCTGGGCTGATCGCTTCCGAACGGGCCGAGCAGATGCTCGGTGACGCGATCGCCGGGGTGACGGCGGGCACGCCGATCGGCAGACTGGTCACCGCGGCCGAGGTCGCCGCGGCGGTGGGCTTCCTGGTCTCGCCGGGGGCGGCGGGTATCACCGCGGCCGAGGTCGTGGTGGACGGCGGCAAGAACTGACGCCGGGGATGTGACCGCTGCCACCTCCGCCCGGATCCGGAATCCGTGCTGGCAGACCGATTTCCGTGTCGCGGCAACGGCATCGGGACTACCTGGACCGGCAGTTCCGTTGTGGCTGGTGCGGGCGGGTCCGGGCGGAGGCGGCACAATATCCGGCGGACCTTTGTTGGGGTAGGCGAGGAGGGCTCACGGTGACACAGGGCGTGCGTGGCGTGGTGGCAGTGGACGGTCCGGCTGGCACCGGCAAGTCCACGGTCACCCGGCGGCTCGCGACCGCGCTCGGCGCCCGGTACCTGGACACCGGCGCGATGTACCGCGCCGCCACCCTCGCCGTGCTGCGCGCCGGAGTCGACCCGAACGACGCGGAGAAGGTGCTCGCCGTGGTCGAGTCCACCCGCATGCTGGTGGGCACCGACCCGCTCGCGCCGACCATCGAGCTGGCCGACCCGGACCCGGCCGACCTGGAGCGCACCGAGGACGTGGCCGCCGAGATCCGCGGCCCCGAGGTCACCCTCGCGGTGTCCCCGGTCTCCGCGGTGGCCGAGGTGCGCGCGCTGATCGTGGGTCAGCAGCAGCGGATCATCGCCGAGGTGGTGGCTGATGGCGGCCGGATCGTGGCCGAGGGCCGCGACATCGGCACCACGGTCGCCCCCGACGCCGACCTCAAGATCTACCTGACCGCCTCGGCCGAGGCCCGCGCCCAGCGCCGGGTCGACCAGGACGCCCGCGCCGGCCGGGCCGTCTCGGTGGAGGCGACCCTGGCCGATGTGCGGCGCCGGGACACCTACGACTCGACCCGCAAGGCCTCGCCGCTGCGCAGGGCCGAGGACGCGGTCGAGGTCGACACCACCGAACTGGACATCGACGGCGTGGTCACCCGCCTCGTCGAGCTGGCCGAGGCGCACGGACTCAGCGCGGTGCCGGAGCGGACCGGGCCGTGACCGAACACCCCAGCGGCCTGCCCGAAGGCGCCTGGCCCTGGTTCAACGACCTGTGCCGCGGCATCGGCACCGTGGTCGCGCGCACCCCGTACCGGCTGCACCTGCACCACCGGGAGCGGATTCCGCGCACCGGAGCGGTGGTCATGGTGGCCAACCACACCGCCTTCCTGGACGGTCCCGTACTGTTCTGTGTGCTCGGTCGTCGATCGGTGTTCCTGGTCAAGCACGAACAGTTCCAGGGCCCGCTCGGCAAGTTCCTGCGGCGGCTCGGCCAGCTGCCGGTGCGCCGCGGCGCACCGGACCGGACGCCGCTGCTGACCGCGGTGCGGCTGCTGCGCGAGGGCGAAGGCCTGGTCGGCGTGTTCCCGGAGGGCACCCGGGGCACCGGCGAGGTGGTCAAGGCGGCCAACGGCGCGGCCTGGCTCGCCCGATCGGGTGGCGCTCTGGTGCTGCCCGTGGCCTGCCGGGGTTTCCGTCGTCCGGAAGGATCGGGTCGCCGGTTCCGGCCGCGGGTGGACGTGCTCTTCGGCACGCCGTTCGCGCTGCCGCCCGGCAAGGGCAAGACCGCCCTGACCGAGGCGACCGAGTTGGTCCGCGGCCGGCTGGCCGAACTGGTCGCGGAGTTGGACGTGATGCGTGCCGGGTACCCGGGCAACGCCGAGCAGCAAGAAGGAGACAGCGCGTGAGCCTGGACGGCACATGGACTGATGAGGCCGACTGGGCCGCGGTGGAGAACGCGGCCGAGGACGGCGACCTGGCCGACGGCGCCAAGCCGTTGCCGGTGCTGGCCGTGGTCGGCCGCCCCAACGTGGGCAAGTCGACCCTGGTCAACCGCATCCTGGGCCGCCGCGAGGCGGTCGTGCAGGACGTGCCAGGGGTGACCCGCGACCGGGTGACCTACGAGGCGATGTGGAACGGCCGCAAGTTCAGCGTGGTCGACACCGGCGGCTGGGAGCCCGACGCCAGCGGCCTGCAGGCCGCGGTGGCCGCGCAGGCCGAGTACGCCATGCGCACCGCGGACGCGATCATGCTGGTGGTGGATGCCACCGTCGGCGCCACCACCACCGAGGAGACGGTGGCCCGGCTGCTCCGCCGCGCCGACCGCCCGGTGATCCTGGTGGCCACCAAGGTCGACGACGACCGCCTCAACGCCGACGTGGCCTCGCTGTGGTCGCTGGGCCTTGGCGAGCCGTTCCCGGTCAGCGGTCTGCACGGCCGGGGCAGCGGTGACCTGCTGGACAAGGTCCTGGAGACCCTGCCGGAGAGCCCGCGCGACGACTTCCGCGCCCCCGTCGGCGGCCCGCGCCGGGTCGCCCTGGTGGGCAGGCCGAACGTGGGCAAGTCGAGCCTGCTGAACAAGCTGGCCGGTGAGCAGCGCTCGGTGGTGCACGACGTCGCGGGCACCACGGTCGACCCGGTCGACTCCCTGATCGAGTTGGACGACGAGGTCTGGCGCTTCGTCGACACCGCCGGGTTGCGCAAGCGGGTGAACTTCGCCCAGGGCGCCGAGTACTACGCGTCACTGCGAACGCACTCGGCCATCGAGACCGCCGAGGTCGCCATCGTGCTGCTGGACGCCAGCACCCCGATCAGCGAGCAGGACCAGCGCGTCATCACCATGGTCGTCGAGGCGGGCCGCGCCCTGGTGCTGGCCTTCAACAAGTGGGACCTGGTCGACGAGGACCGCCGCCTGGCCATGACCAGGGAGCTCGAACGCGACCTCAAGCGCATCCCGTGGGCCGAGCGGGTCAACATCTCCGCGCACACCGGCCGCGCGGTGGCCAAGCTGGCCCCCGCCCTGCGCACCGCGCTGAACTCCTGGGAACGCCGCATCCCGACCGGCCAGCTCAACTCCTGGCTGGCCGACCTGATCGCGGCCACCCCGCCCCCGGTCCGCAGCGGCAAGCAGCCCAAGGTGCTCTTCGCGACCCAGGCCGGGGTGCGCCCGCCGACGCTGGTGCTGTTCACCTCCGGCTTCCTGGAGGCGAGCTACCGCCGGTTCATCGAGCGCAAGTTCCGCGAGCAGTTCGGCTTCACCGGCACCCCGGTGCAGGTGTCGGTCCGGGTCCGCGAGAAGCGCAAGAAGTAGCTCGGATGTGGTGCGCGGCGGTCAGTCGCCGCGCACCACATCAAGCTCGGCTTCGATAACGTCGACCGCGCTGGGCAGCACCCTGGCCAGCTCACCTACCGAGACGTCCAGCTGGTGCTCCTGGATCGCCCGCGCGATCAGGGGTGCCGCCCGCTCCGGCGCGTGGTGGTCGAGCAGGAACCCGGCGATCGCGATCAGGTGCTCGGCCCTGCACGCGGCCAGTTCCGCCTCCTGGACCAAGCGGTCGCGCCGGTCGGGGTGCGACTGGGCTCCGGCCAGCAACAACATCGACCGCACCCGGGCATCCGGCGTGGTCATGCCCTGCACGAGGTGCTCGGCACGACGGGGATCACCATGCTCCACCAGCAGTTGGACACACGCGGCCAACGCCTGGTTTTGGTAGATGTAGTCCAGCATTTCCTGGACCAGCGCCTCGGCCCGGTCGAACTCACCCACGGTGGCATAGCCGGTGACGATCTCGGCCCACGCCCTGAAACTGTCGCTGGGGGGTGTGTCCCCGGCGGTCCGCTCCGCCTCGGCCAGCAGCGCCCTGGATCGCCGTTGGTCACCGAGTCTGGCCTGTCCCAATGCGGCCGAGGTCAACGCGTTGACCCGCACCCGGTGCACGGTCAGGGTCCGCGCGACGGTGACGGCCCGCTCGGCCAGCTCAGCCGCCCGCGGGCCCTCGTGCCTGGCCATGCTGTCGCCCATCCGCGCGAGCAGTTCCTCCGCGGACTCGTCCTCCTCGCGGTCCGCGGTGGAGTCGACCTCGTCGATCAGCTCGGCCGCACTTGGTGCCAGGTGCGCGTCCGCGATGTCCAGCAGGCACCAGTACCTGGCCCGCTGGGTGGGGATGGTCCGCGCGATCTCCTCTGCCCGCGGCAGGTCACCGGCCTCGACCAGGCTGTCCACGAGGCTGGTGGCCGCCACATCCCGCCAGTCCGCGGGCACCCTGGCGGCGAACGCCCTGGCCTCGTCGAACTCGCCCGCCTCGAGCAGGGCGGCGGCCAGCTGACACAGCAGGAACCCGCGGCCGACACCGTCATCGCCACCCCTGGCCAGCGGTTCGGCCTTGCGGACGAGAGCGGCGGCCCGCGCGTTGTTCCCGGCCTTGAGGCAGGCATTGGCGGTGGCCAGCAGTGTCTCCGCTTGGCGGAACCGGTCACCACGGGTCCGGATCCGCGTGTACGCCTCGTTTGTCAGCGCGAACGCCTGGTCCACCGTTCCCCGGCGCGCCCGTGCCAGCGCCACGGAGACCAGCGCGGCCGCGTTGATCCCGGAGTCCTCGATGGCGCGGGCGATGTCCTCGGCGCGGTCCAGGTCGTCGAGCCGCACCAGAGCCTTGGTGATTTGTGCCTGCGCGACCGACCTGTCGTAGCTCTCCTCGATGGTGTTGGCGAGGGCGATGGCCTCGGAGATGCAGTCGGCCAGGACCGGGGCGACCCTCGCTAGTGCTTCGGCCCGCGTGGCGGGGTCGGTGATGCCCAGGATCGCCGCTCGGCTCCCCAGCAGGTCGTGCTCGCGGGCGAGCGCGACGGCGATCTCACACAGAGCGCCGTCGCGCTGGTGCGGGTCGGGGATGTCGGCGGCGACCGTGGCGGCCTGCCGGGTGTCTCCGCACCTCGCCAGCACCCCGGCCAGGTTCTTCCGCCGCTCGTCCTGTTCGTCCTCGGGTAGCGACGGCAGCAGCGCACCGGTCTCCTCGGCGAGTCGTCGCCCCCCGTCCAGATCACCGGTGCGGGCGCGGATCTCGGCGAGCTCAATCAGGAGCGTGGCCCGATCCGCCGGGTCGGCGACGGCCCGGACCTCCGGCTCGGCATCGGCAATGATCTCGGCGACCTGCGCTACCTCGCCGCATCGGGAACGCGCCGCCGCGATGTCGACCAGCCGCCAGGGCCGGTCCGCCGCGGACACCCGGTCTTCGATCTCCGCCATCAGGGCAGCCGCCCGGTGCTCATCGCCGATCCTGGTGAATGCCGCCCACACCGACAGCAGGGCGCTGAAGCGACTGGCGCGGGCCAGTGCCGTGGCCTCCTCCAACAGGTTGGCCGCCCGAGCACGATCTCCCCGGGCGAGGAGGACCTCCGCGAGCGAGATCCGCCCGTCGACGCAGTCCGACGAGGTGAGGAACCGCAGCAACGCCTCGGCGCGGTGGACCTGGCCGACCATCGCGCAGGCCGCCGGGAGGTCTACCGGGATGTCGTTGTGCCGGTCGTTGAGGTGGTCGCGGTGGATGGCGAGGCGGGTGATCGCGGTCAGGTCCGGCGGGTCCTGCTCGACCTGGGCCGCCAGCACCGAGACGATCTCCGCCAGCGCCGCGCTGTCGCCGCCCGAGTAGTCGTGCAGGCGTTCCTGCCGCGCCGGATCGGTGGCCAGCGCGGTCAGCCGGGGCAGGTCGCCGGTCGCGGTGAGCATGGTGTGGTAGCCGCGGACCAGGTACTCCGGTGTGCCCGGCGGCCAGCGCTGGTCGCGGTAGGTGTCGGCCCAAGTGTGCAGGCGGTCGCGGTAGGTGGTCAGGCGGGTGGGGCCGAGCATGTCCTGGGCGGTGAGCTGGAGTTCCTCGTGACCCAGCAGGAAGACCTCGGGGGCGGCGCCGGGGTGGTAGTAGGAGTCGCGGCGGGCGAAGCTGCGGCCGGTGACCGTGGTCAGGTGGTGGCCCACCTCCCAGGCCGAGCAGCCGGCGAGCTCGGCCAGGTCGTCGCCGGTGAGGCCGCCGCCGGCGGCGGTGATCAGGCCGAGCAGGTCCTGTTCGAGCTGGGTGCCGCGAAGCAGGCCGTGCAGGTCCCGCTCCATCTCGTGCCGCATGGCCCGGGCGGCGGGGGAGGGGTTCAGGGCGCGGACGACCTCGCAGGCGCGCAGGGGGTGGTGCGGCGGGACGTCGGCGGGGACCGGCGGGTTGGGGCGGCCTGCGACGATCACCCGCATACCGGCTGGGGGGTCGGCGGGCAGCAGCGCGGCGATGCTGTGCGCGTCGGGGCCGGTGGTGACGCCGCGGTCCTCGTCCAGGCCGTCGACCAGCAGGACCAGGTGTTCGCCGCGGTCCCGGCAGAGCTGGGCCGCGGTGTCCAGCAGGCCCAGCAGGTGCGGTTCGCGGGTGGCCTCGGTGAGGAACGGGGGGACGGTTTCGCCGAGCAGCGCGAGGAGTTGTTCGAGCAGGTTGTCGATGAAGGCCGACCGGTTGTTCTGACCGGCCAGGCGGGCGGTGATGAAGAAGGAGACCAGTCGCACCCCGGGCGGCGGGTTGAGCACGAACCAGGACAGCAGCGCGGTCTTGCCGGACCAGGCCCCGGCCTGCCACCAGCGGTAGGCGCCCTCGGTCTCTGGAGAAGTGCAGAAGGCGGCCAGCTCGGCCAGTTCCCGGTCGCGGTCAACGAGTTCCGGGGGTGCGATGCGCTGGACCTGGTGCCGGTAGTTGGTGCGCACCGGGATGCCGGTGAGCAGGTTGACGTCGCCGATGTGCACGCCGGTGTTGGCGAAACCGCCCGCACTGGCCGTGGCCGGGCCGCTGTGGTCGACCTCGACCCGCCGGGGGCGGGGCTGGTCAGTCAAGCCGGATCCCGGTGCTGGCGTCACCACCGTTGGCCTTTGCCTCGCCGGTGTTCCTGGCCTCGGCGGTGGTCCCGGACTTGCCGCGGAAACCGGTGTTCGCACTGCCCCCGCCGCTGGCGGTCGCCTTGCCGGTGCCGGAGACGCGGATCGAGCCACCGGCCTTGGGTGCGCGCAGGGCGGTCCACACCGCGACGCCGACCGCGGCCACCGCACCGAGGGCCGAGGCGGCGGTGGCGATCTTGTTGGCGTCCTCCCAGCGGATGACCGCGAGCCACACCAGCAAACCCGCGACGGCGAGCAAGGTGATGATCAGAACGATCGGACCGCTCTTCATGCTCCTACCCTCGCACGCCCGCTCCCGCGGGGGCGCTGGCCGGCCAGGGGGGATGGGCAGACCAGCGCCCTTTCACGTGGGCCCGCCAAAGGGGGGAGGGACAGGCCCACGAGGGAACAGCGTATCGGGAGTTGGGCCGGACTTCTGCCGGGTTCGAACACCTCGCTCGAACGAGTTTTTCCGGTGGCGATCGCATAGCGTCGTTATGGCAGGGGTTCGCAGCCGATGCTTCGGCTCGGCGCACGCTATCGGTCCAGGCATGCGGGGCGGTCAGCGCCGGGCTGAGTGCGGCGCCTTTCCGCCCAGGCTTTCCCTGAGCACCAGGCCTTCGGCTTCGAGCTCGCGGAGTCGCTGGGGCACCCTGCTGCTGGACGCGGCCGGCGAGGCCGGGCTGCCGGGCGACCCGGAGTTCCGCGCGGCGTTCGCCGGTTACCTGGAGTGGGGCCACCGCCATGCGCCCCATGGTGCCCACGCGCGCCGCCCGGTGGCGGCAAACGGCAGCGGTTACGGTGGGCGGGATCCGCAGCCAAGTGAAGGGACACCGTGCATGACCAAGCCCGAGATCGACTTCCAGGACGGTCCGGCCCCCACCGAACTGGTGGTCAAGGACCTGGTGCTGGGCGAGGGCGCGGAAGCGGTCCCCGGCGGCACCGTGGAGGTGCACTACGTCGGCGTGGAGTACGACACCGGGGAGGAGTTCGACTCCTCGTGGAACCGGGGCCAGACCATCGAGTTCCCGCTGAACAACCTGATCGCTGGCTGGCAGCAGGGCATTCCGGGCATGAAGATCGGCGGCCGCCGCCAGCTCACCGTGCCGCCGGAGCTGGCCTACGGTCCGGCAGGCGCGGGCCACCGGCTTTCCGGCAAGACGCTGGTGTTCGTGATCGATCTGGTCAACGCGCGCTGAGCGCGTTCCGGCAGACCTGAACCGGGTCGCTGACCTGGGCGGCGGTCGCGGCGGCACGAGCCGCGGCCGCCGCGAAGCGCGGTTCGGCCAGGATCTGGCGGATCGCCGCGCGCAGGGCCGTTGGCTCCGGTGGGCGGACTATGAGCGCGCCGCCCTGGCGGGTGGCGCGGTTGGCCAGCTCCCACTGGTCGCCGCCGCCGGGCACGATCACCAGCGGCACCCCGGCGACCAGGGCCTTGGCCAGCACGCCGTGGCCGCCGCCACCCACCACCACGGCCGCCTCGCGCAGCAGCTCGTCCTGCCTGCCCAGACCGGCGCGCGCCCACTCCGGCAGCCCGGCCGGTGGCGGTCCGAAGGTGCACACCACAGCGCGAACTCCCAAGTCCTGCAACGCTTCCAAGGTCGCCTCCGCCACGCCGACGGCTCCGGCGGCCGCGGTCGAGGCGGAGATCAGCACCAGCGGCGCGGTTCCCGGCGGTGGGGTGAGCAGTTCCTGGGTCGGCTCCCACAGCAGGGGGCCGACCACGTGGGCGTTGGCAGGCCAGTCCGGGCGCGGAACTTCTAGCGCGGGCAGGGTCGCGATCAGCCGGGCCGCCGGACCGGGGCCCCGGGCGGGCAGGCCGAGGCTGAGGCGGGCCTTGGCTTGTTGCCGTTCGCCCTGGCGGATTGAGCGGGCGGTGGCCGCGCGCAGCAGGGTGTCACGGAGCCGTCCGGTCAGGCCTTCGCCGACGGCCAGGCCGCTGCCCACGGGGGGCAGGCCACGGGAGGGTTCGTAGAGCGGGTGCGGGGACAGCTTCGCCCAGGGCAGGCCGAGCAGTTCCGCGGCCAGGCCGCCGCCGGGGGTGAGCACGTCGCACACCACCAGGTCCGGGCGGGACTCGGCGATTCGCGGTGCCAGGGCGAGGGCCATCGCGGCGGCGCGTTCGTGCTGCCAGCGGCCCAGGTCCTCGCGGTCGTCCTCGGCGGTCAGGGGCAGGTCGGGCAGCGGGGGAGTGGGGATGCCCGCGTCCCTGGCGGCCTGGACCCAGCGGCCGACGGTGAACAGGGTCGGCTCGTCGCCGGCTTCGGCCAGGCGCAGGCACAGCGCGATGGCCGGGAAGACGTGGCCGGGTTCGCCCCCGGAGACAACAGCCACCCGCACGGCCGCCACGCTACGGGCTGAGCCTGGACTCGGCCATCGCCTGGCCGCGTGGGTAGGCGCGGTCGACCGAGACGCGCAGGGCCCGCCGGTAGCACCGCTGGGCCTCCTCGGCGGTGGGCGCGAGGTCGCCGAGCAGGCACAGGAGGTCCACGGCCTCGGTCCACAGGCCGAGGTCCTCGGCGATGGCCAGGGCCGCCTTGGCGCGGGCCGGGTCGCCCTCGGCCAGGGCCCGGTGCGCGCGCAGCAGGCCCCAGCCGTCGCCGAGCTCTTGGAAACGGGCCTCGGCCGCCTCGGGGTCGTGGTCGAGCAGGGTCGCCGCGGCTGCCCAGGGGTCGTCGGCGGTCAGCTGCGGGTCGCGGTCGCCGAGGAACCAGCGCAGCCGGGCTGCCAGCGCGGGATCCTCGATGCCAGAAGGGAAACCGGCCGGGGCCGCGTGCGGCGCGAAGCCGGTCAGCCAGGCGGTGGCCACCGCCCGTTCCGCCGCGGTGCCACCGGGTGCGGCCAGCGCCGCGCGCAGCGACCGGCGGGCCTCGCTGACGCGGCCGCGCAGGAACCAGTGCCAGGCAAGGGAGTTCGCCAGCCGGAGTGCCAGCGGACCCGCGATCTCCAAGGCGCGCCGCAGGTTCACGGTCTCGGCGTCCAGGACGTCCAGGCAGTGGCGCTGTTCCGGGCCGCGGAGGCGGGGTTCGGCGTGCTCGGCCAGGTCCAGGTAACAGCGGGTGAACCGGGCGCGGGCCGCCGTCAGCTCGCCGCACTCGGCGAGGCGGTCCAGGCAGTAGGCGGCCACCGACTCCAGCAGCCGGAACCGTTCCCCGTCCCGGACCACCAGGGAGCGATCAACCAAGCGGGACAACACTTCCAGCACCGGGATGCCGGTACCGGCGCACATCCGCACCGCGGCGGGCAGCACACATCCGTCGGGGTGCACGGCCAGTTCGCTGAGCACCGTGCGCTCGGGCTCGGTGAGCAGCTCCCAGCTCCAGTCGATCATCGCGCGCAGGGTCTGCTGCCGGGCCGGGCGGCCCCGGCCGTTGCCGACCGGCAGGGCGAACCGGTCGTCCAGCCGCTCGGCCAGCTGGCCGGGGCTGAGCACGCGGAGCCGGGGCGCGAGCAGCTCCAGGGCCAGTGGGATGCCGTCCAGGCGGCGGCAGATGGTGGCCACCGCGGGTTCGGCCGCCGGATCGAGCGGGCAGCCTGCCGCGGCGGCCAGCCGGTGGAACAGCTCGACCGCGTCCGGCACGGCCAGCGGCGGCACCGGGCGCACCAGCTCGCCGGGGATGTCCAGGGGTTCGTGGCTGGTGACCAGCACCCGCACCCCGGCCGCGGTGGCCAGCAGGTCGGCGACCAGGGCGGCGACCGGCTCCACCAGGTGCTCGCAGTTGTCCAGCAGCAGCAACGGTTTCCGCCCGGCCAGGGCCTGGCCCAGCCAGCGCGCGTTGCCGGCCGGGGCGGGTTCGGCGGTGGTGGTCTCGCACAGGCCGAGTGTGGCGATGATCCGTTCGGCCACGTCCTCAGTGGTGGCGCCGGGGCTGAGTCCGGCCAGCTCCACCAGCCAGACCCCGTCCGGGCAGTGCTCGGCCAGGCCGTGCGCGGCGACCGCGGCCAGCCGGGTCTTGCCGACCCCGCCCGGCCCGACCAGCGACACCGCCCGGTGACCGGAGCCCTCGGCCAGCAGCTCGCGCAGCTCGGCGATCGCCTGCTGCCTGCCGACGAGCTCGGTCACCGGCGCGGGCAGGTTGGTCCGGCCCTGCCGGGGCGCGGCGAGTGCGGGCTCCTGTCGCAGGATCGCCTGGTGCAGAGCCATGATCTCCGGGCCGGGGGCCACGCCCAGCTCCTCGTCCAGCCGGCGTCGCAGGTCCTGGAAGCTGTCCAGCGCCTCGGTCTGCCGGCCGGCCCGGTACAGCGCGCGCATCAGGGCCAGCCGCGGCCGTTCCCGCAGCGGATAGCGCGCCACCAGCTCGGCCAGGCCCTCGGGTTGCTCACCCAGGTCCAGCCGCGCCAGGGCCAGGTCTTCCAGGGCGGTCAGCCGCAGCTCGACCAGCCGGGCGATCTCGGCGCGGGCGAACGGCGCGTCGGCCAGCTCGGCGTAGGGCGCGCCCCGCCACAGGTCCAGCGCCCCGGCCAGCAGCTCCGCCCTGGCGCGCGGTTCGGCGGTGGTGTGCGCGCGGCAGAGCAGCTCCTGGAACCGCGTCGCGTCCAGCTGGTCCGCGGCCAGCCGCAGCCGGTACCCGGCGGGCTGGTGCAGCACCTCGTCCCGGCCGAGCACCTGGCGCAGCCGGGAAACCTTGGCCTGCAACGCGTTCACCGGCCTGCCCGGCGGGCACCCGTCCCACAGGTCCTCCAGCAGCCGGTCCACCGGCACCGGGCCGCCGTTGTGCAGCAACAGGTTCGCCAGCAGCGCGCGCACCTTCGCCTCGGGCACCGGCAGCTCGTCGCCGTCGTGCCCCCACACGACCAGCGGGCCGAGGACCCCGTAGCGCATGGGCTCAGCATATCGTCAGCGGCTCGTCAGCGACCGCGTCCACGGTGCCGTCATGACTGTTCTGACCGCCCGGAAGGCAGGTCCGCGGGAGTGGGCCGGGCTCGCGGTGCTGGCGCTGCCCACCGCGCTGCTGGGCCTGGACGTGACCGTGCTGTACCTGACCATGCCGAGCCTGGCCGCCGACCTGAACCCCACCGGCACCCAGGTCCTGTGGATCATGGACGCCTACGGGTTCCTGATCGCCGGGTTCCTCATCGCCATGGGCACCCTTGGCGACCGGATCGGCAGGCGCAGGCTGCTGATGATCGGCGCGGTGGCCTTCGGCCTGGTGTCGGTGGCCGCCGCCTACGCGCCCAGCGCCGAGCTGCTGATCGCGGCCAGGGCGGCCCTGGGCATCGCCGGCGCCACCCTGATGCCCTCCACGCTGGCGCTGGTCAGCACGCTGTTCCCGGACGCGGCCCAGCGGGCGCTGGCGATCGGGCTGTGGGTGACCGCGTTCGCGCTGGGCATGGCCGCCGGGCCGGTGGTGGGCGGCCTGCTGGTGCGCTACCACTGGTGGGGCGCGGCCTTCCTGGTCGCGGTGCCGATCGTGGCGTTGCTGCTGGTCACCGCGCCGCTGCTGCTGCCGGAACACCGCGCCCCGGCCACCGGCCGGTTCGACCTGGTCAGCGTCGCGCTCTCGCTGCTGGCCCTGCTGCCGCTGATCTTCGCGGTCAAGCACGCCGCCAAGTCCGGCCCCGACCTGGCCACCGGGCTGGCGCTGCTGCTCGGCGCGGCCTGCGCGGTGCTGTTCGTCCGCCGCCAGCTCCGGCTGCCCGACCCGCTGGTCGACGTGCGCCTGTTCACCGGCCGCACCTTCAGCGCCGCGCTGGGCATCCTGACCGTCGGCCTGATCGGCGTCGGCGGGGTGATGCTGCTGGTCACCCAGCACCTGCAGCTGGTGGCCGCGCTGCCGCCGCTGACCGCGGGCGCCTGGATGGGCCCACCGGCGCTGATGATGCTGCTGGCGGCCATCGCCACCCCGCTGCTGGCCCGCCGGATCCGCCCCGCCCACGTGGTCGCGGGCACCCTGCTGCTCTCCGCGGTCGGCTACCTGCTGCTGGCCCAGGTCCGCCAGCCGGAGGAGGTCGTGCCGGTGGTGCTCGGCTTCGGCCTGGTCTACCTGGGCCTTGGCGCGATCGCCGCGCTGGGCACCGACCTGGTGGTCGGGGCCGCGCCGCCGGCGAACGCGGGCGCGGCCGCCGCGCTGACCGAGACCGTGCAGGAGCTCGGCCTGGCCCTCGGCGTCGCCCTGCTCGGCACCCTGGCCACCGCCGCCTACCGCGCCCAGCTCACCCCGCACCTTCCGGCCGGCCTCCCGTCCGGCGTCGCCGACCCGCTGCGCGACAGCCTGCCCGGAGCGCACTCGGTGGCCGCCCAGCTGCCGCCGGAGTTGTTGCGGCAGGCCAAGGAAGCCGCCATCACCGGGTTGAACACCGCCGCGCTGACCGCGGGCGCGGGCATCGTGCTGCTGGCCCTGCTCGCGGCCGTGGTGCTGCGGCACATCGGCACCCTCGGCGGCTCCGGCTACGGCACCCCTGAGGAGTCAGCCGCCCGTCGCGGCTGACCGGGCGGCGGCCATCTCCGGCTCGTGCCGCACCGCCCATTCGGCCAAGGCGGACAACGGTTCCAGCAGCGAGCGGCCGAGCGGGGTGAGGCTGTACTCGACGGTGGGCGGCACCGTCGGGTGCACCTCGCGCCGGACCAGGCCGTCGGTCTCCAGGCCGCGCAGGGTGCGGGTGAGCATGCGCTGGCTGATGCCCTCGATGCAGCGCCGCAGCTCGTTGTACCGGTGCGGCCGCCCGCCGAGCAGGATCACCACCAGCACGCTCCACTTGTCGCCGACCCGCCGGAACACGTCCCCGACCGGACAGGCCGCGAGCTCCGCCAGCGGCACCGGCCGGGGCAGCTCGTGCGCGAGCACCGCGGGCACCTGTGCGTTCGTCCCGGACATGCCGCCACCCCCTTCTGTGCCGACCCTACGCCGACGGTGAATTGGCCGGTATTGGGTGGTATCGCGCGGTTTGTGCCGCCATCTGCGAGCAGAGTCTTGCCGCTGTCGACGGGAGGTGGCTACCCTTCCCCCACGGAAGTTAGGCTACCTTCCTTACTAATTAGCTCGCGCCGGGAACTCCTGCTCCCGTCGCGGTCCAAACGATTGTGCGAAGCACCTCCGCCGCCCTCGGAATGCACCATCCCTGCCCGACTAGGAGGACCCTCGATGCGCAACGCGTCCAGGTGGCACATCCGCGCGCTCGCCGCGATCGCCGTGGCCGGTCTAGCGTTGAGTGCCGCGAGCACGTCCGCACAGGCCGGTTCCCCGGTCCCCGGCAGCGCGACCGCGGCCGCGCCCGGCTTGGCCGACCCGGCGAAGAAGGACATCGCCATGAAGATCGTCTCCAGCGCGGAGAACTCCTCGCTGGACTGGCGGGCCCAGTTCAAGTACATCGAGGACATCAAGGACGGCCGCGGCTACACCGCCGGCATCATCGGCTTCTGCTCCGGCACGCACGACATGCTGGAACTGGTGCAGGAGTACACCAGGCGCAAGCCCGGCAACATCCTGGCCAAGTACCTGCCCGCGCTGAAGAAGGTCGACGGCAGCGCCTCGCACGAGGGCCTGGACCCGGACTACCCCAAGGACTGGCGCACCGCGGCCGGTGACAAGGTCTTCCAGAAGGCCCAGGAAGACGAACGCGACCGGGTCTACTTCACCCCCGCGGTCACCCGCGCCCAGCAGGACGGCCTGCGCGCCCTCGGCCAGTTCATCTACTACGACGCGATCGTCATGCACGGCGACGGCGGCGACAAGACCAGCTTCACCAACATCCGCAAGCGCGCGCTGGCCAAGGCAAAGCCCCCGGCCCAGGGCGGCGACGAGACCACCTACCTCAACGCCTACCTGGACGCCAGGGTGTGGGCGATGAAGCAGGAAGCCGCGCACGAGGACACCAGCCGCGTGGACACCGCCCAGCGGGTGTTCGTGAAGAACAAGAACTTCGACCTCAACACCCCGCTGAACTGGAAGGTCTACGGGGACTCCTTCTCCATCAAGTAACCGCGACAAGACCGGGACATCCCCGCCACCCGACGGGGACAAGTCCGGACGACGGTGAAGTCCATGATTCCCCTTGCGGTTCAACGACTTCGCCGACCCATCGGCAGCCTGCTGGCCGCCACCGTGCTCACCGGCGCGGTGGCGGCACCCAGCACGGCGGCCGCCGGACCCCTCGACGTCACCGGCTACGACCTCACCCTGGACTACCAGCCCGGCACCACGACCCTGCGCGGCACCACGGTGCTCAGCGCCAAGGCCGGCAGCGCGCTCGACCGCCTCACCCTCCACCTCGCCGGGCCGAGGGCCACCTCGGTCACCGTCGACTCGGCGCCGGTGAAGTCCTTCTCCCACAACGACAACGACGAGCTCGTCATCGAACCCGCGGCCAGGATCGGCCAGGGCGCGGGCTTCCGGGTGCGCGTCGACTACGCGGGAACCCCCGGCCCCGGCTGGCTGGCCACCACCTCCGGCGGCGCGACCGCGTTCATGGGCAGCGCGCGGGCCTGGCTCCCGGTCCGCGACCGCGCCAGGGACAAGGCGGACTTCCGCCTGGCGATGACCGTGCCTGCGGACTGGGGCGTGGTCTCGGTCGGGCGGGAGCGGCGGGAGGCCGGGTCGACCACCTTCCACTGGGCGGAGCCCGCGGTCGACCCCGACCACGTGACCGTGTCCATCGACCGGTTCAGCACCGAGCGCGGCCACCTGCCCGACGGAACCCCGGTGGTCACCGCCTACGCGCCGGGCCTGCGCGCGACCACCAAACCGCTGGCCGACCGGCTCCCGGAGATCCTCGCCTTCCTGTCCGCGAAGTTCGGCCGCTACCCCTTCGACGCCGCGGGCAACGTCTTCCTCCAGGTCAGCGACGACGCGCCCGCCACGGCCCCGCAGACCCGGCCGGTGTACCTCGGCGCGGGCAACCAGCGGTACATGACCATGGAGACGGTCGTGCACGAGCAGGCGCACCAGTGGTTCGGCATCTCCGCCGCGCCCAGGCTGCCGGCGGACAGCTGCCTGTCCGAGTGCTTCGCCTCCTACGCGCCCTGGCTCTGGCAGCAGGCCAAGGACGGCGCCGACCTGGACGAGCGCTACCGCCGGACCATCGCCGCCAAACGCGCCGACCCCGCCTTCTGGGAGCCGCTCTACCAACCGGGTGTGGCGCCGGGAATCACCATGTACAACAAGGGTCCGCTCGCGCTGCACGCCCTGCGCCACCAGCTCGGCGAACCCGCCTTCGACCGGCTGCTCCAGCGGTGGACGCGGGTGAACCGGGGGAACTACGCCGCCTGGCCGCGGTTCGAGGCCCTGGCGGAGGAGGTGTCCGGTCAAGACCTCGACGGCTTCTTCGCCGCCTGGTTCCGCGGCTCGACGGTGCCGGCCGAGGAGTACCTGTGGCCGGGCCCGCTGAAACCCTGACCCTCGCTACGGCCGCACGCGCACACAGCAGTGCCCGGCCGCCGGAGCCAGCTCGGCCCGCGCCCCGGTCGCGCCCAGCCCGGCCAGCAGGCCGCTGAGCAGGCACAGGTTCATCCCGCAGACCAGCGCGGTGTGCGCGTGCGCGAGCGAGTGGAACGGGCAGTTGCCCAGCGCGATCCCGTCCTCGGACACCCGCGGCTCGAACCCGTGCCGCTCCAGCACCGCCAGCACCGACTCGGCACCGGCCCCAGCCTGCTTGCTGTCCGCCCGCGCCGCCTCACCCAGGCTCCGCCCGAGCTCCTCGGCCCGCCGGTCCAGCGCGGTCCTGGGCGTCTCCCCGGTCCGCTCGGCGTCCTCGACCGCCGCCGCGAGCAGCAGCCCGGCCAGTTCGTACCGCCGCTCCGGCAGGGTCACCTCCACCTGCCGCGCCGACCGCCGGTACAGCTTCGCCGGCCGCCCGGCGCCCGGCCCGCTGCGCCCGGTCCGCCGCTCGAAGACCACGTCCAGCAGCCCCTGCTCGGCCAGCCGGTCCAGGTGGAAGGCCGCGGTCGTGCGCGGCAGGTCGCAGGCGCCCGCGACCTCGTCCTTGGTCACCGCCTCGCCCTGACGCGCGACGTGGTCGTACACCCGGCGCCGGGTCGGTTCCTCCAACGCCGCCACCGCGGCCACCCGCGCGTCCAGAGAGTCAGCCATCCCCCCAGTCTAAAACCAATCGGCGTTGACGGAACCTCGAGGCTCCTTCTAAAGTCAGCCAAAGTCGATTTTAGAGGAGGGCGCCATGGCTTCTCCGCACCGTCGCCTGCGCGTCATTCACGGCCGGGACGACATCGACCTGCCCGCCGCCGAGAAGGCCGTGGCCGACCTGCTCACCGCCCTGGGCAAGGACCCTGGCACCGAACACCTGGCCGACACCCCGCGCCGCGTCGCCCAGTCCTACGCCGAGCTCCTCACCCCGCGCGAGTTCAACCTGACCACCTTCCCCAACGACGAGGGCTACGACGAACTGGTGCTGGCCAAGGAGATCCCGGTCCAGTCCCTGTGCGAACACCACCTGCTGCCCTTCCACGGCCGCGCCCACGTCGGCTACCTGCCCGGCGAACGCATCCTGGGCCTGTCCAAACTGGCCCGGGTCGTCGAGCTCTTCGCCCGCGACCTCCAGGTCCAGGAACGCCTCACCAAACAGATCGCCAACTGGCTCCAGGAACACCTGTCTCCCAAGGGAGTCGGCGTGGTCATCGAGGCCGAACACCTGTGCATGGCCCTGCGCGGCGTGCGTGCGGCGGGCTCGCGCACGGTGACCTCGGCCCTGCACGGGGTGCTGCGCGAGAACCCGGCCTCCCGCCAGGAGTTCTTCGCCCTCAGCGGGCTGCGCACCTGAACCGGGGTTCCGCGGGCGACCGCGCCCCTGCCGGGGAGCGCCGGTGGATTCTTCGCCCATTAGGGCATCCGGCTGCCGTCGCGGTAACGCCTCGGGTGTAGTTCCCGACAGGTTCACCACACAGCGAACCGGCTTGATCCTCCCTGGGGGATCGTGCACTAAGGACCGCCGCCATGGACCTGAAACCTGAGCTCGTGCCGCAATGCCTGGTCCGTGACGCCGCTCTCCGGGACACCCGGCTGACCGGTCTGTCCAAGCAACCGGCGGACACCCGGTCCGAGGCCCGTCGAGACCGGGACCGCATCCTGTACTCGGTGGCTTGGCGCAGGCTCGGCGGGGTGACCCAGGTGATCACCCCGTTCGAGGACATCGCGTTGATGCACAACCGCCTGACCCATTCGCAGAAGGTGGCGCAGGTCGCGAAGAGCATCGCCCAGCGGTTGCTGGCCGAGGAGTCCGCCTGGGGCCTCATCCACGAGCTCGGCGGCATCGACGCCGACGTGGTGGAGACGGCCGCGCTGGCGCACGACCTCGGCCACCCGCCGTTCGGCCACGTCGGCGAGATCACCCTGGACAAGATCGCGCGCCGGAACGAGACCTCCCCGCCGGACGGCTTCCCCGGCCTGCAGTTGGCCGACGGTTTCGAGGGCAACGCGCAGACCTTCCGGGTCGTCCTGCTGAACGAGACGCGGAACCCGCTGTACGACGGACTGGACCTCACCTGCGCCTCGCTCACCGCGATCGCCAAGTATCCGTGGCTGCGCGCGCCCACGCTCCGCGAGGACCACGACAGCCACCTGGCGAACAACCCCGAGTACCGGCGCACGTGGCGCAAGTTCAGCGTGTACCGCTCCGAGCAGGAAGCCTTCCAAGCAGCCCGGCGGTTCCTCGTCGAATCCGGTCGCGGCAGCGACTTCCCCGCGAAGACCCAGTCACTCGAAGCATCGATCATGGACGCCGCGGACGACATCACCTACGCCATCCACGACCTGGAGGACTTCTATCTGGCCGGCATGCTCGACGTGCGGGCGGTCAAGGAGGGGTTGAGCAGCGGCGGCGACGCGAGCGGTCTGCTCAGGGAGTTGCGGGGCCGACTCGAACTCGACTATCAGGGCTACTACGACAAGGCGCTTTTCCAAGCCGCGGCCAAGACCGTGCGCAAGGACCTGTTCAACTCCTTCTCCACCAATTACACCGGAGTGCTGGAGGACGTCGGTAAGGCCCGTGCCGCTGGCTCGAAGTTGATCGGCAGGTACATCAACAGCGTGACGATCGAGCCGGATCTCATCTGGCCGCACGGACCCTTCGTTGCCTTGCGGAGGCCGGAATGGCACGAGGTGCAGGTGCTGAAGGAGGTGACCCGCCGATTCGTCATCACCCGGCCGGACATCGCCCTCCTGCAACGCGGGCAGCAGAAGATCCTGCGGAGCCTGGTGCGCTACCTCTACGAGTGGAAGCAGTCCACCAGCGACTTCAAACGCCTGCCCCGCAGACTCCGCCAGGAGATCGAGACGGCCCGGCGGCAGCAGGACGGCGGCTGCGCCGACGGTTACCGCAGCGGGAACGGCACGCAACGGGCCTACGCGCCGCGCGGCGAGGAGAACCGCTGCATCCTCGACTACATCTGCACGCTCACCGACGGCCAAGCCTGTGCCCTGTACTACAAGCTTTCCGGCGCCAAGCCGTCAACCTCCGCGATGGACTTCTTCTCGTGACGACATACGCCGGCGACTGTGCCGCGACCGCATGGGAACGGGGAGCCCGACAACGCCGGGCTCCCCGCTGTCGTGACCGGCCTCAGGAGCCGGGAACCGCCTGGGCCTTCGGGTTGCGTTCGAAGACCGACCAGAACGAGGACGAGCAGTAGGCGCAGTTCGGGCCGAAGTACAGCCCGCGGGCCTGTTCGTCGCCCATCAGGTGGAAGCGGAACCACGCGGTGATCGGGCCGTGCAGGTCGGCGATGCCGTAGTGGTCGGCGCCGCGCTGTTCGGCGTAGATGGCGGGCGCCTGGGTGGCCTGGTTGTAGGTCCGGCGGACCGTGGCCGGCTGGACGGTGGGGTCGTTCTGGCCCGCGAAGAACACCGCGGGGCCGCGCACTCGGCCCGCGTTGCTGAAGGCCAGGGGGTAGATCGGCGCGATGGTGTCCACGCGGGGGTCGGTTCCGGCGTCGACCGCGGCGCCGCCGCCGAAGGAGTGGCCGGTGGCGCCGACCCTGTCCAGGTCGACCTTGCCCTGGAGGGCGCTGCCCGCGCGGCCGTTCTCGGTGGTCAGGTGGTCGAGGCCCTGGAGCATGGGGCCGCCGGTGCCCGCGTTGCCCTCGGCCGCGGCGACGATGAAGCCGTGCGAGGCCAGGTGGTTCAGCAGCGGGGCGTACCGGTCGAGCTTGGAGACCGCGCCGTTGTTCCACAGCAGGACGGGGTGCTTGAAGCAGCCCAGGGTGCCCAGGTTGACCGGCCGGAACACGGTGGTGCCGCGTCCGTTGGAGGCCGAGGTCACCGCGAACGGGCCTGCCGCGGCCCACTGGCCGTTGACCGAGGTGCAGGGTGAGACCGGCGGGGTGCCGGTGGTCGTGGTCGGGGTGCTGGAGCCGGTCGGGGTGGTGGTGGGGGTGGCCTCGTGCTCGGTGATGAGGGTCTTGATCTGGTTGAACACCCCGGCGTCACTGGGGAAGGCGAGGTGGCCGATGCAGGTGGGGGTCTGGCGGTTGGCGGCTCCGGCGAGCTCGGCCGAGGTGCTCGGGTTGACGTTCACGTCGCAGGTCGAGCGCAGCGTCGTGTACCGCACGGCGGGTGAGCCCGGCACCTCGGTGCCGGAGTTGAGCGCGGCCAGCCAGGGGGAGCCGATGGCGAACTGGCGGCACGAGGGGTAGAGGTTCTGGCACCAGGGTGCGGCGGTGGTGGTCCCGTGGTGCGGGCCGGCCATGGAGAAGTACATCGACACCTTCTCCTGCGCGCCGGAGACGTGCTTCAGGTAGGACCGGGCGGCCAGGGTGGAGGCCGACCACGTCACCAGAACGACTTTGCGCGCGCCGGACTGGGCGAGCACGCTGTCGACCTTCTGTCCGATCTCCACACCCGCCTTGGTCAGGTCGCCGGTCATGTTGGAGCTGTCGGTCCAGGTGTGCACCCGGTCCGACCGCCAGCCGGCGCTGACGAAGTTGCGTTTCATCGGTTCCATGGCCGAGGCCTGGGCCGTCATGCCGGGAATGAGAATGACCGGATCATGCTCCACCGCGGACAGCGGCGCCGGTTCCGCGCTGGCCTGGGCGGAAATTCCGGTTATCGCCAATACCGCGGCCGCCAGTAAAGCCAGCACGGCGAGAAGTGCCGCGGCAGGGGCGCGCAGACCAGCGAAGGCTTGGTTTTGTGGCATCGCAGAGCCTCCAGGAAACAGGGGGAAATGCAGGGGTGAAAACAGGTGTCCTAGGTCACGCTGTTTCCTTGACGCTACGAAAATGTGAACTCGGGCACCATGTGTGGCGCCACATTCCTTCGGGACCCGCTATGTGCCGGATCCCAGGTTGCGCTGGATACCGGCGACGAGACGGCGGGCCACGTCCTCGCCGCGGCCGGGCGGCCAGCTGAGCAGGCCCTCGCCGGAGGCCATGCCGCGGTGGCCGTCGCCGAGCAGCTCGTCCAGGCCGGGAAAGGGTCCCGCGGCGGTGGACAGGCTGGGGGCGAGGCTGGTCAGGATGGACCGGGTGAGGTCGAGGCCGATGTAGTCGGCGTTCTCCATGGGCCCGACCGAGGCCAGCCGCAACCCGAAGCTGGAACGCACCACGGTGTCGATGGTGGCGGCGTCGCAGACGTTGTCCCGCACCAGGTTCAGCGCCTCCCGGAGCAGGGCGAACTGGAGCCGGTTGCCGATGAAGCCGGGCACGTCGCGGTGCAGGCGGACCGTGGTCTTGCCCAGCGCGCCGAGCAGCTCCTCGGCCTGGGACACCAGCTCCGGCTCGGTCGCCGCGCTGGGCGCGAGCTCCACCAGCGGGATGAGGTGCGGCGGGTTCCACCAGTGCACGCCGACCAGCCGGCCGGGATGCCGCATCACGGACCCGACCTCGGTGAGGGACAGGACCGAGGTGTTCGACCACACCGGGACCTCGGGGGAGACCGCCGCTTCCACCGCCGCGATCACCTCGTGCTTGACCGCCAGCCGTTCCGGCACCGCCTCGATGACGAACTCGGCCTGGCCCAAGGCTTCCGCCAGCCGCGGCGTGGCGGTGATCAGGCTGCGCGCCCGCTGACTCGCCTCCTCGGACTCGCCGCACAACCGCAAGGCGGTGCCGATGCGGACGGGCAGGCTGTCCAGGGTCGCCGGGTCGGAATCGTGGACGTGCACCTGGTGGCCGCCTCTGGCGAGCGCGACCGCGATGCCGTGTCCCATGAGCCCGGCACCGATGATGCCGAATCGCGCCATGACTTCTCCTCTGCTTCTGGTGAACTACGGGTCGCGCAGCGCGTGCAGGCGCAGCGCGAGCTGGATCTCCAGCAGCCGGTCCGGGGACTGCCAGTCCTGACCAAGCAGGCTGCCGATCCGGTCCAGGCGCTGGCCGACCGTGTTGGCGTGGATGTGCAGCAGGTCCTTGGTGCGCGGCACGTGGCAGCCGCTGGCGAAGTAGGCCGTGAGGGTGCGGATGAGCTCGGTGCCGCGGTCGCGGTCGTAGTCCAGGACCGGCCCCAGCGCCTGCCGGATGAAACCGGTGTGGTCGGCCCGGTCGGCCAGCACTAGGCCGATGAACCCCACCTCGGCCATCGAGGCGCCCGAACCCTCGCGGCCCAGGCGGAGCAGCGCGCGCAGGCACCGCTCGGCCTCCCGGTAGGCCGCGGCCAGACCCGAGGGACCCCGCGCGGGGCCGCCGGCCGCGACCGTGACCGGGCAGCCGGCCTGCGCGCCGAGCGCGGCGGCGAGCTGGGCGGCCAGCGCGCCCGGCGCGTCGGTGCGCGCCAGCAGCACGACCTGCTCGGCGTGGATCCCGCACAACACGGCGAACCCGGCGGCGGCCGCGGCCAGCCGCCGCCGGGACACGCCGTCGGCGTGCACGACCAGCACCGCGTGCTCGGTGGTCAGGTCCACGCCGAGGCGCTTGCCGCGGTCGAGGAGCGTGCCGGGTTTGCGCTCGGGCGCGGTGAGCAGGTCGGTGAGCAGCTCGCCGCGGACCTCGTCCTCGGCCTTGGCCACCGACCGGCGCAGCAGCTGCAACAGCGCGGTGACCACCGCGGCGCGCTCGAACAGGCGCCGGTCGGCGTCGGTGAGCGCGGCCCCGGTGCGCAGCACGATGCTGCCCAGCAGCTCCGGCCCGGCCTGCACCGCGCACACCCAGCCGTCCTCGGTGGCGGTGGCCCGGCCGGAGTGGTAGGAGGCGGTGACCGTCCGCGGGTCCGGGGCCGCGGTGGGCAGCCCGGCGTGCGCGAGCTCCGTGCCGCCCGCGGTGTAGACGCCGATGCCGCCGCGCAGCACGTCGGCCACGGCGGCGGCCACCGCGGCGAGGTCACCGCCGCGCAGCACCAGGTCCATCAGCCGGTCGTGCGCCTGCTCGGCGCGCTCGACGTCCTGGCTGTGCGCGCTGACCTCGGCCAGCAGCCGCGCGTTGTCCAGCGCGACCGCCGCGTGGTCGGCCAGCGAGGACAGCAGCGCGATCTCCTCCGGGGTGAACTCCCTGGCGGCGCGGTCGGCCGCGTACAGCACGCCGATGACGGTCTCGCCCACCGCCAGCGGCACCGCCAGCAGCGCGGTCAGCCCCTCGTCGCGCACCGCCTCGTCCACCGGCCCGGAGTGCCGGAAGTGCTCGTCGGAGAGGTAGTCGGGGGTGGCGTAGGGCAGCGCCGTCTGCGCCACCAGCCCGCCCAGCCCCACGCCCATCTTCATCCGCACCTCGGGGAACAGCGTGGACACCGAGCCGTCGGTCACCCGCATGTAGGTGATGCCGGCCTCGGCGTCGTTGAGCGTGAGGTAGGACAGGTCGACGCCGAGCAGCCTGCGCGCCCGCCGCACGATGGAGCGCAGCACCTCATCCGGATCGCGCAGCCGCGCCAGGTCGCCCGCGGTGTCCACCAGCGCCGACAGCTCGGCCTCCCGCCGCCGGTGGCCGTGCACCGTGGCGTTGATCCGCAGCGCCAGGTCCACGGCGGCCGCGGACCGGGGCTCGGCCACCGCGAAGCGCGCCAACTCGGCGCTGTCCGCCCCGCCCGCGAGCAGCTCCAGCAACCGGAAAGCGAAGTCCTCCACCCAGCCCGCCTCCTCACTCCCTGGCGCGGACCGTCCGCCGCTCGATCCGCTTGTCCACATCCCGGCCCACGTGCACGACCCGCTGCACGAACACCCCGGGCAGGTGGACCTCGTCGGGGTCCAGCTCACCGGGCTCGACCAGGTCCTCCACCTCGGCGATGGTGACGCGGCCGGCCATCGCGCACAGCGGGTTGAAGTTGCGGGCCGACCGGGAGAACACCAGGTTCCCGTGCCGGTCCCCGGCCGCGGCGTGCACCAGGGCGTAGTCGCAGGTGATGGCGTGTTCGAGCACGAACCGCTCGCGCCGCCCGCCAACGGCGAAGGCCCGGACCTCCTTGGGCGGTGAGGCGACCAGCACCGCGCCGTCCGGGCCGTAGCGCAGCGGAACGCCCCCCTCAGCGACCTGCGTGCCCAGGCCCGTCGCTGTGTAGAAGGCGGGAATGCCCGCGCCGCCGGCGCGCAACCGCTCCGCGAGGGTGCCCTGCGGCACCAGCTCGACCTCCAGCTCCCCGGCGCTGAACTGCCGCGCGAACTCCTTGTTCTCCCCGACATAAGAGCTGGTCATGCGCGCGATGCGGTGGTCGGCGAGCAGCACGCCCAGCCCGAAGTCGGCCACCCCGCAGTTGTTCGACACCACCCGCAGCTCGCCGACGCCGGCGGCGTGCAGAGCCGTGATCAGCTCCACCGGGATGCCGCACAGCCCAAAACCGCCCACCGCCAGGCTCGCGCCGGCCGGGATGTCGGCCACGGCGGCGGCCGCGGAGTCGAGGAGCTTGTCCATGCTGTCCCCTTCGCCCAAGGTCATGTGGACGACAACACTGCTGACCGGGCGACCACCGCGGCAATGTCCGGCGAACACATGCCTGAGCAGGCCATTATGTGTCGGCGCACATTGGTTCGCGAGGGGAGCGCACCTAGCGTTCCCCGGCATGAGCACTGCCGCCGCCTCGCCAGCGCGAGCACAGACCCGGATCGGCCGCGTGCTGGCCGCCAGCCTCGTCGGCACCGCCGTGGAGTGGTACGACTTCTTCCTCTACGGCTCCGCCGCCGCGCTGGTGTTCAACAAGCTGTTCTTCCCGGAGAGCGACCCCTTGGTCGGCACCATGCTGGCCTTCCTCACCTACGCCCTCGGTTTCGTCGCCCGGCCACTGGGCGGGCTCGTCTTCGGCCACTACGGCGACCGCCTGGGCCGCAAGAAGCTGCTGATGGTCAGCCTGGTCATGATGGGCGTGGCCACCGCGGCGATCGGCCTGCTGCCCACCTACGCCAGCATCGGCATCTGGGCCGCCGTCCTGCTCACCGCGCTGCGGCTGGTCCAGGGCTTCGCCATCGGCGGCGAGTGGGGCGGGGCGGTGCTGCTGGTCAGCGAGCACGGCTCGGCCCGGCACCGCGGGTTCTGGGCCAGCTGGCCCCAGGCCGGTGTCCCGGTGGGCAACCTGCTGGCCACCGGCGTGCTCGCGGTCCTGGCCGCGACCATGGACGACGCGGCATTCGAGAGCTGGGGCTGGCGGATCCCGTTCCTGCTGTCCGCGGTGCTGATCATCCTCGGCTACTGGATCCGCTCCTCCATCGAGGACGCGCCCGTGTTCACCGAGGCCCGCGCGAAGGCCGAGGCCCAAGGCGGGCCGAAGCGGGCGCCCGCGCTGGAGGCGTTGCGGCGCTACCCCAAGGAGATCGGCATCTGCATCTCGGCGCGGCTGGTGGAGAACATCTCCTACTACGTGCTCACCGCGTTCGTGCTCACCTACGTCACCACCCACCTCAAGCTCGACAAGAGCCTGGTGCTCAACGCGTTGCTGGTGGCCAACGTGGTGCACCTGGTCGCCATCCCGGCCTTCGGCGCGCTGTCGGACCGCCTCGGCCGCAAACCGGTCTACCTGGCGGGCACGATCGGCATGGGCCTGTGGGCGCTGGTGTTCTTCCAGTTGCTGGACACCCGCAACGCCTGGCTGATCACCCTGGCCATCGCGGGCGGGCTGATCGCGCACGCGGCGATGTACGGGCCGCAGGCGGCGTTCTTCGCCGAACAGTTCGACACCAGCGTCCGCTACTCCGGCACCTCCATCGGCTACCAGGTCACCTCCATCATCGCCGGCTCCCTGGCCCCGCTGATCGCCACCGCCCTGCTCACCAGCTTCGGCGGCCCCGCTCCGGTGGCCCTCTACGTCGTCATCGCCGCGATCATCTCCACCGCGGGCGTGCTGATGGCCACCGAAACCCGTTCCCGCGACCTGGCGGAGGTGCCCGCCCGATGAGTCTCACCCGCGCGCAGATGGCCGCCCGCGCCGCCCGCGAGCTGCCCGAGCACGGCTACGTCAACCTCGGCATCGGCCTGCCCACCCTCATCGCCGACCACCTGCCTCCCGGCAAACACGTTGTGCTGCAGTCGGAGAACGGCATCCTCGGCGTCGGCCCGTACCCCGTCGACGGCGCCGAGGACCCGGACCTGATCAACGCGGGCAAGGAGACCGTCACCGTCCAGGCCGGCGCGTCCTACTTCGACTCCGCGCTGTCCTTCGCGATGATCCGCGGCGGCCACATCGACGTCGCCGTGCTCGGCGCCATGCAGGTCTCGGCCACCGGTGACCTGGCGAACTGGATGATCCCCGGCGCCATGGTCAAGGGCATGGGCGGCGCCATGGACCTGGTGCACGGCGCGAAGAAGGTCATCGTGCTGATGGAGCACACCGCCAAGGACGGCGCCGCGAAGCTGGTGCGCACCTGCACCCTGCCCACCACCGGCCGCCGCGTCGTGCACCGGGTGATCACCGACCTCGCGGTCATCGACATCACCCCCGACGGCCCGACCCTGCGCGAGCTCGCCCCCGGCATCAGCGTCCCCGACGTCCAGGCCGCCACCGAAGCCGACCTGCACGTGCCCGCCTACCTGGGCGCCATGCGGTGACCGGCACAAGATTCTCCTGGGACCAGGAGCAACGGACCGCCGCCCGCTACGCCGCCCGCCACCTCCCACACCCCCACCACCACGCCGACCCAGCCGAGTTCGGCGTGGTCTGGGCCAACATGGCCCGCGGCTTCCACCTCGGCGAGCTCCGTGAACTGCCCCGGCTGGCGGAGGCCTTTCACGAGTGGCTCAACGAGTTCCGGCCGGCCCGGCCGCGGTGCACAACGCGGATCCGCCTGACCGACCGCTCAGCTCGCGGGTGACCCGCGGTGGACCGAGACGGCGTAGTCGCCGCCGGTGAACGGCTTCCGGTCCCAGGTGGCGTAGCGCTCGAGGAGGGTGAGCCCCGCGGCCGCGCAGTGGGCGTCGTAGTCCTCGGCGGTGTAGCCGCGGTCGAGGGAGAAACCCGCGATGAGCACGCCGCCGGTCGCGACGTGGTCGGCCACACCCGAGACGAGGGCCTGCTGGGTGCCCTCCGGGGTGAACAGGGGGACGTTGCCCGCCATGACGACGACATCGAAGCGGCGGTCGAGGGCCAGGTTCGTGAGATCGCGGCGGTGCCAGGTGACCTGTGGCGCGCGTTTCCTGGCCACCTCGAGCATGGAGGCGTCCACATCGACCCCGACGACCTCGATGGCGTGCCGGGCCAGCTCGATGGCGACCCGGCCGGTGCCACAACCCGCGTCGAGGACCGAGCCCGGCCGGTAGTCACGGACGAAGTCGGCCTCGCCGTGCACATCGGCGCCAGTGCCGGCCAGGCGGTCGAAGCGGCGCTGGTAGTCCTCGCCATCCCAGGTCATGAGGACCACCTTGGCACAGGACCGGGGTGGGTCAGGGACAAACCCTGATGGCAGGACGCCGGGCCGAGGGCACCATGGTCGTGTCAAGGCAGTTCCGCAGCACGAGGAGAATCATGAGCGAGCCCAACTCCGAGTCCACCCGTTCCGCCGCCGACTCCGTGGTCGACGCCGTTCGCGGGCTGGTCAGCGAAGGCATCAACCGTCGCGTGGTCGTGCGTGACAGCAAGGACGACGTGGTTCTGGAGGTGCCGGTGGCCATCGGCCTGGTCGCGGCGCTGGCCGCTCCGGTGGCGATGACGATCGGCGCCGGCGTCGCCCTGGTCGGCAAGTGCGGCATCAAGCTCGAGAACCGCCAGCAGCCCGGCGCCGCACCCGCGACGACGGTCGACGCCGAGCGGGTGTAGTCAGCCAAGGGCACCGCAACGACGACGGCCCCGCCCGCACCAGCCAGGCCTGGCCCCACCGAGAACCAGCGAGACCCTTGCACCGCAACGGGTCCGCCCGCTTCCGGTGGGGCTGGCACAGGCTGCCCCCGGGTGGGGCCGAACGCATGCGTGAAATCATCCTGTCGCAGCCGTACGTCAGTCAGGCGTTCTTGCCTCAGGCGGATCAAGGACTGAGCCAGGGTGGGCCCGCCCATGGTGATCGAGCCCACCACGGTGCTGATCTCGGTGCTCTCGCAGGCTGGACCTGGCAGTTTCCAGCGGCACCGACACCTCCTCGACACCTCGCCTACGCTCCTCGCCATTCTCCCGCCGGGAGAACCAGGTGAGCACGGCCACCCAGGCCACGACCAGTCCCGCCGTGGCGATCGCAACGCAGGCCGCGATCCTGCCTCGGTCATCAACAACCAGATGCACGATCACCACCGCGGCCGCCACGAGCACCGCCCCTGCGACCATCCCCACCCGCCTGCTCTGCCGCGCGGATCGGGACGGCACCACCTCGATGTTGACCACCTGAGGCTCCCAGGCGGCGGCCGGCACTGGAGTGCTGGTCTGCGTGGAGTCCTTCTCCCCGGACGTGTCCACCTCGGCGGTAACCGGTGGTGCAGCGGAGCTCTCGCGGCCCTGGTCATACAGGTCGGCCCACACCCGCATGACCTGCGTGACCGCGTGTTCGTCCAGGCCGCATGCCTTCACGAACCGACGTACCTGGTCGCTGTTTTGCGGCAAGACCGTCCGGTTGCGGTCGAGCAGGTTGTACAGCGAGGACTTCGGGATGCCCGAACGCCCGGCCAGCCGAGACCGATTGGCACCGGAGCGGTGCTGCAACGTGCGCAGCAGCGCCAAGAACTCCGCCACGGTGCTGGCCTTCAGCTCTGTCGCCGAGGTCGGCGCCTCGGCTCGGTGGGCATTCGGCCCAGGAGGGATGGCGGCACCGGCGTTGGCTCGCCTGCCCTGGAGTCGGACCTCGTCCTTGTGCAATCCGTCGCGGTTCCGAAGCGGCAGGGCGGTTCTCATCGAACCCAGGACCTCGACCAGCGTGACGCGGTCAACCCCCATCGAGGCCAACTTCTGAGCCACCGCCTCCAGTTCGATCATCTCCACCTTGTCCGGCCGGGTATCGCGCTGCCGGACGGGCAAGTACATGCTGGTCGCGATGCCGGGCCGGCCGAACAGCCTGCGCTCATGAGCGCGGAGCCACTCCCGGATTTCGGCCACCGGCACGAGGAGTTGTCCCAATTTGCTCGGCAGGATGGCCTCTGGCCCAGGACTCATGCGGATCGCACCGGAGCTGAGGCCCTGCGCGGACGGATAGCCGCCGGTCATGGTGTCTGCTCGCCACCGCTGGCCAGCGCCGCCGCCGCGGCGGTGCGTAATCGGCCCAGCACCCGCGCGCTGCCGAAGAGCGCGCCCCAGACCAGCAGCGGTGTGCCGAAAGCCCACCACAGGTCATGACCCAGGCTGTGTAGCCACGCGCCCATGCCCATGATCACGCCGAAAACCGTCACCAGCGGCATGGTCACCGGCGCGCCGACGGGGGTGGGGGGACGATCCGGCGCGGACGCCGGGTAGGGAACAACCGACCCCATGGGGCCCTCCTCAACGAGACATCATCTGACCCGTCACCACATGCGGTGACGGGTCAGACCGATCGGCCGTGAAACGAAGGCGATGCTCCCGGCAGAAACAGCGGCAACCGCTTCTTCCCGGGCGTCACGATTGGCGTGACGCGTCCAGGGTTTCAGACTCCGCGCCTCCGATCAAACGATGCGGGCAATTTGCGGCGCGTGGTCCGCCTTTCCGACGTTCTCGATTTTCCCAACGATTCCAATGGAACACCAAAACGCGCGTTCTGGGTCGCGTCAGCCTGGCATAACTCGCCGTTTCGGCAGGTAGAGGCGTTCCAGTGTTCCAACGGGACTGCCAACCGGTACACGGGACCGTAGTATGGGTTCATGGTCCCCGGTCGCGGGGGTCAGACACTCAGCGAGACCCTTGATGTAACCACCGATCGGCCAGTCAAGGACTGAACGGCCTCCTGCGGCAACGGGAGGCCGTTCCTATCTCTCAAATATCTAGACATCCCAGCTTCTAACCGTTGCCCACCGGTCGCATTGCTATTCGCGGACCCGTGCCCTGGGTGGTGAGCCGGGCGAGTCCGCCGCGGACACGGGGCCGCGCGGTCGGCTCGCACCCCGCGGCGCGCGACAGCCACCTCCGCTGCTCCTCACTCACCAGCGAGACCTCCGGGCATGTCCTGGCGCACCGCGGCCAGCGCGACGGGCGCGGGGGGCAAGGTGGGCGAGTTGTTGCCAGGCAAGTCGGACGTGACCGCCAGCCTGGTAGTGCAGGCCAAGACCATCCACGGCGGCATCCACTGCCACCACCACGTCGCGATGGGCGGCCGGTCACGCTATCGACTGGACCCCGCCGAACCGGAGCCTCGTGGTCGAGTTCACCGGAGGCGATGCGGAACTGGCCGCCCTTCAGCCCACGGGTATCACCGATCGCGGCATGCGACTGCCCGCTCTGTCCTCGACTGACATTGACCCGCATCGGCAGCGGATGGCAGCGCCCTTCCCACAACGCGATCCAGGCATGCGAAACCAAAGCATTGGCGTCGCTGCGCCGCATCGCCACCCTGGGCACTTCCGGATCACCCCGGAGCTCAAGCGCGCCGGCAACGCCCGTGAAGCCATCCGATTCATCCAGGACGCGCGCGCAGGCCGGTTTCGAGGTCGTCGACCGTATCGAGGCCCGCTGGACAGCCAACGACGAGATCCGCGAGGCCATCCTGGAACACCACACCGACATCGCCGCAGCCGTGCTCGCCAAGATTCTGGAAGAAGCGGACTCCACTTCCAGTGGCGGCCGCTTCAATCCACCGCGACGATGACCTCGGCCTCACGTGCAGCTTCGGCGAGTTACCAGCAGAAGCCAGAGGGCGCACGCGGTGATTGTAGAGCTTATGGTCCCGGCCGACGGTATGACGTCGAACCGGCAGCAGTCGGTTAAAGATGGGTACCAACGACACGGCGTCGTTTGCGAGATTCAGTCGTCAGTGCTGGCGAGCGCCGTGCGCAGTTGGGCTGCGCGCGACATTGCGATCGAACCGGGCAGCGTCTCGAGGATTGCGTGTGCTTCTCGCCAGTACTTTGTCGCCTCCTGATGGCGTCTCCACGCGTAATATGTGTCCCCGATGTCTGCCAACGTCATGGCATTGCATCGAGGGTCGTCGAATTCCTTGTAGATAGTCAGCGACTTCTGATAGCAAGTCAAGGCTTCGTCTAGTTGCCCGATTTCTTGATAGCTATGGCCGAGGTTAATCAACGTGCGGCCCTCGCCATGCTGGTCACTTACTTCGCGATGTATTTGAATGGAGTGTAGAAAGCAGTCTCGAGCCTTATCGTGCTCTCGGAGGTTCCGATAGACGATGCCGATGTCGGTCAGGGTGCGGCCTTCGCCGTGTCGGTCCCCAAGCTCCCGGCGGATACTCAGGACTTGCAGGTGACAGTCGAGTGCGTCATTGAATCGGCTGAGAGCCTGGTAGTCGGCGCCAAGTCCAGCCAAAGTGCTGGCTTCAAGGTTGCGTTTACCCAATTGCTGGCGAATTTCCAGCGCTTGGCGGTGATAATCGATCGCCTCGTCGAGTCGATCGAGGTCGCGGCAGACCGAGCCGAGGTGACTGAAGGCCCGGCTCTTGCCGAGAAGGTCGTCGATCTCATGGTAGATTTCCAGGGATTGTTGTAGGCAGACTACTGCCATCGAATTGCGCCTGATCGCGAAGGGCAGACCCGAGGTTTATCAGGGCAAAGCCCTCGCCCTGGCGGTCGCGAAGGCGGCGGGCGGCAAGCAGTGCAAGTCGATGGGTAGCTACCCAATCGGTCCAGTGCTTGCGCAGGTGGAAGTAAGGATACAGGGCGAGCGGTAAGTGCAAGGCGCAGTGACTACGGCCTGTGTTGTGTGCGAGTGTGACAGTTGTGAGGAGGTTTGGATACTCGGTGTCCAACCATTCTATGGCTTCCTTCCAGGTTGTGACTTGACCTCCCTCTTTCGCGTGCTGAGTATGCGCTCCAAAATGTCGCCCAGCTTCCTGGGTGTTGGTCAGGTAGTAATTGATCAGGCGTTCCAGCGCTGGCTCCTTGGCGGGATCTTGGGAGATTCGTTCTGTGGCATACACGCGCACCAGGTCGTGCATGCGCCAACGGCCACGAGCACTCCCTGGGAGCAGCAGGTGCGCGCGGCGCAGTTGGCCGACCAAGCGCCGGGTCTCGACGGTTGGTCGGTTCGCGAGCGCGGCGGCGGCCTCCGTGCTGATCTCCGGGCCTGGGTTGAGAGCGAGCAGGCGAAACAGCTGCGCCGGTTTCTGGCCGAGGTGTTGGTAGGACAAGTCAAATGCCGCTCGGACGCTGAGACTTCCGTCGTACTCAAGTTCTTCGAGACGGTTGTGCTCAGCAGCCAGGGCTTCGGTCAGTTCGGAGACCGGTTGGTCGGGGTCGGCGCCCAGCAGTGCCGCAGCGATGCGAACCGCGAGGGGGAGCCCTCCACACAACTGCCCAAGCCGGTCGGCGGCTCCTGGGTCGGCGCGGACACGGTCGTCCCCAGGGTGAGCAGCAACCAGTTCCTGCTGGAGCAGGTCGATTGCCTGCTCGGCCGACAACACGTCAACATCGAGAAGCCTAGCGCCGTCCAGATCGGCGAGGCTGTGCCGACTGGTTATCACGACACGGTGCCCGTCGGTGCCCGGCAAGAGCGGACGGACCCGGTCGGAACTGGAGGCGTTGTCGAGCACGATGAGCATGCGCTGGCCAGAAGCGTGACGTTGGGCGAGCCGGGACCGCCAGAGTCGTTCCCGATCGGACTGGTCGGCTGGGATGTGTTCGCTGGGAGTGCCGAGCGCACCAAGCAGGCTGGCCAACGCGGCCGATGGCAGTACCTGCCGTTCGGGCGCGTCATAGCCACGCAGGTCAACCATCAGCACGCCGCCTGGGAACCATCCGGCAGCGATCGCGTCGTGGGCGGCACGGACGGCGAGTGTGGTCTTGCCTACCCCGGCCAGGCCGGCAACGGCCGAGACAACCACAGACCCGCCAGGGGAGTTCGCTCCTGCTGGGTCGAGGGCGTTGGCCAGCCGGCCCAACTCGACACGTCGGCCGACGAAGACCGCTTGTGCCGGCAGCCCCGTGACCGCGACCGGCGTTGCAGTCGGCAGGGATACCGCGATGTCTCGGCCCTGAACCACATTTCCCATCACGGTGCCGCTGATCTCGTTTCGCGCGCCAGGCCGTTCGACCACGCGACCCAGTGTCGCAACACCATCGCCCCGATAGAACAGACTGCTGCAGGCGTCGCCCAGTTGCCCCAAGGCTGGCGGTCTCATTCGGGTGTTCGAGGGCTGGCGGGTTGGCGGGTGTCGTGCTCGCGGCGCGGTGCCTCCATGACTGTGCCGCCTTCCATCGCCATGTCTACCTGGTAACCACCTCCGAGCCCGGTCTGCACCAGTTCAGCCATTGATCTCCGCAAGCGCATCGAGGTTCGAGCCTGTTCGCGTGTCGCGGGGACGGGAGCGGCGTCCGGCACCGAGATGGCGCTGCTGCCAGCTCGTCCGGACTTGCCCCTAAAGGCTGTGGTCTACCGCGGCAAGATCCTCAATGCGCTCAGAAGGCTGCTCGACGCGGCACCAAGCCCGACTGGCCACCTCTCCCATGAGTGTTCTGCTGTTGCCGAACTCCGTGGCCTCGACCCCGCAGCAGCCGCCCGGGAACACCGCAAACTCCGGACCGCCCGGCCTCGCTGGAACGGCATCCGACTGCCTGAGCTCGGCGCAGCGCATCCCGTCCGATCGACATCGCCCCGTGGCGAGCGTGCCCTCGCAACCGACGGCACCGAGTGGTCGCGGAGGCCGCTGCCGGCGCGACCGGAACCGGTCGCCGCACTAGGCGATCCGGGTGACGTTGACCGAAGCCGCCCGGGTAGGCGGCCGCTCAACGCCAGGGAGCGCAGGAAGTTACTATTTCGCCGTACTGGGGGCTCAACGGACGGCGCCGGGTTGTCACGAACCTGATCACGGCGGTTCTCTGCAAGCGGCATCGCACGGCTGCGCGAGGCAGCTCACCGATGTGCGCCCAGCGCAGCAGCAGCGCGGCCATTCTGAATGGGGGACCGATGAACCAGCCACCACCGGCCGGAGAGTTACCACAGGAACCGGAGACGAGCGGGCTTCCCGCCGCTGAGCAGCAGCCTCCCACAGCGGAAGAACCCACCACACCAGGCGCCGGCCCTCAGCCACCACCACCCGCACCCGCACCCGCCGCGCAGCCGGCCCCCGCCCGGCCGCGCAGGCGCCTCTGGTGGATCGCCGCCGCTGTCGTGGTCGTCCTGGTGGCGGCAGCGGGTGTCACCTGGTGGACGTGGCCCTCGGGGATGAGCGCGGTGCCGGGCACGGTGCAGGCCAGCGTTCTGCCGGCCGAAGACGTCAGCAAGGCGCTCGGGCAGACCTTGCAGTCCCAGAACGGCATCAGCGAACCACCACCGGCGCTGACCGCCGACCCGCTGGAGTGCGCGGTGGCGGTCGGCCCGGCCACCCGGGCCGTCTACGCCGACGGCTGGACGAGTTTCGGGTCGGTGACCTACCAGGACTCCGATACCCAAGCCGACCACACCGTCACCCAGGTGATCGGCCTGTACCCCAGCAGCGACCACGCCCGCCAGGTCTTCGCCACCTTGACCAACGGCATCGCTAACTGTCCCACCGCGGTGCGGGCAGGCGGGGCGGCAAGCCAGCGCGCCTCCCAGTGGACCTACGAACTCCACGCCGCCACCGCGGAGGCGGTGAGCTGGGTCGCGACCCAGGACGCCGGCGACGGCTGGGCCTGCCACCGGCAGGCACGGCTGAAAGAGCGCGCCGTGCTCCAGGTCGCGGTCTGCCAGGCCGGTGACAGCCGTCAGGTCGCGGCCACGATCGCCGACCAGCTCGTCAGCAGAGTGAGTGGGTGAGGATGAAGCGCCGCAGTTCCCGCACCGTGCTGTTCTTCAAGCGTGCCTTGGCCGTCCTCTCCGTGGCCGTGCTGGTTCTCCTGCCCGGCGCGGCAGTGGCGGCCGCCGACACCGCCGTGCTGGCGCCCCCTCGCCCTGGCGGGATGGACCTCGTCGGCCAGCTCGACCCCAAGTTCCTCGCTGAGCTCAAGGCGATCGAGGCAAAGGTGCTCCGGGAGCAGGAGCAAGGCCGGCAGCTGACCCAGCAGAAGCAAGCCGAAGAAGCCAAGATCCAGGCCCACAACCAGAAATCCGCCGCGGTCCAGCAGAAAGCGGCTGGCTGGAACGGCAAGGCCGCCGCGCTGAACCAGCAGGTCGCGGCCCTGCAGGTGCGGATCAACGCGCACAACGCCAAGCCGAACACCTTCCGGCTGCCCCAGCAGCAAGCGGCGTACGCGGCCTACAACGCCGAAGCCGCCCAGCTCCGGTCCGAGCAGAGCCAGATGCAGGCCCGGCAGAGCGCACTCAACGCCGAGAAGGCCGCCACCACCGCTGAGCAGAACCAGGTAGCCAGCGAGGGACAGCAGCTCGAGCAGGGGAAACAGCAGCTCAACCAGCGGATCACGGCCCACAACAACGGGATCGCCACCCTGCAGTCCCAGATGCGGAACCTGCTCGAACAGGCTGCTGCCGCGCTCCAGCAGGCCGCGACGGCGCCGCAGAACGACGGCCCAGCAGCCGATCTGGCGGCTGGCGGTGATCAAGGACGGCCCGCGAAGGTGTCCGCGGACACCGGGCGGGCCGGCAACGACGGCGGTGACCCCAGCTCTCCGAAAGCCGTCCGCGACGCCCTGACCCAGTACGGCGAAGCCAATGGCGTCACCGTCCATCCGCAGCCGGTGCGGGTGCTGCTCACCCCCGGCACGGTGAAGCGACTCACGCCGGACAAGGCGGCGGGGCTGTCCCCCCACCGTTCCTACGACGGCCTGATCTTGAACCCGGGCGGCACGTTCACCGCGCTGGAGGTCGTGGCTCCCGGATCCTCGCCGGATCCCGTGTCCCAGGCGATCAACGCCGGCGGGCAGGCCACCGCCTTCGTGGACGGAAGGATGCTCAACATCATCCGGGTCCAGAGCGTGCCCGGTGGCCGTCCCACCGGGCGACGGCCCGAAAAGCGGGTCGACTGCGGCCCGCAGGGCTGGGACCGGATCCAGAACACCGATGCCAGCAACGGACACCGCGCCCAGGGGATCACCGCGTGCCTGAACCGCGGGTACCTGGCCAGCCACACCGGCACCCCGGCCAGTGCGCAGCCGCCCGGCTACCAGTGGGCGCAGAGCTTCGCCACCAGCAAGGGCCTGAGCCAGACCCGCAACATCAACGCCTGCCACCTGCTCGGCAAGCAGCTCGGCGGGTCCGGCAGCGACCTGCGTAACCTCTCGCCCTGCGCACGCAGCGCCAACGCCAGTCAGCGAGATTCGCAGCAGTACCGGTTCAACCACATGGCTATCTGGGAGAACCAGATAAAGGCTGTGATCGACTCCGGCGACGCGCAGGTGTTGTACAGCGTGACTCCCCGGTACTCGGGCAACAGAACGGTCCCCACGAGCTACCACATGACGGTGCAGGGCACCTATCCCGACGGGACCCCGGCACTCAGCCTCAACGCCATCGTGCCGAACATGCTTTCCAACGGGTACAACCTGGGCACCCAGACAGACGCGGGCACACCGGTCCCCACCGCCGGAATGCCGTGACCGGGGCGAAGGAGCACTGAATGAGCTCGGCAGCCGATGTGGACATCCTGATGCGGCTCATGCCACCGCCGCCCACCGGCGGGCCACACCTCGACTGGGCGGAGATCGCCCGGTCGTGGCAACGGCCGTTCCCGCCCGACTACCAGCGATTCATCCAGGCCTACGGCGCCGGGACGGTTGAGGACTTCCTGGAGGTCGTCCCCCCACAGCCGAAGGCGCCTCTGCACGAGGCCGGCTGGGACGGCATGGTCCACGAGACGGGCAACGCGGAGGACACCTGGGACATGGCGTTCAAGTCCCCCGAGCTGGCAGGGACGTCCCCGTCGCTGATCACCTGGGCAGCCTCCAGCGGTGCGGACATGTTCTGCTGGGACGCCACCGCGACGGATCCGGCGGAGTGGCCGGTGCTGGTGTTCGACCGTGGCGAAGGCAAGTTCAGCCGCTACGACTGCGGCATGGCCGAGTTCCTCACCCGCACGCTGCGGGCCGATTTCCCCACCAGTCCCCTGGACGGGAACACCGTCCTGTGGGGCAGGGGAACGGCGACCTGGAAGCAGCTGTGACATCCAGCCACTGCTGTCGCGGCGACTGATGCGAACGGAAGCGGCGGGCTGGCCGACGGTGCACGTGTCCAGCGTGCCGTGAAGCGCGACATGCTGCCCAAATGGTCCCCAACAACGAGCTGTCTAGATCGACTACCGCGATCTTGCAGAGCAACGAGAAAGCCCCGCTGACCTGGCTTGACGCCAGTTTCAGCGGGGCTTTCTCAGACCGTCGGGACGACAGGATTTGAACCTGCGACCCCTTGACCCCCAGGACGTTGGGGTGCCCGCAAGCTGGCAAAACAGACCTCTCCTTGATTGCTGCTGAACTCCTCAACCTGCCGGTTTCGCTGGTGTTGCTGTAGCCGTGGTCCACAGTTGGTCCACAGCTGCCCCGATGACATTGCGTCAAGCGCGCGTCTCTCGCCAGGCTGACTGCGCGGCCAGTGTTCGCAGCACTCCGGCTGGAGCGGCAGAAGTCCGGAGCCTGCTCGGTGGTCTAGAAGGTGACTGTGTCCCCCACGAGTGGACATGACAACAACTCCAGCCGACACTACCTCTGTGGCGCTATCTGACATCTCAAGCGACAAGCTCCGCGCCTTGGCTGATGAGGTGGATGCGGCAGCGTCTCTGTTGCGACACGGACAGAACGTGTTGAAGGCGTACAGGTTCGCCGCTCATGACGCAGACACAGTCTTCGTCTGCCTAGCCGGCGGTGTCGAGAAACTCTTGAAACTCAGCGCGGGTATGAGGTCGCTGCACGACACAGGGAGATGGCCGTCGAGGGAAGTGATGAAGGACGAATGGGGACACAACATCGTTGAGCTTGACCGATACGTCCGCGCGCTCGTGGGTCAGCATCGATGCGACAGCACTGTTCCCGGTCTCATAGCCGAGCTGCTAGCGACTGTCGACGCCGACCCGCATATCAAGAAGATCCTCAGTACGCTCGGTGCCTATGCCCAGGGCGGGCGATTCTACAATCTCGATCATCTCGCCTCTGCGCCGCAGCCACACACGTCACCGCGAGAACTGTGGGAAGAACTTCACCGAGGGCTCGTCAACGACCACCCCGAGTTGCTGAATAAGTTGGCCTCACCCGGCACATCGAAAGAGGCGCGCGCGGCACTGAACGACTACATCATCAACTCGTTCGCCGGTTGGCAAGAGCTGATCACTCGTGCATGGCGGACAGGGGTGCTCGGCCAAGAAGCGAAGCGATGGGCACCACAGCTAATGCCGCCAAGGCGCTGTTGACGTCGACGAACGTGGGCTTTCCGCGATCAATTCGTTAGAGATCGCGCCATCGCTTTTCCTAGTTCGTCGCGCAAGGTGGCCGCGCTCCACTGGTGAGGCATGGCCTCGCGGTAGTCGACACCGCAGAGGTACCTGCCGACAGGCTGGAACGGGGCCTTTATCCGTGTTCTGAACCACCAGCGCCTCTGGCCGATCACGTCACTGGTACGCACAGGGGACAGCAAATGATCACCGGCCACGCTCACGTACACCCGTTCGGTCGTCGTGCCGTCAGAGTCACTCTTGACGAGGTCGAGTTCCCAGACGCGCCGGAGCACGGTGGGGGTAGCTGCCAAGGTGCTTGTGGCGCGCCAGGAGCCAACAGTGCTCAGCCGGTACGTCTCGTACGTCCAACCCTCGTAGACCGCGGTGTCGTATTGCGGGATCGAAGGCTTCCCGAGTTCGCGACTGCGGCGAGCGAAGTCGCTGACGAGTCCAGCGATGTGTGCGTGCGCGGCGACTTCGCTCGCCTCTCGCTCAATGTGCCATCGAGCGGCCTGGGTCTGCTCATCGGCGTGCCGCCGCAGATGGTCATCAAGATTCACGAAGTACCTCCTACCCACAGTGTCGCGATCTCGGCGTTGTTCGTTTCGGGTGCAGGCGGTTCAATGACACCTCCCTGGGTAACAACTTGGCGGTGGTGCAGCCCCGATGACTTCCGTCGAGCGGACCACAAGGGTGTGATGGGTCGATGACGATGCCGTCGGAGCACCAAGTATTAGCCAAGTGGGGTGAGATCGGGAAGCTGGCCGAAAAGTTGGTCGCCAGGTCGAGCACCCCAGACGGGTTTTCTATCCGACCGAGCAGTGCATTGGCCGGAGACGACAGGCACAGCAGTCCGTTTCAGGTCTCCCATGCGGTGAAGACAAGCATCACCTCGGCGGTGGATCACCTGCATGCCTTGTGTGCCTTGGTGTTGCGTGCACAGGTACTGCACATTGCTGCTCCGGCCACGCTGGCACGGGGTGCTCTGGAGTGCGCCGCGACCGCGGTTTGGATCGCCAGCCCGGCCTCGCGGGATGAACGACTCACTCGGACCCTGCAGTGGCAGGTCAAGAACATCAAGGATGGTGACCAGGCTGCCACCAGTGCCGGGATTGCTGTGCCGACTCCACTTGAGGACCGCCTCGACAAGGTGAAGAACGTCGCTGCGGTCCGGCGTCTGCAGTACGTCCCGACGATCAAGAAGGGTTACACGAGCACCGAGGCGGTTAAGGCAGCCGAGATGTACCTTCCGTGGCAGTTAGGTGTTCTGCTGCCGTGGAGGCTGGCGTCCGGATTCGCCCACGGGCGTTCGTGGGCCATGTTGAGCTACGGCAACGTGGTTCAGACGAGCCCCACTGCCGACCCGACCGTGCAGAACCTGGTGGTGGAAAACGACCTCGGCCGTGCCTTGTTCCTCGGCTTGGCCGCAGCGCATACCGTCAAGGGCGCCGTGGAGGTGTACGAGCAGCGCGGTAGTGCGCCCTGACGTTTGCATCTAGACCGACAACCGCGTGGTCGCAGAGGCGACGTCGGCGACCCGGCTTCAGTAGTCACCTACCCACGGGTACGAGCGCGCTCCGGCGTGGCCGCAGGCGGCTCGCGCCCTTGACACCGCTGTGGCCGAGGCCGCCGAGCATGCCTGTGCCGTTCGCAGCAAGTTAGAGATCCGGCCACCCGATCGCGGCTGACCAGTCGGCTGCGCGACCTGGAATCACCACGTAGCGTGATGGCCGCTCGTCACGTAAGGTGACTGCCATGGTTCGGCTGCGGGGGCGGCCGACATGGACGGTCCGGGGGGACTGTGTGCGATGGATGATCGTTCAGGGCGTCGTCAGCGCCGTGTGGAAGGTGGTTCGCCGAAGCGGATCAACTGCCGGACCACCGAGCCGACCTATGACCGGCTCCACGCGCTCGCGAAGGCCGCAGGGCTGTCCCTGCCGAACTACCTGATCCAGTCCGGCCTGCGAGACCGGCCCGGTGCGTGGTCTCTTCGGCAGCAGCGCTGGTGGGCCGAACAGCTTGAAGTGGTCGAAGTCCGGCTGATCCGGATCGGCACCAACCTGAACCAGATGGCGACCGCGGCCAACGCGACCGGCGAGCTCCCCGAGGGGCTTTCCGGAGCCTTGGCCTACTTCAACGAGACCCTGGCCAGGCACCAAGCGGTGCTCGACGCGATCGCGCCGGCGGGAACGCGAGCGGCATGATCGCCAAGGCGCCCGAGAACGGGAAGCGCGGTAGCCACACCTACGGGCTGCTGCGTTACCTGTTCTCGCCGGGCAAGGCCAACGAGCACACCAACCCGCACCTGGTGGCCGCCTGGGACCCGGAGTGGCTGAGCGGCGGGCGGTTCGCCGACCGGGTTGGCCGGCGCGGGGGAGTAGCAACGCTCGCCCGGCAGGTCGACGCGGCAATGACCGGCCACGAGGTCGAAGTGCCCGGCGGCCACGTCTACCACGTGGTGCTCGCGGTGCCCCGCGTTGACGGGGTGCTCGGCGACGAGACCTGGCGCGAGCTCGCCGAGTCCGCGATCGAGCACATGGGCCTGGGGCCGGACCGGAGCGGCTCCGGTGGTTGCCGGTGGGTCGCGGTGCACCACGGGCTGTCGGCCGAGGGCAACGACCACGTGCACCTGCTCGTCAACCTCGTTCGCGGGGACGGGCGGATCGCGAGCACCTACCGGGACTGGCCGCGGTGGCGAGCCTGGTGCCTGGAGGCTGAGGAGCGGCTAGACCTGACCCGGACCGCGCCGGCGGGTTCTGGCCGGAAGGCCACCTCCCGGGCGGAGCTGCAGCGGGCCAAGCGGCGAGGCGGTCAAACCGACCGCGAGTGACTCACCGCGCTCGTTCACACCGCGGCCGCCCAGGCCGGCAGCGAGCACGAGTTCTTGGACCTGGTGAAGGCCGTTGACGTTCGCGTCGCACCGCGGGTCGTCGCTGAGAAGGTGGTCGGCTACAAGGTGGCGCTGGAACCAGTCGGCGCTGCAACGGAGCCGTTCTGGCTAGCCGGATCCAGTCTTCGTCGCGACCTGTCATTGCCGCGGTTGCGCGAACGTTGGGGACCGCCTACCTCCGCGTGGGAAGCGTTCGAGGTGCGGATCTGGTCGGGCGAGGTGGAGCGTGGCTACGAGGCGGCCGCGCCGCACAACTACTGGCGGTCGGTGATGAAGGCGTTGGAGGGCGCGGACATCGAACTTAGGGACTGCCTGGGCCTGCCAGGCCCGGAACGTTGGCACCGGGTGGCCGCGCAGCTGGCGGACATGACCGCGGTGCTGGTGCGGTTCGAGCCGCTGGACACACAGCTGCGCCGAGCACATGAGCAGCTTGCCCGCGCGGCGCAACTCCCTCGCGTGCGCATCCGGGAGGCGGGCCATAAACGGGCTATCGTGCTCCCGCTGCTTGTGCGCGCGACCAGGATGGCAGCGGTTGCGAAGAGCCCGACGCCGATGGTGTTCGTCGGCGTGCTGCTACTGGTGTACGGCTTGATCCGGGCGCTGATGGCGATGGCCGACCGGTATCAGCTTCGAGCCTCTGCTCGGCAGCAGGTCGCGAGCGCAGTGCAGGCGCTGGCGGCGCATCCAAAGATCCAGGAGGAGGCCGCAAGGCCGTCCGTGTCCGGGGAGAACGCGGACGAGACAGCACCCGACTTCAGCAGCGTCAGGCCCACCGTGCGCGCTGCACGTGAGGACCCCCGGCCGGCACCTGCCGGTGTCGGCCGGGCTTCCCAGCGCGCGGGGCCGACAGTTCGGCCCCCGGCAGCGGCCTCGGCCCGCCGAACTCAAGCGCGTTGAACCCTCTGGGGGGCAAGATGAATGCCGAAGACAGGCAGCTGGATGACGGAGTGGATCGCGATTTCGTCCCGGCGCAGCGCGGGATACCAGATCAAGTGGCTGCACAGCGTGAGCCAGGTGTGAGCAGCGTACGTGAGTCGATGGACAAGATTGAAGGCCTCTTGGCCACCGTCCTCGCTCTCGCGGAGTCCGAGCGGAAATAGCCGGACGCGAGCCGGATCGTGGCGAGGTCGTCGAGGGGAGCGATGGCCTCGCCACGGGCGCGGAGAATCCGCAGCGTACGGACGTCGGCGACAAGCTGACTGCCTGTTTCCGAACCCTAGGTTCGTTGTGTGGTAACAGTATCCAGCCTGGATCATGAGGTAATAGCAGGTAGAGGCATGTCTGGGTCCGCTGTTGCGGAACAGCGGTGCCTGCGGAGATCGGCCGTGGGCACCGCGCGGTTCTAGCCTGGCCGTCGTGGCCAGCACGAACAGCCAGGGCGGCACACCGCGCCGGTGCCCGGCGTGCGGCCGGGCGCTGCGGCGGGTCTGCCCGGAGTGCAGGACGAGCTGGCTGGACGGCATCGAGCACTGCGCCGGGGCGCGCTTCTGCTCACCACACCGCACCGAAAGCGCACCACGCGGCCAGCGAGCCTGACCTGGCTGGCAAGCCACCCCGCAGCAGGCCGAACCCGCTGCACACCGGCGCGGCCGCCTACCGCTTAACTCGGGCCCGGATGGCCAGCGCCGCCAAAGCCAGCAGCAACGGACCGAGTGCACGGCCGGCCATGACCGTCCACGTCCCCGCTGCGGTGAGGCGCTGATCGGTATCGCGGAAGATCACCGAGCCGAGAACGATGCGGATCGCCTTCCCTGCCCGCTCGGCCGTCCACCGCTGATCCGGCGGCGGCGGCACCGCGGGCACGGGCCTGACCTCCAGCGTGATCGGCTGTGGCCGCTCAGCCACAGCCGCCGGGATCGCACCGGTCACCTGCTGCACCGCGGCCTCTTGCGGCAGGCCGTAGGTGGTCAGCAGGACGAACAGCACACCGATGGTCGCGGCCAGCATGCCCAGCGCGCGGCTGGCCCGCTGCCCGTACCCGGAGATCAGTCAGTAGGCGGTCAGCAACGCCCGCTCGGCACGCCCGGTGGAGGGAGCGTGCCGGCGCGCTTCCATCTCGCCGTAGTAGAAGTCCCCGGCCCCGGCCTCGTTCTTGCCGTCCTCGAAGGCCTTGCGCAGCGACCGGTACACCACCGCCAGCCGCTCCGGACCCACTGGCGGGCCCTCGACACCGTCAAGATCGGGGAGGGCCTTGGTCCAGCCGCCGGACTTGCGCCGTCTGGCGCGCCAAGGGTGTTCCTCGGCCAGCACGCGCCGGGAGGTCCATCGCCACACTGGCGGCCAGGCCAGGCCGGTCTGCCAGCCGGGTGGCCGGTTGAACGGACTACGGCCTTCCAGGCGCAGTTTGTCCAGCTGGTGGGCTCCGGTGAAGCGGCACCACCGCAGATCCACATCGGCCAGCGTTAGCTGCGAGACATCGGTCTCCTGCACCGACAGCAGCTGAGGAACCCACAGCTCAAGACCAGCACCGCGACGGCCGGACACACTCACCGGGTCGGCTCCGTCCCGCTCAGCCACCCACGCGCTGACCTGTTCGCGCTCCGCTGCCACGGTCCAGCCCGCATGGCCGAATGGTGCTGGCGCGCCGCTCAACGAGGAGGGCGCACCGAAGAACGTGCCCTGCATATCGATCATCGCGTACCGCACGCGGAGCTCAACCCCGTCTTCAAACCGCGTGCCATTGACCCAAATCTTGCCCGCCTCCACTTCAACGATGGCTCGTTTGGCAAAGGACGCATTCAACGAGAGCGTGCTCGCCACCAGCGGTCCGATCTGGGTGCTCCCGTTGAACTCCGCGTCGTCGAACTCGGCGTCCCCGCCGAACTTCACGCTGTCGAACCAGGTTTCCCCGCCGAACTTCGCGTCGTCGAACCGGGCGTACCCGCCGAAGTTCGCGCCGCCGAACCCGGCCTGCCCGCCGAAGTTCGCGCTGCCGAACCGGGCCAGCCCGCCGAAGTTCGCGCCGTCGAACCGGGCGTGCCCGCCGAAGTTCGCGCCGTCGAACCCGGCCAGCCCGCCGAAGTTCGCGTCGTCGAACCGGGCGTACCCGCCGAAGTTCGCATGGTCGAACCGGGTGTGCCCGCCGAACTCCGTGCCGTCGAACCGGGCGTCCCCGCCGAACTCCGTGCCGAAGAACCGGAAGACGGGGAGGGCGAGGTCGTTAGAAGTGGCAGTGCCGGTGTGCTGTGGGTCGTCACCGGAGAAGAAGCAGTGTCGGAAATCCGCACGGCCAAAGCGAGGAAAGGAGCGGGGCGGATCCTCACCTTCGGACATGCCCGCCAACAGCCGCTGCAGAAGCCCCGGGGTCAGAGTCGTGCCGCGAAGGTCCACATCAGCCCCAGGAGCGAACCGGCCAAGTGCGGTGTCAAGATGGTCGCCAGCCAGGTGCGCAAGGCACTGCTCGATCCCCTCAATCCGCCGACCGGAGCACCGTCCCGCATCCTCGGTGCAGGTAGGCCAGTCGGGAACGAAACGAGGCCTGGCGTTGGTGGTGTCATCGGGCATTGGGCAGTTCTAGGCCAGCACCGTCACGACCGGGAGTGCCCCACACCCCGAATCCCAAAGTCACCCCCAATGGTGCAGCGCGGGTTGACCTTCGCGAAAGCGGCCCAGTCATCGGTGGTTCGCGACGCTCCAGGAATGCAAACAGCTTCTGAGCAGTCACCAGTTCTGCCCGAGCACCGGTTGCCAGGGAAGCCACGTCGCCTGGTGCATTGGCAGGCCAGCCCGTCGAAGGTGCTCCACCACGCGCGGGTCGTCGTCGACGACAACCGCGATCTCGTGATCCGCGGCGAGCTGCCGGATCCGTTCGAGCTTGACGAGGCGGGCCGGGCGCTTGTCGTCGGCTTCCTGCATCGCCAGGCGCCCCGAAGGCAGTCCGTGGCGATCCAGCCAGCTCTCGGTCACACCTCGAAGACGCTCGGGACGTCCGGTGAGCCAGACGATCTCGTGTTCATTGGCGAGCTGACGAGCAAGCGCGGCCCCGTCCGGCAGCAGTGGGTCGTCGGCAGCGGCGTCGAAGAAGTCCGCCCACCGGGTAGGCGAGTCGCTGTTCAGAAGCGGCAGACGGTGCTGGACATCGGCCACGGTTCCGTCGATGTCCAGCACCGCCAGCCGCCTGGTCATCCGGCGTTCGCCAACTTCTCGGTGAACAGGGACTCGGAGTCGATGAGCTGGCGCCGGCCGATGAACCGGCCGGCGACCAGGAGCCCGGCGTCGTGCGCCTCCTGCCCGGCATGGCTGAACACGGCGTCGCGCACGATCCACGGAGCCAGGCCCCGCTCGAACGCGTCGCAGGCCGTCTTCAGCACGCAGGACTCGGTCGCGATGCCGCAGATGACGATGTTCTCCCAGCCGTACTTCTCGACGGTCGCGGCACCGTCCTCGGTGAACAGGGAGTAGATCGGCTTGTCGATCGTCTTGACCGCCCGGCTCGCTGCAGGCACCAGCTCCGCCACGATGTCGGTTTCCGGAGCCTGCTGCATCCGGGACCAGTTGATCAGTCGCTCGTAGGGTGATCCGGGGTAGTTGAGGAACCTGGTGAACAGGGTCGCCCCGCCGACCTCTTCCCAGCGCCGGACCAGGTCGACCACGTGCGGCACGACCGGCGCCGACTTGCTCGACACGAACCCGTACTGCATGTCGACGACGACCAGCACGCTCTTGGCGAGATCCACCTGCTCATCCTCCGTCCGTATCGCGCAACAGCTCCAGCGCGGTTGTGAGGTGCTTCTCCAACTCGCTCGTCTCCAGCACGGCGGCACGCATGGACGCGTACTGCGCCGTTTCCTGCGGCCGGGCGATGGTCAGCCGCGACCGTGCCGCCCGAAGCCAGCGCCAGCCGAACTCGACGGGGACAACGGGGTCCTTGCCCCGCTCGACCTGCTCGTGCACATGGTGGCAGTAGCACCACAACGCCTGGACGAGCAGTTCGCATTCCACCAGGTCGCTCGGCCTCAAGGCTCGGCTCGGCGCGAGCGGGAAGTAGCTCACCCCGGCCCAGCTCGCGCAGCCGATCGACAAGCCCCTGACCCCGAAGTCGTCGATGCGGCCGTCGTGGAATCCGTCGCGGAGCAGGTGCTGCTCGACCAGTTGGGCGTGGTGGAGGGAAGGCCCTTCCACGGTGTCGCCCCGGTCCAGCAGGACTCTCGGCATGCTGAGCATCCGCATCGCGGTTTCCAGTTCACTGCCCGTCCACAGTGGATGGTGGAGCCAGTAGGCCGACAGCACGTAGTGGGCGATGGGGAGAGCAGAACTCGTGATGGTCCGCAGTCGATCAGTCACCCATGCTCGCGTGTCGCGATGCGTCTGCCGACGCCACATCGCCAGGCTGGCGATGTTCGGAATTCCCAACGGCTCGACAATGTGGAAAACCACCACGCCCCAGGGAAATGCGTAGATCGCCCCGCTGCCATTCGGTGGGATGACTTTCCCGGAGTGGCACTCGGTCCACTGCACCGACGACGGTTGCAGTCCTTCGCCTTCAATGACCCGCTTGGTCAGCTCCTGGCCGAGATACACCGGAACGAACTTGTGGCTTGTCAGGTCACAGTCACCGGAATCGGCCGTGCCTGCAACGAGGCTGCCGAACAGTTCGTGCGCGGTCGCGCCGTAGGCCTCGCAGTACAGCTGGACGTACAGCTCGTCCTTCACAAGCGAGCGGCCGGTCTCGTGGCGATAGATCGCTTTCTCCATCGCAGCCAGCGGTGGCGTTCGGAGATCGAGGCGGCGACCGATGTCCTCAAATTCCTTGGCCAGCCTCGGCCGTCCCCAACCTCGCCTCTCTCGCTCGGCCACCAGCACCAGGTTCGGCGTCGGCGGCTTGCCTGCCCCCGTTTGCCCGGCGTCCATGGACATCTCTGGTGTCCCCCTGTGTCCTCGCTGTCGTCTGTTCGCTCTGTCCTCTTTGGTCGATTCTCAGATCATGCGAGCAACTACCGAATCAACTACCGCAGCTGGCCCCGCCGGTTCGTCGGGCGCCGGCGGCTCAACGGTGCCAGTGCGGTGCCAGGCCTGGCGATGTCACCGCGGTTCATCGGGCCGGGTTTCCTTGCCTGCAGCGGAATCGCTTTGGATCGCGGCCTTCAAGGCGCGCAGTTCTACGAGCTCGGCCTCGTGGCGCTCCACGATGTCCCGCAGGTTCTTGAACTCCGCCACTACGGCACGAAGCGTGGGGACCATCAGATCGCTCCCGGCCGCTTCGCCCGGGTCTTTCCCTTCCAGGACCAGCGACAGGTGGTCGCTCGGCCATTCGAGCGCCTCGGACATCGCGGCCAACGTCCGCTTGGGACGGTCCCGCGAAGTCAGATTGAGCTGCAACTCTCGGACGGTCTGCAGGGCCAGACCCGAACGCGCCTTCACCTCAGCCTGTTTCAGGCCAAGTTCCTCCATCCGGGTGGTGATGGCCCTCGAGACGGCAGCCCAGTCCTTCGCCATGCAACCTCCTGACCTGCTGAGTTCAGTACTAACGCTAGCGCGTCGCTAGCGTCCTGGCGCTCCTGAGGTCCCCGCTTAGCTTGACGGTGCTAGTTTTAGCGCTAATCTCAGCACTAGCAATAGTTGCTGGTGTCGCTGACACAGCCACAGACAGCAGAAAGCCCTGGTGACGCGGACAAGGCGTCACCAGGGCACACATCGAAGCTTGGGAGCCAAGATGCAGGACAACGCTACTCCCCGGATGTTCCGGGTGAAGGCCGTGGCCGAGCAGCTGGACGTCTCGGTCGCCACGATCTACCGAGCCATCGAGAACGGTGAGCTCTGCGCGGTCCGGATGGGCACGGGTAAGGGCGCGCTGCGCATCCCCGAGGACGCCATCGCCGAGTACATCAAGAGGTGCAAGCAGGCCGCGGCCACCGCCATGTCGGAGCCGAAGGCGGTGGCGTGATGACCGCCGAGGAACGCCTCCAGCGCGGCAGCGAGTTGTGGCGGCTGCTGGGTCAGCTGCGGGCCGAGGACTTCGGCGGGCACGCCGAGTGCGCCGGAACCGATCCCGAGTTGTTCTTCCCGTCCACCACCTTCGAGGGCCGGACCTTGGCCAGCGAGACCGAGAGGGTCGAGCAGGCCAAGGCGATCTGCGGCCGGTGCGAGATCGCCGAGTCGTGCCGGGACTTCGCCGTCCGCACCGGGCAGCGGGGGATCTGGGGTGGCACCGACGAGCTGGACCGCGCCGAGCTCCGCCAGGCGCAGCCTGCGGTGGTGCCGGTGTCCGAGCTTCCGGCGGTGGCGTGATGCTGACCGTGACCTTGTGCGTGATCGCATCCTGCGACACCTGCTTCGCCCAGCCGAACATCACCTCCGGCAAGAACCACTTCGACACCGAGTCCGCCGCGCTGGCCACGCTGGCGAAGTTGGGTTGGTGGGCCACCGCGACCGGTGCGCTGCTGTGCCCGGCGTGTGCGATGGACGCCGCGGAGCGGCTGTGCCAGCAGCGCGGGCACTTGTGGGCGCCGTGGCGTCCGTGCTGGTGCCACGGCAAGTCCCTGCCCCACACCACGCCGGGTCGCCCGGCGGTGTGCGGGGGCGAGCTGCGCTGGTGCGCCCGCTGTCAACACGGTGAAACTCGCTTCCCGGGCACGGGCACCAAGGCGGTGGCCTGATGAAGCGCCCGGCCACGGCCCGCCACGTGGTGGCGGAGGCGGGCAAGCGCCTGCTGCACGCCGTCACCGGCGTGCTGAGCATGCTGTGGCTGCTGGTCGTGATCGTGGTGCTGTGCTCGCTGCCCGCGGCGCTGATCGCGGTGGTGGGCTGGCTGATCGCCCCGCAGTCCTGGCACATCGCGGTCGTGCTGGCCGCCGTGCTGGTGGAGTACCTGGCTCTCAAGCAGGTCCTCTTCGGGGCGTGGCGCCCGGAGCGGGTCGTCGCGGCGGCGCCGCGGACCCGGCGCGCCCGGGTTCGGGAAGGCGGCAGGCGATGACCTCCCCGTTCCGTGGTGCCTTCGCCCCGCTGCGCTGGCTGAGCCAGCTGGTGGCCATGTCCATCGTCCCGGTCGGGCTGTTCCTGCTCGCCTACTGGCTGCTCGATCGCACCGGGATGCCCTTCTGGCTGGTCGCGGTGACCGTCGGGTTGTACGAGATGTTCGTGCTGTGGGCCTGGTGCACCGCGGTGGCCGGCCAGCTGCGCTCGCTGGCTCGCGGCCCGCACGTCATCCGCACCCACACCCGCCGTCCCCGGCGCCGCCGCAACATCGGTGAGGAGGAGCTGTGAGCATCTACGTCGACTACAAGGCCCAGCGCACCACCGCGGCCGCCAACGCCGCCGTGCAGGTGGCCGAGGCCAAGCTCCGCCAGGCCCAGGTCCAGGCCCAGATCGAGCAGGACACCCGCGACCGCAAGGCCGCCCGCGAGGCCGCGGCCGCGCAGCAGCGGTGGCTGGCCAAGCAGGCTCGCCGCCAGGCCCGCCGCGCCACCCTGGCGCGGGTGCTGGCCGGGCTGCGGCAGGGAGTGGCGGCCAACCTGGGGTTCCTGCTCGGGCTGATCGCGATGGGCGCGCCGATCGTGCTGGCCTGGACCGGGCAGGGCGAGGCCGCGATGAACACCCTGGGCTTCGGCGTGCTGGGCCTGTTGATGCCGGTGGCGGTGGAGGGCGGGGCCTGGTACCTGGCCTTCCTGACCCACCAGGCCCTGCTCGCCGGGCGCCCGACCGGGTTGCTGCGGGTGGCGACCTGGGTGTTCGCGCTCATCGCCGCCGGGCTGAACCTGGGGCACGGGCTGGCCGAGGCCAACCCGACCAAGGGCATCGGTCTGGCGCTGTGCTCGCTGTTCGGTCCGGCGCTGTGGGAGCTGACCGTCATCTCCCGCCAGCGTGCCCTGGCCGGCCGTTCCGGGGCGCAGATCCGCACCGCGCTGTGGCGCCGTCTGCGCTACCCGCGGCTGTCATGGGCCGCGGCCAGCATCGCCGCCGCCCGGGGTGAGGGGGTTACCCCCGAAGCCGCGTGGGAAGCGGCGTGGATGGACCGTTTCGGGGTCGGCCCGGCCGCGTCGCGGCGGGACCGGCGGCTGGGCAAGGCGATCGTGAAGGCCAGCCGTAAGGCCGACCGTAAGGCCGCCCGCAGCGGGGCGTTCATGATCGTGGGCGGGGTCATCCTCCGCGCCGACATGGCCACGCTGGCCGAGCTGTCCACGGTGGACTCCGGTACGGGTTACCCCGCCATCGTCCAGCAAGAACTCTCCCCGGCCGCTGCCGATCTGCTGGCCCGGACCCGGGAGGCGATCACGGTGGGGGAGCTGCCGGTAACCCCCTCGGCCAAGGCCATCTAGAAGCACCTCGGCGGGGGCATGGACCTGGCCCGCGAGGTCCGCGACATCCTCGCCGCCGAAGGCCCGGAGGTAACCCCGCACCCGGCGTACGCCCCGCGCCCGGCCATCGCCTGAACCACCGCACCACCTTCGTCCATTCCGGACACCACACCCGCATCACCGACCCGTGAGGGGACAGCCATGCCCGAAACCACCACCACCACCACCGAGATCCCGCACCCGCGCCAGCTGCTGAACTTGGCCGCCGCAGCCCTGGAAGGCTTGCGCGACAACATCGCTTACCACCCGCAGGTGCGCCGCCAGGCCAGCCTCTACAACGACCTCGCCGAGCTGGTGTGGCACTGGAGTCCGGAACCGGGGCTGGTCGCCGAGGTCGTGAAGCTGCTGGTCGGCCACCCCCACAACTGGCGGGTGATCTTCGCCGACGACGTCGACAGGCGCCTGGCCCTGGCCGAGAGCTACCTCCAGCTGGCCCGCACCTCCGCGCTGTTCAACTCCCGCTCCTGACCCACCGTCCACTGTGTACTGAAAGGACCTGATTCCCTTGACTGGCAAGCCTTTCACCCTCGGCGACGTCGAGCTGTTCTCGGCTTCGTCACTGCGGGACTACTGCAACAACGCCCGGCTGCTGATCCGCCCGCTGCACCACGAACTGCTCATCGCCTCCGAGGAGCTCCAGGCCGCCCTCTCCGAGGTCCCCGGCGGGCACTGGGCCGCGATGGGCGTGGACCAGAAGGTGCGGGCGCGGCTGGTGGCCAAGCACCTGCGTCACGCCGCCGAGGGCGTGGAACTGGTGAGCGCCAACGTGGTCCGCACCTACCTGAGCTACCGCAAGCACTTCCAGCCCGGCGTCCCCCCGGCCCGCAGGAGGCCGGTGTTCGACCACGACGACCGCCCCGACGGCTACGCCGCCTAACCCCCTCCTCTCCGGTCCCTCCGGGCCGGTGACCTGGATGAATCCGCAGAAAGGAGCAGCAAGATGAGCAGGAAGAAGAACTGGGCCCGCGGCGGGTTCACCAGCGTCACCGGCCTGAACGAGGCCGACCGCTCCCGCGCGGCGGCCTACCTGCCGCCGTGGGCGGCCGGGCTGGGCCTGTACCCGGCCTCGCTGATCTCCCACTACGCCGCCTCCGCCCCGGAGGCGCTGCCGTGGGTCTCGGCCGGGATGGCCCTGGCCGGCGGTGCGCTGACCGGGGTGACCTGGCTGGCTGCCTCGGCTCGTGCGCAGGTCACGCGCATCCACAGCACGCTGACCACCGGGCTGGCCAGCCTGTGGTTCACCTCCGCGACCATCGCCGATCCCACCGAGCCGGTGCTGTGGGGCTCCTGGGCCATCGCGGCCCCCGCGGTGGCGCTGTCCTGGAACATCCGCCACCTGCTCCGCAACAGCGGCAGTGAAACCGCTGGTGGGGGCCTGTTCGAGAAGGTCAAGCTGGCCGGGGTGCAGGCCCGCCAGATCGAGGTCGCGCCGGGCCGGGTCACCGCCCAGCTGCAGCTCCCGGCCGGGGAGATGACCGTGGCCGACGTGCAGGGCGCGACCGGGCAGATGGCCTCGGCCATGCGCCTGCCGGGCAACTCCGTGCGCATCGCCCCGGACCCCGATGACGCCTCCCAGGCGAAGATGACCATCGTCCCGGTCGACCTGCTGCGCCACCCCCGCCCCTACCCCGGCCCGTCGGCCCCGGGCGGATCGATCACCGAGGCGCTGGTGGTCGGCACCTACGAGGACGGCCAGCCGCAGTGCCTCTACCTGCCCGGATGCAAGGCCACCCGCCGCAACGCCACCCACGTGATCGTGCAGGGCATGAACGGCAGCGGCAAAAGCCACGGGGCGAAGTTGTGCTGGACGGAGATCCTCACCCGCCGCGACGTCAACCTGGTGGTGATGGACCCCTCCAAGGGCGAGCAGACCGTGGGGTTCCTCGGCGAGCACACCCCGGTGGTGATCGGGCAGAACAAGTGCGCCGACCTGATCACCCGCATCACGGACCTGATCACCGAACGAGCCACTGACCTGGGCCGATGGGGCTATGACCAGTGGACCCCGGAGGTCTATGCCAAGCACGGCATGCCGTATCTGGTGATCTGGGTCGAAGAAGCCCCGCGTGTGCTGGAGGACGCCAAGACCCTGGCCCGTATCGCCCAGGAAGCCCGCTCGGCCGGCATCTCCCTGGTGCTGTCGCTGCAGAAGGCCAGCTTCCGGCAGATGCCCACCGATGTCCGCTCCCAGCTGGGTGCGGTGTGGTGCTTCGGGGTGAACAGCATCGAAGACGCCGCCTTCACCCTCTCCGACGAGCTGATCGAGGCCGGGGCCAACCCCGCGGCCTGGAAGAACCGCAAGCCCGGCGCCAACTACCTGGAAGCCCCCGGCATCGAGGAGGAGCGCTTCACCGTCCCGGGCAGGACGTTCGACGGCCAGGACGACGAGCTCGCCCAGGTCATCGCCGCCACCGCACACCTGCGCGCCCCGCTGCACCCGGCCGTGGCCCGCCACCTGGGCCTGTCCACCCCCATCCCCGGCGCCGCCGGTGCCGCAAAACAGCAGGGAGGAGCCTTGTCGGCCACCTTCACCCCCAGCCTGGACCCCCTCGACCGCGAGCTCAGCGACGCGGAGGAGAACACCCCGCTGACCGGCCCGGCCAACCACGAACCCGACCTGGAGGTCGACCTGGACGCCGAGCTGCCCGAAGCCGACGAGACCCCGTTCGGCCGGCCGCGCCCGACCAAGCAGGAGGTCCGCAAGTTCATGGCCGACCGCATCACCCAGCTGGTCAAGGAGGGCAAGACCCGGATCACCACGCGGGACTTCCCCGACCCGGAGCGCTACCTGGGCCGCACCCGCGGCTGGGTCTCCGGGGAGCTGGCTCGCCTGGCCGCCCAGGGCCAGCTGCGCGAGATCGGCGAGGACAACCGCGCCGTCGTCTACGAGATCCCCACCCGCGACGCTCACGCAGCGTAGCGCGCAGCGGGCGGGCGGGCACGTAGCTGACGTCAGACGTCAGACGCGCCCGCACCCCCGCCCAAGGCGCGCGCGTGCGCGGGCGCGCGCGATACGAGTTTCATAACAGTGTTTTGACGTCAGGCCGGACCACCCCGGCCCGACCCCGCACACCCTCATATCACTACAGAGAGTTACGGAGAACGTGATGCACAGACCGACCTACGTGATCACCGACCTGCCCGAGGAAGACACCCCCGGCCCCGCCGGCACCCCGGCCGCCAAGCCCGTCCCGGACCTGGCCGCCGAACTGTCCGAGGCCCTGCGGGGCGTGGCCGCCGAGCACGGCCGCGCCGATGTCAAGGCCGGGCAGCTGCTGGGGCTGTTCACCGCGGTGCTGGCCGGAACCATCGCGCTGACCCGCGCCGAGGTCTCCGCCTTCGCCAGCGTGCTGCTGTCCCTGGCCGTCATCCCGGCCACCGCCGCGGTGGGCCTGCTGCTGTGGGTGCTCTGGCCACGGGTCACCCCGGGCGGGCACGGCTTCCCCCGGTGGGCGCTGTTCACCGGCGAGAGCGCCGAGCACCTGGCCGCCGACTTCGCCGCCGCCCGCCGCCACGCCGACCGGGTGCTGCCGCCACTGCTGGCCACCCAGTCCGCGCTGGCGGTGCGCAAGTACCGCCGGATCGGCCGCGCGGTGGCGCTGCTGCTGGCCGCCCTCCCGCTCATCGTCCTGGCCGTCCTGGCCGCCTGAACCCCCCACCGCCCTCACCAACAAGGAGTCCGCCGCCATGCCCACACCCACCACCACCCCAGCCGCGAAGCTGACGCTGGCGCAGCGCCGGGAACGCGAGCACCTGCGGGCCTGCGCCCACGAAGCCGGGCACGCGGTGCTGATGGCCCACTACAACCTGCCGATCACCGAGGCCATCGCCACGGTGAACAACCCGATCTTCTTCGACCCGCAGGCCTTCGGCTACGTCAGCGAGGACCACGAGCCCGACGACACCCACATCCCGGCCGAGCTCATCGACGACTACATCGTCACCTACCTCGCCGGCGGTGAAGCCCAGGCCCAGTGGATGCACCAGGCCGAGGGCATGGAGCTCGCGGAGGCCCGCCGCGAGGCCCTCTACAACAGCGGCTCGGACTACGAGGTGGTCCGCCGCTACCGGCGCAACAGCGATCTGAGCCTCGCGCAGTTGCAGGCCCGCACCGCCGGGCTGGTGCGCCGCCGCTGGGCCGGCATCACCCGCGTCGCGGCCGCGCTGCACCGCCACAAGCGCCTGACCGGCCCGCAGATCCTCGCCCTCCTCGGCCGCTGAACCCACCCCGCCTCGTCGTTTCCGAAGGAGCACGCCATGACCACCACTACCGTCCAAGACCGGCACCGCCGACTTCTGCAGGTCACCACCGACGTGACCGCCTGGCTCAACGCCCACCCCGACCTCATCGAGGTCTACTCGGTCGACATCACCTGCTACAGCAGACCTGCCTTCGCTGCCCAGGTGCACATCCACACCAACCTGACCAGGTTGACCGGGCTGCTGGCCGCCATCCCGCAGGCCGCGGTGACCGCCCACGCCACCAACGACGGCGTGCACGTGAAGATCGCCTTCACCACCGGCGCCGACAGCCTGATCGTGCTGCTGGTGCTCTTCGCTGGTGAGGAAGCCCGCGCCCTGGCCGACACCGCCGGACTGGCCTACCCGGCACGGCCCGAGCAGGCCGCCATCACCACCGACACCCTCGCCGCCGCAGCCGCGGGCACGACCACCGGGCAGGCCGACCATGGCTGAGCTCTCCACCCCGGCCGTGATCGTCAACCTCGACGGCGCCCAGGCCACGCTGGCCCGGCTCAACCGGGCGCTGGTCCAGCGCCCGGCCCGGCACACCCCGGCCTGGATCGCCCGCGGGCTCACGCACCTGGTGTTCCTGCCGCAGGTTGCGCGCCAGCTGCTGGAACGCCCGCAACTCGGTTCCTGGCTGCGGGAGCTCACCCCGGACAACCCCGACCAGCACACCAAGCTAATCGGGCTGGTGCAGCACGGCCATTCCCTGCTCACCACCCTGCCCGGAGACCTGGAGCACCTGGCCCGCTGGTTCGACCAGCTCAGCACCGGACGCACCGCCTACGCCGTGGCCGAGCCGCAGCGGCAGGGCTGGCTGGACCTGAATGACCCCACCCCCAGCTCCCGCGACCGGAACATGTCGCTGCAGCTCGCCGACGCTGAACAGAACCTGCGGAAGGCGATCACCACTGGCCACGGCCGCCCCAGCGTCGTTGACCTCGCCCTGGAAGCAACGCTGCTGACCCACCTGGGCTCCTGCCTGGCCAGCGGGGCTCAACTCCTCCGCCACATCCAGGCCTTGGTCGAGCACGCCGCGGCCGGCCCGCAGGACCAGCGCATCGCGCACCGCCTGGGCGAGCAGTTGCCCGCCGAGCTGGCTGACAACGCGCAGTGGCTCGACGGGGCCGCCACCAGCCTCATCCAGGCCGCCCGCCTCGCCCGGGAGTTCGCCATCAGCGGGGGCAGCGATGCCTGACCCCGACCACCCCCTCCCGCAGAAGGGACAGCCGTCGATGACCTTGCCCACCGCCGCGCTGCGCGCTGCCCGCGAGCACCTCAACCACGGGCTGGGCCTGCTCTCCACCCGGCACCTAGCCCACCCGCCCGCCGATCTGGCCGAGGCCAGCGAGCACCTGCGCTACCTGGTGTTCACTCTCCGCCGCCTGTTCGACCAGCACGCCGATGAGGCTGGCTTTCTGCTCAGCCGCCGCGACTCCGACACAGCCGCCTTCACCCGGGCGCAGCTGCACCCGGTGCAGCGGGTGCTGGAGACCGCGCAGCAGTTGCGCCCCGAGCACAGCATCGCCCTCTTCGCTGTGGCCAGCGGTGGGAACAGCTACCGCCAGCTCGAGCGGGACCGTCGCACCGGCCACCTGGAGCGGCTCGCCCCATTCCCGGCCGACCTGCGGGTGCACCTGGACCGCACGGACCGGCCCTCGCCGGCCACCCGGCAGGCCATCGCCGCCCTGGCCGCAGCCGAGGACGCCGGTTACGTGGCCACCGGCAACTACGGTCACACGCGCCCACCGGCCAAGGTCTCCCAGTCCATGCACGAGATGGCCGAGGTCTACCGCGCCGCCGCAGCGATCGCCGAGCTGATGCAGCAATGCGCCTGGCACCACGACTGGTCCGGCCGCAACGACGTGCCCCTGGCCACCCACCTGGACCCGGTCCGGCAGTACTGGCACAAGGCCAAGACCGCCCTGGGCGTGCAAGCCGCGGCCGCCACCGAGCACTCCGCCGCCCTGCTGCACCTGGGTCGCGCCCTCCCGGGCCTGGCCACCCGCTTCTGGGGCTGACAGGCCTCGCCCGCTTCCCGTCCCGCACTGTCTGGAAAGGACACCGCATCCCATGAGCAAGTACGTCGAAGCCGCCGAGCAGGCGCACAAGGCCCTGGCCGAGCTGGTCAGCATCAGCCCCGTCGGCCAGAAGCCCGAGCAGCTGGCCGCGGCCGTGGACCGGATCGCCGACATGGCCAGCGCGCTGCGCTGGACCGCGGACAACCTGCGCCGCAGCAGCGGCAACTCCAAGACCCTGCGCAACCCGCACATCAACCAGGAGACCGAGGAGTTCCTGGAGGCGGTGCAGACCCGGCTGACCACCTGCATCGAACGCGGCCGAAGCGCGGCCCGCGCCTGGAGCGGTGTCCGCGACCACCTCTACGACTTCGCCGCGGCGTGCCCGCCGCACTTCCGCCTCTAACCCGCGCCCGCAGAACCCTTCCCACCCCAGAAAGGCACCCGCTGTGAGCACTTTCGCCTCGACCCTGTTCGACGCCGAGCACCTGGTCGAGCAGGCCCGCAACCGCAAGAAGGCCCGCCCGGAATACCCCGGCAACCTCGCCTCCGCACTGGCCCGGCTGATCCTGTTGCTGGAAACCCTCCAGGGCCTGAGCACCGACTTGGCCCAGGACGTCCTCAAGGCCGGTGAACAGCCCACCGCCCGCGGCACCCAGGACCGCCTCGGCGCGATCCGCGAGCACTTCCTCTCCGTCGCCCGCCAGCTCCGCGCCGCCGAGTCCGCCGTCGAGCAGGCCATGGAGCAGCTCAACGAGGTGGGCAAGAAGACCCGCGACACCGAGTTCCGCATCTAAGCCCGCTACCAGCTTCGGGCGGGCACCCGCCGGCCAGACCGCGCCCGGGTGCCCGCCCGACCCCACCACCACCGTGGAGAACCCCATGACCAGCACGCTGATCCCGGTCACCATCCGCCGCAGCAGCTACCAGCCGCCCACCCCGGTCTACGGCGAGCCCACCGCCCACCCGGCGCTGGTGATCGTGCCGATGGTCGACACCTCCCACCGCTACACCGGCACCTGGTGCGTCCTGCACGCCCCCAGCGGCCGCTTCCTCACCGGCGCCAACCACCTGCCCCTCGGCTACATCCGCCAGCTCGGCGCGATGCTGGCCACCTCCGGAATCGACTGGCCCCGCCCGGAGAAGGAATTGCAGGGGGACCTCGGCGTCCGGCGGCTGTGCCGCGAGCTCCAGGAGGAGGCCGAAGCCGCCCACGCCGCCGGGGAAGTCCTCGGCGCGACCGCGCAGTCGAGCTGGCAGCTGCTGCCGCCGTTGTGGCGCATCCTCACGCCCGACGGCCCCCTGCCCGACGAGTTCGACCTCGACGAGTTGCCCGCGGTCTTTGCCACCTACGAGCAGGCCGTGGCCGCGCTGGCCGACCGGGAGCAGGTCCACCACAAGATCGTGGCCATCTCCCGCACCCAGCAGTGGGACCCGCCGGTGGCCGCGGAGCTGCCGAACTACCTCATCGCCCGCGACACCCAGCCCAGCTGGCAGCTGCGCTGCATCTCCCCGATCTGCGCCAGCCGGGGCGAGACCGGCCACGCCGAGACCCTGCCCTACCCCGACCCCGACCGGGCGGTGATCGAGCTGGAAGCCCTTGGCGAGCTGTGGCGCCCGGCCGGGCCGCGACGCTGGGTCTGTCCATGGTGCGCCGCCGAGTTCGCCCTCAACGCCCCCGCCTACCTCGATGCGATCTGGAGCGCGGCATGACCGAGCACGCCACCCACCCCGTCCTCAATCCCGCCGATCTGGCCCAGGCCCTGGTGGAGCTGCTCACCGTCGGCCAGCACTTCGACGCCGCCGCGCCCGCGGTGCTGACCGCTGTTGGGGCCGAACGCCAGCGGCAGCGCGCCAAGCACGGCCCGCACGCCCCGGACTCGCCGTCGATGAGCAACCACCAGCGCCTGGTGGTGCTGATGGAAGAGGTCGGTGAAGTCGCCCGCGCGCTGACCCACGACGGCAACCCGGCCGAGCTGTGCGCCGAGCTGGACCAGGTCGCCGCGATCGCCTTGGGCTGGCGGGAGGCCCTCACCGACGACACAGCCGAACCCGCTCCTGCTGGTGAGGAGCGGGAATGGGCCGTGCGGGACCCGGAGCTGCTGGTCCTGGTCCACCGCAGTCGGGAAGCCGCCCTGCGCGCGCTGTCGTCCATGCCCGGCGCGGAGTTGGTCACCCGCAGAAAGGGTGAGCGGACCTGGACCGCGGCGCCTACCGGCGAGCACGGAAACGCCGCCACCCCCGCGGTCCTGGCCGAAGTCGGTCGGGCCCGCCGCGAGGCCAGCGCCCTACGTCGGCTGCTTCACCACCGCCCGCGTACCGACTCGGACTGGCTGCTCATGCTCACCGCACAGCTGGGCGAGATGACCCGGCTTCACCGCGGTGACTGCACCCCGGAGTTCCGCCGCAGCGCCCTGGCCACCCTGGTCGCCCTGGGACTGGCCTGGCTGGAGACCACCGCCGAGAAAACCCCGCAGCAAGACCTGCCGACCCACGAGCCGTCACGGGAGGCGGAGACGTTCTGACCCGCTGGCCCCCTGGGCGCTCGCACGCGCCCAGGGCACCGAGTTCGCCGTCACCACAACACGGAAGGAGCAGGCCCATGGACCGCCACTGGCACCCCGATGCCGAGGTGCCCGCCTACGGCAGCCCGGCCTGGCACGCCCTGCCGGAACAGCACCCGCATCGCCACCGCGCCCTGCTGCTGGCCGCCGAAGCCTGGCGCCGCTACTGGAGCCCGGAGATGGTCACCCTGCGCGCCGAAGAGGCCGAGCAGCAGATCCGGGCGCGGTTGCGCGCCCTGGCCTTCGAGCTGTCGGAGGCCATGCCCGCGCGCTTCATCATCGGCCCGTCCTACCGCGAGCTCGCCGCCCGCCAGATGCTGCGCAGCATCCTGCGTTGCGGCCAGCCCGCCTGCACCGAACTTATCGAGATCACCCACCCGTTCCCGGCCCGCTGGCTGGACACCGACGGCTACCCCGCCCCAGCCGCGGTGCGCTGCCCGGCCCACGACACCCCCGGCATCGCCGACCAGGCCCCGGAATCCGGGGTCCGATCACCCCGGGCCGGTGCCGTCAGGCCGTCTACGGCCCTCTCAGCGCCTCACTCCCAGGGCGCCTCCCGGCCTGCGCGTGACCGCCTGGCTGCCGAAGGGACTGCGGCATGAGGGCGCCGACGTTCCTGCTGGGCACTCACCAGCCCAGCTGGTTCCCCCACGCCGGGGTGCCGCTGTTCGTCTCTGACAGCCGCCTGCGCGCCCGGCGTACCTTCCCCCGCGCAGCTGCGCCCTGGTGCCTGGACTCCTCCGGGTTCACCCAGCTCCAGCAACACGGCCGCTGGACCTTCACGCCTCAGCAGTACCTCGACCGCGCGCTGCGCTACAGCGAGGAGATCGGCCGCCTGCACTGGATCGCCCCAATGGATCACATGTGCGAGCGGATCGTGCGTCACGGGGGCCGCCTGGGCCGCATGGTCTTCGCTGGCACCGGCCTGTCCACCGAGACCCATCTGAACCTGACCGTGGACAGCGTCGGACAACTGCGCGACCTCGCCCGCGGGCGGGTGCACGTCATCCCCGTGGTGCAGGGCGACCAGCAGGCCGACTACGAACGCTGCGCGCTGTTGTACGAGCAGGCCGGGTTCGACCTGACCCGCGAACCGGTCGTGGGGCTGGGGTCTGTTTGCCGCAGGCAGGGAACGGTTGAGGCGCACCGGATCATCCAGGCCCTGCACGCCCACGGCATCGGCAACCTCCACGGCTTCGGCGTCAAGACCCTCGGCCTGCTCCGCTACGGCCATCTGCTCACCTCCGCCGACTCCCTGGCCTGGTCTGAGGATGCTCGCCGCAAGCAGCACCCGGCCTGCGGACACATCCACCCGCGCGGGGGCAAGAACTGCGCCAACTGCCTGCCCTACGCCCTCGCCTGGCGCGAACGCCTGCTGTCCCGCCTGGCCACCACGCCCCGGCAACTCGATATCTGGGACCAAGGGGAAGCAGCATGAGCACCGCCGAACAACCCACCACCGCGAGCCCAGCGCGGCCCCTGCACGCCGTCCCCACCCCAGCCACCACCAGCGGGCCGCCCGGGCCCGGGTGGGAACCGCCGATCGACCTCGGCGCCGACCACACCCTGCCCCCGTTCCCGATCCACGCCTTCCCCGGCTGGCTCGGCGACCAGGTGGCCGCAGTGTCCACCGCCACCCAAACCCCGCCCGACCTGGCCGGATGCATCGCCCTGGCCGCGCTGTCCACTGCCACCGGAGGCCGCGCCCTCATCCAGGTCCGCCCCGGCTGGGAGGAACCCGCCAACATCTACACCGTCCTCGTGCTGCCGCCGGCCTCCCGCAAGACCGGGGTGTTCCGGGCGATGACCGCCCCGCTCAAGCGCGCCGAACGCGAGCTGGTGGAAGCCCGTAAACAGGACATCCAGGAAGCCAAGGTCGCCCGCGCCGCGGCGATCGCGGCCAAGGAGAAGGCCGAGCGTGCCGCCGGGGACGCCGCCCCTGAGCTCCGGGACGCCAAGCTCGCCGAAGCGCTGGAAGCCGCGATGCAGGCCGAGGAGATCGAGATCCCAGCCGAACCGCGGCTGCTGGCCGATGACATCACCCCTGAGCAGACCGCCACCCTGCTCTCCCAGCACGGCGGCCGCCTGGCCGTGCTCTCCGCCGATGGCGGGCTGTTCGCCACCCTGGCCGGCCGCTACTCCGGCTCGCCGAACCTAGATATCTTCCTCAAAGGCCACGGCGGCGACACCCACCGCGTCGACCGCGGTGGGCGCCCCACCGAATACATCGAGCGCCCGGCGATCACCCTCGGGCTGACCGTGCAACCGGCGATCATCGACGAGCTGTCCAAGACCAGCCTGTTCCGCGGCACCGGCCTGCTCGCCCGGATCCTGTTCTCCGTCCCGGTCAACACCGTCGGCGGACGCCTCATCGGCGCGCCCCCGGTCCCCGAACAGGTCGCCGCCCGCTACGACCTCAACATCGGCCGCCTGGTCCACGCCATGGACGGCTGGAACGACCCGGCCCGGCTGGCCTTCACCGCCGAGGCCGACGCGCTGATGATGGAGCTGGAAACCGAGATCGAGCCCAAGCTCCACCCCCAGCGCGGGGAGTGGGCCTCGGTGGGGGACTGGGGCGGCAAACACGCCGGGTCCACCGCCCGCCTCGCCGGGCTGCTGCACGCCGCGGCCCACCCCCAGGACTGCTGGACCCACCCCATCACCGCCGACACCTTCACCGCGGCCTGGACCCTCGGCGACTACTTCGCCGCCCACGCCTTGGGCGTGTTCGACCGCATCGGCGCCGACCCCCAAGTGGACGCCGCGCGGGCGGTGCTGGCCTGGATCACCGAGCACGGCCCGGACCGGGTGACCAAGCGGGAGATCTTCAACGCCCACCGCTCCCGGTTCAAGCGCGTGGACGCCCTGGACCCGGTGCTGGCGTTGCTGGAAGAGCACGGCCACCTCCAGCGCGCCCCCGAACCCGACCGCCCTGGGCGGGGCCGGCCGCCGTCGCCGACCTTCTTCGTCCACCCCGTCCACCGGCGGGAGGCGACCCGGTGAACCCCCAGACCCCCGCGCAGAAACCGCACAATACGCAGAAATCCCAGAACCAGGCCGTTGTCGCAGCTCAGACACACTGGGTCGTGATCTTGGTGTCGGTGACGCAGAATTCCGCAGAATTCCGCACAAATACCCGAGCGCCCCGGCGGCCCGGTCCGGCGCGGGCAGCCGCCACCGGCCCGGCGTTCACCCGGTTGGCCCAGCGGGAGGGATCGGTGGGTATTTGTGCGGTATTTCTGCGGAATTCTGCGGTGATCACCCAAGATCACTTCGCAAGGCCGCTACCAGGCCGAACAGGGTGCCTCGGGGATTTCTGCGTATTCTGCGGTTTCTGCGGGGCCTCCCCGGCCCCCGGCCCGCTCGCCGGGTGGCCGCGGTGAGGCGCTACCGAGTGGCCGCCGACTGCCACGACCCCCACGCCCAGCGGCACCCGATCCCCACCTACGCCTGGGGCCGGGCACCGGATCACCTCGTGACCCGCCGCCAACTCCGCGCCGCCGGATGGAGCCCCGGCCAGCACGCGGTCGCGCAGATGCTGCGCCCGCGCAAGCGCCGGCCGACCGAACCACTACGGGCGTGGCTGTACGACATCGAGGCCGCCGTCCCCAAGCGCGTACCGACCGCGGCGCAGCTGGCCGCGCTCGACAAGGCGCTGCGCGCCCGCCGGACCTGTCCGGCCTGCGAGCGGGACGTCGGTTACTGCCTGGCCAGCTCCTGGCCCTGCCTTGGCGACTGCCTGGACTGCGCCGCAGTAGCCGGACGACTTCAACTCGCTGCCTGAACGATTACCTGAACAGCAAGGAAGGAAGCCGCGATGACCGGCAACAAGCAGGCCAAGAACTGGCCTCCCATCGGCGTCAAGCTGTCGGTGGACATCGAGAACATCCCGGCCAGCCGGGTGCCGTTCCGAGCGCGGGTCCGCTGGCATGACCCAGGAGCTGCCCGGCGTCTCTCCCTGTCGGAATCCTTCGAGACAGAGTCAGCGGCCAGTGACTGGATCGCCGGTGTGGAGGGCTACGTCGCCGGTGGCCAGGATCCGCGGTTGGCCCACATCGCGCTGGCCGCGTACGGAGACCTGAAGGTGAAGGACAAGAGCAACATCGACCTGGCCTTCCGCGGCCTGGCTGGCAAGACCCTTGACCCTTACCTTGCCGGGTGGCGCAAGAGAATCGTTCCCGACCTCGGTCACCTCGCCGTCGGCATGATCACCCGAGGCGTGGTCGACCGCGCCGTGCACAGCTGGATCGCCGACGAGTGCAGCAAGAGCACGGTCAAGAACACGATCGCGGCCCTGGTCCGAATCATGGAACAGGCCTGCCGAGACGAGACCATCACGCGGAACCCAGCGCGCATCACCGGATGGCAGCGCGAGTACATCCAGCACGAGGACGAGCTGGACGATCCGCGCTCGCTCGCGCTTCCGAGCTGGGAGGTGTTGACCCGCTTGGCCGACTCGCTCGTCGCGCACTCGGCTGGCCAGTACAAGGGATGGGGTGATGTCGTCGTGTTCGCCGCGTGCGCCGCAGCGCGTATCGGCGAGGTCTCGGGCTGCCGGGGCAAGGACATCGACACGCGAACATGGGAGTGGAACATTCGGCGCCAGACGACGCCAGGTCCTGGTGGACTGACCGACAAAGGCACCAAAGGCCGCCGTGCGCGGAAAGTGCCGATCATCAGGGAAATCCGCGAGCTCGTGCAGCGACGCATCGACCAGACCAACGGCGAGAAGAACGCTCGGGTCTTCGTGGGTCCGCGGGGCGGCCGAATCTCCACCGCGGTCTTCCGCGATGCGACCCACTGGGACGAGGTGGTCACCAAGATGGGCTTCGAGCATCTGCGCCGCCACGATTTGCGGCACACCGGGCTCACCTGGCTCGCCGACGCCGGCGTTCCCGTTCACCACCTGCAAAAGATCGCCGGGCACGGCTCCCTCACCACGACCCAGCGGTACCTGCACCCAGATGGGCAGTCCGTCACGAATGCCGGGGAACTGCTGTCTCAGCACCTCGGAAACGGCAGCAGGTCCACAGCTGGTCCACGGCTGCGCGCGGTCTAGATCAACAAACGCGATCTTCACACAACAGCAAAAAGCCCCGCTGACCTGGCTTGACGCCAGTCTCAGCGGGGCTTTCTCAGACCGTCGGGACGACAGGATTTGAACCTGCGACCCCTTGACCCCCAGTCAAGTGCGCTACCAAGCTGCGCCACGTCCCGGTCTTGCTTCGTTCTCTCGAACGTGATGAAGCCTAGCGCACCGCACCGCCCACCCGGAAATCGGGGGTCGCCGAGGTGATCTTGACTCGCCCATGACCCCGCCTCCCGCTCCCCAAAGCCCACACCGCTGCCGGACCGGGAAGTTCAAAGAAACCCCTGACCTGCGACAACACCGCACTGCACAACTGAACCGCTGGCGAACCCCTCCGCGAAGCAGTGATGCTGCCCCCGGTTGGCCGGTGACGCTTGCTGGGGAATGGAGTCGTCGGTTCAGTTGGTGCACGGCCGCGGGAACCCCCACCCGCCGGAGCGCTCGTCCCACCCCCTCGGGGCGAACTCCCGTCGTGTCGCCGGCTGGCGGAGGTCAACCATGGGAAGCCGTGGGCGCGGGATCCCTGGCTGGTGCGCCACGCGCTGACCCCGTGCGCGCGCCTGCCCGGTGGACCCCTCCTCGACAATCCGCCGGCCTGCGCCCGCGGCTACCCCCTTGTGCCAACGCCCTGTGACTGGCCAGGGAGTTCCGGGGCGGGAAAGTGTGTCCGGCGGGACCATTGACAGCTCGTTGACGCCTCGTTGACAGCCCTCCGGTTTGCTTGTCGCCGAGGGGACGAGAAAAGGGGCCGCCGCCATGACCATGAGCTTGAGCTTGTCGAACCAGGTTGAGAACACCGCGCTGAAATCCGTTGTTCCGGTGGCCGGTTCGCGGGCCGCGGAACCGCGGGACCGAATTGCCGTCGCGGTTCGGGTGGATGACCGGTTGCTGGCCGCGGAGCTCGTTCCGCAACTCGCGTTGTCGCCGGACCTGCATCTGCTCGCTGTGGGTGAGAGCGCTCCAGCGGATGTGGTGCTGGTGCTCGGCAACGCTGTCACCGACGAGATGATCGACGGTCTGGCCGCCATGGCCGAACGTGCCGAGAACGCCGCGCAGCGGGTGGTGCTGGTGGCCGGGCCGCTGCGGGAGCGGCACCTCAGCCGGATCTTCGGCGTCGGCGTGGTCAGCATCCTGCCCCGGCGCGACATCACCGCGCGCCTGGTCATCCGTGCTCTCGTGGCCACCAAGGCCGGTGGGTCGGTGCTGCCGGAAAAGCTGACCCGCTGGCTGGCTGACGAGGCCCGCGGCTTCCAGAGCGACCTGCTGGCCAAGCAGGGGCTCACCTCTGGCGGGCTGACCGCGCGGGAGGTCGAGGTGCTGCGGCTGATCGCCCAGGGCGAGGACACCGCGCACATCGCCGCGCAGCTGAGCTACTCCGAGCGCACCATCAAGAAGATCATGCAGGACCTGCTCTCCCGGCTGGAACTGCGAAACCGCGCGCACGCGGTCTCCTACGCACTGCGCGTCGGGGCCATCTGATCCGGCCATTTCCCCTATCCCGGGCGAAATAGACCGGATGTGCGGGGGATTACACTCGAGTTCCAGGCAGCAAGGGGAGCTCAGTGAAGCAGGGTCTGGCATTCGCACTGCTCGGGCCGGTTCGTGCCTGGCGCGACGGAGCCGAGCTGAACCTCGGTTCCCCGCAGCAGCGGCTGACCCTGGCCACCCTGCTGCTGGCGCAAGGGCGGGCGGTCCCGGTCGAGGAGATCGCCGCCGCCCTGTGGGGCGCCGCCGTGCCCCGCGCCGCCCGCGGCACCATCCGCACCTACGTGCAACGGCTGCGCCGGGTGCTGGAGACCGCTGACGGCGAACCGGTCATCGTCTCCGCCGGTGGCGGCTACGCGGTCCGGGTGCCCGAGGAGGCCACCGACCTGGGCCGGTTCCGCCGCGCCGTGCGCGCGGCCGAAGCGGCCCGCGACCGCGGCGAGGTCAAAGCCGCGGCCGGGCTGTACAAGGAAGCCGTCGAGGAGTGGGACGGTGAGCCGCTGGCCGGGCTGCACGGCGAGACCGCCGACGCCGAACGCGCCCGGCTGCGCCGCCGCAGGATCGGCGTAGTGGAGGAGCTGGCCACCCTCGAACTGGAGCTGGGCCGCTGTCCCGACCTGGTCGACCGGCTCGCCGCCGAAGCTCAGGCCGAACCGCTGCGCGAGCGGCTGCACGAGCTGCTCATGCTCGCCCTCTACCGGGCAGGCCGCCAGGCCGAGGCGCTGACCGCCTTCGACACCCTGCGCAAGCTGCTGGCCGAGGAGCTCGGCGTCGACCCCGCGCCCAGCGTGCGCGAGCTGCACCACCGCATCCTGCGCGCCGACCCCGAACTGCTCGGCCAGGCCCGGCCACGACCGGCCCCGCCGCAGGCCGCGCCCGCGGTCACCCCCGCCCAGCTGCCGCCGGACCTGCCCGCCTTCATCGGCCGCGAGGACGAGCTGGCCGCGCTCACCGTGCCCGAGCAGCCCGACCGGCACTGCCCGGCGGTGGCCGTCGTGCACGGCACCCCCGGCGTCGGCAAGACCACCTTCGCCGTGCGCTGGGCGCACCGGGTGGCCGCGCGGTTCCCGAACGGCCAGCTCTACGTCGACCTGCGCGGCTTCGAACCCGAAGGCGTCGCGGTCGAGCCACGCGAAGCGGTGTGGGGCCTGCTGGACGCCCTGGCCGTGCCCACCCAGCTGCGCCCGGACGGCCTGGACCCACTGACCGCGCTCTACCGCAGCGTGCTCGCCGGACGCCGCTGCCTGATCCTGCTGGACAACGCCCGCGACACCGCCCAGGTGCTGCCGCTGTTACCCGGCAACCCGAACTGCTTCGTGCTGGTCACCAGCCGGGTCGAGCTGTCAGGGCTGGTCGCGGCCACTGGCGCGCACACCGTGGCGCTGGACATCCTCAGCGAGGAGGAGGCCACCGGCTTCCTGGCCCGCCGCCTCGGCCAGGCCAGGGTCGAGGCCGAACCGGCGGCGGTGCGCGAGATCATCGCCGCCTGCGCCCGGCTGCCGCTGGCGCTGGCCGTGGTCTGCGCCCGCGCCGCCTACCACCCGGCGTTCAGCCTGGCCGCGGTCGCCGAGGAGCTCGACGCCGCGCGCGGCGGACTGGACGCCTTCACCGGCGCGGACAGCCGCACCGACGTCCGCTCCGTGCTGTCCTGGTCCTACCGGGCGCTGTCGGTGCCGGCCGCCCGGCTGTTCCGGCTGCTGTCCTTCCACCCGGCCACCAGCGTCGACCTGCGCGCCGCGGCCAGCCTGGCCGGTCTGCCGGCCGCCCGCGCGCGGGCCCTGTTCCGCGAGCTGACCGCCGCGCACCTGGTCGCCGAGGTCGCCCCCGGGCGCTTCCACACCCACGACCTGCTGCGCGCCTACGCCCTGGAGCTGGTCTCCGTCCAGGACAGCGCCGCCGACCAGCGCGCCGTGCTGCGCCGCGGCCTGGACTACCACCTGCACACCGCGCGCACCGCGGCCCGGATGCTCTCCGCGCACCAGGACCTGCCCGCGCCCGGCGAGATCGACCCGGCGGTCAGCCCGCGCGGTTTCGCCAGCTACGAGCAGGCCCTGGACTGGTTCATCCTGGAACACGCGGTGCTCATCGGCCTGGTGCAGCGCGCGGCCGCCGCCGGGTTCGAACAGCACGCCTGGCAGCTGGCCTGGATGATGCGGCACTACCTGGACTGGGCCGGGCACTGGCGGGACCTGGAGACGGTGCACCGGACCGCGCTGCGGGCGGCCACCGAGGCCGGCGACGCGGCCGGGGTGGCCTACGCCCGCCGCGGCCTGGCCAGGATCGAGGCCCACCACGGCCGCTTCGCCCAGGCCAGGGCGCTGCTGGCGGAGTCGCTGACCGGGTTCACCATCGCCGGGGACACCCTGGCCCGCGCCTACACCCACCGCCAGGCCATCGGCGTCCGCCAGCTCGAAGGCGACTACGCCGGAGCCCTGGAGGAGGCCGCCGCGGCGCTGGCCCTGTTCCGCGCCGCCGGGTCCGCGGTCGGTGAGGGCGCCGGACTGCTCGGCCTGGCCGCCAGCCAGACCCGCCTGGGCCGCCACGAGGACGCGCTGCTCTCCGGCCGCCGGGCCCTCGACCTGCTGATGGCCGCCGGCGACCTCTACGACCTGGCCCTGGCCCTGGACGTGCTGGGCCGCGCCAGCTCCGCGCTGGGCCGCTTCGCCGAGGCCGCCGACTACCGCGAGCGCGGTATCGAGCTGTCCCGCTCGATGGCCAACCGCGGCGACTTCGTCACCTCGCTGCTGCACCGCATGGTCACCTCCGCGCTGATCTACCTCAGCGAGGCCCGCCACCTGGCCGGTCAGACCGAGCGGGCCAACCGGGCGCTGCGCGAGGCGCTGACCCGGCTGCGCGAGGAGCTCGACGAGCCCTACCTGGTCGTCGGCGGCGCGGACGGCGCCACCGACGCGGCCCTGCGCGAGGTGCTGGCCACGCTGGCGGAGTTCCTGGCCGAGCCGGACGAGGGCGCGGACTGGTACGAGCGGGCGGGCACGGTGCTGCACAAGGTGGTCAGCACCGCGGAGGAACTGGGTCTGGGCGCGTACCTGTCCGAATGAGACGGGCGATCCGCTCGACGTCGCCCCGCTCACCCGGCGGCAGCGGCGCGCCCACCGAGGCCCGCAACCCGGTGGCCCGCGCCAGCGACTCGGCCGCCAGCTGACGGTCCCCGGCCAGCGCGTGCGCGCCCGCGAGTCCTTCCAGGGCCAGCGCGACCGCCCTCGGATCACCGACCGCCTGCGCGGCCGCGAGCCCTTCCCGGTGCAGGGCAAGGCATTCCGCCGCCTGACCACGCTGCTCGGCCAGGAAACCCAGCTCGGCCAGGATCAGCGCGACCCCGGCCGCGCCGTCGAAGCGGCGGCACCAGTCCAGCCAGCTCCGCAGCCACCGCTCGGCGGCCGCGAACTCGCCCCGGCGGCGCGCGATGAGGCCCAGGCCGACCTCGGCGAACTGCCTGCCGCGCTGATGCGACTGCTCGGTGGCCAGCCGCGCGGCCACGGTGTGCAGCTCTTCCGCGCGCGCCAGCTCGCCGGTGAGCAGGGCCAGCCGGCCGAGACCGGCGTACTCGTAGGCGGCCTCGGTCCACAGCCCGAGCGACTCGGCCAGCCGCAGCGCCCGCTCGTGACCGCGCGCCGCGGCCGGGTAGTCGCCGCCGATCTGGGCGAGCAGGGTGTCGATCTGCCCGGCCTTGAGCTGTCCCCAGCGGTCGCCGAGGTCGAGGAACCGGGCGGCGCACTCGGCGCCCAGCGCCCGCGCGGTGGTCAGGTCGCCCGCGGCCAGCGCCAGGGCGGCGCGGGTGTGCAGGGTGGCGGCCGCGCCCCAGCGCTCGCCCGCGGCGGTGAACGCGGCGTGTGCCCGCTCGGCCCAGGCGGCGGTGGCCGCAGGCGGCCCGAAGTCGCTGCGCGCCAAGCCGAGGAACCATTCCAGGTGGGTCCGCCTGCTCTCCTGGGCGATGGGGGAGAGGTCGGGGTCGGCGGGTTCGGGCAGGTCCGGGTCCCGGATGAGCAGGGCGAAGGCGGCCACCCACGCCGACGCCTCGGCCCGCACGGCGTCGGTGTCGTGGCCGGGCGTGTCGAGCAGCGCGGTGAGGGTGCGGTGAGCCTCGCCGTAGCGGCCGCGCAGATACCAGTACCAGCCCAGCGCGTTGGCCAGCCGCAGCGCGGCCGGGGCGGGACCGGTGAGCGCGCGGCGCAGGTTGGCCGACTCGATGTCCAAGCGCCGCAACCAGATCCGCTGCTGCGGGCCGCGCAGGTGCCGGTCGGCCTCCTCGGCCAGGGCCAGGTAGTGCGCCTGGTGCCGCTGCCGGAGCCGCTGCTGTTCGGCCGGGTCTAGCTGCTCGGCGGCGAAGGCCGCCACGGACTCCAGCAGCCGGTAGCGCGGGCCGTCCGCGGTCTCGGCCATCACCACCAGCGAACGATCCACCAGGCCCGCCACCAGGTTCAGCGTCCCCGGCAGCGCGCAGACCGCCTCGGCCGCGGCCAGGTCGCCGCCGTCGGCGAGCACGGACAGGCGGCACAGCGCGGCCCGTTCCTGTTCGCTCAGCGGCTGCCAGCTCCAGTCGATCACCGCGCGCAGCGTGCGCTGCCGGGCAGGCGCGCCGCGGTTTCCGTTGTCCAGCAAGGAGAACCGGTCGTCCAGGCGGTCGGCCAGCGCCCGCACACCGAGCGCGGGCACCCGGGTGGCGGCCAGTTCCAGTGCCAGCGGCAGGCCGTCCAGGCGACGGCAGATGACCGCCACCGCCGCCGGGTCCAGCCGGGCGCCCGGCGCGGCCGCGGCGGCCCGCGCGGTGAACAGCTCGGCCGCCTCGGCCGGGGCCAGCGGCGGCACCGGGAAGCGGTGTTCCCCAGGCACGGCAAGGGGTTCCCGGCTGGTGGCCAGCACCCGCACCCCTGGCGCGACGGCCAGCAGCCGGGTGAGCAGCCCGGCTGCCGGATCCAGCAGGTGCTCGCAGTTGTCCAGCAGCAGCACCAGGTTCCGCTCCCGCAGCGCGTCCAGGTCGCGCACGCCGAGCACCGCGGTGACCACGTCCAGGACCTCCCCGGCGGCGGCCAGCTCAGCCAGCCACACCCCGTCGGGCGGGTCCAGCCGCCGGGCCGCCTCGATGGCCAGCCGGGTCTTGCCGACCCCGCCCGGCCCGGTCAGGGTCACCAGCCGTGCCCGCGCCAGCAGCGCGCCCACCGCGGTCACCGCCTCCTCCCGGCCGATCAGCTCAGCCGCGGGGGCGGGCAGGTTGGTGCGCGGCCGGACGGCCAGTTCCGGCGACCGCGTCAGGATCGCCTGGTGCAGGGCGAGCAGTTCGGGACCGGGATCCACGCCGAGCTCCTCGGCCAGCCGCCGCCGCAGCTCGGCGTAGGCCGCCAGCGCCTCGCCCTGGCGCCCTGCCCGGTAGAGCGCGCGCAGCCGGATCCCGTGCAGCCGCTCCCGCAGCGGGTGCCGCGCCACCAGCTCACCCAGCTCGGCGGTCAGGTCCGCGCCCAGCGCCAGCCGCGCCTCGGCGTGGTCCTCCACGGCGGTCAGGCGCAGCTCTTCCAGACGTCCCACGGTGATCCGGGTGAACTCGGCGTCGGCGAACTCGGCGAAGGCCGGTCCCCGCCACAGCGCCAGCGCGTCGGTCAGCAGCTCCGCCCGCACCGCGGGCTCGGCACTGGCCCCGGCCTGCTCGAGGAGCGCCTGGAACCGCCACAGGTCCACCGAGTCGGGCTCGGCGCGCAGCAGGTAACCGGATCCGGTCGAGACGACCAGGTCCCGGCCGATGGCCTTGCGCAGCTGCCAGATCCGGGTCTGCACCGCCTGCGCCGGATCCGCGGGCGCGCGCTCGCCCCACAGGTCCTCGACCAGCCGGTCCACGCTGACCGGGCGGCCGAGGTGCTGCAGCAGGTCGGCCAGCAGCGCGCGGACCTTGACCTCGCGGATCCGCACCGGGCCGCCGTCCTCCGCCCGCACCTCCAGCGGCCCCAGCACCCCGAACCACACCGGCTCACCCTATCCGGAGCGGACCTGGAGCGGATCAAGAGCGCACCCGGCCATGGTTGCCACCGTGAACAACACCTACGCAGACAAGAAGGCCGTGGTCACCGGCGGTACCCACGGCATGGGCCGGGCCGTCGTGCACGCCCTGCTCGACCGCGGCGCCGAGGTCCTGCTCACCGGCCGCAACCCCGCCAACCTGGCCGCCGCCCGCACCGAGCTGGCCGGCCGCCGCGCGCACGTCCTGCCCTCCGACGCCACCGACCTCGCCGACATCGCCGAGCTGGCCACCCGCACCGCCGACACCCTGGGCCGGATCGACCTGCTGTTCGTCAACGTCGGCCTGGCCCGCCTGGAACCCTTCGCCGAGGTCACCGAAGCCAGCTACGACGAGACCTTCGCGGTCAACACCAAGGGCGCGTTCTTCACCGTCCAGCGCCTGGCCCCGCTGCTGGCCGACGGCGGCGCGGTGGTGCTGACCACCTCGATCGCCGACGAGGGCGGCACCGACATCCTGACCGCCTACTCCGGCGCGAAGGCCGCGGTCCGCGCCTTCGCCAAGGGCATGGCCAGCGCGCTGCTGCCGAGGAACATCCGGGTCAACGTGGTCGCCCCCGGCTTCGTGGACACCCCGACCATGGGCATCGCCGGCCTGTCCGCGGCGGAGCGGGCCGCCTTCACCGCCGAGGGCGACGCGGTGACCCCGATGGGCCGCCACGGCACTCCGGCCGAGGTCGCCGCCGCGGTGCTGTTCCTGGCCTTCGAGGCCACCTTCACCACCGGTGCCCGCCTCACCGTGGACGGCGGCATCGGCCAGGCCATCAGCCGGCCCCGGTAGCTCAGTCGCGGATCAGTCGGCTGTCGGCGACCACTGCTCGCCCCAGCCGACCTCCCGGGCCGCCCGGTAGTCCGCGCCGTGCCGCTTGGTCACCGTCACCTCGGCCAGCCCGTCCGCGCCGGTGCACAGCCGCAGCGACACCAAACCCTTGCGCTTCACCGGATACCGCAGCACCCGGTTCGCCGCCCGAGCGGCCGGTTCGTTCGCCACCGCGACGTAGGAGAACTTCTCGTCCTCGAAGTTGAGCGTGCCCTCCTTGATCACCCGGTGCGCGCCGAGCCTGGGCAGCCGCGCGGCGAAGTGGCACCAGTCCCGCCCCGGCGTGATCGGGCAGTCCCGCTGGTGCGGGCACGGCGCGACCACCGAGCGGCCCAGCCCGATCAGCTCGTCCCTGGCCCGCAGCACCCGCTCGTACCCGGCCGGGGTGCCCGGTTCGATCAGCACCAGCAGCCGCGCCGACCCGGCCAGCCAGCGCACCGTGGCCGCCCGCACCGGCTCCGGCAGCTCACCGAGCACATAGGACAGTGTCACCACGTCCGCGGCCGGGGCCTCGGCGGCCGGGTCGATCCGCCCGCGCCGCCAGCTGGTGCCGCGCAGCCGCGCCGACCCGGCCATCAGCTTCCGCCCGAGCGCCACCACTTCTGGGGCCTGTTCCAGCACGCTCAGCTCGGTCAGCGACGGCCAGGTCTCCGCCGCCGCCCACACCGCCGTGCCGGTGCCGCCGCCGACGTCGACCAGGCTGCGCGGCGCGAACTCCGGCAGCTGCCCAGCCACCTCGGCCAGCGCGGCGCGCACCGCGGCGTAGGTGCCGGGCATGCGGTACCCGGCGTAGGCGGCCGCGTCCACCGGGCTGACCAGGATCGGCTCGGTCGCGGCCACGCCCTGCCGGTAGCGGGTGATCAGCCGGGTGACCGCGCGCGCCAGCTCCGGCTGCGGGAAACCGCGCAGCGCGGTGTCCAATGCGGACTGGAGTTCCTCGGGCAGGGCGGTCATGGCACGGATTCTGCCTTCCCGCCGGCGGCCCTCGGCGTGCGCCTCCGGTCGCGGGTCCCACCGCTCCAGGGTGCCGTTCGCGCCAGCCGCAAGGTCCCGGCCAACCGGTCGGTCAGGTGGCCGCGAGCCCCGCCAGCTCCGGCGCGACCTTCTCCGCCAGCGAGTGCGCCTGCTCCCGCGACTGACTGGCCAGCTCCCGCAGCTCGGCCATGGCCGGGTTGACATCGGCCAGGGTCAGCTCGGCGTCGACCACCCGGAGGTCCATCGCGAACACATCGGCCAGGATGCGGTGCAGCCACGGCGTCCCGTGGTCCCAGCCCTCCCGGGGCGTGCCGGGCCCGTAGCCGCCGCCCCGCGCCACGATCAACGCCGCGGGCCTGCCCTTGAGCGGCTGCTGCCCCGAGGCCGGGGACAGCCGGGGCTCGGTGAGCAGCAGGTCGATCCAGGCCTTGGCCTGCTGCGGCACCCCGAAGTTGTACAGCGGCGCGGTCAGCAGCAACCCGTCCGCGCCCAGCAGCTCATCGACCAGTTCGGTGGCCAGCCCGGCCGCCGCCCGGTGCCCGTCAGTCCACTCTTCAGGGGGGGTCCACCCGGTGGCGACGGAGTTCGCCCAGGCGTCGGCGGGCAGCGGATGCCGCCCGAGGTCACGGCGCGTCACCGGGGTGCCGGGCCGCGCGGCGAGCCAGTGCCGCTCGAAGGTGTCACCCAGCGCCCGGCTGACCGAGCCCTCGGTCCGAATGCTCGAGTCCACACGCAGCAGAGTCATCGTCTTCCCTCCAGAAGCGCTGCTCCCCAGAACAGCTGTCCACAAGATGTTCTGCTCAACAGACCATCTTGTCAACAGAACGTATCCCCGGCCACAAACGGCATAGGATGAGCAGGTGACCCGAAACCACCATCGACCAGCGCAGTTCGACTTCGGCCTGGCGCTGAGCGCGGTCGTGCGGGGTTACTTCAAAGCCGCCGACCGCGCGGTAGACGACCTGCCCGGCGGCCCCCGCGGCTACCAGGTGCTCAGCGCCGCGGCCCGCGGCGAGGCCCCCAGCCAGATCGCCCTGGCCCAGCAACTCGGCGTCGACCGCACCGTCATGACCTACCTGCTGGACGACCTGGAACGCGCCGGCTTCGTCGAACGCCGCCCCGACCCCGCCGACCGCCGCTCCCGCCAGATCGTCATCACCGCCCCAGGCCAACAAGAACTCTGCCGCCTGGAACGCAAACTCAACGCGGTCGAAGACACCGTCCTAACCCCCCTCACCCCCACCGAACGCGAAACCCTCCGCGACATGCTGTCCCGCCTGGCCGCCTACGCCGGCGACGTCCCCAACGCCTGCCAACTCGCCGAACACACCCTCACCGACCCTTCCAAACCCACCGGCTCCTGCTGACCCACCCGGCCGCGCTGGTTTTGGCCCTCGGAAGCGGCCCCGCTATGCTCGGCTAGTCGCTTGACCAGCACGTTCGCCGCAGCGGCCGCGCCACCCAAGCCGAAGATCAGGACGAGAAGCAACCTTTTCGGCCGGAAAAGCGTTCCGCAGAGGAAGCGGCGGGCGGGGCGGGGAACACGCGGGCCGGGCCCGGGTCACACGGGTCCGAAGAAGCGGTGTGGCGGCCGGGCGAGCAAGCGGTGTGACGGGCCGGGACGAGCAGGCGGTATGGCGCGGCCGGGGCGAGCAAGAGGTGTGGCCGGGACGAGCAAGAGGCGTGGCGGTGGCGGCCGGGGCGAGGCAGGTCGGCACCGGCAGATCGGCCCTGGGCGGCCCTGGTGGATCGGCATCGCTGAGGCCGGCCGGCACCGGGCAGGACGGGCGTCGACGACTCGCGGCCCAGCGGTTCGCGTTGCGATCCAGCGGTTCGCGTTGCGGCCCGGCGGTTCGCGTGCGCGCTGGTTCGCGGGGTCACAGGTGTTCGCGGCCCCAGGCGCCGAGGGGGCGGAGTGCCTCGTTGAGGGCGATGCCGCGCGGCGTCAGCGAGTACTCGACGTGCGGCACCGGTCCGGGGCGGGCGTGCCGGTCGATGATCCCGTCGGCGATCAGCTCGCGGAGTTGGTCGGTGAGCACCTTCTCGCTGACGCCGGGCACCAATCGCCGGAGTTCGCCGTAGCGCTGCGGCTGCTGGCCGAGGGCCCACAGGATGAGGACCTTCCACTTGCCGCTGATGACCTCCATCGCGGCGTCCAGGCCGCAGTGGGTCGGGCGGGTTCGGACGCTCATGTGCGCACCCCCAATCGAGGCCAGGATAACGCCGTGGGGCACGCACTTTGATGTGCGTACTTGAGGTGAATTGCGGGGCGGCCTAGGTTGAAAATGTGATTACAGTGCTGGGACTTGGTCGTATGGGGTCGGCGATTGCCGGGGCTTTCGTGAAATCCGGGTATTCGACGACGGTGTGGAATCGATCCGGTGGCAAAGCTGAGCCGCTGGTCGCGCGGGGTGCGGAACGTGCGGGAAGTGTGGCTGACGCGGTGACCGCCAGCGACATTCTGGTGGTGTGCGTCCTCGACTACGCCGCGCTGTACGAGGTGCTCGATCCGGTGCGCGGGCAGTTGGCCGGGAAGGTTCTGGTGAACCTCACCTCCGGTCTGCCCAGCGAGGCGCGGGCTGCCTCGGACTGGGCGCGGGAGTGTGGTCTGCGATATCTGGACGGCGCGGTGCTGGCCGTGCCGCCGGCGGTGGGGCAGCCGCAGACTCAATTGTTCTATGCCGGTGACCAGCAGGTTTTTCGCGAATGCGAGCCGCTGCTCGGTGCGTTGGGCAGCAGTGTGTACTTCGGCGCGGACCCGGGCAGCGCGGCCAACTTCGACCTCGCTCTGCTCGGCATTCTGTGGGCCACCCTGACCAGCGCGCTCCAGGGTTTCGCGCTGGTTGGCTCGGGGAAGCGGCTGTTGCCGTTCGCGGAGTCGTGGCTGACCAATGTGGTGCTGCCCAGTATTCGAGGCGCGGCGAGACAGGTCGACTCCGGTGAATACGGGAATTCGGTGTCCACGGTTTCCCTGAATGCGGCCGGGCTGGCGAAAATGGTCGAGGCCGGTCGTGAGCAGGGAATAGCGATCGATCTCATGGTTCCCGTCAAGGAATTTCTGGACAAACGGGTCGCCCAGGGATTCGGTGCGGACAGTCTGGCCAGCATGTTCGAGGTCATCAGGAATCCGGGCGCGCCGACCGGTGCACCGCCTCCAGGCGAGCCAGCTCCTCGTCGGTGAGCCGCAGCGACCCCGCGGCGATGTTGGCCGCCAGGTGCTCCGGGTTGCCGGTGCCGGGAATGGCCAGCACGTGCGGCCCGCGCCGCAGGGTCCAGGCCAGCCGGACCTGTGCGGTGCTCACCCCGCGTGCGGTGGCGATGGCCAGCACCTCGGTGTCCTCCGCCCCGCCCGCGCCGGACTCCTTGCCCGCCCCGGCGATGGCGAAGAACGGCACGAACGCCACGCCCTGCTCGCCGCACAGCCGCAGGAACTCGTCCTGCCTGGCGGGCGCGCCGATGCCGTACTGGTTCTGCACGCACACCACCGGCGCGATCGCCTGCGCCTCGGCCAGGTGGTGCGCCCGCACGTTCGAGATGCCCAGGTGCCGGATCAACCCGGCCGCGCGCAGTTCGGCCAGCGCGCCGAAGTGCTCTGCGATCGACTCCGGTCCGTGCACCCGCAGGTTCACCACATCGAGGTGGTCCCGGCCCAGCTGCCGCAGGTTCTCCTCGACCTGCCCGCGCAGCTGCTCCGGGCGCGCCAACGGCAACCACTCCCCGGACGGGTCCTTGCCCGGACCGACCTTGGTGGTGATCACCAGGTCGTCCGGGTACGGCGCCAGCGCGGTGTTGATCAGCTCGTTGGCCGAGCGCAGCGGCGAGAAGTAGAAGGCGGCGGTGTCGATGTGGTTGACGCCCAGCTCGAGCGCCCGGCGCAGCACTGAGATCGCGCGGTCCCGGTCGCTGGGGGAGCCGTCGGCCTGGTGGGTCAGGCGCATCGCGCCGAAGCCGACGCGGTGCACGGTCAGGTCGCCGAGGGTCCAGCTGCCCGCGTCGGCCGCGGTGATCGTTTCCCAGGTCATGCCGGAAGTCTGCCCCGTCACCCGGCCGTGTGTGCCGCCCGCCCTACCGACCGGGTGGTAAGGCGGAGGGGCGGGCGGCGTCCGCGTGGCCAGCGTGGACCGGTTGTCAGCCGGTGCGCGTCGGCTTCGTCCGGGTCGGTGGCGGGGTGGTCGGCCTGGTCGAGGTCGGCGGCCGGCTCGGCGTCGTGGTCACCGGTCTGCCACCGGCGCTCGTGGTCGGCGGCGGGGGCGCGGCGTTGCGGGTCCGGGTCGGCTTCGGCCGCTCGCCAGCCGCCTCGACGGCTGGCGGCCGCGGCTGATCGCTGTGCAGGTACCGCCCCTCGACCTCCGGCAGCCCGGCCACCGGCAGGTCGTTCATGATCCCGCCCTGCCCGTTGTCGCCGTTCATCGCGCGGAACCAGGTGCGCGCCGAGTACTTCCCGCCGTAGATGTACCGGCCCTGCGCACACGGTCGCGGCGGCTGGTCCGGGCCGCCGTCGCACAGGGTCTGCGGCGCCGAGGTGTCGTCGAAGGTGAACACCGCGGCCGACAGCTGCGGGGTGAAGCCGAGGAAACCGGCCGACTTGTGCTCCTGGGTGGTGCCGGTCTTGCCGGCCATCGGCCGGTCCCACTTCACCAGCTTGGCCGCCGTGGTCGCGGTGCCGCCCAGGGTGTCCTTGCTCAGCGCCACCGTCATCGCGTTCGCCAGCCCCGGCTGCACCGCCTGCTCGCACTTCTGCTCCTGCACCGGAACCGGCTGGTCCTTGCGGTCCAGCACCGCCTCGACCGGGCTGGGCGGACACCACATGCCCTCACTGGCCAGGGTCGCGCCGACGTTGGCCAGCTCCAGCGTGCTGGTCGGCGTGGGGCCGAGGGTGAACGAGCCGAAGTTCTGCTCGGCGAAGAACCGGCCGATCGGGCGCTTCTTCCGGTCCTCCGTCGCGGTCATGGTGCCCAGCGTGCGCAGGCCGAGTCGCTGCGCCATGTCCACCGCGGCCTTCACCCCGACGCGCTCCAGCAGGTGCACGAAGGTGGTGTTCGGCGACTTCGCCAGCGCGTCCTGCAGGCTCATCCGGGGCGGGTAGTTGCTGTTCTCGGCGTTCTGCACGCAGTACTTGCGCAGGCCCATCGCGCCCTGCGGGCAGCTGGCCCCGCCGCCGAGGAAGACGTTGGAGACGTAGGTGCCGGGCACCGGCACCGACTCGTTCAGCGTGCCGCCCTGTTCCAGCAGCGCGGCCGCGGTGAAGATCTTGTAGATCGACCCGGCGCCGTGGTTCTGCGGCGCGTACGGCAGGCCGAGGGTGGTCTGGTGGGCCTTGCGGTTCAGGCCGTAGGTGCGGTTCGCGGTCAGCGCGACCACGCGGTGTTTGTCCTTGCCGGGCTTGATGATGGCCATCGCGTTGGCCACGTTCGGGGTCTGCGGCGGGACTTCCTTGTCCACCGAGGCCTTGGCCTTGGCCAGCGCGTTCCGGTCCAGGGTGGTCTTGATCGTGTAGCCGCCGCGGCGCAGGTCATCCCGCTGGAAGCCGGAGTTTTCCAGGTACTTCAACGCGTAGTCGCAGAAGTAGCCGGGGTCGCCGACCCCGACGCAGCCGTTGGGCGGCCGCGCGGGTGTGGGCGAGAGGTCGAGGTTGGTCTTCTTCTCTGCCTCGCCGACATCGGCCGGGAGGCGGCCCTGGCGCACCATCTCGTCGATGACCACGTTGCGCCGCTCCAGCGCCCGCTCCGGGTGCCGGTAGGGGTTGAGCGCGCTCGGCTCGTTGACGATCCCGGCCAGCAACGCGGCCTGGGCGACGGTCAGCTTGTCCTGGGTGGTGTCGAAGTAGGCGCGCGCCGCGGCCTGGATGCCGAAGGAGTTCTGCCCGAACGGCACGGTGTTGAGGTAGCGGGTCAGGATCTCGTCCTTGCTCAGGGTTTGTTCGAGCTGCAGCGCGATCCGCAGCTCGCGGATCTTGCGCGCCATCGACTGCTCCTGCGCCCTGGTGCGTTCCACCGGGGTCTTGGCCGAGATGTGCGTGAGGTGGTTCTTCACGTACTGCTGGGTCAGGGTCGAGCCGCCCTGCGAGATCCGCCCGGCGACCGCGTTCGAGATGGCGGCTCGCCCCAGCGCCACCGGATCCACGCCTTCGTGGTCGTAGAACCGGTGGTCCTCGATCGCCACCATCGCCGACTTCACCGTGTTGGAGATCTCGTGCGCCGGAACCGGCACCCGGTACTGGTCGTAGATGTGGGCGAACGGCTTCCCGTCGGTGTCCAGCAGCGCGGTCATCTGCGGCACCTCGTCGGCGATCAGCTCCGCCGCGGTCCGATTCACATCATCGCTGGCCAGCACTGCCACCGCGCCCGCGCCCCCGGCGAGCGGGAACAACACGCCCGCGGCCAGCATCCCGGCCAGCGCGCACAGTCCAACCAGCTTCAACACCCCGCCCGTGACCCGCCGCGACCGGGGCGGCCCCGGATCGGCCTCGTCCAGCAGGGTGTCGAACGGTGTGCCCGTGGATCCCGTCATCGCGATCAACCCGCCGTTCGGAGTGCCCAGGTATCTCCCATGGTGGTAGCCCGAGTACCGCACAGGCAACCAACTCGATCAGGTGGCGTGTCGCCTACCGCCTGTTGCGGACCGCGTTTCCCGCGGGCGTGGCCTGGGTGCGGACGTGCCAGAGGGTGCCGGGGCGAGCCGAGGCCAGACGGAGCCAGGCGACGTCAGTCGGGGCTGCGGGCGAGGTGCGTCGAGGCGACGTGCGAGCGTGCCGGGGCCGAGCGGATCGCGGAGCCGGTGGGCTGTTGCGATGCCCACGGGCTGGGGCGCTGCCCAGGCCGATGCGCGTCGGCACCACTCGAGCCACGCCGACAGCGGCGACGCGACGTCGGCGGCGACACGGTGACGGCGGCGACACGGCGATGGCGATGCGTCGGCGGTGAGGTGCCGTAGCCAGCGGCGGGTCCGCGGTCCGCCGCGCGACCACCCACCTCGGAGCCGACGACCGGGCCGTTGAGCTAGCGCTGGGCCGACGCGTTGTGGCTGTAGCGCCGGGCCTGGGACAGTCGGAGCCCCGAGCCTCGGACAGCCGGGCTCAGCTGTACCTGGGCTGTGTCCGGCCCGCGTCTTCCCCGCCCCCGCCCTCCGCTTCCTCTGCGGAACGCTTTTCGGGCCGAAAAGGTTGCTTTCCGTCTTGATCTTCGCGTCGGCTGGGCCAGCGAATGCCGGTTGAGCCGATCTCAGTCTACCGCGCCGCGAGCGACCGACTCAGCTGCCCCGCCAGCCCCCGTACCCCGGCGGCAGCCTTCTGAACAGCGAAAACAGTCCGTCGAGCACAGCACAAGCGCGGCCGGGGCATCGCAGCTATCCACAGGCTCAGTCGAAAAAGTCGAGGACCCCGTCACCCGGACGGGGTCCTCGTTCACACTCCATTCGAGTGAGCGGCCGAAGTCAGGGCGCCATGGAGAACCAGTTGAACGTCTCCACCATCTGCCGGGTCGTGCCCACGTAACGCGGTCCGGTCAGCTCCCACCGGTTCACCGTCCGGTAGGTGCCGGGCTTGAGGCTCTCGTCCTCGGCGGTCTCCGGGTTGTCGTCCACCGGCAGGTACTCGTTGATCACCCGGCGGGTCAGTGTCACGTCCAGCGACTCGTACGCCGACTGGGTCTTCAGGTAGTCGCCGTCGCCGTGGTCCCAGGCGCGGCCCGGGTCGGCCAGCTTGAGCTGCACCGTGTTGCCGCCGAAGGAGCCCTTGGCCGCGACCACGGTGACGATGTGGCCGCCGTTGCGCTCCAGGCTGCCGGTCTGGGGGCCTTCCTGGTAGCGGCCGTAGACCAGTTGGACGGGGCCCTCGTTCAGCTTCTTGGCCAGGTCGCCGGAGAAGTCGGCGCTGGTGTGGCTGCTGGTGTTGCCGGAGGTGGTGGTCCAGCCGGCGTCGCGGGCCTTCTTGGTGGCGATGGTGAAGGCGTTGCGCAGGTTGCCCATGCTGGTGCCGCCGTCGTACTTGGCGTCCACGCCGATGCGCCCGATCGAGTTGGTGATGACGTTGTAGTCGGCCTGGTCCTTGGGGTTGAGGTTGCGCAGGTCGGTGGTGAGCCAGCCGACCGGGGCGTTCTTCTCGTGCGCCCAGTAGTGCAGCACGTTGTACAGCGAGGCGGGGCCGCAGTGGGCGCTGCCGTTGTTCTCCAGGCCGGCGCGGAACTGGTCGACGTCGCTGACGCCGCACTGCTTGACGTCGAAGTCGGCGCCGCTGACATCGGTGGAGCGGACGCAGGTGGGCGGGGGAGCGATGTCCGCCGATGCGGCGCCGGGGAGCGCGGCCATGGTGGCGGCGGTCGCTGCTGCGGCGAGGATCAGGGTGCTGGCCTTGCGGATCATGGCTCCTACCTTCGGTTTCTCCGCCGCCCCTCGCGGCGTGATAGGTAGAGCCTGTTCTCCGGGACCCCCCACGGGCATGAGGGGCGACCCCCCAAATCCGCCCCCGACCCCCCTACACCAGGGCTTGTGCCAGGTCCCGGCGGCCGGTGATGCCGAGCTTGGTGTAGATCCGCCCCAGGTGGTTCTCCACGGTCTTGGGCGTCACGAACAGCTCCTGCGCGATCTCCCGGTTGGCCCGCCCGGCCGCGGCCAGCCCGGCGACCCGGCGTTCGCTGGCGGTCAGCGCCTCGGGGCCGGCGAACACCGGTCGCCGCGGCCGGTCGCCGAGGGCCTCCAGGGCTTGCACCGCGCGTTGCCGCAGCGCCGCCGAGCCGCAGTCCCCGGCCAGGTCGATGCCCCGGTGCAGCACCTCGCGGGCGTCCCCGCGCCGGCGCCCGACCCGCAGCGCCTCGCCCAGGTCGACCAGGGATCTGGCCAGTTCCAGCCGCGCCGGGCTCGCCCGCAGCACCGCGACGGACTCGGTCAGCAGGTCCAGCCGCCGGTCCGGGTCGGCGTGGGCGAGCAGCCGCAGCGCCGCCCCGACCTCGGTGGCCGCGCCCCACCTGCGGGCGATGGCCAGCTGTTCGGTGGCCAGCGTGCCCGCCTCGGCGGTGTCGCCGAGCAGCATGGCCGCGCGCACCGCGGGGGCCCGCCAGGGGATGGTCGGCGGGTCCAGGCCGGCCTCTGCCATCAGGTCCCGCTGCCGGGCGGACTCGGCGCGGGCCAGGCGGGGATCGTTGCGGCCCAACGCGATCAGCGCCCTGGGCTCGTGCAGCCAGATGGTCGGCATCATGGTCGGGCGGTCCGGGTGCGCGGTGTCGAAGCGGTCCAGCGCGGCGGCCGCGCCGTCCAGGTCGCCGCGTTCCAGGGCGGCGTAGGCGGTGAAGTGGGTGCCGGTGGCGCGCAGGGCGATCACGTGCGGGGCCGGGTCCTCATGGGTGATCGCGGCCAGCGCACCCTCGGACTCGGCGTCCACCGCGGCCACGTCACCGAGCCGCCAGTTCAGGAACAGTCCCGCGTTGGCCACCATGGCGAACTCCACCGGCGAGCCGTGCGCGCGCACCCGCAGCCGCGCCCGGTCGATCTCCCGCCGCGCCGGCTCCACACCGTCCGCGGAGATCAGCGCCAGCAGCGCGACCACCCAGGCGACCATGGCCTCGCTGGAGCCGGTGGCGTCGTCGAAGTAGGCGCCGTTGGCCAGCGCCCGGCTCGCGGTGGCGGCGACCTCGGCGGCGGGGGAGACCTCGTAGCGGCCCATCTGGGCGAGCAGCCCGAGCAGCGTCCGCTCATCCGGTGTGCCGCCCGGCAGATCGGCGTATCCGCGCAGGTGAGCCGAGGAGCGGTGGCGTTCTTCGGCCACGAACGAGCGGATCACCGCCAGCCGCGCCTCCAGGTGCAGCCGCCCGGCGTCCCGGTCCCCGGCGGGCCGGGCCCGGATCGCGGCCTCCAGCTCGGCGATGGCGGTGGCCGGGCCGTCGACCACCGCGGTCGCCGAGGCCGCGGCGGCGAGCAGTTCCGCGTCGGGCAGACCGGCGGCCGCGGCGCGCAGCTCGTCCCTGGCCCGCGCGGCCTCCCCGGTGCGCAGCAGCGCCCGCCCCAGCTCCGCCCGCAACGCCGGATCGTCCGGGTCCTCGTCCACCGCCCTGGTCAGGTGCTCGGTCGCGGTCCGGGCGTCCCCGGCGGCCAGCAGCGCCACCGCGGCCCGGCGCAGCACCGCGGCCGCCTCCGGCAGGGTCCCGCGCGGGGCCTGCGCCAGGTGCGCGGCGATCCGGTCGGCCGGCGCGTTCGCCGCCGCCAGCTCGACCGCGGCCCGCGCGTGCAACCCCCGGCGGGCCACCGGGCCCAGGTCGGCGAGCACTGCCTCGCGCACCACCGGATGCACGAAGACCAGGTGGTCCCCGTCGCTGACCAGCACGTTCGCCGCGGCGAGCGCTTCGGCCGCGGCGGTCAGCCCGGCCGGGTCGAGTCCGGTGATCGTCGCCGCCTGCCACGGGTCGCTGCCCACGCCGAGCACCGCGGCCGCTCCGGCCAGCCGCACCGCCGCAGCGGGCAACCGCCCCAGCGCGGCCCGGAACACCGTGCTCGGCCCCAGCGTGCCGACCCGCGCCGCCGTCGCCGACTCATCGAGGGGCAGGCCGAGTGCGTCCAGTTCGTCGACCAGAACCCTTGCCAGGAAAGGGTTTCCGCCGCTGGCCGCGTGCAGTGCCGCGACCACCGCCGGTGCGGCGGCCGGTCCGGGGCGGGCGGCCAGCAGTGCGGTCAGCGCCGCGGCGGTCAGTGGCCGTGGCAGCACCCGCTCGGCCTGCCGGGACACGCTCAGCTGGGCCAGCGGCCCGGTGTTCTCCGCGGGTGGCCGAGTGGCCACGACCAGCGCGATCGGCAGGTCGGCGATCCGCCGCGACAGGTAGACCAGGAACTGCGCGGAGGACAGGTCGGCCCAGTGCGCGTCGTCCACGGTGATCAGCAGCGGCCGGGACGCGGACAGGTCCACCGCCACCCACCACAGCGAGTGCAGGGTGCGGGCCAGCTCCGCCTCGCTCGGGTCGGTGGCCGCGGCGTCCAGCGCGCGCAACGCGTCCCCGGACGGCCCGGCCAGCAGCGCGGCCCTGATCTCCCCGGTGTAGCGGGAGACCGACCGCTCCACCATCTGCCGCACCACACCCCAGGCCATCGCGCTCTCCAGCGCGTCGCCGACGGCCTGCAACCGGCCGAAACCGCGTGCCTTGGCCAGGTCCCTGGTGGCCTGCACCAGGCGGGTCTTGCCGATCCCGGCGCGGCCCTCGATCAGCACCACCCGGCCCTCGCCGCGGGCGGCCGAGTCCAGCGCCGCCTCGATCCGGGAAAGCTCCGACTCGCGTTCCAGGACGGCGGAGTCAGGCGTGCGCACGGCCGGATCGTAACCGCGAAAACCGCCGGTGGAGCCGCTGATACCCCGTGGTGATCAACCTGGGCGATCGCCGTGACCCGGTTGGCCGAACACCGGTCGCGCGGCAGCGGAGTTCAGAGCGCGGCGGCGCCGTCCAGGACCATCCGCCAGTGCACCAGGTTGTGGCAGGTGATCAGGATGTTCGGATGCCACGGCCCGAGCACCCGCACCTGGTCGTCGAGCACCCTGGCCAGCTCGGTCACCGCCGCCGCCGGATCACCGGCGTGGCCGCGCCAGCGGGCCAGGTTGTGCCGCGTGGTCAGCGTGTTCGGGTGCCAGGGGCCGAGGGCGAAGATCTGGTCCCGCAGCAGCCGTTCCAGCTCGGTCACCGCGGTCGTGGCGTCGCCGGTCGCGCCGCGCCAGCGGGCCAGGTCGTGCCGGGTGGTCAGGGTGTCCGGGTGGCGCGCGCCGAGGACCCGCTCCTGCTCGCGCAGCACCGCCGCCAGCTCGGGCACGGTGCGCGCGTGCTCACCGGCGTGACCACGCCAGCGGGCCATGTTGTGCCGGGTGGTCAGGGCGTGCGGATGGCGTGGCCCGAGCACCCGTTCCTGGTCGGCGAGCACCCGCTCCAGCTCCCGCACCGCGCCCGCCGCGTCACCGGTCTCGCCGCGCCAGTAGGCGGCGTTGTGCCGCGCGGTCAACGTGCTCGGGTGATCCGCGCCGACCAACTGCCGGGTGAGCCGGTGCAGCCGGTGGAACCAGCGGGTGGCCGCGGCGACCTGCCCGCTCTCGCCGAGGCTGTTGCCCGCGTGGAAGAGCAGCTCGTGCTCGGCGGTCCAGCGCTGGCCCGCGGTGTGCCGGTGCAGCGCCGCGGTGTTCGCCCGCAGCGCCCGCACCAGCGGCAGGTCCTCCTCCACCGGCGGCCACACCTGGCGCAGCGCGTCCGCGACCAGCTTCGCCCAGCAGGGCAGGCGTTCGCCCAGCTCCTCCCGCGCGGCTCGCTGCACCAGCGTGTGCACCCGGACCGCGCGGTGCGGCGTGCCGGGGTCGTGGGTCACCAGGTTCATCCGGTGCAGCCCGCGCAGCGCGGTGCGCGCCTGCTCGGCGTCCACCGGTCTGCCGACGATCTCGCCGAGGTGCTCGAGCACGGCCGGGCTGGTGAACACCGCTTCCGGCGCGCCGTTGGGGTCCAGCACGCTGGCCACGGTCAGCAGCGGCCGGGCCAGCCCCGCCGGTTCCAGCCGGTCGGCGCGCTCGACCGACAGCGACCAGGCCGCGGCGACCGTGGCCAGGTGCTCATCGGGCAGCGCGTCCCGCTCCGGCAGCAACGAGTCCAGTCGCCGCCGCCGGTCGGCCAGCCGCGCGCGGTACTGCGCGCAGGTCAGGTCCTGGTCGATGATGTACGCGCTGGCCTGCGCCAACGCCAGCGGCAGCCGGCCGAGGTCCTCGGCGAGGCCGTCCGCCCCGGTTAGTAGGCGCGGGGTCCCGGCGAACCTCGCGGCCAGGTAGGCGGCCGCTTCGGCGGCGCTGAACAGCCCGACGTCCAGGATCCGGCGTCCCGCGCCGCGCAGTGCCGCGTCCCGCCGGCGGGTGGTGGCCAGCACCGGGCCCGGCGGCCACAGCCCGTTGAGGTCGGCCGGCGCGCGGACGTCGTCCAGGACCACCAGCCAGCGCCGCGGTGTGTGTGCCAGCCAGGCGAGGAAGCGTTCCGCGGCGAGCTCCGCGCCACCGCCGAAGCCGGTCAGGTCGGCGTAGGCGGAGGCGTAGGCGGCGATCACCGCCTCGCGGGAGTTCGCGGTCACCCAGACGAGCAGGTCCAGGTCGCCGGAGAGGCGGCGGACGTGGTCGGCGGCGAGCTGGGTCTTGCCGGCCCCGGCGGGACCGGAGAGCACTACCGCGGCCCCAGCCCCGTGGCCATGATCGGCACCAGGCCGGTTCCCGCCCTCGGCACCCGGGCCGTTCCCGCTCCCGCTTCCGGTCGCGTTCCTGGCCGCGGGCTCGGTCAGCTCGGCCAGCCGCGTCCCCTCCGCGCGCGGCTGGAAGCAGTCCGCCCGGGGCGGCACCACCCCGTACCGCCTCGGCCAGCGCGGCTCCGCGGTCGACGCCCCGGCGGCCCCGTGGAAGTGCACGCCCCCGTGGACCTGCCCCACCATCGCCGCGCCACCCCGCACCCCTCCGGTGAGCGCATTCCTGTTCACGTGTCCTGCCCCCTGCTACCAGGCGATTTACCTGTACAACCACCACTCGCGAACGAGTGATGGCAGTCACGCTAATGGGTGTGTCAACACGAGTTGCTGGGCGGTCCGCATACTTGGGGTCGCCGCGCTTGTGCGCGACAAACGGAACAAATCGGGCTCGAATCCGATGGCATCGAGTCGTCTGTCTATTGTGGACACCGTCGGCGCTGGGACTGTCTCGCGGCGGCCGCGCCGGCGGTCAGCCGGTCGCTCCCGATCGGCGGTCCTCGTCGTCGATATCCGTATGGGTGTCCGGAGAACGCACAACTTCGTTGGGCCGAACGGGTGCTTCGATGTACCGCCTTTTCCGTACCGCGACCGTTTCGGAAAGTGCGGTGACGAACGCCTCAGCACGGCTTCGCAACGGCGCTCGCGTCTGCGCGCCAACGGCAACGCCGCTGCTCCGGCGAGGGCGAAAGTTGCTGATCATGATGGGTGCGACCGGCAGAACCGGCTCGCGGCAACCCATCGGAAGTCGAGTGGCCGAGTCCTATTAGCAGTATTCTTCTCCGATTCGTTACCCTCTCTGTGGGGGTACTTCTCAACTGGCCAGAACGGAGACGTTCGTGTTCACGCCGCACCCGGTTCGGCGAAGCCGTATCACCAGTTCGAAGGTCACCTGGCGGGCCGCGATGCCACGCATCGCGCACGGCCCGGCAAGTGCGAACGGGAGTCAGGCCACGGTCACCGAACCGTCCAACACCACCACTGGGCAGCAGGACCTGTTCGCGCTCGAGCGCGAGCCAGCACAGCCGGTAGATGACCGCGTCGATCTGCCCGTCGACGAGTTTCCGCAGGTGGAGCTGACCGGCGAGGACGACGTCCTCCCGCCGGAGATCAGCTTCGAGCTGTTCCTTGAACGCCTGGACGAAGTCCTGCGCGCCGAGGCCGACGCCAACTCGGTGAGGTCCTGATCCACCAGCCCTGACCCGTTGGCGGGTCGGGAACTTCCCCTCGACGGGCATCGCACCGCCGAGGACGCTAGCGGTCGCGCCAAGATCACCTGATCTTCCTCAGGCCGCGACCCGGGGGCGCAGGACTACCCCGATCGGGTCACCCAGCACATCAAGCACCTCAGGTTCACCCGTTCGGGGCCACTTGCCGGTCACCCGGCCACTGGCCCCGGCGAAGCCGTGCGGCGTTGGCTGGTGCCGGACCACTCCGGCATCGGCCGAGCCGCTCGCTGGGTCGGGGTGACTGCCCACGTTGGGGTAACTGTCCACATGGGACGGTCGCTTCCGCTTGCCTTCCGCCGGTTGCTGCCTGTCTGCCGCCGCCGCTGTCTTCCGCCGGTTGGCGATTGGCCCGATGTCAGCGCCAGCGCCGAGCCGGTGTCGGTCGCTGACGAACTCGTGCCGGGTCCGTGATGCGCTGCGCCGCGTGCCGCCGCGAGCGGGGTGGCGGCGGGCTCCGGAGACGCGAGACGCTTCTGCCGCAAGCGAAATCCGCCGTCAGCGCGTTCGATGGCTGGCGGCGGTCGCGGTCGTCGCTCAGCGTTGGGGATGTCCTTGTGGCCGCTCGACTTCGCCCGTTCGTGTGGCAGACGGGGAGCGGATGCCATCGCCCCGCCTCGGACGCGTCCTGCCAGCCCGGTGCCGGTTGCGTTGGGCCAGCCCGCTGCCGGTTCGTGGTCGTCCGTCGCTCGTGCTGGTCGCCCCGAAGGGCGCGAGATCCCCTCATGCGACCGGCGCTTGCGGCGGCTCTTTCGTCGACGCCTCGTTGGCTTCCCGCGCTGTCTCGACCGTTGCCCCGCTGTCGCCAGGTTCGCGGCGTTGCTGCTCGCTCGACGGGGCGGCAACGGGCAAGACGCTCGCGCGCGTCGCTCCTGATCGCCGGTGTGCTCTCGGGTCCGACGCCGACGCCCGACGGCTGCCTGGACACGTGGCTCCGCGCGCTCGGAGCGTCACGCTGACCCGGTCGCGTGCCCGCGCCTATCCGCGCGCCAGGACCGTCCGGCTGCGCGCCGCGGCCAAGATCGCCCGGGTCGCCCGGCTGGCCTGTGCGGGTGGCCACGTCGCGCCGGCCGGTGGCCCGGTCGCGCCAGGCGAGGGCTGGGGTGGCTGGGCACTCGGCTGGGCTGGGGGTGCTCGGCTGAGCTGGGCTCGGTGGCTGGCCTGGGCTGGGCTGGCTTGGTCTGGATGGCTGGCCTGGGCTGGCTGGCTTGGTCTGATCGGTGGCCGGGTGGGCCGTCGCTGGCCCGCTTGTTTCCCCGCCCGCGCCTCCGCTTCCTCTGCGGAACGCTTTTCGGGCCGAAAAGGTTGCTTTCCGTCTTGATCTTGGGTGGCTGGTGGTGGTCTGGCGGTCCTTGTTCTTGGGCTGTGAGTACGTGTTTCCGGTGGTCAAGTGGCGTGCTGGGGCGAGTCTGGCAGAGGTTGGGGAAGCGTTCGCGTGCCGAAAAAGGGTTCGCGGTCTGGGGGAGGTGGCCGTGAGGGGGGCAGCGGCTGCAGGTAGCGCGAGTTCGGAGGTGCTCCGGGGACTGGCGTGGGGATGGGTCGGCCGTGGCTGTTGGGCAGGCGTGGGTGGCGGGGGTAGGCGCGGGTGGCGAGTTGGGTCTGGGGATTCGCTCGTTCGTGAGTGGCGGTGCCACCCGGTCACCGGACTCAATGGGGTGTGACGCCTGTGGTTGACGCTAGGTCCAGTCCTCCTCCCCGGCTGCCAGTCTTCGTTCGATTCCCTGGGCCGCGGTTTGGAGGGCGGGGGCTTGTTTGGCGAGGTCGGCTCGGACCGTGTGCAGGACCATGCCCAGGGCGGCGAGGACTGTTCCGTCAGCGTCGCGGACGGGGACGGCCACCGAGCAGGTGCCCAGGGTCATTTCCTCGGAGGTCAGGGCGTAGCCGCGGCGGCGGACCTCGGTGAGTTCGCGGAGCAGGCGGCCTGGTTCGACGATGGTGTACTTGGTGCATCTGGCTGGGGCTGTGGTGCAGAAGCGGTGGATGAAGTCCGGGTCCTGGTGGGCCAGCAGGATCTTGCCCACTCCGGTGGCGTGCAGGGGGAGGCGGCTGCCTGCTCGGGAGATGATCGCTACTGAGCGGTGGCCGCTGAGGCGGTCCACGTACAGGGCCTCGTCGCCTGCTCGGACGGCCAGGTGGATGTTCTCGCGGGTGGTTTCGTAGAGCTCCTGCATGAACGGCAGCGCTGCTTCGCGGAGGCGGTTGACCGCGGGGGTGAGCATGCCCAGCTCCCACAGGCGCAGGCCTATCCGGTAGCCGCCGTCGGGGTCCTTGGTGATCGCGCCCCAGTCGGTCAGGTCGCGGAGCAGGCGGTGGGTGGTGGCCAGGGGGAGGCCGGCTCGGCGGGACATCTCGGAGAGGGTCTGGCGAGGGTGGGCCGGGGTGAAGGTGGCGAGCAGGGTGAGGGCGCGCAGGGTGACCGAGCGTGGCGGTTGACTGTCCATTGTGGACTCCGCGGGGTCTGCTAGAGAAAAACTGGCGGGGGTGGGCTGGGGTTTTCCGGTGAGTGGAAGACTACCGTGGTAGCCGTTCCGTCCGCGTTCCTAGGCTTGCGCAACCCTCGGACGGCCTGGCGAAGGAGCCCCCGTGACGCAGACTGGAAACCCGCACGGCAAATGGGTGCAACCCCTCTGCTGGACCGCGGTCCTGCTGGACGGGTTCGACCTGGTGGTCCTGGGTGTCGTGCTACCCGTGCTGCTCGGCGAGCAGGTCTGGGGCCTGACCGCGGGCACCGGCGCGGCGGTCTCCACCGCCGGGCTGGTCGGGATGATGATCGGCGCGCTGGCCATCGGCACCGTCACCGACGTCATCGGGCGGCGCAAGACGCTCATCCTGTCGGTGACGATCTTCTCGCTGTGCACCCTGCTGTGCGCGTTCGCGCCCTCGGCGCTGATCTTCGGCGCGTTGCGGTTCCTGGCCGGGCTGGGGCTCGGCGGGTGCCTGCCGACCGCGATCAGCCTGGTCGCGGAGACCAACGCCGAGCGGGGGCGGGCCAGCAGCGCGACCACGCTGGTGATGACCGGCTACCACGCCGGGGCGGTGCTGACCTCGTTGCTGGGGTTGCTGCTGATCCCGCAGCTGGGGTGGCGGGCGATGTTCGTCGCGGGGGCGCTGCCGGCGCTGGTGCTGGTGCCGCTGATGGTGCGGTACCTGCCCGAGTCGGCCAGCTTCGAGCGGGCCCGCGCCGCGGCCGGGTCGACCACCGCCGCGGCGGGCAACGCGGTGCGCTCGCTGTTCCAGGGCAGGCTGCTGCGGGCCACCATCGCGTTCTGGGTCAGCACCTTCCTCGGGCTGGTGCTGGTCTACGGGCTCAACACCTGGCTGCCGCAGATCATGCGCCAGGCCGGGTATCCGCTCGGCGACGCGCTCGGGCTGCTGCTCACCCTCAACGTCGGCGCGGTGGTCGGACTGCTCGTCGCGGGCCGGGTCGCCGACCGGACCGGGGTGCGCAAGGCGGTGATCGGCTGGTTCGTCGGCGCGGCGGTGTTCCTGGCGTTGTTCAGCCTGCGGATGCCGACGCTGGGGCTCTACGTGGTGGTGTTCCTGGCCGGGTGCTTCGTCTTCAGCGCGCAGGTGCTGATCTACGCCTACACCCAGCACATCTACCCGCCGCACGCGCGCGCCACCGGACTGGGCTGGACCGCGGGCATGGGCCGGATCGGCGGCATCACCGGACCGCTGCTGGGCGGCTGGCTGGTCTCGGCCGGGGTCGCCTACCCGTGGGGGTTCTACCTGTTCGCGGTGTTCGGGTTGCTGGCCGCGGTCGCGGTGGCCGCGGTGACCGGGCGCGGGGCCGCACCGGAGGCCGGGTCGGCGGCGGTGGAGGCGGAGGCGCCTGGGGCCAGCCGGGAGGCCTCGCCGGGGGCCGCGCGGGCGTGATCAAGGCGCGGGGCCGCCACTGGCATGCTGGTGGCCATGGTGCGCGCGAACCTCGACAAGCAGACCAGCCAGGTGTCGGCCATGTTCGACCAGGTCGCCGACGGCTACGACCGCACCCGCGCCCGCCTGTGGTGGGGCCGGATGGACGCCTGGGGCCGGGAGATGGCCGCGGCGGCCAATGCCGGTCCGGGCAGGCGGGTGCTGGACGTGGCCGCCGGCACCGGCACCTCCACCGCGGCCCTGGCCGCCGCCGGCGCGCAGGCGGTGGCCTGCGACCTGTCCCTGGGCATGCTCGGGGTGGCCGGGCGGCGGCATCCGGACCTGCCGAGGGTCGCCGCGGACGCGCACGCCCTGCCCTTCGCCAGGGGCAGCTTCGACGCGGTGACCATCTCCTTCGGGCTGCGCAACATCGGCGACGTGGCCGCCGCGCTGCGCGAGATGCTCGCCGTCACCCGGCCCGGCGGCCGGCTGGTGGTCTGCGAGTTCAGCATCCCGCCCACACCGCTCAACGGCGCGCTGTTCACCGCCTACCTCCGGCACGTGGTGCCGCTGATCGCCCGCAGGGTCAGCAGCAACCCCGACGCCTACCGCTACCTCGCCGAGTCCATCCAGGCCTGGCACACCCCGCCCCGGCTCGGCGAGCAGATCACCGCGGCGGGCTGGGAACGGGTGGCCTGGCGGCCGCTGACCGGGGGAGCCGTGCACCTGCACGTGGGCACCGCGCCGCGCTGAGCAGGCTGACCGCGCACATCCGACAGGAGCAGCTGCGACGACGAAGCCCCGCCTACCGGTCCGGCAGGCGGGGCTCCGCGACATCCGTTGCCGCTAGGTGAGATCGCCGCACTTGCGGGCGTCCGGATCACCGGCCGCCTTGGGCACCCAGCGCACGTTGGCGAAGGAAGCCTGGAACGCGCCCTCGGTGTAGACCAGGAACGGCGTGTTGACCGCCTCCAGGTCCAGGCCCTTCTCCGCGAAACAGGACACCGGGATCTTCACCGTCTGCTTCTGGCCCACCGGCAGGTCGGTGAACAGCTTGGTCGCCGCCACCTCGCCCTGGCAGGGATAGCCGCAGTGGGTGGAGATCACCGTGCGGCTGGCCGGGGCCTTGCCCACGATCACGTCGAAGACCAGCGCGCCGTTGGCGTTGCCGTACCCGCGCAGGTCCTCACCGGGTGCGGGGGCCTGCATGTACAGCTGGCCGGGCGCGGTGCCGTTCCAGGTGGTCTTGAGCCCGTCGCCCTGCACGCTGACATCGGTCGGCTCCACCGCGATCGAGGCGTGCGCGGCCGTGCCGTCGGGGCCGATCTCGGTGCCGCCCCAGTTCTCCGGCGACCCGAGGTAACCCTTGAACGGCGCGATGTCCTTGCGCACGAACACTTCCAGGTCCTCTTCCGCGGTGCCGCCACCGGGCGGGGAGCAGCTCTCTGGCGAGGTCTCATCCAGCTTGCCGACGTTGCCGGTCTCCCAGGAACGCAGGCCGTAGCCGTACTTGAACAGCGGGTCGTAGTCCTTCTGCTCGGCGTTCAGCGGCGTCTGGCAGGCCGCCTTCGGCCAGGAGTAGGACAGCTTGCCCTGGTAGCCCAGACCGGTGTGCCTGCCGCGCACCAGCATGTCCGCCACGCCCGCGCCCTCGGTGCCCGGCAGCCAGGCCGCCACGAACGCCTCGGAGCGGTTGAGCTCCTTGTTCACGTGCAGCGGACGCCCGGCGACGTAGACCGTCACCACCGGCGCGCCCTTGCCGGCGACCTTGTCCAGTACGGCAAGGTCCTCCGGGAACAGCTTGGCCGCCTCCAGGGAACGCTTGCCGATGTCGCCGGTGCCCTCGGCGTAGGGGGTCTCGCCGATGACCGCGATGACCGCGTCGAACTTCGACGGGTCGACGTTGTCGGCCTTCTCGCTGAAGGTCACGTTCGCCTCGCCCAGCGCGCCCCTGAGCCCGCCGAGGATGGTGGTGCCGTTGGGGAAGTCGGCGTTGGTGTTGCCGGTGCCCTGCCAGGTCAGCGTCCAGCCGCCGGTCTGGTTCTGCATGCTGTCCGCGCTCTTGCCGACCACCAGCACCTTCGACCGCGGCGAGAGCGGCAGCACGCGCTTGTCGTTCTTCAACAGCACCTGCGACCTGCGCACCGCCTCGCGGGCGATCTCCTTGGCGCGCTGGGCATCGGCCTTGCCCGCGTGCTCACGCTCCGACGGCTTCTTCGCCTCGAACAGGCCCGAGCGCAGCTTGACCCGCAGGATCCGGGTGACCGCGTCGTCGATGCGCGCCATCGGGATCTCGCCGCTGTTGACCTGGGCGATGGTGTTGGTGATGAAGGCCTTCCAGTCGTGCGGCACCATGAACACGTCGATGCCCGCGTTCACCGCCCGCGCGCAGCTGGCGTTGGTGCAGCCCTCGACCTGGCCGTGGCCGTTCCAGTCCGAGACCACCAGGCCGTCGAAGCCCATCTTGTTCTTCAGGACCTCCTCCACCATCAGCTTGGAGCCGTGGAGCTTGCCCTCCTTGATGCCCAGCTCCTCGTTCGTCCAGCTGTTGAACGAGATCATCACGCTCTGCGCGCCCGCGGCCAGCGAACCGTAGTAGCCCTGACCGTGGGTGTTGATCATGTCGGCCTTGGCCGAGGAGTTGACGCCCTGGTCCTTGCCCTTGTTCGTGCCGCCGTCGCCCATGAAGTGCTTGGCGGTGGCGATCACCCCGTCGGAGCCGATGCCGCGCGGGTTGTTGCCCTGCAAGCCCCTGGTGGCCTCGTAGCCGTAGGCGCGGGTGATCCGCGGGTCCTCGGAGAAGCCCTCGTAGGTGCGGCCCCAGCGGTCGTCCTTGACCACCGCGAGGGTTGGCGCGAACGCCCAGTCCTGGCCGGTGGCGCGCACCTGCTCGGCGGTGGCCTCGCCGATCTCGCGGACCAGGCACGGGTCCTGCGCGGCGCCCAGGCCGATGTTGTGCGGGAAGACGGTGGTGCCGAAGACGTTGTTGTTGCCGTGCACCGCGTCGATGCCCCAGATCACCGGGATCTTGGTGCGAGAGGACTTGGAGGCCTGCCAGTAGGCGTCGGCCAGGTCCAGCCACTCCTTGACGGTGGCGTTCTTCTTCTTGCCGGGCCAGGAGCCGCCGCCGTTGAGCACGGTGCCGATGCCGTACTCCTTGACCTCGGCCGGGGTGATCGCGGCGATCTCCGGCTGGGTCATCTGGCCGACCTTCTCGGCCAGCGTCATCCCGGCGACCATCGTGGCGATCCGCCGCTCGTCCGCGGCGTTGCGCCCGATGTTGCTCTTGACCTTTGGCCAGTCGGCGAAGGCGGGCAGCTTGTCCTGGATGCGGGCGCAGCCGTCCCAGCCGAGGTCGGGCTTGCCGACCACGGGCTGCTTGGCTCCTGCGGTGGCCTCCGGCTCCGGCGTGGCGCTGGCGATGCCGCCGGCCATGCTGACCCCGAGCAGCACGGCCAGTCCGATCCGACAGGCGCGAGAGCCAACCGACGATCTTCTTGCCATGAACGATCCGTTCCTTGAGGCGGAAGTTGCGGAGTGTTACGGCGCGGGCCTGGGAAAGCCGCGCCGATCCTCACCGCCAGCTGACATCCGTGTCAAGGGTTTCGTGGAAGCGCTCTCGCAGGCGGCTGCCTGCGCATTCGGACTAGCGCTTGATCACCTTTGTGAACCCGCAGCGTGTCCGGGGTGTCCGAATCGCGCGGTTGCGTTCAGAGGCGCACGAGTTGCCGGACGGCTTCGGTCACCGTCTCCCGGCGCGCCTTCTTGGTGGTGACGAACCTGGTCGAGGCGGCGTCGGGGTTGCCAGCGGTCCACATGGTCGCCAGCACCAGCACCAGGCTCAGCAGCCCGGCCGCCGGGATGTGGCCGGGCAGTCTGCCCTCGGCCTGGGCGGCGGCGATGGCGGCGATCTTGTCCCGGTGCGCGCGCAGCACCTGTTCGGGCAGCGGGCCCTCCGCGCCGCGCTCCAGGCGGTGCCAGGCGGACAGGCGCACCACCTCCGGCGACTGCCAGAACCGGTCGAACAGGCGGCCCGCGTAGCCGGGCAGGTCCTCGGGGTCGATCGGGACCGCGTCCACGGTGCCGGTGACCAGCAGGTCGTAGGCGGCGTCGAAGAGCTGTTCCTTGTTGCCGAAGTAGGAGTAGATCATCGCCTTGTTGGCCTTGGCCTGCTCGGCGATCCGGTCCACCCTGGCGCCCGCGATGCCGTAGGCGGCGAACTCGGCGATTGCCGCGTCCAGGAGGCGTTTCTTGGTCTGTTCCGCATCGCGTGCCACGCGCGCAGGGAAACAGCCTGCCGTCGCCTTTGTCAACAGAACGGTTGGTTGCCAGCCGGGCGGGTGCAGTCCATTGTGGACTTGACCTGGAGTGCGCTCCAAGGTCTAGCGTCGGGGGCATGCGACTGGGCATCCACCTCACCACCTTCAACCACCCCGAGGACCCGGCCGGGCTCGCCGCCGAGCTGGCCGCCACCGGGCGGGCCGCCGAGGCCGCGGGCGCGGAGACCCTCTCGGTGATGGACCACTACTTCCAGATGGAGCAGAACGGCCGCGCCGAGCACCCCATGCTGGAGGGCTACACCACCCTCGGCTTCCTGGCCACGCACACCACCTCCGCCCGGCTGGGCCTGCTGGTCACCGGCGTCACCTACCGCCACCCCGGACTGCTCGCCAAGATCGTCACCACCCTGGACGTGCTCTCCGGCGGCCGCGCCTTCCTCGGCATCGGCGCCGCCTGGTACGACCGCGAGCACCGGGGCCTCGGCGTGCCGTACCCGAGCACCGCCGAGCGGTTCGAGCGGCTGGAAGAGACGCTGCGGATCTGCCGCCAGATGTGGGACCCGGCGGACAACGGGCCGTTCCAGGGCAGGCACTTCCAGCTGGCCGAGACGCTGAACTCCCCGCCCGCGCTCAGCTCCCCGCGGCCGAAGGTGCTCATCGGCGGTGGCGGCGAGCGCAAGACGCTGCGCCTGGTCGCCCAGTACGCCGACGCCTGCAACCTGTTCGCCACCTCGCCGGAGGAGGTCGCGCACAAGCTGTCCGTGCTGGACGCGCACTGCGCCGACCTCGGTCGGGACCCGGCGGAGGTGCAGCGCACCATGCTCTACCGCAGCGAGGCCCTCAACGACGGCGACCTGGACCAGGCTGCCAAGGACCTGGCGGTCTACGCCGAGCTGGGCATCAGCACGGTGATCCTGGTGCCGCCGGGGCAGGGCAGCCCGGCGGAGTGGATCGAGCGGCGGTGCGTGCCGCTGGCCCCGAAGCTGGCCGAGCTGGGCTGAGCCTCAGGCCGGCGGGGGTTCGGCCTCGGCCAGGCGGGCGAGCACCGCGGCGGAGATCTCGGTCAGCGCGTTCAGCTGGGCCGGGGTCAGCGCCTCGGCGAAGTAGCGGCGCACCTCCCGCACGTGCAGTGGCGCGGCGGCCTCGATGGTGGCCCTGCCCTTGGCGGTGAGGGTGGCGAAGGCGCCGCGGCCGTCGGTGGGGCACTCCTCGCGCAGCACCAGGCCGCGCTCCTGCATGCGGCTGATCTGCTTGGACAGCCTGCTCTTCTGCCAGCGCAGCTCGCAGCCGAGCTCGTTGAGGCGCAGCCTGCCCTGGGGCGCCTCGGACAGGCCGACCAGCACCGCGTAGTCGGCGTCGGAGAGACCGCTCTGCCGTTGCAGCTCGCGGGCCAGGTGCGACTGCAGCCGGGTCTGCATGGCCAGGAAGCCGCGCCAGGCCTGCTGTTGCTCCTCGTCCAACCAGGGATCACCTGCCATGGTGACCACTATACCGATCTGGTTGACATGGAAACCAGGGCTGGTTAGCGTCGGGGCATGGCCGAGCAGGACGCAGCTGTCGAGGTGCACCGGGCGGAACAGGCGAACCGGTACGAGGTGACCGTGGACGGCGAGCTCGCCGGGTTCGCCGCCTACGAGGAGCGGGACGGGCGGACCTACTTCACCCACACCGAGGTCTTCGACGCCTTCGGCGGCCGGGGCCTGGGCAGCGTGCTGGCCGAGCGGGCGCTGGCCGATGCGGCCGGGCGCGATCGGGAGATCGTGCCGCTGTGCCCGTTCATCGACCGCTACCTGCGCCGCCACCCGGACTTCAGCGGCCGGGTGGCCCGGCCCGGGCAGGCGTGATGAGCAACCTGGACGCCACACCCGAGATCACCCCCTGCCACGCCGGACCCGGGGCGGTGACCGAGCTGCTGGCAGCCAGGGAGGTGCCGCTGGGCGGGCTGCGCGCGATGCGGGTGCGCCGGGTGCTGCCGCAGCGGGCCCGCTCCACCGTGGGCGCCTGGTGCTTCCTGGACGAGTTCGGCCCGCAGCGGCTGGAGATGACCGTGCTGCCGCACCCGCACACCGGGCTGCAGACCGTCACCTGGCCCCTGGCCGGGGAGATCCGGCACCGGGACACCGTCGGCTCCGACGTGGTGCTGCGCCCCGGGCAGCTCAACCTGATGACCGCGGGGCACGGCATCGCGCACTCGGAGTTCTCCGTCGGCGCGGACCCGCTGCTGCACGCGCTGCAACTGTGGGTCGCGCTGCCCGCCGCCAGTGCCGAGGTGGCCCCGCACTTCGAGCAGCACCTCGACCTGCCGCGGTACACCGGCGATGGCGCCGAGGCGGTGGTGTTCATGGGCGAGCTGGGTGGCGTGCGCTCGCCCGCGACCACCTACACCGAGCTGGTGGGGGCCGAGGTCACCCTCGCGCCCGGCGGTGGAATGCTGCCGCTGCGCCCGGACTTCGAGCACGCCGTGCTGGTCGTCGACGGCACGGTGCGGATCGACGGCGTGGAGCTGGCCGCCGGGCCGCTGCTCTACCTCGGCCTGGACCGCGAGCACCTGGAGATCGACAGCGCGGCCGGCGCGCGGCTGGTGCTGCTCGGCGGCGTGCCGTTCCCGGACGACCTGGTGATGTGGTGGAACTTCGTCGGCCGCACGCACGAGGACATCGCCGCCGCCCGCGAAGCCTGGGAGTCCCCCGACCCGGTGCGCTTCGGCGTGATCGCGGCGCACCACGGGGAGCGCATCCCGGCCCCGGCCCTGCCGACCGTCCGGCTGACTCCCCGCCGCCGCTGACTAGCCGGTGTAGCCGTCCTGCTTCACCAGCTTGGCCGAGCGGCCGAAGATGAACCAGCCCAGGCTGCCCAGGAACGGGTAGGCCAGCGCGACCACGATCCACAGGAACTTGCCGCCGCCGGTCAGCCGCTGGTGCCGCAGGATCGAGATCAGCGCGAAGATGAACAGCAGCAGGTACAGGATCCCGAGGATCCCGCCGGTGACGCCGAAGACGATGCCGAGGATGCGGTCCAGGGTGTCGTCTGGGCGGTCTTGCGCGAGCACGGTGAGCGACATGCCCGGAAGGTAGGGCCGCCACCCCGGTCTGGCCCGCCCTGACCGCCAAGATCAACCGAACGAGTGGCCGGGCAACCCCTCGATCGGCGCTGTCGCCGTCCGCGCCCGGCTGGCTACGCTCTGGCCACCGCGACAAACGAACCATTTACGAACCTGGTGCGCAACACTGGCGGCGAGGTGGGCGATGGAAACGGTGCTGGGGCTGGTCTTCCACGCCCACGGGCTGGCGGCCTTCCGCGCGGCCGCGCGCACGCTCTCCGGGGTCCGGCTGGAGTTCGTCACCTACCAGCGGGAGGCCGAGATCCGGCCCGCGGTGGCCCAACTCCTGGCCGGCCAGCACATCGACGGCCTGCTGCTGGGGCTGGTGCCCTACACCGAATGCCGCGACCTGCTGCCACCCGAGCTCCAGATCGCGGTCACCAAGCCGGTCGCGCTCGACCTGGCGCTGATGTTCTGCCGCGCCCAGGCCCGCGGCTGGCCGCTCACCCCGGCCAGCATCGACACCTTCGACACCGAGACCGTGGACGAGGTCGCCGCCGCGCTCGGCGCCGACCGCGACCGGATCGCCGTGCTGCCCTACGCCGCCACCAGCTCTGCCACCGAGATCACCGCCTTCCACCGCGAGTTCCAGGACAAGGAACCGGGAGCCTGCGTGCTGACCCTGCGCACCGCGGTGGCCCGAGAGCTGGGCGGGACCCGGCTGGTCACCACCGACCAGGTGGTCTCCACCATCCGGGCCCGGCTGCACGAGCTGGTGCTGCGCATCGAGTCCGAGCGGGCCAACGCCCAGCGCTTCACCGCCGGGGTCTTCTTACTGTCCACAAGGGACGGTGCGGTGGACCTGGACCGGGCCCGGGTGCGGCTGCTCAACCTGCTGGTGCAGACCAGCGACTTCGCCGACGCCTGGATCGAGAACCGGGACCGGCGCGGCGTGGTGGTCTTCGCCCACCACGCGCTGTTCGAGCGGATCACCGACCACTGGGTGTCGGTGCCCGTCCTCGGCCACGCCGAGACCGCGCTGGGTTTCCGGGTGGTGGCGGGCTTCGGGGTCGGCGCCTCGGCCCGCAACTGCGTGCTGCTGGCCGAACGCGCCGCCGCCCGCGCCGAGGCCGAGGGCGTCTCCTGCGGCTACCTCATCGAGGACAGCGGCGTGATCATCGGGCCGATGGGCCGGTCCCAGCCCGCGCTGGCCTTCGCCTACCGGGCGCACACCGCCGAGCTGGAGGCCCTGGCCCGCGGCGCGGGGCTCAGCACAGTCACCCTGTCCCGGCTGGCCGCGCTGGAGAAGACCTTGCACGGCAAGGCGATCGCGCCCAGTGACCTGGCCGACTCGTTGGGCATCACCGATCCCAGCGGGCGCAGGCTGATCCGCAAGCTGCTCGCCTCCGGGCTGGTCCGGTCCGACGGCACCGCGCAGAACCACCGCAAGGGCCGCCCGACCCGGCTGTACCGGCTGGCCATCGGGGACGCGGTCGAGGCGGTCTCGGGAAGGGAGTTGTGATGGGGACCTCCCGCCGCACCCTGCTCACCGCGGCCGCCGCGCTACCCCTGCTCGGCGCCTGCGGCCCGGCCCGCGCGCGCACCGGCGCGGTGCGCTTCGAGGGCTGGGACTACGAGGCGGGTCTGGTGCAGCAGAACCTGGACAGCTTCGGCAAGGCCAACCCGGACCTGCGGATCGAGTACACGCCGATCACCAGTTCGCAGTACGTGCGCAAGGTGGTCGCCGAGTTCACCGGTGACAACGGGCCGGACGCGCTGTACTGCTACGACGACTCCCTGGCCAGCTGGGCGCAGGCGGGGTACCTGCAACCCCTGGACGGGCTGCCCGGCGTGGACGAGGTGTACCAGGGGCTGTACGAGTCGAACGCGAAAGCCTTGACCTACCAGGGAAAGCGCTACGGGCTGCCCTACTACACCGACTCGCACGGCCTGCTCTACAACGCCGAACTGCTCGCCAAGGCCGGGATCAGCACCCCACCGGCCAGCCTGGACGAGTTGGAGGCCCAGGCGCTGCGGATCAGACAGGCCGGGATCCTGCGCTATCCCATCGGGTTTCCCGCCCAGCTCTCCGACACCTGGGCCAGCTGGACCTGGTCGCTGCTCTACGCCAGCGGCGGCACCCCGTTCACCGAGGACCTGCGCCCCAACGCCGCCGGCGACCCGGCGGTGCGCGCGGTGCTGGACTGGGTGCGGCGTGCGGCCACCGTCAGCAAGGTCATCGACCCCGCCTCCCTGCAACAGACCCCGGTGCCGCTGGACAACGCGTTCATGGCCGGGCAGTACGCCTTCACCATCGGCGCCCGCTACGCCGTGCGCGCCTACAACGACCCGGCCCGCTCCAAGATCGCCGGACGGGCGAAGCTCGGCTATGTGCCCAGCCTGGACGGGCGGCGGCTGGGCACCGTGGGCAACACCAGGATGTACTGCCTGGCCGCACACACCCAGGTCAAGGAGCAGGCCTACCGGCTGCTGCGCTACCTCGGCGGCTACAACGACCAAGGCGTGCCGGTCACCGCCCGGTTCTGGTTCCTCACACGCGGCCTCGGCTTCGCCTTCCGCGCCCTGGAACGGGATCCGGAGATCACCACCGAGCTGGCCCGGTTCACCGACCCCACTGTCTACTCCGGACTCGCCGCGATCGCCAAGTCCCGCAACGTGCTCTCCGTGCCCTGGTACGCCGAGTACGAGCACGGCATGCAGAAGACCATGCAGCGGCTGCTCACCGACCAGAGCGACGCCGCCGAGGCGGCTGCCGCACTGGATGACAGCGCGGGCCTGCTCGCCCGGAGGTACTCGTGAGCCGCCGGCCCTGGAGCGACACCGCCCGCGGCTACGCCATGAACGCACCGGCGCTGCTGGCGTTGCTGCTGCTGGTGGCCTACCCGATCGGCTACTCGTTCTGGGTGAGCCTGCACCGGGACAACCTGGCCCAGCCCTCGGTGCGCAAGTTCATCGGCCTGGACAACTACCTGTCCCTTGTGGACGATCCCGCGTTCCTGCGCTCGCTGGCGGTCTCCGCGCTGTTCGTGCTCACCGTGGTCGGCGCCACCGTGCTGCTCGGCCTGGCCATGGCCCTGGTGCTCAACGAGACCTTCTTCGGCCGCGGCGTGCTCCGCAGCCTGGTGCTGCTGCCGTGGGCGATGCCCGGCGTGGTCAACGGACTCATGTGGCGCACCGTCTTCGACGCCAAGACCGGCGCGCTCAACGGACTGCTCACCGACCTCGGCTGGATCGAGGAGTACCAGGCCTGGCTGTCCTCGGCCACCGGCGCGTTCCTGCTCACCGCCTTCGCCCAGGTGTGGAACACCCTGCCGTTCGCGGTGATCATCCTGCTGGCCGGGCTGTCCACCATTCCCGGCGAGCTCTACGACGCGGCCACCGTGGACCGGGCCGGGCCGTGGCAGCGCTTCCGCGAGGTCACCCTGCCCTGGCTGCTGCACCCGCTGCTCATCGTGCTCATCCTGGAGACGATGAACGCCTTCCGCGCCTTCGACACCATCTACGTGCTCACCGGCGGCGGACCCGGCGACGCCACCGGCACCGTCGCCCTGCTCACCGTGCAACGCGTGCTCGGCTACACCGACGTCGGCCTCGGCAGCGCCTACGCCTGGGTGATCACGCTGATCACCATGGTGATCTCGGTCGGCTACGTCGGGCTGCTCTACCGGCGAGGGAGCTTCGAGGTATGACCAAAGTCCCGCTCCGCTACCGGATCCCCTGGCGCAAGATCCTGGTCTCCGCGCTGGCCCTGGTCTTCGCCGCCTACCTGGTGCTGCCGTTCTACTGGATCGTCGCGATGAGCTTCATGACCGAGGCCGACGCGAACTCCCTGCCCCCGCGGTGGATCCCGGAACATCCGACCCTGGAGAACTACCGCGCCTTCGCCGACCCCACCGCCGCGCAGGCCCTGGTCGGCTCGCGGGCGGTGAAGGAAACCCCGTTCGCACTGGGCAACAGCCTGCTGGTGGCCACCCTGACCGCGCTGCTCAACCTGCTGCTCGCGGTCTTCGCCGCCTACTCCTTCTCCCGCATCCGCTTCCGCGGCAGCCGGGTGCTGCTCATGCTGTACCTGGTCACCAGGATGGTGCCGGGGGTGGCCATCATCGTGCCGTTCTACCTGCTGATGCGGCAGCTGGACCTGCTGGACACCTACTGGGCGCTGATCCTGTCCTACACCACCTTCGCGCTGCCGGTGACCATCTGGGTGCTCAAGGACTTCTTCCGCGCGGTGCCACGGGAACTGGAGGACGCGGCCAGGGTCGACCGCTGCGGGTGGTTGCGCACCATGTGGTCGGTGGTGCTGCCGATCTCCGCGCCCGGACTGGTCGCCGCCGCGGTGTTCTCCTTCATGACCGCCTGGAACGAGTTCATGTTCGCGCTGTTCCTCACCAGCACCACCGCGGCCAAGACCATGCCGGTGATCGCGGCCAACTTCGCCACCGACCTCAACACCCAGTTCACCGTGATGGCCGCCTCCGGCGTGCTCGCCGTGCTGCCCCCGCTGGTGCTGGTGCTCATCTTCCAGCGGCTCATCGTGTCGGGCATGGCCGCCGGTTCGGTCAAGGGATAGGAGGGCCGATGGCCGAGGTACGCCTGGACGCGGTGCGCAAGGAGTTCGGCCGCGCCACCGCCGTCGACGACCTCACCCTCACCGTGCGGGACCGGGAGTTCCTGACCCTGGTCGGCCCGTCCGGCTGCGGCAAGTCCACCACGCTGCGGATGATCTGCGGCCTGGAACGGCCCAGCGGTGGCGAGATCTACTTCGACGACCAGCCCGTCGGCTACCTGCCCGCGAACAAGCGCGATGTGGCCATGGTGTTCCAGAGCTACGCCCTCTATCCACATCGGACGGTGGAGCAGAACATCGGGTTCGCGCTGAAGATGATGCGGGTGCCCAAACCGGTGGTGGCGGAGAAGGTGCGGGCCGCGGCCGAGGCGCTGGGCATCACCGACCTGCTCGGCCGCAAGCCCCGCGAGCTCTCCGGCGGGCAGCGGCAGCGGGTCGCGCTGGGCCGGGCCATCGTCCGCGAGGCCGGGGCCTACCTCCTCGATGAGCCACTGTCCAACCTGGACGCCCAGCTGCGGGTGCACATGCGCGCGGAGATCAAACGCCTGCACGCCGACCTGGCCCGCACCTTCATCTACGTCACCCACGACCAGGTCGAGGCGATGACCATGTCCGACCGGATCGCGGTGCTGGCCGGCGGGAAGCTCCAGCAGTGCGCGCCGCCGGAGGAGATCTACCAGCGCCCGGCCAACCGGTTCGTGGCCGCGTTCATGGGCAGCCCGCCGATGAACCTGCTCTCCGGCGAGGTCCGCGACGAGGACGGGGTGCGCCGGTTCCGCGGCGGGGGAGTGGTGCTCGACCTGCCCCCGGCCGCCGCCGGCCTGCCGACCGGCGCGGTGGACCTGGGCATCCGGCCGGAGCACGTGCGGATCGCCGATGTGCCCAGGCCGGGTCATCTGCCGGGGCGGGTGTTCGTGGCCGAGCTGCTCGGCTCCGACGTGCTGGTCACCGTCGAGGTCGGCGACACCCTGGTCAAGGCCAGGGTGCCCGCGCCGTTCCTGCTGCGCCAGGACAGCTCCGTGCACCTCGGACTCGACCCGGCCGAGATCCACCTGTTCGCGACCGAGGACGGCCGCGCGCTGATGAGAGGACGACCGTGACCGCCACCAACACGGCCCGCGACCCGGCCAACGCGATGATCACCGTGCCCACACCGCCGGACTTCACCGAGTTCTGGGCCCGGACCTTGGACAGCCTGCCCGACCCCATCCCCACCTTGGCCCACCTGCCCTCGCTGTCCACCGACACGGTGGCGGTGTTCGACCTGCGCTACACCAGCTACCAGGACGTCGAGGTCGCCGCCTGGTACGCGGTGCCGCGCGCGGAAGGCCGTGTTTTCCCCGGTCTGGTCACGATCCCCGGCTACATCAGCGAACCGGACGTGCCCCGGCGCTGGGCCGAGCTGGGCTACGCCACCATCTCCGTTGCCCCGCGCGGGAAACTGCGCTCCAACGCCGTGGTCAACCCCGGCTACCCCGGCCTGCTCACCCACCACATCGTCGACCACCACACCTACGGCTACCGCGGCTTCTACGCCGATGTGATCCGCGCCCTGGACGTGCTCGCCGCCCGCCCCGAGGTCGACGCGCAGCGGATCGGCGTGCAGGGCTCCAGCCAGGGTGGTGGACTCGGCATCATCAGCGCCGCACTGCGCCCGGACCTGGTGCGCTGCTTCGCCGCGGGCGCGCCCTACCTGTGTGGCATCTGGGAGGCCACCAAGCTCACCCATTCCTATCCGTACGAGGAGATCACCGAGTACCTGCGGGCGCACCCCGGCCACGCCGAGGCCATCCAGCGCTCGGTGGCCTACTACGACGGGATGAACTTCGCCCCGCTGGTGCGCTGCCCCTCCTACGTCTACCTCGGCCTGGCGGACGACGTCTGCCCGCCGGAGACCGGGTTCGCGGTGTTCCGCGCACTGGGCGGGGACAAGGTCCTGGACACCTACGAGGGCTGCGCGCACCACGCCGGACTGCACTGGGTGCGCGCGAAGTTCGAGGCGTTCCTCGCCCGGCACCTGAACCCGGAGGCGGTGGCATGACCGAGTTCGACGCCTACTGGCAGGCCGTGGACGCCGAACTGGCCGAGGTCCCGGCGAGCCCGGTGCTCACCCCGGTCCCCGCTCGGTCCACAGTGGACTTCACCGCTTACGACGTGCGCCTGACCAGCATCGGCCCGTACCGGATCTTCGGCTACCTCAGTGTGCCCACCGGCGGCGGCCCGTTCCCCGCGGTGCTGGAGACCCCGCGCTACGGCAGCGTCAACCAGCCGCCGCACTACCGGGACCGGCTGCGCTACCTCACCTTCACCGTGATGCACCGCGGCCAGCGCCTGGCCGACGAGCCCTTCCAGGCCGCCTACCCCGGCCTGGCCACCCTCGGCATCGAGGACCCACTGTCCTTTGTGTACCGGGGAATAGTCGCCGACTGCCTGCGTGGCGCGGAGTTCCTGCTGAACCGGCCCGAGGCCGACCCGGCCAGGGTGGCGGTCACCGGCGACGACCTGGCCCTGCTCACCGCGGCCCGCCGGCCCCGGTTCACCGCCGTGCGCAGCTCAGGGCCACCCGAGGTCGAACCCGAGATCGCCGACCACCTGCGCCTGCACCCGGACCAGGCCGAACGGATCCGGCACACCCGCTCCTTCTTCGATCCCGACCGGCACGCCGGGTCGATCACCGCCAACGTCCTCCGCGTCGGCAGGGACCACCAGCTCACGCACCGGGACGCGGTGGACGACGCGGCACTGGACTCCTGGCTGGCCGGGCAGCTCGGCGTGGCCCCGATGTCGAAGTTCGACCTGGTCCCGCGATGACCTACCAGGACCTCGGCATCCGGCCGGTGATCAACGCCGCCGCCACCCTGACCGCACTCGGCGGCTCGGTGCTCGCACCCCCGGTGGCGGCCGCGATGACCGAGGCCGGACGACACTTCGTCGATCTGGCCGAACTGCAACGCAAAGTCGGCGACCGGCTCGCCGAGCTGACCGGCAACGAAGCCGGGTACGTCACCTGCGGGGCCTGGGCCGGGACCGTGCACGCCGTCGCCGCCTGCCTGGTCGGCACGGACCTCGACCTGGCCATGCGGCTGCCGGACACCAGTGGGCTCGCGCGGGACGAGGTCGTGGTGTTCCCCGCGCAGCGCAAGGGATACGAGGAGGCGGTGCGGCTCACCGGGGCCAAGCTGAGCAGCGAGATCGGGCCGCGCACCGCGGCGGTGCTCTGGTACGCCGGGCCGCGGTTCGCCGACGGGGCACCGGGACTGGCCGAGGCGGTGGCCACCGGGGTGCCGGTGATCGTGGACGCGGCGGCGCAGATCCCGCCGATCGCCAGCCTGTGGCGGCACACCGTGGAGTTGGGGGCGGCGGCGGTGGTGGTCAGCGGCGGCAAGGGGTTGCGCGGACCGCAGTCCTCCGGGCTGGTGCTGGGCAGGCGGTCGGTGATCGAGGGCTGCCGGGTCAACGGCTCGCCGCACCACGGGGTCGGGCGCGGGATGAAGGTGGGCAAGGAAGAGCTGCTCGGACTGCTGGCGGCGGTGGAGTGGACCCTCGCCCAGGACGAGACGTCGGTGCTGGCCGGGTACGAGGCGGTGGTGGACCGGTGGCTGGCCGGGCTGGCCGGGATCCCGGGGGTGGAGCGCGGCTATCCCAGTGAGGCCGGACAGCCGCACTCCAGGGTGATCGTCCACATTGGACCGAATCGGGACCGGGTGGTGGCCGGGTTGCTGGCCGGGGACCCGAGGGTGGCGGTGGGCATGCTGGGGGAGCAGGCGATCGCGCTGAACCCGCAGACCGTCGCCGAGGACGAGGTGGAGCCGGTGCTCACGGCGGTGCGGCGGGTGCTGCGGCGCTGACCGCGGTCAGCCCAGCTTGCTGAACTCCTCCATCTCCCTGGCGACCTCCGCCGGAGTCGACCCGTGGGTCGGGAACAGCACCAGCTCGTCCACACCCAGTTCGCGGTAGGCCTCGGCCTCGGCCCGGGTCGGCGTGGTGGGGGACTGGACCAGGTGGATGCGCAGGCGGCCCAGGCGTTCCGGCCGCTCCACCTGGTCCGCGGCCTTGCGCAGGCCGTCCAGGCTGCGGCGCAGGTCGTCAGCGCCCCCGGCCACCCCGTACCAGCCGTGGCCACGGGAGACCGCGCGGCGGTAGGCGGCCGGGCTGTGACCGCCGACCACGATCCGCTGGCCGGCCGGCTTGGGGTGGGCGTCCACGTTGGCGAACTTGGCGAACTTGCCGTCGAAGGCGGGCGAGGGCTGCGTCCACAGCGCGTGCATCGCGTCCAGGTACTCGTCGGTGCGGGCCCCGCGCTCGGCCATCGGCACGCCCACCGCGGTCATCTCCGGCTCCAGGTAGCCCGCGCCGACACCCAGGGTGAACCGGCCGCCACTGAGGTGGTCCAGGCTGGCGACCTGCTTGGCCAGCACCACCGGGTTGCGCTGCGGCAGGATCACGATCGCCGTGCCCAGCTGCAACCGCTCGGTCACCGCGGCGACGAAGCTCAGGTGCACCAGGGGATCCAGGATCGGCTCCAGGGGGTTCATCGGCACGTCCTCGGGCGGCGGGCTGGGCAGCACCACGTGCTCACTGGCCCACCAGCCGCGGAAACCCAGGTCCTCGGCCAGCCGTGCCAGCCGGGTCGTCTCCGCCGGGCCCACCGTGTTTCGCAGGTTCAGGCCCTGCACGCTCAGATCCATGCCGCAATCGTCCGTGCGATTTCCCGCCGCGTCCAAGACCTGTTGTTATAGCCTGTTGCTATGGAGCCACACCTGCGTGACCTGCGCTACTTCGTGGCCGTCGCGGAGGAGCTGAGCTTCACCAGGGCGGCCACCGACCGGCTGTTCATCGCCCAGCCCACGCTCAGCCGCCAGATCCGGCAGCTGGAGACCCAGCTGCGGGTGGAGCTGTTCGACCGGGACCGCCGCACCGTCGCGCTCACCCCGGCCGGTTCGGCGCTGTTGCCACTGGCCAGGGAGATGCTGGCGCAGTGGGAACAGGCCAGGCGGCAGGTCGGCGAGGCGGCCTCCTGCTGTGACACCGTGCTCACCGTCGGTTTCCAGACCCGCATCGGCCGCGGTCTGATCCCCACCGTCACCGCGCGGCTGGGCGCGGTGCTGCCGCAGTGGCGGCTCAGCTTCCGGCAGGTCAGCTGGACCGACCCGGCGGCCGGCCTGCTGGACGGGCAGACCGACGTGGCCATCGGCTGGCTGCCGGTGCCGCCGAACGCCGGCCTGTCCTGGAAGGTGGTCAGCACCGAACCGCTGTGGGCCGCGCTGCCACCCGGCCATCGTCTGTCCACTTCGGACAGTGTGTCGTTCGCCGAGCTGGCCGGCGAGCCGTTCGTGGCGCTGCCCCCGGCCGCCGGGCCGCAGCGGGAGTTCTGGCTGGGCACCGCGCACCGGGACCGGCCCGCGCTGATCGGGGTGGAGGCGGCCACCGCGGAGGAGAGCTTCGAGGCGGTCGCCGCCGGACTCGGCGTCAGCCTGCTCGCCGCGGGCAATGTCGAGCTGTACCAACGGCCGGACGTGCGCTGCCGCCCGGTCACCGGCCTGCCGCCGGCCCAGCTGGCGGTGATCTGGCGGGCCGAGGACGACCGGGAGGCGGTCCGGGTCTTCGCCGACTCCTGTGTGCACTGCCTGTGCCAGCAGGCAGCCTGACCGAGGCGACTGGGGGGGCACGATGACGAGCGCGGCCGAACTACTGGCCAGGGCTGCCGAACTGCGGCCGCTGATCAGCGACAACGCCGAGCGGGGCGAACGGGACCGGCGGATCCCGGCGGAGACGCTGGACGCGCTGGTCTCGGCCGGGCTGTTCCGGCTGGTCCAGCCGAGGGCCTACGGCGGGCACGAGCTGTCCATGACCGAGCTGCTGGAGGTCTGCGCCACCGTCGCCGAGGCCGACGGCGGCACCGGGTGGGTGCTGACCCTGTGCAACACCGGGGCCTGGGTCGCCGGACTCTTCCCCGAGCGGGCGCAGGAAGAGCTGTGGGGTGCGGACCCGGAAGCGCTGATCTGCGGCGCCCTGCCGCCGACCTCCACCAGCCGCAAGGTCGACGGCGGGCACCGGCTCACCGGCCGCTGGTACTGGAGCTCCGGGTCCTGGCACGCGAGCTGGGCGATGCTGGGCCTGCCGCTGACGGATGACTCCGGCGCGGTGGTGGACCAGGGAATAGCCCTGGTGCCCAAGGCGGAACTGGGGTTCGAGGACACCTGGGACATGGCCGGCATGCAGTCCACCGGCAGCAACTGCCTGATCGCCGAGGACGTGTTCGTGCCCGCGCACCGCATCGTCTCCCTGCCCAAGGCGGTCCGCGGTGAGCTCGGCGTGGACCACCCCCGCTACCGCGCCGGTTTCGGCCCCACGCTGACCCTGGTGCTCACCGCCCCGCAGCTGGGCATGGGCCGGGCCGCGCTGCGGATCGTGCGCGCGGCCGCGGACACCAAGGCCATCGCCTCCACCACCTACGCCCGGCAGACCGACTCGGTGGCCTTCCAGCTCCAGCTCGCCGAGGCCGCCACCCGCATCGACACCGCACACCTGCACGCCTTCCGGGCTGCCGCGGACATCGACGACGCCGCCGCGCGGGGTGTCCACCCGGACCTGGTGACCAGGGCCAGGGTCCGGGCGGACACGGTGTGGGCGATCGAGCAGGTGCGCCAGGCGATCGAGCTGTTGCTGACCGCGCACGGGGCCAGCGGGTTCGCGCACAGCAGTGCGCTGCAACGGATCTGGCGGGACTCCGCGGTGGCCGCCCGGCACGCGGTCGCGGTGCTGCCGGTGGGACTTGAGGTCTACGGCAAGGCGCTGCTGGGCCGGGACGACCAGATCACGCCGGTGCTGTGACTCAGGCCCCGTAGCCGCCGTCGACGTCCAGGCTGGTGCCGGTGATGAAGCTGGACCCGGGACCGGCCAGGTAGGCCACGAAGCTGGCCACCTCCTCGACGTTTCCGAAGCGCGGCAACGCCATCAGGCCGCGCATGGAGTCGGCGTGCGGGCCGGCGGCCGGGTTGCCCTCGGTGTCCACCGGGCCGGGCTGCACGTTGGTCACGGTGATACCGCGCGGGCCGAAGTCGCGGGCCAGGCCCTTGGTGAGACCGTCGATGGCGGCCTTGGCCGCGGCGTAGACCGAGCCGCCGGGCACCGGAATGCGGTCGCCGTTGATGCTGCCGATGGTGATGATCCGCCCACCCTCGCGCAGGTGCCGGTTCGCGGCCAGCACGGCCACGAACACCGCGCGCACGTTGACCGCGAAGGTGCGGTCGAAGTCGGCCACGGTCAGCTCGTCCACGGTGGCCCAGCGGCCGCCACCGGCGTTGTTGACCAGGATGTCCAGCCCGCCGAACTCGGCCACGGTCTGCTCGACCGAGGCCACCACCTCCGCCTCGGAGGCCGAGTCCGCCTTGATCGCCACTGCCCGACCGCCGGCCTCGGTGATGGTGGCCACCACCTGCCGCGCCCGCTCCGGCGAGCTGGCGTAGGTCAGCGCGACCGCCGCGCCCTCCTTGGCCAGGCGGATCGCCACCGCCGCGCCGATGCCCCGCGAACCACCCGTCACCAACGCGACCCGTCCCGCCAGCTGCTGTGCCATGCCGTGCTCCCCATCATTGTTTATCGGTCGGTACATATTTAAGGCTGGCGGCCCGACGCGGTCAAGCTTATTCTGTACCGAGTGGTATTCGTTACGGTGACGGAGGTGTGCGATGCCCGCCGGACGGCCTCGGGAGTTCGACGTGGACGCGGGACTGGACGCCGCGCTGCGCGTGTTCTGGCAGCAGGGCTACGAGGGCGCCGCGCTGACCGACCTGACCGAGGCGGTCGGGGTCAACCGGCCCAGCCTGTACGCCGCCTACGGCAACAAGGCTGAGCTGTTCCGCCGCGCGCTGGCGCACTACACCGAGCACTACGCCACGCACATGGGCGAGTCGCTGACCCAGCCGACCGCGCGGCAGACCGCCGAGGTGTTCCTGCGCGGCGCGGTCCGGGTCACCACGGCCAAGGGCTGCCCTCGGGGCTGCCTCGGCGTGCAGGGCGCGCTGGCGGTCGGCCCGGACCACGACGGCATCCGGCAGGAGCTGCTGGACTGGCGGCGCGAGGGCGAACGCGCGCTGGCGGCCCGCTTCCGCCGGGCCCGCGCCGACGGCGAGATCGCGTCCACGGTGGACTGTGCCGACCTCGCCCGCTACCTCAGCGCGGTGGCCTTCGGCATCTCGGTGCAGGCCGCGGGCGGCGCGAGCCGGGCGAAGCTGGACCGGGTGGTGGACCTGACCATGCGGGCCTGGGACGGCATGGTGGCCTGAAACCTCAGCGCAGCAGGGGAAGTCCGCCGACCAGCTTGTCCACCCGGTTGCGCGGTCCCACGATGGCCAGCGCGCGGTAGCGGATGTCCTCGGCGGCCAGGGTGGCCAGCGCGTCCTGGTACTCGTCGTAGACCCGGCCGTTCTGCGCCACCTCGGACATGTCGGCGATGAGCACGTCCGGCCGGTCCTGCGCCTTGGCCCGGATGCGGCTCAGCCGTTCGGCGTCGGCGGCCAGGATCGGGCAGCCCAGCCAGGGCAGTCCGGCGTGCACGCTGCCCGCGCCGTCCTTGGTGTCCGGGCCGAGCACGTTGGGCAGGGCCCGGCCGATCACCGCGCCCAGGCAGGCGGTGGCGTTGGCGATCAGGCCGATGGGCAGCTCGGGGTCGACGGCCATGACCCACTTGATCCGGGTCTGCCGGGTGGACTGGTCGGTGCGCAGTTCTTCGGTGACCAGCTCAGCTGGCGTGACAAGTGCGGACATACAACCGGATGCTAGGCACTCACGCGGTAGGGTCGCTGCTCAATCGAACTTAATTCGGAGAGAAGCCGGTAATGGACAGGCTCGACGAACTAGATCAGGCGCTGCTGCGGGAACTCCAGCGAGATGGTCGGCGCACCAACCGCGAACTGGCCGCGGCCACCGGCGTCTCCCCGTCCACCTCGCTGGAGCGGGTCCGCGGCCTGCGCGAGCGCGGCGTGATCCGCGGTTTCCGCGCCGAGCTCGACCTGGACAAGATCGGCCGCCCGGTGCAGGCCCTGATCGCGGTCCGGCTGCGCCCGCCGTCCCGCCCGCGCATCGAGGCATTCCGCGAGTGGGTCACCGGGCTGCCGGAGACGGTCGGCGTGTTCGTGGTGACCGGCGGCGAGGACTTCCTGATCCACGTCGCGGTCCCGGACAACCACAGCCTGTACGCCTTCGTGATCGACCGCCTGACCGAGCGACCGGAGGTCGCCGACGTGCGCACCAGCGTGGTCTACGAACACATCCGCAGCGCGGTCGTCGACCCCGCGGAGAGCTAGCCGACACGCCAGCCCCGCCCCGAGTGTTGGCCGATCTCGTACACGGTGTTGGCCGTTGTCGTACCCCAGGTTGGCCGAAGTGGGCACCGGAGCGGCCAACACTCCGTACGACAACGGCCAACACTCCGTACGAGATCGGCCAACACTCGGGCTAGGGGGCGCGCCAGGACTGGAAGGCGGTCAGGCCGAAGCTGGTGCCGGGTTTTGGGGTGCCGACCACTCGTAGGGCGGTTGTTTCCAGGGGTGGGAAGGTGATCCGGGTGAGGTCGTTGCCGATCGGGGTGGCCGGGGTGCGGTGCTGGGCGGGGATGTCGTGCCAGGTGCCGTCGGGGTGGCGGTGTTGCAGGCCGAACGTGGCCGGGGGCTGGACGCCGCCGCGGTCGTCGTAGAAGTACAGGCGGACGTCGGAGACCGTGGTGGGGCGGCCGAAGTCGACGGCCAGCCAGTCCTGGGGGTTGGGGGAGCGGTAGCTGGTCCAGCGGGTGGTGGGCACGTCCAGGAAGTGGTTCTGGCCGTCGTTGGCGCGGCGGGGGTCGTCGCCGGGGTTGGCGTAGGAGGCGGTGGCGGCGGGGTGGCCCTGGCCGGTGGGGTTGGCCGCGTCGTCGACCAGGTGCGGCAGGGGTTGTCGGGAGCCGTCGGGGACGGGGATGTGGAGCGGGCCGGGGGTCGGGCGGGTGGCGACCAGCTTGCCGTCGAGGTAGACGCGGAAGCCCTTGCCCTGCTTGTACTTCGCGCCGTCCTTGTCCCACAGCACGGTGAGGTTGCGGCCGTGGTAGGGCAGGTTCTCCAGGGCGAAGTGGGTCCAGTCGGCCGGGGTCAGCGGGTGCAGCAGGACCGAGCTGTCCGGCTGCGGGCGGAGGCCGAGCAGGCCGGAGAGGACCAGGTCGGTGTAGGTGGAGTGGTTGTAGTCCTGGCTGTGGCCCGGCGTGTCGTACATCCACTGTGGACGGTCGGGGTGGTGCGCCTCGGCCACGTGCGGGCGGCCGTTCTTGTACTGGGTGAGCGCGTAACGGCGTAGGGCGGTGTAGTAGTCACCTTTGTCTACAAAGGACTGGCTGGGGTAGTCGATGAGCAGGTTGGCCAGGCCGGTCAGGGTTTGGCTGGTGGCGTAGGGCCAGCTGGGGCCGTCCCAGCGGCAGCAGCCCCGGTCCGCCTCGTGCATGAACCAGCGGCTGCGGCGTTCCACCGTGGGCGGGCCGTAGGGGGCGTCGAAGCCCTGTGGGTCGGTGAGCTGAGCCCAGGCCGCGGCGTTCGCGGCCGGGGCGGTGTGGAAGGCCCAGGGGACGAAGCCGATCTGTTCGCGGTCGGCGATCTTGCGGCGGTCCGGGTTGTCGTCGCGCATCGCGTGCTTGTAGAAGGCCGAGTTCGGGTCCCACAGCCATTTTTCCTGTGCCACGGACAGCTCGCGGGCGCGTTGGGTGAAGTAGGCGGCGGTGGTGTGGTCGCCGGTGCGGCGGGACAGGGCGGCGATCGCGCGGGCGTCGGCGATCTGGTAGGTGTTGAGCGTGGGGCGGAAACCGTCGCCGCCGTGGTACGGATCGGGGCTCTGGTAGGAGCTCGCGGTGTACTCCATGGCGTCCCACACCGGGGTCTGCCAGTACAGGCCGGTCCCGGTGTCCAACTGCGGCGACCAGCGGTCCCAGTGGCGGCGCAGCTCGGGCAGCAGGCCGGTGGCGAACCGCCAGTCCCCGGTCACCGAGGCCCGCGCCACAGTCGCGTCGGCCAGCCAGCTGGAGTACTGGTGCGCCCAGTCGGTGGTGTTCTTGTTCAGGAACTCGGTGGCCGGCTTGGGCCCCGCGCCGCTGCCGCGCAGCCAGTAGCGCAGGTAGTCGTCCAGGTACCGGGTGTCGCGCAGCCAGCGGCCCTCGTAGACGTGGTGCCCGGCCGCGGCCACGATCCCGCCCTTGGGTGCGGAGTAGCCGACCGGGCCGAGGAACTCGCTGACCAGCCAGCCCTCCTGCGGGCCGGTGTTCTTCAGCGCCTCCTGGAAGACCTTCCACCGGTAGTAGTAGATCTCCTGCACCTGGGCGTCCGGCAGGTCCACGAACGGGATGTTCGCCTTGAACCAGCCGGGTTCCGGCAGGCCGCCGAGCAGCCGGTCCTGGTCCAGGAACCGGGTGCCCGCGCCCACCGCCGGGTAGGGGTCGACGGCCGGGGCAGCGTGGCCGGGGCTCGTGCCGAGGCCGAGCGCGAGGCAGGCCGTCAGCACGAGCGCGGCGGAACATCGTGGCATGACTGGGATTCTGGCGTTACCGGGTGCCGACCGGGTCCTGGTGGCCGACAACGGTCAGCCCCGGTTCGGGCAGGCGGCGGCCCAGCAGCCAGGCCGCGGCGGGCAGCAGTGCCAGCAGGGCCAGGGTGAGCTGCAACGAGGTGGCCTCGGCGAGCAGGCCGAGCAGCGGGGCGAACGCGCCGCCCGCGCTGACCGCCAGACCGAGGGTGACGCCGCTGGCGGTGCCGATCCGGTTCGGCAGGTAGTCCTGGCCCAGCGTGACGTGCAGTGAGAACGGCACCGACAGGGCCAGCGCGGTGGCCGCGATGGAGGCGTACAGCGCCGGACCCGGCACCAGCGCGATCCCGGCCACCGCCGGAACCGCTGCGGCGTAGGCGATCCGCAGCACCCGCACCCGGCCCCAGTGGCGGGCCAGCCTGCCGCCGAGCACCGTGCCTGCCGCGCCACCGGCGTAGAGCACGGTCAGCGCGGCCGCGCTCGCCGTCGGGTCTGCGGACACCCGCTGGAGCACGAACAGGCCGAGGAAGGTGCTCAGGCCGAGGTAGCCGATGGAGCGGAGCACGACGATGGCGGACAGGGTGCGGAAGGCGGGCCAGTTGTCCTTGCCCGGCTTGGTGGTGCGGTGGCCGGGCGCGGGGGAGTGCTTGCCCAGCAACGGAAGTGTGGCCAGCAATCCGATCGCGGTGAGCACCAGCAGCAGCGGGGTGGCCCGCAGGCCGCCGATGGCCAGCACCGGGGCGGCCAGGATCGGGGCGAGGGCGAAGCCGATGTTGCCGCCGACGGAGAAGGTGCTCATGCCGACCGGGTCGCCGCCGGTGATCGCGCGGGCCAGCCGGGCCGCCTCCGGGTGGTAGGCGGCCACGCCCAGCCCGCTCAGCGCGACCGCGGCGAAGGTCAGCGGGTAGCTCTGCACCAGCCCGGCCAGCGCGATGCCGAGCCCGGCCAGCACCAGGCCGGCCGGGGCCAGCCAGGGCAGCGGGCGCCGGTCGGTCCACAGCCCGAACAGCGGCTGCACCACCGAGGACAGCAGGCTCGCGGCCAGCGCCAGCCCGGCGACCGCGACGTAGCCGTAACCGCGTTCGGCGACCAGGAACGGCACCAGCACCGGTACCGCGCCCTGGAACAGGTCAACGCTGCCGTGCCCGGCCGCGAGCAACAGCGTGGGCACGCGTGGTGAGTTCTGCATGGCATCAAGCCTGATCCGCGCGGGATCGGCGTGCTTCCGATAAGCTGCCAGACAATGTCGAAATCCCGCCACATGCCGGTGGCGCCGACCACACACCGGGAACTGGCCGCGGGGTCGGGCATCGACCCGCACCGGCACGACGACAACCAGATCCACTACGCCGCCACCGGGGTGCTCGCGGTGACCACGGACGCCGGTCGCTGGCTGGCCCCGGCCACCAAGGCGCTGTGGGTGCCAGCCGGGGTGACCCACGAGCACCGGGCGTACGGGCGGATCGAGCTGCACCTGATCGGCCTGCCGGTCACCCAGAACCCGCTGGGGCTGACCCAGCCCGCGGTGCTCGCGGTCGGGCCGCTGCTGCGCGAGGTGATCATCGCCTACACCGCGATGACCGGGGACACCCCGGAGCGGCGGCGGCTGCTGGCGGTGCTGCTGGACCAGCTCCGGCGCTCGCCGCAGGAGCCGATCCGGCTGCCTGCCGCGCGGGATGCCCGGCTGGCCGCGGTGTGCGCGCGGCTGCACGCCGACCCGGCGGACGGGCGCACGCTGGGTGAGTTCGGCGCGGAGATCGGGGCCAGTGAGCGCACGCTGTCCCGGTTGTGCCGGGCGGAGCTGGGCATGTCCTTCCCGCAGTGGCGGACCCAGCTGCGGTTGCAGCACGCGCTGATGCTGCTGGCCGAGGACCTGCCGGTGACCACGGTGGCGCACCGCTGCGGCTGGGCCACCCCGAGCGCGTTCATCGACGTCTTCCGCCGCGCCTTCGGGCACACGCCCGGTCGCGGCTGACCTACCGGCCGTCCAGGCGGGCCACCCGCGCCAGGGTGGACCGGGCCTCGGTGACCAGGTTCTCGATCAGCTCGGCGCAGGTGGGCAGGTCCTCGAGCAGGCCGACCACCTGTCCCGAGGCGAGCACCCCGGCGGCGGTGTCGCCCTGGACCAGCCCGGCCCGCAACAACATCGGCGTGTTCGCGGCCATGACGGTCTGCGCCCAGCTGAGCTTCTTGTTGTGGCGCAAGGCGATGCCGTCGCGGAACAGGGTGCGCCAGCTCTGGCCGGTCAGCCTGCGGAACCGGCGCGCGTTGCCCAGCGCCCGGACCAGTCCGCGCAGGTTTCCGTGGTGCTCCAAGCGGTTGACCAGGTCGGTGCGCAGCACCCGGTGCGGCAGGCCGTCGACCTTGTGCGTCACCACGGTGCCGTTGAGGTCGTGCGCCAGGTACTGGCGTTTCACCGCCGCCGGCACCGGGCTCTCCTGGGTGAGCAGGAACCGGGTGCCCATCGCGATGCCCGCCGCGCCGTAGCACAGCGCCGCGGCCAGGCCCCGGCCGTCGAAGAAGCCGCCGGCGGCGATCACCGGGATGTCCACCGCGTCCACCACCGCGGGCAGCAGCAGGGTGGTGGCGACGCCGCCGGTGTGGCCGCCGCCCTCGTTGCCCTGCACCAGCACCGCATCCGCGCCCCAGCCCGCGACCTTGCGCGCGTGCCGGGCCGCGCCGACCGAGGGGATCACCACGACCCCGGCCTGCTTGAGCTTGGCGATCAGCTCGGGTTTCGGTGCCAGCGCGAAGGAAGCGACCCGAACCTGCTCCTGGATCAGCAGCTCCACCCGTTGCTCGGCGTCGTGCGCGTCGGCGCGCAGGTTGACCCCGAACGGCTGCTCCGTGCGGGCGCGGGTCTCCCGGATCGCGTGCGCCAGCTCGGAGTAGGTCATGGTGGCCGAGGCCAGGATGCCCAGGCCGCCCGCGTTCGCGGTGGCCGACACCAGCCGCGGTCCGGCCACCCAGCCCATGCCGGTCTGCATCACCGGATACCGCACACCGGTCAGCCGGGTCAGCGCGGTGTCCATCACGGCACCTCGCGGTCGCGCCGGGCCTGCGGGTCGAGCTGCCGGATCAGCGTGAGCTCCTGTTCCTCCGGTTGGCGGGTCTCGGTGACCTCACTGGTGTCCAGGGGAAACCCGGTCTGTGCCAGCACTTCCTCGACGGTGACGCCGGGGTGGACCGAGCGCAGCCGCAGGGTGCCGCCGGGGCCGGTGAGGTCGAGCACGGCGAGGTTGGTGACCACCCGGTGCAGGTCGTGGAAGCGGCCGGGATCGCGGTTGGTGCCGACACCGGAGACCACGTCCACCTCGGGCACGAACACCCTGGCGCTGTGCCGGGGCACCCAGTAGCTGGTGCGGTGGTTGACCGTGTTGCCGGGCGCGCCGCGCACGCCGAGCAGTTGCCGGACGGGTCGTTCGTGCGGGCCGATGCAGGAGATGTTCTGGTTGCCGTGCCGGTCCAGCTGGTTGGCGCCCATCACCACGTGCCTGCGGCCGTGCGCGACCACGTCGAAGACCTGGCGGTAGGGCAGCCAGCCCTCGGCGGGCGCTGACTCGCCGAGGGCCGGCGCCTCGGCGAGCAGGGTCGCCTCGCCGTCGCTGAGCAGCAGGTCGGGGACGGTGGTGCGGCGGGCCAGGCGGGCGCCCAGGGTGGGGATCAGGCCCATCGGGCTGGCCAGGATCTCGCCGTCGTGGCAGAACAGGTCGGCGCAGGCGGCCACGCACACCTCGGCCCTGGTCGCGGTCATCTCAGACCTCCCGCAGGTAGCTGTCCACAAAGGACTCCCAGGTCTGTTCCCGTGCCGCGGTCGCGTAGGCGCGCTGGGCCTGCTCGTCGCGGTCGTAGTCCGGCACGCAGCTGGTGAAGCCCGCGCCGCCAGGGGCCTCGATGACGCCGTCGACCATCATCCGGTTGAGCAGCAACCCTTGTGGCGGTCCGGCGGCCACCAGGGCCGCGGTGTCCACGACCTGCTCGCAGGAGACGTAGCGGCGGGCGGCGGCCAGGCAGAACAGGTCGTCGAAGTAGGGGTCGGGGCCGAGGTAGCGGGCGTTGCCGTGCGGGTCGGCCAGGTTGAGGTGCACCAGCGCGGCGTCCAGGGGCAGTGCGGGCATGGCGAGCAGTTCCTCGCCGGTGTAAGGACATTCGACCAGGCGCAGGTCCGGGTTGAGGCGGAGCACGTCGGAGGCCAGGCCCGCGCGGATCGGCAGGAACGGCAGCCGGTGCCCCGCCGCGCGCAGCCCGGTCTGCAGCATGCCTTCGTCCACTTCGGACACTTCGAGGCCGCCGCGCTGGCGGACCTGCTGGAACCACGGGTCGTAGGGGATGGAGTCCAGCGAGACGAACCCGTAGACCGCCCTGCGCACCTTGCCCGCCGCGCACAGCATGCCCAGGTCGGGGCCGCCGTAGGCGACCACGGTCAGGTCGCGCAGTGGGGACCGCAGGATCGCCTTGACCAGCGCCATCGGTTTGCGGCGCGACCCCCAGCCGCCGATCCCGACGGTCATCCCGTCGGCCAGCTCACCGACCACCTGATCGGCGGTCATCCGCTTGTCCCGCACAGTGATCCTCCCGTTCAGCCGCGGTCCAGGAAGGCGGCGCGGGCCTCGTCCGCGGCCCCGGTCAGGTTCAGCTCGAAGGTGAAGCCCTGCTCGTAGCGGTAGCTGCGGTGCACCGGCTGCGGGTCGATCCCGTTGATCGCCTCCTTGGCCCGCCGGATCACCCGCGGATCCTTGGCCGCGATCTCCCGCGCCACCACCAGCGCCGCCTCGTCCAGCTCCGCCCGCGGCACCACCCGGTACACCGAACCGTGCTGCCGCAACGCGTGCGCGTCGATCCGCGCCGCGGTGAAGTACAGCGCCCGCATCAGGTGCTGCGGCACCAGCCGCGCCAGGTGCGTCGCCGCCCCCAGCGCGCCACGGTCCACCTCCGGCAGCCCGAAGCTGGCATCCTCGGCCGCCACCACGATGTCCGCGTTGCCCACCAACCCGATCCCACCGCCAAGGCAGAACCCCTGCACCGCCACCACCACCGGCACCGGGCAGTCGTACACCGCGCTGAACGCGGCCGCGCACCCCCGGTTCACCCCGATGATCGCCGCCCGGTCCGGATCGGCCTGGAGCTCCTTGAGATCCACCCCCGCGCAGAACCCGCGCCCCTCCGCGCGCAACACCACCACATGCGTCGCCGGGTCCCGCCCCGCCTCGGCAATGGTGTCGGCCAGGTCCTGCCACGCCCGCGCGGGCAACGCGTTGACCGGCGGAAAGTCCAGTGTCACAACGGATATCGAGGTCTCGGCCGCGTTCCGGGTGATGCCCATGGCGCCTTCTTCCAAACCTAGCGATTGCTTGGTACGTTAACAGCAAGCCCGGCGCCCGGCCTACCCCCGGAGGTGGCGCGGTGGACCTGTCCCTAGCTGGCCGAGTAGTCCTGATCACCGGCGGAGTGCGCGGTGTCGGCGCCGGAATAACCCGAGCGTTCCTGTCCGCGGGAGCCCAGGTGGTCACCTGCGCCCGCCGCCCACCCGATCGGCCGATCCAGGAAGCGGGCCGGACACCCGAACACCTGCCCTGTGACGTCCGCGACCCAGCCCAGGTGGAGACCCTCATCGACTCCATCACCCGCCAGCACGGCCGCCTGGACGTCCTGGTCAACAACGCCGGCGGCGCTCCGTTCGCGATGGCCGCGGACGCCTCGCCCCGGTTCCACGCCAAGGTGGTCGAGTTGAACCTGTTGGCCCCTCTGCTCGTATCCCAGGCCGCCAACCGGGTGATGCAGGATCAGGACGGTGGGGGCACGATCGTGATGGTGAGCAGCGTCAGCGGCAGGCGAGCCAGCCCCGGAACAGCGGCCTACGGCGCGGCGAAGGCAGGCATCGACAACCTCACCGCCACCCTGGCCGTCGAGTGGGCCCCCAAGGTCAGGGTGAACGCCCTGGCCGTCGGCATGGTCCGCACCGAGCTGTCCCACCTGCACTACGGCGACGAGGCCGGTATCGCCGCCGTCGGCCGCACAGTGCCGCTGGGCCGTCTGGCCGACCCAGCGGAAATCGGTTCCTGCGCGGTATTCCTGGCCTCCCCCCTGGCGTCCTACGTCAGCGGCGCTACGCTCCCGGTGCACGGCGGAGGTGAGTCCCCGGCCTTCCTGTCGGCAAGCACCTCCCGGGAGGTTCCATGACCCCGCTGTGCCACAACCGCGTCGTCATCGTCACCGGCGCGGGCAGAGGGCTCGGCCGAGCGCATGCCCTGGCCTTCGCCCAGGCAGGAGCCAGGGTCGTGGTCAACGACGCCGGCGTGACCCTCAACGGCCTGGGCGCCAACACCGGCCCAGCCCACCAGGTGGTCAAGGAGATCACCGCCATGGGCGGCCAAGCGGTGGCCAACACCGAGGACATCGCCGACTGGCAAGGCGCCCTGCGCCTCATCCGCGCCGCCGTGGAATCCTTCGGCCAACTGGACGTCCTGGTGAACAACGCGGGCTTCCTACGAGACCGAATGCTGGTCAACATGGAAGAACACGAGTGGGACGCGGTGATCCGAGTCCACCTCAAAGGCCACATGGCCCCCCTGCGCCACGCCGCCGCCTACTGGCGCTCCGAACACCGAGCAGGCCGACCCATCGCCGCCAGGGTCATCAACACCAGTTCCGGCGCAGGTTTACTGGGCAGCGTCGGCCAGGGCAACTACTCGGCCGCCAAGGCGGGCATCGCGGGCCTCACCACGGTCGCGGCAGCGGAACTGGCCCGGTACGGGGTGACGGTGAACGCGATCGCCCCCGCCGCGAGGACCCGGATGACGGAACTGGCCTTCGCGGAAACCATGGCCGCGCCAACGGAAGCGGAGTTCGACGCGATGGCACCGGAGAACGTGTCACCGCTGGTGGTGTGGCTGGGGAGCGAGGCGTCGGGGGAGGTGACGGGCCGGATGTTCGAGGTGGAGGGCGGCCGGATCGGGGTCGCGGACGGGTGGCGGCACGGACCGTTCATCGACCGGGGCTCGCGGTGGCCGGTGGAGGAAGTGGGGGAGGCGGTGCAGCGACTGTTGGCGGCGAGTCCCGCGCCCGCGCCGGTTTATGGGACTTGAACCGGCACGGCGACGGCTAAGGCGACAGCCGCAACAACGACCACGACCGCAGGGCGAAGCCCGCGAACCAGCAGCCGGGGTGGCTTTTCAAACGTCCACCGAGTCTTGAGGTTCCCCATGCCCGTCAACCTGGAGAGATCACACCGCATCCCAGCCCACGGACGTTCACAGCAACCGCCGCCAAGGCCACGCAACGCGAGGGCGGCCGTGGGCTGGGATGTGGTTTGATTTCGGAGGGTTGACGGGCATGGGGAACCTCAAGACCTGCCTGCGTCTCTGCTTTTGATTTCCCCCCCATGCTTTGATTCCTGCCCGTCCGGCGAGGACGCTCTTGATCTTTCTTTTCAACCCGAAGATCAAAAGAATGTCCTCGCCGGACGGGCAGACCACCGGAGGGTGGGACAAGTCAAAAGCCGGAGATGAGCAGGTTGCGGGGCGGGGCAGGCTGCCGACTCAAGACCCAGCGTGCTCGCGACCCTCTCGTCTTCTCCGCACGACCTTCCGACAGCGAACCACATCCCACCGAGCAGCCGCCGTCACGTTCCGAGGCTTTGGCGGCGGCGCCTGTGAGCGTCTGCTCGGCGGGATGCGGTGCGCGGTCTCCAGGCCGTACGGAGAAGACGAGAGGCCCGCTTTGTGGGTTTTCACCCCGAGCTTGTTCGGCTATCCGATGCGTTCCAGGATCGTCCCCGTAGCCATCGCCCCACCCGCGCACATCGTGATCATCGCCGTGCTCCCATCCCGTCGTTCCAACTCATGCAGCGCCGAGGTCAGCAACCGCGCCCCGGTGCTCCCCACCGGATGCCCCAGCGCGATCGCCCCGCCGTTGACGTTCAACCGGTCCTCGGCCTCGCCATACACGCTCAGCCACGACAACGGCACCGCCGCGAAGGCCTCGTTCACCTCCACCAGGTCGACATCCGCCAACCGCATACCGCTACCACTCAACAACCGTTCGGTCGCCCGGATTGGGCCGTCCAGGTGGTAATAGGTCTCCGCCCCCACCAAGCACTGTGACCGGATCCGAGCCCGTCCCGGCACCCCCAGTTCCGCGGCCCGCCCCGCATCCATGATCAGTACCGCCGCAGCCCCGTCGGAGATCTGCGACGCGGTAGCCGCCGTGTGCAACCCGTCCGGCAACACCGCCTTCAACCCAGCCAGTCCCTCCAAGCTCGTCTCCCGCAACCCCTGATCCCGTTGCACCGTCTCGGATCCCACCGCCACGGGAACCAGTTCCCGCTCGAAGTGCCCCGCGTCCCAAGCGTTCCGCGCCAACACCTGTGACCTGACTCCGAACTCATCCAGGTCTCGACGGGACAACCCTCGCCGCACCGCGATCCGTTCCGCCGCCTCGAACTGGTTCGGCAGGTCGATCTTCCATGACTCCGGCCTGGGCATACCGGTGTCGCCGGTCATGTTGCTGCGCAACGGGACTCGGCTCATGGACTCGACTCCGCAGGCGATTCCCGCGGTGATCGTGCCTGCCGCGATCTGGGCCGCCACCAGGTGGGCCGCGTGCTGTGCTGAACCGCACTGGGCGTCCAGGGTGAAGCAGCCTGTTGACTCCGGCAGGCCCGCGTGCAGCCAGGCGTTGCGGGCGATGTTGCCTGCTTGTTCTCTGGCCTGGGTCACGCATCCCGCGGCTACCTGCTCGACCTCGGCCGGGGGCACCGCAGCCCGGGTCAACAGGTCGCGCAGTGCGGTGCCCAGTAGTTCCGCCGCGTGCAGCCCGGACAGCCAGCCGCCTCTGCGGCCGATCGGGGTGCGGACGGCGCCGACGATGACGGGGTCGCCCATGGGACTCCTCGGGTGGATCAGTAGCGGTTTGTATGAGTAGAACACGTTTCATTGAGGTTGGTAAGACTCAGTGAACACCCTTCACTCATGGGCTGGCGCGTGTTTGAATCCAGTAGAACCTGTTCCACATTGCTGTGCGAGCATGGAGGGTAGCGATGGCTTTGCCCCAACTTCCCCAGGGGTTTGACTTCACCGACCCCGATGTGTACGCGCAGCGGCTGCCCATCGAGGAGTTCGCCGAGCTGCGGCGCACCGCCCCGGTGTTCTGGAACGCGAAACCGCCGCGGCGGGACGGGTTCGACGACGAGGGTTACTGGGTGGTGAGCAGGCACGCCGATGTGAAGCGGGTGTCGCTGGACAGCCGGCTGTTCTCCAGTTACGCCAACACCGCGATCATCCGGTTCGGCTCGGACATCACCAAGGAGCAGCTGGACGTGCAGCGGCTCATCATGCTCAACCAGGACCCGCCCGAGCACACGAAACTGCGCGGCATCGTCTCCCGTGGCTTCTCGGTGCGGGCCATCGCCGGGCTGCGGGATGCCCTGGACGCCCGCGCGCGGCGGATCGTGGAGTCCGCGCGCACCGGCGGGGTGGGCGACTTCGTCACCGACATCGCCTGCGAGCTTCCGTTGCAGGCCATCGCCGAACTGCTCGGCGTGCCGCAGGAGGACCGGCGGAAGATCTTCGACTGGTCCAACGAGATGATCGGCTACGACGACCCGGAGTTCCAGACCGACTCGGCCATGGCCGCCGCGCAGCTGCTCGCCTACTCGATGAACATGGCCGAGGAACGCAAGAAGTGCCCGATGCCCGACATCGTGACCAAGCTGGTCCAGGCCGATGTGGACGGTGACTCGCTCTCCGCGGACGAGTTCGGCTTCTTCGTGATCCTGTTGGCGGTGGCCGGGAACGAGACCACTCGCAACGCGATCACGCACGGCATGATGGCCTTCCTGGACAACCCCGATCAGTGGGAGCTGTACAAGGCCGAGCGCCCCAAGACCACCGCGGATGAGATCGTGCGCTGGGCGACCCCGGTGGTCTCCTTCCAGCGCACCGCCACCGCCGACACCGAGATCGGCGGCGTGGCGGTCAAGGCGGGGGACCGGGTCGGCATGTTCTACAGCTCGGCCAACTTCGACGAGGAGGTCTTCACCGAGCCGGAGCGCTTCGACATCACCCGCGATCCCAACCCGCACCTGGGTTTCGGCGGCAGCGGCGCGCACTTCTGCCTCGGCGCCAGCCTGGCCCGGCTGGAGATCGACCTCATCTTCAACGCCATCGCCGACCACCTGCCGGACATCCGCAAGGCCGGTGAACCCCGGCGGCTGCGCTCCGGCTGGCTCAACGGCATCAAGGAGTTCCCGGTCGCCTACTGAACCGGTGCCGAAGAATGCCCCCGATCCGGGGACAACACGGAAACGCCCACTCCCGCTACGCTGGGTGAGGAGGAGGTGGTCCCGTGCGCCGGGTCCTGCTGGCCGCGCTGCTGCTGCTCACCAGCGCCTGCATGCCGGCCGAGGACAACTCCGAGATCGGCAAGTACAACCTGCGCGAGGACTACCGCACCGGACCGCGCGAGGGCGTCGCGGCGCTGGGCCGCACCTTCGGCTCATTGGACGAACTGCTCGACTTCTTCCACGCCGCGGCCAAGCACTGCGACAAGGCGAAGGCCAAGCGCGGCGGCGCGGAGCTGATCAAGTTCCACCTGGCCAAGGACATGCCGCCGCTGCTCGGCGAGGTCGCGGTCTGCGACCAGGGCTTCGGCGACATCCTCGGCATGGTCAAACCGGGCCGGGAACGGGACCTCCAGCTGTCTTACCAGCGGGACCTGCGCCGCGACTCCGCGCTGTGGTACCGGTCAACGCACCGGTTGATGCTGGGCAACGGGTTCTTCCTGTTCAACGTCACCGGCTCGGACTCCATCGGCCCCGAGGTCTACGGCTTCCGCTACCTGCGCTGCGACACCGAGGCCAGTGTCTCCAGCGTCCGCACCGAGTTCCCCGCCGACGTGCCGGGCTGCTTCCTGCTCTCCAGGATGTACGGCGATGGCACGTAACGGAATCCTGCTCGCCGCCCTGCTCGCGGTGACCCTCACCGGCGGGTGCACCCGGTTGATCAGCCTGGGGCAGAAGATGGACGCGGCCGAGGACAAACCGGTGATCACCCAGGTGCCCAACATCTGCAAGGTGCTGACCACCAACCCGGAGACCACGGGGATCGTCGGCACCGTGCACCCGCCGCGCCAGAACGACGCCGACCCGATCGGGCGGCACGAGTGCACCTGGCCGGCGGGTGTGAACCCGCTGGGCGCGGAGATCCGGGTGACCGTCGCGCTCGGCGAGGAGCGGGCCGAGGCCAGTGCCAGGGAGTCCTTCTCCGACTTCGTGCGCAGGCGCACCGACAAGGACCGCGCCTTCGGGCTGGTCCGCTACGGCGACTTCGCCTGCGTGCAGTCCTGGAACCCGCCGGATGTGGTGCACCTGGGCATCATGAAGGAGGGCAACGTGCTCACCGTGGTGTCCATCCAGACCAGGGACACCGTTGCCCCGCAACGACTTCGCGCGCTGGCCGCGGACGTGCGCGGCCCGGTGCGCACCCTGCTACGGGTGATCGACACCGCGATCAACCGGCCGCACACGGTGTTCCGGGATCCCTCCGGCGACATCCCGAAACCGCCGACCGCGCAACAGCGGGACGCGCAGCCGGACTGGAACGACCGGCGGTGCAAGGAAAAGCTCGCACCGCCGGTCTTCAACCTCTAAGCGGCCAGCGAGCTGCGCAGCGCGTCGACCAGCCGGGCCGAGTTGGCGCCCTCGCCGGTCGGGCCGCTGTGGATCTTGTTCATCACGTAGGCGAAGCCGATCTCGTGGTGCACGTCGCCGAAGGCCACCGAGCCGCCGTAGCCGCTGTGGCCGAAGGAGTCCGGGCCGAGCAGGGCCGTCGTCGGCGCCACGCCGGGCGCGGGCTGCCCGGAGATGTAGCCCAGCGCCCACGCGCTGGGCACCTGCAGGAGCTGGTCGGGGCCGCTGGTCTGCACGGTCCGCGCCCGGTCCACGGTTTCCGGGGTCAGCAGGCGGAGCCCGTCCACCTCGCCGACGGTGCTGGCGTACAGCTTGGCGAAGGAGTCCGCGGTGCCGACCGCGCCGACCGCGGGCACCTCGGCGGCGCGCAGGTCGCGGCTGTTGGCCGGGATCGGTTCGGTGGTCACGATCAGCGCGCGCATGGTCATCGAGTTCAGGTCGCTGAAGATGGCCTGCATCTTGGCGATCTCCGGCGGCAGCTCCTGGCCGGGCGCCGGTTCCGGCATCGGGTCGGGTTCGATGATCTTGGCCACCCGTGGTTCCTGCTCCTCGGGCAGGCCGATCCACAGGTCCAGGCCCAGTGGCCTGGCCACCTCCTCGGCCAGGACGGCGCCGATGGTGCGGCCGGTGGCGCGGCGGATGACCTCGCCGACCAGCCAGCCATAGGTGAGGCCGTGGTAGCCGTGCGCGGTGCCGGGCTCCCAGTTCGGCGCCTGCGCGGCCAGCATCTCCACGATCGGATCCCATTCCCGCAGCCAGGACAGCGGGAACCGCTCGGGCGGCACGGCCAGCCCGGCCTGGTGGGAGAGCAGCCAGCGCACCGGGATGTCCTGCTTGCCCTCGGCGGCGAACTCCGGCCAGTACTTGGCCACCGGCGCGTCCAGGTCCAGCACCCCGCGCTGCGCCAACAGGTGCGCGACGGTGGCGGTGACGCCCTTGGTGGTGGAGAACACCAGCTGAAGGGTGTCCTGCGACCACTCCCGCCCGGTCTCCACGTCGGCCACGCCGCCCCACAGGTCGACGATCTTCTCCCCGCGCCGATAGACGGTGACCGCGGCGCCGATGTCGCCGCCGGTGCTGAAGTTGGTTGCGAAGGCATCGCGCACCGGCTCGAAGCCCGGTGCCACCGTGCCGTGGATCTGGGTCACGCCCACCCCCAAGGTGATCTGCGAACGCATGTTGTCATGCGACTGCATCATATCGAAGGTGGGCGTGCCTCATCCTGACGGTCTGCTGACGGTGGCCAGCGCCCGGTCGAACTCCCAGTAGGCCCGCAGCGAGGTCAGCAAGCCGTCCTCGCCGACCCGGTAGACGAACACGCCCTCGGTGTCGATCCTGGCGCCATCAGCGGCGATGGCCGAGATGGTGCCGATGTTGGCCACCTCGTCCCCGGCGGCGAAGGAGTCGGTGATGGCGAACTCCATCCGGGCCATCTGCCTGATGGTGAGGTCCCAGAACGCCCCGATGGCCGCCCTGCCGTGATGGCCCTTGCCGGTCGGGTCGAAGATCGACGGGCCGACCGGGTCCCGCACCACGGCGTCCTGCGCCCACAGCGCGAGCCAGCCCTCCTTGTCCCCGGCGGCGACCGCGGTCATCGAGCGGATCGAGGCGGCCCGCGCCGGGTGCTCGCCGTCGGGGGCGGTCCAGGTGACCGTCATCCAGCGCTCCTCACACTTTGGCGATGATCGTCTCGGCGAACTTGCGCATCGAGTCCTGTTTCGCGTCCAGGGGTCCGTCGAAGGGCACCCCGTCGAAGACCCAGGGCATCACGATCGCGTCGGTGACCCCGATCGCGGCCTGCTCCCGGTAACCCTCCAGGCCGAACCGGTCCACGCAGACCGCTTGGATCTCAAAGGGTTCCTCGGCCCGCCCGTAGGCCGCGCGCAGCTCGGTGAGCCGTTCGATGGTGGTCTTCAGGTCGGCGAAGCCCATCATCGCCGAGGTCCAGCCGTCGCCGGCCCTGGCGGCCCTGCGCAGGCCGGGTCCGCTGTGTCCGCCGACGTAGATCGGCACCGGTTTGCTCGGCGCGGGACTCATCCGCAGCTTGCCGAACTGGTAGTGCTCGCCGTGGAACTCCACCATGCCGCCGCCCAGGATCAGCCGCAGCACCTCGATCGCCTCGTCCGCGCGCGGTCCTCTGTCCGAATAGGACGTTCCGCACCAGGCGAACTCCTCCGGCGACCAGCCCAGCCCGACGCCGAGGCCGAACCGGTTGCCGGTGAGCACGGCCACCGAGCCGACCTGTCTGGCCAGCAGCACCGGGTTGCGCGAACCGAGCTTGAGCACCTGGGTGTAGAAGCCGATCCGGGAGGTGACCGCGCCCATCGCGGCGGCGGCCACCATCGGGTCGGCCCACGGGGTGTCCTCGTGCCAGAACCGGCTGCCGTCTGGGGTGTAGGGGTAGTCGGCGGAGACCTGTTCGGAGAAGAACAGCGAGTCCGGCAGCGCGATGTTGGCGAACCCGCACTCCTCCGCGGTGCGCGCCAGCTCCGGCAGCTGCTCCAGTGGGCTCATCGCCACCGCGCAGGTGAACTTCACCGCTGCTCTCCCTTGATCGCGTTGGCCAGGAACAGATCCAGGCACCGCTCGGCGTTGGCGGTGATGGTCAGCGACGGGTTGGCCAGGCAGGTGGAGCCGGGCAGCAGCGCCCCGTCCACGCAGTACAGGCCGGGATATCCCTTGACCTGCCCGGAGAACTCGGTGGCCTGCCCCATCACCAGGCCGCCCAGCGGGTGGTAGGTGTTGCGCGCGCCCAGGCCGTGCGCGGTGCCGCGGTCGTAGTTGGGCAACCCGTTGAACAGGAAGCCCTTCTTGCCCTCGGTCTCCCACCACAACCGGGTGGCCAGGTCGCGACCCGCTTTCTCACCGAGGGTTTCCATCACGCCGTAGGGCCAGTAGACCTTGCCGCCGCCGGTGGCCGGGTCGTAGCGCACCTCGCCCCGCTCCGGGGTGACCGAGGTGATCAGGTGTGTGGTGCTGGCCTGGTTGAGGATGTTGGGCACCGGCGCGGCCTCCCAGGCCATCGAGGTCGGCGCGAACGGGTTGGCCTCGTCGAAGAACTTGACGTTGCCCGGCCCGCCCTGGTCGAAGCCGACGTCCTTGCGCAGGCTCATCCGCAGCACCAGGAAGTCGCCGTTGTTGCCCCAGCCCTTGCCGGTGGCCTCGTTCAGCTTGGGCAGCCAGCCCTTGGCCCTGGCGGTGACCAGCAGCCCGGAGGAGTACACCGAACCGGCGGCCAGGAACAGGTAGTCGGCGTCCATCTTCTTGGTGGACAGCACATCCCCGTTGTCGTTGGTCAGCTTGACCACGACCTCGTACCGCCCGGCCACCGCGCGGATCTCGGTGACCTCGTGCTGGGCCAGGATGGTCACGTTGCCGGTGGCGGTGGCCCGCGCCAGGTAGGTGCGGTCCACGCTGTTCTTCGCGCCGGAGTTGCTGCCGAAGGGTCCCTCGCCGATGCTGTGGCAGGCGACCCGTTTGCCCGCCAGCTCCTCGCGGATGGCGTTCCAGTCCACCGCGAACGGGATCGGCACCGGCTCCTTGCCGAACTCGGCCAGGTACGCAAGCCACGCCCGCGCGCCCCGGTACTGCGGGTGCGCCTGCACGTCGGCGGGGAGGTAGCCGATCTTGAGGTTCTCCCTGGCGCGCGGCCAGTAGGTGCGGTCCATCTCGTCGAAGGGCAGCTGGCTGGGGTAGACCTTGTCCCACTCGGCGCGGCGCGGCTGCGGCATGTACAGCCCGATCACCAGCGATCCGCCGCCCACGCCGGAACCGCTGAGCACCCGGATGCCCTCGCCCTCGTGGGTGGCGATCAGCCCGGCCTTGCGCTCGATCTTCTTGTTGATGTCCAGGCCCAGCGGCGGCCGGTCGTTGAACCAGGCGCACCGCCAGTCCGGGCTCTTGATGGTGCAGAAGGTGTCCCCGCTGGGTTTGACCTCCCAGCGCCGTCCGCGCTCCAGCACCGTGGTGCGCACACCCGCCTGACCGAGCCGCAGCGCGGCGACCGCCCCGCTGAACCCGCTGCCCACCACGATCGCGGTCTTCCCGGCCAGCGCGGGCACCTCGCCGTAGGCGGCGAGCGCGCCGAAGCGGCCGAGCGCGCCCGAGGCCACCGCGGCCCCGGCGCCGACCGCCGCCACCTTGAACAGGGTCCGTCGTCGTACGGGTGTGCCCATTGCTCAGCCTCCCGGTCTGTCCGCGCCCACCACCCACAGTGCGAAGAACTGCGATCCACCGCCGTAGGCGTGCCCCAGCGCCAGGCGCGCCCCGTCGACCTGGTGCGCGCCCGCACGGCCCTGCACCTGTCGGGCGGCCTCGGCGAAGCGCAACAACCCTGACGCGCCAATGGGATTGGTGGAGAGCACCCCGCCGGAGGGGTTCACCGGGAGGCGACCGAACAGCTCGGTCTCGCCCGCCTCGGTGAGCTTCCAGCCCTGTCCGGCCTCGGCGAAACCGAGGTTCTCCAACCACATCGGCTCGAACCAGGAGAACGGCACGTAGATCTCGGCCACGTCGACCTGCCGCAGCGGGTCGGTGATCCCGGCGTCCCTCCACAGCGCGGCCGCGGCTTCCCGCCCGGCACGCGGGTTGACCTGGTCGCGTCCGGCGAAGCTGGTCGGCTCGGTGCGCATCGCGGTGGCGTGCACCCAGGCCACCTTGCCCGGCGCGGCTTTCGCGGCGGTCTCGTCGCCGAGCACCAGCGCGGCGGCGCCGTCGGAGGAGGGGCAGGTCTCGTCGTAGCGGATCGGGTCCCACAGCATCGGCGAGGCCTGCACCGACTCCAGGGTGATGCCGGGCTGGCGCAGGTGCGCGTGCGGGTTGAGCGCGCCGTTGCGCCGGTCCTTCACCGCGACCAGCGCGCCGATGTGGCCAGGCGCACCGGCGCGGCGGATGTAGGCGCGCACGTGCGGCGCGAAGTAGCCGCCTGCCCCGGCGTGCACCGGCATGACGAACGGGGTGGGCACCGACAGCGCCCACATCGCGTTGGACTCCGACTGCTTCTCGAAGGCCACCGCCAGCACCCGCCGGTGGATCCCGGCCTGCACCAGGCTGGCCGCGACCACCCCGGTGGACCCGCCGACCGATCCGGCGGTGTGCACCCGCAGCAACGGTTTCCCGTTGGCGCCCAAGGCGTCGGCCAGGTGCAGCTCGGGCATCATGACGCCCTCGAACAGGTCGGGGGCCTTGCCGAGCACCACCGCGTCGATGTCGGCCAGCTCGACCCCGGCGTCTGCCAGGGCGCGGTCAACGGCCTCGCGGCACAGCCCGGCCATGGACACGTCGAGGCGTTTGGCCGCGTGGTGGGTCTGGCCGGTGCCGAGCACGGCCGCGAGCTGGGCCATCAGTCGCCGCCTTCCAGTACGCACACCAGGTTCTGTTGCAGGCACGGGCCGCTGGTGGCGTGGGCCAGGGTCCGGTCGGCCGCGCCGGCGTGGATGTGCCGGGCGGCCAAGCCGATCCGGGACAGTCCGGCGGCGAACATCGGGTTGCCCGCGAGCACGCCGCCGGAGGGGTTGATCCGGGCGTCGTCGAGCCCGAGCTCTTGGCGCAGCAGGATCTCCTGGTGGGTGAACGGCGCGTGCAGCTCGGCCAGCTGGACCCCGTCGCCGCCCGCGGCCCGTGCCGCGGCGACGGCGGAGGGGGCGGCGGTGAGGTCGCGGGAGCCGAGCTGGCCGCTGTCGGTGCGGTGCGCCAGCCCGGTGATCCAGGCCGGTCGGGCGCACAGCTCGCGGGCGCGGTCACCGGCGGCCAGCACCACCACCGAGGCGCCGTCGCTGATCGGCGCGCAGTCGTGTGCCCGCAACGGATCCGCCAGATAGGGCTCTTCCAGAAGCTCGGCGACCGTTGGCGTGCCGGAGAGTTGCGCCTCGGGATTGCCCACGGCGTCGGCGCGGGAGCGGGCGGCCACCTCGGCCATCGCGCGCTCGCTCCACCGCCCCTGCGCCAGGCCGAGCCGGGCCTGGAGTCCGGCGATGCTGACCGAGTCCGGCCACAGCGGGGTCATCAGGTAGGGGTCCAGCTGCAACGCGAGGACCCGGCGCAGCTCACCGGCCGAGGACTTGCCGAAGCCGTAGACCAGCGCGGTGTCCACCTCGCCGAGCTTGAGCCGCACCCACGCCTCGTACAGCGCCCAGGCCGCGTCCATCTCCACGTGCGACTCGCTGATCGGCGGGAACGCGCCGATCGCGTCCACCGCGGAGACGAAGGAGAACGCCCGCCCGGCCAGGTAGTCCGACGATCCCGAGCACCAGAAGCCGATGTCCTGTTTGGACAGTCCGGTGTCGGTGTAGACCTGTTGGAACAGCGGCACGAGTAGCTCGACCCCGTTGCCGGATGCCTCGGTCCGGCGCACCGCGGGGGACTGGGCGAAGGCGACCACGGCGACCTCCGGCACGGCCTGCTCCTCTGCTGGTGGTGGACTACAGGTGGCGGGCGAAGCTGTCGAACGGGGCGTCCGGCGCGCCGGACGGGGTGAAGTGGTCGATGTTCTCCAGGGTGTGGCCCCACTGCTCGCGGGGCCGCCACACCGCGCGCACCCGCAGGCCCATCCGGACCTGCTCGGGCGCGATGCCCAGCACCAGGTGCTGGAACGGGATGTCCGCGCCGTCGAGCAGCACGGCCGCGGCCACGTACGGCGGCGGGATGCGCTGGCCCAGGAACGGCACGTTGACCACGCAGAAGCTGGTCACCGTGCCCTCTTCGGCCAGTCGCACCCAGTCGGTCAGCGGCACCCCGTCGGTGGGGCAGGCGCCGCGCGGCGGGATGTAGACCTGCGCGCACACCGGGCAGCGCTGCCCGGTCAGCTCGCCCCTGGCGACCCCGCGCAGGAACTCGCTCTCCGCGGCGGAGGCGCTGTGCCGGTAGCGCAGGTCGATCGGGCTGACCGTGCCGCGCACGTCCTCGGCGAACTCGCGCACCGGCGGTTCCGGGGTGGCCGTGTCCAGGGGCTCGAAGCAGGCCAGGTCGGTGATCGCGCCGACCGGCTCGGCCGCCCAGCGGGCGCGCACCCGCAGGCCGATGGACATCGACTCCGGGCCGGGCACGTCCACCGCGTGCAGCAGCGCGGTGTCCGCGCCGTCCAGCCGGATCAGCGCCCAGCCGAACGGTCGCTGGAGAGGTTGTCCGGCCAGCGGTTCCGGCTGCCAGGTCCAGCTCAGCACGGTGCCGGTGCTGCCCACCTCGACCAGCTCGGTGAGCGGTCCGGCGGTCACCGGGTCGTACTCGGCTGGCGGCACGTGCACCCGTCCGTCCGCGCCCCGGACACCCAGCACGCGGTGTGCGCGCAGGGCGGTCAGGAAGGCGCCGAGCGTCGGCCCGAGGGAACGGGTGTAGGCGAACTCCACCCGGAGCTCAGCGCTGAGCGGCTCGTGGCTCACGGTCACGGAATTGAGTGAAACACGTTCTCGTTTTTGCGGCAAGATGGTAGGAGACAGCTGACCCGGAAGGACGGTTGTGCACTATGCGACTTGGGTTGCAGCTCGGCTACTGGGGCGCAGGCCCACCGGAGGGAACCCTGGAACTCGTTACCGAGGCGGAGCGGGCTGGGTTCGACGCGGTGTTCGCCGCCGAGTCCTGGGGCTCGGACGCCTTCACCCCGCTGGCCTGGTGGGGCTCGCACACCGAGCGGATCCGGCTGGGCACCTCGGTGGCCCAGCTCTCCGCGCGCAGCCCGGCCGCCTGCGCGATGCACGCGCTGACCCTGGACCACCTCTCCGGCGGCCGGGCCATCCTCGGCCTCGGCGTGTCCGGGCCGCAGGTGGTGGAGGGCTGGTACGGCCAGCCCTTCGGCAAACCCCTGGCCCGAACCAGGGAGTACGTCTCGATCATCCGCCAGGTGCTGGCCAGGCAGGCCCCGGTGCGCAACGACGGCCCGCACTACCCGTTGCCCTACACCGGTCCCGGCGCCCTCGGCCTGGGCCGCCCGCTCAAGCCGATCACCCATCCGCTGCGCGCCGACCTGCCGGTCTGGCTCGGCGCGGAGGGCCCGGCCAACATCGCGCAGACCGCGGAGATCGCCGACGGCTGGCTGGCCATCTACTACACCCCGCGGCTGGCCGGGATGTACCGCGAGTACCTGGCGGAGGGTTTCGCCCGGCCGGGCGCCCGGCGCGGCCCGGCCGAGTTCGAGATCGCGGTCAGCGTGCCGGTGGTGGTCACCGAGGACCCGGCGGCCGAGCTGGCCCGGCTGAAACCGACCTACGCGCTCTACCTGGGCGGCATGGGCGCGCCCACGATGAACTTCCACGCGGATGTGTTCACCCGGATGGGATACGGCGAGGTGGTCGCGGAGGTGACCCGGCTGTTCGGGGCCGGGCGCAAGGAGGAGGCCGCGCGGGCGGTGCCGGATGAGCTGGTGGCCGAGGTGACCATCGTCGGCGACCGGGAGCGGGTGCGCGCGGAGATCGGCAGGTGGGCGGCGGCCGGGGTGACCATGCTGGTGGTCGGCTGCCGGGACACCGCGGCGGTGCGCGCGGTCGGGGAAGCAGTGGCGGTGCGCGCGGTTGGCGCGGCCGTGGCGTCGAGCGGGAACGAGGTGGCGGGATGAGCGAGCCGACCGGACTGTGGACCATCGCCGAGGCCGAGCCGGACCGGGTCGCGGTGGTCGAACCCGACGGCACCGAGATCAGCTACGGCGAGCTGACCAGCCGCGCCAACCGGTACGGACGCGGGTTCCAGGCGCTGGGCCTGGCGCCGGGGGACACCGTGGTCGTGCTGCTGCCCAACTCCGCCGAGCTGCTCGCGGTGTTCTTCGCCGCGTTGCAGACCGGCCTGTACTTCGTTCCGGTGAACTGGCACCTGGTCGGCCCGGAGATCAACTACGTCATCGCCGACAGCGGGGCCAAGGTCTTCGTCGCGCACGAGCGCTTCGCCGAGGCGGCGCGGGCCGCGGTCGAGGGCGACCCGGTGCCGGAAGAAGCCCGGTTCGCGGTGGGGGAGATCGACGGGTTCCGGCCGCTGGCCGAACTGGGCGCGGGCGAACCGGCCGGTCGGCCGGACGACCGGGTGCTGGGCTCGCCGATGCTCTACACCTCCGGCACCACCGGACGGCCCAAGGGCGTGCGCCGCCCGCTCACCGGGGAGCCGGTGGACGAGGTGCCCGCGCGCAACCGGCTGTTCTTCGCCCTGTTCGACCTGCGCCCGCACGAGGGGCACGTGCACCTGTGCGGCTCGCCGCTCTACCACGCCGCGGTGCTCAGCTGCGCGGTCGTCTCGGTGCTCTACGGGCATCCGGTGGTGCTGATGGACGGCTGGGACGCCGAGCAGATGCTGCGGCTGATCGAGCGGCACCGGGTCACGCACAGCCACGTGGTGCCCACCCAGTTCCACCGGCTGCTCGCGCTGCCGGCGGAGACCCGCGCCAAGTACGACCTGTCCTCGCTGCGCAAGCTGGTGCACGGGGCCGCGCCCTGCCCGCAGGAGACCAAGCGCCGGATGATCGACTGGCTCGGGCCGGTGATCGTGGAGTACTACGCGGCCACCGAGGGCGGCGGCGCGGTGATCGACTCCGCGCAGTGGCTGGCCAAGCCCGGTTCGGTCGGCCTGCCCTGGCCGGGTTCGCAGGTCAGGGTGCTGGACGAGCAGGGAGCCGAGGTGCCGGCCGGTCAGCCGGGGCTGGTGTACCTACAGGCCGGGGCGGTGACCACCTTCGAGTACCACGGCGACCCGGAGAAGACCGCGGCCAACCGGGTGGGTGAGCTGTTCACCATGGGCGACATCGGCTACCTGGACGCCGACGGCTACCTGTTCCTGTGCGACCGGCGCAACGACATGATCATCTCCGGTGGGGTGAACATCTACCCCGCCGAGATCGAGGGCGAGCTGGCGGTGCACCCGAAGGTGGCCGACGTGGCGGTCTTCGGCATCCCGCACCCGGACTGGGGCGAGGAGGTCAAGGCGGTGGTGCAACCGGCTGAGGGCGTGGTCGGCGACGCTGCGCTGACCGAGGAGCTGCTCGCCTGGGCCGGGACCAGGCTGGCCAAGTTCAAGCTGCCGCGCAGCATCGACTACCTCGACTCGCTGCCGAGGGATCCCAACGGCAAGCTGTACAAGCGAAGGCTGCGCGAACCGTACTGGGCGGGCCGTGCCCGCAACATCTGACCAGGGAGCCCGGATGAGTCGCCGTGACCAGATCACCATGTCCCCGGCCGAGGTGGAGGACTTCCTCGGCGAGCAGCGCACGCTGGTGGTGGCCAGCCTCGGCCCGACCGGGCACCCGCACGTGGTGCCGATGTGGTTCGCCCTGCTGGACGGGGAGATCGTGTTCTGGACCTACGCGGCCTCGCAGAAGGTGCTCAACCTGCGGCGGGACCCGCGGCTGAGCTGCCTGGTCGAGGCGGGGGACAGCTACGAGAAGCTGCGCGGGGTGTCCATGGAGGGCACCGCGGAGGTGCAGACCGATCCGGCCGCCGTGCTGCGGGTGGGGACCGCGATCCTCACCCGCTACGGCGGCGGCCCGGTGGACGAGGCGGCCAGCGAGCACATCGCCCGGCAGGCGGTGAAACGGGTCGCGATCACCTTCCACCGCAGCCGGATCGCCAGCTGGGACCACCGCAAGCTCGGCCCTGGCGTGTACTGAACGAAAGTCGGCGCGCTGCTGGTCGTTCGTCGGTCTGCCGCGGACCCCTCCGGCCGGTAGGAAGTCGGCATGGAACTGCCGCGCCGCAAGGCCAAGGGACTGTTCGCCGCCGGGGCCGCCACCGTCGCACTCGGCGGATCAGCCGGTGCGGCAACGGGATCCGGCCCGTTCGTGATCCGCGACGCCAGGGTCTTCGACGGCGAACGGGTGCTGCCGCGCGCCTCGGTGCTGGTCGCCGACGGCCGGATCCGCGCGGTCGGCGACCTGCCCGCCTCCGGCGTCCCGGTGCACGACGGCCGCGGCCGGACCCTGCTGCCCGGCCTCATCGACTGCCACGTGCACCTCAACGAGACCGCCCGCGCCGACGCGCTGCGCTTCGGCGTGACCACCGAGCTGGACATGTTCGGCGACCCGTCCGGACTCGCCGAGGCCCGCCGCCAGCGCCGGGGCCACGCCCGCACCAGCCAGGCGGACCTGTGGTCGGCCGGGTTCGGCGTCACCGTGCCCGACGGCCACCCGCGCGGCCCCGGCTTTCCGCGGCTGACCCCGGGCGCGGACCCGGACGCCTTCGTCGGTGAGCGGGTGGCCGAGGGCTCGGACTTCATCAAGCTGGTGATCGAGGACGGCAGCCCGGAACACCCCTTCCCGACGCTCACCCCGGCCCAGGCTCGGGCCGTGGTGCAGGCCGCGCACCGCAGGGGCAGGCTCGCGGTCGCGCACGCCGAACAGTTGCACAACACCCGGATCGCCCTGGACGCGGGCGCGGACGCGCTGGCGCACGTGTGGACCGATGCCGAGGCCCCGCCGGAGTTCGTCGCCGCCCTGCGCGCCGCGGGCACCGTCGTGGTGCCGACCCTGTCCGTCTACGACTGCGGCGCGAGCGCCGACTCCCTCCTGGCCGACCCACGGATCACGCCGTACCTCTCGGCGCCGCAACGGGAGTCCCTGACCAAGCGCAGCACCCGCTGCCGCCCGTCGTTCCTGCGCAACGCCCTGGCCAACATCCGCCGCCTGCGCGCCGAGGGCGTCCCGGTGCTCGCGGGCACCGACGCCACCATGCCCGGCGCCGCGCACGGCCCCAGCATGCTGACCGAGCTCGCGCACCTGGTGACCGCGGGCCTGACCCCGGCCCAGGCCCTGGCCGCGGCGACCTCCTTGCCCGCCAAGCACTTCACGCTGCCCGACCGGGGCCGCATCGCCCGCGGTCTGCGGGCCGACCTGCTGCTGGTCGAGGGCGACCCGACCACCGACATCACCGCCCTGCGCGAGATCCACACCATCTGGAAGAACGGCTACCCGGTCGAACGCATGCCTGCCTAGCATGGCTGGCATGCGAACCATTCGCTGGTGGCAGACCTCGTGACGGCCTAGCGTCAGCGCCGTGAACACACGGATCGCTTTCCTGGGACTGGGCACCATGGGCCTGCCGATGGCTCGCCGCCTGCTCGCCGCGGGCTACCCGCTGACCGTGTGGAACCGTTCCCCGGAACGCGCCACGGCCCTGGCCGCCCGGGTCGCGAGCACCCCGGCCGAGGCGGCCCGGGAGGCCGAGGTCGTGGTGACCATGCTCGCCGACCCGGCCGCGGTGCTCAGCGTTGTCGCCGAGCTGGACCTGCGTCCGGGCAGCACGCTGATCGAGATGTCCACCATCGGCCCGGACGCCCTGCGTGAGGTCGCCGCGCTGCTGCCGGCGGGCGTCACGCTGATCGACGCGCCGGTGATGGGCAGCGCGGACAAGGCCGCCGCAGGGGAGTTGACGCTGCTGGTGGGTGGCCCGGCCGAACCGGTGCTGCCGGTGCTGGAGGTGTTCGGGAAGGTGGTGCGCACCGGGCTGACCGGCACCGGCGCCGCGCTGAAACTGGTGCTGATCAACGCCACGGTCACCGGCGTGGTCGCGATCGCCGAGGCGCTGACCCTGGCCGAGGCGTTCGGGTTGCCGGCGGAACTGGTGCGGGAGGCACTCGCCGGGTCGGCGCTGGGTGGGCTGGCGGCGCGGGCCTTCGCGACCGGGGCGCACTACCCGATCCGGTTGGCGGCCAAGGACTCCCGGCTGGCGGCGGAGGCGGCGGAGCTGCCGCTCGCCGCGCTGGTGGCCCAGCGGCTGGCGGAGTGCCCGGCGGCGGAGGAGGACCTCGGACAGATCGTGCGGCAGTTGCGCGCCCGTTGACCGCCCGCACTGACAGCGGATTCGCCGCCACTCGAACGCTCGCTGCCGCCGACGGCTCACCGCCACAGTCCGCGCCTCGCGTAGCGCCAACACCGCCGCCGCCCGCCCTCGCGCAGGCTGGCCGCCCGGTCCCGCTCGCCGCGACCTCCGCCTCCCGCCTACTCCCCCCGGAACTCCGGCTTCCGCTTCTCCTTGAACGCCTTCGGCCCCTCCCGCGCGTCCTTGCTCGCGAACACCGCCGCCCCCAGCTTCGCCTCCACCGGGAACGCCTCCTCCTCCGCCATGCCCTCCGTCTCCCGCATCGTGCGCAGGATCGCCTGCACCGCAAGCGGTCCGTTCGCCGCGATCGCCGTCGCCAGCTCCAGGGCCTTCGGCAGCGCCTGACCGTCCGGCACCACGTGCCCGATCAGGCCGATCTCCTTGGCCTCGGCCGCGCCGATGTGCCGGCCGGTCAGCAGCAGGTCCGCCGCCACCGTGTACGGGATCTGCCTCGGCAGCCGGACCGCGCTGCCCCCCAACGGGAACAGGCCCCACCGCGCCTCCGACACCCCGAACCGCGCGCTCACTCCCGCCACCCGGATGTCGGTTGCCTGCAAGATCTCCGTGCCCCCGGCGATCGCCGGTCCCTCCACCGCGGCCAGCAGCGGTTTGCTCAACCGGCGGCCTTTCAGCAGGGCCGGGATCACCGACAGGTCGAACCCCTCGCGGAACTGCTCGCTCGGATGGGACTGGGTCATCGCCTTGAGGTCCGCGCCCGCGCAGAACGCGCCGCCCGCGCCGGTGAGCACGCAGGCCCGGATGGCTGGATTGCGGTCCACCTCGTCCCAGGCCTCGCGCATGATCGCCAGCATCGGGCCGGAGAGGGCGTTGCGCGCCTGCGGGCGGTTCATCGTCACCACGAGCACAGCGTCTCGTTGTTCCACCAGGCAGTGCGGAGCGTCAGCGGACATGGAGCTTTTCTCCTCTCCATGGGCTATTGCCGGACAACGATAACACGTTCTACTTTCGAAGCGTGGCCGTCAACATAGCGGATCTCGTCGAACATGCCGTCGATCTCGTCCCCGAGCGCGTCGCCGTGATCTGCGGCGGCCGCCAGGTCAGCTACGCGGAGCTGGAGGAGCGGTCCAACAGACTCGCCCACCACCTGCGGAGGAACGGGGTCGTACCCGGTTCGCACATCGGGGTGCACGCGCGCAACTCCATCGAGGCGGTGGAGGCGATGATCGCCGCCTACAAGCTGCGCGCGGTCGCCATCAACGTCAACTACCGCTATCTCAAGAACGAGTTGCAGTACCTCTACGACAACGCCGACCTGGTCGCGCTGGTGCACGAGCAGCGGCACGGCCCGCTGGTGGCCGAGATCCTGCCGCAGGTGCCCCGGTTGCGGCACACCGTGGTCATCCCGGACGCCTCCGGAGCCGAGTTCGCCGGGGTGTCCTACCGGGACGCACTCGCCGACGGCGAACCGGACCGCGACTTCGCCGAGCGCAGCCCCGACGACCGCTACATCCTCTACACCGGCGGCACCACCGGGCACCCCAAGGGCGTGGTGTGGCGGCACGAGGACGTGTGGCGGGTGCTCGGCGGCGGCATCGACTTCCTCAGCGGCGCCCGGCTGCCCGACGAATGGCAGCAATGCCGTGCGGGCAAGGACTTCGCGCTGGTGCGGCTGCCGGTCGCGCCGCTGATCCACGGCGCGGCGCAGTGGGCCACCTTCCAGAGCCTGTTCGGCGGCGGCACCGTGGTGCTGGTGCCGCACTTCGACGCCGACGAGGTGTGGCAGGTGATCCAGCGGCACAAGGTCAACGTGCTCACCATCGTCGGCGACGCGATGGCCCGCCCGCTGATCGAGGCCTACCACCGCGGCGGCTACGACGCCTCCTCGCTGTTCGCCATCTCCAGCAGCGCCGCGCTGTTCTCGCCCAGCGTCAAGCAGCAGTACCTCGAAGCGCTGCCCAACCTCATGCTCACCGACGCGATCGGCTCCTCCGAGACCGGGTTCAGCGGCATCGGCGTGATCGGCCGCGACGGCCAGCCCAAGGACGGCCCACGGGTCAAGGTGGACGCGGACACCGTGGTGATCGACGAGGCCGGAAAGCCAGTCGCGCCAGGGGTTGTCGGCCGCCTGGCCCGCTCGGGGCACGTGCCGCTGGGCTACTACAAGGACCCGGCCAAGACCGCGACCATGCTCACCGAGATCGACGGCCGCCGCTACGCCATCCCCGGCGACTACGCCAGGGTCGAGGCCGACGGCACGGTGACCCTGTTGGGGCGCGGGAACACCTGCGTCAACACCGGCGGCGAGAAGGTCTACCCGGAGGAGGTGGAGGGCGCGCTCAAGTCCCACCCGGACGTGCTGGACGCGCTCGTGGTCGGCATCCCCGACCAGCGCCTCGGCCAGCGGGTGGCCGCCCTGGTGCAGCCACGACCAGGGGCCGCACCGAGTTTCGCCGCGCTGGACCGGCACGTGCGCGAGCTGATCGCCGGGTACAAGGTGCCGCGCAGCCTGTGGCTGGTCGAGGAGATCGGCCGATCCGTCAGCGGGAAACCGGACTACCGCTGGGCCCAACGCTACGTCGAGGAGCACCGGGATGCGAACGTCGCTGTGTGAGGTGCTGGGCATCGAGTACCCGGTGCTCGGCTTCACCCCGTCCGAGCACGTGGCCGCCGCGATCAGCCGCGCCGGTGGCCTCGGCGTGCTGGGCTGCGTGCGCTACAACCGCGCCGAGGACCTGGACGCCGCGCTGGCCTGGATGGACGCCAACACCGGCGGCCGCCCCTACGGCGTGGACATCGTCATGCCCGCCGCCGCGCCGAAGGAGGGCACCGCGGTCGACCTGGACGCGCTGATCCCGTTGGCACACCGCGAGTTCGTCCAGCGCACCCTGGCCGAGCTGGGCGTGCCGGAGGCCGCGGCGGGCGAGCCCGGCGGGGTGCTCGGCTGGCTGCACTCGGTCGCCCGGTCCCATGTGGACGTCGCCCTCGGCCACCCGATCCGCCTGATCGCCAACGCTCTCGGGCCGCCGCCGATCGACGTCATCGACCGCGCGCACCAGCACGACGTCCTGGTCGCCGCGCTCGCCGGTCGTGCTGAGCACGCGGTCCGGCACGTGCTCGGCGGCGTGGACATCGTGGTCTCCCAAGGCTATGAGGCCGGTGGGCACACCGGGGAGATCGCCACCATGGTGCTGCTGCCGGAGATCGTGGACGCGGTCGGTGGCCGGGTCCCGGTGCTGGCCGCCGGCGGCATCGGCTCCGGTCGCCAGGCCGCGGCCGCGCTCGCCCTTGGCGCGCAAGGGGTCTGGATGGGCTCCTGCTGGCTGACCAGCGCCGAGTACACCCTCGGCGGCCCGAACTCGGCCACCCAGCGGGCACTGCTGGCCGCCCGCTCCAGTGACACCGTGCGCTCGCGCATCTACACCGGCAAACCCGCGCGTCTGCTGCGCACCCGCTGGACCGAGGCCTGGTCCACCCCCGACGCCCCCGAACCCCTGCCCATGCCGTTGCAGAACCTCCTGGTGAACGAGGCCCACCAGCGCCTCGCCGCGGCCGACGACCCCGAGGTGGTGGCCATGCCGGTCGGCCAGATCGTCGGCCGGATGAACCAGATCCGCCCGGTCGCCGACCTGATGGCCGACCTGGTCCAGGAGTTCGACGAAACCGTGCAACGCCTGTCCACGCTCCGCTAACCCGCCCATCGTGTTGGCCGAAGTCGTACGGTGTGTTGGCCGGTGTCGTACGGGGTCTTGGCCGTTCTTGGACGCGCGGCTGCCAGCGCGCGTCCGCAACGGCCAACACACCGTCCCAGTTCGGCCAACACAGCGTGCGAGAACGGCCAACACTCGGGGCTAGGGGTGGCGGAGGAGTTCGGTTCCCAGGGTGCGGAGGTGGGGGGTTGCGCTGCCGAGGGCGAACTCGGCGTGTTTGGCGGCGGTGAAGTAGCGGTGCAGCTGGTGGTCCAGGTCGATGCCGACGCCGCCGTGGATGTGCACCGCGGTGTGTGCCACCCGGTGGCCCGCGTCGGCCGCCCAGAACTTGGCCGTGGCCAGGGACTCCGAGCTGGGCAGGCCCTCGCTGACCCGCCAGGCCGCCTGCCACAGGGTGAGCCGGATGCCCTCGACGTCGATGTAGGCATCGGCCAGGCGCTGGGCCACTGCCTGGAACTGACCGATCGGCCGGCCGAACTGGACCCGCTCGCGGGCGTAGGCCGCGGTCAGCTCCAGCGCCCGCTCGGTGACGCCCAGCTGCAGCGCGCACCAGCCGAGCACGCCCCTGGTGTGCAGGAACTCCACCGCCGCGCCGTCCAGCACCCGGTCGGCAGGAAGCGGCGTGCCGTTGAGCTCCAGCCAGGCCGTGCCCGCGCCGTCCACGACCTCCTGCCGCCGCACCGACACCCGCGGATCCTCCGGCGTCACCAGGAAGGCCCGGGGTCCGTCGGGAGTGTCCGCGGAAACCAGGAACAGCGCGGCGATCCCGCCCGCGGGCACCGCGGTCTTGGTGCCGTTGAGCAGCCAGCCCTCGGCGGTGCGTTCGGCGGTGGTGGCCGACTCGTCGGTCAGCGCCGCGGTCAGCACCGACTCCCCGCTCAGCGCGCCCGGCAGCCAGCGCTCCCGCACCGCCGGGTCGCCGAACTCGGCGATCGCGGAGGCGGCCAGCACGGTGGAAGCCAGATAGGGCACCGGGGCCACCGCCCGGCCCAGCGCGACCAGCACCGAGCACTGCTCCAGCACGCCGTAACCGGAACCGCCCAGCTGCTCAGGAATACCGGCCCCGAGCAGCCCGGACGCGCCAAGATTGTTCCACAGTGGACGGTCGAACCGGTCCGGCCCGGACTCCGCCGCGCGCAGCCGCTCCTGGGTCACCTCGCGCGCCAGGACCTCACCGGCCACAGTGGACAGTGCCTGCTGGGCCTCGGTCATGCTGAAGTCCACGGAGTCTCCCTGGGACAGGATCTAGCGCCGGATGGGCAGGCCGAGGGCGGTGGCGGCCACGATGTCCCGCTGCACCTCGTTGGTGCCGCCGCCGAAGGTCAGGATCAGGCAGGACCGGTGCAGCCGCTCGATCCTGCCGTGCAGCGCGGCCCCCGGCGCGCCCGCGCGCAGTGTCGCGGACGGGCCGAGCACCTCCATCAGCAGCCGGTAGGCCTCGGTGGCCAGCTCGGTGCCGTACACCTTGGTCGCCGAGGCGTCCGCCGGGGTCGGGGCGTGCGCCGCGCCCCAGGCGATCCGCCAGTTCAACAGCTTCAGGTACTCCACCTTCGCGTGCACCCTGGCCAGGTGGATCCGCACCCACTCCTGGTCGGCCACCAGCCCGCCGTCGGGCAGCTTGGTCGCCTTCGCCCAGTCCAGCACCTCCTGCAACGCGGTGCGCAGCGGTGCGGCCGAGGTGAGCGCGACGCGTTCGTGGTTGAGCTGGTTGGTGATCAGCGGCCAGCCCTTGTCCTGCTCGCCCACCAGCGCGCCGGCCGGGACCCGGACATCGCTGTAGTAGGTGGCGCTGGTGCCAGGACCGGCCATGGTGCGCACCGGCGTCCAGGAGAATCCCGGCGCGTCGGTCGGCACGATCAGCACGCTGAGCCCTTTGTGCCTGGGCGCGTCCGGGTCGGTGCGGCAGGCCAGCCACACGTAGTCGGCGTACTGGATCAGGCTGGTCCACATCTTCTGCCCGTTGATGACCCACTCGTCCCCGTCCCGCGCCGCCCTGGTGCGCAACGAGGCCAGGTCGGTGCCGGCCTCCGGCTCGGAGTAGCCGATGGCGAAGTGCAGCTCGCCCGCGGCGATCCTGGGCAGGAAGAAGGACTTCTGCTCCTCGGTGCCGAAACGCATGATCGTCGGCGCCACGCTGTTGAGGGTCAGGAACGGCACCGGCGCGCCCGCGGTGGCCGCCTCGTCGGTGAAGATCAGCTGGTCCAGCAGCGGCCTGGCCTGCCCGCCGTACTCGCGCGGCCAGCCCAGCGCGAGCCAGCCGTCCCGGCCCATCTGCCGCACCACCTCCAGATAGGTGGCGCGGTCGCCGTAGTCCCCGCCGCCGGAGGTCAGCGCCGCCCGGCGCTCCGGTGTCATCAGCTCGGCGAAGTAGGCCCGCAGTTCCGCGCGCAGCTGCTGCTGTTCCCGCGAGTACGCGATCCGCATACCTCGATACTAGAACACGTTCTCGCGAAGAAACACCCGTGCCACTCAGTTGGCCCTTGCTCGGAGTGAGAACACATTCTACTGTCGGTCCCCATCCGAGGCCGCACTACTCGTCGAGGGGTGGACCGGTGAAGGCTGCCGTGCTAAACCAGGTGGGGGACGACCGGCTGGAGCTGCGCTCCGATGTGGCCACGGTCCCGCCGGGCCCCCAGGAGGTGCGGGTCGCGGTGCGCGCCGCCGGCATCTGCCACAGCGACCTGCACGCCATGGACGGCACCCTGCCCGCGCTCGCCCCGGGCGTGCTCGGCCACGAGGGCGCGGGCGAGGTGGTGGAGATCGGCTCCGCGGTGACCGACCTCGCCCTGGGCGACCACGTGCTGATCACCTTCGTGCCGGCCTGCCTGCGCTGCAAGAACTGCCTGCGCGGCCAGCCACACCTGTGCGCGGTGTACGCGATCGAGTCCTTCACCCACCCCCGCTTCACCTCCCGCGACCAGCCGCTGTTCGGCTTCGCCGGCTGCGGCACCTTCGCCGAGGAGCTGGTGGTGCCCGCGCCCGCGGCGATCAAGGTGCCGGATGACGTGCCGTTCGAGATCGCCGCGCTGATCGGCTGCGGCGTGCTCACCGGCGCGGGCGCGGCGCTCAACACCGCCAGGGTGGAACCCGGTTCGACCGTGGTGGTGATCGGCTGCGGCGGGGTCGGCGTGTCCACCCTGCAGGGCGCGCGGATCGCCGGGGCCAGCACGATCATCGCGGTGGACCCGGTGCGGGACAAGCACGAGGCCGCGCTCAAGTTCGGCGCCACGCACACCGGCACGCCGGAGGAGCTGCCCGGCCTGCTCGGCGAGCTGACCGGCGGGGAGGGCGTGGACTACGCCTTCGAGGTGGTCGGCCTGCCCGCCACCATCCGCTCCGCCTGGGACTCCGCCCGCCGCGGCGGCACCGTGGTCGTGGTCGGCGCGGGCCGGGCCGACGCCCAGGTCTCCTTCTCCGCCCAGGAGCTGTTCCTGCACGAGAAGCGGTTGCTGGGCTCCTTCTACGGATCGGCCGACGTCCGCCGCGACTCGGCCAAGATGATCGACTTCTGGCGGGCGGGGCTGCTCGACCTGGACGGCATGATCAGCCGCCGGCTGCCTCTGGATGACATCAACGACGGCCTGTCCACCCTGCCCGGCGGCACGGTGATCCGGCAGATCGTGACCTTCGACTAGGTGGGTGTCGCTTGTGGACAACGGGGTGAGCCTGTCCGGCAAGGTCGCCGTGGTGACCGGCGCCGGCGCCGGGCTGGGGCAGGCCGAGGCGCTGGCCCTGGCGAAGGCCGGGGCGAGTGTGGTGCTCAACGACCTGCCCGGCGCGGCCGAGGAGACCCTGGCGCTGATCCGGGAGGCCGGGGGAGCGGCCACCGTGGTCGCCGGGGACATCGCCGAGCGGGCCACCGCGGACGCGCTGCTGGCCGCCGCGCTGGCCGAGTACGGCGGGCTGCACGTGGTGGTCAACAACGCCGGGGTGCTGCGCGACCGGATGCTGTTCAACCTCTCCGACGAGGACTGGGACCTGGTGGTGCGGGTGCACCTGCGCGGGCACTTCCTGGTGTCCCGCAACGCCAGCGCCCACTGGCGGCAGCAGGCCAAGCACACCGGCGCGCCGGTGTACGGCCGGATCGTGAACACCGCCTCGGAGTCCTTCCTGCTCGGCTCGCCCGGCCAGGCCAACTACGCCGCGGCCAAGGCCGGGATCGCCGCGCTGACCATCTCCACCGCCAGGGCGCTGGCGCACTACGGCGTGCGCGCCAACGCGATCTGCCCGCGCGCCCGCACCGGCATGACCCGGCACGTCTTCGGCGAGGCCCCGGCCGAGGGTCTGGATCCCCTTGACCCGCAACATGTCGCGCCGTTCGTGGCCTACCTCGCCGCGCCCGCGGCCGAGCCGATCAACGGGCAGGTCTTCGTGGTGCACGGCGGCATGGTCGCGCTGCTCGCCCCGCCCAGCGTGGAACAGCGGTTCGTCAGCGCGGGCGAGACCTGGAGCCTGGCCGAGCTGGCCGCCACCGTCGGCGAGTACTTCACCGGCCGCCCGGCCGACCGCGGCTTCGCCTGCACCGAACTGAACGCGCTCCAGGCCCGCCCCTGACCGTCCACAAAGGAGTAGCCATGCCGCTCACCGTGTTGCCGCACCGGGACACCGCGGGCCTGTCCGAGGGCCACCTGCTGATCGACGGCAAGTGGCGGGCCGCGGCCGACGGCGCGGTGTGGCGGCACCGGCACCCGGCCACCGGCGAGGAGATCGGCACCTTCGCGGTGGCGACCGGGTCCGATGTGGACGAAGCCGTGCGGACCGCGCGCCGCGCCTTCGACGACGGGCCGTGGCCCAACGCCCGCGCCGGGGTGCGGATCAGCACCCTGCACCGCTACGCCAACCTGCTGCGCGAGCACACCGACGAGCTGCAACGGTTGCAGGCGCTGGACAACAGCGTGCCGCTGTCCTTCGGCGGGATCTACACCACCTCGGTCGGCGCGGCCGCCGACGTCTTCGACCACCACGCCGGCTGGATCGACAAGCTCGGCGGCGACACCCTGCCGCCGTACCAGGGCGGCGACCACCTGGCGATGACCTTCCGCGAGCCGATCGGCGTGGTGGCCGCGATCCTGCCCTGGAACGCGCCGTTCCTGCTGTTCGCGCAGAAGCTCGCGCCCGCGCTGGCCGCCGGGTGCACGGTGGTGCTCAAACCGTCGGAGTACGCGACCTTCTCCGTGCTGCGCATGGTCGAACTGTTCGCCGAGGCCGGACTGCCGGACGGGGTGGTCTCGGTGGTCACCGGCCCCGGCGAGTCGGTCGGCGAGGCGCTGATCACCCACCCGGCGGTGGACAAGATCAGTTTCACCGGCAGCCGCGCGGTCGGCAAACGCATCGTGGCAGCCTCTGCCGGGACCCTCAAACGGGTTTCCCTCGAGCTGGGCGGGAAGAGCCCCAGCCTGGTCTTCCCGGACGCGCCCAACGTCGGCCTGGCCGGGATGACCTCGATGGGCACGGTCACCATGGGCCTGTCCGGCCAGGCCTGCGTGGCGCACAGCCGGGCCCTGGTGCACCGGGAGGTCTACGAGGAGTTCCTGGCCGGCGCGCAGATGATGGCCGCCGCGATCACCTACGGCGACCCGTTCGACGCGGGCACCCTGGCCAGCCCGCTGATCAACGAACGTCAGCTGGCCCGGGTGCTCGGTTACATCGACCGCGGCCAGGAAGAGGGCGCGCGGCTGGTCACCGGCGGGTCCAGAGTGGACGGTGAGCTGAGCACGGGCAACTTCGTGCAGCCCACCATCTTCGCCGACGTGGGCAACGAGATGGTCATCGCGCGGGAGGAGATCTTCGGCCCGGTGCTCGCGGTGGTCCCGTTCACCGACGAGGACGAGGCGATCCGGCTGGCCAACGACACCGAGTACGGCCTGGGCGCCGGGATCTACACCGCCAACGCCCAGCGCGCCTTCCGCCTCGCCCGCAAGCTGCGCGCCGGCACCATCGGCATCAACGGCTTCACCGTCGAACCGCACCTGCCCTTCGGCGGCTTCAAGCAGTCCGGGCTGGGCCGCGAGGGCGGGCGCAGCGCCTTCGAGGCATACACCGAGCTGAAGACCGTGCTGCTGCCGCTGACCGAGGAGCTGATGTGAGGCTGGACGGCAAGGTCGCGCTGGTCACCGGGGCCGCCAGGGGCCTCGGCGAGGCGGTCGCCCGCCGGTTCGTCGCCGAGGGCGCGCGGGTGGTGCTGGCCGACATCGCCGACGACACCGGCACCGGCCTGGCCGCCGGCTCGGGCCCAACGCCCGATATCGGCACCTGGACGTGGGTTCCGAGGACGACTGGGCCGGAGTGGTGGCCGAGACCGTCGCTGACTTCGGCGCGATCGACGTGCTGGTCAACAACGCCGCCGTGCTGCACTTCGCGCCGCTGGCCCAGACCACGCTGGCCGACTACGAGCGGGTGGTGCGGGTCAACCAGGTGGGCTGCTTCCTGGGCATGCGCTCGGTGATCCCGGTGATGACCGAGGCCAGGCGCGGCTCGATCGTCAACCTGTCCTCTGTGGAGGGTTTGGCCGGGATGCCGACCCTGTCCGCCTACACCGCCAGCAAGTTCGCCATCCGCGGCATGACCAAGGTGGCCGCGCTGGAACTGGCCGCGCAGGGGGTCCGGGTCAACTCGGTGCACCCCGGCGCGATGGACACCGGCATGGCCAGTGAGGCGCTGGGCGGCATCGAGCTGGACCGCGACGCGATGGGCAAGCTGGTGCCGATGAAGCGGATCGGCCAGCCCGCGGAGGTGGCGAACGTGGTGCTGTTCCTGGCCAGCGACGAGAGCTCCTACTGCACCGGCGGGGAGTTCGCCGCCGACGGCGGGGCCACCGCGACGCACGCGTTCGGGGTGGTCGGGTGACGGCTTCCCCGGTGGGGCAGGGCTTTCCCGGCCTGGCGGCGTTGCGCCAGGTCGGGCGGATGGCCGTGCTCTCCTGGGAGGTGCTCCTCTGCCTGCCGCGCAGGCCCTTCCCGCTGGCCGAGTCGATCCGGCAGGCCTGGTTCTTCGCCAGCGTCACCATCCTGCCCACCGCGCTGGTCGCGATCCAGTTCGGCGCGGTCATCTCGCTGCAACTGGGCTCGCTGACCCAGCAGATCGGCGCGCAGTCCTTCACCGGCGCGGCCGGGGCGCTGGCCATCATCCAGCAGGCCAGCCCGCTGATCACCGCGCTGCTGGTCGCGGGCGCGGGCGGATCGGCGATGTGCGCGGACATCGGGGCGCGCACCATCCGCGAGGAGATCGACGCGATGGAGGTGCTCGGCGTCTCCCCGGTGCACCGGCTGATCCTGCCCCGGGTGCTCGGCGCGATGCTGATCGCGCTGCTGCTCAACGGGGTGGTCAGCGTGGTCGGCGTGCTCGGCGGGTTCTTCTTCAACGTGGTGCTGCAGGGCGGCACGCCCGGCGCCTACCTGTCCAGCTTCTCCGCGCTGGCCCAGCTCTCCGACCTGTGGATCAGCGAGTTCAAGGCCTTCCTCTACGGCTTCGTGGCCGGGATCGTGGCCGCCTACCGCGGCCTCAACCCCTCCGCAGGCCCCAAAGGCGTCGGTGACGCGGTGAACCAGGCCGTGGTGATCACCTTCCTGCTGCTGTTCCTGATCAACATGGTGATCACCGGCGTGTACCTGCAACTCGTCCCGGCCAAGGGCGGGTGAACCGGTGGTCGTGCTGGCACGCAAACCCCGGTTGCCGGTCCCCGGGCTGGAGGCATTGGGCCGCCAACTCTGGTTCTGCCTGCGCGCCCTCGGCCTGATCCCGGTCGCGATCCGCCGCTACACCAAGGAGATCCTGCGGCTGCTCACCGAGGTCAGCTTCGGCAGCGGCGCGCTCGCGCTGATCGGCGGCACCCTCGGCGTGATGATCGGCATGACCGTGTTCACCGGCGCGGTCGTTGGCCTGCAAGGCTATTCCGCGCTCAACCAGCTCGGCACCTCCACCCTCACCGGGTTCATCTCGGCCTACTTCAACACCCGCGAGGTGGCCCCGCTCTCCGCCGGGCTGGCGCTCTCGGCCACGGTCGGCTGCGGGTTCACCGCCCAGCTCGGCGCGATGCGCATCTCCGAGGAGATCGACGCGCTGGAGGTGATGGGCGTGCCCAGCTTGCCGTACCTGGTCACCACCCGCATCCTGGCCGGGCTCGGCGCGGTGGTCCCGCTGTACGTGGTCGGCCTGCTCTGCTCCTACCTGGCCTCCCGGGTGGTCACCGTGCTGTTCTACGGCCAGTCCGCGGGCACCTACGACCACTACTTCGGCCTGTTCCTGCCCCCGGCCGACGTGCTGTGGTCCTTCCTCAAGGTGATCGTGTTCGCGGTGGTGATCATCCTGGTGCACTGCTACTACGGCTACACCGCCAGCGGCGGACCGGCCGGGGTCGGTGTGGCGGTGGGCCGGGCGGTGCGGGCGGCGATCGTGGCGCAGATGTTCCTGGACCTGTTCCTCAGCCTGGCCATCTGGGGCTCCACCACCACGGTGCGGATCGCCGGATGAACGACCGCCTCTCACCCCTGCGCTGCCAGCTCCTCGGGCTGGTGTTCCTGCTGGTGGTCGCGTTGTTCGTGGCGGGCTCGATCGCGGTGTACCGCAAGGCGTTCACCCCGGTGGCCACCGTGCTGCTGGAGGTGGACCGGGCGGGCACGCAGCTGCGGGCAGGCGCGGATGTCAAGGTGCGCGGGCTGATCGTCGGCGAGGTCAGGGAGATCAGGGCGGGCGCGGACCGCGCGGTGCTCGCGCTGGCCCTGCAACCGGAACGGATCTCGCTGATCCCGGCCGAGGTCACCGCCCGGCTGCTGCCCAAGACCCTCTTCGGCGAGCGCTACGTGGCCCTGCAACCACCGGAGCGGCGCAGCGGGAAGTCCCTTGTGGACGGTCAGACCATCGGCCTGGACCGCAGTCAGGCTGCGGTGGAGATCGAGAACGTGCTCAACGACCTGCTCCCGGTGCTCACCGCGGTCCGCCCCGAGCAGCTCTCCGCCACCCTCACCGCCATGGCCAACGCCTTGCGGGGCAAGGGGAAGCAGCTCGGCGACACCCTGGTCCGGCTCGGCGACTACCTGGACGGCCTGTCCGGCTCGCTACCGGACCTGCGTGCCGACCTCAAGGCCCTGGCCGCGGTCGCCGACACCTACACCACCGCCGCCCCGGAACTGGTGCAGGCGCTGGCCGACGCCACCACCACGACCAGGACCGTGCTGGACCAGCAGCACAACCTGCGTGCCCTGTTCGGCAACGTCACCCTGGCCGCGGTGGACCTGGAAGCCTTCCTGAAGGTCAACCGGGACAACCTGATCGCGCTCCTCGCCGAGGGCAGGCCCACCCTGGAGGTGCTGGCGAAGTACGCGCCGGAGTACCCCTGCCTGCTGGAGCAGTTGGTCGCGATGATCCCCAACGCGGACCGCGCCTTCGGCAAGGGCAGCAAGAACCCGCACATCGCCAAGTTCACCCTGGAGATCACCGCCAGCCGCGGCAAGTACCAGCCCGGCGTGGACGTGCCCAAGTACCTCGACAAGCGCGGCCCCCGCTGTTATCCACCCGCGGTGCCGCCCGGCCGGTTCCCGCAGTACCCGCCGGGTGGCCCGGTGCAGGACGGCTCCACCCACCCGGCCGCCGCGCCCGCGCTGGCCGGTTCCCGGCCGGAACGCGAGCTGATCGGCGCGCTGGCCGCGCCACTGCTGGGCAAGCCGGTGGCCGAGGTGCCCGAGTGGGCGGGACTGATGCTCGGACCGATGTTCCGGGGTGCGGAGGTGACCCTGCGATGACCGTGTTCTCCCCACTGGCCAAGCTCACCGTGTTCACCGCGGTGACCGTGACGCTGACCGCGTTGCTGGCGCTGACCATCGCCAACTCCACCGCCGGTCCGAAGTCGGCGTACTCGGCCAGGTTCACCGATGTCACCGGCCTCAACGTCGGCGACGAGGTCCGCATGTCCGGTGTGCGCCTGGGCAGCGTCACCCAGATCGCGGTGGTGGAACAGAAACAGGCCAGGGTCGAGTTCGAAGTGGACAGTGCGGCACCGCTGCCCGCCGCGGTCACGCTCACCGTCAAGTACCGCAACCTGGTCGGCCAGCGCTACCTCGCCCTCGCCCTGGACGGCAACGTGCGGGAGAAACTGCCCTGGGGCGCGGAGATCCCGCTGTCCCGCACCCGGCCCGCGCTCAACCTCACCGTGCTGTTCAACGGGTTCCGCCCGCTGTTCCAGGCGCTCAACCCGGAGCAGTTGAACAAGCTGGCCGGGGAGATCATCCAGGTGTTCCAGGGCGAGGGCGGCACCATCGAGAGCATCCTCGGCCACACCGCCTCGCTCACCTCCGCGATCGCGGCCAAGGACAAGGTGATCGGCGAGGTGGTGGCCAACCTGAACACGGTGCTGGACACCGTCAACGACCGCACCGGCGAGCTCACCGGCCTGCTCGACCAGCTGCAACGACTGGCCAGCGGCCTGGCCGCGCAACGCCAGCCGATCGGCTCGGCCATCACCGCCCTCGGCGAGCTCACCGAGGTCACCGCGAACCTGCTGGACCAGGCCCGGCCCGCGCTCAAGACCGACATCGGCGCGCTCGGCCAGATCGCCGGACAGCTCGGCAACCGCAGCGACCTGCTGGAGAGTTTCCTGGACCGCTTCCCCACCAAGGTCCGCTCCATCGCCAGGGTGGCCAGCTACGGCGGCTGGTTCAACTTCTTCGCCTGCCGCATCTCCGGCAAGGTCGGCGTCGGTGCGCTCGGCCTGACCATGGACCTGCCGGTGCTGCCGCTGGCCGGCACCCCGATGCCGCCACGGTGCGGCCCATGAGGCGGGTGAGCGCGAGCGCGCAGACCAGGATCGGCGCGGTCACCGTGATCGGCCTGCTGCTGGGCACCGTGGCCGCCTTCCACGCCGAGGACCTGCCGATCATCGGCGGCGGCACCACCTACACCGCCGAGTTCGCCGAGGCAGGCGGGCTGCGCACCGGCAACGAGGTCCGGGTGGCCGGGGTCAAGGTGGGCCGGGTGACCACGATCAGCTTGGCGGGCAACAAGGTCCTGGTCGGCTTCCGGCTCACCGAGGCCCGCCTCGGCGACCGCACCACCGCCGCCATCGAGATCAAGACCCTGCTCGGCGACAAGTACCTGTCCCTGGTCCCCGACGGAGCGCGACCGCAGCCGCCGGACCGGCCGATCCCACTGGCCCGCACCACCACGCCCTTCGACGTCACCGACGCGGTCAACCAGCTCGGCGACACAGTGTCCAAAGTAGACAGTCGTCAGCTGGCGGACAGCTTCCGGGTGCTCACCGACACCTTCCGCAACACCCCGGAGAAGACCAAGGCCGCGCTGGACGGCCTGTCCGCGCTCTCCCGCACCATCGCCGGCCGCGACGACCAGCTGGCGGCGTTGCTGGCCAACACCTCCCAGCTCAGCGGCACCTTGGCCGGACGGGACGAGCAGGTCCGGCGGCTGATCGCGGACGCCGGTCAGCTGCTCGGCGAGCTGGACCGGCGCAAGGCCGCGATCAGCGCGCTGCTGCGGGGCACCAAGGAACTCGCCCAGCAGCTCAAGGGCCTGGTCGCGGACAACCGGGCTCAGCTCGGCCCGGCGCTGGCCGAACTGGACAAGGTCACCGGGATCCTGCAGCAGAACCAGGACAAGCTCAGCGCCGGACTGCGCGACCTGGCCCCGTACGTGCGGCTGTTCAACAACACCATCGGCAACGGCCGCTGGTTCGACGGTTACTTCTGCGGCCTGGTCCCGCCCTACGCCAAGATCGGCGTGTTCGAGCTCAACGAGAACATCTGCACCCCGCCGCTGACCGGAGGTGGCCGATGATCCACCGCGCCCTCGTCCTCGCCTGTGTGACCGCCCTGTTGCTGAGCGCCTCCCTGGTCTGGCTCCAGGGCGGTTCCGGCGGCACCACGGCCACCGCGTTCTTCACCCGCACCGTCGGGCTGTACCCGGGTTCGGAGGTGCGGGTGCTCGGCGTGCCGGTGGGCAGGGTGCGCGCGGTGACCCCGGAGGGCGAGCGGGTGCGGGTGCGCTTCGAGCTCGACCGCGGCATCCGGGTCCCGGCCGAGGCCAGGGCGGTGGTGATCGCGCCCAGCCTGGTCAGCGACCGCTACCTCCAGCTCACCCCCGCCTACGAGCAGGGCCCGGAACTGGCAACCGGCGCGGAGATCCCGCTGGCACGCACCGCGATCCCGGTCGAGCTGGACGAGCTGCTCGGCAACGTCGGCGAGCTCAGCCGGGCACTGGGCCCCGAAGGCGCCAACCGCGGCGGCGCGCTCTCCGACCTGCTGGACACCGCCGCGGCCAACCTCAAGGGCAACGGGGCCAAGGTCAATGCCACCGTCAAGGACCTGGCCGCCGCCGCGGAGACCCTGAACCGCTCCCGCAAGGACCTGTTCGGCACCGTGGACGGCCTGCGCAAGTTCACCGCCGCCCTGGTCGCCTCCGACGGCCAGCTCCGCGCCTTCAACACCCGGCTGGCCTCGGTCAGCGGGCACCTGGCGGCCGAACGCGAACAGCTCGGCGGCGCACTGGAGGCGCTGGCCGGGGCGATGGTGGACGTCAAGGAGTTCATCACCGCCAACCAGGACCGCCTCAAGTCCACAGTGGACAAGCTGGCCAGCGTGACCAAGGTGCTGGTGGACCAGCGGGCCGCGCTGGCCGAGGTGCTCGACGTGGCCCCGCTGGCCGCCACCAACTACCTCAACAGCTACGACGCCGCCTCCGGCACCTTCGCCGTCCGCGGCGCGATCAACGAGCTGACCTACCCGCCGGTCCTGCTGCTGTGCCGGGTCATCCAGGCCGGCACCCCGAAACAGTTGCCCAAGCTACTCGGCGACGCCTGCGCCCAGCTCGCACCCCTGCTCGACGGGGTGCTGAAGCTGCCCAGCCCGGCGGAGATCCTGGCCGGTTTGCAACAGGGCCGCCTGCCCAAGCTGCCCTTGCTGGGAGGCCGCTGATGCGCAGACTGCTGCTCGCGCCGGTGCTGCTGCTCGCCGGGTGCACCGGGATGTACGGGGTGCCACTGCCGGGCGGGGCGGACCTCGGGGACGCCCCGTACCTGGTGACCGTGCACTTCGCGGATGTGCTGGACCTGGTGCCGCAGGCCGGGGTGAAGGTGAACGACGTCGCGGTGGGGCGGGTGGAGGAGATCCGGCTCGGCGCGGACTACGCGAGCGCGGAGGTGCGGCTCGCGGTGAACGGGGCGGTCCGGTTGCCGGGCAACGCGATCGCGCGGTTGCGGCAGTCGAGCCTGCTGGGCGAGAAGTTCGTGGAGCTGGCCGCGCCCAAGCAGCCCGAGGGACAGCTGGCGGCGGGGGCGGTGATCCCGGTGGCGCGCACCAACCGCAGCACCGAGATCGAGGAGGTGCTCGGCGCGCTGTCCCTGCTGCTCAACGGCGGCGGGGTCGGGCAGCTGCGGACCATCACCACCGAGCTGGACGCCGCGCTGGCCGGGAACGAGGCCAGGCTACGCGGACTGCTGTCCACAGTGGACAAAGTGGTGGCCGACCTGGACGGGCAGCGGCTGGACATCACCAGGGCGATCGACTCGCTCAGCCGGTTGTCGGCCACCCTGGTCGCCCAGCGGCACAACCTGACCACCGCGCTGGAGCACCTCGCGCCGGGGCTCGCGGTGCTCAACACCCAGCGGGACCAGCTGGTGGAGATGCTGCGGGCGCTGGACAAGCTCGCGGTGACCGCCACCGACACGGTGCGCCGCAGCTCGGCCAACCTGGTCGCGGACCTGAAGCTGCTGGAACCGGTGCTGCGCAAGATCGCCGAAGCGGGGGAGAGCCTGCCCAAGTCGCTGGAGATCCTGGTGACCTTCCCGTTCACCGACCAGACCCTGCACACCCTGCGCGGCGACTACGTCAACGCCGACGTCAAGCTGGACCTGGACCTCAGCTCGGTGCTGGACAACCTCACCCGCTCCAACCAGCCGATCATCCAACCGCCGGGCGGCCGAGGCGCGCCGCAGAACCCCGGGCAACCACCCGCCGCTCCGCTCCTGCCCGGTGCGCCCGCGCCACCCACTACGCCCGGAATGCCGGGCGGCTCGGGCGATCCCGGTCTGCTGGGCGGGCTCGGCGGGCTGCTGAACAGTCTCCTGGGCGGCCCCCGATGAACCGCGCGGTGATCATCCGGATCGGCGTGTTCCTGGCCATCGCCGCGCTCGGCCTCAGCTACGTCGGCGCGCGCTACGCCGGACTGGACCGGCTCTTCGGCGCGCGCGGCTACCTGGTCACGTTGCGGCTGGCCGACTCCGGCGGCATCTTCACCAACGCCGAGGTCACCTACCGGGGCGTCGCGGTCGGCCGGGTCGGCCAGCTGCACCTGACCGAGCGCGGACTCGACGTGGACCTGGACATCGAGCACGCCGCGCCGCCCATCCCGGCCGACACCGAGGCGGTGGTGGCCACCCGGTCCGCGGTCGGCGAGCAGTACGTGGACCTGCGGCCCAAGCACACCAACGGTCCCCACCTGGCCGAGGGATCGGTGATCGAGCAGCAGCGCACCGCCATCCCGGCCGAGGTGTCCTCGGTGCTGGCCGACGCGCACCGGCTGGTCAAGAGCGTGCCGGTGGACTCGCTGCGCACCGTGGTCGGCGAGCTGCACACCGCCTTCGCCGACGCGGGCCCGGATCTACGCCGACTGCTGGAGAGCGCGGACAGCCTCACCCGCACCGCCGCCCAGCACCTGCCGCAGACCAAGGAGCTGCTGGCCAACGCCAGGACCGTGCTCGGCACCCAGCAGGAGCAGAGCCGCCAGATCACCGACTACAGCCGCAGCCTGCGCGAGCTGGCCGACCAGCTCCGCCGCTCCGACCCGCACCTGCGCACCCTGGCCGAACAGGTCCCCGAGGTCGCCGCGCGCACTGACGACCTGCTCCGCCGTTCCGGCACCGGGCTGTCGGTGCTGCTGGCGAACCTGTTGACCACCAGCCGGATCACCAGCCCCCGCACCGCGGGACTGGAACAGCTGCTGGTCGCCTTCCCGGTCATCACCGCCACCTCGCCGACCGCCTCCGGCGACGGCACCGGCCACCTGGGCCTGGTGCTGAACTTCTTCGACCCGTTCAGCTGCACCAAGGGTTACGAGGGCACCAAACAGCGGCCGGGCAAGGAAACCAGCGACGCTCCGCTGAACAACAAGGCCTACTGCGCCGAACCCCCGAACAGCCCCACCGGCGTCCGCGGCTCCCAGAACGCCCCTTACGGCGGCCGCCCCGCAACCCCCTCCGCACCCCGCCCGCAGACACCGGACCTGCCCGGCCCACTGGGACTGCTCGGGCCGCAGCCAGGTCCGCGGACGCTGGGACAACTGCTCGGGCTGGAGAACCGGTGAAGGCCGCGCTGGGTGTGCTGGTGGTGCTGGCGCTGGCCGCCGCGGGCTGGTTCGGGTGGGGGTGGTGGTCGGCCAGCGGTGATCCCGGGCTGCGGCAGGCGGTTGAGCGGGACTCGGCGCTGGCGGCGGGACAGGCCGCGGTGGTGGAGCTGAACACCCTGGACCACCGGGACGTCGAGGCCGGGCTGGCCCGGTGGCGCGCGGTGGCCACCGGGACGCTGCTGGAGGAGCTGAGCCAGAGCAAGGAACAGCACGCCAGGGACATCAGGACCGCCCGCACGGCGACCACCGCGAAGCTGCTGTCCGCCGCACTGACCACTGTGGACGGTCGGGCGGGGGCGGCGACGCTGATCGCGGCGGTGGAGGTCACGGTGGCGCGCGAGGGGGCGCAGGCGAGCACGCAGCGGAGCCGGTTGTCGGCGGAGCTGGTGCGGACGGCGCAGGGGTGGCGGGTGGGGCGGTTGCAGACGATGGGGGTGGGCGGGCCGTGACGCGGGGGCGGACGGGGAAGAAGGCGGTGCGGCGGGCCAGGGTGGTGGCCGGGCGGCATCCGAAGCCCGTGGCGGCGAGTGCGCGGGGTGGGGCGGCGGCGGGGGCGGAACTCGCCGGGCCGGATGCCGCGCAGCCCGCGGTTGCGACGCAGCCCGAACCCGAGCCTGAGTCGCGTGGCGGCGCGGCGCGGCGCGAAGCCGGGCTGGATGTCGCGCCACCGGAGCCCGCTCAGCCTGAAGCCGGGCCGGTCGAGCCTGCCGCGCCATCGGAGGCCCACCAGCCGCTCAACCGGGCTGGTGGCGGATTTCCGCTGGTCACCGTGCTCAGCGTGGTGCTCGTGCTGGCCACCGGCCTCGCCGTCTGGGCCGGGATGGCCGCCTCGGCCCTGCGCCCCAGCGACAACTCCGCCCTGGTCGACAACGCCACCACCGACCTCGTGCTCCGCCAGGTCACCGACGCCGTGCGGGACACCTTCAGCTACGACCACGCCGACACCGGCCGCACCGAACAGGCTGCGAACCGGGTGCTGACCGACCGGGCGATCGAGCACTACCGCGAGCTGTTCGCCGAGGTGCGCAAGGTCGCCCCCGAGCAGAAGCTCGTGCTGACCACCACCATCCGGGCGGCCGGGGTGCGCGAGCTGCGGGGCGACCGGGCCACCGTGCTGGTGTTCGTCGACCAGCAGATGCTGCGGACCAGGGACAACGCGCAGAACTCGGGGGCGGCGCAGCTGGAGGTCGGGGTGCGGCGGGACGGCGAGACCTGGCGGATCGTGGAGCTGCGGGTGCTCTGATTGCCGAACGCGTAACCGATGGGTTACGCTTCCGCTGTGGATGAGGTAGCGGGGGCGATCGCCGACCCGGTGCGCCGGGAGATCCTGGTGATGTTGCGGGACGGGCGGCTCTCCGCCGGCGAGATCGCCGGGCGGTTCGAGATCAGCAGGCCCGCGGTGAGTCGTCACCTGCGGGTGCTGCGGGAGAGCGGGCTGGTCCGGGACGAGCTGCTCGGCAGGCAGCGGCTGTACGCGCTTGATCCGCACCGCTTCCGCGAGCTGGCCGAATGGCTGGCCCAGTTCGACCGGCTCGCCGGGTGGGAACACCGCCTGGACGCGCTGGAAACCGAGGTCTACCGCACCCGCCGGGAGCGCCGCGCGGCGCCCGCGACGGAGCAGAACAAGGAGAACACGGCATGACACCGTTGCCCACTGGCCGGTTGTTCGGCACCGACACCGGGGCCGACCTGGTGCTGACGCGCAGCTTCCGGGCCCCGGCCGAGGACGTCTGGGCCAGTCTGACCGAGTCCGAGCGCACCGCGCGCTGGTTCGGGCCCTGGAAGGGAGAGTCCGGCCCGGGCAAGACCGTGCAGGTGCAGATGGTCTTCGAGGAGAACCAGGAGTGGATGGACCTGCGCATCGACGAGTGCGTGCCGCCCCGGCTGTTGAAGCTGCACACCGTGGACGAGGTCGGGGTGTGGCGGCTGACCGTCGAGCTGTCCGAAGTGGACGGTGTCAGTGAGCTGAAGCTGGTGCACCACAGGGACACCCTGGAAGGCGCGGGCGAGATCGGGCCGGGCTGGGAGTACTACCTGGACATGTTGGTCGCGGCCCGGGAGGACAAGCCGCTGCCCAGCTTCGACGACTACTACCCGGCGCAGAAGGAGTACTACGAGGAACTGTCCATTGCGGACTGAGATGGGAAACGGGGTGGCTCCGTGTGGAGCCACCCCGGATCGCCGGTGCTGACTAGCCGATGCCGCCCTTGACCGCGGTGATCAGCTCGCCGTTGCTGGTGTCGCCGGAGAGCTCCCAGAAGAACGCGCCGCCCAGGTTCTGGGTCTTGGCGTAGGAGCCCTTGCCGCGGATGGTGGCCGGGGTGTCGTAGCTCCACCACTGGTTGCCGCAGTAGGCGTAGGCGGTGCCGGCCACCGTGCCGTTGCTGGGGCACTTGGTCTTGAGCACCTTGTAGTCCTCGATACCGGCCTCGTAGGTGCCGGGCGCGGCGCCGGTGGCGGTGCCGCCCGGCTCCTTCTTGGTCACGCCGGTCCAGCCGCGACCGTAGAAACCGATGCCCAGCAACAGCTTGCTGGCCGGGATGCCCTTGCTCTTGAGCTTCTGGATCGCCGCGTCGGAGTTGAAGCCCTGCTGCGGGATGCCGGGGTAGGCGGTCAGCGGCGAGTGCGGGGCGGTCGGGCCCTGGGCTGCCCAGGCACCGAAGAAGTCGTAGGTCATCGGCAGGTACCAGTCCACGTACTGGGCCGCGCCCGCGTAGTCCGCGGCGTCGATCTTGCCGCCGTTGGAGCCGTCCGCGGTGATCGCCGCGGTCACCAGGTTGCTGCTGCCGAAGCGGGCCCGCAACGCGCCCATCAGCGTCTTGAACGAGCCGAAACCGCTGGTGTCACAGGAAAGCCCGCAGGCGTTCGGGTACTCCCAGTCGATGTCGATGCCGTCGAAGACATCCGCCCAGCGCGGGTCCTCCACCAGCTTGTAGCAGGACTCGGCGAAAGCAGCCGCGTTCTTCGACGCCTGGCCGAAACCGCCGGACCAGGTCCAGCCGCCGAAGGACCACAGCACCTTGATGTGCGGGAACTGCTTCTTCAGCTTGCGCAGCTGGCCGAAGCTGCCGCGCAGCACACCCGGGTCCCAGGTGTCGGCCTTGCCGTCCACGCTGAGGTCGGCGGTATAGGCCCGGTCGTAGTCGGCGTAGGCGTCACCGATGGCGCACTGGCCGTTGGTGACGTTGCCGAAGGCGTAGTTGATGTGGGTCAGCTTGGCCGCGGAACCACTCGTGACGATGTTCTTCACGTGGTAGTTGCGGGCGTAGGTGCCCCACTGGGCGAAGTAGCCGATCACCTTGTTCGGGGCGGCGGCGGCCATCGGTTCGGCGGCTGGTGGGGCCGCGGGAGCCGCGATGGAGGCTGGCGCCAGGGAAGCGAGCAGGGCGGCCGCGGTCGCGATGACGGCCGCGACGGTTCCGGCCATGGTGCGCCGACGTGTTCTTCTCATCTGTAACTCCGCAAGGGACGAGGTACAGGGGGCACGCTGGCGGCGTGCGTCACACGCTAGGTGGTTTAGACCACTGCGTCAACGGTTGCGGGGCAAGAGGTGGGGTTGTGCCCGGTCCGGCATGTGCGTACAGTGTGCGCAAGACGAGAACGTTGTACGCGAACTGGGGAGTCGGCATGAACGAGGCGGGGCTGCGGCGGATGCGAGCGGTGCTGGCGGCGCGGGTGGAGTCCGGGGAGGTGCCGGGGCTGGTCGCGCTACTCGGGCACGGCGAGGCGACCCACGTGGAGGTGCTGGGCAGCTTGCACGACGGCGGTGGCGCGGCGATGCGGGAGGACGCGGTCTTCCGGCTGGCCTCGGCCACCAAGCCGATCACCGCGGCCGGGGTGCTGGCCCTGGTGGAGGACTGCCGCCTGCGCCTGGACGACCCGGTCGACGAGTGGCTGCCGGAACTGGCCAACCGCCGGGTGCTGGCCCGTCCGGACGCCGAGCTGGACGACACCGTGCCCGCGCGCCGGGCGGTCACGGTGCGGGACCTGCTCACCTTCACCTGGGGCTACGGGGTCGATCTGACCGGGGCGGAAACCCCGGTGCAGCAGGAGATCGTCAGGCTGGGGCTGCACGTGCCGCCCTCGGAACTGGACCCGGACGAGTGGGCGCGGCGGCTGGGCTCGCTGCCGCTGCTGCGCCAGCCGGGGGAGCGGTGGCTCTACCACACCGGCTCGGATGTGCTGGGGCTGCTGGTGTCCCGGGTGACCGGGCAGTCCTTCGAGGCGTTCCTGCGGGAGCGGCTGTTCGCGCCGCTGGGCATGGTGGACACCGGGTTCCACGTACCTGCCGACCAGCTTCACCGGTTGCCGACCAGCTACGCGCACGACCAGCAGACCGGGGACCTGGTGGTGTGGGATCCGGCCGAGGGCGGCAAGTACAGCAAGCCGCCCGCGTTCCAGGCCGGTGGGGACGGGCTGGTGTCCACGGCCGGGGACTACCACGCGTTCCAGCGGATGTTGTTGCAGGGCGGGAAGTTCCGGGGTGAGCGGGTGCTGTCCGCGGCCTCGGTGGCGCTGATGACCTCCGACCAGCTGACGGCGGAGCAGAAGGTGGACAAGGACCGGCTGACCGAGTTCTTCGGCGACCACGGCGGTTTTGGCTTCGGCATGGGCGTGCGCACGGTGCGCCGGGGCTTCGCCAACATCGGCCAGTTCGGTTGGGATGGTGGGCTGGGCACCTCGGCGCAGGCGGATCCGGTGGGCGGGCTGAACGGGGTGCTGCTGACCCAGGTGGCGCAGGACTCGCCGGTCACGCCCCGGCTGATCAAGGACTTCTGGACCACGGCGTACCAGGCCATCGACGACTGAGCCCGGACAGGAAGAAGGGGCCTTCCCTTGGCTGGGAAGGCCCCTTCTCGTTCAGCCCGTTACAGCTCCGAGCACTGGCCGGTCCGCGGACCCTGGCCGGTGTTGTCGAAGCCGTTGTCCACCGGCGCGGGGTTGTTGCCCGCGCAGGTGATCGGACCCTGGACCCCGCTGGCGGAGAGCACCGGGGCCTGCTCGGCGGTGTTGCCGACCAGGGTCACCGGGCCCTCGATCCGGGTGGTCTCGATGCTCAGCTCGCCGGTGGTGCCGGTGACGCTGAGCGGGCCGGAGACCTTGCTGCCGAACAGGATCACCGAGCCCGCGCCGGTGGCGGTGAGCGGGCCGCTGATCGTGCTGCCGTAGGCGCGCAGAGTCGCGCCGGGGGCCACCGTCACCGGGCCGGTGACCTCGGCGTCCCGCAGCTCCGTGACGCCCTCGGTGACCGTCAGCGGACCCTCGTGCTTGCCGGTGATCTCCTTGTCCGCCTTGGCGGAGGGCTTGCCGAGGAACTCGACCTCGGCCACCGAGAAGCCCGCGGTTCCGGTCAGCTCCAGGCGGTACTGGCTGTACCGGCCGGGCTTGGCCACCTTGAACGCCTTGGTGTGCTGGCGCCACGCGAACTTCTCGCCCTTGCGCTCGTCCACCACGGCCCAGTTCCTGCCGTCGTAGGAGCCCTTGAGCACCCAGCCCGCCGGGTCACCGGCGGCCTTGCCGGAGGTGAGGGTGTAGAAGCTGACCGGCTCGATCGGCGTCTTCGGCTGGAACTGCACCCAGCCACTGCCGTTGAACGCGGTCTCGGTCGCGGAACTGTTGTCCACCAACGCGTCCAGGCCGGTCGAAGCGGTGCGGACGCCTTCCGCGTCACGCAGCGGGGCCGGGGGCGCGCTGCCCTCGGTGATCGACGGCGGGGCGGCGTCCTTGCCGGTTCCCCACCTGGACGGCTTGTCGCCCATGTCGAACTCCAGGGTGCCGCCGCCCGCGATCAGCTCGTGCGGCAGGTGGGTCTTGCCGTAGTCGCGGCCGTTGACCTTCAGGCCCTGCACGTAGACGTTGCGCAGGCTGTTCTTCGGCGCCTTCACCACCAGCTTCCGGCCGTTCTCCAGGTTCACCGTGGCCTTGGTGAACAGCGGGGAACCGATGGCGTAGCTGGGGTTGCCCATCTGCAGCGGGTAGAAGCCGAGCGCGCTGAACAGCCACCAGGCGGACAGCTCGCCGTTGTCCTCGTCACCGCCGTAGCCCTGGCCGATGGTGGAGCCGGTGTACTGCCGGGACAGCACCTCGCGCACCTTCTCCTGCGTCTTCCACGGCTGGCCGACGTAGTCGTACATGTAGGTGATGTGGTGCGAGGGCTGGTTGCTGTGCCCGTACTGGCCCATCCGCACATCGCGGGCCTCGATCATCTCGTGGATGATGCCGCCGTAGGAGCCGGGGAACTCCGCGGTCTCCGGGGTGCTGAAGAACTTGTCCAGCTTGGCCGCCAGCTCGTCCCGGCCGCCGTAGAGGTTGGCCAGGCCCTGACCGTCCTGCGGGGCGTGGAAGGCCATGTTCCACCCGTTGGTCTCGGTGTAGTCGTGGCCCCACTCGCGCGGCTCGTACTTCGACGGCTCGACCCGCCAGCTGCCGTCGGGCTTGCGGCCCTGGAAGAAGCCGACCCGGGAGTCGAACATGTTGACGTAGTTCTGCGCCCGGTTCAGGAAGTACTCGTAGTTCTCCTTGAACTCCTTGCGGCGCGGGTCGTTCGACTTGGCCTCGTCGTACAACGTCTTGGCCAGCACCGCGATGCCGTAGTCGTTGATGTAGCCGTCCAGGGCCCAGGACATGCCCTCACCGGTGGCGGTGGAGGTGTAGCCCAGGAACACCGACGTGTCCAGACCCTTGCGGCCGACGCCGGGATTCGGCGGGGCGACGGTGGCGTTCTTCACCGCGGCGTCGTAGGCGGCGCGCACGTCGAAGTTGGTCACGCCCTTGCGGTAGGCGTCGGCGAAGGCCACGTCCGAGCTGGTGCCCACCATCAGGTTCGCGTAGCCGGGGGAGGACCAGCGGGAGACCCAGCCGCCCTCCTTGTACTGCTGCACGAAGCCCTCGGCCAGCTCGCCGGCCTTCTTCGGCGTGAACAGCGAGTAGGCGGGCCAGGTGGTGCGGTAGGTGTCCCAGAACCCGTTGTTGACGTAGATCTTGCCGTCCACGACCTTCGCACCGGTCCGCTCCGGCGTGTCCTGACCGGTCGGCGCGGCCACCGGGGAGGCGTGCTGGTACACCGGCTTGGCCGCGGTGCCGACGTTCTCGTGCCCGGAGTTCGGGTACAGGAACAGCCGGTACAGGTTGGAGTACAGGGTGTGCAGCTGGTCCTGGGTGGCGCCCTCGACCTCGATCACCCGCAGCTGCTTGTCCCACTCCGCCTGCGCGCGTTCCTTCACCGAGTCGAAGGTGTCCGAAGTGGACACTTCAAGGGCCAGGTTCTTCTTGGCCTGCTCCACGCTCAGCAGCGAGGTGGCGATCCGCATGGTCACGGTCCGCTTGTCCGCCGGGGTGTCGAAGCGCAGGTACCCGGTGACGTTGTCCCGCCCGGCCCCGGTCAGCTTGCCGCCGGCGACCGCGGGACGGTCGAAGGCAGCGTGCACGAACAGGCGGGTGGCGCCGGTGGACAGGCCGCTCTTGATGTCGGAGAAGCCGGAGACCGTGCCGGTGGCCGGGTCCAGGGTGAGGCCGCCGTTGTTGTTGACGTTGTCGAAGAGCAGGCTGGAGGTGTCACCGGTGAAGGTGAACCGGAACAGCGCCGCGTGGTCGGTCGGCGCGATCTCGGTCTTCATCCCGTTCTCGAAGGTCACGCCGTAGTAGTGCGCCCGCGCGGTCTCGTTGACGTGCTTGAACGGCAGCGCCCGCTCGGCCCGGTCCAGCTTCGGCGTGCCCTCGGCCGAGGGCATCACCTGGAAGGTCTGCCGGTCGCCCATCCACGGGCTCGGCTGGTGGCTGGCGGTGAAGGCCTGCAACGTGGGCAGGTTCTGCGGGTTGTTGGCCTTGGCGTACTCGTAGAGCCAGCTGGTGGTGCCCGCGTTGGTCATCGGGGACCAGAAGTTGAAGCCGTGCGGCACCGCGGTGGCCGGGAGGTTGTTCCCCCGGGAGAACGAGCTGCTGGAGTTGGTGCCCCTGGTGGTGATCACGTGGTCCGACGGCCGGGAGGCGCTGATCTTCGGCGCGGCGCCGATCCGGATGTCGTCCACCCAGCCGGAGAAGCTGGCCGGACCGTTGGGGTTGTCGTAGGCGAGCAGGATCCGCTTGATCGTCTTGCCCGCGGCGACCTTGCCGATCACCGACTGCTGCAGGTTCCACTGGTTGGTGTAGAGCACCTTCGAGGCGCCCTGGCCGCGCGGGGACAGCTCGAACCCGTGCTGGTCGGCAGCCTTGAGGTCGCTGAGGTAGGTGCCGTCGGCGAAGGCCAGGTCGATCGCGGCGTGCGTGCTCGGGTAGTTCAGGTCACCCGAGACGAACTCCGGGAAGATCAGGTAGGACAGCTCGGTGTCCCGGCCGACCTGGATGTCGACGTCGAAGACCTTGTTGTAGGAGTAGCCGCGGCCCTTGGCCTCGTGCGTGCCCAGGTAGCGGAAGGCGCGCACCCCGGTGAACCCGCTGTTGTTGCGCACGTTGTAGCCACCGGCCGGACCCTTGCCCGGCACGGTGCGCATGTGCGGCGGGAACTCGCCGGTGCTCGGCCCGGCCAGCTGCAGCTCGGCCAGCTGGATGATCGGCGCGCCGTTGTTGGCGGTGATGTCCAGCCGGTAGTGCTGGTAGGCGGTGGTGTTGTCCAGGGTGAAGGTCTTGGTCTCGTGCCGCTTGGCGAAGGCCTGCCCGGTCCGACTGTCCACAGTGGTCCAGTTGGCGCCGTCGTTGGAGCCCTTGAGGGTCCAGTCCTTCGGGTCCCGCTCGGCCGCGTCGTTGGCCGAGGAGACCGCGTACTTCTGCACCGGGACCGCCTCGGACAGGGTCAGCGAGACCCAGCCGGTGCGCTCGAAGGCCAGCCACTTCGAGGACAGGCTGCCGTCGAACAGGTTGTCCCTGACCTCGCCGCCGGAGGTGTTCTCCGCGCTGGCCGCGGTCGTGGTGATCTTGTCGTTGACGCTGCCCGGGATGCTCACCGAGTCCGCGCCGGTCACCCCGGCGGCCTTGGGCCTGCCGTCCGGCCCGGTCTCCGGCGTGTCCGTCCACGTCGGCTGGATGTCGCCGGCCTCGAACGAGGTGGCGAACGAGGTGCCCTCCACTGGCTGCCCCTGGTCTGTCTCCGGTGGCGCCGCCAGTGCGACCGGGGAACCGGCCAGGCTCAGCGCCACGATGCTCGCGCAGACCAGCATCATCGGTGATCGTGCCGCTCGCACTTTGGTTCTCACGCTTCGAGTCCTCCGCCTGGGATGTCGGGGTGCAGACGGCTGTGCTGGACTCGCCCCGGCACAACCCGGACGAAAGCGAAACTTGGTTGTGACATCGATGTCAAGAAACTCGTCCGGTCTTGTCACCTCTCCGCCGGGTGAAGACGCCGGACGGCTCAACCCTCAGCGGCTGTCCGCGACCACGATCAGCCGCCGCGACGCCGCGGTCAGCGGCTCGCCGTCCGGCCCGAACCCGGTGACCTCGGCGAAACCGGCGGCGCGCAGCCAGTCGGCCAGCTCCGGGTAGGCGAAGAGCCGGATGAAGTAGCTGACCACCCGGTCCTGGCCGTTCCTGGACACCGTCCGCCGCCCCACCGACCGGGCGGTGGCGGCGTCCAGGCGGTGCTCGTCCAGCACCACGGTCCCGTCCGGCAGCTCCCGGCGCACCGACTCGCGGAAGTGGCGCAGCAGCCAGATCAGGTGCATGGTCTCCAGCGCGAACCGCCCGCCCGGCCGCAACACCCGGCGCACCTCGGCGAGCACCCGCCGGTTGTCCGCGTCGGCGAAGTAGCCGAAGGAGCTGAACCAGTTGACCACCCGGTCGAACTCGCCGCTCCAGGGCAGCTCGCGCATGTCGCCGAGCACGTAGTCGACCTGGAGTCCGCTTCCTGCCGCCTCCGCCCTGGCCCGGTCCAGGAACACCGGGGTGATGTCCAGCCCGGTGACCCGGCAGCCGCGCGCGGCCAACCGGTTGCTCAGGCGGCCGTGCCCGCAGGCCAGGTCCAGCACGGTCAGGCCGGGGCGCAGCTCGAGCAGCCGCCAGAGCAGGCCGGCCTCGGCGTCGGCACGGGCGTCCAGGTCCGCGCCGTAGAGGTCGAGGTAGTCCTGGTCGAACAGGCCGGTGGCGTCGAACTCGGCCATCAGGGCCGCTCCAGTACCCCGGGCCCGGTATGAGGGCGTCCCCGCCGCACCGCCAGCGGCCGATCCGATCGCGACTCTCGCAGGCGCGACCCGGCGGACACGCCCCAACGCGCCAGCCGGTCCATCCCCGCCTCCGCGGTCTCGCCGGTCACGAACGCCACCACGGTGCCACGGATCTCCACCCGGTCGTACGGGTCCTCCGGCCAGGTCGCCGACAGCGAGACCCGGGGATCGCGCCGCAGGTTCTCCTCCTTGACCCGGCCCAGCGCGGTGTTCACCAGCACCCTGTCCCCGTCCGCCTCCACCCACATCGGCGTGACCTGCGGCGATCCGTCCGCGTTGAGGGTGGCCAGGTGCCAGAACAGCGGCCTGGCCAGCCACTCCCGCACTTCCGGGCTCAGTGTCATGATCACCAGTACATCAGCCCGACGCCGCCGAAGCTCCACGAGTAGTACAGCCGCAGCCGCACCAGATAACGCCTGCCCTGCACCAGTTTCGCCTCGATCAGCGCGTTCAGGTCGGTGCCGCTGTCGTCGTCGCCGGAGAGGTAGACCGGCTGCCCGTCGACCTCCTCGAAGAGCACCAGCACCGAGTCGCTGCCGCCGAAGGTGCCGATCTGGTACTTGGCGGTGGCCGGCGGGGTGATCACGAAGTCAGCCTGCTGGCCCGCGGTCAGCTCCAGCTGCACGGTCTTGAGGTGCTCCAGCGCGGCCGGTTCGCCGGTGGGCGCCGGGTACCACTTGCGCACGAACTCCTTGTCCACCGGGGAGAGCACGCCCGGCGGCCGGATCCCGCCGGCGTACTGGGCGGGCTGGCGGATCAGGCCGGGGCCGAAGCCGTAGTGCATGATCGAGTCAGGGTCCCAGGCCGAGCCGGTGACCTCGTCGGTGGCCAGCTTGCGCAGGATGTTGTGGAAGATGGTCTGCCGGTCCCAGAAGTTCGGCGGGCCGGACAGCGACTGGTAGACCTTGGCCTCGTCCCACTCGATGCCGGCGAACGGGTTCTGGTGCTCGTGCGGCATGCCGATGGTGTGGCCGATCTCGTGCAGCGCGGTGGTCCTGCCGTAGTCGTCGGCGGTGAGGTCCCAGCCGAAGTTCATCGTGCGGTCGTGCACCCCGGCGTGCAGCACCACGTCCCGGCCCACGTAGGACCAGGAGCCGTCGCCGTCCATGAACCCGATCCGCAGCTCCGACTGGGCGCGGTCGGGCACCTCCTCGAACCGCAGCCCGATGCCCAGCTCCTGCCAGGTGGCGAAGGCCCGCCGCACCACCTCGCGCTGCTCCTGCGCGCCGACCCAGGAGACGAACCGGGTGCTGCCGTCGCTCAGGCGCACCTGTTCGCCGTCGGTGTCCCGGTCGAAGAAGTAGTAGTGCAGCACGGTTCCGTTGGCCCATTTGGACCTGGTCCGCACGATCGCGCGCACCCGCTCCAGGTTCAGGCCCTCGGGCATCGACGGCGCGGGCTGGGGGCGCAGGCCGCAGTAGCGGAACTCGATGGCTTCGTCCTCTTCGGGCATGTCAGCGCCCTCCCTCGCGATGGCGGCCGTACCTCCATGGTCAGCGCGCGCCCTGAAATTCGGTGCCCGCCATCGGAGTGAGCGGCGCGGAGCTTGGTCGGTACAGTGACCGGGCAGCCTCAGCCGGAGGAGGGTCATGGGCGCGGGACCGCTCGCCCGACGGGACTACGCCGGACGTTCGGCGGCCGACCGCCGCGCCGAGCGCAGGGAGCGCATGCTCGCCGCCGGGCTGGAACTCTTCGGCACCGAGGGCTACGCCGCCGCCTCCATCGAGCGGCTGTGCGCGCTGGCCTCGGTGTCCACCCGCAACTTCTACGAGGAGTTCGGCAGCCGGGAGGCCCTGCTGACGGCCTTGCACGACCGGGTCAACACGACCGCGATCGGCGCGGTGCGGGAAGCGTTTGCCGCGCTGCCGGAGGCCGGGCTGGTGGAGCGGGTCCGGCTGGCCGTGCGCACCTACCTCGACGTCACCGTGCAGGACCCCAGGCTGGCCAGGGTCGCCTACGTGGAGGTGGTCGGGGTCAGCGCCGAGGTGGAGCGGTACCGGGCCGGCTGGCGGGAGCGCTGGATCGAGCTGCTGGTGGCCGAGGCCGAGCGCGCGGTGGCACGCGGCGAGGCCACCCGCCGGGACTTCCGGCTGACCGCGATCGCGTTGATGGGCGCGGTGAACGAGTTGGTGCACCACTGGTCGGTGCTGGGCGGTATTACTCCGATCGAGGACATCACTAGGGAAATCGCGCGCATTGCCACCGCGTCCGTGGCGGACTGACTCTCACTTCCGGATGAATTGCACGGCAAATTGCCACGATCTTGTTGTGCCCGTTCGCAGATCCTGAATGCTCGTGCGTATGAAGCTGTGTCCCGAATGCCATGGATCCGGCACCATCCCCGATGCCGACTACTCGGCCTGCAGGAGGTGTGGCGGAGTTGGCGACATCCCCGGCCACCACTGAGTGCACCCTGTGCCGGGGCACCGGCTACTTCGAGTGGACCCAGCCCGAACCGGGGCCGGGCGGATCGCTGGTGCTGCGGCAGATGCGGCATCCGTGCGTGCACGGCTGCTCGGGCTGGTGGCGGCAGCCCGCGGCCGAGCGCGACCGGGTGGTCGAGGGCACGCTCGGCGCCGCCCTGCCAGGGGGCGGTCAGGAGTTCTGGTAGAGCGCGTCCAGTTCGGCGGCGTACCGGTCCGCCACCACCGCGCGGCGCAACTTCAGCGTCGGCGTCAGCTCGCCGGTCTCCACGCTGAAGTCCTTGCCCAGCAAGGCGAACCGGCGGATCCGCTCCGGCGGCGCGTAGCCGGAGTTGGCCTGCTCGACCACCTGCTCGATCACCGCGCGCACCTTGGGGTGGGCCGCCAGCTCGGCCGGCTCGCCGGTGAGGTCCAGCTCGCGGGCCAGATGCGGTAGCTCCTCCGGGTCCAGGGTGATCAGCGCGACCGGGTAGGGGCGGCGGTCGCCGTGCATGACCGCCTGGGAGATCCAGCGGCAGCCGCGCAGGTCGTTCTCCAGGTTCGCCGGAGTGAGGTTCTTGCCGCCCGCGGTGATGATGATGTCCTTCTTGCGCCCGGTGATCCGCAGGAACCCGTCCTCGTCCAGCGCGCCGAGGTCGCCGGTGTGCAGCCAGCCGTCGACCACGGTCTCCTCGGTGGCGGCCGGGTTGTTGTGGTAGCCGGGGAAGACGTTCTCGCCGCGGGCCAGCACCTCGCCGTCCTCGGCGATGCGCACCTCGATGCCGGGGAACGGTTGTCCCACCGTGCCGAACTTCCACGCCCCCGGGTGGTTGCCGCTGATCAGCGCGGTGGACTCGGTCATCCCGTACGCCTCGTACACCGGGATCCCGCAGCCGGCGAAGAACTCCAGCACCGCGGGCGCGATCGGCGCGGCCCCGGAGAGGCCCTCGCGCAGCCGCCCGCCGAGGGCCGCGCGCACCATCTCCGGCACCTGCTCCGGCGGCAGGCCGAGCCCTTGCACGGTGCTGTGCACCTTCTCGAAAAGCCTTGGCACCGAGGGGAGAATGGTCGGGCGCAGGGCGGCCAGGTCGGGCAGCAGCTGCCGGATGTCGCCGCGGAAGAAGCCCAGGGTCGCGCCGTGGCACAGGGTCAGGAACTGCACGATGCGGGCGAACAGGTGCGCTTGCGGCAGGTACAGGAACATCACGTCCTCGGGCCCGACCCGCACCAGCGGGCCGATCGCGGTCAGCGAGGCCCGCCAGTTCCGCTCGGTGAGCAGGCAGCCCTTGGGCGGGCCGGTGGTGCCGGAGGTGTAGATGATCGTGTTCAGCCCGGGCTCGGCCGGGGCCGCGCGCACCCCTCGCGCGCGCAGCTCCGCCAGCGACACCGCGCCGGGCGTCTCGGTGAAGGCGACGATGTGCTGGAGCAGCGGGAGTTCCGGGCGGAGCGCGGCCACCCGGTCCACCTGCTCCGCGCTGCCGCAGAGCACCAGCTTCGCGCCGGAGTCGCCCAGCACCCAGGCGCATTCCGGCGCGGAGTTGGTCGGGTACACCGGCACCAGCACCGCACCGACACTGGCGATGGCCAGGTCTGCCACTGTCCACTCAGGACACGTCTCGGCCAGCACCGCGACCCGGTCGCCGGGCCCGATGCCGATGCCGGTCAAGCCGTCCGCCGTGGCGCGGACCGCTCCCGCGAGCTCCGCGTAGGACATGTCCTGCCAGTGGCCGTCCCGGTGGAACCGCAGGGCGGGCGCGTCGCCGTAGGTCTCACCGGCCCAGGCGGCCAGCGCGGCGATCGCGGGATAGGTCCGCGTCACGTCGGTCTCCCTTTCAGCAGTTGCTCGGCGCGGGCTGGTTCGCGAACCGGTCGGCCAGCCAGGACACCGCGCCGGGCGCGCCGGTCACGGCCAGGCTGATGTGCTCGCTGAGCAGGCTTTCCCGCAGCTGCACCCGCACGCCGCGGGAACACCAGCCGCGCACCAGTTGCTTGGCGTCGTTGATCGGCATGAACTCGTCGTTCACCGACTGGTAGACGTAGGCCGGGACCGCCGGGGTGCCGGTGCCCAACCTGTTGCGCTCCAACACCTTCTGGAACTGTGGCAGCTGGATCGGGTCGGGCACCTCGGTGAACTCGCTGATCCGGTGGAAGGCGTACGGCGGGGTCCACTGCGCGTGGCACATGTCGCGGACCTCGGCGAAAGCCTTGCGTCCCTTGGCGTTGAGCACCGACTCCAGCTGCATCTCCGGGTGCGAGTGGTCCAGCCCGATCGCCGCGGCCAGGAAGAACCCGAAGAACGGACCACCGTCGATCTTGTACCCGACGTTGCCGATGTCCCTGGGCACGCCACCCGCGGCCGCCCCGCGCACGTTGAGCTCCGGCGCGTAACCGGGTTGCAGCTCGGCCGCCCAGGAGGTGGCCAGGCCGCCTTCGGAGTAGCCCCAGATGCCGACCGGTCCCTTCGGGTCCAGTCCCGCCTCCGGAAGTCGTTGCGCGGCGCGGATTCCGTCCAGCACCGCGTGCCCGGTGGGGCGTCCGGCGGTGTAGGTGTGCGGGCCGGTGGTCGCCGAGCCCTCGTAGTCGCTGACCACCACCGCCCAGCCCTTGAGCAGGGCCATGGTCATCAGCGCCAGCTCGTACTCGATCCCGGCGCGGAACCAGAACGAGGGCGCGCAGTTGGAGGACAGGCCGTGGGTGCCGATGTTGTAGGCCACCAACGGTCGTGGCCCGTTCGTCCAGGGTGAGTGCGGCACCAGCACGGTGGCCACCACCGCGTTCGGCTTGCCCTGGTTGTTGGTGGAGCGGTGCAGCACCTGCCAGGCGCGGACGGGGAAGGGCAGCACCAGCGCCTTGGCCGTGATCGGGCGGGAACGCAGGACGTCGCCCGCGGCCACCGGCGGCAGCGGGGCCGGTGGGCGGTAGAAGGGGTCGGCGGAGGGGACCGGGATTCCCGCGGTCGCGGCGGTCGCCGGAATGGCGGTGACCGTGGCGGCGAGGGTCAGGACGGTGGTGAACAGGGTGATCAGCAGCGCACGACGACGGGAACTACTGGACATGTTCGCCCCTTTTCTCCGGGCGTCTGATAAGGGCTGTTGCCAGATGAACGGACCGTACCTACCGGCGCGTTAACTGACAAGGGGCCTGACCGGATGTGCCGGAAAAGGGGCTTTTGGGCGATTTGTCGAAACAGAAGTGCCTCAGAAGCGACGCGTGCGTCTCATTCGATCGAGGTGGCGGTGCGGTGCGCACAGCACGCCATGTCAGGGCGTGGTGCCGGAATGGCGGCTTCCGTCGCGGGCACGCGAAATCAAAATCGTCCCGCGGTCGCGCGCGGTCAGTCCTTGGCCAGCAGGCTGGTCAGGTGGCGGTGCAGGGTGGCGCGCAGGCGTTCCGGTGGCATCAGGTCCGGGGCGGTGACCGCGTGCAGCACCATGCCGTCCATCAGCATGTGCAGCCGGTCCACCTCGAGCCGCAGGTCGAGCCCGTCGGCGAGCAGGTCGTTGGCGGCCAGGTCGTCCAGCAGCCTGCGGCAGGTGCGGGCCAGGTGCTCGTGGCCGCCCCGGTTGATCCGGCGGGCCTCGTCGTCGACCAGGGTGCGGGACAGGAACGCCACCCAGACCTCGGCCACCGCGCGCATCTCGGCGTCCATCGGCAGCATGCGTTCCAGGGTCTCCTGGGCGGCGTCCCTGGGGTCCGGCGGCAGGGTGCGGCGGGTGGGGGCGCGGCGGAGCACCTCGGAGATCATCCGCATGGCGAAGGAGACCAGCTCGGCCTGGGTGGTGAAGTAGTACTGCACCGAGCTCGGCGACCAGCCCGCCTCGCGGGCCACGCTGCGCACCGAGGCGCCGTCGATGCCGTGCTGCCGGATCACCTGCCACAGCGCGCGGCCGAGTTCGCGGCGCCGCTGTTCGTGATCGACGACCTTGGGCACCGGCTGACCCCTCCTGTTGGTTACCGAACGAATACACCAGTGTCCGGTACCAGTGCGAGTGTACTGAATAAACTGTATGCCGAGACTGCCGGTCGGGCGTGGTGAGGCGAACCCGGGCCCGACCGCTTACCGTGGGCAGAGAGCCACCGGATGGCCGCTACAGCCCCGCCGTCTGGCTACCTACCATGGTCCGACAGGCGGCACGCCCGACCAAAGGGGGGTTGGCGATGCGCACTCGACGTTCGCGCTTGATCGCGACACTGGGAACCGTCCTGCTGACCCTCGGCCTCGCGCCGCTGCCCTCGGCAGTCGCGCAGGCGGACCAGGCCCCGGCGCACGTGTCGTTGCGGGCCTTCAACATCCCGAACGGGTACCTCCGGCACGCGCACTACCTGGGCCGGGTCGACGACATCTACCCGAGCAGCCCGGAGTGGGCGCGCGCGGATGCCACCTGGACCGTGGTGCCCGGACTGGCCGGTGACTGCCTGTCGCTGGAGTCGCGCAACTACAAGCGGCACTACTTGCGGCACCAGAACGGCCGGGCCAAGCTGGTCGCCTTCGAGGACAACCGGGGTTTCCGCGAGGACGCCACCTTCTGCCAGGTGCCGGGGCTGGCCGGTGCCGGCGCGATCTCGCTGCGCGCCTTCCAGTTCGGCAACGCCTACCTGCGGCACGCCAACGGCGAGCTGTACCTGGCCGACCACGACGGCAGCGCCCTGTTCAAGGCGGACGCGACCTTCGAGCGCGGCTCGCCGCTGATCTCCGGCGTGTTCTACAACCCGCTGCTGGAGCCCGGCGCCGACCCGGCCATGGTGCGGCACAACGGGACCTACTACCTGTTGCAGGGCGACCAGTACAACAACCACGACCTGGTGATCCGCAAGTCCGCCTCGGTGGAGGGCCTGCGCGACGCGCCGCCGACCACGCTGTGGCGGCACCCGCCGTGCCCCGGCGCGGCCTGCACCGAGGTGTGGGCGCCGGAGCTGCAACGGATCCGCGGCCAGTGGTGGATCTTCTTCACCGGCGCCTCCGACGTCGGCAACGGCCGCAGCCACCGGATGTTCGCGCTGCGCGGGCGCACCGACGATCCTTCGGGCCCGTACGACTTCCTCGGTGAGCAGCCGTTGCCGGACGGGCAGTGGGCCATCGACGGCGCGTGGTTCGAGAAGGACGGTCAGGGCTACTACACCTGGTCCGGCTGGGACCGCGACTACGGCAGGGCCAACGAGGTCCAGCACATCTACGTGGCGAAGATGCACGACCCGATGACCCCGGCCGGGCCGCGGGTCAAGATCGCCTCGCCGACGCAGGGCTGGGAGACCAGGCCCAACCACGCCAACGTGCTGCTCAACGAAGGCCCGCAACCGATCTTCGGCCCGCGCGGCCAGCTGTTCATGTCCTTCTCCGCCAACGCAAGCTGGACCGACGACTACTGCCTGGGCCTGCTCACCCTCAACGGCGACCCGGTGGAGCCGAGCGCCTGGTCCAAGTCCGGCGACTGCGTCTTCGCCGGCCAGGGCACCTCGATCGCCCCAGGGCACAACGGGTTCCTCGAGGTGAACGGGAACTGGTGGCTGACCTACCACGCCAGGCTGCGACCGGGCACCGGGTGGCCGGGCCGCAGCATCCGGTTGCAGCCGCTGCCGTTCAACTCCGCGGGCCAGCCGGTCTTCGGCACCGCGGTCGGCGCGCACGACCCGGTGCCCTTGCCGTGACCGTGCTGTTCGACGCGGACGTCTCCGTGCACTACGGGCAGCTGTACCTGGTGAACCAGGACAGTCCGGAGGGCCTGGACCTGGGCGAGCACTTCCGCGGCCAGGTCAACGGGTTGTGCGGGGCCGCGGTGCCGGAGTCGCTGTTCCTGATCACCGACCGGCACACCGGGACGGTGGCGCTGCGGATCGAGCTGCACGAGCGGGAGCCGCCGGTGGCCGCGGACTGGGCCGAGGTGGTCGAAGCCTCCGGCACGCTGACCGGCGAGCAGCCGGTGCTCAACGAGTGGGGCGGGCGCTGGTACCCGCTGGAGCTGCCGCCGGGGGAGTACCGGGTGCGCTACTGCGGCGGCGAGGACCGGTACCTGCTCCAGTTCTGGCCGGATGCCCCGGCCCCGGACGCGGTGCTCCGGGTGACCAAGGGCGCTTACTGGCACGAGTTCGCCCGCTCCCTGCCGCCGCCGCCCACGCCGGAGCAGCTGGCCGCGGCGGAACTGCGGCGGACCGCCGAGGAGCGGGTCGCCGCTGCCGTGCGCGCACGCCGGGAAGAGCAGCGGCGGTGGGGCGGGGAGCCGCCCAGTGCCGCGCTGCTCGGGATGAAGGGCAACGCGCGCAAGGTGGTCCGCGAGCACCGGGCGGTGGCCGAGGCCATCGCGGCGGACCCGGCCGGGCAGCGCGAGCTGGCGGTGCGGCTGGCCCGCCGGGCCTGTGCGGCCGCCGGGCTGGCCGAGATCGACTGGATCGCCCCGGCGCTGGCGGCACTGGCCCGGGGCGCGGAGCCGTTCCAGGACTGGCGGGCGGCCGGGCGACGTCTGCTCGCCGACCCCGCGGTGCCCAGCACCGTGGCCCCCGGCGCGTCCCTGCGGCAGCAGACCGCCGCCTTCGCCACCCTGCGCACCGCGGTCCTGCCCGACCCGCTGACCGCGGCCCTGGAGACCCTCTCCGCCACCCTCAGCACCCTTGGCCCGGACCAGTGCGCGGACCTGCTCGCCGAGCTCCGCCGAACCCCTTCACATACCCCGCGTCAAGCCCGTTAGCCGGGATTTCACCTGACGGGGTCAAGCCTCCGACCTGCGGCGACGTGACCGGCAGCCCAGCCGAAGCGGCCCGGGCGGCGTGGCCTATGTTCTGCCCATGAGCACCGAGACCGCGCCGCGGTACATCCGGCTGAACGTTGAGCTGATCGTGGAGCTCACCGACGAGGGTGAGCTGAAGGCGGCTGCGCTGGAGCAGCTGAAGGCCGACACCGAGGTGTCGGAGGAGGCCCGGGCGGAGGCCATCACCGCGCTGGAGTCCGACCCGGCGGACGCCCTGTCGTACTTCATCGACCCCTTCGCCGTGGTCAACGAGGCCCCGGGCATCGAGCTGGTCGAGGTCGGCTGGGACGGCGAGGTCACCGAGTACGACCCCGAAGCCGAAGAGGACGAAGAGGCCTGACTCGCGCCCTGGCTGGATGTGGCGACCCCTACGATGACCGGTATGTCACATCCAGCCCAGGTTGCCACCACCGGCGCCCGCGGCATCCTCACCGGCCTCGGCTTCCTGGGCCGCGGCGTGGGTATCGCCTTCCGCAACCCGAAGCTGCTGCTCCTGGGCGCCATCCCGGCGGTGCTGACCACGGCGCTGATGCTCGGCGGCCTGGTCACGCTGGCCTACTGGGCCGGTGACCTGGCCACCTGGCTCACCCCGTTCGCGGACAACTGGTCGGAATGGCTGCGCAAGGCCGCCCGGTTCGTCGCCGGGCTGGCCGTGGTGCTGGGCGCGATCGCGGTCAGCGTGGTCGCCTTCACCGCGATCACCCTGGTCGTCGGCGGCCCGTTCTACGAACACATCTCCGAAACCGTCGAGGACAGCCTCGGCGGGGTCCCGGACGCGGAGAAGGCCTCCTTCGGCCGCATGCTGTTCCTGGGCATCCGCGACTCGATCCTGCTGGTCGCGGTGGCCGTGCTGCTGAACCTGCCGCTGCTGTTCGCCGGTTTCATCCCGGTGGTGGGCCAGACCGTCATCCCGGTCCTGGTGGCCTGTGTGGGCGGCTGGATCCTGGCGCTGGAGCTGTCCGCGGTGCCGTTCACCCGCCGCGGCCTGACCCTCAAGCAGCGCCACCGCATCCTGCGCGGGCACCGGGGCATGGTGCTCGGGCTGGGCGTGCCGGCCTACCTGCTGTGCGCGATCCCGTTCGTGTCCATCCTGGCCATGCCGATCGCGTTCATCAGCGCCACCCTGCTGGCCCGCGAGGCGCTGTCCCGCCGCACTGACGAAAGTCTGCACCCGCGCTGACGAGTGGCTGGTCCCGTCCGGAACCCGCGTTTCCCGGGGCCGCGGACCGTACTGTCGGATCATGCGCGACACAGCCGCGGCCACCAGGGCGATCAGCCGGGTCTGGCCCGACGCCCGGACCGTGGTGGACTACTCGACGCCCGCGGAGTTCGAGGTCCACGGGCGCCCGCCCGAGGGCGTCGAGCCGCCCCGGAGTCCCTGGCACGTCAAGGTGATGTGGGCCGTGGTCGCCGCGTTCGGGCTGGTGCTCTCCGTGGTCACCGGCGCGCTGGGCGGCCCGGACGTCAGTGACCGCAAGACCAGGGTGCGCGGGTCCGGTCCGGACGCGCGGGCCGTCGGCCTCGGCCAGGCGGTCCAGCCGGTCTGGCTCGGCGGGGCCGGCCGCAAGCCGTTCCTGGCCATCGGCGCCGACCGGGTGGCGGCCTTCGTGGTCGCCTACGGCGAGGTGCGGGTGCGGTGGGAGGGCGAGTTCGAGTCGCTGGCGGTGCGGGGCACGCGCAAGCGGCCGGTGCTGTGCCTGACCTTCGCCGACTCCTCCTCGGTCGAGGTGCCGCTCACCAGGGCGGAGCGCGCCCGGCTGGGCTAGAACGCGGTGGTCGGCGTCCAGCGGCCGTGCACCTCGCGCAACCGGTCCACGATCTCGCCCACGGTCGCGTATGCCTCCACCGCCGTCACGCAGGCCGGGACCACGTTCGCCCCGGCCTTGGCGGAGGCGCTCAGCTCGTCCAGGGCCCGCTCGACCGCCTCGGCATCGCGGCTGTCGCGGACCCGGCGCACGGCGGCGACCTGTTCGGCCTCCGCGCCGGGGTCCACCGCGAACACCTCCAGGGGCTCGGCGGCGGAGGGGAACAGGTTGACCCCGACCACGGGGCGCTCGCCGCTCTCCACCTCCACCGCGTGCCGGTAGGCGGCGTCGGAGAGCTCGCGCTGGAACCAGCCCGAGCCGATGCAGGCCAGCGCGCCGCCCCTGGCCTCGATATCGCCCATCAGCGCCCAGATCCGCTGCTCCAGTTCGTCGGTCAGCGTCTCCACCGCGTAGGACCCGGCCAGCGGGTCGACCGTCTCGGTCAGCCCGGTCTCGAAGGCCACCACCTGCTGGGTGCGCAGGGCCAGCGTCGCGGCGGCCTCGGTGGGCACGCCGAGGGCCTCGTCGTAGGCGCACACGTGCAGGGTCTGCACCCCGGCCAGCGCCGCCGCGGTGGCCTCGACCGTGGTGCGGGCGACGTTGTTCAGCGGCTGCTGCGCGGTCAGTGAGGACCCCGCGGTGAAGGCGAAGATCCGCAGCTGGTGCGAGCGCGGGTCCTTGGCCCCGTAGACGTCCCGGGTCAGCCGCGCCCACACCCGGCGCGCGGCGCGGAACTTGGCCACCTCGCGCAGCAGGTCGATGTTGCTGGAGAGGAAGGTGAACAGCGAGGGGGCCACCGCGTCCACGCTGAGCCCGCGCCGCACGCACTCGTCCAGGTAGGCGCGCGCGTTGGCGAAGGTGAAGGCGATCTCCTGCACGGCGTCGGCCCCGGCCTCGCGGATGTGGTAGCCGCTCATCGCCAGTGGCACCCAGCGCGTGGCGTGCCGGGACAGGTGTTCGATCACGTCCACCGCGAGTTGCAGGGAGGCTTCGGGCGGGAAGATCTGGGTGCCGCGCGCGATGAACTCCTTGAGCACGTCGTTCTGGATGAACAGCCCGAACGAGCTCGGGTCGACCCCGCGCCGCTTGGCCAGGGCCAGGAACATCGCGGCCCACACGTAGCCGATGGAGTTGGCGGTGGTGCGCACCTGGCTGATGCGTTCCAGGGGAATCCCGTCCATCAGCGTCTCGACGTCGGCAAGCGAGTCGATGGCCACGCCGACCCGGCCGACCTCGCCCGCGGCCAGCGGGTGGTCGGAGTCCAGGCCCAGCTGGGTGGGCAGGTCCAGGGCCACGCTGAACCCGGTGACCCCGGCGGTCAGCAGCTGCTGGAACCGGCGGTTGCTCGCCGCGGGCGTGCCGAACCCGGCGTACTGGCCCATGATCCACGGTTTGGGTTCGGCGGAAACCCCTCGGGTGTAAGGGAACTCGCCGGGTCGTTCGGCACCTTCCGGCGCGTAGTCCGGGCGCAGGCGCTCCACCACGGCTCAGCCCTCCCGCTCGGCGAGCGTGCGCCGCAGCTCCTGTTTGGCGATCTTCCCGGTGGAGTTCAGCGGGAAGCTGGTGACGCGGTGCAGCTCCTTGGGTTTCTTGTAGGCGGCCAGCCGGTCCCGGCAGTGCGCCAGCAGCGCGGCCTCGTCCACCGACGCTCCACTGTGGACGGAGTAGGCGGCGACCACGCGCTGCCCCCAGTCCGGATCGGCCACGCCGACCACCGCGACCTCGTGCACGCCGGGCACTTCGGCCAGCACGTCCTCCACCTCGCGCGGGTAGATGTTGTACCCACCGGAGATGATCATGTCGCCCTTGCGGTCCACCAGCCACAGCCGTTCGGTCTCGTCCAGCCGCCCGAGGTCGCCGGTGTGCAGCCAGCCCTCCCGCACGCTCTTGCCGAGGTCGGTGCGCCGCCCGGACTGCCAGTACCCGCGCATCACGTGCTCGCCCCTGGTGACCACCTCGCCGATCTCCCCCGGCGGCACCTCGCGCCCGTCCTCGTCGACCACCCGCACCTCCACCCCGAACGCGGGCCGCCCGGCCGAGGTCAGCAGGTCCGGCTGCCTGCCGAGCCCGGCGGCGTGGTTGGCGGCGTCGAGCACGGTGACCGGCGGGATGGCCTCCACCAGGCCGTAGTACTGCACCAGGTTCGGCGTGATCCGGTCGTGCGCCTGCCGGATCTGCTCTGGCGGCATCGGCGCGCCGGCGTAGCCGAGCACCTTCAGCCCGCGCATGGTCTTCCGGTCGCATTCGGGCAGGGCGAGCAGGCGGGCGATCATCGTGGGCACCAGCGCGGTGTGCGTGACCCCGCGCCGGGACACCGCCTCCAGCACCGCGGCCGGGTCCCACTGCGGCAGGATCAGCTGCGCCGCGCCGGAGACCAGGAACGGCAGCACGAACAGCCCGCTGGTGTGCGTGATCGGCCCGGCGTGCAGGTAGGTGTCCGCGCCGCCGGGGATCTCACCGAGCACGTCCGCGGTCATGTTCAGCACGCTGGCCAGCCGGTTCCGGTGCGTGCGCTGCGCACCCTTGGGTCGGCCGGTGGTTCCCGAGGAATAATTCAGTGACACCAAGGCATCCGCGTCGGCCACAGTGGACGGCCAGCTCCCGGACGCCCCGGCGATCAGCTTCTCGTAGCCCAGTCCCGGCCCGTCGCCGATCACCACCACCCGCCCGGCCAGCCCGTCCCGCAGCGCCTCGGTGGACTCGGCGAACCGCGCGTCGTAGATCAGCGCGGCGGCCCCGCAGTCCTCGGCGATGTGCTCCCAGTCCCTGGGGTGCAGCCGGTAGTTCAGCGCCACCCGCACCAGCCCCGCCGCGGCCAGCGCCAGATCCGTTTCCACGTAGGTGTTCTGGTTGGTCTGGAGGTCCAGCACCCGATCCCCGGCGGCCAGGCCGAGTGCGCGCAACCCGTTGGCCAGCCGCGCCACCCGGTCCCCGAGCTGGGCGAAGCTCTGCCGCCCCTGCGGTCCGTCCAGCGCCGTGCGCGCGCCGAACCGCCGCACGGCCCTGGCCACCACCCGTCCGACATCCACCTCAGTCAGCTCCTTCGGCCAGGTACACCGCGTCCAGCACCCGCACCCCGCGCGGCAGCACCGCCACCGGGTTGAGATCCACCTGCCCGCCCCAGCCCGCCACCAGCGCGGAAACCTGCACCACCAGGTCCACCAGAGCGTCCACATCGGACGGATCCCGCCCGCGCACCCCGTGCAGCAGCGCGGCTCCCCGCAGCTCACCGAGCATCCGCCGCACCTCGGCCGGGTCCACCGGCAGCGGGGCGAGCACCACGTCGTCGAACACCTCGGCGAAGATCCCGCCCAGCCCCAGCGCCAGCATCGGCCCACACGGCCCCGGCGCGACCCCGACCAGCATCTCCACCGCCCCGGTCACGAACTCCTCGACCAGCACCGTCCCACCGAGCGCGACCAGGCGCTGGTACTCGGCGGCCGCGGTCCCGGGCGTGACGTCCAGGACGACGCCACCGGCCTCGGTCTTGTGCACCAGGTCGGGCACCACGGCTTTGAGGACCGCCCGCCCGCCGACCTCGCGCACTGCGGCGATGGCGTCGTCGGGGGAGGTCGCCAGGCGGCCAGTCGGGACCGGGATGCCGTGGGCGCGGAGCAGGGCTTTGAACTCGGCTTCGCTGGTGCCGCGGGGAGGGGACGGACCGTCACCGGGGGCAGGGCTCGCGCCCCGGTCGGCCGCCGCGACCGCGGCTGGTTTCGTCCCTGCCGTCACCGCTGCCGCTGCCGCCACCGCCCGCCCCGGCGTCGCGTAGACCGGAATCCCCGCCCGCCGCAACTCCGCCCCGGCCCCCGGCGCCAGGTGCTCCGCCCCGGTCCGCGCGACCAGCACCGCCTTCCCGGTCGCCTGCCGCACCCGCGCCAATCCCTCCGCGATCCCGGCCACATCCGAGCCGGTCAGCACGCAGAAGCAGGCCAGCACCACGTCCACCGCCGGATCCGCGGCCACCACGTCCAGGCAGCGCTGGAACAGCTCCGGCCGGGCCATCACCGCCGCCGTCACGTCCACCGGGTTGTCCACCGACCCGTACGCGGGCACGACCTCCGCCAGCGCCGCGGTGGTGCTCGCGCTCAGCTCGGCCAGCCGCAAACCGCGCTGCGCCAAGGCATCCGCGGCCAGGATGCCCGAGCCGCCGGAGGTCGTCACCACCGCCACCCGGTCACCACTGGCCCGGGTCCCGGTGGCGAATGCCTCGCCCACGTCCAGTAGTTCGTCCACATCGGACACCCGGACGATCCCGTACCGGCGCAGCACCGCGTCGGTCACCCGGTCGTCGGTGGCCAGCGCGCCGGTGTGCGAGGCCACCGCCCGCGCCCCCGCCGCCGAGCTACCGGCCTTGAGCAGCGCCACCGGTTTGCCCGCTGCGGCCAAGCGGCGCAACGAGTCCACGTCGGCCAGTGACTCGACATAGCCCAGCAGACCGGTGCACTCCGGTTCCTCGGCCAGGGTGGCCAGCACCTCCAACGCGGTCAGCTCGGCCTCGTTGCCGGTGCTCACCGCCCAGCCCAGGCCGAGACCGCGCTCGAAGGCCAGGCTCACCGCGCCGAAACCCAGCGCCCCGCTCTGGCTGACCAGGGCCAGCGACCCCGGCACCAGTCGCGTGGTCGGGGCCTCGAACAGTGGGCTGAACGAGGTGACCTGCCCCGTCGCCACCCCGACTGAGCCGATGCAGTTCGGTCCCAGTATCCGCAGCCCACCGGCTTTCGCCTGCGCCACCAGGGCTTCCTGGCGACGAGCGCCTTCCGCGCAGGTCTCGGCGAAGCCGGAGGAGCACACGATGGCGGCTTGGACCCCGGCGGCCAGGCAGTCCTCGATCGCGGCGGGCACGCGGTCCGCGGCCACCAGGATCATCGCCAGGTCGACCGGGCCGGGGCAGGCGGCGACCGTGGGGTGGGCGGGCAGGCCGAACAGCTCGGTGTGCTTGGGGTGCACGGGCAGGATGCGGCCCTGGTAGCCGTAGCGGCGCAGGAACTGCACCGGGCGGCCGCCCAGCGCGCCGGGCCGCTCGCTGGCGCCGACCACGGCGACCGAGCGGGCCGACCACAGCGCGGACAGCGAGTTGCGCATCACGGGCCGTCCGGGGTCCAGCGGGCGTGCTGGGTGCCCTGCGGGCCTTCGCGCACCAGGTCCAGCCGGGGTCGCGGTCCGTCGCTCCGGCCGGTCTGCGGCCGGCGGCGTCCGGCCCGGAACGGCAGCGGCCAGTCCGCGGCGGGACCGGCGTACTCCTGTTCGGCCGCCGCGTGCAGTGTCCACTGTGGATCGTAGAGGTGCATGCGGCCCAGCGCGCACAGGTCGGCGCGGCCCGCCAGCAGGATGGAGTTGACGTCGTCGGCGGAGGAGATCGCGCCGACCGCGATCACCGCGATGCCGTGCCTGCGGCCGACCTCGTTGCGGATGCGGTCGGCGAACGGGGTCTGGAAGCTGCGGCCGTAGGCGGGTTGCTCGGTGGCGACGACCTGGCCGGTGGAGACGTCGATCCCGGCCGCGCCGTGCCGGGCGAAGGCGTCCGCGATGAGCAGCGCCTCCTCGATGTCCACCCCGCCGTCGGCCCAGTCAGTGGCCGAGATGCGCACCGTCATCGGCCGTTCCACCGGCCAGGCCGCGCGCACCGCGTCGAAGACCTCCAGTGGGAAGCGCAGCCGGTTCTCCAGGCTGCCGCCGTAGTCGTCGGTGCGCTGGTTGGTCAGCGGGGACAGGAAGGAGGAGAGCAGGTAGCCGTGCGCGCAGTGCAGTTCCAGCACATCGAACCCGGCTCTGGCGGCCGAGCGGGCGGCGTCGGCGAACTGTTCCCTGATCAGCATCAGCTCGGCCCGGTCCAGTTCGCGCGGCACCTGGTTGCCGGGCGCGTACGGCAGCGGGGAAGGCCCGCAGACCGGCCAGTTGCCCTCGGGCAGCGGCTGGTCCATGCCCTCCCACATCAGCCGGGTGGAGCCCTTGCGGCCGGAATGTCCTATTTGGACACCGATCCGGGCGGTGCTGTTGGCGTGCACGAAGTCCACCACCCGCCGCCATCCGGCCTCGTGCTCCGGGCGGTACAACCCCGCACAGCCGGGGGTGATCCGGCCGGAGGCGGACACGCACACCATCTCGGTCATCACCAGCCCGGCCCCGCCGAGCGCCTTGCCGCCCAGGTGCACCAGGTGGAAGTCGTTCGGCGTGCCGTCGACCGCGGAGTAGGTGTCCATGGGGGAGACCACGATCCGGTTCTTCAGCTCCAGCCCGCCGAGCCGGAACGGCTGGAACATCGGCGGCCGGACCTCGCCGCCGCCGGCGAACCAGGCGTCGGCCCCGGCCACGAACTCCGGGTCGCGCAGCCGCAGGTTGTCGTAGGTGACCCGGCGGCTGCGGGTGAGGATGTTGAAGGCGAACTGGGCCGGGTCCTGGTGGGTGTAGCAGCCCAGGCTCTCGAACCACTCCAGGCTGGCCTGCGCGGCGCGCTGGGTGGAGAGCACCACCGGCCGCCGCTCCGCCTCGTAGGCGGTCAGCGCCGAGTCCACTGTGGACTCCTCGTGCAGGCAGGCGGCCAGCGCGAGCGCGTCCTCCATGGCCAGCTTGGTGCCGGAGCCGATGGAGAAGTGCGCGGTGTGCGCGGCGTCGCCGAGCAACACGATGTTGCCGTTGCGCCAGGTCTGGTTGCGCACGGTGCCGAAGGTGACCCAGCGGGAGTTGTTGGCGTAGAGCTCGTGCCCGTCCAGCACGTGCGCGAACATCTCGCGCAGCAGGGCGATCGAGCCCTCGTCGCTCTCCCCTGGCGCCAGGCCCTCGCGGTGGTGCTCGGCGAAACCGGCCCGCTGCCACACGTCCTCGTGCATCTCCACGATGAACGTGCTGCCCTTGGCGTCGTAGGGATAGCCGTGGATCTGCATCACCCCGTGCGGGGTGTCCTCCACGTGGAACAGGAACGCGGGGAACACCAGGTCGGTGCCCAGCCACATGTACCGGCAGCGCCGGGACTCCACGGTCGGCTGGAACACCTCGGCGTAGCGGGCGCGCACCGCGGAGTTCACCCCGTCCGCGGCGATCACCAGGTCGTGCGTGGCGGCCAGCTCGGCCACATCCGGCGCGGGGGTGGACAGGTGCAGGCGCACGCCGACCTCGGCGCAGCGCTGGTGCAGCACCTGCAACAGCCGACGGCGGCTCATCGCGGCGAACCCGTGGCCGCCGGAGGTGATCACCTGGCCGCGGTAGTGCACGTCGATGTCGTCCCAGCGGGCGAACTCCCGCTGCATGGCCTGGTGGATCACCGGATCGGCGTGCTCGATGCCGCCGAGGGTCTCATCGGAGAACACCACGCCGAAGCCGAAGGTGTCATCGGCGGCGTTGCGTTCCCACACGGTGATGTCGTGCTGACCTAGCTGACGGGCGAGCGCGGCGAAGTAGAGCCCGCCTGGCCCACCACCGATGACCGCGATTCGCACCCGGTCAGGGTATGCTGCAATCCTGACGACCGTCAACAGAACGAAATGAGGTCGGGATGCGTTTCGCTCATCGGACGGTAGTGGTGACCGGCGGCGCCGGTGGGCTGGGCCGCGCGGTGTGCGCGGGGCTCGCCGCCGAGGGCGCCGCGGTCGCGGTGCTGGACCTGGCCGGTGCGGAGCAGGTCGCGGCCGAGCTGACCGCGGGCGGCGCGGTGGCCGCCGGGTTCACCGTGGACGTCCGCGAGCGGGACCAGGTGGCCGGGGCGATGGCCGCGGTGCACCGGGAGCTGGACGGCCCGCACGTGCTCGTCGCGCTGGCCGGCGGCTCACTGGGCACGCCACGCGACCTGGCCGACATCGAGCCGGAGCACCTGGACCTGGTGGTCGACGTGAACCTCAAGGGCACCTTCTACTGCTGCCAGGCCGCGCTGCCCTACCTGGCCGCGGCGGGCGGCGGCGCGATCGTGACCACCTCCTCCATCGGCGGCCGCCAGCCCAGCCCGGTCACCGGCGTGCCGTACGCGGCGAGCAAGGCCGCCCTGGTCGGACTGACCAAGCGGCTGGCCAAGGAGGCCGGGCCGGACGGGGTGCGGGTGAACGCGATCGCGCCCGGCCTGTTCCTCACCGACCGGTTGCGGGGCATGTTCGACGACCTCAGCCAGGCCGAGCGGGACGAGGTGCTGGACGCGATCCCGTTGCGCCGCATGCCGGAACTGCGCGAGGCGGTGGACCCGATCCTGTTCCTGGCCTCGGCGCAGGCTTCCTACATCACCGGCGTGGTGCTGGACGTCAACGGCGGCCGGTTCATGCCCCTGTGACGTTGCGGGCCACCGGCCAGCGGCGCAGCGCGGGTGGCAGTTCGAAGCCGTGCGGCTGCTCGGGGAAGTCGTGCACCGCGACCACGGCGCTGACCGGGATGGTGCCGAAGACGTGCGGGAACCACGGCGCGGCCGGGTTGTCCGGATCGCTGGAGGCGCGCTCCCACACCAGGTCCACGTCCAGCAGGTCCGGGTCGATCACCAGCAGCACCAGGTCGTCCCGGCCGCGGAAGAGCCGGTTCGCCGGCAGGTGCACCAGGCCGAAGTCGGAGCAGTGCACAAAACCCTCGGCGGCGTACCCGGCGGGCTCGTGGCGGCCGGTTTCCTGAGCGGTGGCCCACTCGGCTCGGGAGCAGATGTGCAGGATCACCCGCCGATGATCCCAGAGTCCTGGGCGGCGCGTTCGCGGAGCCGGAAGCGTTGCAGCTTGCCGGTGGTGGTGCGGGGCAGCTCGGGCAGGAACTCGATCACCCTGGGGTACTTGTACGGCGCGATCACGCTCTTCACGAACTCCTGCAGCTCGGCGACCTTGGCCGCGTCCCCGGTCACGCCAGGGGTGAGCACCACGTAGGCGTGCACCACCATGCCGCGCTGCTCATCCGGCGCGCCGACCACCCCGCACTCCACCACCTCGGCGTGGCTGAGCAGCGCGTTCTCCACCTCCGGCCCGGCGATGTTGTAGCCGGAGGAGATGATCATGTCGTCGGTGCGGGCCTGGTACCAGAAGTAGCCGTCGGCATCGCGCAGGTAGGCATCACCGGTGAGGTTCCAGCCGTCCTGGACGTAGCTGAGCTGCCGCTCGTCGTCGAGGTAGCGGCAGCCGGTCGGCCCGCGCACGGCCAGCCGTCCGACCTCGCCGTCGGGCAGCGGTTTGCCGTCGGAGTCCAGGATCTCCGCGCGGAAGCCGGGCACGGGTTTGCCGGTGGCGCCGGGCCGGATCTGCTCGTCGGCGGCGGAGATGAAGATGTGCAGCAGCTCGGTGGCGCCGATGCCCTCGATGATCCGCAGACCGGTGCTGCGCTGGAACTCGTGCCACACCGCGCTGGGCAGCGCCTCACCGGCGGAGACGCACCGCCGCAGCCCGCGTAATCGGTCCGCGTGCCCGGCGGCCAGGATGGCCCGGTAGGCGGTGGGCGCGGTGAACAGCACGGTCACCCCGTGCGCCCGCACCGCCTCGGCCAGCTGGGCCGGGGTGGCCCGTTCCAGTAGCAGGGTGGCCGCGCCGACGTGCAGCGGGAACACCACCAGGCCGCCGAGGCCGAAGGTGAAGCCCAGCGGGGGAGTGCCGGTGAAGACGTCCTCGGCGGTGGGGCGCAGCACGTGCCGGGCGAAGGTGTCGGAGTTGGCCAGCACGTCCCGGTGGAAGTGCAGGGTGGCCTTGGGTCGGCCGGTGGTGCCCGAGGTGAAGGCCAGCAGCGCCACGTCGTCGGCGGCGGTGCGCACCGGCTCGAAGTCGACGGGTTTGGCCGCCGCGCGCACGGTGAGGTCCGCCGGGGTGTCGCCGCCGTAGCTGATCGCCGGGATGTCCGCGGCGGCGAGATCGTCCAGGAACCGGTTGTCGCACAGCGCGATCGCGGGTTTGCTGATCTCGGCCAGCGCGCGCAGCTCACCGGCCCGCAGCAGTGGCATGGTGGTCACCGCGACGCCGCCCGCGCGCAGCACCGCGAACCAGCAGGCCACCAGCCACGGGTTGTTGGGTCCGCGCAGCAGCACCCGGTTGCCCGGCACCAGTCCCAGGTCCTCCACCAGCACCCTGGCCACCTGGTTCGCCCGGTCCCGCAGCTGCCCGTAGGTCCAGGTCTCGCCGCCGGGGGTGAGCAGGCACGGCCGGTCCGCGCCGTGCCGGGCGATGGTGTCGTCCAGCAGGGTGACCGCGCAGTTCAGGCGGTCCGGGTAGACCAGCTCGGGCAGGGTGAACTCCAGCTCCGGCCACTGTTCGCGCGGCGGCAGGTGGTCGCGGCAGAACGTGTCGACGTGTGCTGAGCGGGAGAGAACCACTGGCACGCACCTCGTCTCGGCGTCGGCGGGCTGCCCGGCCAGTATTCACCGTTCATGACGACAGTCAATAGGCCGACATACGCATCGACACGATATCGTTTGCTGGTGACCACCCTGGTTGACCTGTCCGAAGTGGACGGGGGAGCGACGGACGCGCAGTCCGCGCAACCCCGGCAGCTGATCGTCACCGTGTACGGCCTGTACGCCCGCGAGGTCGGCGGCTGGCTGTCGGTGGCCGCCCTGATCCGCCTGCTTGGCGAGCTGGGCGTGGACGAACCGGCGGTCCGCTCCTCCATCTCCCGCCTCAAGCGCCGCGGCATCCTGGACGCCTCCCGGGTCGGCGGCGCGGCCGGTTACGCCCTCTCCGAGCAGGCCAGACTCATCCTCCGCGAGGGCGACCACCGCATCTTCGAACGCCCCCGCCCCACCCTGGCCGATGGCTGGGTGCTCGCGGTCTTCTCCGTCCCGGAGTCCGAACGCCAGAAGCGCCACACCCTGCGCTCCCAGCTCACCCGCCTGGGTTTCGGCAACACCGCCCCCGGCGTCTGGATCGCCCCGGCCCACCTCCAGGCGGAAACCGCCGAGGTCCTCACCCGCCTCGGCCTGTCCGCCTACGTCGACCTCTTCCGCGCCGACCACCTCGGCTTCGCCACCCTCCGGGACAAGGTCACCACCTGGTGGGACCTCCCCGCCCTGCAAGCCCTCTACACCGAGTTCCTCACCGCCCACGGCCCCCTGGCCGCCCGCTGGCGCCGCCGCCGCACAGTCCCTCCGGCCGAGGCATTCACCGACTACGTCCGCCTGCTCACCGCTTGGCGCCGCCTCCCGTACCTGGACCCGGGCCTCCCCGCCGAACTCCTCCCCACCGACTGGCCCGGCACGGAGGCAGCGGACCTGTTCGTCACCCTCCAAGCCAAACTGGCCCCAGCAGCCCACGAACACGCCCAGTCCCGCCTCAGCCGCTGACGGCCGGGAGTCAGTGCCCGGTCACGCCATCCGTCCGCTCCCGCAACAGGTCCGCGTGCCCGCAGTGCCGCGCGTACTCCGCGATCATGTGCACCAGCACCCGCCGCAACGCCAACGGCCGCCCGGTGGCCAGGTGCACCCCGGTGTCGTCCAGCGCATGCGCCGCCACGATCTCCCGGGACACCGCCACCTCCGCCCGCCACTGCGCGAACGCCTCGTCCACATCCCCGTCCAGGCGATCAAAATCCTGACTGGGATCCTCATCCGAGTAGTGCAGGTGCGGCACCTCCCGCCGCGCGAACTGCATCTGGAACCACCACCGCTCCGCTCCCGCCAGATGTCGCAGAATCCCGTGCAGGGTCAACGTCGAGGGCGGGATCTGGGCGTGCGAAAGGGCTTCCGGGCGAACACCCCGGCATTTCAGCTCGAAGGTGGCGCGGTGCCAGTCGAGGTAGGCGGTGAGGATCTCGCGCTCGGACCCGTCGAGCGGGAGCGGGGCGCGGGGGTCGTCGGGCCAGTTGGGGGAGACGTGCGCGGGCTGGGTGAGTGCCATACCCGGAGCCTGCCACCCACCACCGACACCCGCCGCCCAGCGAACTCGCGTCCGCAGTGCGACCACAACGCGACCGCAGGGCGAAGCCCGCGAACCGGCGAGGGGCTGGCTTTTCAAACGTCCACCGAGTCTTGAGGTTCCCCATGCCCGTCAACCTGGAGACATCGCACCACATCCCAGCGAGCAGACGCGCACAGCAACCGCCGCCAACAAAGCGCAACGCAACGGCGGCTGCTCGCTGGGATGTGATTCGATTTCGGAAGGTTGACGGGCATGGGGAACCTCAAGACCAAGCCTGCGTCTTTGGCTCTTCCCCCCATGCTTTGATCTCTGCCCGTCCGGCGAGGACGCTCTTGACTGTCGCTCTTGCCCCTACGGCAAAACAGCAACCCCCTGCAGCTCAACCACAGCCTCCCGATCCCACAACCGAGAAACCCCAACAGCCGCCATCGCCGGATAACTCCCACCCACAAGCTCGCGCCACACCACCCCGATCTCCTTGGCACGCCGCTTGTAGTCATCAATATCCGTCAAATACACCGTCAACGAAGCCAACTGATCCGCCGACCCACCCGCAGCCCGCAACGCCACCAACAGATTCCCCAGCGCCTGCCTGAACTGCCCCACCACATCCCCGCCAACAACTTTCCCGTCAGCATCGAGCGCGGTCTGCCCAGCCAAGTGGACCACCCGGCTCCCGGTGGTCACCACCGCATGACTGAAGCCGGAGGGCTTGGCCAGTTCAGGAGGATTGACGCGTTCCTGGCTCACGACTGCACCGTCCCACCGTCGATGTTCAACCCCTGCCCGGTAAACCCGGCACTCGCCACACAAAAAGCCACCGCATCCGCAACCTCGTCCGGCGTGATCATCCGCCCGATCGGCTGTTTCGCCGCCAACTGCGCCCGAACCTCATCCGCCGCCCGCCCGGTCCGCGCAGCCACCGCCGCCACCGTCCGATCCGTCATCGGCGTGTCCACATAAGCAGGACAGATCGCGTTCACCGTAACCCCGGTCTTCGCCAACTCGGCCGCCGCCGACCGCACCAACCCCAGCACCCCGTGCTTCGCCGCCGTATAAGCAGCGATGTGGGACTCCCCCTGCTTCGCCGCGGTACTCGCGATCGCGATCAACCGCCCCCACCCCGCCTCCCGCATCGCTGGCACAGCCCGCCGGAAGCACTGGAACGGCGCGGTCAGGTTCAAAGCGAGAGTGGTCGACCACTCACTGTCCGAGATCCGGTGCAGCGGCGCGGCAGTGCCCGATCCGGCGTTCGCCACCAGGATCTCCACCGGCGACCACGCCGCCTCCACCGCGTCGAACAGGGAGTCCACCGCACCCGGCTCGGTGAGGTCCGCGGGCAGCACCAGTGACTCCCCGGGCAACGACGAGGCCACCGCCCGCAGCTCAGCCGCGTTGCGCGCGGTCAGCGCCACCCGGTGCCCGTCAGCCGACAACCGCCGGGCCACGGCCGCGCCGATACCCCGGCCGGCCCCGGTGACCAGGGCGATACGTGCGATCACCGGCAAAGCTTGTCAAACGTTGGTGACGACCGTCAAGATAACGACATATGGACGCCTATCTGCTCGATGCCGTGCGCACCCCGTTCGGCCGCCACCGCGGTGGGCTGGCCGGTGTCCGGGTCGACGACCTGGCCGCCCTGCCCATCGCCGAGCTGCTCCGCCGCAACCCGGACCTGGAACCGGCGCTGGTGGACGAGGTCGTCTACGGCAACACCAACGGCGCGGGCGAGGAGAACCGCAACATCGGGCGGATGGCCGCGCTGCTGGCCGGACTGCCGGTGACCGTGCCCGGGGTGACCGTCAACCGGCTCTGCGCCTCGGGCGGCGAGGCCGTGGTGCAGGCCGCTCGGCTGCTCGCCGTCGGTGCGGGCCGGGTGGTCATCGCCGGGGGTGTGGAGGGCATGTCCCGGGCCCCGTTCGTGGTGCCGCGGCCCGATGAGGTGCTGCCGCAGCGGATGGAGATGGTGTCCACCGCGCTCGGCTGGCGGCTGGTCAACCCGAAGTTCCCCGCCGAGTGGACCGCGAGCCTGGGCGCCTGCGCCGAACAGGTCGCCGCGGAGCTCGGCATCGGCCGCGCGGCCCAGGACGACTGGGCGCTGCGCTCGCACCAGCTCGCCACCACCGCCTGGGACAAGGGCTGGCACGACTGGGTCCTGCCGGTGGCGGACGTGGCCAGGGACGAGGCGCTGCGACCGGACACCTCGGCCGCCGCGCTCGCCCGCCTGCGCCCGGCGTTCAGCCCCGAGGGCGCGGTCACCGCGGGCAACTCCTCCCCGCTCTCCGACGGCGCGCTGGCCACCCTGATGGGCACCCGCGAGGCCGCCGCCGAGCTCGGACTGACCCCGCTGGCCCGGATCAGGGACAGTGCCATCGCGGCCACCGACCCGCACCGCTTCGCTGTCGCCCCGGTGCCGGCCATTCTCACCCTGCTGCGCCGCAACGGCCTGTCCGCCAAGGACATCGCCCGCTGGGAGATCAACGAGGCGTTCGCCGCCATGGTGCTGTCCACAATGGACCAACTGGCGGCGGAGGGCTGTCCGCTGGAGGCTGGGCTGGTCAACCCGGACGGCGGCGCGATCGCCTTGGGCCACCCGCTGGGCGCCTCGATGCCGCGCGCGATCGTGGACTGCGCGCGTGGCCTGCGGCGGCGCGGCGGTGGCCTCGGCGTGGTCGCGGCCTGCATCGGAGTCGGGCAGGGCATGGCCGTGCTCGTCGAGACGGACTGAGAGGAAGACCCGTGCGCATCGAGGACTTCACCGACGTCGGCTACACCGTGGAAGAGGACAACCACGCGGTGATCACCATCAACCGGCCGGAGCGGATGAACTCCTTCCGCGGCCGCACGGTGGACGAGCTGATCGCGGCGTTCAAGCATGCCTGGGCGGACAAGCGGGTGGCCGCGATCATCCTCACCGGCGCGGGGGAGAAGGCCTTCTGCGCCGGCGGTGACGTCAAGGAACGCGCCGAGACCGGCGGCTACGGCGAGACCGAGTGGGGCACCTTCGAGATCGAGCGGCTGCACCGGATCATCCGGGACGTGCCCAAGCCGGTGATCGCCGCGGTCAACGGCGTCGCGGTCGGCGGCGGCCACGTGCTGCACGTGCTCTGCGACCTGACCGTGGCCGCCGAGCACGCCCGCTTCGGCCAGTCCGGGCCCAGGGTCGGCTCCTTCGACGCCGGGTTCGGCTCGGCCTACCTGGCCAGGGTGGTGGGGGAGAAGCGGGCCCGCCAGATCTGGTTCCTGCTGGACCTGTTCGACGCGCACACCGCCGAGCGCTGGAACCTGGTCAACCAGGTGGTCCCGGCCGCCGAGCTGCTGGACACCGCCCGCGCCTGGGCGCGCAAGATCGGCTCCTACTCGCCGACCGCGCTGCGCTTCCTCAAGCACTCCTTCAACGCCGACACCGACCACATCGGCGGCATCTCGCACCTGGCCTTCGACGGGCTGGAGCTGTTCACCGAGACGCCGGAGGGCCGGGAGGGCGCGGCCGCGTTCGCGGAGAAGCGGGCCCCGGACTTCAAGCCGTACCGCTGAGCCGCGCGGCCAGCCCGTCCAGCAGCACCTGCACGCCCAGCTCGAACAGCGCCTCCCCGGTCAGTTCGCGGTAGGCCGGGGCCACCCGCGCCAGGTGCGGGAACCCCTCGGGCGGGCTGAGTCCGGCGCGCGGAGCCGTGCCCGCCCTGCGGTCGTCCTCGGCGGCGGAGGCGAGCACGTGGTCGGCCAGCAGCACCGAGATCGCGGCCGTGTCGGCGGGGGAGAAGCCCGCGTCCAGCAGGATCCGGGTGGTGGTCTCGATGTGCCCCAGCCGGTGCGGGCCGCGCGGCGGGCGGGCGCGCAGCAGCTGCGCGGCGTCCCGGTGTGAGCGCAGCAGCGTCCGGAACTGGCGCAGTCCGGTGGCCAGCTGCTCCCGCCAGGGCAGCGACTCGTCGATGTCGAATGCCTCCGCGCAGATCGCCTCGGCGACCAAGTCCAGCAGCTCGTCCTTGTTGCGCACGTGCCAGTACAGCGTCGGTGACTGGACGCCCAGCTCGGCGGCCAGCTTGCGGGTGCTCAGCCCGGCCAGGCCGTGCTCGTCCAGCAGCCGCACCGCGGCCGCGGTGATCTGGGGGAGATCGATCGCCACAACCCGCACCCTATCAGTGATAGATTTCTCCCTATCGCTGATAGAGGGGGTCTCTGATGCAGAAAACCGCACTGCGCGCCGCCGCCGCGGGCGCGATCATCGGCTCACTGGCCTACATCGCGCTCACCCTGGTGCACGGCTTCCTGCCCGGCACCGCGCACGAGCTGGCCGGACACGTGCTCGGCCGGGACTGGCGGGCCATCCACCTGGGCACGATCCTGGCCCTGCTGCTGTGGGTGTTCGCCTTCACCGCGGTCGGCTCGCTGATCACCACCGGTCCGGGCGCGCTGCTGGCCCGCTTCGCCCGGCCGCTGCTGGGCATCGCGTTCACCGTTTTCGCCATCGACTTCGCCCTGGACGGCTTCGGGTTCGCCCAGCTCGCCGAGGCCAGCGCGCACGGCGGGCACGCCGACCGGGCGCAGGCGATGGCCGGGCTGGACCTGCTGTTCCGGGCCGTGGTCGGCTCCACCACGATGCTGGTGCAGGTGCTCTTCGGCCTGTCCTTCGCGGTGTGGGCGGTGGTTCTCTGGCGCGCCCGGCGCGCGCCGGCGTGGCTGTGCCTGGCCGGGCTCGTCCCCGCGGCCGGCTGGTTCCTCGGCGGCTGCCTGATGTTCCTGCGGGTGCCCGGCGTCGGCTTCCCGGTGGTGGCTCCGCTGGCCGGGCTGGTGCAGCTGTGGGTGCTGGGACTGGGGATCGCCTGGTGGCGTCAGTCGCTCGGCTCGGTCACCGGCCGCCAGTCCACCGGGGTGGACAGGACCATCGCGCTGGAGGTCTCGCCGTAGGTGGCCAGCCGCTCCAGCAGGCGCTCCAGGGCCCGGATGGAGGCGGCGGCGACCTTGACCACCGAGCAGATGTCGCCGGTCAGCCGCACCACCTCCAGCACCTCGGGGCAGTCGTCGAGCAGCTCGGGGTGCACGGTGATGCAACGCGCGCCGTAACACTTCATCCGCACCAGCGCGATCACCGGCCGCCCGGCCGCGGTCGGGTCCACCCGCGCGTGGTAGCCGGCGATCACGCCGAGCTGCTCCAGCCTGCGCACCCGCTGCGCCACCGTGGGTGGCGAGACGTGCACCCGGCGCGACAGTTCGTTGTAGGACAGGCGCGCGTCCGCCTGCAGCGCCTCCAGCAGCGCCCAGTCCACCTTGTCCAGCTCCGAGTTCACGAACGTGAGCCTAAGGGCGGCAACCGGTTTCGAACGCAAGGCACGGCCGCCGGATTCGAGCCCGCCGCCCATTCCGGTTTGCCGGGGACAGCGATGGAATGGAGGCACACCACGAAGGGAGGAACCATGACCGAAACCGGCGGCTGTCCGATCATGGCCGAGCCGAAGCTGGACTTCGGCGGCACCACCCCGTACGAAGACTACGTGCACGCTTCGGTGCTGCATTCCTTGCAGCAGCGCTGGTCCAGCGACCCCGGCGAGATGTCCTTCCTGGTCATCACGCAGATCATGGAGCTCTACTTCGGACTGCTGTGCTTTGAGTGGCGGCAGGCGCAGACCGAGATGCGCGCCGACGACCTGGACTCCACGGTGCGCACCCTGCACCGCAGTGTGCTGCACGTGCAGGGCCTCAACGCGGCCTGGCGCTCCATCGCCAGGATGACGCCGGAGGAGTTCAACGCCTTCCGCGCCAACCTCGGTGAGGGCTCGGGGTTCCAGTCCGGCATGTACCGGCACGTGGAGTTTCTGCTCGGGGAGAAGTCCGCCTCGCTGATCGTGCCGCACCGCGCGGTGCCCGCGATGCACGCCGAGCTGGAGGCGGCGCTGGCCAAGCCCAGCCTCTACGACGACGCGCTGGCCCTGCTGCACCGCCGTGGCTACGCGGTGCCGCGCTCGGCCTTCGAGCGCGACTTCACCCAGGCGTACCAACCGGATCCCGAGGTGGAGAAGGTCTGGACGCTGATCTACTCCGACCGCGCCGAGCACCACGACGAGCAGCGACTGGGCGAGGTGCTCACCGACATCGCCGAGGAGTTCGCCCGCTGGCGCTACGACCACCTGCTGGCCACCCGCCGCGCGATGGGCGCCAAGGTCGGCACCGGCGGCTCGGCCGGGGTGGCCTGGCTGGAGAAACGCGTGCAGCGCACCGTGTTCCCCGAGCTGTGGACCGCGCGCAGCTACGTCTGAGGGTGGAGGAAACCATGAGTTTGGCCGACACAGCGCGGAAACTGGACGCGCTGGACCCGATCGCGCACTGCCGGGACGAGTTCGACCTGGACCCGGAAGTGGTCTACCTCAACGGGAACTCCCTCGGCGCGCTGCCCAGCGCGGTCGCGCCGCGGCTGACCGAGGTGGTCGGCGAGCAGTGGGGCCGCAGGCTGATCCGCGGCTGGGGCGAGGGCTGGTGGCGCGCGCCGGAACGCATCGGCGAGCGGATCGCGCCGCTGGTGGGCAGCGCGCCCGGTCAGGTGGTGGTCGGCGACTCCACCAGCGTCAACCTGTTCAAGGCCCTGGTGGCCGCGGTCCGGCTCAACCCCGGCCGCCCGGAACTGCTGGTGGACGCCGCGACCTTCCCCACCGACGGCTACATCGCCGAGTCGGTGGCCCGCCTCACCGGGGTGGCGATCCGGCAGGTCCTGATGCCCGAGGCGGCGGAGGCGGTCAGCGAGCGCACCGCGGTGCTGCTGGCCAACCACGTGGACTTCCGCTCCGGTGTGCTGCACGACATGGGCGCGATCACCGAGGCCGCGCACCGGGCAGGCGCGCTGGTGGTGTGGGACCTGTGCCACAGCGTCGGCGCGCTGCCGGTGGAGCTGGACGCGCACCAGGTCGACCTGGCGGTGGGCTGCACCTACAAGTTCCTCAACGGCGGACCGGGCGCGCCCGCGTTCCTCTATGTGCCGCAACGGCTCCAGGCCAGTTTCGACCAGCCGCTGTCGGGCTGGTGCGGGCACGCCGACCCGTTCGCGATGGCCGCGGGCTACACCCCGGACGCCGGCGTCACCCGCGGCCGCACCGGCACCCCGGACATCCTGTCCATGCTGGCCCTGGACGCCGCACTCGACGTCTGGGACAAGACCAGCATCGCCGAGGTGCGCACGAAGGGCTTGCGGCTCACCGACTTCTTCCTGTCCTGTGTGGACGAACTGCTCGGCGACCGGGTCACCGTGCGCACCCCGCGCACCGAGAACCGCGGCAACCACATCGCGCTGTCGGTGCCCGAGGCCGGCCAGGTGATGAAGGAGCTGATCTCCCGCGAGGTCATCGGCGACTTCCGGCCGCCGGACGTGCTGCGCTTCGGCTTCGCCCCGCTCTTCGTCCGCTACGCCGACGCGCTCACCGCGGTGCAGGTCATCGCCGACGTGCTCTGAGGACTTGCCACTTCGGCAACGAAAATTGCCGTCAGCGCCGAGCGGGCGCAAGGTGGGCGGCATGGACGAGAAGTACTGGGACACGCTCTACCGCGAGCGGGAGCAGGTGTTCAGCGGCGCGGCCAACGGCGTGCTGGTGACCGAGGTCGGTGGGCAGCCGCCGGGCCGCGCCCTGGACGTGGGCGCGGGCGAGGGCGGGGACGCGCTCTGGCTGGCCGGACAGGGCTGGCAGGTCACCGCCGCCGACATCTCCTCGGTCGCGCTGGCCAAGGTGGCCGCCGCCGCGCAGGCCCACGGCTGGTCGGTGGACACCCTGCACCTGGACCTGGCCGTCGCCGCACCGCCGCCTGCCGCCTTCGACCTGGTCACCGCGAGCTTCCTGCCGCTGTTCAAGGCCAACGGCACCGCCCCGCTGCGCGCGCTGGCCGAGGCGGTGGCCCCCGGCGGCACGCTGCTGGTGACCAACCACCACTTCGACGAGGTCGGCGACCACGAGGGCCACGACGGGCGGGTGGTGCGGATGGCCGACTTCTACCGGCCCGCGGACTTCCGGCCGCTGCTGGCGGAGGGCTGGGAGGTGGTGGTCGACGAGCTGCGACCGCGCCCGGAGCCGCTGCCGCCGGAGGCGCGGCACACCAAGGACCTGGTGTTCAAGGCGGTCCGCCTCACGCCGTGAGGTCCGCCAGTGCCTTGAGCACCGAGGGCCAGGCCGCCGACTCCGGGTCGATCACGCCGTAGTGGCCCTCGCCGGGCAGTTCGCGCAGCTCAGTGGGATCGCCGGAGGCAACGGCGGTGGCCGCGTAGGAGCGGCTGACCTCCGGCGGCACCCACGGGTCTGCCAGCCCGTGCAGCAGGATGCCGCGCACCCCGGTGGGCACCAGCCGGGTCGGGTCGGCTGCGGCGTAGCGCTCCCAGTGGGCGTCCGGCTGGCCGCCGAGCAGCCCGGCCACCGCCCCCTCGCCCAGGTTCTCCTCGTTGGCCAGCACCAGGTCCAGCACCCCGGCCAGGGACAGCACGCCCCGGATCGCCGGGCGGCGGGGCAGGTGCCACGGGTTGTGCGCGGGCAGCCGGTGCCTGCTGGCCGCCCACATCGCCAGGTGCCCGCCGGCGGAATGACCGAGCAGAACCACCCGATCGGGATCGGCCGACGCGCCGAGCAGGCCGGGCAGCGCGTCGATCGCGGCCGCCACGTCGTCCAGGGTGCCGGGCCAGCCACCCTCGGGCTGACCCACCCGGTTGTACTCGATCGTGGCCACCAGGTAGCCCTCGTCGGCCAGCGCGGCGCACATTGGGCCGGTGTGCGTGCGGTCGTACTCGGCGAGCCAGAAACCGCCGTGCACCACCACGATCACCGGGTGCGGGCCCTCGGCCACGGGGTAGCGGAGGTCGATCACCCGGTCCGGTCCGGGGCCGTAGCGCAGCACCCGGTCGGGGGCGGGCGCGGGGCGGGTCAGCACGTCACGCGAGTCGGACACGCGGCGACGCTAACACCGCCGGTCAAGGGAGTATGGGAGGCTGGCTTGCCCGAATTCGGGCAGGGAAGTTGCTCGCCCGGCCCACGCCGGGCAGTCTCGGACCCCGGAGGTACCTGTGGGCGTGGCGCCGCTGCCGGAGGAGCTGGTGCGGCACGTGGCCGCCAGCACCGGCCTGCCCGCCGCGGTCGCGGCCAGGGTGGTCAGTGACGTCATCGGGTACTACGCCGAGCCGGTCGAGGACTACGTCCGGCGGCGGCACCGGGAGCTGAGGCGGCGGAACCGGCGCAACGACGACATCTGGGCGATCGTGGCGGCGGAGCTGGCCGCGCGCCCGGTGGCGGCGCCGCGGCTGTCCGCCCGGCAGCTTCGCCGGATGGTCTACGGATAGGGAGAAATCGCGCATGTGCGGACTTGTCGGGTACGTCGGGCACCGGGATGCCGCCGAGGTGTTGCTGGAGGGCCTGCACCGGCTGGAGTACCGGGGTTATGACTCCACCGGGATGGCCGTGCTGAGCAAGAACAAGGCCAAGGTGGTCAAGGCCGCGGTGCGGGTGGCCGAGCTGCGCGAGCTGGTGCCGGACAAGCTCACCGGCGGCATCGGCATCGCGCACACCCGCTGGGCCACCCACGGCGAGCCCACCGACGCCAACGCGCACCCGCACACCGACACCACCGGCCGGATCTCGGTGGTGCACAACGGCATCATCGAGAACGCCGAGGTGCTGCGGGCCAAGCTGGCCGCCGAGGGCGTGGAGTTCAGCTCCGAGACCGACACCGAGGTGCTGGCCCACCTGATCGCGCGCAGCCAGGCCGAGCGGCTGGAGGACGCGGTCCGCGAGGTTCTGTCCGATGTGGAGGGAACCTACGGGATCGTGGTGCTGGACACCAGGTTCCCGCAGGAGCTGGTGGTGGCCAGGCAGGGCTCCCCGGTGGTGCTGGGCATCGGCAACGACGAGATGTTCATCGCCTCCGACGTGGCCGCGCTGGTCCGCTTCACCCAGCAGGTGGTCTACCTCGACGACGGCGAGCTGGCCACCGTGCGCGCGGGCGAGTACCGCACCAGCCGCCTGGACCGCTCCACCGTGGCCAAGACGCCCACCACGCTGGCCATGAGCGTGGAGGACTACGACCGCGGCGGCCACGAGACCTTCCTGCACAAGGAGATCCACGAGCAGCCCGCCGCACTCGACCGGGCCCTGCGCGGCCGCCTGGACGAGCGGTTCTCCACCGCCCGCCTCGGTGGCGTCGGCCTGGACGCCCGCGAGGTGCGCTCGATCCGCCGGGTCAAGTTCCTCGGCAGCGGATCCTCTTACTACGCGGGCCAGATCGGCGCCACCCTGGTCGAGGAGCTGGCCCGGATCCCCGCCGACGCCGAGCCCTCCTCCGAGTTCCGCTACCGCAACCCGGTGATCGACCCCGACACCCTCTACATCGCGGTCAGCCAGTCCGGCGAGACCGCCGACACGCTGGCCGCGGTGGCCGAGCTCAAGCGCAAGGGCGGCCGCCTGCTCGGTGTGGTCAACGTGGTCGGCAGCGCCATCGCCCGCGAGTGCGGCAGCGGCCTGTTCCTGCACGCCGGGCCCGAGGTCTCGGTCGCGGCCACCAAGTCCTTCACCAACATGGCCGCCTCCTTCGTCCTGCTCGCCCTGCACCTGGGCCGGGTCCGCGACCTGGGCCTGGCCGACGGCAGGCGCCTGGTCGAGGGCCTGCGCAGGCTGCCGGACCAGCTCAGCGAGATCCTGGCCGCCGAGGACGCGGTCCGCGAGGTCGCGCACAAGTACGCCGAGGCGCGGCACATGTTCTTCGTCGGCCGGGTGCGCGGCTACCCGGTGGCCCGCGAGGGCGCGCAGAAGCTCAAGGAGATCTCCTACATCCACGCCGAGGCCTACCAGTCGGCCGAGCTCAAGCACGGCCCGCTGGCGCTGATCAACCCGGAGATGCCCTCGGTGGTGGTCATCCCCGCCGATGAGACCTTCGGCAAGAACCTGGCCACCATCGAGGAGATCAAGGCCCGCGGCGGCCCGGTGATCGCGGTGACCAACACCGAGCTGCCCGCCGGGCTGGCCGACGACGTGCTGTTCGTGCCGCGCAACGAGGTGCAGCTGGACCCGGTGCTGCTGGGCATCCCGCTCCAGCTCTTCGCCCACCACATCGCGGAGAAGCTGGGCCGCGACATCGACCGGCCGCGCAACCTGGCCAAGAGCCTGACCGTGGAGTGAGTCTCAGCCGGTGGGGCCGGGCTCCTCCGGCTCCATCAGCAGTATCACCCCGGTGGTCTCCGCGCCGGGGGCGCGCAGCGCCGAGCACAGCACCCGCACGGTGATGGCGCGCCCCCGGCGGTTGACCGCGGCCAGCTCCAGCTCGTGGCTGTCCCCGCCGCCGTTGAGGATCTGCTTGATGGTCGGGCGGATCTGGTCCACCGGCAGGCCGATGTCCAGGTTCAGGAAGTGCTGCCCGACGGTCTCCTCCGGCCGCAGCCCCCACAGGTCCTCGGCCCGCCGGTTCCACACCTGCACGTGCAGGTCCCGGTTGAGCACGGCGACCCCGGAGCGCAGGCTGGTCAGGATGGCGGTCAGGAAACCGTTGGCCGAGTCCAGCTCGCCGGTGCGCTCCCGCAGCTCGTCATTGATCGACTGGAGCTCGTCGTTGGTCGACTGGAGCTCCTCGTTCATGGTCTCCAGCTCTTCGTTGGTGGACTGGAGCTCCTCGTTCGTCGTCTCCAGCTCCTCCACCGTGGACTGGAGTTCCTCGTTCGTGGTCTCCAACTCCTCGTTGGTCGACTGGAGTTCCTCGTAGGCGGTCTCCAGCTGCCGGTTGGCGTGCTCCAGCTCGTCCTGCAACCGACGGGCCGAGGTCACGTCCTGGAAGACCAGTGTGACCCCCAGCAGCCCGGACTCGCTGTCCACCAAAGGGTTCACCTGGATCTCCAGGTAGAACAGCTCGCCGGCCGCGCGGCGGTACTCCACGTCGGCGACCAGCACGGTGCGCCGGTCCAGCTGCGCCTGCTCGATGTAGCGCCGCAGCTCCACCGGGCGGTAGGAGATCTCCAGGTCCCGGAAGGGCCGCCCCATGTCCTTGGCGGTGACGCCGAAGAGCTTCTCCGCCGCCCGGTTGCTCACCGCGACCAGGCCGTCGGAGTTGACCACGATCTGCGCCACCGGGCTGTTCGCCAGGGCCTCGTCCCGCAGCAGGTCCAGGCCGGTCAGCTCGGTCCTGGGCTGCGGCGGCGGCAGCTCGGCGAACAGGGTGCTGTTCACCGGCAGGTGCCGGGGGACCTTGCGGAAGACCCGCCGCTTCAGGTCGATCGGGGTGAACAGGGTGGTGTGGCTGAGCAGCATCTCGGCCTTGCCCAGGAAGAGCACCCCGGTCCCGGCGAGGGCGAAGTGCAGCCGGGCCAGGATCCGGCCCTGGGCCTCGGCGTTGAAGTACATCAGCGTGTTGCGGCACAGCAGCAGGTCGATCCGGGAGATCGGCGCGTCCTGCACCAGGTCGTTGCGGCCGAAGATGACCGAGCGGCGCAGGTCCTTGCCGAAGGTGTACCGGTTGCCCACGGCCTCGAAGTAGCGCTCCAGCAGCTCAGGCGGCACGTCGCGGACTTCCCGGTCGGTGTAGGTGGCGTGCCTGGCCTGGGCGAGGCCCTCCTCGTCCACGTCGGTGGCGTAGATCTTCACCCGCCGCCGGAACTCCTCGGGGCCGAGCAGCTCGGCCAGCACCATGGCCAGCGTGTAGGCCTCCTCGCCGGAGGCGCAGCCCGCGCTCCACACCCGGATCGGACTGTCCGGGTCCTTGGCCGCGACCAGCTCCGGCAGCACCTCGGCGCGCAGGTAGTCCCAGGCGTCGGTGTCCCGGAAGAAGGTGGTGACGTTGATCAGGATGGTGTTGAACAGCGTGGTGAACTCCTCGGGGTGCACCTGGAGCTGGTCCAGGTACTCCGCGTAGTCCTCCACCCGCAGCTGCGCCATCCGCCGCTGCACCCTGCGCACCAGACTCGACCGCTTGTACCCGGTGAAGTCGAAGCCCCTGGCTTCCTTGAGGTAGACCAGGAGTGCCTCGAACTGCGGGTCGGTCTCGGTCACGTGTGCCCTTCCGGTGCGCCTGCCGCGCCGCGGCTACCGCCCGTTCCGACCGGCACCCGGCTGCCGTGACCGCAGCGTAGCCCACACCACCTTGCCGCCCACCGCGGAAAGGTGCCCCCACGCCGTGGCCAGTTTGGAGATCAACACCAGGCCCTGGCCGCCGGCCCGTTCCGGTCGCCTGGCCAGCACCGGCGGCGCGGCGCTGCCGTCCCGCACGGACAGGCACAGGTACGCCCCGCGCATCGCCACGGTCAGCTGGAACCGGGTGCCCGCGTGGCAGACCGCGTTGGCCGCCAGCTCGTTGACCACCATCACCGCCGCCTCGGACAGCTCCTCCACCTGCCAGGCCGCGCAGGCCTGGGCGACCACCAGGCGCGCCTGGTGACAGGCGGCGGCGTGCGGCTGGTACCAGTCGCGCAGCACGGTCGGCGGCGGTCCGTCCACCAGCGCGGCCAGCGCCTCGGCCGGGCCGGGGAACACCTGGAGGTGCCGGACCATGCCGATCCGGGCCATCGGCGCGTACATCTCCGGCGGCACCGAGCACAGCGCCACCGGCACCGCCGGCCACTCCGCCGCTCGGCGGGTCAGCGCCTGGAACACGGTCAGCGCCACCTCATCGCCCAGCCGCAGCCCGCTCAGCTCCAGCAGCACCCCGGCCGGCTGCTCGGCCAGGCACTTGGCCACCGTCGCGCGCAGCGCGGGCGCGCTGCCGATCCGCAGCACGCCGTGCGGCCGCACCACGGTCACCGGGTGATCCTGGTCTACCTGACAGGTCAGCTCGCCGCTCATCGGCTCAGCCCTCTCGTGGATCCGGCGGTCCGGTCGCGATCCGGTTGATCAGGTCGCGCACCAGTCTGCCCGCGGCCTTGGCCTCGGCGGCGTTGTCGGCGAAGCGGCGCGCCGCCCACGTGTTGCCGCGCTCGGTGGCCGACTCGGCCATCCGGTGGCCCAGCGCGCTCTTCTCCTCCAGCGCGCGCAAGGCCACCCACAGCGCGTTCTCCATCGCCACGCCCTGTTCGGCCATCAGGGTCTCCGGCGACCAGGCGTGCCCCACCCGGCAGCGGAACCGGGGCACCGGGTCGCCGGGCAGGTCGAACAGCGAGCCGTGGCAGGACGGGCAGGCCAGCCCGGCGGGCACCGCGCCCAGCTCGTCGGTGGTCATGGGCGAGAACTCGGCCATCTCGGTCTCCGCGGTGAGCAGGTCGTCCACGGTGCCGGCCGCGGAGGGCGCCGAGGCCGCGGCGAGCTTGCCGATCAGCTCGCCGATCTCGGCCGCGGACAACACGTGGTCGATGTCGTTGTGTTCCTTCGCGCTGCTCGGCATTGAGGGGTGCACCGCCTCGGCCGGGTCCTGCACCACGGCCAGCCCGCCGACCGCCTTGATCGAGGCCAGTCCCGCGGTGCCGTCATCCCGCGCCCCGGAGAGCACCACGCCGACCGCCCTGGACCCGAACGCCCTGGCCACTGAGCGGAACAGCGGGTCGACCGCGGGCCGGTGGTTGTTCTCGGCAGGGCCACGGGAGAGCTGGATCCGGCCGTCGGTGAGCAACAGGTGGTGGTCGGCGGGCGCGACGTAGATGTGGCCGAGGCGGGCCGGGTCGCCGTGCACGGCGTGGTGGGCGGGCAGCGGGCCGCACCGGCTCAGGATCCGGGGCAGCGCGCTGGGCGCGTCGCGCGGCACGTGCAGCACCACGAGAACCACGGCGGGCAGGCCCGGGGGGAGGGCGCCGACCACGGCGCACAACGCCTCGACCCCGCCCGCGGAGGCGCCGATGGCCACCACGTCCCGGCGGGTCATGGCTGCAAACTACCCACGATGGGCTGGGTCGAACCGACATCGGCCAGATGGCCGTTTCCCGGCTCGCCGGACCGGGAAACATGCAGGGCATGGCGGCGGCGGCCTCGAAGATCCAAGTCGACGTGGTGCGCGTGGGCGCGACCACCACGGTCTTCGTCCGCGGCGACGTCGACCTGGCCGCCGCGCCGGAGCTGGGCCGGGCGCTGGCCGGCAACGCCGCCGCGGGTACCGAGCTGGTGGTCGACCTCCGCCAGGTCGCCTTCCTGGACTGCGCCACCCTGCGCGTGCTGCTGACCGCCCAGCGCACCCAGCGCGCCCTCGGCGGCAGCCTGCGCTGCACCGGGGCGCGCGGAGCGGTGCGCAGGGTCCTCCAGGTGACCGGCGCGGCCCGGCAGCTGGGCTGCTAGACGCTCGCCGCCGGCGCGGGCTCGGCCGGTGCGGACGTCGCCGCGGCGGGCGCGGACTCGGCGCGAGCCCCGAAGCGGTCCACCGTCCAGCGGATCACGTTGTCCTTCAGCTCCACCCGCAGCACCACCGGATCAGCCGAGCCGCCCAGCTTCGCCAGCTGCTGCACCAGGTGCTTGCGCAGCTCGTCCACCACCGCGAAGGGCAGCGCGGAGGTCAGGGTGCGGGTCAGCGCGGAGCCGTCGGGGGCGGTGGCGGCCAGGTCGGCGCGAAGGGTGACCTCGCCGGGAGCGTCCTTGCCGACCGGGTAGCCGCCGAGGGCGTACACGGTCAGGCCTGCCACCTGGGCGGCCCGGACCAGGTTGCCGTCGGCGTCGGCCAGCCACACGTTCTGCTGCGTCATGCCCCCGATCATGCCTGCCGACGGCCGCCCGCGGGCCTTCGGACCCTCCCGATATGTTTTGTCGGGGGTGTGCGGCAAGCTTTCTCGCGCTGGCCAAGATCATCAAGATCAAACCCCCTGCGAGGAGAAGAGTTGTCGATGCCCCAGGCGTTGTCGGAGCAGGATCTGGAGCACGTCCGCGGTGAGCTCGCCGAGGGCAGGCTTCCGATCGTGTGGTTCACCTCCTCGGCCGTTGGCGTCGAGGAAGGTCGTTCCGGCAAGGTGCTGGCCCTGGGTGATGAGTCGGAGGGCGACTTCATCCAGGTCCGGCCGACCGGGTCGATGGACGTGCTGTCCTTCTCACCGAGCGAAGTCACCATCGTCAAGCCGTCCCGCAAGCGGACGGTGCCCCCAACCGAGGAGGTTCCCGTGACCACGGCCGAGGCCGAGTCCCCCAACGAGGCGCCCGCGTCCCCCGCGCCGGCGCCCGCGGCCGAGTCCGCGGCACCGGCCGCCCCCGCGGCCGAGTCCGCCACGCCAGCCGCCGCCGACAAGCCCGCCGAGAAGCCGAAGCCGGCCAAGCCCGCGGCCAAGAAGGCCGCTGCCGCCGGGGCGGCCGAGCTGACCGTCACCCTGACCGCCACCGCCGACGGCGAGTGGAGCGTCGAGGTGGTCAGCGGCAAGAAGAAGGTCAAGCCCGCACCGGTCGCCGCGGCGAACGTGGCGAACCTGGCCGCCGAGCTGCCGGAGGAGGCGGCCGAGGCCGTCCAGGCCGTCATCGACGCCGCCCGTGAGCGGCACCGTCAGCGCGTCGAACAGCTCCAGGCGGAGCTGGAAGCCGCCAAGCAGGCACTGGAGGAGCTGGCCGGCTGAGGGCCCGCTCAACCGTTCACCGACGGAGCCGTGCGCACTGCGCGCGGCTCCGCCGCTTTTTTCGATCAGCAGTTCTACCTGCGGAAATACGGTCCAGGGCACATCAACTCTTTAGTCGGGACGAAGTGTGTCCGACAGCTCACCGACGCCGTGGCGCCGGTCACCGCTACCCAGCCGGTTTTGACCCTAAACCTGTCGCGCGCACCACATCATTGGTTCATCGCCGCCAACGCTCAACCGCGGCGAGCCGAACTACCTGATGGAGGTGCCGCCCACCATGAGCGCACAGACGGTCTCCGCGACCATCGACGACCCGGCGAGTACGACGCGCCGGTCCAGCCTGCCCACCGCGCCGTGCAGCGTGGTCTGGAGCGGCGGACACGCGTACGTCCTGGAGCAGGGCTTCGGCCGCTCCCGCTGGGCCGGCGTCGATGACCGGGGCCGCGCGCAGTTGCTGACGAATGCGGACTTGCAGCGTCAGGGGTGGAGCACCCGCCGCGACATCTGAGTCGCGGCGCCCTCGCCACCCGTCTGATCCCCTCGGGCCACCCCACATCGACCCCGAACCGGTGTGGCACCCTGAGCAGCGCGGATCAGACGGGTGGCTGGAGGGGACGAGTGAGCAGCACCAGGCAGGAACCGGCCGAGGCCGAGCTGCCGGACCGGGTGTGGACCGTTCCGAACATCCTGAGCTTCCTCCGGCTCGCCGGAGTCCCGCTGTTCCTGTGGCTGCTGCTGGGCCCGAAAGCGGACATCCTCGCGCTGATCGTGCTCGTCGTCGCCGGTCTCTCCGACTGGCTGGACGGCAAGCTGGCCCGCTGGCTCAACCAGTCCAGCCGCCTCGGCGCAGTGCTCGACCCGGCGGCCGACCGGCTCTACATCCTGGCCACCCTGATCGCCTTCCTGATCCGCGACATCGTGCCCTGGTGGGTGGTCGCGGTGCTGGTCGGCCGGGAGGTCGTGCTCGGCATCGCGGTGCTCGTGCTGGGCCGCCTGGGCTACGGGCCGTTCCCGGTGCACTACGTCGGCAAGGCGGCCACCTTCTGCCTGATGTACGCCTTCCCGCTGCTGCTGCTCACCGACGGCACCTACACCGGCGCGGAGTGGTTCCGGCCGCTGGCCTACGCCTTCACCATCTGGGGCGGCGCCATGTACGTGTGGGCGGCGGTGCTCTACCTGGTCCAGCTCGGCGGCGCGCTGCGCGCGGGCAGCCCGGCCCGGCTCGCCCAGGCCAGTGGCGGCTGATCCGAAACCGGGCGAGCTGGGCATCCTCGGCCAGCTGCTCGGCGACCACCTGGACGCGGGCTACGAGGAGGCCCACCGCCGCCGCGACGGCGAACCCCCCAACCGGCGCAGCCACAAGCTCTGGCTGGTCACCGGCGCGCTGGTGGCCGGGCTGCTGCTGGGCGTGGCCGCCTCCGACGCCACCCAGCGCGCGCCCGGCGCGGACCAGACCCGGCGCAGCCTGGCCGACGACGTGGCCGCGGCCAGGGCCGAGACCGAGGAGCTGAGCCGCCGCGCCGCCGTGCTGGCCGCCGCGCTGGACCAGGCGCGAGGCAAGGCCCTCGATGGCGACGAGGCCGGCCGGGCCGAGCTGGAGCGGCTCAACGCGCTCACCGAGGCCGCAGGCGCCATCGCGGTGCGCGGGCCAGGGCTGGCCATCACCGTGCGCGACCCGATCGCCCGCGGCGAGCAGAACCACCAGAACGTGCTGGACCGCGACCTGCAGGTGCTGGTCAACGCGCTGTGGTCGAGCGGGGCCGAGGCGGTCGCGGTCGGCGGCGTCCGGCTCCAGCCCAGGGCCACCATCCGGCAGGCCGGCGGCGCGATGCTGGTGGACAACCGGCCGATCACCCAGCCCTACGTGCTGGAGGCGATCGGCCCGCCGGGGCAGATGCGCGAGGCGCTCTCGCACACCGAGGCCTACCGCCGCTTCCTCGCCTTCGCCGCCGACTACGGCACGGTGTTCACCGTGGAGAACCGGGACGAGCTGCGCCTGCCCGCCGCCGGGATCACCGAGGGCCGCCTGGCCGCCACCCTCACCCCGCCCCCGCCCTCATCGGCCACGAGCACACCGCCGCCCACGAGCACACCGGGAGGAAAACGGTGATCGCCCTGTTCGCCCTCGCGATGGGGGTCCTGCTCGGTCTGTGGCTGGACCCCACGGTGCCGGAATGGGCCCAGCCCTACCTGCCGATCGCCGTGGTGGCCGCGCTGGACGCGCTCTTCGGCGGCATCAGGGCCCGGCTGGACGGCAAGTTCGACGCCAAGGTCTTCGTGGTCTCCTTCGTCTCCAACGTGGTCATCGCCGCGCTGATCGTGTGGCTGGGCGACGAGCTGGGCGTGGGCGCGCAGCTGTCCACCGCGGTGGTGGTGGTCTTCGGCATCCGGATCTTCGGCAACGCCGCGGCCATCCGTCGACACCTGTTCAAGGCCTGAGATGACCGGCAACGGGCTGCCCAAGCGCTCCGGCGCGAAACACCGGCTGATCAAGATCAGGGACAACCGCTGGGTCACCGGGTCGACCATGGTGGTGCTGTGCGTGGTGCTCGGCGTCGCGCTGGTCGCCCAGGTCAGGCGCACCCAGACCGGCGAGGGCCTGGCCGAGGCCCGCCCGCAGGACCTGGTGGTGCTGCTGGACGGGCTGCAGGAGCGCGAGGCCGCGCTGCGCAAGGAGATCGCCGAGTCCGAGGCCACCCTGCGCAAGCTCCAGGAGGGCGGCACCGCCTCGGCGGCCGCGCTGGAGGAGGCCAGGCGCAGGGCCACCGCGCTGGCCGTGCTCACCGGCACGGTGCCGGTGACCGGACCCGGACTCCGGGTGGAGATCGGCGACGGGGCGGGCAAGCTGGGGCCGGAGGTGCTGCTGGACGTGATCCAGGAACTGCGCAACGCCGGCGCCGAGGCGGTGCAGACCGGTCCGGTCCGGGTGGGCGTGGACACCGCGCTGACCGGCGCGGACGGCCTGGTCCGGATCGACGGGACCACGCTGATCCTGCCCTACGTGATCACGGCCATCGGCGATCCCCCTACTCTTGCCGCGGCACTGAACATCCCCGGCGGGGTGGTGGACACAGTGGAACGCAAGGGCGGCTCGACACGCATCCAGCAACAGGACCGCGTGGAGATCACCGCGTTGCGGGCGGAACGCAAGCAGAAATACGCTCGACCAGCCGGTTGACACAAGGGTTGGTCGGCACGTCGCACCGGCACGGAAGGGGAACACTCGGTGAATGTGCCCGAGCAGTTGAAGTACACGGCGGACCACGAGTGGGTGCAGGTCACCGGCGATGGCGTGGTGCGCGTCGGCATCACCGACTACGCGCAGAACGCACTGGGCGACGTGGTGTTCGTGCAGCCGCCCTCGGTGGGTGACACGGTCAAGGCCGGCGACAGCATCGGCGAGGTCGAGTCCACCAAGAGCGTCTCCGACATCTACGCGCCGGTCGGCGGCGAGGTCACCGCGGTCAACGAGGCCGTGGTCACCGCGCCGGAGACGATCAACTCCGATCCCTTCGGCGAGGGCTGGCTGTTCGAGGTGCGCCTCGACGACGCCGCCGCGCTGGACGGCCTGCTGGACCCGGCCGCCTACGCCGAGAAGATCAGCGAAGCGTGATCTCGATCTTTCGCCGGCTCTTCGGCAAGCGCAGGAGCCGCTCAGGGAACGAACAGACCAACACGGTACGTTGGCAGGACACTTCGCAAGATCCATCGGGCACGAGGAGCACTCAGGTGAGCACGCACGACGGGCCCGGCGTTCCGCCGGAGCGTCCCGCAGAGTCCACTTCGGTCTTCCGGGCCGACTTCCTCGCCGAGGTCGAGGGCACCGAGACCGCGGCCCCAGAGCCGGCCATCTCCGGTGTCGACGCGCTGCCGGCCGGGTCCGCCCTGCTGGTGGTCAAGCGCGGCCCGAACGCGGGCTCGCGCTTCCTGCTCGACCGCGACACCACCAGCTCGGGCCGCCACCCCGACAGCGACATCTTCCTCGACGACGTCACCGTCTCCCGGCGGCACGCCGAGTTCCGCCGTGAGGGCGGGGAGTTCGTCGTGGTCGACGTCGGCAGCCTCAACGGCACCTACGTCAACCGGGCCCCGGTGGACACCGCGGTGCTGGCCAACGGGGACGAGGTCCAGATCGGCAAGTTCCGACTGGTCTTCCTGACCGGCCCCGGCGCACCGGCTCAGTGACGGCGGCCGGGCGGCCCCAGCATGGTGGCCTCAGCATCGGCACGGTGCTCTCGCAGCTCCGGGCCGAGTTCCCCGAGGTGACCATCTCCAAGATCCGGTTCCTGGAGTCGGAAGGCTTGGTCCGCCCGGCGCGTACCCCGTCGGGGTACCGCCAGTTCTCGCCGGTCGACGTCGAACGCCTCCGCTTCGTGCTCGCCGCGCAGCGGGACCACTACCTGCCGCTCAAGGTGATCAAGGAGCAGCTGGAGGCATTCGACAGCGGTGACGTGCCCACGGGCGCCTCCCCGCGCCCGCCGCGCACCCTGGTCGCGGTGGACGGCCTGCCCGGCGCCGAGGCGTTCTCGCCCGGCGGGGAGGTCCGGCTGACCCGCGAGGAGCTGCTGGAACGCACCGGCATCGACGGCGCGACCCTGGTCGAGCTGGAGCGCTACGGCCTGGTCAGGGCCGGGGCGGCCGGGTTCTACGACTCCGACACCGCCGCGCTGGTGCGCACCGTGCGCGCGATGACCGAGTTCGGCATCGAGCCCAGGCACCTGCGCGCGTTTCGTTCCTCCGCCGACCGGGAAGTAGGGCTGGTGGAGCAGATCGCTGCTCCACTCGCCCGGCAGCGCGACCGCGACGCCAGGGCGAGGGCGGACGAGGTGGTCAGAGAGCTGGCCGCGCTGTCCGTGACGCTGCACACGTTGCTGGTCAAGATCGGCCTGCGGGGCGTGACCGGCGGGTGACTCCCGCGCAGGTCGCGGCCGAAACGTGATGTTCGTGCCCGCGATGACATGGGCTGGAGCAGGCAACCGTGTCCTGTGGCGGGTAGCGTCGGAGGAGTCGGTACGCGATCCTCGTAGTGGCGGGGATATTGCGGTCCAACGCACTGGAGGAGGCGAGTTCCGATGAGCGAGATGCGCGTCGTCGGTGTGCGGGTGGAGCTGCCCGCGAACCAGCCGATCCTGCTGCTGCGTGAAACCGAAGGTGACCGCTATCTGCCGATCTGGATCGGCTCGGTGGAGGCGACCGCGATCGCGCTGGAGCAGCAGGGGGTGCGGCCCTCCCGGCCGTTGACCCACGACCTGCTCAAGGACGTGATCGGGGCACTGGGGCGGCAGCTCGAACAGGTCCGGATCACCGACCTGCAGGAGGGCACGTTCTTCGCGGAGCTGGTCTTCGACGGGGATGTGCGGGTCTCGGCCCGGCCGAGCGACTCGGTGGCGCTCGCGCTGCGGGTCGGCGTGCCCATCCACGCCGAGGAGGCGGTGCTCGCCGAGGCGGGCCTGGTCATCCCGGACGAGCAGGAGGACGAGGTGGAGAAGTTCCGCGAGTTCCTGGACTCCGTGTCACCGGAGGACTTCCGCGGGGCGGACACCTAGAGACAACGCGAACTTTCCACTCGGGCCTCCGAGATGCCGTCAGCGGCATCTCGGAGGCCCGAGTCGTTCAGTGATCAACCACTCTCCGCCGTCACACCATCGTGTGGTCAAGCTGTGATCTTGTGGCGGTTGTGCTGGGATGCCGGTCCGGTCGTCACCGTCCGACCAGGTGACGGCGCGGGAATCGGTTCAGAAGAGTGAATGGTGCCGAGGCTCCGGGCGGGACCGTGGTCCCTTCCCCGCGCGTCGCGTTGACCCGGGGGATGGCCCGTCTTACCGTCGGTGGCGAGTCAATCGCGCCGGGGCGGAACCAGTTTCCCGGCCGCCTGCTCAGGACCGACACGCCGGTGGGGACACGGGCGTGCGGTCGCCGTTGCCGACCGGAGGGTCGGCCGAGGGGAGGCACGCGTGGTCGAGGAAGCGCCAAGTCATCGAGGCGCGCCCGAGCAGGGTGCTTTGTTCCCTGACATGTCGTTGCCGGACGAGCTGGTCGGCTACCGGGGCCCGGCGGCCTGTCAGATCGCCGGCATCACCTACCGCCAGCTGGACTACTGGGCCCGCACCGGACTGGTCTCGCCGACCATAAGGAGTGCCCACGGCTCCGGCAGCCAGCGCCTGTACTCCTTCAAGGACATCCTGGTCCTGAAGGTGGTCAAGCGGCTGCTCGACACCGGCGTCTCGTTGCAGAACATCCGGGTGGCGGTGGACCACCTGCGCCGCAGGGGCGTGCGCGACCTGGCCCGGATCACGCTGTTCAGCGACGGCACCACGGTCTACGAGTGCACCTCCCCGGAGGAGGTGGTCGACCTGCTGCAGGGCGGTCAGGGCGTGTTCGGCATCGCGGTCAGCGGGGCGATGCGGGAGATCAGCGGCACCATCCACGAGTTCCCGGCCGAGCGGGCCGACGGCGTGGAGCTGCTGCCCGGCGAGGACGACGAGCTGGCCCGCAAGCGCCGCGACCGGCAGACCGGCTGAACCAGTTCTGCCGCCGGTTCGGTTCTGGCTGAAACCCCTCGGAATGGCCGGTGGCCGCTGCTTAGGCTCCCGCTGACGGCTGCCCAGGGAGCAGCCGCCCGCACTTGGGGGTTCCACCATGACTCGACGTCTGCTGACCGTGGCCGCGCTGGCCCTGGCCGCTTTCGGCGTCTCCGCTCCACTGGCCCAGGCCGCGCCCGCGCCGATCAGCTTCGGGCACGAGCAGGGCAAGTTCACCGGCACCAAGGACACCGTGTGCAACCCGATCATCGGTTGCACCTACAAGCTCGAGGGCAAGCTCAGCACCGCGGGTACGGCGCAGGACTGTTACCAGGTCCAGTGGACCGCGGGCAGCGGCTGGGGCGCGGTCAACGTGCCCCCGGCCTGCGGCGCGGGCGAGCACAGCGTGGCCCGCGGCTTCCCGTGGCCGGGCGCGCGCCCGACCGCGTTCCGGCTGTGCCTTCTCGGCACGGACGGCGCGGTGCGCTCCTGCGGCACGCAGCAGGCTTCCTGACCCGCGCCGCCGCCGCGCGCATCCCGGCAGGCTGCGCGCGGTGGCGGCCCGGCCACGCCCTGTGTCTGTTCGCGACCACGGCCGGTGACCTGGTGTTCTCGGGCACGTCGGAAACTTCCGGTTGACTCGGGCGGGGTAGGATTCGCGCGTAGTCGTGATCCCCACGCGGGAGAGCCCGGACCGGAGCCATCGGTCCGGCGCCGAAGGAGCAACTCCTCCCCGGAACCTCTCAGGCCAAGCGGACCGTGTGGGCAGACACCTCTGGAAAGCGGTCCGCGTTCGCGTGGACCCGCCGACGGTGCAAGTCCGGTGCTCAGTGGCCGGGTGAAGCTCTCAGGCGCCCGGAAACCGGGTACGGACAGAGGGGGAGGGCAGTTCCGCATGCCCACCCCTAGGCGCCGGAGGCGAGAGCATGACCCAGCCGAACCCCGATCGCATCCCCTTGGCCGCGCTGGAGCACGGCACTCCTTTCGCCGACCGGCACGTCGGTCCGCGGCCGGCTGAGCTGGCCCGGATGCTCGACGTCATCGGGGTCGGCTCGCTGGAGGAGCTGGCCCAGCGGGCGGTGCCCCGGGTGATCCGCGAGGGCGAGCTGGCCCTCGCGCTGCCCGCGCCGGCCACCGAGTTCGAGGCGCTGGCCGAGCTGCGCGCGCTGGCCGACCGGAACACGCTGCGCACCCCGATGATCGGCCTCGGCTACTACGGCACCATCACCCCGCCGGTGATCAAGCGGAACGTGCTGGAGAGCCCGGCCTGGTACACCGCCTACACCCCGTACCAGCCGGAGATCTCGCAGGGCCGCCTGGAGGCGCTGCTCAACTTCCAGACCATGGTCGCCGACCTGACCGGCCTGGAGACCGCGAACGCCTCCATGCTGGACGAGGGCACCGCGGCCGCCGAGGCGATGACGCTGGTGCGCCGGGCGGGCAAGTCCAAGTCGCCGCGGTTCGTGGTGGACGCCGACAGCCTGCCGCAGACCATCGCGGTGATCGAGACCCGCGCCGAGCCGCTGGGCATCGAGATCGTGCTGGCCGACCTGGCGCAGGGCCTGCCCGAGGGCGAGTTCTTCGGCGTGCTGCTGTCCTACCCCGGCGCCGGCGGCGCGGTCCGCGACTACCGGGCGCTGGTCGAGCAGGCGCACGAGCGCGGCGCCCAGGTCGCGGTGGCCGCCGACCTGCTCGCACTGACCCTGCTGACCCCGCCGGGGGAGTGGGGCGCGGACGTCGTGGTGGGCACCACGCAGCGCTTCGGCGTGCCGATGGGCTTCGGCGGCCCGCACGCCGGTTTCATGGCGGTGCGTTCCGGCCTGGAGCGGCAGCTGCCCGGCCGCCTGGTCGGGGTGAGCGTGGACGCCGACGGCAACCCGGCCTACCGGCTCGCGCTGCAGACCCGTGAGCAGCACATCCGCCGGGAGAAGGCGACCAGCAACATCTGCACCGCGCAGGTGCTGCTCGCGGTGATCGCCGCGATGTACGCGGTCTACCACGGCCCCGACGGCCTGCGCGCCATCGCCACCAGGGTGCACCGCCTGGCCGCGGTGCTCGCCGCGGGCCTGCGCGCCGGTGGTGTGCAGGTCAAGCACGACCGCTTCTTCGACACCGTGCTCGCGCACGTGCCGGGCCGCGCCGCGGAGGTCGTGGCGAACGCCCGTGCCGTCGGCGTCAACCTGCGCCTGGCCGACAACGACCACGTCGGCATCGCCTGCGACGAGACCACCACCCGCGAGCACCTCGCCCTGGTGTGGCAGGCATTCGGCGTCGCCGGCGAGGTCGACGCGCTGGACGCGGAGACCGCGGACGCGCTGCCCGCCGAGCTGGTCCGGACCTCGGACTACCTGACCCACCCGGTGTTCCACACCCACCGCTCGGAGACCGCGCTGCTGCGCTACCTGCGTGGCCTCTCCGACAAGGACGTGGCCCTGGACCGCAGCATGATCCCGCTGGGCTCCTGCACGATGAAGCTGAACGCCACCGCGGAGATGGAGTCCATCACCTGGCCGGAGTTCGCCAACCTGCACCCCTTCGCCCCCGCCGCCGACGCCGCCGGGCTGCTGTCCCTGGTGCACGACCTGGAGGCCTGGCTGGCCGAGGTCACCGGCTACGACGCGGTCAGCGTGCAGCCCAACGCGGGCAGCCAGGGCGAGTTCGCCGGCCTGCTGGCCATCCGCGCCTACCACCGCAGCCGCGGTGAGCAGGCCCGCGACGTCTGCCTGATCCCGTCCTCGGCGCACGGCACCAACGCCGCCAGCGCGGTGATGGCCGGCATGCGGGTGATCGTGGTCCGCTGCGACGACAAGGGCAACATCGACCTGGGCCACCTGCGCGAGACCGTCGAGGCGCACCGCGACGACCTGGCCGCCATCATGATCACCTACCCGTCCACGCACGGCGTGTACGAGGAGACGGTGGCCGAGGTGTGCGCCCTGGTGCACGAGGCCGGCGGCCAGGTCTACGTCGACGGCGCGAACCTCAACGCCCTGGTCGGCCTGGCCCGCCCCGGCAAGTTCGGCAGCGACGTCTCGCACCTGAACCTGCACAAGACCTTCTGCATCCCGCACGGCGGCGGCGGCCCCGGCGTCGGCCCGATCGGCGTCCGCGAACACCTCGCGCCGTTCCTGCCCAACCACCCGCTCCAGCCCACCGCGGGCCCGGCCACCGGCGTCGGCCCGATCAGCGCGGCACCGTGGGGCAGCGCCTCGATCCTGCCCATCTCCTGGGCCTACGTCCGGATGATGGGCCCCGACGGCCTGCGCCGCGCCACCCTGACCGCCGTCGCCGCGGCGAACTACGTGGCCCGCAAGCTCGACGAGCACTTCCCGGTCCTCTACACCGGCGAGGGCGGCTTCGTCGCCCACGAGTGCATCCTGGACCTGCGCCCGATCACCAAGGCCACCGGCGTCACCGTGGACGACGTGGCCAAGCGCCTGGCCGACTACGGCCTGCACGCCCCCACCATGTCCTTCCCGGTGGCAGGCACCCTCATGGTCGAACCCACCGAGAGCGAGGACCTGGCCGAGCTGGACCGCTTCTGCGAGGCCATGATCGCCATCCGCAAGGAGATCGACAAGGTCGGCGCGGGCGAGTGGCCGGTGGCGGACAACCCCCTCCGCAACGCCCCGCACACCGCCGAAAGCCTGACCGGCGACTGGAACCACCCCTACACCCGCGCCGAGGCCGCCTTCCCGGTCAAGACCGACCGCCCGAAGATCTGGCCCCCGGTCCGCCGCATCGACGGCGCCAAGGGCGACCGCAACCTGGTCTGCTCCTGCCCCCCCATCAGCGCCTTCGAGAGCTGACGAGCAACAAGCAACACCCAGAGCGCCCCGGGCCGAACGGTCCGGGGCGCTTGCCTTCCATCCCCAAAAGCGACCGCAGGGCGAAGCCCGCGCACCAGCGACGGGGTGGCTTTCAAACGCCCACCTCAAGACCAAGCCTGCGTCTCTGCCTTTCCCCCATGCTTTGATCTCTGCCCGTCCGGCGAGGACGCCTGTAGCTCTTGCCCCTAACCAACGCACCCCCGCCGCCCGCAACCAAGCCCCGACGCAACGGGCAACCAACCCCCAATTGCGTGGCCCTGCATCAATTCCAGCCCCGCCAGACACCGTCCACAGTGGACAAAAGATCTAGTCGCTCAACCCGCGCAAGAACACCGCGAACGCCCCAGCGGAGAACAACAACCGAGGCCCGTCCGGATTCTTGGAGTCGCGTACCGCCACCGCGTCCGGGGCGAAGGCGACCTCAACGCAGTTCTCCCCGTTGCCGCTGCTGTAGCTGCTCTTGCGCCACGGAGACGCAGGGCGGTCAGGTGTCATACCCACTCCATTCGTGGCCGGACGTGCCTGAAGCCCGCGCGGCCACCGTCACTTCGACAGTTCCTCGGCGGAGTCAGCCTGCGGACAGCAGCTGCCCCAGTGCCGGGTCGATGGCCGCGCCGTCCTCGGCGACGGACACCGAGCCGCCCGTGGACTGGGCGATCTTGGTGAGTGGGGCGCGTTCCGGGTCGGGGCCGATCGTGATGAAGCTGATCGCGACCTTCTTGTTCGGGTTCCGCACCTTGTCCAGCTCGGCCTGCAACTGCTGCAGGTTCAGACCGCCGTCGTTGGGGCCGTCGGTGAGCACCACGATCCGGTTCGTCCGCCCTTGCTCGTAATTCTCCACAGCGGAGCGGTAAACCACAGCCAGGCTTGAGTACAGCTGGGTGGCGCTGACCGGCTTCAGGCCGTCGACCGCGCTGCGCAGGGCGTTCCGCTGCTGCTCAATCCCCTTGGTGGGCACCAGTTGCCGGTAGGGCTTCTTCCCGTCCAGTGACCGGGAGAACTCCCACATACCCATAGAACCGGAGACGGACCGGTCGACCTGCCCGCGCAGCGCGGCTTTCAGCCAGTCCATCCGCGACTTGCCACCACCGCCGTCGGCGTTCATCGAGCCGGAGACGTCCACCAGCACGGTCACCGTCTGGCCGTTGTCCACCGAGCTCGCCCAGGACGCGGCCAGCTGCTGGGTGGTGTTCTCATCCGCGGGGGCCAGCAGCTCGTCGTTGGCCAGCCAGGTGATGCCGGGGGAGGTGCGCGGGCGGTCGTTGGTGCTGCGCACCCGCACCCCGGACTCCTGGGCGAGCACCTTCTCCTGGTTGGGCTCGCGCAGGTAGTCGCTGAACTTCTGCGCCGCGCGCACCTGCGCGTCGTTGATCCACTCGCCGGACAGCGGCAGCAGCGGGAAGTCCGCGGCGGGCGCGGGGCCGGCGGCCGGGATGCCGTAGAGCGGGCGTTCCGGTTTGGGGCCGCCGTCCTTGCCCAGGTTGCGGCGGAACAGGTCGATCTCCAGCACCGGCACCGCGTCGTAGGGCGAGGTGGTCAGGTCGGGGGTCTTGCTCAGCTCGACCAGCGCGTCCTGGGTGGTCGGCGGCACGTTGGCTACCTTGGCCTTGGCCACCTGGCTCAGCGTGGTGCGCACCGCGGGCTGGTTGAGCATGTCCACCGTGACCGGGCCGCGTTCCTTCTTCCCGGCCGAGGCCAGCGCGCACTGCAGGGCCAGCGCGCTGGCCGGGTTGCGCACCAGGTCCGGCACGCCCATGGTGAACCGGCCCCAGTCGCTGACGCCGAAGCGCTTCCAGCCGTCGGGGGCGGAGAGCAGCTCGGGGATCTCGCTCCAGCGGAAGCCCCGGCCGGAGCGCAGTGGCTGCGCCGCGGCCTCGGGCACCGCGAGCACCACGGGGGAGTTGCCGATGGACTCCGCGGCCGCGCCCAGCAGCGACCTGTTCTGCGCGCGCAGCTGGTTCACCCACAGCGAGGACTCCGGCAGCCAGGCCGAGGGCGGCTGGCCCAGCTTGCTGGTGTCCCAGCCCTGGGTCAGCGCGGTGAGCACGCTGGCGGAGTCCAGCGCCTGCACGTCGGCGCGCAGGCAGTAGTCGTCGATCACCGGGCGCTGGCCGTTCCAGGCGATCGCCGCGCTGTTCAGCGGTTCGAACACGCTGGGCGTGACCACCACCCGCATGGTCAGCTCGCCCTGCCTGCACTCCCCGGCCTGCGCGGCCGCCCTGCGGTCCAGGATGCCGCCCAGCCAGGTCCAGCTGAGGTAGCCGAGGACGACCAACGCGACCACGCCGACGACCACGAAGGGCCATCGAGCCATCCCGCGCCGGGTGCCTTCCCCAGCCGCGCGGTGTCGAGCCATCCGACATCCCCTTCAGCCCTGCGTGATCGCCCGGCATTTCCGTACCGGGATCACCATCAAACCGTTGGTAATCAACAGCCATGAACCGTCAGCGTGTCACGCTAACAGGTGACAGAAGAGCGTCAAGATATGTCACGGAGAGTGGATAGCGGCTGAGGTTTGCGGAAACTTGTTGTGATCGTGGTCCGGCTCGCCCTCCGCTGGGGGCGCCGGCCATCCGAGCAGCGTACGGCACAACTCGACCAGCGCCGCGCGCAGCGGCTCGGCCCGGCGCGAAAATGCACTTTGCATTTTGACGTACTCCGCCCGGCCTTCCACTGTTTCGATCCGGACCGGCGGATAACCCAGTGCCGCGAGATCGTAGGGGCTGGCCCGCATGTCGAGTTCGCGCACCGCCAAGGCCAACTCGAAACAGTCCGCGATCAGTGCCGACGGCGTGTGCGGGGCGAGTTTGTAGCCCCACCGGAACAGGTCCATGGTGGCGTGCAGGCAGCCCGGCTGCTCCAGCTCCAGCTGGCCCTCGCGGGTAGGTTGCAGAGTGTTCAGCGGCCGCGCGGGCTCGGTGAAGAACCGGAAGGCGTCGAAGTGCGAGCAGCGCACCTGGCTGTTCTCCACCAGCCGGTCGGTGCCTTCGTGCCCCAGCCGCAGCGGCCAGCCCACGTGCCGGACCTGCTCCGGCGAGGTCCGGTAGACCATCGCCCATTCGTGTAGTCCGAAGCAGCCCAGCCGCGGCGGCCTGCTCGCGGTCGCGCTGAGCAGGGCCAGCACGAACTCCGCGGTGCGCCGCCGCGCCGATGGGAAGGCCGCTGGGTCCAGCGTGACGCCCTCGGCCGTGCGCGTGTAGGCGGGCCAGCGCAAATACTCCAGCGCCGAGTCCCCGGCCAGGGTCACCCCCGGCCCCGGATGCCACCGCTCCAGCTGCGCGGGCTTGAAGCTGTAGTAGGTGAACATGAAGTCCAGCACCGGGTGCTTCTCGCCGCCGGCCTTGCGGGCGCGGTGTCCCTCGGTCCACGGGCGGATGCGCTCCAGGTAGGTGGCGCGCTGTGCGTGCCAGTCCGCCTCGTCCAGGACGAGGTGCTGGGCAGGCGTAGCGACCACCTGCCGATTCTAGGTCACGGCAGTCCGAGCACGGCCCAGCAGATCTTGCCGCCGACGCTCGGCGTGCGGCCGTGGGAGAGGGCGAGCTGGCCGACCGCGGCCGGCGCCGGGGGAGTCGTGCCCGGCACCCGGTCCCGCACGGACAGGCTGAGCCTGTTCCCGCGCAGCCGCACCCGCACCCAGACCTCCGGGCTGCCCTCGGCCACCGCGCTCGCCACCAGCTCGTCGATGATCAGCAGCGCGTCGCCGAGCACCTCGTGCCCGCCCCAGTCCAGGCAGGCGTCGGTGACGAACAGCCGGGCCCGCAGCGCGCTGATGTCCCCGCCGGGCAGGTGCACCTCCCGCTGCCGGACCGCCGGTGGCGCCCGGCAGACCCGCACCGCCTCGGTCAGCGTCGCGCACACCGGCATCACCTTGGACAGCACCCCGCGGAGCAGCACCTCCCGCAGCTCCGGCTCCGGGGCGACCATGGCCATCGGGATGCCCGGCCACTCGTTGACCCGCTGCCAGACCCGGTAGAACACGCCGACGCCGTGCGCGGGGCCAACCTCGAGACGGGCCAGGTTGACCACCAGCGCGCCTGGTTCCTCCGCGGCCACCTTGAGCAGCCCGTCGAGCAGCCGGTGGTGGGTGGACAGGTCGAGCCGGCCCATCGGCTGCACCACCGCCAGGTGACGACGGCTCCAGGTGATCAGCCGGAGCGGGCTGGGTCCGGTCATGCCTGCGCCGGATCCCGCCGTGCGAGCCTGCGCCGGATCCGCCGCTTGCCCGCCTTGGCCGCCGCCTCCACCGCGGCTTCGCTGAGTCGCAGCCGCTGCCCGACCTCGCGGAAGGAGCGGCCCTCGGCCAGCAGCAGGAGCAGGACGCGGTCCGCCTCGTCCACCAGGTCCTGCTGGTCGAGCACCCAGCTGGCGTGCATCCGGTCCACCACCACCTCCGCGGGACCGCTGGTCTGCAGCGGGGCCAGCATCGGGTGGTCGAACACCCGGTTGGCCACCGACTGCTTGCGCAGGTGGTCCACGCACAGGCGTTTGACCACGGTCATCAGGAACTGCCGCAACCGGCTGCGATCCAGGTCGGGGTGCGCGGCGGTGCGGATGAAGGCCTCGTGCACGAGGTCCTCGGCGTCGTCCCCCGCGCCGCGGCGGGCGGCGAGGCGGACCAGCTCGGGTCGCAGCAGCGCGCACTGCCCCCAGTCGTGGGCGGAGAAGGACAGGATGTTCGGTGACGTGGTGCTCATGGCAGCCCCACTGATCAATGTTGTTACCGTCTGTGAGTATGTCGCTACTGTGTCTACTCGCGCGCCGCCCGCCGGGGTGTGAGCCAGTTCACAGTTCGCGCAGGACGTGATCGTTCGTAGTTCTTCATGGGGGACGAGCTACAGGTCGTCAGCGGGACGCCGCCACGGGAGTCGGGAGGGTGCGGGCGTTTCCGTCGCTGGCAACCACAGGGTGGGATGGCGCGACCCGAGCGGGCGGATGTCACGATTTGCCCCGGGCGCGGACCGTCCCGCACAACAGGGCCCGGCGTCCGGCATGTGGACGCCGGGCTCTGTTGTATTGGCGCGCTCCGCGCGCGGGATTTTTTCGCTCCTGAGTCGTGCGTTCGTGACCCCGACACACGCGAAGCAAGCTTCGGAGTGTCGGGGTCACGAACACACGACGCGAAAAAATCAACCCCACCGCTTCGTCAAGAGCCCGGCGTGTCGCTGGCGCGCCACGCCTCTTCGCGACAAGTCATCGCGAGGTGATGAACCGCGGGCTGTGGGCGTGGGCTGGGGTGCGCCGCTCGGGCCAACAGCCCGTGCCACTTCGGCCAACACTCCGTACCAGAACGGCCAACACGCCGGGCGCGCGGGGCGCGCGGGGCGCGCCGGGCGCGAGGTGCTTGCCGGAGTGTTGGCCGTTGTGGGCGGTGTGTTGGCCGAAGTGGCACGGAGTGTTGGCCGTTCTGGTGCCGTTGGTGGCTAGCTGGGGACGTGGGTTGCGTCTCGGACTGTGCCCACGTACTCCTCTACCAGGTCTTCCAGGGCGACCACGCCGAGCATGGTGCCGTCGGCGGCTACCGCGCCGGCCAGGTGGCTTTGGGCTCGGCGCAGGGCGGCGACCGCTTCGTCGAGGCGGGCGTCCGCCGGGAGTTCCGGCAGGCCGCGGATGCGGTTGCGGGGGACCGGGGTTGCCGGGTCCGCGCCTGCCAGGTCCAGGACGTCCTTGACGTGCAGGTAGCCGCGGACCGAGCCGGTGCTGGTGCGGACCGGGAACCTGGAGTAGCCGGTGCTGATCACCGCCTGTTGCACGTCGCCGACGGTGGGCTGTTCCGGGACCGTGGTCAGCTTGTCCAGGGGGACCAGGACGTCCGCGACCGTGCGCTGGGCCGAGGACAGGGTCTGGGTGAGCCTGCGGTGTTCGGAGTCGTCGAGCAGGCCCTCGCGGCGGGACTCGGCGATCAGCTCGGACAGCTCGGTGGGGGTGTAGGCGCTGTCCAGCTCGTCCTTCGGCTCCACCTTGAGCAGCCGGAGCACGCCGTTGGCCAGCCAGTTCAGCGTGGTGATCACCGGGCGGACCACCCGGACGAAGAACACCAGCGCGGGCACCATGCGCAGCGAGGTGCGTTCCGGGCCTGCGATGGCGATGTTCTTCGGCACCATCTCGCCGAGCACGATGTGCAGCACCACCACGATCAGCACCGCGGCCACGAAGGCCAGCACGTCGGCCACCGCCTCCGGCACGCCCAGCGGCGCCAGCAGCGGACTGAGCTGCGCGGCCACCGCGGGCTTGGCGATGGCGCCCAGCGCGATCGAGCACAGCGTGATGCCCAGCTGCGCCCCGGCCAGCATCAGCGAGATCCGCTCGCTGGCCGCGATCACCGTGCGCGCCCCGGCCGAGCCCGCGTCCGCGAGCAGTTCCAGGCGGTCCCGGCGGGCGCTGATCAGGGCGAACTCCGCGCCCACGAAGAAGGCGTTGAGTGCCAGCAACAGCACCGACACCAGCAGGGCCACTCCGCCGCTCATGCCCGCACCTCCTCAGGCGCGACCACAGAGCCGACCGGGGCCTGCTCGGGCACGCGGGTGACCCGCAGCTCGGCGATCCGGTTGCGGTCCATCCGCATCACGGTCAGCCGCCAGCCGTCGTGCCGGACCTCATCGCCCACCTGCGGGATGCGGCCCAGCCGGTAGAGCACGTAGCCGGCGATGGTCTCGTAGTCGCCGTCGGGCAGGTCAAAACCGGTGGCCTCGGCCACCTCGTCGCCGCGCAGCAGACCCGAGACCATCCAGCTCTGCTTGCCCAGCGGACGGACCGGGTTGACCTCGCCGCGGTCGTGCTCGTCGCGCACGTCGCCGACGATCTCCTCCACCAGGTCCTCCAGGGTGACCAGGCCCGCGGTGCCGCCGTACTCGTCGACCACCAGCGCCACCTGGAGACCCGAGGCGCGCAGCCGGTCCAGCAGCGCGTCCCCCTCCAGGGTGTCCGGCACGGTCGGCACCGGGCGGGCCAGCGAGGCGACCCTGGTGGTGTCGCGCTGCTGGACCGGGACGCCGAACGCCTGCTTCACGTGCACCACGCCGATCACGTCGTCCAGGTCGCCGCTGTGCACCGGGAACCGGGAGAACCCGGTGCGCTGGCTCAGCTCGATCAGGTCCAGCACGCTGGCGTCCGAGCGCAGCGCCTGCACGTGCACCCTCGGCGTCATCAGCTCATCGGCCAGCCGCTCGCCGAAGCGCAGCGAGCGGTCCAGCAGGGTGGCGGTGCTCTTGTCCAGGGTGCCGCGCACCGCGCTGGTGCGCACCAGCGAGCCCAGCTCGTGCGGGGACCGCGCCGAGCGCAGCTCCTCCACCGGCTCGACGCCGAACATGCGCACGATCCAGTTCGCCGCCCCGTTCAGCCCGGTGATCACCCAGCCGAAGGCCCGGGAGAACCCGGCCTGCAGGCCCGCGGTGGCGCGGGCGGTGGGCAGCGGCCTGGCGATGGCCAGGTTCTTGGGCACCAGCTCGCCGAAGACCATGGACAGCACGTTGGCCATCAGCACGGCCAGCGCCAGCGCGATCACCAGCGAGGCCGACTGGGGCAGCCCCAGCCAGCTCAGCAGCGGGCCGAACAGCCTCGCCAGCGCCGGTTCGGCCAGGTAACCGGTGACCAGGGTGGTGATGCTGATGCCCAGCTGGGCGCCGGAGAGCTGGAAGGACAGCGTCCGGTGCGCGTGCTGGACCTGCTTGGCCCTGCGGTCGCCGACGTCGCGCGCGTGCGCGTCGACAGTGCTGCGCTCCAGCGCGGACAGGGAGAACTCGGCGGCCACGAACAGGCCGGTGCCCAGGGTCAGCACCACCAGGCCGACCAGGCTGAGCACGATGGAAAGCGTTCCGGTCACCTCGGGCCTCCGAGGAGACGGGTGTCCGGGTTGCTATGACAGCCGGGGCTTTCCCCCGGCTCGCTACTGTTTCCGGGGGACCGCGCTTCTGGCACGGGGTGCTTCACTCCTCAAACAGGATGGATCACAAAATCGGACCCGCGTGCGCGGATCGTACCCAGTGTAAGCGCTGGACAAACGCGGTCCGGCGGCACAGCTGTGACCCATGTCCCCTCTTCGCGGGAACATCAGCGCGGCGGCGCCGTGGAGTCACGCAGCACGACCTCGCCGTTGACCCGCACCGACCGGGCCTGCGGCGGCGGGTCCTCATCCAGCGCCAGCCGGGCCGCGCGCTCGCCCATCTCCTCCAGCGGCAGCCGGACCGTGGTCAGCGAGGGCACCAGGTCGGACAGGGTGGGGATGTCGTCGAACCCGGCCACCGAGATGTCCGCCGGGATGGTCAGCCCGGCCGCGCGGAAGGCGGCCATCGCGCCCAGCGCCATCACGTCGTTGACGGCGAACACGCAGGTAGCCCGGGTCTTGCCGGCCAGCAGCTGCTCGGCGGCCGTGTAACCGCCGTCGCGGGTGAACCCGCCGTGCAGCACGTCCTCGGCAGCCAGCTCGATGCCGGACTCGGCCAGCCCGGCCCGGAAACCGGCCAGCCGGTCGCGGGCGCTGACCAGCTCCGGTGGTCCGGCCAGCACGGCGAAGCGGCGGTGGCCCTGCTCGATGAGCGCGCGGGCCAGCTTGGTCGCGCCCAGCTTGTTGGCCGGGATCACCGTGTCCGCGGGCAGCCTGGCCTGGGACACGCAGGCCAGCCTGCCGCCCTGGGCGGTGAAGGCCTGCACCTCGGCGGCCAGCTGCGCGGTGGTGTTGCGGTCGGTGGTCCTGGTGCCGGCCAGCACGATCGCCCTGGCCCGGTGCGCGCGCAGGGTGGACAGCAGGGCCAGCTCGCGGCCGGGGTCGCGGTTGGTGGTGCCGAGCACCACGATCAGCCCGTTCTCCTCGGCCACCCTGGTCACCCCGGCGGCGATGGAGGAGAAGTACGGGTCGGCGATGTCGTGCACCACCAGGCCGACCAGCACGCTGGAGTTGCGCGCCAGCGCCTGCGCGGAGGCGTTGGGCAGGTAGCCGAGGACGCGCGCCGTGGTCAGCACCCGGTCGCGCAGCTCGGTGCTCACCTGCCGGGTGCTGCCGTTGAGCACCCGGGACGCGGTCGCCAAGGACACGCTCGCCTGTCTGGCCACCTCGGCCAGCGTGACCTGCCGTTGCGTCACTGGTCTACCTCCGTACTCGCGGTACGCAGAGTAGCGGGCGCGCGCCTTGACGGTGGCGATCCGGTGACCGTAGCGTGTTGGAAAGCGCTTTCCAGACTACCGCCGAAGTTCACGGGAGGTCGACATGTCGGTGCGCCCCATCGGGATCGCACTCAACGGGGTTACCGGGCGGATGGGATATCGGCAACACCTGGTGCGATCCCTGCTGGCCATCCGCGCCGAGGGCGGCGTCCGGTTGCCGGATGGGGACACCTTGTTGCCGGAGCTCGTCCTGCTGGGCCGGGACCCGGCCAAACTCAAGGACATCGCCGACCGGCACGACCTGCCGAACTGGAGCACCGATGTGGACGGTGTGCTCGCCGACCCCGCGGTCGAGGTCTACTTCGACGCGCAGGTGACCAGCGCGCGGGCCGAGGCCGTGCACCGGGCGGTCGCCGCGGGCAAGCACGTCTACGCGGAGAAGCCGATCGCGCCGGACGTGCCGACCGCGCTGGCGCTGGCGCGGGCCGCCGAGGCCGCGGGCATCCGGCACGGGGTGGTCGCGGACAAGCTGTACCTGCCCGGCATCCAGAAGCTGCGCAGGCTCATCGACGGCGGCTTCTTCGGCCGGGTGCTCAGCGTGCGCGGCGAGTTCGGCTACTGGGTGTTCGAGGGCGACTGGCAGCCCGCGCAGCGGCCCAGCTGGAACTACCGCGCGCAGGACGGTGGCGGCATCGTGCTGGACATGTTCGCGCACTGGAGCTACCTCCTCGAAGGCCTGTTCGGGCCGATCACCGCGGTCACCGCGCGGGCGGTCACCCATGTCCCGCAACGGTGGGACGAGCAGGGCCGGCCCTACGAGGCCACCGCCGACGACGCCGCCTACGCCATCTTCGAGCTGGCCGACGGGGTGGTCGCGCAGGTCAACTCCTCCTGGTGCACCAGGGTGCGGCGGGACGAGCTGGTCGAGTTCCAGGTGGACGGTGTGCAGGGCAGCGCGGTCGCCGGGCTGCGCGAGTGCGTGGCCCAGCACCGCGCGCACACGCCGAAACCGGTGTGGAACCCGGACCTGCCGGTGGAGTCGGACTTCCGGTCGCAGTGGCAGCCGGTGCCGGACAACACCGTCTTCGACAACGGGTTCAAGGCGCAGTGGACGGAGTTCCTGCGGCACCTGGCCGATCCCGAGCCCGCCGCGGCCTACCCGCACAACTTCCACACCGCCGCGCGCGGGGTGCAGTTGGCCGAACTGGGCCTGAAGTCCTCGGCGGAGGGCCGCCGCCTGAGCGTTCCGGAGCTGACGTGACCGAGGTCCTGCTGCCCCAGCCCGACGGCACCCTGCGCCGCCACGCGCTCGACACCGGCGGCTGGCGCTGGTCGCGGCCGGCCAGGGCGGCCACCTCGCGGCAGGTGCTGGCCGCCGCGCACGTGGTCGCCGACCCCTTCGCCGACAACACCCCCGGCGCCCCGGCCGCCCTGGACTGGGACAGCACCCTGGCCTACCGGCACCACCTGTGGCGGCACGGGCTCGGCGTGGCCGAGGCGATGGACACCGCCCAGCGCGGCATGGGCCTGGACTGGCCGGCCGCGGCCGAGCTGATCCGCCGCAGCGCCAAGGAGGCCCGCGCCTGCGGCGGCCGGATCGCCGCCGGGGTGGGCACCGACCAGCTGACCGGACCGGCCACCCTGGACCAGGTCGCCGATGCCTACCTGGCCCAGCTCGCGGTGGCCGCCGAGGCCGAGGTGCAGCCGATCCTGATGTGCAGCAGGGCACTGGCCGCCGCGGCCCGCTCGGCCGAGGACTACCACCGGGTCTACGACCGGGTGCTGGGTCAGACCGACCGCCCGGTGATCCTGCACTGGCTCGGCCCCGCCTTCGACCCCGCGCTGACCGGCTACTGGGGGTCGGCGGAGGTCGCCGAGGCCACCGGGCACTTCCTGGACCTGATCCACGCGCACCGGTCCAGGGTGGACGGGATCAAGGTCTCGCTGCTGGACGCCGGGCACGAGATCGGCCTGCGGCGCAGGCTGCCCGAGGGCGTGCGCTGCTACACCGGCGACGACTACCACTACCCGGAGCTGATCGCCGGCGACGAGCAGGGCCACAGCGACGCCCTGCTCGGCATCCTGGACGGCATCGCGCCGATCGCGGCCGACTCACTGTCCCTTTTGGACTCCGGGGACACCGCGGGGTTCCGCGCCCAGCTGGCCACCACGGTCCCGCTGTCCAGCCACCTGTTCGCCACCCCCACCTACCACTACAAGACCGGCCTGACCTTCCTGGCCTGGCTGACCGGCCACCAGCCCGCCTTCGCCATGGTCGGCGGCGCGCAGTCCGCCCGCTCCCTGCCGCACCTGGCCGAGGTGCTGCGCCTGGCCGACCGCACCGGCCTGCTGCCCGACCCCGAGCTGGCCGCGCACCGCTGGACCGCCCTGCTCGCCACGGCCGGAGGCCTGTGATGCGCCGCCTGTCGATGAACCAGATGACCGTGCGCAGCCTGTCCATCCCGGAGCTGCTGGCGGCCTGCCGCCGCCACGAGGTCCCGGCCGTGGGCCTGTGGCGCGACCCGGTGCAGGCCCACGGCGTGACCCGGACCGCCCGCGAGGTCGAGGAGTCCGGCCTCCAGGTCTCCTCCCTGTGCCGGGGCGGCTTCCTCACCAACCCGGCGAACCAGCCCGAGGCCCTGGCCGACAACCGCCGCGCCATCGACGAGGCCGCCGAGCTCGGCGCGCAGTCCCTGGTCCTGGTCGTCGGCGGCCTGTTCGACCGCGACCTGCGGGCCGCTCGGACCCGGGTGGCGGACGCGGTGGCCGAGCTGGCCCCCTACGCCGCGGAACGGGAGGTCGTGCTGGCCCTGGAGCCCATGCACCCGGTGTTCTGCGCGGACCGGGGCGTGCTGTCCACGCTGAAACAGGCGCTGGACATGGTGGAGGCGATCGGCAGTCCGGCGGTGCGGGTGGTGGTGGACACCGTGCACGTGTGGTGGGACCCGGAGGTCGAGGCGCAGATCGCGCGGGCGGGGGAGCGGATCGCGCTGTACCAGGTATGCGACTGGATCACGCCATTGCCGGCGGATGTGCTTGCCGGGCGCGGGATTCCGGGACAGGGGCACATCGACTTCGGGCAGCTGGGGCGGTGCGTGGCCGGGGCCGGTTATGCCGGGGTGGCCGAGGTGGAGGTCTTTCACGAGGAGGTCTGGGCGGCGGATCCGGAGGAGGTGTTCGCCAGGGTGGTCGCGGCGCACCGGGAACTGGTGCTGCCCGGACTGGAAAGCGCGAGGACCGCGCAAATCGGACCGCTGGGCTGAAACTCGCCGCGCCCGGCCCGGAATTCGGTTGCCCGGCTCAGCCGTGGCCGGGCGCGGCCACCTCGCCGGAGGGGGCGCTTGCGCTGCTCGAGCCGTTCCGGCGGCAGGGGAGGAGCGGTGGCCGCAGCGCGGCGACCGGATCTGGCACCGGTGCTGACCAAACCTTTTACCGGTGAATGAGACCCGTGTCACCAGCGCCTTTAGTGCCTCGCTATTCGGTGAAACACGGGCCGTTGTCGGGCCAAATCGGACGCGCGTACTCTTTCGCCCTTGACAGGTCCGGTTGACCCGGGCGGTGTGACATCAGGAGGGACCTCACCGTGAGCGCGACCGTCAACGAAGCGGCGCCGCAACGCGGCTTCTTCGGCCAACCACGAGGGCTGTCCAGCCTCTTCTTCACCGAGATGTGGGAGCGGTTCTCCTACTACGGGATGAAGGCGCTGCTGGTCATCTACCTCTACAAGGCCGTGAGTGAGGGCGGCCTGGGCATTCCCAAGGAGACCGCGATCGCGGTCGGCTCGGTGTACGCCGCCGCGGTGTACATGGGATCCCTGCCCGGTGGCTGGATCGCCGACCGGCTGCTCGGCGCGCAGAAGGCGCTGCTCTACGGCGGCATCCTGATCATGTTCGGGCACATCAGCATGGCCATCCCGGCCGGGGCGTCCACGACCTACCTCGGTCTGGTGCTCATCGTGCTGGGCACCAGCCTGCTCAAGCCGAACATCTCCAGCATCGTCGGCCGCCTCTACGCCGAGGACGACCCGCGCCGCGACGCCGGGTTCACCATCTTCTACATGTCGATCAACATCGGTGGCGGCATCGCGCCGCTGCTGTGCGGCTTCCTGGCCGCCCAGTGGGGTTACCACGTGGGCTTCGGCGCGGCCGCGGTCGGCATGTTCTTCGGCCTGCTGCAGTACGTGCTCACCCGCAAGAACCTCGGCGAGGCCGGTCTGCGCCCGACCAACCCGCTGCCGGAGGACCACCGCGCCAAGGTCGTCGGCCGGCTGGTCGGCATCGTGATCGCGGTGGTGCTGGTGATCGTGGCCGCCATCTACCTGGGCTGGCTGGCCGTGGGCGGTGTGGTCGACCTGATCAGCCTGCTGTCCATCCTGCTGCCCGCGGGCTACTTCGTGTTCATGCTGCGCAGCGGCAAGACCACCGACGTGGAGCGGGACCGGGTCAAGGCCTACATCCCGCTGTTCATCGGCGCCACCCTGTTCTGGATGATCTTCGAGCAGGCCGGCACGGTGCTCAACATCTACGCCGAGGAGCGGGTGGACCGCAACATCTTCGGCTGGGAGTTCCCCGCGCCGTGGTTCCAGTCGGTCAACCCGGCCTTCATCGTGCTGCTGGCCCCGCTGGTGGCCGCGCTGTGGCTGCGCATGGGCACCCGCCAGCCGACCACCCCGCGCAAGTTCGCGGTGGCGCTGGTGCTGGTCGGCCTGTCCTTCGGCATCCTCGCGGTGGCCGGGCTCAGCGGTGAGAAGGTCGGCGCGCTGTGGCTGCTGCTGGTCTTCGCGGTGCAGACCGTCGGCGAGCTGTGCCTGTCCCCGGTGGGCCTGTCCGCGACCACGAAGCTGGCCCCGGCCGCCTTCGCCTCGCAGATGATGGGCCTGTGGTTCCTGGCCACCGCGGCCGGCAACGGCATCGCGGGCCAGATCGCGCCGTTGTCCACCACCATGTCCGAGCTGGCCTACTTCGGCCTGCTCGGCGGCGCGGCGATCCTGCTCGCGGTCTGCCTGTGGATCGGCGCCGGCCGGGTGAAGCGGCTGATGCACGGCGTCAACTGACGCATCCCGCTGCCCGCGCCGGGTCAGGCCGCCGAACTGGCCGACCGGCGCGGGCAGCGTGTCGGCAGGCTGGTCAGCATCGGCAGTGTCCGGCCGTCGCCGCGTTGTGGCGGCCCGGCCAGCTCCAGGTCGGGGTGCCGCTGGAACAGCTCGCGCAGCGCGATCGTGCCCTCCAGGCGGGCCAGCGCCGCGCCGACGCAGAAGTGGATGCCGCCGGAGAAGGCCAGGTGCTCCCTGGCGTTGGGCCGCGAGGGGTCGAACCTCGCCGGGTCCGCGAACACCGCGGGGTCCCGGTTCGCCCCGGCCAGCGAGAGCACGATCTGCTCGCCGCGCCGGATCCGCTGCCCGCCCAGCTCCACCTCGGTCCTGGCGAAGCGCTCGGTCAGGTGCACCGGCGGGTCGTAGCGCAGCGTCTCCTCCACCACCGCCCCGGCCAGGCCGGGATCGTGGCGCAGTTGAGCCAGCGCCTCCGGGTGGGTCAGCAGCGCCAGCGCGCCCTTGCCGATCAGGTTCACCGTGGTGCCGAACCCGGCCAGCAGCAGCAGTCCGCTGGTGGCCAGCAGCTCCCGGGTGCTCAGCGGCTCCCCGTCCACCTTGGCGTGCACCAGTCCGCTGAGGATGTCCTCGGCCGGGTGGCGGCGGCGGAAGGCGATCAGCTCGGTGAAGAACTCCTGCAGCTCGGCCATCACCTGGCGCAGCCGCTCGTGCTCGCCGACGGAGTGCACCCCGTCGAAGGCCGGCGCGATCCGGTTCGCCCAGCCGCGGAAGCGCTCGTGCTCCGGTGCGGGCACGCCGAGCAGGTCGCAGATCACCTGCACCGGCACCCGGTTGGCGAAGGCCGGGATCAGGTCGACCTCGCCGCCGAACTCCTCCAGGCTGGCCCGCACGGTCTGCTCGATCCGCTCGGTGTGCTTGACCACCGCGCGGGAGGTGAACCAGGGCGCGGCCAGCCTGCGCAGCCGGGTGTGCGCCGGCGGGTCCATCATCAGGAACGAGTCCTCGATGGGGTGCACCAGCTCGTCCTCGGCGCGCACGGTCGGGGGCGCGTCCGGGTGGCGCATGCCGAAGCGGTCGTCCCGGAACACCCGCGCGGCCAGTGCGTGCTCGGTGGTCACCCAGAAGCCGAACCGGCTGCGCACCAGCGGGCCTGCCGCGCGGATCTGCTCGTAGAGCGGGTAGGGGTCGCCGGTGCCGCGGCGGACCAGCCGCGCGCCGGGGTCGCCCAGCGCCGAGCCGCCCCACAGCAGGGCGCGGTGGGTCAGGAAGGTCAGCTGTTCCCGCAGGTGTGTCAGCACGGTCATCGGGCGACCCCTCTCAGCACGGTCTCCACCACCAGTTCCGGCGCCTGCTTGGGCGCGAGCTCGCCGTTGTCCACGGCCTCCCAGGCCGCGCAGACCACCGCCACGAACACCTGCACCACCCAGTTCGGCGACAGCTTCGGCGTGAAGTGCCCGCTCGCCTGCTGCCGCGCCACCAGCGCGCGCAGCGGCTCGGCCAGCCGCTCGAACCCGGCGATCACCTCGCGGTCCCTGGCCAGCGCGCTCTCATTCGCCAGCCAGGACACCCTCGGCCCCATCGGCAGCAGCGCGGCGGCCAGCTGCGACAGGGCGCGCTCCGGCGGTTCGGCGGTCATGTCGACCTCGGCCAGGCCCTCGGCGATGGTGGCCAGCGCGTCGAAGGCCAGCGCCTGCAACAGCACGTCCCTGGTCGGGAAGTGCCGGTGCACGGTGGTGCGGCCGATGCCCGCGGCCGCCGCGATCTCGCCGAGGCTGGCGCCGGAGTCCTTGGCCAGCAGGCGGGCGGCGGCGTCGAGCACCCGGCTCCGGGTGCGGTTACCGCGTGGTGTGGTGGACATCCCCTGTCCCATCTGGAACAACTTTGTTCCACTGTGTCGTCACTCCACGTCCTGGGCAAGGGGCCGGATGGCGGGTAGGGGTGCGGCCGTTCGGGGGTGCCCCGGTTGCTTGACGGGAACTCTGCGTCACGAAAGAATCTCGCGCACTGAGAAAAATGGGGGGTGCCGGGATGGCTGGCGAGGACACGCGTCCGGTGGTGCGGATCAGCGACCAGGAGCGGGAGGCCGCGGTCGCACGGCTGAACACCGCGGTCGCCGACGGCAGGCTGACCTGGCCGGAGCACAACGACCGGCTGGCCAAGGCCTACGCCGCCCGCACCGCGGCCGAGCTGGCCCCGGTGCTGGCCGACCTGGGCAGGCCGGTGGCGCCGGCGCAGCGGGTGGTCGCGGTGGGCAGCAAGATCCAGCGCGCGATGGAGCCCGGCCGGGTCGAGGTCAAGGCGGTCTTCGGCGCGGTGATCCTGGACCTGTCCGGGCTGTCCGGCGACATCGAGGTCGAGGTGGTGGCCAACGCCTTCTGCGGCAAGGTGATCATCACCGTGCCCGGCGACGCCACCGTGCTGGACGAGGGCAGCGCGGTGCTGGGCAAGCGCGCGCTGCCGGGCGCCACGGCCGCGCCGGGGCCCAGGGTGCGCATCACCGGCCGCAGCACGCTGAGCAAACTGGCCGTGCTGCGCGGCTGAACCCGCCTGTGACGCACCCGTGACACGGCGCGCACGGAACGCGGACACCGCGTTCCTAGCGTGCTGGCATGATCACAACAACGAGGGTCCTGCGCCTGGGGATGGTGGCCGCCGCGGTCGCCGTGCTCCCCGCGCCCGCGGCCCAGGCGGCACCGGAGATCAACTGGAAACCCTGCGCCCAGGTGGCCAAGGACTGGCCGTACCAGGACGACGCCAGGACCGAGTGCGCGGAGCTGACGGTTCCGCTGGACTACGGGAAACCACAGGGGCGCAAGACCACGGTCGCGGTGAGCCGGGTCAAGGCCACCGGTCCGGCCAAGCGCAAGGGCGCGATCTTCTTCAGCACCGGCGGTCCCGGCATCGGCAACCTCACCGGTCCGCACGACATGACCGAGCGGCGGATCAGCGGGCTCAACACCGAGTACGACTTCGTCGGCATGGATCCCAGGGGCACCGGCTACAGCGAGCACATCTCCTGCCAGGCCCCCGATCCCGGGCAGCTGCCGCCCACGGCCACCGCCAAGGAGCGCGCCAGGAGCAGCTTCGACTACGAGGCCGGGCACAACAAGCTCTGCGCGGCAAAGGATCCCGAGTTCGTCCGGCAGCTCACCCCGGACAACGCCGCCCGCGACGTGGACGCCTTCCGCGCCGCGCTCGGTGAGCAGAAGATCGGCTTCTACGGCATCTCCTACGGCACCCTGATCGGCACCCGCTTCCGCGCGCTGTTCGACGACCGGGTGGACAGGATGCTGCTGGACTCCGGCATGCCGCCGGCCCAGGACCACAGCTGGATGGACGAGAGCATCGACAAGCAGTCCGAGGCGGCGTTCCCGGCCTTCCTCACCTGGCTGGCCAAGCACGATCCCGAATACCACTTCGGCAGCACCGGGGCCGCGGTCCGCAAGACCCTGTTCGACCTGCGCGCCGAGCTCGGCCGCAACCCGCGCGTGGTCGGCGAGACCCGGCTGGACGCGGAGTGGGCGAGCAGCCACTTCAGCGCCAGCCCCGCAGGCTACGGCCATGCCGCGAGCGAGCTGGCCAAGGCGCTGGAGGGCGGCACGCCCGCCCCCGCGCCGCAGCAGACGGCGAAGCGGACCTTCGGCCTCGGCGACCCGCACAAGGGCATGAACGCCTTGCAGTACAACGCGATGATGTGCAACCAGGGCACCGGCGCCAGGGACTTCGACGCGCTCTGGGCGAACAACGAGGACCGGCAGCGGCGCTACCCGGCCACCGGCGGCGGCAGCTTCACCGTGTGGTGCGCGCAGTGGCCGTGGCCCGGCGAGGTGTTGCACCCGGTGCGCGGCAGGAGCCCGCTGCAGCACGTGGGCCACCTGGACGAGGGCAGCACGCCCTACCCGTGGACCGTGGCCAGCCGGCACGCCGTCGGCGGCGCGCTGCTGACCGTGCTGGACGACTCGCACGGCTCGCTGTCCAAGATCCCCTGCGCGGCCAAGGCCGTCGACTTCTTCCGCACCGGCCGCACCACCGAGGGCACCTGCCCCGGCACGAGCTGACTCAGCAACGGAGTTCTCCCATGCGTACTCTCCCTGGCCTCGGCGCCGCCCTCGCGGGCCTGCTCCTGGCCGCCCCCAGCGCCCAGGCCGCGACCGTGGACTTCACCGGAGCGGTCAACGTCAGCGGCTGCTCCGGCTCCGTGGTGCGGATGCCGAGCTCCCGCGACCACGACAAGGCGCTGGTGCTGACCAACGGCCACTGCCTGGAACGCGGCCGCCCGATCCCGGACGAGGTGCTGGTGGACCAGCCCTCGCACCGGCTGTTCGACCTGCTCGACGGCTCCGGCAAGGTGGTCGCCGGGGTGCACGCCGCGCGTGCCCTCTACGCCACCATGACCGGCACCGACATCGCGCTGTACCGGCTCAACGACAGCTACGCCGACCTGGCCAGGCAGGGCGTCCGCCCGCTGACCGTCTCGGCCAGGCGACCCGCCCGCGGCGCCGACATCCGGGTGGTCTCCGGGAGCTGGCAGCAGATCTTCTCCTGCAAGATCGACCAGTTCGCCTACCGGGTGCTGGAGACCGGCTACGTCACCAAGGACGTGGTGCGCTACACCCCGGACTGCAAGACCGGCCCCGGCACCTCGGGCTCGCCCGTGGTGGACGCGGCCAGCGGTGAGGTGGTGGCCATCAACAACACCAGCAACCGCGAGGGCGAGCAGTGCACGGCGAACAACCCGTGCGAGATGGACCGGGACGGCCGGATCACCGTGCGCCAGGGCATCGGCTACGCCACCCAGACGCACTGGCTGGCAGGCTGTTTCGCACCCGGCAACCGGTTCGACCTCAACCGGGCGGGCTGCCTGCTGCCCAAGCCCTGAGCGAGAGTTCCGCTGGAGGCCAGGCCGGTCGGTCTGGCCTTCAGTCCTTGGCCCGCACCATCCGGTAGGCGGTGAAGGCCAGCAGCGCGGCGAACAGCAGCACCGACACCCTGGGCGGCAGCAGCAGCGCCAGCCGCACCCCGCCGTAGGCCGAGACCACCCCGGCCATCCCGAGCAGTGCGGCCGAGCGCAGATCGGCGTTGCCGCGCTTGAGGTTCTGCACGGTGGCGATGATCCCGGTCGGGATGACCACCAGCAGCGAGGTGCCCTTGGCCACCACGTCGCTGATGCCGAAGAGCAGGATCATGGCCGGCACCATGATGATCCCGCCGCCGACGCCGAACAGTCCGGACAGCGTGCCCACCAGCAGCCCCAGCGCCAGCATCAGCACCGCGCCGCCCACGTCCAGCTCCGCCTCGGCCAGCCGGTGCGGGGTCTCGAAACCCAGCCGCACCGCGGTGAGCAGCAGCAGCGCGGCGAAGCCGTAGCGCAGCCAGCGCACCGGCAGCACGTGCAGCAGCCAGGTGCCGATCAGCGCCCCCGCCATCGACCCGGCCGCGAGCAGGGCGGCCACCATCCAGTTGACCGAGCCCTCCATGGCGTAGCCGATGGCGCCGGTGACCGAGATGGGCACCACCGCGGCCAGCGAGGTGCCGTGCGCGAGTTTCTGGCCAAAACCAGCCAGCAGCACCAGTGCGGGCACGATCAGCACCCCGCCGCCGACGCCGAACAGGCCGGAGAGCAGACCGCTGGTCAGCCCGATGGCGAGCAGGGTGAGCGGGGCCTGCCGGAGTGGGGACTGCTGGATCTGGTCTAGCTGGTCGGGCATGCGCTTCCTCGGTTTGGCGGCTGGCGGAACTGGCTACAGTATTTGTGGCGGATTGTTGATATGGCAACTAGGAGGCGCTCGTGCCCAGGCCGCGCAAAGAATCGCCGACGGCCAAGGTAACCGAGCTGCCCGGACTCAGCGCGCCGACCCCCTTGGGCAACCAGCTCTACCGCCTGCTGGAGGAGGCGATCCTGGACGGCACCCTGGCGCCGGGTCAGCGCCTGGACGCCGACGAGCTGGCCCGGCACTTCGGGGTCAGCCGGGTCCCGGTCCGGGAGACGCTGCGCGCGCTGGACGTGGCGGGCTGGATCGAGCAGCGCCCGCGCGAGGGCGCCTGCGTGCGCACCTGGTCTGCCCAGGAGGTGGTGGACCTGTTCGAGGCCAGGACCGTGCTGGAGGGCGAGATCTCGGCCAAGGCCGCGCTGCGCCGCACCGAGCCGCAGCTGACCAGGCTGACCGAGCTGGTCGCGCTGGGCAGGGAGGCGCTGGACTGCGAGGAGCCGGAACGCCTGCCCGGCATCAACGAGCACTTCCACGCCGCGATCGCGGCCTGCGCGCACAACGAGGTGCTGGCCGGCATCCGCGAGAGCCTGGCCAAACGGGTCCGGTTCTACTTCGCCGCGGTCGCCCCGGCCCGCGGCGCGGACAGCATCGCCGAGCACCAGGCCCTGGTCACCGCGATCCGCAACCGCGACGCCGGCCTGGCCGCCGAGCTGGCCCGCCAGCACGTCCGCCGCACCCGAGCCGCCCTCGGCGAACTCCTCACCGAAGCCTGACCCAGCCCCGCGTGTTGGCCGTTGTCGTACGCCGTGTTGGCCGAACTCGTACGGGTCGTTGGCCGTTACGGCGTCGAGCGGCGGTGCCTGCGCACGGTCTCCTCCACCAGGTCCAGCACCGGGTCCAGGTCGTCGGCGGGCAGCCCCATCGCCAGGTGCGAGACCAGGCCTTCCAGCACCAGCTCCAGGAACGCGGTCAGCACGTGCACGTCCACGTCGTCGCGCAGGTTCCCGGCATCGCGCTGCCGTTGCAGGCGGGCCCTGGTGGCCGCGGTCAGCGCCTCGGAGCGCTCGGCCCAGCGGCTGCGGAAGTCCGGGTCGGTGCGCAGCCGCCGGGAGACCTCCAGCCGGGTGCCCAGCCAGTCCGCGGGGTGTTCGCCGCCCTCGTGCGACTCGTGCTTGAGCAGCTCGCGCATCACCTGCACCAGGCCCTGCTCGGCGACCACCTGGGCCATCCGGAGCGCGTCGTCCTCGGCCAGGGCCAGGAACAGCGACTCCTTGTCCCGGAAGTGGTGGAAAATGGCCCCGCGCGACAACGCGGTGGCTTCCTCCAGGCGGCGGACCGTGGCACCCTCGTAGCCATAGCGGGCGAAGCAGCTCCGCGCGCCGTCGAGGATCTGGCGGCGGCGCGCGTCGAGGTGGTCCTGGCTTACCCGTGGCACGGTACTGATCGTGACAGTCCGCACCAGGCCGGTGCAAACCGTACGTACGTACTTCACAGTCGCCGCTGGCAGCAAACGCTTTCATTTCCGCCGTCCGGCCGTTGACAGCCCCGCCGGGCGGTGGTGTTATTCGGCCCGCGGGATTGGAAACTTTATTTACTGTCCCAGTTGGCCCTGTCGTACCCAGGTGAGTCCGCCAGCTCGCGCACCTCCGCCGCCGCCCCCTGCAGACGACCGCTTCTCCGCAAGCTGTGAGGTAACAGTGGCAACGAGTCCAGCCCGGTCACGTCGTGTGACCGCGGCCTCCATCGCGGTGGCGCTGGCCGCCTTCGCCGTCTCCGCCGCGCCGGCCGCCAGCGCGGCGCCCACCGACTACCAGGCCGAGGACGCGACCATCTCCCAGGGCGTGGTGGAGTCCAACCACGCCGGGTTCACCGGCCGTGGTTTTGTCAACTACACCAACGCGGTCGGCGGCTACGTCGAGTGGACGGTCAACGCGGCCGCCGAGGGCACGCACGCCCTCACCCTGCGCTATGCCAACGGCACCGCGGCCAACCGGGCCCTGGACGTCACCGTGGACGGCGCGACCGTGGCCAACGACCTGGCCTTCGGCGGCACCGGCGCCTGGACCACCTGGGCGACCAAGAACATCACCGTTCCCCTGAAGGCGGGCGCGAACAAGATCAGGGCCACCGCGGTGACCGCCGACGGCGGCCCGAACCTGGACAAGCTGACCGTGGACAGCAGCGACACCCAGGCCCCCGGCGCGCCGCCGAACCTGCGCGCCACCGGCAAGTCGGCCACCTCGGTCTCGCTGGCCTGGGACGCGGCCAGCGACAACGTCGGCGTCACCGGCTACGACATCTACCAGCACGGCCAGCTGATGAAGAGCGTCGGCGCGGTGCTGGCGGCCACCGTGGAGAACCTGGAGCCGGACACCCTCTACGACTGGACGGTCTTCGCCAAGGACGCCGCGGGCAACGTCTCCCCGGCCTCCAACGCGGTGCCGGTGCGCACGGACCCGGCCCCGCCGGACAACGAGAAGCCCACCGTGCCCGGCGCGCTCCGCTCACCGGCCAAGACCGCCACCAGCGTCGACCTGGCCTGGACCGCCTCCACCGACAACGTGAAGGTCACCGGCTACGAGATCCTCACCGACGGCACGCAGACCGGCACCGCCGACCGCAACACCACCACGCACACCGCGGCGGGCTTGCAGCCGAACAAGGCCTACACCTTCCAGGTGCGCGCCAGGGACGCCGCGGGCAACCGCTCGGACCTCACCGCGTCAATCACGGTGACCACCGGAACCAGCGGCGGCACCGGCGTGCCCGAGCCGGGCGCGGTGAGCCAGATCGCCGGTGGCGTGGACGTGGCCTGGGGCCTGGGCTTCCTGCCCGACGGCTCCGCGCTGGTCACCGAGCGGGAGACCTTCAACGTCCTGCGCGTCACCCCGTCCGGCCAGAAAACCGTGCTGGGCAAGATCCCCGGCGCGCAGAGCACCGGCGGCGAGGGCGGCGCACTGGGCCTGGAGATCTCCCCGAACTTCGCCACCGACGGATTTGTGTACATCTACCACACGGCCAGCTCCGGCAACCAGCTCGTGCGCGCCAAGCTGACCGGCAACACCCTCTCCGGCTGGCAGACCCTGCTCGGCGGCACCCCGAAGAGCCGCTTCCACAACGGCGGCAGGCTGCGCTTCAGCCCCGACGGCAAGTACCTGTTCATCTCCACCGGTGACGCGCAGAACGGCCCGAACGCGCAGAACCTGAACAACAACGCGGGCAAGATCCTGCGCCTGCACCCCGACGGCACCATCCCGGCCGACAACCCCTTCCCCGGCAAGGCGATCTGGAGCTACGGCCACCGCAACGTGCAGGGCCTGGACTTCGACTCCCAGGGCAGGCTGTGGGCCTCGGAGTTCGGCAACTCCCAGCAGGACGAGGTCAACCTGATCACCAAGGGCGGCAACTACGGCTGGGACAAGTGCGAAGGCACCTCCGGCAGCGGCTGCGCCGGCACCATCCCACCGAAGAAGACCTGGTCCACCAGCGCCGCCAGCCCCAGCGGCCTGACCATCATCAACGACCACGTCTTCGTCGCCACCACCAAGGGCGAGCGGATCTACCGGATGCGCATCGACGCCAACGCCAACCTGGTCGAGCAGAAGGTCTACTTCCAGGGCAGCTACGGCCGCCTGCGCACGGTCGAGGTGGACAAGCAGGGCGACATCTGGCTCACCACCAGCACCGACAAGGACGGCACCCCGGGCAACGACCGCATCCTGCGCATCGACGTCCAGTACTCCGGCGGCGAACCCCAGCCCGGCGACTTCAAACTGACCAGCACCGCCTTCGCTGACAACGCCATGATCCCGGTCCGCCACACCTGCGCCGGCGACAAGGTAGCGGGCCAGGACCCCAGCCCGCCCCTGTCCTGGGGCGCGGGCACCACCGGCGCCAAGGCCTACGCGATCGTCTTCGCCGACCGCGTCAACAACGGCAACAAGCTCCACTGGGCGATCTGGGACGTCCCGGCCGCCACCCTGGGCCTGCCGGACAACCTCCCAGCGGGCTTCACCGTCCCCGGCCAGGGCGGAGCCAAGCAGAAGGCCATGGGCAGCGGCGCCAACGCCCAGAAGTTCTTCGGCCCCTGCCCCGGCGGCAACACCAACCCCTACACCTTCACCCTGTACGCCCAGAACACCCCCACCATCCCCGGCCTGACGGCAACCTCCTCCATGGCCCAGATCGAGTCCGCGATCAAGGCCAACAGCACCGCCAACACCGTCCTGCGCGGCCGCTCCAACGCCAAGGCAGGCTGACCCAGTATTAACCGGGAACCGCTGCCGGGGCGAGGAACATTCACCTCACCCCGGCAGCGACCCCGGCAACGGCAGCGCCCATTCCAAGCTCGTGCAGAAGTTTTCAAGGGGACGTGGCGGCCGCAAGGCCGGAAACCAGAACAAAGCAAATCCGCAGGTAGAAAAACGAACAGCGACTTCCCAATAACGCCAGCGCAATACCCACAACAGCGTGGCGGTGGATTTCTCGATTTTGTTTGGGGGGAGGCCATCCCATAAGCTAGCCCAGCGATTGGGCAGGCTTCACCGCCTGCCCCGCAAGCCCAATCAGGGATGGCCTAGGGGCCCCAAACCAAATCGAGAAATCCACCGCGACCCAGCGGTGAACCAGCGACACCCCAGCGACCCCGGGCAGCAACCAGATCGACGGAGTGCGAGGTTCACCTTCGCCGTGTAGCTTCGGATGTCGGTCGATCACAAGGGGTGATCAAAAGTGCTGTCGTCCGATACAACAACGTTCGCCGAACCGCAAGCCCAACCGCTCCACGACCGAGCGGAGGCAGAGGCATATGTCGCTTCTGTCTGCTTCAAAACCGGCCCACCCGCCCTCGTCGGCGTCGAGCTGGAATGGACCGTGCACCACGCGGACCACCCTCGCCGCCCACTCACCACGGACACGCTCCGTAACGCTCTGGGCACCCACGCGCCGCCCCTCCTGGCGCCGGACAGCCCGCACCACCCGCTCCCGAACGGCTCCCTGATCACCGTGGAACCCGGTGGCCAGGTCGAGATCTCCACCCAACCGGCGCCGAGCCTGGCGGGCCTGCTGCCCGTGGCCACCGCCGACATCGCCTACCTCGTCGAACTGCTCCGCTCGGCCGGTCTCCGGCTGGGCAAGCACGGCATCGACGCGCACCGGCTACCGAACCGCCTGCTCCAGGTCCCGCGCTACGCGGCGATGGAGTCCGCGTTCAACCGGCGTGGCCCGGACGGCCGGACCATGATGTGCAGCACCGCAGGTCTCCAGGTGTGCGTGGACGCGGGTGAACCCGGCCGGGTCGCCACCCGCTGGGCCACCGCACACGCGCTGGGGCCGCTGATGCTGGCGGCCTTCGCCAACTCCGCCGAGTTCGCCGGGCGGCGCACCGGCTGGGCCTCGGCCCGGATGCGTGCCCTGTTCGGCACCGACCCCAACCGCACCCGCGCCGGCGAGGTCAGTGAGGACCCCGGCGGCGACTGGGCGCGGCGGGTGATGGACACGCCGCTGATCTGCCTGCGGCGCCCGGGAACCTGCTGGGACGCCCCGCCGGGCCTGACCTTCGGCGCGTGGGCCGACGGCGCGCTGGACCGCCGTCCGACCACCGACGACCTGGACTACCACCTCACCACCATGTTCCCGCCGGTCCGCCCGCGCGGGTATCTCGAGATCCGCTACCTGGACACCCAGCCGACCGGCGAATGGGTGGTCCCGGTGGCGCTGCTGCTCGCCCTGTTCCACCGCGAGTCCACAGTGGACAGTGCGCTGGACGCGGTCAGCGCGGCCGCCGACCGCTGGCACGAGGCGGCACGGCACGGGCTGACCGATCCGGTGCTGGCCATGGTGGCGCCACAGGTCTTCGACCTGGCGCTGCGCGCGTTGCCCGAGCTCGGGCTGCCAGCCGCCACCGCGGCGCTGGTCGAGGAGACAGTGGGGTACCTGTTGGCCGGCCGTGCTCCGGTCGGCGCGGCCGAGGAGCTGGCATGACCATCAACCCGATCGAGCTGCCCATCGAGAAGCTACGCGGATCCGTCGGTGACGCCTTGCAACGCGCCCGCGCCCGCAGCACCACCCTGACCAACTCCGTGGACGAGTCCGAGCTGGTCAAGCAGCACTCGAAGCTGATGTCCCCGCTGATCTGGGACCTGGCGCACATCGGCAACCAGGAAGAGCTCTGGCTGGTCCGCGACGTCGGCGGCCGGGAGCCGGTCCGCTCCGACATCGACGAGCTCTACGACGCCTTCAAGCACCCGCGCGCGGGCCGCCCGGAGCTCCCGCTGCTCAACCCGCGCGAGGCCCGGACCTACGTGCGCGAGGTCCGGGAGAAGGTCCTGGACGTGCTGGACACCTCCCCGCTGGAGGGCGGGCGGCTCCTCGACGGCGCGTTCGCCTTCGGCATGATCGCCCAGCACGAGCAGCAGCACGACGAGACCATGCTGGCCACCCACCAGCTCCGCGTCGGCGCCGCCGCCCTGCACGCCCCGCCACCACCGGACCCACCGTCCGATGTGGACGAACTACCGGCCGAGGTGCTCATCCCGGGCGGCCGTTTCGAGATGGGCACCTCCACCGAGGCGTGGGCGCTGGACAACGAACGACCGGCGCACACCGTGCACGTGGACCCGTTCTTCCTGGACACCACCCCGGTCACCAACGGCGCCTACCGCGAGTTCATCGCCGACGGTGGCTACCAGGACCAGCGGTGGTGGACCGAGGCGGGCTGGGCACACCGCCAGCGCGCGAACCTCTCCGCCCCGCTGTTCTGGCGCGCCGACGGCCACCACGGCTGGCTGCGCCGCCGCTTCGGCGTGCTGGAGACCTTGCCGGACGACGAACCCGTGGTGCACGTGAGTTTCCACGAGGCCAAGGCCTACGCCACCTGGGCGGGCAAGCGGCTGCCGACCGAGCCGGAGTGGGAGAAGGCCGCCCGCTTCGACCCGGCCACCGGCCGCTCCCGCCGTTATCCCTGGGGCGATGAGGATCCCGGCCCCGTGCACGCCAACCTCGGCCAGCGGCACCTGCGACCCGCGCCTGCCGGGTCCTATCCGGCCGGGGCCTCCCCGCTGGGGGTGCGGCAGCTGATCGGCGATGTCTGGGAGTGGGTGGACAGCGACTTCCGGCCCTATCCCGGTTTCGCCGCCTTCCCCTACCGGGAGTACTCCGAGGTCTTCTTCGGCGGTGACTACAAGATGCTGCGCGGCGGCAGCTTCGGCACCGACCAGGTCGCGGTGCGCGGCACCTTCCGCAACTGGGACCACCCGATCCGCAGACAGATCTTCAGCGGGTTCAGGTGCGCACGCGATGTCCGCCAAGGGGAAGTGGACCGCTAGGCGTGTGCCGCCATCTGGCTTACCTTGGCCCCGCCATGCCCTTGGCCAACCTGGTGCTGACCCCGCCGCACTCGTTGCTGCGGCAGTCCTGGGCGCCCGCGGACATGCGCGGCGGCGGCACGGTCAACGCCGACGGCTACGGCGTCGGCTGGTACCCCACGCCCGGCGCGGACCCGGTCAGGCACCGCAGTGCTCGTCCACTGTGGACGGACACCTCGTTCGCCTCCTGGGCGGGCGCGGTGTCCTCGGGCGCGGTGCTGGCCGCGGTGCGCTCGGCCACCGTCGGCATGCCGGTGACCGAGACCGCCAGCGCCCCGTTCGCCGACGGGCGCTGGCTGTTCAGCCACAACGGCCGGGTCACCGGCTGGCCGCACTCGCTGGCCGCGCTGGCCGGGGCGCTGCCGGTGACCGACCTGATGACCCTGGACGCCGCGACCGACTCGGCCCTGCTGTGGGCTGTGCTGCGCAACCGGCTGCGCGCGGGCGAACCCGCCGCAGCCGCGGTCGCCGACCTGGTCCGGACGGTGGCGGCGGCCGCCCCGGACTCCAGGCTCAACCTCCTGCTGACCGACGGCACGAGCATCGTGGCCACCACCTGGTGGCACTCGTTGTCCGTGCGCCACACGGGAAGTTCCGTGATCGTCGCCTCGGAACCCTCTGATGAGCGCGACTGGCAGCCGGTCCCGGACCGGCACCTGGTGGTAGCCACTCCGTCCACTCTGGACACGACTCCCCTAGAGGATCTTCGATGACCCTGCCCGTGCTCGACATCCACCTGACCGAGAACGACGCGGCCGCCGCGCTGCGCGCCGATGTCCTCAGTGGACTGACCGCCAACCCGAAGACGTTGCCGCCCAAGTGGTTCTACGACGAGCGCGGCAGCGAGCTGTTCGAGCAGATCACCGCGCTGCCCGAGTACTACCCGACCGGGGCCGAACGCGAGGTGCTGACCGCGGTCGCGGAGGAGATCGCCGCGACCACCGGCGCGGAGACCATGGTCGAGCTCGGCTCCGGCTCCTCGGCCAAGACCCGACTGCTGCTGGACGCCTTGCGCGCCAACGGTTCCCTGCGCCGGTTCATCCCGCTGGACGTCTCAGCCGCCGCCCTGGTCCAGTCCACCCAGGCGCTGACCGAGGACTACCCCGGCCTGGAGATCCGCGGCGTGGTCGGCGACTTCACCCGCCACCTGGACCAGCTCCCGGTCGGCGGCAGGCGGCTGGTCGCCTTCCTGGGCGGCACCATCGGCAACCTGCTGCCCGCCGAACGCGCCGAGTTCTTCGCCAGCGTGCGCGCCACCCTCAAGCCGGGGGAGTGGCTGCTGCTGGGCACCGACCTGGTCAAGGACCCGGACACGCTGGTGCGGGCCTACGACGACGGCCAGGGGGTGACCGCGGAGTTCAACCGCAACGTGCTGCGCGTGCTCAACCGGGAGCTGGCGGCGGACTTCGAGGTGGACGCCTTCGAGCACGTCGCGGTCTGGGACGAGGACTGGGAGTGGATCGAGATGCGGCTGCGCGCCACCAAGGCGATGAGCGTGCGGGTCGAGGAGCTGGGCCTGGAGGTCAAGTTCGACGCGGGGGAGGAGCTGCGCACCGAGGTCTCGGCCAAGTTCCGCCAGTCCGGCGTCCGCCGCGAGCTCGCCGCAACAGGCTTCGACCTGCGCAAATGGTGGACCGACCCGGCCGGTAGGTTCGGGGTCTCGCTCGCCCGCGCCGAGGAGTAATAGGGTCTAAACATGAATCTTGTTCGCAACCTGGCGGTCAAACTCGGCCGCCAGGAGTGGTTCGCCAAGCTCGGCCGCAACCTGGTCCCCCTGGATGTCAAGATCCAGCAGCGCACCAAGGGCAAGATCAGCGTCTCCGAGCTGCTCGGCCTGCCCGCGCTGCTGCTGACCACCACCGGCCGCAAGAGCGGTCAGCCGAGGTCGGTGCCGCTGCTGTTCGTGCCCTACGGCGAGGAGTTCATCGTCACCGGCTCGAACTGGGGCCAGCAGCGCCACCCGGCCTGGTCGGCGAACCTGCTGGCGAACCCCGAAGCGGAGATCACCCTGCGCGCCAAGCGGTTCCCGGTGACCGGCCGCCTGGTCACCGGCGAGGAGCGGGCCAAGGTCTGGTCCGAGATCGTCAAGGTCTGGCCCGCCTACGACACCTACGCCGAACGCGCGGGCGACCGGGAGATCCGAGTCTTCCTGCTCCGGAAGAAGTAACGGGACCCCTCCCGGCCCACCCAAGGTCCACTCCACCCCGTGACCACACCCCCGTCCCCGTCCCGCAAGCTCTGGCTGCTGGCGGGCGCGGGGGTGCTGGTGGCCACCGCGCTGGCGGTGATCCCGTTGCTGCGCAGGGGAAACCCGGTCGAGGACGTGGCCACCGCGGTCGCCGAGGCGATGACCGACTACGACGAGCTCGCCTTCGCCGCGCAGCTGTGCCCGGTGACGCCCAGCCCGGAGTGGCCGGCCGCCGAGCTGGCCGCCGCGCCCGGGGTGCCGGTCGAAGTGCTGACCGTCGAGGGCCGCACCGTCCGGTCCGCCGCTGATTCCACCCGGTCCGCCACCGATCCCGCGCTGCCCGGTGCCGAGCCCGCTCAGTCCGCCCGGTCGTCCGCCGCCCCAGCTCCGCCGACCGGCACGTCCGCCCAGTCCGCCCGCCCCGCCCCCGACCCCGCGGTGCCGACCGCAGTCCTGGCCCTCGGTACTCTCCGCTTCACCCTGCACATCGACCGCGCCAGCTTCGACCGCCCCTGCGTCCTCGCCCTGCGCCGCGCCCCCGCCCCAGCCTCCGGCCCCGGCTAGGCCCCGCCCTCCAGGTGCTGCTTCGCCAGCCGGACCTCCTCCGCCACCTCCCCGATCACCTTGCGGCGCAGCACCGGTTCCAGCCAGCGCAGCCATGGCCGGAAGTGGAAGTTCAGCGTCCGCGTCAACCGGGTCCCGCCCTCGACCGGGGTGCACACGAAGCTTGCGTCGAAGTCCGAGAACAGGCGGGTCAGCCGGTTGGCGGGGGCGGGTGCCAGGCGGACGTCGACCCGTTCGCCGGTGGTGCGGCGCATCTGGGACACGGTGGGTGGCACCGGTAGTCCGGCCAGGCGGGACCGGAAGGCGAACTCGGTCAGGTCGCCGTCGCGGCGCATCCACACCACGGGGTGGATCTTGCGGTCGACCTCGGCGTAGCGCCGGGCGTCCATGACGAACTCCAGCAGTTCGTCCGGGGTGCAGCCGATCGTCTCGGTGACCTCGATGGTGAGCATGTAGTCACGCTACCCATGATCAGTCCCGTAGTCCGGCGAACAGGTCCGACTCCGGGATGGTCGTCGGCACCGTGGACCAGGCCAGGTGGTAGTCCTCGAAGGGCCAGACCTCGCGTTCCGGGTCTCTGGGGTGGGCGAGGAACGGGTGGGTGGGGTCGGACTGGGTGGCGTGGGCGCGCAGGTGGTCTGGATGCGGGTAGCCGCCGGTCTCGTCGTAGGTGAACACGACCTGGGGGCGGAACTCGCGGATCTGGCGGACCAGGGCCGCGGTGATCTCGGTCAAGGGGTGGGTGGCGAAGCAGTCCTGGGGGAGTTCTTCGCCGCTGGCGGGCAGGCCGGAGTCGGGGAAGCCGAGGAAGTGCTGGCGGACGCCCAGGATCCGGGCGGCCTCGGCCGTCTCCCTGCGCCGGATCGCCGGCAGGTCGGCGCGCACCTCGGGGCGGTCCAGCGCCGGGTTCAGCACGTCGCCGCGTTCGCCGCCGGTGCAGGTGACCACCAGGACCTCCACGTCGAGGCTCGCGTAGTGCGCCAGCGTGGCCGCGCCCTTGCTGGACTCGTCGTCGGGATGGGCGGTCACGGGGAGCAGGCGGAAGTTGGGTATGACCTAAACTTAGGTCGGACCTATCGATGGGTCAAGCCTATTAGTAGGTTCGACCTAAGCTATGCTGGAGTGCATGGGACTGCGGGAGCAGAAGAAGCGGGAGACCCGGCAGGCCATCTCGGACCTGGCCACCCGGCTGTTCATCGAGCGCGGCTTCGAGGCGGTCACCATCGCCGAGGTCGCCGCCGCGGCCAAGGTGGCCAAGATGACCGTGACCAACCACTTCCCGCGCAAGGAAGACCTGGTCCTGGACATCCACGCCGAACTGGCCAGCAGCCTGGCCAACACGGTCCGGGCCAGGGCCAGGGGCGTCACGGCCTGGGCGGCCCTGCGCACGGCGTACCTGGCCGCCATCCCCCGTCACGACCCGCTCCTTGGCTTCGCCGAACCGGCCTTCATCTGGATGATCAACGACTCGCCGACCCTGCTGGCCCGCCTGCGCGAACTGCACGAGGCCCGCGAACACGCCCTGGCCGCCACCCTGGCCGCCGAGGAGACCGCGGCCGACGACTTCCTGGTCCGCGCCGTGGCCGGGCAGCTGGCCAGCGCGCACCGGGTGCTGTTCGAGGACGCCTTCCGCGCCATCCAGGCCGGGGTCAGCCACGAGGAGCTCGCCGAACGCCTGCTGGTGACCGGACGGGCGGTGTTCGAGCTGCTCCGGCCCTCGATCGGCGACTTCGCGCCACGCAAGTGAGGCGGCGGCGCGGTGACGCTCCCGGGCAGTGCGACGGGCGGTGCGCCGCCGCGGGAACGTCACCCATCGGGCATCCGGTGACCCTCAGTGGAGGTCGCCAGCACCAGACACCCAGCTTCTCGGGAAGGATCAGCGCCTAGCGGCTCACAGCGGCAGGGCCTGCTCGATGTCCGCCCACAGGTCCTCGACGTGCTCGATCCCCACCGACAGCCGCACCATCCCGGCCCCGATGCCCGCCGCCGCCAGCTCCTCCTCGTTCAACTGCCGGTGCGAGGTGCTGGCCGGGTGCAGCACCGTGGTCTCCACCCCGCCCAGCGAGGCCGCCAGCTGCACCACCCGCACCCCCTTGCTGAACGCGTGCCCGGCCTCCCGCCCACCGGCCAGCTCGAAGGCGATCATCCCGCCGAAGTCGGAGAGCAGCCGCGTGGCCACCTCGTGGTCCGGGTGTGAGACCAATCCCGGCCAGTGCACCGCGGTGACCGCCGGGTGCTCGGCGAGGCGTTCGGCGAGCACGGTGGCGTTCGCGCAGTGCTGGCGCATCCGGACCGGCAGGGTCTGGATGCCGCGGATGGTCAGCCAGGCGGCGAACGGGTCGGCCATCGCGCCCAGTTCCATGGCGTGGTGCCACAGCTTGTGGTGCAGCTCCTCCTCGGCGAAGGCCAGGATGCCGCCGGTGATGTCGCTGTGGCCGCCCAGGTACTTGGTCGCCGAGTGCAGCACGATGTCGGCCCCGTGCGCCAGGGGCCGGCACAGCAGCGGGGTGGCGAAGGTGTTGTCCACGATGGTGGTCAGGCCCGCGGCCTTGCCCTCGGCCAGGAAGGCCGGCAGGTCGATGACCCTGGTGACCGGGTTGGCGATGGTCTCCAGGTACAGCAGGCGGGTGTTGGGGCGCACCGCGGTGGCGACCTCGGCGGGGTCGTCGCCGGGGATGTAGGTGACCTCGATGCCGAAGCGGGCGGTCAGGTCGGCCAGGGTGGCGAAGGTGCCGCCGTAGAGGCACCGTTGCGCGATCACGTGGTCCCCGCTGCGCAGCAGGCCGAGCAGGGCGGAGTTGATCGCGCCCATGCCGGAGGCGGTGGACACCGCGCCGACCCCGCCCTCCAGCGCGGCGACCGTGTCCTCAAGGGCCCGGGTGGTCGGGTTGGCGTAGCGGCTGTAGACGAAGCCGGTCTCGGGGGAGTCCAGTGCGGCGGCCAGCGCGTCGGGGTCGTCGAAGGCGAAGTTGGACGCCTGGTAGATCGGCACGCTGATCGGGCGCGAGTTCGGCAGCGCCGGGGCGGTGATGTGGACGGCTCGGGTCTCGGGGCGCGTGGACGTCATGCGTTTCAGCCTGCTCGGGCCGCAGGGGCGGGGACAGCGCCAATCCCGGGTAGATTGGTTTGCCTATGGAGCCAATACCGTGGCCGGTGGACCGGCTCGTCGCCCAGCTCGGCCGCTGGTCGGCCGGGCGCGGTCCGCTGTACCTGCTGCTGGCCGAGCGGCTGCGCCAGCTCATCGACTCCGGCCAGCTGCCCCCGCGCGCCACGCTGCCGCCGGACCGCACACTGGCCGAGCGGCTCGCCGTCGGCCGCACCACGGTGGTCGCCGCCTACGACCGGCTGCGCCAGGACCGCAAGCTGGAACGGCACCAGGGCCGGGGCACCTGGGTCGCGCCCGCGGTGCTCTCCGGCTGGCGCGGCGCGCAGATCGCCCCGGCCAGCCCGCTGTTCCTGAACTACCTGGAGCCGCTCGACGACGTGCTGCCGCTGGCCTGCGCCGCCCCGCACGGCCCGCCGCCGGAGCTGGCCGCGGCCTACCAGCGCGCGCTGCCGATGCTGCCCGGGCTGGACAGCGGCGACATCGGCTACCACCCGCTGGGCCACCCCGCGCTGCGCGCCGCGCTCGCCGAGCGGCACACCAGCCGCGGCCTGCCCACCGAGCCCGGCCAGATCCTGGTCACCACCGGCGGCCAACAGGCGCTGGCGCTGCTCGCCCGGTTGTTCCTGAAACCCGGCGACCAGGTGCTGGTGCAGGCCCCGACCTACCCCGGCGCGCTGGAGCTGTTCCGGGAGGCCGCCGCGCTGGTCCGCACCGCGCCGACCGGGCCGGACGGCCTGGACGTGGCCGCGTGGACCGCCGCCGTGGCCGCCGACCGCCCCGGCCTGGCCTACCTCAACCCCACCCACCACAACCCGACCGGCGCCACCGTGCCCACGCTGGCCCGTCGCCGGATCGCCGAGGTGGCCGCCGAGCACGGCGTGCCGCTGATCGAGGACGACATCCTGGCCGGGCTTTCCCTTGACGGCAGCGAGGATCCGCCGAACCTGGCCTCCTTCGCCCCGCCCGGCGCGGTGATCACCGTCGGCTCGCTGAGCAAGGTGGTCTGGGGCGGCATGCGGGTGGGCTGGATCAGGGCCGCCGAGGGCCAGATCGCCCAGCTGTCCCGGATCAAGTCCATCCACGACCTGGGCAGCGCGGTGCTGGAACAGCTCGCCGCCGCCGAGCTGTTGCCCGCGCTGCCGGAGATCGCGGCCCGCCGCGGCGCGCAGCTGCGGGCCCGGCACGACCACCTGTGCGCCCAGCTGGCCGAGCAGCTGCCCGCCTGGCGGTTCCGGCGCGCCGGTGGCGGGCAGTGCCTGTGGGTGCGGCTGCCGGGCTGTGACGCCTCGGCCTACGCGCAGGTCGCGCTGCGGCACGGGGTCGCGGTGCTGCCCGGGGACGCGCTGGCCACCGACGGCAGTGGCGCGGACCACCTGCGCATCCCGTTCACCGCCCCGCTGGAGCAGCTGACCGAGAGCGTCACCCGGTTGGCCGCGGCTTGGCGGGCCTACCGGCGAACGGGGCACAGCCCGGCCGCGGTGCATGCGATGGTCGTGTGATCTGGGTCAGTTAACCCTGCGTTCGGCCCTTGTTCCGACTCGGGCTTGTACCCATCTATGTTGATGTTCCTAACATCCGCTCATGAGTGACGGATTCTCGGCGAACCGGCGCGCGTTCCTGCGCACCACCGGACTGCTCGGCATGAGCGCGACCATGCTGGGCGGCGCGGGACTGAGCGCGCAGGCCACGCCCGAGGACGACGCGCGGCGAAGCGGGGAGGGCACCAGCGCGGCGGCGCGTCCAGCGGACGTGGAGAACCCGCGCTTCACCCTCGCCGTGGTGCCGGACACCCAGTACCTCTTCGACCGCGACCGTGGCGACCGGGAACCCCTGGAAGCCACCTTCGAGCACGTGCTGGAGCAGGCCAGGGAGCACAACATCGTGTTCCTGGCGCACCTGGGCGATGTCACCGAGAACGGCCTGCCGGACGAGGTCGCCGAGGCCGACCGGGCCTTCCGCGTGCTGGACCGAAAGCGCTTCCCGTACAGCGTGCTGGCCGGCAACCACGACATCAACTCCCGCACCGACGACCAGCGCGGCCGCAGCCCGTACCTGGATGCCTTCGGCCCCAAGCGGTTCGAGCACTCGCCGACCTTCCGCGGCGCCTCGCCCGGCGGCTACAACAGCTACCACGTCTTCCGCGCCGGTGGCAGGGAGTGGCTGCTGCTGGCGCTGGACTGGCGGGTCTCCGCGGTCGGCTACACCTGGGTCCGGCAGGTGCTGGACAAGCATCCAGGGCTGCCGGTCATCCTCACCACGCACGAGCTGGTGCACGCCGACGGCGGCACCGGCGAGGCCGAGCTCTCCGCCGCCGGGAAACTGATGTGGGACAAGCTGATCGCCGGTGAGGACCGGATCTTCCTGACCCTCAACGGCCACTTCTGGCCACCCGGCCGCACCACGCTGCGCAACAAGGCGGGCAACGAGGTGCACCTGCACATCACCAACTACCAGGACCGCTACTACGGCGGCGGCGCGATGCTGCGGCTCTACCACTTCGACCTGGCGCGCAACGTGATCGACGTGGAAACCGTCGCGCCCTGGCTGCTGCGGCGTCGCCCGGAACGGCTCAACGTGCTGGAACAGCAGGAGATCCGCCGCACCGGCGCGGCCGACCGGTTCACCGTGGAGATCGACTTCACCGAGCGGTTCCGCCGGTTCGCGCCGCCGCCGGTGCGCCCGGCCCGGCCCGCGGCGGAGGTGGTCATCCCCGGCACGGTGGCCTACTGGCGGTTCGAGGACGCCGAGCGCTTCGCCGACCTGTCCGGCAACGGCAACCACCTCACCCGCGCCACCCTGCCCGGCGCGCCGAGCGACGCGCTCAGCCACAGCGAGGAGCACCACCCGGACCAGCCGGGCCACGGCAGCCTGCGCATGCACGGCGGCGGCTACCTGCGCACCGCAGCCGACGCGCCGCTGACCAAGCTGACCTTCCCGCGCGGCTACACCATCGAGGCATTCGTCAAGCTGCCCAAGGACTTCGACCACCGGCACGCCTGGTGCGGCCTGCTCACCACGGTGGCCACCGGCGCGGACGCGGGCAAGACCGGCGACGACCCGAGGGAGCCGCTGGCCACGCTCAACCTCTCCGACGGGGCCGCCTTCCAGTGGGCGGCGTTCCCGCGCAACCAGGAGGGCCTGTCCACCAACTGGGGGCACGAGCTGCCGCGCGCGCACTGGTGGCACGTGGCGGTGGTCAACGACGGGCGGCGCAGCGTGCTGCACGTCGAGGGCGCGCCGGTGCTGCGCAACCCCGACACACCGGCGGTCGGCATCCCGGCGGCGGTCGGCGGCTGGCTGGTCGGCGCGTACGCCTATGACCGGAAGGTGGAGAAGAGCTTCACCGGCTGGCTGGGTGACCTGCGGATCGTGGACCGCCCGCTGCGCCGGGAGGAGTTCCTGACCGGGCGCTGACGCGATCATCCAGGCCCAGGCGGCCACGGTGAACGGCACGATCACCGCGAAGTCGGCCAGCAGCGCGCCGCTCGGCCAGCCAAGCCCGGGCGCTGCTCGGCCGCATTCAGTGAAATGCCTGTTCTTGCCGCTGCACCGGTGAGCTGTGAGGGTTCGACACAAACTTGTGTTCGACCCAGCTTAAGGAGTACGCGGTGGCCCGACAGGGTTTCCCATGGCTGCGCGGGGCGGGGGCGGTGACCGCGGTGGCGGTGCTCGCGGCCACCGCGCTGACCGGCACCGGCGCGGCGGCGCCCGAACAGGAGAGCACCGAGCGGTTAGCGCTGGAGTCGGTGAAGTGGGCGCCGTGCCCGGACGCGGTGTTCGTCAACGACCCGCAGGCCGACCGCAGCCGGTTCGGCTGCGCCACCTACAAGGTGCCGATCGACTACCGCAAGCCCTCCACCGGCTCGGTGGAGATCGCGCTGCTGCGGCGGCTGGCCGATGATCCGGCGCGCCGGATCGGCTCGATGTTCATCAACCCCGGCGGGCCGGGCGGTTCCGGCTACCTGGGGCCGATCCGCGCGGACCGGCGCTACGGCGCCGAGGTGCTCAAGCGCTTCGACATCGTCGGCTTCGACCCGCGCGGGGTGGCCCGCAGCAGCCCGCTGCGCTGCTTCACCACCGCCGAGGAGGCCAACGCGGTCGGCGACCGGCAGATCGCGGTGCCGTTCACCCAGCAGGAGGTCAGGGACGCGGTCCAGGCGGGCAAGGACCACAGCGCGGCGTGTGCGAAGAACGCCGGTCCGCTGCTGCGGCACATGTCCACCAAGAACGTGGCCAGGGACCTGGACGTGCTGCGCCAGGCCGTCGGCGACGCCAAGCTGACCTTCGTCGGCTTCTCCTACGGCACGCTGATCGGCTCCACCTACGCCAACATGTTCCCCAGCAAGACCAGGGCGATCGTGATCGACGGCAACGTCGACCCCGAGCTGCGCACCGGGGACGGCCTGGAGTCCGACCGGCAGCGGGCCGAGGGCTTCGAGCTGGCCCTGGACGGCTTCCTCAAGCGCTGCACCGCGGCCGGGCCCAAGTGCGCCTTCAGCGAGGGCGACACGCGGAAGAAGTTCGACGAGCTGCGCACCCGGCTGCAGCGCGAGCCGATCACCCTGCCCACCGGCGCCAAGCTGACGCTGAGCGCGTTCACCAGCAACGTGAGCACCGCGATGTACGCCGCGGACCGCTTCGCGCCGCTGGCGGTGGCGCTGCAGCAGGCCTACACCGCGATGAACCCGGCGGACACCCTGGACCGGGGCCGGACCGAGGCCCCATCCGACTTCCTGACCAAGCAGACGCCGCCGCACAGCCTGGACGCGCTGGCCGACACGCCCTACACCGGCGACGACTCCTTCTACGGCGTCAACTGCATCGACAAGCCCTACCTGCGGCTGCCCGCCGCCTACCCGGTGATCGCGAAGATCTGGGAGCGCCAGTTCCCCACCTTCGGCCGGTTCCAGGCCTTCGACGCGGTGCCGTGCGCGACCTGGCCGGGTGGCTCGGACCGCTACGCCGGGCCGTGGCACAAGAAGACCGAGCACCCGATCGTGGTGATCGGGAACTACTACGACCCGGCCACCCCGTACGCGTTCTCGCAGCGGATGGCCAAGCAGCTCGGCTCGGCCCGGCTGGTCAGCGTGGACTCCTTCGGCCACGCGATCCTGGGCCGCTCGAAGTGCGTGGACGACCTGACCACCGCCTACCTGGCCGAGCTGAAGGCCCCGGCGCACGGGATCGTCTGCCAGCCCAACGCGCAGCCCTTCGCCTGACCCGCTGATCCACGACGCGGCCCCGTCCGGTTCGCCGGGCGGGGCCGTTGTCGATTCCCCAACTGGCAGGCCTTCCGGCCAGCGAGTTTCGGATGATCTCGGAGAACGGACGGTCGAGTAGCCGCAGCGCAACGTGCCCGCATCGGAACGGTCACGAGGGGTGAAATCCTTTGCCCGCGCATGACCAGACTGCACGCCTTGAACGAATGGGCGGGAGGACACGAGGAGATGCGCAGATCAGGCAGGCTCGGCCTCCGCGCGGCCGCGATCACCGCACTGGCGGTGGCACTGGTCGCCGGGTGCGGGTCCGCGCCGGAGGAAACCAGGGATGTCTCGGTGGTCAACCGGGCCGCCAAGACCAAGAAGCTCACCATCGGCATCGCCTACGACCAGCCTGGCCTGTCCGAGCGGGTGGGGGAAGGCAAGATCGAAGGATTCGACGTCGACGTCGCCGAGTACGTGGCCCGCGAGCTCGGCGTGCAGGCCGACAACATCACCTGGAAGGAGACCAGGGCGGGCGAGCGGGAGAAGGCGATCATGGACGGGTCGGTGGACCTGGTGGTCACCACCTTCTCCATCACCGAGGAGCGCAAGACCAGGATCGCCTTCGCCGGGCCGTACTTCATCGCCGGGCAGGGACTGCTGGTGCGCTTGAACACCAGCGACATCACCGGCCCGGAGTCGTTGAACGGCAAGAAGCTGTGCACGGTGCCGAACACCACCTCGGCGCAGACCATCAAGGATCGCTTCGCCAAGAGCACCCAGCTGGTGGAGTACTTCCGCTACTCCGAGTGCATCAGCGCACTGCTGCTGGGCAACGTGGACGCGGTGACCACCGACGACGTCATCCTGGCCGGGTACGCCGCGCAGAACCCGGAGCTGCTGAAGGTGGTCGGCAAGCCGTTCAACCCGGAGCGGTACGGGATCGGCCTGGCCAAGGACGACGTCTCGGGCAAGGGCAAGGTCAACTCCGCGATCGAGAAGATGATCAGTTCGGGGGAGTGGAAGAAGTCCCTGGACAAGCACGTCGGCCCGTCGGGCTACCCGGTGCCCACGCCCCCGGAGGTGAACGAGCGCTGAGCGCGCCCTCCTGCCGTCCGCCGGAGCCTCACCTCCGCCGGGCGCGGGCGAGCTGGCGTGGCGACGGTTGCGGGTCCTGCTACCGGCAGGGACAGGCCGCAGGCCGGGGGACCCGGGGCCAAGGCCAGGCCACGCAACGGCGGCTGCTCGCGGGGATGTGGTTCGCGGTCGGAAGGTTGTGCGGAGAAGGCGAGAGGGTCGCGAGCACGCTGGAACCGGCCCCGGCCCCGGCAACCCAAACCCCGCCCGCAACTTGCTTGTCCCGGCTTTTGACTTGTCAAACCCCTCCGGGGGTCTGCCCGTCCGGCGAGGACATTCTTTTGATCTTCGGGGTTTCAGACGAAGATCAAAGTCAAGAGCGTCCTCGCCGGACGGGCAGGAATCAAAGCATGGGGGGGAAAGTCAAAGTCAAAGGCCAAGACGCAAGCAGGTCTTGAGGTTCCCCATGCCCGTCAACCCTCCGAAATCACACCACATCCCAGCGAGCAGCCGCCGTTGCGCTGCTTGGGTTCGGCGGCGGTTGCTGTGAGCGTCTGCTCGCTGGGATGCGGTCTGACTTCTCCAGGTTGACGGGCATGGGGAACCTCAAGACTTCGGTGGACGTTTGAAAAGCCACCCCGTCGCTGGTTCCTGGTCGCGAGTGTGAAAAAGCGGGCGGGAAGACCTTTGGCCTTCCCGCCCGCCCAGTTCCCGAGCCTGGTTACCGAGCCCCGGTAACGGGTTCACTCAGCTGCGGACCATCTTCCGCAGCACGTACTGCATGATCCCGCCGTTGCGGTAGTAGTCGGCCTCGCCGGGGGTGTCGATGCGGACCACCGCGTCGAACTCGACCTTGTCGCCGTTGGTCTTGGTCGCGACGACCTTGACCGTGCGGGGTGTGGTGCCGTTGTTCAGTTCGGTGACGCCGGTGAAGTCGTAGGTCTCCGTGCCGTCCAGGCCCAGGGTGGCCGCGGTCTGGCCTTCCGGGAACTGGAGGGGGAGCACGCCCATGCCGATCAGGTTGGACCGGTGGATGCGCTCGAAGGACTCCGCGATGACCACCCGGACGCCCAGCAGGCTGGTGCCCTTGGCGGCCCAGTCGCGGGAGGAGCCCGAGCCGTACTCCTTGCCTGCCAGCACCACCAGCGGGATGCCTGCCTCGGCGTAGGCGACGCTGGCGTCGTAGATGGTGGTCTGCTCGCCGTCGGCCAGGAAGTTGCGGGTGAAGCCGCCCTGGACGTCGTTGAGCAGCTGGTTGCGCAGGCGGATGTTGGCGAAGGTGCCGCGGATCATGACCTCGTGGTTGCCGCGGCGGGAGCCGTAGCTGTTGAAGTCCTTGCGGTCCACGCCGTGCTCGCTGAGGTACTTGCCCGCGGGGGAGTCCGGCTTGATGGAACCGGCGGGGCTGATGTGGTCGGTGGTGACCGAGTCGCCCAGCAGGGCCAGCACCCGGGCGCCGCTGACGTCGGTCACCGGCTTCGGGTCCATCTCCATGCCCTCGAAGTACGGGGGCTTGCGGACGTAGGTGGAGTCCTCGGCCCACTCGAAGGTCTTGCCGGTCGGGGTGGGCAGGGACTTCCAGCGCTCGTCGCCGGCGAAGACGTCCGCGTAGTCCTTGACGAACATCTCCGAGCTGATGGAGCTCGCGATGACGTCCTGGATCTCCTGCGGGGTCGGCCAGATGTCGGCCAGGAACACCGGCTTGCCGTCCTGGTCGTTGCCCAGCGGCTCGGTGTTGAGGTCCAGGTCCATGGTGCCCGCGAGGGCGTAGGCCACCACCAGGGGCGGGGAGGCCAGGTAGTTCATCTTGATGTCGGGGCTGATCCGGCCCTCGAAGTTCCGGTTGCCCGACAACACCGAGACCACCGACAGGTCGTTGTCGTTGATGGCCTTGGAGATCTCCTCCGGCAGCGGGCCGGAGTTGCCGATGCAGGTCACGCAGCCGTATCCGACCAGGTGGAAGCCGAGCTTCTCCAGGTACGGCAGCAGCTGGGCCTTCTCGTAGTAGTCCATGACGACCTTGGAACCCGGCGCCAGGGAGGTCTTCACCCACGGCTTGCGGGACAGGCCCCGCTCCACCGCGTTCTTGGCCAGCAGCGCCGCGCCCAGCATCACCGAGGGGTTGGACGTGTTGGTGCAGGAGGTGATCGAGGCGATCGCCACGTGCCCGTGGTCCAGCACCGTCTCGGTGCCGTCGGCCAGGGTCACCGCGACCGGCTTGTGCGGGCGGGCGCCGTTGGCGCGGGAGTTGCTCGCGGGGGCGTCGGAAGCCGGGAAGCTCTCCTCCAGCTCCTCGTCCACGCCGTCCTCGTCGGCGACGTAGTTGCGGATGTCGGCGTGGAACTTCTCCTTGGCCTCCGACAGCGCGATCCGGTCCTGCGGCCGCTTCGGGCCCGCGATGGACGGGACCACGGTGGACAGGTCCAGCTCCAGGCTCTCGGAGTACTCCGGCTCCACGGCCGGGTCGTGCCAGAGGCCCTGCTCCTTGGCGTAGGCCTCGACCAGCGCGAGCTGCTCGGCCGGACGGCCGGTCAGGCGCAGGTAGTCCACCGTCTCCGCATCGATCGGGAAGATCGCGGCGGTGGAGCCGAACTCCGGGCTCATGTTGCCGATGGTGGCGCGGTTGGCCAGCGGCACCGCGGTCACGCCGGAGCCGTAGAACTCGACGAACTTGCCGACCACACCGTGCTTGCGCAGCATCTCGGTGATGGTCAGCACCAGGTCGGTCGCGGTGGCGCCGGGGGGCAGCTCACCGTGCAGCTTGAAGCCGACCACCCTGGGGATGAGCATCGAGACCGGCTGGCCCAGCATCGCGGCCTCGGCCTCGATGCCGCCAACGCCCCAGCCGAGCACGCCGATGCCGTTGACCATGGTGGTGTGGCTGTCGGTGCCGACCACGGTGTCCGGGTAGGCCTGGCCGTTGCGGGTCATCACCACGCGCGCCAGGTGCTCGATGTTCACCTGGTGCACGATGCCGGTGCCCGGCGGCACCACCTTGAACTCGTCGAAGGCGGTCTGGCCCCAGCGCAGGAACTGGTAGCGCTCCTTGTTGCGCTGGTACTCCAGGTCCACGTTGCGCTCGAAGGCGTCCGGGCGGCCGAAGATGTCGGCGATCACCGAGTGGTCGATCACCAGTTCGGCGGGCGCCAGCGGGTTGACCTTCGTGGGGTCGCCACCGAGCTGGGTGACGGCCTCGCGCATGGTGGCCAGGTCAACGACACAGGGCACGCCGGTGAAGTCCTGCATGATCACCCGGGCCGGGGTGAACTGGATCTCGGTGGCGGGGTCTGCCTTGGGGTCCCAGCTGCCCAGCGCGCGGACGTGGTCGGCGGTGATGTTCGCCCCGTCCTCGGTGCGCAGCAGGTTCTCCAGCAGGATTTTCAGGCTGTACGGCAGGCGCTGGGCGCCCTCCACGGCGCTGAGCCGGAACACCTCGTAGGAGGCGTCACCGACGGTCAGCGTGCCGCGTGCGCCGAAGCTGTCCTTGCTCACGGGTGCGGTCACGTGCAACTCCATCTCGCGGCGGTGCAAGTTCGGGAACGAGGGCGAGTCTTGCGCACCCGAGCCGAGCGCGCCGCCGTGCCCTCCTGGCTCTAACAGTACGCTTGTCCTATATTCACGTTCAACCGGGGGTGGCGCGTGTCGGGTTAGCTGGCACGTGTCACCGGACACACCGGGACGCGAAGGGACTGGGGATGCTGCGTCTGGAGGGAGTGGGCAAGCGCTACGGGCGCGGCCCGCTGGTGCTCGCCGAGGTCGACCTGGCGCTGACCGCTGGGCAGACCACCGTGGTGCGCGGCCGCAACGGCTCCGGCAAGTCCACCCTGCTGCGAGTCGTGGCCGGGGTGTGTCAGCCCAGCCTGGGCCGGGTGCGCGGTAGACCGGCCCAGGTGGGCTACGTGCCCGAACGCTTTCCGGCACACCTGCGGCTTTCCCCGATCGGCTACCTCCGACACCTCGGCGCGGTCCGTGGCCAGTCCCGCGCGGCCACCGAGGCCCGGCTGACGGAGCTGCTCACCAGGCTGGCCTTCGCCGGGGAGCCGGACGAGCCGATGAACCGGCTGTCCAAGGGCAACACGCAGAAGATCGCGCTGGCCCAGGCGCTGCTCGCGCCGGTCGGCCTGCTGGTGCTGGACGAGCCGTGGACCGGCCTGGACACCACCGCCGCCGGGGTGCTGGGCGAGCTGCTGGCCGAGGAGGCCGCGCGCGGGGCCGCCGTGCTGCTCATCGATCACGAGGAGCACCACGAGCTCATCCGCCGGGACCGCCTGGTGGAGATCGCGCAGGGCCGGATCCGGGTGCACGACACCCTGCCGGAGGACCTGGTCGAGCTGACCCTGCGGGTGCCCGCGCGCGCGGCCGACGCGCTGCGTGCCACCGCCCGCGAGCTCGGCGGCTCGGAGGTCACCCGATGACCGCGCTGCTCCGCTACCTGGCCGCCGACCTGCTGCGCTCGCAGGTCTTCTTCCTGCCCGCGCTGCTGTTCCTGGCGGTGCTGGCCATGCTCAACAGCGGCGACCCCGGCCCGCCGCTGTCGGCCTACCAGGGCACCGCGCTGGTCATCTACCCGGTCGCGGCCGCGCTGACCATGGTCATCGCCAACGCGGAGGACCCCATCGCCCGCCAGGTCACCCTGGTCACCGCGCGCGGCTGGGGCCGGGTGCTGGCCGCGCTGCTGGCACTGTCGGTGCTGGCCCTGCTGCTGCTCACCGCGCTGGCCCTGCTGGTCCCGCTGCTGGTCAACCCGCGCCCGCAGCCACCGAGCCTGCTGCTGGCCGGCGCGCTGGCGCACCTGGGCAGTGGCCTGCTCGGCGTGGCGGTCGGCCTGCTGTGCGCCCGGCCGCTGCTGCACCGCCCGGTGCACGCGGTCAGCACCATCCTGCTCGGCGTGGTCCTGGTCGTCTTCCTCGGCCGGGTGCCGCCGATCGGCAACCTGATGACCCTGCTGGAGGGCAGCGACGGCAGCCACGCGCTGGCCGCGCTCACCGGCAACCTCGCCCTGTCCGCCGGACTGCTCGCCGCCACGGCCGCCCTGGTCTACGCCATCGGCCGCACACGACTGTGAGACAAGGAGCACCGCGATGATCCACCACGTGCAACTGGCCGGCCCGCCCGGCTGCGAGGACCGCATGCGCGCCTACTACAGCGGCGTGCTCGGCTGGACCGAGATCCCCAAGCCGCCGCTGCTGGCCGCCCGCGGCGGCTGCTGGTTCGCCGTGCCCGGCGGCGGCGAACTGCACATCGGCGCCGAGGAGGGCTTCCGCCCCTCGGCCAAGGCGCACCCGGCCTTCGTCACCGACGTGCACGCCCTGGCCGCCACCCTCACCGGGGCCGGCCACCAGGTGAAGTGGGCCGACCCGGCCGAGATCCCGGGCCGGGACCGCTTCCACACCACCGACCCGGTGGGCAACCGCCTGGAGTTCCTGGCCGGCTGAGCCGGGGCGGGCCGCCACCCGCCCGACCGCTTGCCGCCGCCAGCCGCACACCCGCCGCTGCGTCACCCAGCAGGGGGATCAGGCGAGCTGACACCGGGCACCCCCGCTGACTACCGTCTGTGCCCATTCGGACGAACCGGAGGAGCCTCAACGATGCGGGTACCGTTGACCGTCGCCGACTTCCTCGACCGGGCGGAGACCGTCTTTCCCACCAGCACCGCGGTGATCGACGAACCCAGCCAACCGGCCGCGGCGGTGCCGACGACCACCTATGGCGAACTGGCCCGCCGGGCGCGGGCCTGGCAGGCCGGGCTGGACCGGCTCGGGGTGGGCGAGGGCGAACGCGTGGCCGTGGTCAGCCACAACTCGGCCCGGCTGCTGGAGCTGCTGCACGCCGTCCCGGCCAGCGGGCGGATCTGCGTGCCGGTGAACTTCCGGCTGCGGCCGGAGGAGATCGAGTACATCGTCGGCCACAGCGGCGCCTCGGTGCTGCTGGTCGACCCCGAGCTGGCCCCCGCGCTGAGCGGGATCTCCGCGCCGCACAAACACATCCTCGGCGAAGAGACCGAGACCGAGGTGATGCGCTTCGGCACCGAGCCGCGCCCGTGGGCCGCGCCGGACGAGGACGCCACCGCCACCATCAACTACACCTCGGGCACCACCGCCCGCCCCAAGGGCGTGCAGATGACCCACCGCAACATCTGGATCAACGCGATGACCTTCGGCCTGCACGCCAGGGTCTGGGAACGCGACGTCTACCTGCACACCCTGCCCATGTTCCACTGCAACGGCTGGGGCATGCCCTTCGCCGCCACCGGCCTCGGCGTGCCGCAGGTGGTGCTGCGCAAGGTCGACGGCGCGGAGATCCTGCGCCGGGTCGAGCAGCACGGCGTCACCCTGGCCTGCGGAGCGCCGGCGGTGTGGAACCTGGTGCTGGACGCCGCGCAGGAGTCCGACGGTGAGATCCCCGGCCGGGACCGGGTGCGCATCGTGTGCGCGGGCGCGCCGCCGCCCACCCGGACCATCGCCCGCATCGAGGAGGAGCTGGGCTGGAGCTTCCAGCAGCTCTACGGCCTCACCGAGACCTCCCCGTTCCTCACCTTCAACCGCACCCGCCCCGCCGACCTCGGCCTGCCCGCCGAGGAGCGGGCCCGCAAGCTCTCCCGCGCGGGCGCGCCCGGCATCGGCGTGCGCCTGAAGATCTCCGACACCGGCGAGGTGCTGGCCCGCGGCAACACCGTGCTCGCCGGGTACTGGGAGAACCCGGCGGCCACCGAGGCGGCCCTGGAGGGTGGCTGGTTCCACACCGGCGACGGCGGCACGCTGGACGAGGAGGGCCACCTCAGCATCTCCGACCGGAAGAAGGACGTGATCATCACCGGCGGGGAGAACGTGTCCTCCATCGAGGTCGAGGACTGCGTGTTCAGTCACCCGTCCGTGGCTGAGGTGGCGGTCATCGGGGTGCCGGATGACAAATGGGGCGAAACGATCAAGGCGCTGGTCGTGGTGAACGAGGGCGCGCAGGTCAGCGAGGCCGAGATCATCGCGCACTGCAAGGAGAAGCTCGCCGGGTACAAGGCGCCGACGACGGTCGAGTTCCGTCAGTCCATACCGCGTACGGCGACCGGGAAAATCCAGAAGTTCAAGCTCCGCGAACCCTACTGGACCGGTTTGGACCGCAAAGTGAACTAGACCGTTTACCGAATCGTTTCCGCAGCTCGGGGCACCTCGCGTGCCCCGAGCTTTTTTGTGCACGGCGCGTGTGCTGAATGCCTCTTTCGGGCGACAGTGTCCCCAGTAAATGTGACACGTGTGAGGGATGAGGCGCGTGTTCATGCTGAGATCACTGGCGACTGGTGGGACGAAATGCGACAGTTGCTCAGCGTGTCCGACCGCTGCCGTTCGGTACCCGGCGTGTAGGCCGAGCGGGCGTTGTCGGCTGAGCGCGACCGGCGGAGGAAAGGTTCGGAGGTGGGCGTGATGCCGACGCGACGGAACCTGGTTCTGGGGTTTGTGACGACCGCGATCGCGGGTGTGCTGCTGGCCGGCACGCCCGGCGTGGGCGCGGCCGTGCCGCCGCCACCGCCCAACCCGAGCGACGCCGACATCCGCAACGGCCGCGCCCAGGTCGACTCCAAGGCGGGCGAGGTCGGCAGGCTCACCAACGAGCTCAGCCGCGCCGAAGCCCGCCTGGCCGAGCTGATGGCCGATGTGGAGCTGCGCCGCGAAGAGGCGATGAAGGCCCTGGTCGACCTGGAGGCCGCGCAGGAGGCCGCGGACCGGGCCAAGGCCGAGGCCAGGGGCGCCCGCGCCGAGGCCGACGCCGCCGCCAAGTCGGTGGAGGACCTGCGCGCCAAGGCCGACGCCTTCGCCGCCGCGACCTACCAGAACGGCAACCTGCTGGACACCACCGGCGCGCTGCTGACCGCCAAGGGCCCGCAGGAGGTGCTGGACCGCTCCGAGATGCTGGAGCTGATCAGCGGCTCGCAGGCCGACGTGCTGGAGGTCATGCGCCGGGCGCGCACGGACAAGGCGAACAAGGACTCCATGGCCCGCAAGGCGCTGGAGGCCGCCGAGGCCAAGCAGAATGCCGCCGAGCAGGCCAAGCGGGTCGCCGACGCGGCCCAGGCCATCGCCGTGCAGGCGGGCAGCACCCAGGAGCAGCGGGCCAACGAGATCGAGGCCACCAGGGTCGCGGTGGAGAAGCAGCTGTTCGAGGCGCGCGACCACGTCTCCGGCCTGCACGGTCAGCGGCAGCGCTACGAGGACTGGCTGGCGGCCAAGAAGCGCGAGGAGGAGGAGCGGCAGCGCCGCGAGGCCGAGGAGGCCCGCAAGGCCGCCGCGGCCGCCGCCGCGCAGAACCGCCCGGCCGCCCGCCCGCAGACCGCGGCCCGGCCCACGGTCGCCCCCGCGCCCGGTCGCGGCGTGCAGACCGCGATCAACCGCGCACTCTCCCAGCTCGGCGTGATCTACGCCTGGGGCGGCGGCAACGGCTCCGGCCCGACCCGCGGCATCCGCGACGGCGGCGTGGCCGACTCCTTCGGCGACTACCGCAAGGTCGGCTTCGACTGCTCCGGCCTGATGATCTACGCCTACGCCGGGATCGGCGTCAACCTGCCGCACTACAGCGGCTACCAGTACAACTACGGCCGCAAGGTGCCGCTGTCCCAGATGGCCGCCGGCGACATGCTGTTCTGGGCCACCAACGGCCGCATCCACCACGTGGCGATGTACCTGGGCGGCGGGCGGATGGTGGAGGCCCCGCACTCCGGCGCGCGGGTGCGGATCTCGCCGGTGCGCTACGGCGGCCTGATGCCGTACGCGGTGCGCCTGGTCTAGTCCGGGAAAAGAGTTCGACGGGACGGTGCGCGGGCTTGTAGCTTGCGGCCGACCGCGACACCGCCCGAGGAGGTGAGACCCATGACCGCTGTAGCGATGTGGGTGCTCCCCCTTCCCGTCCCGGTCTGGCGACTGACGTAGGTGTCGCCGGGAGCGCCGCCACCAAGGCACTCCCGAAGGGCAACACCATGTTCGACGTGATCATCGCCGGCTGCGGGCCGACCGGCGCGATGCTGGCCGCCGAGCTGCGGCTGCACGATGTGCGGGTACTCGTCCTGGAGCGGGACACCGAGCCCACCTCCTTCGTCCGCATCGTCGGCCTGCACATCCGCAGTCTTGAGCTGATGGCGATGCGCGGACTGCTGGACCGCCTGCTGCCACACGGAAGACAGCGTCCGGCCGCCGGTTTCTTCGCCGCCATCAACAAACCCGTGCCGCGAGGCCTGGACTCCGCGCACGCCTATCTGCTGGGCATCCCGCAGCCGGTCATCGTCCAGCTCCTGGAAGAACACGCGGTCCAGCTGGGCGCGCAGGTCCGCCGTGGTTGCGCGGTGGCCGGTCTGGAGCAGGACGAGGAGGGCGTGACCGTCGAGCTGGCCGACGGTGAAAAGCTGCGGACGCGCTACCTCGTCGGCTGTGACGGCGCGCGCAGCACGGTGCGCAAGCTGCTCGGCGTCGGCTTCCCCGGCGAGCCCTCGCGGACCGAGACGCTGATGGGCGAGCTGGAAGTGGGTGTGCCGCAGGAGGAGATCGCCGCCAAGGCGGCCGTGATCCATGAGGCCAACAAGAGTTTCAGCCTGAGTCCCTTCGGCGACGAGGTCTACCGCGTGGTGGTGCCCGCCGTGGGAGTCAGCGCGGAACCGCCCACCCTGGAGGACTTCCGGCAGGGGCTGCGCGCCATCGCGGGCACCGATTTCGGCGTGCACTCCCCGCGCTGGCTGTCCCGCTTCGGCGATGCCACCCGGCTGGCCGAGCGGTATCGCGTCGGGCGGGTGCTGCTGGCAGGCGACGCGGCGCACATCCACCCGCCCATCGGCGGCCAGGGCCTCAACCTCGGTGTGCAGGACGCGGTCAACCTCGGCTGGAAACTGGCCGCGCAGGTCCGCGGCTGGGCGCCGGAGACTCTGCTGGACACCTACCAGGCCGAACGTCATCCGGTGGCCGCGGACGTGCTGGACAACACCCGCGCCCAGCTGGCGCTCTCCGCCACCGAACCGGGTGCGCGGGCAATGCGCAGGCTGCTCACCGAGTTGCTGGACTTCAACGAGGTGAACCGCCACCTGATCGAGAAGATCACCGCGATCGGCATCCGCTACGACTTCGGCGAGGGCCCCGACCTGCTCGGCCGCCGCCTGCCCGACATCGAGCTGGCACCGGGCACCCTCTACGGGTTGCTGCACCGCGGCCGCGGCCTGCTGCTGGACCGCACCGAACGCCTGACCGTCGGCGGCTGGTCGGACCGGGTGGACCACCTCGCCGATCCCACCGCGGCGCTGGACGTGCCGTGCGTGCTGCTGCGCCCCGACGGCCACGTGTCCTGGATCGGCCACGACCAGCAGGATCTGGACCAGCAACTCGCCCGCTGGTTCGGCAAGCCCGTCGAGTGAGGTCGGCTAGCTTGGCGGGATGTCGTTCACCGTCCTGGTCACCGGGGGCAACGCGGGCATCGGGTACTTCGTCGCCGAACAGCTAGCGGCTGCCGGGTGCGCCGTGCTGATCGGCAGTCGCAGCCCGGCCAAGGCCGAGGCCGCGCTGTCCGCCCTGCGCGCGCGGGTGCCCGATGCCGAGGTCGGCCAGGTTCCGCTCGACCTGGCCGACCTGCCCTCGATCAAGTCCACTGTGGACGGCCTGGGGCTGGACCGGCTGGACGCGGTGGTGCACAACGCCGGGGTGCTGCTCGACGACCCGCCGCGGCAGGAGACCCCGCAGGGCCACGAGCTGATGTTCGGCACCAACCACCTCGGCCACTTCGCGCTCACCGCCCTGCTCGCCCCGCTGCTCTCCGCCGCCCCGGCCGCCAGGGTGATCACCACCGGCAGCTTCACCGCCAAGTCCGAGACCTTCGACTTCGACGACCCGCACAGCACCCGCGACTACCAGCCCAAACGCACCTACGCCCGGTCCAAGCTGGCGCAGATGCTCTTCGGCTTCGAGCTGGACCGCCGCCTGCGCGCCACCGGCAGCCCCGTGCTCAGCGTGGTCACCCACCCCGGCGGCGCGCTGGACTCGCTGACCCCGTCCCGCCCGCCGGTGCACGTGCGCGGCACCGGTCAGCGGCTGCTCGGCCTGCCCGCCGGGATCATGTTGCACGGCAAGGACAAGGCGGCCAGGGTCGCGGTCAGGGCGGTGCTCGATCCCGCGGTGCGCGGCGGGCAGCTGTGGGGGCCGAGGGTGTTCGGCCTCCGCGGCGCGCCCAGGGCGGAACCGGTGCGCGGGCCACTGGCCGACCTCGAAGCGGCGGCCCGGGTGTGGGACCTCAGCGTGGAGCTGACCGGTCTGGCGCCGGACTTCGGTTGACCCGCGCCGCCAGCAGCACCGCGACCAGCGTCAGCCCGGCCCCGGCCCAGGTCGCGACCGTGGGCTGCGGCCCGGTCACCAGGTCCAGGGCGATCGCCCCGAGCAACTGCCCCGCCACGCTGGCCAGCCCGTAGACCAGCACCCCGATCTCGCCGACGGCCAGGGTGGCCACCGCCACCACGCCGATCCCGATCAGCCCGGCCAGGTAGAACCACGGCTCGGCCGGGAACCCGCCGGTGGGCAGCCCGCGCACGGCGAACCCGGCCAGCAGCAGCACCGCCAGGGTCGCCGTGGCCACCACGAAGTTCACCATGGTGGCCGGCCACGGCGAGCCCGCGGCCGCGGCCACCCGGCCGTTGAACGCCGACTGCACCGCCCCCGTCACCCCCGCCAGCAGCGGCAACGCCACCAGCGCCAGGGTGCTCGCGCCGCCGATCCGGTCCGCCCCGGCGATCACCACCGCCAGCACGCACAGCGCCGCGCCGCCCAGCCGCGCCGCGGTCACCGGCCGCACCCCGCCCGGCCCGAGCCCCCACCGGTCCGCGGCCAGGCTGCCGCCCGCGGTGCCGGCCACGATCGCCACCGTGAACAGCGCGACGCCCAGCGAGGTCACCGTGATCCCCTGGCCGCCGACGATCAGCGCGCCGCTGATCCCGCCGAGGCAGTGCCACCAGCGCAACTGCCCTTCGCGCACCGCCGTCCGCAGCCGCCGGATGCCCCGCCGTCCGGCCGGGAACGCGGGCACCAGCGCCAGCAGCACGACCATGCCCATGGCGGTGGTCAGCAGCGAGGCGCCGATCCCGTCACCGAGCCGCGCGCCGAACTCCCCGTTCAACCGGGCCTGCCCGGCCAGCCCGACCCCGGCGGCCACGGTCGCCGCCAGCGCCAGCACCCGCCGCGATCTGATCTCCACAACTGTCACGTACGCCGAGTCTGACCGACCGGGACCGCCAGGTCGCGCGGATTTCCGCCATGCGCCCCTAGATGACCGCTATCGCGTCCACTTCGATCAGGTAACCGGGAGCGGCGAGGGTCTCCACCCCGAGCAGGACGTCGGTGGGTTTGTGGTCGCCAAAGAGGCCGGCCCTGGCCCGCTCGATGACGGGCAGGTACTCCCCGCGGTGCCCGACCACGTAGATCGTGATCTTGGTGACCTGATCCGGCCGCGCGCCCGCGGCGGCGAGGGCGCGACCGAGGTTGGCGAAGACCTGCCGGGCCTGTGCGGCCAGATCCCCGGGATGAACCAGGTCGCCTCGGGAGTCGTCGGACATCTGCCCGGCGACGAACACCAGGCGACTGCCCGTCGCGATGACGACGTGGCTGTACGTCTCCGGGGTGTCCAGGCCGTCTGGCTGGATGATCTCGATGGTCATTGGCGTGCCGCCCGCTCTCAGTCGCTGGTTGCCGGATTGTCGGACAATATGGCAGTCTTGCTCTCAGTAGACGGAAGCATCAAGGGGAGGCCGGTGACCGTGACGAACCCGATCGCGGGCCTGGGCGCGAGCATCCAGCGGCAGAGCACCACCGAGCAGGCCGTCGACGCCGTCCGGCAGGCCATCCTGTCCGGCCGGCTGCTGCCGGGCACGCCGCTGCGCGAGACCGCCCTCGCCGCCGAGCTGGGCGTGTCCCGCAGCACCGTGCGCGAGGCCGCCCGGACCCTGGAAGCCGAGGGCCTGGTCCGCTACCAGATGAACCGCGGCATCGTCGTCGCGGACATCACCGGGCCGGACGTCGCCGACATCTACGCCGCCCGCGCCGCCGTGGAGCTGGTCGCGGCCGACGCCCTCACCGCACACCGGGACCCGGCGGTCTACGCGGAGCTCGCCGACCTGGTCGACGACATCGAACGCGCCTTCGACCGCGGTGACACCGCCGCCGTGCTCGAGGGTGACCGGCTCTTCCACGCCACCCTGGTCGCGGCCACCGCCAGCCCCCGCCTCCAGCGCTTCTACGGACAGCTCCAGCAGGAGCAGCGCCTGGCCCTGGCGCTGGCCGAGGGCGCCAGCCGTGAGCTCGGCCGCACCGCGGACGACCACCGCAGGCTCCTGGACGCGCTGCACGGCAGTCCGGAAGAGGCCAGGGCAGAACTCACCGCGCACCTGGACGCGGGCACCGCCGAGCTGCAACGGCTGCTCGACCTGCTCGCCCAGCGCCGGCAACCCACTCATCGCGAAGAAGCAGAGGCATCGCATGACTGACCACAGCACCGGTGGCGCCTGGGACCTGATCGTCACGCCCTGGCACCTCGATGAGCACATCCCGGCCTTCCCCGTCCCGGTCGGCGCGACCGAGGTCATTCCCCCGGCACTTCCCGAAGGCCCCGTCGCCGCCCGGATGAACCGGCTGCACCAGGCGGCCGCCGACGTGGTGGCGCAGGCCGCCAGGCCCCTGGTCCTCTCCGGCGACTGCCCCACCGCCCGCGCGGCGGTGGCCGGGATCCAGCGCCGCCACCAGGACCTGGCCGTGGTGTGGCTCGACGCCCATGGCGACTTCAACACCCCAGCCATCACGGCCAGCGGCTATATCGGCGGCATGGCACTGGCCATGCTGACCGGCCGGACCCCCGGTCTCTTCGACGACCCCCTCGACCTGCGGCCCATCCCGGACACCAGCGTCGTCCTCGCCGACGCCCGCGACCTCGACCCCGCCGAAGACGACGCCCTCACCACCAGCCAGGTCCGCCGCGTCCCCGCCGACCCGGCCGCCATCACCGCCGCCCTCGGCGACCTCGGCCCCATCCCGGTCTACCTGCACCTCGACATCGACGTCGTCGACGGCGCGCAGTTGCCCGGCGCGCGCTTCCCCTCCGGCCCCGGACCCTCCCTCAACCGGATCGAGGAATGCCTGGCCGCGATCTGCGCCACCGCCGACGTGGTGGCCGCCTACCTCGCCTGCGCCTGGCTCCCCGAGCACGTCGGCGACCCCGCCACCCGGGACACGATCGACCGGCTCACCCGGGCACTCGGCGCGGAGCTGACCTGGCGCGAGCCGGCCGGATGAGCTTGACCGAGACCGAGCTGCGGGCCGCGATCGCGCGGGAGATGCCCGGGGTCCGCGCCGACCTGGAGCGGCTGGTCCGGATCCCCGGCATCGCCTTCGAGGGCTTCGACCACGCGCAGGTCGAGCGGTCGGCGGAGGCCGTGGCCGGGTTGCTGCGCGGCTGCGGCCTCGACACGCGGATCGTGCGGGCCGGCGGCCAGCCGGCGGTGATCGGCCGCCGGGCCGCCCCGCCCGGCGCGCCGACGGTCCTGCTCTACGCGCACCACGACGTGCAGCCGGCCGGCGACCCCGCGCTCTGGACCAGCGACCCGTTCCAGCCGGTCGAGCGGGACGGCAGGCTCTACGGCCGGGGCGCCGCCGATGACAAGGCCGGTGTGCTGGCGCACGTGGCCGCCCTGCGCGCGTTCGGCGATGAGCTGCCGGTCGGCGTGGTGGTCTTCGTCGAGGGGGAGGAGGAGTCCGGCTCCGCCTCGCTCGGCGACATCATCGCGGCGCACCTCGAGGAACCGCGCTGCGAGGTGATCGTGATCGCCGACTCCGGCAACTGGGCGATCGGGCAGCCCGCGCTGACCACCTCGCTGCGCGGCATGGTCGACCTGTCCGCCGAGGTCCGGGTGCTCAGGAGCGCGGTGCACAGCGGCATGTTCGGCGGCGCGGTGCCGGATGCGCTGATGGTGCTCGCCCGGCTGCTGTCGACGCTGCACAACGAGGAGGGCGAGGTCGCGGTCGATGGCCTGACCGGACGTGCGGGGGCTGGCGTCGACTACCCCGAGGACCGGTTCCGGCAGGAGGCGGGCCTCCTCGACGGGGTCCGGCTGATCGGCAGCGGCACGATCACCGACCGGATCTGGGCCAAGACGGCCATCTCGATCCTGGGCATCGACGCGCCCCGGACGTCCGAGGCGGCCTACGCCCTCCAGCCCACCGCGAAAGCCAAGATCAGCGCACGGGTGGGGCCGGGCGAGGATGCCAGGTCGGTGTATGCGGCGATCCGCGCCCACCTGGAGGAACACGTGCCGTGGGGGGCACACGTCGAGGTCACGCTGGAGTCCTGCGGTCAGCCCTGCGTGATCGACGCGACCGGCCCGGTGTACACCGCCGCCCGGGCCGCCTTCACCGCCGCCTGGGACGGCACCCCGCCGGTCGACATCGGTATCGGCGGCTCGATCCCGTTCATCGCCACCTTCCAGGAACTGTTCCCACAGGCGGCAATACTCGTCACCGGTGTCGAAGATCCGCAGTCCGCGGCACACGGCCCAGACGAAAGCCTCCATCTGGGCGAGTTCCAGCGGGTGTGCGTAGCCGAGGCCCTGCTGCTCAAGTACGTTGCCGAGGCGCTGAGCAGCTAGGGAGGCCGTCATCAGTGGGCTGGAAGTGCTCGACCTCGGCAAGATCATCGCTGAGAAGGCGGTGACCGCCTGGCTGCGCCGCCACCGGGCCCGCAGGCAGCGCAGCGCCACCCTCGCCGAGCTGGCCGCCGAGGAACTGGCCAGTCCCATCCAGCGCAACAAGCTGGAGCGGCTGCTCGGCAACGTCGGCGGCCAGGTCGCCGAACGCCTGGAACTGGTGCTGGAGACCCGGTTCAGGTCCCTGCCGGAGCACGAGGTCGCCGCCGCCCTCGCCGGTGCGGGCGACGCGCTGGCCGAGGTCGAGCTGAGCGACGAGCTGGTCTTCGCCACCGACGCCGACGGCGACAAGCTCGCCGCGCACGTCCGCTCGGTCTGCCCGCCACCGGCCGGCCTGGCCGAACCCGCGGGCCAGCTCTACGACATCGCGCTGGACCAGTCCTGCCGCTACCTGGCCCAGGTCATCCAGCACCTGCCCGCGCTGCCGCCGCGCGCGCTGGCCGAGACGCTGTCCCGGCTCACCGCGCAGACCGCCCAGCTGGACGAGCTGCTGGCCAGGGTGCCGCGCTCCACCCTGCACGCCCCGCGCGGCACCGGCCACGACGCCGAGTTCACCGCCGCCTACCTCCGGCACATCGAGTCCACATTGGACAGTGTGACGCTGCTCGGCCTGGCCGCCCACGAACAGCCGAAGCTGGCGCTGAGCACGGCCTACCTGAGCCTGAGCGTGGCCAGCGTGCTGGACCGGCACAGCCGAGCCACCCGCCGCCGCCCCGACCGGCACTGGTTCGCCGAGACCGGGGACAGCGGCACCAGCAGCGGCCGGGTGGAGGCCGCGCTCGGTGGCGCGGACCGCGCGTTCGTGCGCGGCGAGGCGGGTTCGGGCAAGACCACGCTGCTGCACTGGCTCGCGGTCACCGCGGCCCGCTCCGCCTTCACCGAGCAGCTCGCGGACTGGAACTCCTGCGTGCCCTTCGTGATCCGCCTGCGCGGCCACGCCACCGGCGAGCTGCCGCGCCCCGAGCAGTTCCTCCAGGACGCCTGGCCGGCGCGCTCGGCGGAGATGCCCGAGCTGTGGACGCACCGCCGCCTGGACGAGGGCAGCGCGCTGCTGCTGGTCGACGGGGTGGACGAGGTGCCGCCGAACCGCCGCCCGCAGGTGCACGCCTGGCTGTCCGAGCTGGCCCGCGAGTTCCCCAAGGCCCGCATGGTGGTCACCGCCCGCCCCGCCGCGGCCGAGGCGAAGTGGCTGGCCGCCGAGGGTTTCACCGCGGTCACCCTGGAACCGATGAACCGGGAGGACATCACCCGGTTCGTGGCCCGCTGGCACGAGGCCGCCCAGCGCGCGCACAGCCTGCCCGGCGACCCGGCCGAACTGCCCGGTGCCCAGCGCCGCCTGCTCAACCAGCTCGCCAGCCGCCCGCACCTGCGGGTGCTGGCCGCGAACCCGTTGCTGTGCGCCATGTTGTGCGCGCTGAACCTGGACCAGGTCAGCGAACTGCCGCGGAACCGGATGGAGCTCTACCGCCGCGCGCTGGAGATGCTGCTGGAGACCAGGGACCTCAAACGCGGCATCGCGGGTCTGCTGGACGTCAGCCGCAAGCGGGTCCTGTTGCGGGACATGGCCTGGCGGCTCACCGAGGCCAACCGGATCGAGCTGGACCGGGCCCGCGCCGAGGAGCACGTGGCCCGCAAGCTGCTGGCCATGCCCAACGTCACCGACCCGGCGGGAGAGATCCTGGACCACCTGCTGGAGCGCAGCGGGGTGCTGCGCGAACCGGTGCCCGGCAAGGTCGACTTCGTGCACCGCACCTTCCAGGAGTACCTGGCCGCCAGCGAGGCCACCGAGCAGGGCCGGATCGAGAAGCTGGTCTCCCAGGCGCACCTGGACGTCTGGTGGGAGACCATCGTGATGGCCTGCGGCCACGCCAAACGCACCCAGGCCGACACCCTGCTCACCGAGATCCTGGACCGCGCCGACACCGAACCCCGCCGCGCCCGCCACCTCCGCCTGCTCGCCGCGGCCTGCCTGGAAACGGTGGAGGAGCTGGATCCCGCGGTCCGCGCGCGGGTGGACACGCTGATCGAGACGCACCTGGTGCCGCCGCGCAGCGTCCGCGAGGCTGGTTCGCTGGCCGCGATCGGGCACCGGGTGCTGCGCTACTTCCCGTCTACTGTGGACGATCTGTCCGAGGCCTCGGCGGCGGCCACCGTGCGGGCGGCGGCGTTCACCGAGAACGAGGACGGGCTGCGGCTGCTGCGCGGGTACGCGGCCGACCCGCGGCCCAGGGTGCAGGAGGAGCTGGCCGCGGCCTGGCGCTACTTCGAGCCCGCGCGGTATGCGGAGGAGGTGCTGGCCGGGGCTCCGTTGCGGGACGGGCACATCCGGGTCCGTGACGAACACCTGCTGCCCTACGTGGACCGGCTGACCAACCTGCGCAGCCTGGACCCGTCCTGTGGGCCGGCCGCCGGGCGTCCCTGGACGTCATCGCGGGCCTGCCGTGTCTCACCGCGGTCAGGCTCAACCTGCCGGCCGAGGCCGTCGAGCTGACACCCCTGCTCGAACACCCGCTGCTGCACACGGTGGAGCTGTTCGCCGCCGCCGACTACCGCCGGACCGAGGTGCTGTGCCAGTTGCCCTGCCTGGCCGACTTGGCCCTGTTCAGCACCGTGCGCATGCCAGACCTTGGTTTCGTTCGGGAGCTGCGCGGCCTGCAGACCCTGTCCCTGGACCACCTGGGACGGATCGAGGACTATTCCCCGCTGGACGAGCTGATCTCGTTGTGGCGCTTGAACCTCTGGCGAGAGGCGACCCTGGACTCCACGTCCGAGCGGCCCTGGCCGAGCCTCCGGCAGTTGCTGCTGTCCAGGACCGGTGCCGAAGTGCTGCACCGGCTGCCGGATCTGACGCCCAACTTGCAGACACTGATCATCGACGAGTTCGCCCTCGAAAGCCTGGAAGTGCTGGCAGGGTTGCCGTTGCGGATTGTGGAGATCCGAGAACACCAGGCGCTGCTCGACCTGCGCGCGCTTGCCGGTCGGGAGCTCCGGTTGCGGTTGGATCCGGGCGGGGGCTACCTCGGCCTGGACGAGCTGGGACCTGGCGTGCGGATCAGCTACCTCTGAGCTGTGTTGCCCGCTCTCCCCGTTGAGAGCGGGCAAACCCCCAGTTCACCAGCTCACACCGAGGCGAAGAAGACCTTCGCGTTGTTCATCGCCTCGGTGTCGGCCAGCACGTCGTCCGGCTTGCTCCCGTTCCCGGTCAGCGCCCCCGCGAACTCCATCTTCAAGTACGCCGCCGACCGCTTCAGCTGGTCGATCAGCGCGTCCGCCTGGTGCGGCTCCTCGCTCAGCGCGGTGATCACCCAGAGCCGTTTGCCAGCCATCCGGCCCTTGAAACCGAGCTCCTCGATGTCGAACCAGTCGCTCCAGTAGTCGAGGTAGCGCTTGGTCGGGGTGGACACCGAGTACCAGTAGGTGGGCGAGGCGATCACGATGTCGGTGGCGGCCAAAGTCGCGTCCAGCAGCTGGCGTTCGGTGCCGATCGGGGCGGGATGCAGACGATTGCCGGGCGCATGGCGGCGGTCCACGTACTCCGGAAGGGGCAGCGCGGCCAGGTTGAGCCACTGTTGCTCGACGTTCGTAGGGAGATTTTCCGCTGCGTTACGTGCCAATGTCTCTGTGTTACCACCTTGGCGCGTGCTGCCGAGCAGGAACAGGAACGAGCGCATGAGAAGGGGGACCTTTCTAGGGGATAGAGTAGATGCATGCACCTACATGTACTTCTGACGGGGATACTGGCACCGGAGGTAGGCTCCGGTCAAGGGGCGTGGTTGTGGGGTCAACAGTGACAGCGGAGAACACAGTGACCGCGCGGGACGCGGTGGACGAACCGGCCTGGCGCAGGGTGATCACCCTGCACGGGCGGATCGAGCAGGAGCTGGCCAAGGCCCTGCAACGGCGGTTCGGGCTCGGGCTGACCGAGTACCGGGCGCTGAGCAGGCTGGCCGAGGTGGACGGGTGCAGCCTGCGCATGCAGGTGCTCGCCGACGCCATCGGACTCAACCAGAGTTCGGTGTCCCGGCTGGTGGCGCGGCTGGAGGAGGCCGGGCTGACCGTGCGCGACCCCTGCGAGAACGACCGCAGGGGCGTGTACTCGATGCTCACCCCCGAGGGCAGGCAGCGGCAGGCCCTGGCCGAACCGGTCTACCGGGAGACGCTCAGCGCCGCGCTGGACAAGGCTGCCAACGATCCCGACCTGGCCGACGCGGTGGCCGCGCTGCGGGCGGCGAACTGAGCGGTGGACGTGCGCTTGACGGCCGTGGTGCTCGCCGGGGGAAGGGCGAGCCGGATGCGCGGCGTGGACAAACCGGGGCTGCTGCTCGGCGGGCGCAGCCTGCTCGACCATGCGCTGGCCGCCGTCGCGGCGGCGGAGCGGGTGGTCGTGGTCGGTCCACAACGGACGGTCAGCCGTCCGGTGTCCTGGACACGTGAGGTACCAGTCGGATCGGGGCCGCTCGCGGCACTGGGGGCCGGACTGGCATCACTGTCCGAAGTAGACGGTCTGGTGGCGGTGCTGGCCGCCGACCAGCCGGGTGTCACCGCCGCCACGGTGTCTCGCCTGTGCTCTGCACTGTCCGATGTGGACGGTGTGGACGGCGCGGTGCTGGTGGCCGACGGGCGGCAGCAGTGGCTCACCGGGGTGTGGCGGCTGGCCGCGTTGCGCGCGGCGATGCCTGCCGAGCTGGCCGACGCGCCGCTGCGCGCGGTGTTCGGTGGTCTTGACGTCGTCGAGGTGCCCGCGGTGGTGCGGGAGGGGCGCGACGTGGACACGCCCGAGGACCTGGCCGCCTGGCGGGCGGGTCATTCCGGCTGAGGCGGTGGCGCGCTGGCCAGCATGGCCCCGTAGGCGCGCTCGATCAGCTTCGAGGGATCGTAGGCCTGGCCCAGGCTCCAGGGCATCAGCATGCTCAGCTGCAAGCCGCGCAGGAAGATCCCGATCATGTCCAGGGTCTCCCGGTCATCCGGCAACGACTGGAGCCGGTGGTTGATCCCCATCTGTTTGGTGACCAGCTCGTTGAGCTCGTGCAGAGTCGGCCGCAGGCCCGGTCGCCGGATCGCCTCCAGGTTCAGCTCCAGCATGGCCAGGTTGAAGATCCGGCCCTCCTCCTCCAGTCCGGTCAGCATCAGGCTGATCGCCTCGGAGGCCTCGATCGGCGTGGCCATCTTCTCCGGGAAGCCCTCGATGGTGCTGATGATCTCCCAGTGCCGCTCGGCCACCCGGTGCGCCACCGCCGACCACAGCGCGTCCCTGGTGCGGAAGTAGTTCGAGGTCGTGCCGGTGGGCACCCCGGCCTCCTTGTCCACCGTCCGGTGGGTCAGGCCATGGCCGCCCTCGCGGGCCAGCACGTCGATCGCGGCGTCCGCGAGGTGCTTCTTGCGCTGCTCGTTCTGGGGTGGCACCCGCACAGTCTGCCCCACCCCGCGCACCGCCGACAGGTTCACTGCTATAGTAGTACTACGTTCGTAGTGAACGAGCGCTGAGGAGGGGAAATGTCGACCAAGCAGGACCAGACCGAGCACATCGCGGAGGCCCTCGCGGCCCTGGGGCCGGCGGTCGCGGAGATCACCGAGCCGCAGCCGCCCAAGCTGCTCTGGGAGCTCGGCGGCCGGCAGCACTGGGCGGTCAGCAGGCACGCCGACGCGGTCGCGGTGCTGGCCGCGCCGCAGACCACGGTGCGCATTCACCAGCCGGAGACCTCGGCGGAGGCGCCGGCGGGGGAGATCGGCGAGGCGCTGATGGCCATCGGCGCGTTGATCGGCGGCTCGATGCTGCACCTGGACCCGCCGGAGCACACCCGGCAGCGCAAGCTCGTGGTGCGCGCCTTCAGCGCCCGCCGGGTGGACGCGCTGCGGCCGCGGATCGAGCAGATCACCGCCGAGCTGCTGGACCGGCTGGCCGGGCGCACCGAACCGGTCGAGCTGGTCGAGGAGTTCGCCTTCCAACTGCCCATCACGGTGATCTGCGAGCTGCTCGGCACGCCGGTGCAGGACCGCGCGCTGTTCCGGGACTGGTCGCACGCGATGACCGCGCTGTTCGCCGACCTGGCCCAGGCGCCGGTGCACATCCCGAAGCTGCTGGAGATGGGGGAGTACCTGCGCGAGTTGATGGTCCGCAAGCGCGGCGACGCGACGGCGGCGGACCTGCTCGGCGACCTGGCCGCGGTGGAGGTCGACGGCCAGGCGCTCACCGACGCGGAGATGGTCGCGATGGCCGCGCTGCTGATCTTCGCCGGGCACGAGACCACCACCCACCTCATCTCCCTCGGCATGCGCGCCCTGCTCACCCACCCCGACCAGCTCCAGCTGCTGCGCGAGCGGCCCGAGCTGCTCAACCCGGCCATGGACGAGCTGCTGCGCTTCGACGGCCCGATCAACCCCGGCCTCAACCGGGCGCTCACCGAGGACCTGCGGCTGGGTGAGACGGTGATCCCGGCGGGCAGCGCGGTGTTCATCGCGGTGCCGGTGGCCAACCGGGACCCCGAACTGTTCGCCGAGCCGAACCGGCTGGACGTCACCAGGGACGCGGGCAAGCACCTCGGCTTCGGCCACGGCATCCACTTCTGCCTCGGCGCGCGGCTGGCCAGGCTGGAGGGCGAGGTGGCCATCGGCACCTTGATCCGGCGGTTCCCGGAGATCAGGCTCGCGGTCCCTGCGGAGGAGCTCAAGCTGCGGGTCAGCGGCATGCGCGCCCTGGCCGGGCTGCCCGTGTACCTGAACTGATCTTCACAGGGGTCATACCCAACGCGGGGTTTGCTGTGTACCGGCACAAGTGGGGTATGTGCCGGTACACAGTTCTTCGTTCTAGGAGGTTCGCCAGTGACCGAGCCCGGGTACGCCGAGGGCGCGGCCGCGACCACGCCCGCGCGCGACGCACAGCTGCTCGAGCGCACCGTGTTCGAGGTCAAGCGCGTCATCGTCGGCCAGGACCGGTTGGTCGAGCGCATGCTGGTGGGCCTGCTGGCCAAGGGACACCTGCTGCTGGAGGGCGTGCCCGGCGTGGCCAAGACCCTCGCGGTGGAGACCTTCGCCAAGGTCGTCGGCGGCTCCTTCTCCCGCCTGCAGTTCACCCCCGACCTGGTGCCGGCCGACATCCTCGGCACCCGCATCTACCGGCAGGGCACCGAGAGCTTCGACGTGGAGCTCGGCCCGGTGGTGGCCAACTTCGTGCTCGCCGACGAGATCAACCGCGCGCCCGCGAAGGTGCAGTCGGCGATGCTGGAGGTGATGGCCGAGCGGCACGTCTCCATCGGCGGCCAGACCTTCCCGATGCCCAGCCCGTTCCTGGTGCTGGCCACCCAGAACCCGATCGAGAACGAGGGCGTCTACCCGCTGCCGGAGGCGCAGCGCGACCGCTTCCTGTTCAAGATCATCGTCGAGTACCCGACCGCCGAGGAAGAGCGCGAGATCGTCTACCGGATGGGTGTCACCCCGCCGGAGCCGTCCCAGGTGCTCAGCCCCGAGGAGCTGTCCCGGCTGCAGGGCGTGGCCAGCAAGGTCTTCGTGCACCACGCGCTGGTCGACTACGTGGTCCGCCTGGTGCTGGCCACCCGCGCGCCGGCGGAGAACGGCCTGGGCGACGTGGCCGGCTGGATCGCCTACGGCGCCTCCCCGCGCGCCACCCTGGGCATCGTGGCCGGCGCCCGCGCGCTGGCCCTGGTCCGCGGCCGTGACTACGTGCTGCCGCAGGACGTGGTGGACGTGGTGCCGGACGTGCTGCGGCACCGCCTGGTGCTCTCCTACGACGCGCTGGCCGACGGCGTGCCCATGGACCACCTGGTCTCCAGGGTGTTGCAGACCGTGCCGCTGCCCCAGGTCTCCGCGCGCCCGCAGCTGCCGCAGCACGCGCCCGTGCCGCAGGCGCCCGTCGTCCCGCAGGCCGCGCCGGTCCAGCGCCCGTGACCGGCACGCCCAGCCCCGAGCACCCCGACGCCGGGCCGGTCCGCGCCACCCGGCCGTCCTGGGCCCCGCCAGCGCTGGACGAGGCGCGCCTGGACGTGGCGCTGCGCACCCTGGAGCTGACCGTCAAGCGCAGGCTGGACGGGCTGTTGCAGGGCAACCACCTCGGCCTGGTGCCCGGTCCCGGCACCGAGCCCGGCGAGGCGCGGCCGTACCAGCCGGGCGATGACGTGCGCCGGATGGACTGGGCGGTCACCGCGCGCACCACCGTGCCGCACATCAGGGAGACGGTGGCCGACCGCGAGCTGGAGACCTGGGTCGTGGTCGACCTCTCGCCCAGCCTGGACTTCGGCACCGCCGCCTGCGAGAAGCGGGAGCTGGCGGTGGCCGCGGTCTCCGCGGTGACCCACCTGACCGGGGGCGGCGGCAACCGGATCGGCGCGATCGTCTCCACCGGCGAGCACACCGAACGCGTGCCCGCCCGCGGCGGCCTGGCGCACGGCAGCGGGCTGCTGCGCCGGATCGCGCAGACCAAACGCGCCCCCGACGGCACCCGCGGCGACCTGGCGCTGGCCCTGGAACAGCTGCGCCGCCCGCCCCGGCGGCGCGGCCTGGCCGTGGTGATCTCCGACTTCCTCGGCCCGCTGACCTGGGAGCGCCCGCTGCGCGCGCTCTCCGCCCGGCACGACCTGCTGGCCATCGAGGTGCTCGACCCGCGAGACGTGGAGCTGCCCGACGTGGGAACCGTCGTCCTGTCCGACCCGGAGACCGGCAAGCAGCGCGAGGTGCACACCACCCCGTTGCTGCGCAAGGAGTTCGGCGCCGCGGCCGCCGCGCACCGGGAGCAGGTGGCCACCGTGCTGCGGGGCGCCGGCGCCGGTCACCTGGTGCTGCGCACCGACTCCGACTGGGTGGCCGACACGGTCCGTTTTGTGGTCGCCCGCAAGCGCCGCTGGTCGGGAGGGGTGGCCTGATGTTCGGGCTCAGCCTGCGCGGGTTCACCGCGCCGTGGTGGTTCCTGCTCGCGATCGCGGTCGCCGTGCTGGTCGTGGTGTACCTGCTGGTGCAGCGCAGGCGGCGGCGCTACGTCATGCGCTTCACCAACCTGGAGCTGCTGGAGAAGGTCATCCCCAAGCGGCAGAACTGGGTCCGGCACGTGCCGCCCGCGCTGCTCGGGGTCGCGCTGCTGCTGCTCACCATCGCGCTGACCGGGCCGACCTCCGAGCAGCGGGTGCCGCGCAACCGGGCCACCGTGATGCTGGTGATCGACGTGTCGCTGTCCATGCAGGCCACCGACATCACGCCGACCCGGCTGGACGCGGCGAAGAAGTCCGCGAAGTCCTTCACCGACGGCCTGACCAAGGGCGTCAACCTGGGCCTGATCTCCTTCGCCGGTTCCGCGGTGGTGCTGGTCTCGCCCACGGTGGACCGCAAACCGGTGGCCGAGGCCATCGACACGCTCAAGCTCGGCCCGGCCACCGCCACCGGTGACGCGCTGAACGCGGCGATGGCCACCATCGAGTCCTTCGGCAAGCTGCTCACCGGCGCCGACGGCCCGCCACCGGCGCGCATCGTGCTGATGACCGACGGCAAGAAGACGGTGGGCGCTGACCCGGTCGAGGTAGCGCAGCGGGCCGGGAAGGCCAAGATCCCGGTTTCCGCGATCGCCTTCGGCACCGACTACGGCACCATCGAGAGCGAAGGCCGCACCACCCAGGTCCCGGCCGACGTGGAGACCATGAAGGAGATCGCCGAGGCCTCCGGCGGCGACTTCCACAAGGCGGACAGCGCCGAACAGCTGCAGAAGGTCTACGACACCCTGGGCGAGCAGATCGGCTACGAGACCAAGGAGAACGACGCCAGCCGACCCTGGCTGATGCTCGGCACCCTGGCATTGATCATCGCCGCGGGCACCTCGCTGCTGATCGGCCAGCGCCTGCCCTGAACCACCGCTCGCCACGGCCGGGCTACCCGGCCGTGGCGAGGTGGCCTCACCAGGCGATCGGCATGGTCCGCGGTCCGCGCACGATCATCCGGTTCTTCCAGGTGATGTCCCCGGCCAGGTGCAGCCCCGGCAGCCGGGTCAGCAGCACCCGCAGCGCCTCCTGCAGCTCCATCCTGGCCAGCATTGCGCCGAGGCAGTGGTGCACGCCGTGCCCGAAGCCGAGGTGCTGGATGTTCGTCCTGGTCACGTCGAGCACGCCGGGCTCGGTGAACTTCAGCGCGTCCCGGTTGGCCGAGCCCACCGACACCAGCACCGGCTCACCCGCCTTGACCAGCACCTCGCCCACGTGCACGTCCTCGGTGGCGTAGCGCGGGAAGCTGGCGCCGACGCCCAGTGGCACGAACCGCAGCAGCTCCTCCACCGCGTTCGGGATCAGCTCCGGCTCGGCCTGGAGCTTCTTCAGCTGGTCCGGGTGCTCCAGCAGCATCCACAGGAAGTTCGGGATCTGGGTCGCGGTGGTCTCGTGTCCGGCGACCAGGATGCCCACGCACAGGTCGATGAGCTCCAGCTCGGTCAGCCGGTCGCCCACGTCGCGGGCCTCGATCAGCGCGGTCATCAGGTCGTCCCGCGGCTGCTCGCGGTGCTCGGCGATCAGCCCGGCCATGTAGCCGCGCAGGTCCTCCTGGTTCTGCTCCATCTCCTGCGGGGTCAGCCCCGAGGTGGACAGCGCGGCGTCGCTCCACACCCGGAACTGCGGCCGGTCCTCCGGCGGCACGCCGAGCAGCTCGCAGATCACCACCACCGGGATGGGCAGCGCGTACTCCTCCACCAGGTCGGCCGGCGGGCCCTGCTCGATCAGCCCGGCCACCAGGTCCTCGGCCAGCTGGGCCACCCTGGGCCGCAGCGCCTCGACCCGGCGCATGGTGAAGCCCTTGGCGGCCAGGGTGCGCAGCCGGGTGTGGTCCGGCGGGTCCATGCCCAGGATGCCGCCGGGCCGGACCACGGGCACCGACCGGGGCGCGTCCCTGGTCTCGGCCATCGCGCGGCTGAACCGCTTGTCGCCCAGCACGAACCGGGCGTCGGCGTAGCGGGTGGCCAGCCAGGCGGGCTCGCCGTAGGGCAGTCGCACGCGCAGCATGCCGGGGGTGTTGCGGATCTGTTCGTAGAGGTCGGACAGGCCGAGGCCCTCGGCTTCGTTGAACGGGTACGGGATCGGGTCCAGATCCCTGGCGGCGGCAGGTGTGGTGGTCATGTGCGAGCTCCCGACGTGGCTTTGTAAGCACTCGCTTACAAAGTTAGGCCGGTGTGGGTGAACCGTCAATGCGCGATCGGGTGGAGTCGGTTCCCGCCACCTGGCTCTGGTGGCGGTGGGCACTAAGAGGCAGAATTTTTGCCCTATTCCCCCCGGTTTACGCCGAACGGGTGGGTGGCCAAGTGGTCTATACCGCTACTCTCGGTACTAGCCCGATGTGAGCCACGCCATGGGTAGGGGGCCCTATGAGCGGCGAAGAGGATCGCGATCCGCCGATCCCATCCTCGACCTGGGACGAACCCGAGATGCGCATGGCGCTGGTGCGCCGCGATATCTCCCGTGTTTACCAGCTGTTGCGCCGCCTCGGCATCACTCAGAAGCGTATTGCCGCCCGGACCGGACAGTCGCAGTCCGAGGTCTCCGAGATCACCAAGGGCCGTCAGGTGATGGCCTATGACGTGCTCGCCCGTATAGGTGAAGGGTTAGGCATTCCGCGTGGTTACATGGGGATGGGTTACTCACCTGGAGTAGCCGTGGATGGGCCATCCGGCGGGAGGGAGGACGAGGACGTGCAACGCCGCAGGTTCCTCGCCGCCGCCGCGAGCGCTGTCGTCGGTGCGACGTTGGACTTCGGCTGGGGGCAGCTGGGGCCGTTGCGCGATGTGGCCAGCCCGACCCCCGTGCCGGGGCGGCTGGGACTGGAGGACGTACGGCGGATCGAGGCTGCGACGGGGGCGTTGAAGGCCCTGGACTACCAGCAGGGCGGGGGGTCGGTCCGAGACGCGGCGATCGCGCATGTCTCCTGGTGCAGACGATTGCTCTCCGCGGACTGCACCGAGGCCGTGCGCGAGCGGCTGCTCAGCGCGGTGGCCGGCGCGCACCGCTTCGCCGGCTGGACCTCCTTCGACGTCGGCCTGGCCGATGCCGCCCGCTACCACTACGTGCAGGCGGTCGAGCTGGCCAAACAGGCCGATGACCACGGGCTGATGTGCAGCGTGCTCTACGCCGCGGCCCGGATCGAGCTGCACAACGGCGCGGTCAACGACGCGCTGAAGCTGTTCCAGCTCGGCGAGATCCCGGCCGCGGACGCCGCCGACGCGCACGCCGGCGCGGTGCTCGCGGCCAACCAGGCCTGGGCCTACGGCCGCCTCAACCGGCCCGACCTGGCGGCCTCGGCGATGGCCCGCGCGCGCCGGGACTTCGCCCGCGCCCAGGAGTACGGCGAACCGGAACGACCCACCTGGGCCGCCTTCTTCACCGCCGCGGACCTGGCCGCCAGCGAGGGCATGATGCACCTGGAGATGCGCGACGGCGACCCGTTCCGGGCCATCCCGCTGTTCGAGCACTCCATCGGCCTGCGCACCGCGCTGACCGCGCGCAGCCAGACCTTCGAGCGGATCGCCCTGGCCACCGGGTATCTGCGCGCGGGGGACCACCGGCTCGGCGTGCCCGCGGCGGTCGCCGCGGTCTCCGCCGCCGAACAGCTCCAGTCCCGCCGGGTGCTGGACCGGCTCACTCCGCTGAAGGAGGAGGCGGCCCGCCGCCGGGACCCGGACTGCCAGCAGTTGGTGCACGAGATCACCACGGTGCAGTCGCAGTACGCGGCCTAGGGCGCGCCTGGCCCGGCCTCCCGCTGGGCCAGGACCCGCTCCAGTCCGGTGATCAGCAGGTCCAGCCCGAACTCGTACTGGGCGTCGCCGTTGCTGCGGTTGAGCTCCGGCACCAGGTCCACCAGGGTCGGATACCTGGCGCGGGACAACGAGTCCATCGTCTCGCGCAGCTGGCGGCGGCCCTCCCGGTCGGCCAGCTGGCGGCTCAGCTGCACCTCCCAGGCGGCCACCCCGAGCACGTGGTTGAACAGGGTCAGGTAGGCCCGCGCGGCGGCGTCGCGGTCGAACCCGGCCGCGCGCAGCATGCTGAGCAGCGCCTCCACCGCGTGCGGCACCTCGTGCCCGGCCAGCGGGCGCGCGGTGAACAGCTGGACCAGGCACGGGTGGGCCAGCATCATGCCGCGGATGCCCCGGCAGGTCAGCCGGACCCGCTCCTGCCAGGTGTCCCCGCCCAGCTGGATCGGGTTCAGGGCCATGGCGTGGTCGCGCACCGCGTCCAGCAGCTCGTCCCGGCCGCGGAAGTAGGTGTAGAGGGCCATCGGGCCGACGCCGAGCCGCTTGGCCAGTCCGCGCATGCCGAAGGAGTCGACGCCCTCGGCGTCCATCAGTTCCAGCGCGGTGCGCACGATCAGCTCGGGGTTGAGCGTGTTGCGGGGCGCTCTCTTGCGCTGGAGCTGTTCGGTCATGGTTGCCTCCTCCTTACTGTACAACGTACTGTACGGCGTAAGTTAGACGTCGGCACTGGGGCAGGCAGAGGGAGCGGCACGTGCGCGCGGTACAGATCACCGAGTTCGGCGGACCCGAGGTCATGGCCCTGGCCGAGCTGCCGGACCCGGTCGCGGCGGAGGGGCAGGTGCTGGTCGAGGTCGACCGCGCAGGCGTCAACTACGGCGACACCCACAACGTGGAGAACTCCTACCTGGCCCCGGCGAAGCTGCCGCTGATCCCCGGCGGCGAGGTCATCGGCCGCACCGCCGAGGGGCGCAGGGTGATCGCGCTGATCGACTCCGGCGGCTACGCCAGCAAGGTCGTCGCCGCGCCGGAGCGCCTGTTCGCGGTGCCCGAGGACATCTCGCACGGCGACGCGCTGGCGCTGATCTGCCAGGGCACCACCGCCTGGCACATCCTCAGGACCTCGGCCCGGATCCAGCCCGGCGAGTCCGTGGTGGTGCACGCCGCCGCCGGTGGCGTCGGCTCCCTCGCGGTGCAGCTGGCCAAGGTCTTCGGCGCGGGCACCGTGATCGCCACCGCCTCCACCGAGGACAAGCGCAAGCTGGCTCTGGACCTCGGCGCGGACGCCGCGGTCGACGGCGACCCCGACGGCCTGGCCGAGCGGCTGCGGGAAGCCAACGGCGGCAAGCGGATCGACGTGGTCCTGGAGATGGTCGGCGGGCCGGTCTTCGACGCCTCGCTGAGCGTGCTGGCCCCATTCGGCCGGATCGTGGCCTACGGCAGCGCGGGCCGGGTGCAGCCCACCCCGGTGCTGCCGGCCAAGCTGATGCGCGGCTCGCTGTCCATCGTCGGCTTCTGGCTGATCGACTGCCTGCGGAACCCGGCCGAGCTGGTCCAGGCCCCCTTCGACGAGATGGTCGAGCTGGTGCGGGAGGGCAAGCTGCGCCCGCAGATCGGCGGCGAGTACCCGATGTCGGCCGCCCGCACCGCGCACGAGGACCTGCGCGCCCGCCGCACCGTCGGCAAGCTCGTGCTGGACCCGGCCCAGTGACCGCGCTGCGCGATCTCACCGGCAAGGTCGCCGTCATCACCGGCGCGGCCGGTGGCATCGGCACCGCGCTGGCGCACACCTTCGCCGCCCAGGGCGCGCGGCTGGTGCTGTCCGATGTGGACGGTGACGCGCTGGACGCGCTGGTGGAGTCCTTCGGGGACAAGGCCATCGGCGTCCGGGCCGACGTGGCCAAGGCCGAAGACCTGGAAGCCCTGGCCGAGCGGACCTACGCGGAGTTCGGCGCCGCGCACATCCTGTGCAACAACGCGGGCATCGGCACCTCCAACCTGTTCTGGCGGATCAGCCTGGCGGAGTGGAAGCGCGCGATCGAGGTCAACCTGTGGGGCGTCATCCACGGGATGCACGCCTTCCTGCCCAGGATGATGCGCCAGGACCAGGGCCACATCGTCAACACCGCCTCCATGAGCGGCCTGCTGGCCGGCATGGGCACCAGCGCCTACGCCGCGACCAAGCACGCGGTGGTCGGCCTGACCGAGACGGTGCAGCACGAGCTGGTGCTCACCGGCTCGCCGCTGCGCACCTCGGTGCTGTGCCCGGCCTGGACCCGCTCCAACATCGCGGCCAGCACCCCGCCCGCGGCGGGGGAGGGGCCGGAGGCGGAGCTGATGGCCAAGTCCAGCGCGGCGATCAGCGCCGCGGTGCGCGCGGGCAAGCCCGCCGAGGAGGTCGCCGGGGCGGTGCTGGACGCGGTGCGGGAACAGCGGTTCTGGGTGCTCACCCATCCGGAGTTCTCGCCGGTGGTCACCGACCGGTTCGCCAGGGCGGTCACCGGCGCGGACCCGGTGGTGCCGCCGGTGATCCCCAAGCAGCGCTGACTCAGCCGTGCAGCTCGCGGTACACCGCCGCGGCCCCCGGGTGCAGGGGGATCGCGGCGGTGCTGATCAACGTCCGCTGGTCCAGGAACTGGATGCCCAGCGCCTCCTGCGGGATCAGCCGGTCCGCCCTGGTCAGCAGCACCCTGGTCACCGCCGCCGCCACCTCGGCGGGCAGGTCTTCCCGGCACACCACCAGGTTCGCCACCCCGATGGTCGGCACCGCCCGTGGCGCGCGGTACACCCCGCTGGGCACCGACACCTGCTCGTACACCGGCCCGTGCGCCTCGCGCAGCGCGGGCAGCACGTCCTCCAGCGGGAGCAGGCGGATCGGGGTGCGGATGTCCAGCTGTTCCAAGGCCGGGGTGGGCACGCCGCCGGACCAGACCAGGGCGTCCACCGAGCCCTCGGCCAGTGCCGAGGCCGCCTCGGCCAGGCGCAGCTGCGGGCCGGGCGTGAGGTTCAGCCGGGCGGTGATCCGCTGGGCGAGCAGGGCCGCGCCGGAACCCGGTGCGCCCATCGCGATCCGGCGGCCCGCGAGGTCGGCCATCCGGCGGGCCGGGCTGGCGGCCGGGACCGCGACCTGGAGGTAGTTCTCATAGATCCGGCCCAGCGCGCGCAGTGACACCGGCTCGGTGAACGGGCTGGTGCCACTGGCGGCGGCCTCGCAGGCGTCGGCGTGCGCCAGCGCCAGGTCGACCTGCCGCGCGCCGAGCTGACGCAGGTTGTCCACGCTGGCCTGGGTCTGCGCCGGGGTGCAGCGCAGGTTCGGGGCCGCCGCGGAGACCTCGGCGGCCAGCCGGGTGGCGAAGGCCAGGTACGGGCCGCCGGGTTCGCCCGCGCCGATGGACAGCGGCCGCGCCGGACCGGTGTAGTCGGCGGCGGTGCAGGCCGCGGCGGCCAGCGGGAGGAGCAGGAAGGCGCGGCGGGACAGGTTCATCCGGCCGCCCTGGGGAGTCCGATGTGGACGGACAGACCGTGCGGCTCGGCCCGGTGCAGGCTCAGCTCGCCGCCGTGCGCGGTGAGCAGCTGTTCGGCGATGGCCAGGCCCAGCCCGCTGCCCCGGCTGCCGCGGTGCCCCTGGGACCGCCAGAACCGTTCGGTGGCCAGCGCCAGCTCCGCGGCGGAGAGGCCGGGTCCGGTGTCGGTGACGGTCAGCCGCAGCAGTTCGGGCTCGGTCAGCAGGCGCAGGGTGACCGTGGCGCCGGACCCGGCGTACTTGATCGCGTTGTCCAGCACCACGTCCAGGACCTGGGCCAGCTCCTCGGCCGGGAACGCGGCCAGCACCGGGGTGGCCGGGGCGGCGCCGACCCGCAGGGTGATCCCGGCCGCCTCGGCCGCGGCCGACCAGGCGTCCCTGCGGTCGGCCAGCACCAGCAGTGGCTCGCAGTCGGCCGCGGGCTCCTCGGGGGCAGCGGGGGCGCGCAGCTCGGCGGCCCGGTTCTCCGCGCTGGCCAGGGTGAGCAGCCCGTCCAGCAACGACTCCAGCCGGTCCACCTCGCCGAGCACCGACTGGTAGGAGCGCTGCGCGGGCTCGGCCACCGAGGGGCCGAGCGCGTCCACCCGCAGCCGCAGCGCGGTCATCGGGTTGCGCAGCTGGTGCGATGCCTCGGCGACCAGGCGGCGCTGCCGTTCGGCCGCGTCGGAGACCGCGTCCGACATCTGGTTGAACGCCGCGGCCACCGTGCGCAGCTCACTCGGCCCGTGCACCGCGACCTGGGCGTGCGGCTCCCCGGAGGCGACCGCGCGCACCCCGCGTTCCAGCTCCCGCAACGGCCGCAGCACCCAGCGGGAGACCCCCAGCGCCAGTGCGGCGCAGGCGATCGCGGCGGCCAGCGCGCCCAGCAGCACCACCACCCAGCGGCGCGCGATGTCACCCGCCGCCGCGGTCACCGAGGCACGCAGCACCACCGCGCCGGTGACCCGGATGCCGGTGCCGACCGGCCGGGCCAGCAGCACCGGCTCCGCCGACCACGGCGTCAGCGAGTCCACTGTGGACGCTCGCTCGTTGCGCAGCGCGCCGTCGACCAGGCGCACCACCGCCGGGTCGGCCGGGCGCAGGTCGCCGGTGGCCACCAGGGACTGCCGCCGGGTGTCCACCACCAGCACCGCCTCGCCGTAGAGCTCGCCGTAGCGGCGGACCTCCGCGGTCAGCGTGCCCAGGTCGGCGGTGGCGTTGGCGGTGTCGGCCAGCGCGGCGAAGCGGTCCAGGTCCGCGGTGCGGGAGAGCAGCAGCTGCTGGGTGCGTTCGGCCGCGGTGCTCATCAGCAGCGGCCAGGCGAAGGCGGCCACCGCGAGCACCGCGAAGGCCAGCAGCGCCGCCAGCAGCCGCCCGCGCACTACAGCTCCAGCCGGTAGCCGAAGCCGCGGATGGTGCTGATCAGGTTGGGGCGGCCCAGCTTGGCCCGCAGCTGCGCGATGTGCACGTCCAGCGACCGGGAGATCGCCACGTACGCGTCCCCCCACAGCTCGTCCATCAGCTGCTGGCGGCTCACCGCCGCGCCCGCGCGGCGGGCCAGCGCGGCCAGCAGGTCGAACTCCTTGGCGGTCAACGAGACCAGGTCACCGCCCACCTCGACCCGGCGGCTGGCCAGGTCGATGCGTACATCGCCCGCGGTGATCTCCTCGGGCGGATCGGCCGCGCTGGCCCGGTGCGCGGCGCGGCGGGTGACCACGTCCATCCGGGCCAGCAGCTCGGCCAGCCGGACCGGTTTGACCAGGTAGTCGTCGGCCCCCAGGCGCAGTCCGCGCACCACGGAGCGTTCGTCGCCGCGGGCGGTCAGCACCATCACCGGCACCGAGGTGACCCGGCGCAGCTTGTGCAGCACCTCCAGGCCGTCGCCGTCGGGCAGGCCCAGGTCCAGCAGCACCAGGTCCGCCTCGCGGTGGCCGGTGAGGGCGTCCGCGCCGTGCCGGACCCGGCGCGGCTGGTGGCCGTGCGCGGTGAGGACTTCGACCAGGGCCTCGGCGACCCCGTCGTCGTCCTCCACCAGCAGCACCTTCATGCCGGGCAGCCTATTTGGGCTGGCCGACCTCGTACTCACCGGAGTCGTTGGTCACCTTCACCGGCACCTGCCGCTGCTTGCCGTCGATGCTGGCGGTGCAGGTGAAGGTGTTGCCCGCCTTGATCGCGGGCTGGTTCGGGCAGGTCACCCCGGTGACCTTGGCGATGCCGAAGTTCTCGGTCAGCACCTTCTGCACGCCCTGCTGGACCGCCTTGGTGTCGAGCACCTTGCTGGTGAACACGCCCAGCACGGCCAGCACGCCGAAGACCACGCCGATCAGCACCAGGCCGACGATCCCGTACAGCAGCGGCTTCTTCATGCCACCGTCGGACTTCTTCTTCGGCTGCTGCGGCCCGCCGTAGGGCGCGGAGCCGTACGGAGCGCCGCCGGGACCACCAGGGCCTTGCGGCTGCTGGTAACCGGGCTGCGGGGCGGGCTGGCCGCCCCACTGCGGCTGCTGGGGCTGCTGGTACGGGTTCGGCTGCTGCGGCTGGCCCCACTGCGGCTGCTGCGGCTGGTACGGGTTGTTCATCTCTGACCTCGGTTCTACAGCGCGGCGAGCCGGTTGAAGAAATCCTTGCGGGCGTTCACATCGGGCAGATCGGTGCGGTCCAGCGGCGAGGGCTCCGGCGGGAAGTCCTTCGCGGTGGCCTTGCCGAGGATCTCGTAGCCCACCTGGATCTCGATCTTCGGACCGCCCTTGTCCACGATCCCGTTGATCTCGATCTTCTTCAGCAGGCCCTGCGGGTCCAGCACCACCGTGGTGCGCAGGAAGGACTCCAGCATCGGCGGCGTCATCTGCTTCTTGTAGTCCTCCGGGAAGCTCAGCACCCGGTTGTCCACAAAGGCCTTCAGGGTGACCCCGGTGAGCAGCTCCGCGCTGCCGTCGGCCTGCTGCCGGTACTCCTTGACCAGCCCGGCCGGCGAGGACTTCTGGGTCGCCTTCATCGCGTCCTGCATGGCGCACACCGTCTGCACGCCGGTCAGCAGGCACACGTTGAAGCCGTCCTTGGGCGTGAAGGTCGGGAACCGCACCCACGGCGTGGTGGCCAGCGACCGGAACCGCTCACCCAGCAGCAGGTAGTCCCACTCCGAACCGCTCGGGTGGTACTGGTCCAGGTTGTCCTTCATCTCCTTGCTGGTGCGGGACTTGGTGAAGATCGCGGGCGGCTCCGGCTTGCCCTTGTCCGCCGCCTGGTAGCGGAAGACGTCGATCTCCTTGTCCGTCTTCTTCTCGTTGAACCGCCCGTGCCAGTACACAGTGGACTTCTCGTCCCTCGGCTTGACCAGCTCCTGGTCCAGCTTCTTGAACGCGCCGTCGAACTGACTGGCCATGTAGGCGCTCACCGCCTGCTGGTCGGCCAGCGCGAGACCGGGGGAGGCGCTGCTGCACCCGGACGCGGTCACCGCCAGCACCAGGGCACAGGCCACGCCGGTGGCCCGCCCGCTTCGCCGGTTCATCCTCATGCTCCCGAGTCCGCCTGCTTGTAGAGGTTGTGCGCCACCTGGCCGAGCACCGCGCCGGAGAGCGTCCTGGCGTTGCCCACCGAGGACACCGACACCACGATCCCCGCTCCGCGCCCCGGGTCGAACCGGGTGAACCACGGCCCGCCGGAACAGCCCGGCGTCATCACGCAGTTGATGGTGTAGTCGCCGAAGGGCCCCTTGACCCAGTTCGGCGAGGAGCAGTACCGCATCACCTTGCCGTCGAAGGGCGGCGCGGTCGGGTAGCCGATCGCGGTCAGCCCCTCGGCCATCACGCCGAAGGCCATGCCCTGCGCGCCCAGCGCGTCCTGGATCTTCTGCCCGTTCAGCGGCCGCATTCGCAGGAAGGCGATGTCGTAGGCCCAGCCCTCGCCGGAGGTGCCCCGGTCGGTGCTCTCCGCCTTGGTCATGAACTCGCGGGTGGTGTAGATCGACTCCGCCGCCCACTTGCCGTGCGGGGCCTGCCCGGCCCGGTCGCCCGGCACGAACATCACGTTGTCGGCCCACATCTTCTCGCCCTGGGTCTCCCAGATGCAGTGGCCGGCGGTGGCCACCAGGCTCTTCGACGGCGAGCTGACCACCGACGCGGAGCACACATACGGCTTTCCACCGAAGGTGTAGTACAACCGCCCGACCGTGGTCTCGCTCAGCCCGGCCCGCGACCACGCGTCACCGCGCGGATTGGTTCCGTTGGAGTCCGGTTTCACCTGACCGATGACCCCGTCGCTGGGCTGGACCACCACCTGGGCGCCCGGGTTCTCCTTCGGCACGTCGCTGCCGCCCTCGCTGGGCCCCGGCTGCTTGGGCCGGGCGTCCTTGAGCCGGTCGCTGTTCCAGTAGTCGTTGACCTGCTGCGGGGTCGAGGAGAAGGTCTTGCGCAGCTCCGAGGTCGGGCCGCCCTTGATCTCATCCGCGATGTTGCGGGTGGAGGGCCCAGCCTTCGGCTGCCCAGGTGAGACCTGGACGCAGGCGGTGAGCGCGGCGGCGGTGAACAACACCGCCACGACGGCACTCAGATGTCGCATCGTCAATACCCCAGATGGCCGTGAAACGCGGATACCGCGGGCAGATTAGCCCGATCGGAGCCACCGCACCCGGGGAAGTGGCGAAAAGCCCGCCGGGTGGGCGACGAACGCCACCCGGCGGGCCGGTTGGTCAGCGGAAGGAGCTCTCCTCCAGCGGCGAGGACTTCGAGGTCTCCCGCATGCTGCCGTAGACGACCAGCGAGACCAGCACGCAGCCGGCCACGTAGTAGAAGTACACCGACTCCATCCCGGCCTGCTTGAGCCAGAGCGCCACGAACTCCGAGGACCCGCCGAAGATGGCCACGGTCAGCGCGTACGGCAGGCCCACGCCCAGCGCGCGGATGTTGGTCGGGAACAGCTCGGCCTTCACGATCGCGTTGATCGAGGTGTAGCCGGTGACGATGACCAGCCCGGCCAGCATCAGGAAGAACGCGCCCACCGGCGAGTTCGTGCCGGCCAGTGCGGTCAGCAGCGGGACCGTGCCCAGGGTGCCGCAGACGCCGAAGAACAGCAGCAGCGGCCGCCGCCCGATCCGGTCGGAGAGCTTGCCGGCCAGCGGCTGGATCACCACGAAGACGACCAGGGCGAGGAAGTTGATCCAGGCCGCGTTCTGCTTGCTGATCCCGCTGGTGTTGACCATGAACTTCTGGAGGTAGGTGGTGTAGGTGTAGAAGGCCACCGTGCCGCCCAGGGTCAGGCCCACCACCAGCAGGCACTCCTTGGGGTGCTGGAGCAGGGCGCGCAGGGTGCCGCGCTGCGGGGCCTTGCCGTCCTCGGACTGGGCGACCTTCTTGAAGCTCTCCGACTCGTCCATGCTGCGCCGCAGCCACATCACCACGACCGCGCCGGCCGCGCCGATGACGAAGGCGATCCGCCAGCCCCAGGAGTGCATCTGCTCGTCGGTGAGCACCTGCTGCAGCACGATCTGCACACCCAGCGCGAGCAGCTGGCCCGCGGTCAGCGTGACGTACTGGAAGCTGGAGTAGAAACCGCGCTTGCCGGGCGAGGCCACCTCGGAGAGGTAGGTCGCCGAGGTGGCGTACTCACCGCCCACCGACAGGCCCTGCAACAGCCGCGCGGCCACCAGCAGCGCGGGCGCGGCCAGGCCGATCGTGGTGTAGGACGGGGTGATCGCGATGATCAGCGAGCCCACCGCCATCAGCGTCACCGACAGCGTCAGCGCGGCCCGGCGGCCGTACCGGTCGGCGTAGCGGCCCAGCATCCAGCCGCCCAGCGGGCGCATCAGGAAGCCGACCGCGAACACCGCCGCGGTGTTCAGCAGCTCGGCGGTGGGATCGTTCTTCGGGAAGAACGAGCTGGCGAAGTAGATGCTGAACGCCGTGTAGGCGTACCAGTCGTACCACTCGATCAGGTTGCCGATGGAGCCGCGCAGCACGTTGGCCACGACCCGCCGCTCACCCTGCTTGTTTCCCTTGGGCGGTCCCCCGCCGTTGGGGACGTCCTCGCTGACGCCTACCGACATGTGAGTCCTCCTTGAGACCCCTGTCACGGTGGGTGGCGGCACCGTGATCGGCAAGCGGAGGCTGGCAGAACTTACCTCTCCTTGAGGTAACCCGTTGGCGAACACCCGGCGCGCGCCCGGGATACTTCAACCACGGGCCCGACGACGACTTCGAGGTGAGCAGCGACGTGTGTGGAGTGCTGGGACTGATCTGCGCCACTCCCGCGGCGGCGGCGAACGCGCGCGGCGCGGTCGCGGCGGCCATGCGCTGCCAGCGGCACCGCGGTCCCGACGAGCACGACACCTGGCAGGGCGCCGAGGTCGTCTACGGCTTCAACCGGCTGGGCTTCATCGACCTGGAGCACTCGCACCAGCCGCTGGTCTGGGGCCCGCCGGAGAACCCCACCCGGTACACGCTGAACTTCAACGGCGAGATCTACAACTACCGCGAGCTGCGCCAGGAGCTGACCGCCCGCTTCGGCACCCGCTTCAACACCCAGGGTGACGGCGAGTCCATCGTGGCCGGCTACCACCACCTCGGCCCGGCCATCCTGCCCAAGCTGCGCGGCATGTTCGCCTTCATGATCTGGGACAACCAGGAACGGATCGTCTTCGGCGCGCGCGACCAGTTCGGCATCAAGCCGCTCTACTACTCCGCCGGCCCCGGCGGCATCGCCTTCGCCAGTGAGAAGAAGAGCCTGCTGGAGCTCTCCGGCGTGCTCGGCGTGGCCGAGGAGCTCGACCGCACCGCGCTCCAGCACTACCTGGTGCTGCAGTACGTGCCCGAACCCGAGTCGCTGCACCTCGGCATCCGGCGGATCGAGTCCGGCACCGCCTTCCGGGTCCGCCCCGGCGGGCAGCTGGAGACCGCCCGCTACTTCAACCCGACCTTCACCGCCCAGCCGGTGCGCGGCGAGGCCGAGGCCGAGGCGCTGTACCAGCGGATCGCCGACGTCATGCGCGACTCGGTGGGCAAGCACATGATCTCCGACCCCGAGGTCACCGTCGGCGCCTTCCTCTCCGGCGGCATCGACTCCACCGCCACCGCCACCCTGGCCAAGCAGTTCAACCCCAACCTGATCGCCTTCACCGCCGGGTTCGAGCGGGAGGGCTACTCCGAGGTCGACGTGGCCGCCGAGACCGCGGCCGCGATCGGGGTCAAGCACGTGGTCCGCACCGTCTCGGCCAGGGAGATGATGCAGGCGATGCCGCTGATCATCTGGTACCTGGACGACCCGGTGGCCGACCCGGCGCTGGTGCCGCTGTGGTTCATCGCCCGCGAGGCCCGCAAACACGTCAAGGCGGTGCTCTCCGGCGAGGGCGCGGACGAGCTCTTCGGCGGCTACACCGTCTACGGCGAGCCGCTGTCGCTGGCCCCGTTCGAGAAGATGCCCGGCGGCGTGCGCAAGGTGCTGGGCAAGGTCTCCACCAAGATCCCCGAGGGCGTGCGCGGCAAGGACCTGCTCCGCCGCGGCTCGCTCACCCTGGAGGAGCGCTACTACGGCAACGCGCGCAACTTCCGGGACGCCCAGCTGCGCGCGGTGCTGCGGCACTACGACGAGCGGATCGGCTTCCAGGACGTCACCGCGCCCTGGTACGAGATCTCCCGCGGCTGGGACCCGGTGGCCCGGATGCAGCACATCGACCTCTACACCTGGCTGCGCGGCGACATCCTGACCAAGGCCGACAAGGTCACCATGGCCAACTCCCTGGAACTGCGGGTGCCGTTCCTGGACATGGAGGTCTTCAAGGTCGCCTCCAGCATCCCGCTGGACCAGAAGCTGGCCGGCGGCACCACCAAGTACGCGCTGCGCCAGGCCCTGGCCAAGATCATCCCGCCGCACGTGCTCAACCGGCGCAAGCTCGGCTTCCCGGTGCCCATCCGGCACTGGCTCAAGGACGAGATGCACGACTGGGCCTGGGGCATCATCGCCGACTCCAAGACCGAGGACCTGCTGGACAAGAAGGCGGTGTTCCAACTGCTCGCCGAGCACAAGGCCGGGCAGCAGGACCGCAGCCGCCAGCTGTGGGCGGTGCTGATGTTCATGATCTGGCACGGCATCTTCATCGAACACCGGATCAAGGTCGAGGTGCCGGAACCGGTCTACCCCGTCCGGCTGTGACCGAGCTCCGCACCGCCCGCCTCACCCCGCCCCCAGCCTCCTACCGGGTCGCGGCCGCCGCCGGACTGCGGCGCGCGCCCCACCTGGACACCGACGGCCCGGATGGTCCAGACCAGATTCACCAACTACCTACTTAAGTCACTTCCGCGAAACCACTCGACTGTGGCGAAATGGGTCCCGCAGTCGAGCTGAACCTGTTGCCACCGCCGCCCGGAAGTGGTTATTGGGCCACCCCTGCGCTTCGCCCTTCCGTGGTGTCCGGTGAAGTCCTGCTGCGAATTCGCGGGTCCCTGCCCGCGCATTTCCCTGTGCAGCGAGGAGCTCAGTGATGAAACGTCGTCTGCTCGGAATGCTGGTCGCCCTGCTGGCCGCGGCCGGGTTCGCCGCCGTGGTGCCCGCCGCCGCGGCGCCGGCCGCATTCATGATCAGCGAAGGCCAGTTCAACCAGATGTTCCCCAGCCGCAACGGCTTCTACAGCTACGCCGGCCTGCGCAACGCGGCCCAAACGTTCGGGGCCTTCGCCAACCAGGGCAGCGCCACCGTGCAGAAGCAGGAGCTGGCCGCCTTCCTGGCCAACGTCAGCCACGAGACCGGCGGCCTGCGCCACGTGGTGGAGCAGAACACCGCCAACTACCCGCACTACTGCGACCGCAGCCAGCCCTACGGCTGTCCCGCCGGGCAGGCCGCCTACTACGGCCGCGGCCCGATCCAGCTCAGCTGGAACTTCAACTACAAGGCCGCGGGCGACTACCTCCGGGTCAACCTGCTGGGCAACCCCTGGCTGGTGCAGAACGACGCGACCATCTCCTGGCGCACCGCGATCTGGTACTGGATGACCCAGAACGGCCCGGGCTCGATGACCCCGCACAACGCGATGGTGAACAGCCGCGGCTTCGGCGAGACCATCCGCAGCATCAACGGCTCGCTGGAATGCAATGGCAAGAATCCGGCACAGGTGCAGAGCCGGGTCAGCAACTACCAGCGCTTCACCGGGATCATCGGTGTCGCGCCGGGCGGGAACTTGTACTGCTGACCAATTCACTGCTCCATTCGGGGGTGTGACCGGAACAGGTCGCACCCCCGTTTTCCCGGCTCCGCGTGACCCGTGCCGCCGGGCCGCGGGGTGCGAGGCGGCGAGGGGCCCGCCAGATCTGCCGGTTGCGCGTCTTCGATGCCTTTTCCGGCAGGTCCGGGGCGACCGACTAGCCTGACGCCGTCCGCATCCCGCGAGTCATGGAGGACCAACGGTGTCAAGGTCGGTACTGGTCACTGGCGGCAACCGAGGCATCGGCCTGGCGATCGCCCGTGCCTTCGCCGAGCAGGGTGACAAGGTCGCCATCACCCACCGCGGCTCCGGCGCGCCCGAGGGCCTGTTCGGGGTCCAGTGCGACGTCACCGACGCCGAGGCGGTCAACCGCGCCTTCGGCGAGGTCGAGGCCCAGCACGGCCCGGTCGAGGTGCTCGTCTCCAACGCCGGGATCATCGACGACGTGCTGCTGCTGCGCATGTCCGAGGACTCCTTCACCAAGGTCCTGGACGCCAACCTCACCGGCGCCTACCGGGTGGCCAAGCGCGCCGCCTCGGGCATGCTGAAGAAGCGCTGGGGCCGCATGATCTTCATCTCCTCGGTGGTCGGCCTCTCCGGCCAGGCCGGGCAGGTCAACTACGCGGCGAGCAAGGCCGGGCTGGTCGGCGTGGCCCGCTCCATCGCCCGCGAGCTGGGCTCCCGCAACATCACCGCCAACGTGGTCTCGCCCGGCTTCATCGAGACCGACATGACCGCTCACCTGGCCGACTCGCTCAAGGAGCAGATGGCCGTGGTCCCGGCCCGCCGCGCGGGCAAGGCCGAGGAGGTCGCCGCCGCGGTCACCTGGCTCGCCTCCGACGGCGCCGCCTACGTCAACGGCGCAGTTCTGCCGGTCGACGGGGGCATGGGTATGGGTCACTGACCTGTTCTGCCAGGCTAGGGCCGTCGTCATCAACTTCAGTTCGACTCGGAGGAAGAGCACGTGACCGGACTGCTCGAAGGCAAGCGGGTGCTGATCACCGGAGTGATCACCGAGGCGTCCATCGCCTTCCACGCCGCAAGGATCGCGCAGGAGCAGGGGGCCGAGGTCGTGCTCACCGGCTTCGGGCGCCTCCGGCTGGTGGAGCGCATCGCGCAGCGGCTGCCCAAGCCCGCGCCGGTGATCGAACTGGACGTCACCAACCAGGAACACCTGGACGGCCTGGCCGACAAGATCCGCGAGCACGTGCCCGCGCTGGACGGCGTGCTGCACTCCATCGGCTACGCCCCGCCGTCCTGCCTCGGCGAGAACTACATGGACGTGCCGTGGGAGGACGTCTCGGTCGCCGTGCACACCTCGGCGTACTCGATGAAGGCGCTGGCCAAGGCGGTGCTGCCGCTGATGGGCCAGGGCGGCTCCATCGTCGGCATGGACTTCGACGCCCGGGTCGCGTGGAGCAGCTACAACTGGATGGGCTTCGCCAAGGCCGCGCTGGAGAACTGCACCAAGTACCTGGCCAGGGAGCTCGGCAAGCAGGGCATCCGGGTCAACCTGGTCGCCGCCGGACCGCTGGAGACCATGGCCGCGCGGTCCATCCCGGGCTTCAGCGACTTCAACAACCTGTGGACCGAGCGCGCCCCGCTGGGCTGGGACACCTCGGACCGCACCCCGGCCGCCAAGGCCATCTGCGCGCTGCTGTCCGACTGGTTCCCGGCCACCACCGGCTCGATGGTGATGGTCGACGGCGGCATGCACGCCGTCGGTGACTGACTGACAACTGCCTGACAATCCCTGCCCCCGTCCGGTGCGCGAACCCGGGCGGGGGCAGGATTGTGCGGTGAGCTTCGACGCGTTGCTGTTCCTGTCCTTCGGCGGGCCGGAAGGACCCGAGGACGTCCGGCCGTTCCTGGAGAACGTCACCAGGGGACGCGGGGTCCCGCCCGAACGCCTGGACGAGGTCGCCCAGCACTACCTGCACTTCGGCGGCGTCTCGCCGATCAACCGGCTGAACCTGGCCATCATCGACGCGGTCCGCGCCGAGCTGGCCCGGCACGGCCTGGACCTGCCGGTCTACTTCGGCAACCGCAACTGGCATCCGATGGCGGAGGACACCGCCGCCAAGATGGTCGCCGACGGCATCCGCTCGGCGCTGGTGTTCCCGACCAGCGCCTACGGCGGCTACTCGGCCTGCAGGCAGTACGACGAGGACATCCTGCGCACCCGCGCCGCCGTGGACGACGCGCTGGAGCTGGTCAAACTCCGCCAGTTCTTCGACCACCCGCTGTTCGTCGCGGCCTTCGCCGACGCCGTCCGCGCCGCCACCGCCGAACTGCCCGCCGAGCACCGCGAGCAGGCCCGCCTGGTCTTCACCGCGCACTCGGTGCCGAACTCCGCCGACCAGGCCGCCGGTCCGCCGGAGGAAGGCGGCCAGCGCTACTCCCGGCAGGTCGCCGAGGCCGCCCGGCTGGTCGCCGCCGCGGTCGGGGTGACCGGGTACGACGTGGTCTGGCAGTCCCGCTCCGGCCCGCCCCAGGTGCCCTGGCTGGAGCCGGACATCGTCGACCACCTCGACACCCTGCACGAACAGGGCGTCCCCGCGGTCGTGGTGTGCCCGGTCGGCTTCGTCAGCGACCACCTGGAGGTCATCTGGGACCTCGACGCCGAGGCCAAGGACCGCGCCGCCGAGCTCGGCATGGCCTTCGCCCGCGCCGCCACCCCAGGCCCGGACCCCCGCTTCGCCGAACTCGTGGTGGAGCTCATCCGCGAGCACACCGACGGCGTCCCCGCGGGCAAGCTCTCGGACTTCCCAGCCGCGGGCTGCACCCGCAACGGAGCCCCCTGCGCGCCCCTGTGCTGCGAACCCCCGGCCCGCCGCCGCCCGGCCTGACCCACACCGGCCAACACACCGTCCCATTTCGGCCAACACGCCGACCCGCTTGTCCCAGCCCGGCGTGTTGGCCGAAGTCGTACGGGGTGTTGGCCGGTTAGTGCCGTCCCGCCTGGTCGCTGAACAGGCGGATGGCCTCGGCGACCGCGGCGTAGCGGGCCGCGCGCACCGCGTCGGAGAGCGGGCGCAGCGCGGCCACCCTGGCCCTGGCGGCGGAGGCGGACACCGTGCCGCCGTCCGGGTCGCCCATGGCGGCTTGCACGATCGCGGCCACCTCCGCGGCCCGTTCCAGCACCCGCAGCGACCGGCCCGGCATGCCCTGCGGCCACGGGGTGCGGGGGCGGGCGCGCAGGGCCGCGTCGATCTCGGTGCGCACGCCGGGCCGGTGCCGGGCCACGTCCAGGGAGACCAGGGTGGCCGCGGCCCCGCGGACCGCCTCGGCCATCCGGTGCTCGGCCTCGCCGATCGGCACGTACTCCAGGTTCGGCGGCGCGGGCAGGGCGAACACCGACCAGCGCAGCACCCCCTCGGCCACCTCCGCCGGCACCAGGCCCATGGCGGCCGAGGGCAGCACCACCGCCTCCTCGGCGTGCAGCGCGGCCACCTGGAACGGGCCGGGCCCGCCGAGTCCGCGCACGTCGCCGGGCGCGGGCAGGACCAGCGCACCGGTGCGGGCCCCGGCCCGGCGCAGGCAGGCCAGCAGCAGGGCGGGGCCCACCGGGCGGTCGTCGGGCAACGGCAGGTCGAACCGTTCGGCGGCGTGTTCGTCCCCCGCGGTGACCTCCTGGAGCTCACCCCACGCCTGGAGGGCGTCGAGCACGTCATCGGAGGCCGCGGAACCGTTCAGCCACGCGGAGGTCCAGACCGCCATGGTCGCGCTGGCACAAGGCACCGGACGAGGTTACTAGGGTGTGCCGGGTGCCTTCCTTCTCTGGTGATCCCTACGGACGTGATGTGCTCGCCGGCGGCCCCAAGCGGCGCGCCGTGCCCGAGGTGCCAGCCGAGCAGGACCTGGTCGTGGAGGACCCCGCCAGCGGGTTCTGCGGCGCGGTGCTGCGCGTCGAAGGCGGCAACGTGGTCCTGGAGGACCGGCACGGCAGGCAGCGGCTGTTCCCGCTGCGCCCGGCCGCCTTCCTGCTCGACGGCAAGCCGGTGACGCTGGTCAAACCCGCCGCCAAACCCGCCGGACCCGGCACCTCGGCCTCCGGTTCGGTCCGGGTCGACGGGCTGCGCGCCAAGACCGCGGCCGCCAGCCGGATCTGGGTGGAGGGCATCCACGACGCCGAGCTGGTGGAACGGGTCTGGGGCCACGACCTGCGGGTGGAGGGCGTGGTGGTCGAGCCGCTGGACGGCATCGACGCGCTGGCCGAGCGGATCGCGGAGTTCCAGCCCGGTCCGCGCAGGCGGCTCGGCGTGCTGGTGGACCACCTGGTCGAGGGCAGCAAGGAGTCCCGGATCGTGGCCGCCGCCGCGCACCCGGACGTGCTGGTCACCGGCCACCCGTACGTGGACATCTGGCAGGCGGTCAAACCCGCCTCGGCAGGCATCCGGCAGTGGCCGGTGGTGCCGCGCGGCCAGGACTGGAAGACCGGCGTGTGCGCCGAGCTGGGCTGGGGCGAGCCGCCCGCGGGCTGGCGGCGGGTGCTCTCCGGGGTGCGCGGGTTCCGGGACCTGGAGACGCCGTTGGTCGGAGCGGTGGAACGACTCATCGACTTCGTCACTGTCGGTCCACAGCACTGAACCCGGATCGGGTGATACCCGTCGCCCGGTAGATCACACGTCGGTCACGGCGGCTGGTCACGGTCGGCAACGGCATGGGCACTCTGACACGATGGGCGTCATGGCGGCCCTGGTCTGGTTGGTAGCCGGAGTCCTGTTGCTGGCAGCGGAAATGCTCTCCGGTGACTTCGTGCTGCTCATGATCGGCGCGGCGGCCCTGGCCGCGGCAGGCTCGGCCGCGGTGATCGACGTGCTGTGGATCGACGTGGCCGTGTTCGCGGTGACCTCGGTGGTGCTGCTGGCCGCGGTGCGGCCCGCGCTGCGCCGCCGGATGCTGGCCGGGGACCACGTCAAGACCAACGTCGAGGCGCTGGTCGGGGGCAAGGCCGTAGTACTGTCCACTGTGGACGCTCACAGTGGGCAGGTGAAGATCGGCGGCGAGATCTGGTCGGCCCGCGCCTACGACGAGACGCAGGTGATCGAGGCCGGACGGGCCGTCACCGTCATGGATATCGCTGGAGCGACCGCGGTCGTGTGGGCGGAAGGCTGAGGCGTTGGAGGCTGGGTTGGGCGCGGTCATTGTCGTCGCCGTCATAGTCCTGCTGGTGCTGGTGGCTGTCGTCAAGGCAGTGCTGGTGATCCCGCAGGCGCAGGCGGCGGTCATCGAGCGGCTGGGCCGCTTCCGCACGGTCGCGGCCCCAGGGCTGAACGTGCTGGTCCCGTTCCTGGACCGGGTGCGGGCCCGGATCGACCTGCGCGAGCAGGTGGTCTCCTTCCCGCCGCAGCCGGTGATCACCGAGGACAACCTCACGGTGTCCATCGACACGGTGGTCTACTTCCAGGTCACCGACCCGCGGGCGGCGGTCTACGAGATCTCCAACTACATCATCGGCGTCGAGCAGCTCACCACCACCACGCTGCGCAACGTGGTCGGCGGCATGAGCCTTGAGCAGACGCTGACCTCGCGTGACTCGATCAACGGCCAGCTGCGCGGCGTGCTCGACGAGGCCACCGGCCGCTGGGGCATCCGGGTCGCCCGCGTCGAGCTCAAGGCGATCGACCCGCCGCCCTCCATCCAGGACTCGATGGAGAAGCAGATGCGCGCCGACCGGGAGAAGCGCGCCATGATCCTCACCGCGGAAGGCCAGCGGGAGTCCTCGATCAAGACCGCGGAAGGCCAGAAGCAGGCCCAGATCCTGGCCGCCGAGGGCGCCAAGCAGGCCGCGATCCTCTCCGCCGAGGGCGAGCGGCAGAGCCGCATCCTCAAGGCCCAGGGCGAGCGGGCCGCGCGCTACCTGCAGGCCCAGGGCCAGGCCAAGGCGATCGAGAAGGTCTTCGCCGCGGTCAAGGCGGGCAGGCCCACGCCGGAACTGCTGGCCTACCAGTACCTGCAGACGCTGCCGCAGATGGCGCAGGGCGACTCCAACACGGTGTGGATGGTGCCCAGCCAGTTCGGCGACGCGCTGCAGGGCTTCGCGAAGATGTTCGGCAACAAGGGCGAGGACGGCGTCTTCCGCTACGAGGCCCCGCCGGCCGACACCGAGTCCAAGCCGGAGGAGGACGACGAGTCGATCGCCTCCTGGTTCGACACCGCGCCCGACCCGGAGATCGCCCGCGCGGTCAAGGAGGCCACCGCGGTCGCGCAGAAGGACGTGCCGCCGCCCGGCCGCTCCTCGGTCCCGCCGCCGGTGCTGGCCCCGGTCGCCGAGCCCGAGCCCGTCCCATCGCCCGCGCCGGAACCTCCGGCCGCGCCCGCCGCACCGGCACCGGCCCCGGCTCCTCGGGGCGACTCGACCGAGCTGTCCGACGGCGAGACCAAGTAACGCCAGGAATTTCCCGCCGAACGCCGCTCCCGCGAAACCGGGGGCGGCGTTCGACGTTTTCGCTCACCGAGGGTATGCATTCATCGCAATACCGCTAACTGTTTCCGACAAAAGTCGGGTACCGCCCACGGTCACCCCCGTTCGAGACTCACCGTGACGCTGATCGCAACCCTGCGCGATCAGCCTGATCGGGAGGTCTGCGTGAAACTCCGACTCGTTCTCGGCTCGGTGACGGCCACCGCCGCACTGGTCGTCAGCGGCATCGCCGGCACCGCGACCGCGGCCGCGCCCACCGCGCCGCCGACCATTCCCACCGCGAGCATCCAGGCGCACCTCACCGAGCTGGGCAGGATCGCCGCGGCCAACGGCGGCAACCGGGCGCACGGCCGCCCCGGCTACAAGGCCTCGGTGGACTACATCAAGGCCAAGCTGGACGCCGCCGGTTACCGCACCACCATCCACACCTTCACCCAGAGCGGCGCCACCGGCTACAACCTGATCGCCGACTGGCCCGGCGGCGATGAGAACAACACCATCATGTTCGGCGGCCACCTGGACAGCGTCAGCGCGGGCGCGGGCATCAACGACAACGGCACCGGCTCGGCCGGCCTGCTGGAGGTCGCGCTGACCGCGGCCCGGCAGCAGCTCAAGACCACCAAGCACCTGCGCTTCGGCTGGTGGGGCGCGGAGGAGCTGGGCCTGATCGGCTCCACCCGCTGGGTGGCCAGCCTGTCCGCGGCGCAGAAGGCCCAGATCAAGGCGTACCTCAACTTCGACATGATCGGCTCGCCCAACCCCGGCTACTTCGTCTACAGCAGCGCGGGCCAGCCCACCGGTTCGGCGGCGCTGACCACCCTGCTGGAGAACTACTTCCGCGGCGCCGGTGTGCAGACCGAGCAGACCAGCGTCGGCGGCCGCTCCGACCACGCCGCCTTCGCCAGGGCGGGCATCGCCACCGGCGGCACCTTCACCGGCGCCGAGGGCCGCAAGACCGCGGCGCAGGCGCAGAAGTGGGGCGGCACCGCCGGTCAGGCGTTCGACCCCTGCTACCACCGCTCCTGCGACGGGGTGAACAACGTCAACGCCACCGCGCTGACCCGCAACACCAACGCGATCGCGCACGCGGTGTGGAGCCTGACCGCGCCGGCCGCGCTGCGTTCGGCCGCCTAGCCGCAACCCGCTGGACCACCTGGTGGTATCCGCTGCGCTGAACGGGGTCAGCCCGCGCGCCGGTCTCGGTGCGTGCGGTTTCATCTGTTCGTGGCGGGCCGGGCAGGGGACGAGTTCCACGATGTCGCTGCTTTGCGCGGCGCACTGCACGGCTCGCTGTCCCCGCCCAGCCACCACGACGACACCGCGCACTGGCAACGGCTGCACCAGGTGGTCCAGTCCCTGCACGACCTCGTCTCCGACGGCCGCGCCCAGGAGGCCGTGCAGTTCGCCGAACAGGTCGTCGACGTGCTCGCCGGGGCCGCGCACCAGGTCACCGGCCAGTGGGACGAGCTGGCCGACCTGGCCCAGCGGGCGCTGGCCGCGCACGCCACCGCCTGCCGCCTGGTCCGCCCCGACCCCTACCGGCTGGCCGGTTGGCTGATCCGGCTCCAGCTCACCCACCCCGATGGCCCCGAGGTCCGGCTCGCCGAGTACACCGAGGCCCTGGGCAGCGCCGGGCTCGCCTACTACCGGCAGGGCGCGGAGTCCGCCTGCCGCGGCCTGCCCACCATCCGCTTCGGCCAGCCCGGCCGCTACGACCGGCACCGCGCCGCGGTCACCAAGCTGGTGGAGGAGCTGGCCGCGCACACCGGCGACCCCGACCTCACCGTGCAGATCCTGGCCACCGACCTGTCCACCGCCTGGCAGTACCTGCGCATCGCCTCCGTGCTGGAGGAAGCCGGCCGCAGCGAACAGGCCCTGGCCTGGGTGGAACGCGGCCTGGTCGCGGCCAAGGGCACCGGCGCGGTGCCCAGGCTGGTCGACCTCGCGGTGGACCAGTGCGTCCGGCTGGGCAGGCTGGACCGCGCGGTCGAACTGCGCCGCACCGCCTTCCGCGCCCGCCCCGGCCTGGACGCCTTCCTGCGCCTGCGCGCGGTCGCCGACCACGACAAGTCCTGGGAACGGGAACGCCAACGTGTGCTCAGATGGCTGCGCCAGCCCGGCGAGGACGAGCTGACCCGCAACACCGCGTTGGTGGAGATCCTGCTCTGGGAGGGCGACCGGGACGCCGCCCGCCGCGCCGCCGCCGAACGCGGCTGCGCTCCCGAGGTCCGTGCCCGGGTTGACCGTTTTGAGGACTAGACACCTTTCGCAGGTTTCTTAGGATGTGCGGCATGTCGACGCCGTTACCCCGCCGAACGGTCCTGTGCGGACTACTCGCCCTGGCCGGTTCCGCGGCCGCCTGCGGCGACGGCAAGCCCCCGCGCACCGGCGGCACCGGCACCGCCAAACCCGGCGCCGAGCTGGCCCGCCTGTCCGCGCTGCCCTCGGTCGGCGGCGCGCTGGTGGAGACCGAGGGCAACGGCATCCTGCTCATCGTGCGGGCCAAGGACGGCGCGGTGCGCGCCTTCGACCCGCGCTGCCCGCACAAGGGCAACCTGATCAGCCCACCGGTCGGCGGCGTGATCGACTGCCCGACCCACGGCAGCGCCTTCGACGGCGAGACCGGTGAACTCCGCAAGGGGCCGTCGAAAGCGGGGCTCACCCAGATCCCGGTGAAGGTCGACGGGGAGCGGATCATCCTGATCTAGCCCGTGGAATGAGCCACTAGCCGCTGACCGCGCCAACCAGTCGCGGACCACGATCCGGGGGGATCCGTTGCCGAACGTGCCTGACGCCCGCAGACCCAGCCGTGCGGCGGGCAACGCACCTGGGCCGATGGCTCCTGCCCGGCGTGGCCGTAGTGGCGGACACGATACTGAGCACAGCCGAGGCGCAGTGGCTGGCGGCCCGCTTCGACGCGACTCAGTGGGCTCGCGAACCCGCCGCCGACGATCCGCCGCTGCACATCAACATCGACGCACGTGACAACTACGTGGCCAGACGAGTTGATGCCGAGGCATGTGCCGAAGCGCTCTCGAAGCCGTGGCGCGAGATGTCGGACCAGGCGGCCAGCAGCCCCCGTTGATCAGCAGAGCCGTTCGCGGATCGTCTCCCCTGAACGCGTGGACCACATCGCGCACGTAGTCGGAGCTGACCCCGAGCACCGAGGTGACGTCCTGGACCGCCTGCCCCTGGCCGGTCAACTTTCCGGCACGAGCCGCTAGCCAGACCTGGCAATCCGGTGTCGGTGACTCGCCGTAGGCTTACCGCGTGCCCGATCCGTCCACCTACCGCCCAGCGCCAGGGACCATCCCGGACTCCTTCGGCGTGTACAAGTTCCGCGACGGCACCGGGCGGGTCATCTACGTCGGCAAGGCCAAGAGCCTGCGCAGTCGGCTCAACTCCTACTTCGCCGACCTCTCCGGGTTGCACCCGCGCACCCGGCAGATGGTCACCACCGCCGCCTCGGTGGAGTGGACCGTGGTGTCCTCCGAGGTGGAGGCGCTGCAGCTGGAGTACTCCTGGATCAAGGAGTTCGACCCCCGGTTCAACGTCCGCTACCGCGATGACAAGTCCTACCCGATGCTCGCGGTCACCGTCGGCGAGGAGTTCCCCCGGCTGCACGTCTACCGCGGCCCGCGGCGCAAGGGCGTGCGCTACTTCGGCCCGTACTCCCACGCCTGGGCGCTGCGCGAGACCATCGACCTGCTGCTGCGGGTCTTCCCCGCGCGCACCTGCACCGGCGGGCTGTTCAAGCGGCACAGCCAGATCGGCCGGCCCTGCCTGCTCGGCTACATCGACAAGTGCTCCGCGCCCTGCGTCGGCAAGGTCAGCGCCGAGGAGCACCGGGACATCGTCGAGGACTTCTGCGACTTCTTCTCCGGCCGCACCGACACCATGATGCGCCGCCTGGAGAAACAGATGCAGGCCGCGGCCGAGGAGCTGGAGTTCGAGAAGGCCGCCCGGCTGCGCGATGACCTGGACGCGTTGCGCCGGGCCATGGAGAAGCAGGCCGTGGTGCTCGGCGACGGCACCGACGCGGACGTGATCGCCTTCGCCCAGGACGAGCTGGCCGCCGCGGTGCAGGTCTTCCACGTGCGTGGCGGGCGGGTCCGCGGCCAGCGCGGCTGGGTGATCGACAAGGTCGAGGAGGTCGACACCCCCGGCCTGGTCGAGCAGTTCCTCACCCAGTTCTACGGCGAGCAGAACGAGCTCGGCGGACAGGCCGACGGCGGTGGGGGAGAGGCGGTGCCGCGCGAGGTGCTGGTGCCCGAGCTGCCGCCGGAGGCCGAGGCCGTCACCGAGTGGCTGTCCAAGCTGCGCGGCTCCCGGGTGCAGCTGCGGGTGCCGCAGCGCGGGGACAAGCGCGCGCTGGCCGAGACCGTGGCCCGCAACGCCGCCGAGGCGTTCACCCAGTTCAAGCTGCGCCGCTCCGGCGACCTCACCGCGCGATCCCTTGCCCTGCAAGAACTCCAGGACGCGCTGGCGCTGGACACCGCGCCGCTGCGGATCGAGTGCGTGGACGTCAGCCACATCCAGGGCACTGACGTGGTCGCCTCACTGGTGGTCTTCGAGGACGGGCTGCCGCGCAAGTCCGAGTTCCGGCACTTCGCCATCCGCGGCGAGGCCGGCACCGGTGACGTGGGCGGCGACGTCGGCTCCATCGCCGAGGTGGTGCGCCGCCGCTTCGCCCGGCACCGCGCCGACGTCGAGGAGATCGCCCGGACCGCCCCGGTCTCTGGCGAGGTCGAGGCGGCCGAAGCCGAGGCCAGGCCCGGCATCGACCCGGCCACCGGCCGCCCCAGGCGGTTCGCCTACCCGCCCAACCTGCTCGTCATCGACGGTGGCGCGCCCCAGGTCAACGCCGCCGCCGACGTGCTCGCCGAGCTCGGTGTGCAGGACGTGGCGGTCATCGGCATCGCCAAGCGGCTGGAGGAGATCTGGCTGCCGGCCGACCCCGATCCGGTGATCCTGGCCCGCAACAGCGCGGCGATGTACCTGCTGCAGGAGGTTCGGGACAAGGCTCACGACTTCGCCATCCGCTACCACCGGCAGAAGCGGTCCAAGCGGATGACCACCTCGGCGCTGGACGACGTGCCGGGCCTGGGCGAGTCCCGCAAGACCGCGCTGCTCAAGCACTTCGGCTCGGTGCGCAAGCTCCGCGCGGCCAGCGTCGAGCAGCTCACCGAGGTGCCCGGGGTCGGGCGGCAGACGGCACTGGCGGTGCTGGTGGCGTTGCAGAACAAGGACGACAAGCAAGTCCCGCGACAGCAGGAGGACGGGTGACCGAGGAGAAGTCCGGCGTCGAGGTGGCGGTGGTGACCGGCCTGTCCGGAGCCGGCCGCAGCACCGCCGCCAAGTGCCTGGAGGACCTGGGCTGGTTCGTGGTGGACAACCTGCCGCCCGAACTGGTCGCCACCATGGTCGAGCTGGGCGCGCAGGCCCAGGGCGTCATCTCCAGGGTCGCGGTGGTGATGGACGTGCGCAGCCGCGCCTTCACCGACGACCTGGCCGCGGTGATCAAGGACCTGGACGCGCGCGGCTACAAGCCCAAGGTGCTGTTCCTGGAGGCCACCGACGCGGTGCTGATCCGCCGCTTCGAGCACGTCCGCCGCGGCCACCCGCTGCAGGGCGACGGGCGGCTGGCCGACGGCATCGCCAACGAGCGTAGGCTGCTGACTCCGTTGCGGGAGGAGGCCGACCTGGTGCTGGACACCTCCGCGCTGTCCGTGCACCAGCTGCGCGCCAAGATCGAGGACGCCTTCGGCAGCGAGACCTCGGCCAGCACCAGGGTCACCGTGCTCTCCTTCGGCTACAAGTACGGCCTGCCGATGGACGCCGACCTGGTGATGGACGTGCGGTTCCTGCCCAACCCGTTCTGGATCCCGGAACTGCGCGACTTCACCGGCCTGGACGAGGCGGTGCGCAACTACGTGCTCTCCCAGGAGGGCGCGGAGGAGTTCCTGGAGCGCTACCACGAGCTGCTGCGGCTCATCGGCGCCGGCTACCGACGCGAGGGCAAGCGGTACCTGACCCTGGCGATCGGCTGCACCGGTGGCAAGCACCGCAGTGTGGCGATCTCCGAACAGCTGGCCGGGCTGCTGGCCAAGGAGGACGGCATGGCGGTCAAGGTCGTGCACCGGGACCTGGGGCGGGAGTGACGCCGGCACCCGACGACGAGCCAGGCAGGCCGATCCGCGCCGTCGCGCTGGGCGGCGGCCACGGCCTGCAGGCCACGCTGTCCGCGCTGCGGCGGCTCACCGACGACGTCACCGCCGTGGTCACGGTGGCCGACGACGGCGGCTCCTCGGGGCGGCTGCGCCGCGAGCTCGGGCTGCTGCCGCCGGGCGATCTGCGCAAGGCGCTGACCGCGTTGGCGGACCAGGACGAAGATCGTCTACTGTGGACGGACGTGTTCCAGCACCGCTTCGGCGGTTCGGGCGCGCTGGCCGGGCACGCGGTGGGCAACCTCGTGCTGGCCGGGCTCCTCGAGGTGCTCGGCGATCCGGTGGCGGTGCTGGACGAGGTGCGCAAACTGTTGGGAGTGCGTGGACGGGTGCTGCCGATGTGCCGGGTGCCACTGGACATCGAGGCCGACGTGGTCGGTCTCGACGAGGACCCCAGGTCGGTGCGCCGGATCCGCGGCCAGGTCGCGGTGGCCAGCACACCCGGCCGGGTGCAGCGGGTCCGCCTGCAGGGCGCGGCGCCCGGCGACGAGGCGCCCCGGGCCTGCGAGGAGGCGGTCGCGGCGGTCGAGGCCGCCGACGTCGTGCTGCTCGGCCCCGGCTCCTGGTTCACCAGCGTGCTGCCGCACCTGCTGGTCCCGGAGCTGCACGAGGCGCTGGTGCACACCAGGGCGCGCAAGGTGGTCGTGCTCAACCTGGTCCCGCAGCCGGGGGAGACCGAGGGCTTCTCCCCGGAACAGCACCTCCATGTGCTCGCCGAGCACGCGCCCAGGCTCAGGGTGGACGCGGTGGTGGCCGATACCGACTCGGTGTCCACCCCCGACCGCCTGCGCCGGGCCGCGGCCGCCCTCGGCGCGGTCACCACGCTGCGCAAGATCTGTCACCACGCCAGCCCGGACCGGCACGACCCGGCGGCGCTCGCGGTGAGTCTGCAGGAAGCACTAGCCGAGATCCCCGGTCCGGGCAGGCCGGCTCCCGGCGAAGAGAAGGAGGGCCGGCCATGGCGATGACCGCCTCGGTCAAGGACGAGCTGAGCCGTCTCACCGTCACCAAGACCTGCTGCCGCCGCGCCGAGGTGTCCTCGCTGCTGCGCTTCGCCGGCGGCCTGCACATCGTGGCAGGGCGCGTGGTGGTGGAGGCCGAGATCGACACCGGCTCGGCCGCGCGCAGGCTGCGCAAGGAGATCCAGGAGCTGTTCGGCCACATCAGCGACGTGCACGTGATCACCTCCGGCGGCCTGCGCAAGGGCACCCGGTACGTGGTCAGGGTGGTCAAGGACGGCGACGGGCTGGCCCGCCAGACCGGCCTGATCGACCCCAGGGGCCGCCCGGTGCGCGGCCTGCCCGCGCACGTGGTCAGCGGCGGCACCTGCGACTCCGAAGCCGCCTGGCGCGGCGCCTTCCTCGCGCACGGCTCACTCACCGAACCGGGCCGCTCCTCCGCCCTGGAGGTCACCTGCCCCGGCCCCGAGGCGGCCCTCGCGCTGGTCGGCGCGGCCCGCCGCCTGGGCATCCAGGCCAAGTCCCGTGAGGTCCGCGGCGCCGACCGGGTCGTGGTCCGCGACGGCGACGCCATCGGCGCGCTGCTGACCAGGCTCGGCGCCCACTCCAGCGTGCTGGCCTGGGAAGAACGCCGGATGCGCCGCGAGGTGCGGGCCACCGCCAACCGCCTGGCCAACTTCGACGACGCCAACCTGCGCCGCTCCGCCCGCGCCGCGGTCGCCGCCGCCGCCAGGGTCGAACGAGCCCTGGACATCCTCGGCAACGAGGTCCCCGACCACCTGGTCGCCGCGGGCCAGCTCCGCCTGGCCCACCGGCAGGCCTCCCTGGAGGAGCTCGGTCAGCTGGCCGAACCGCCGATGACCAAGGACGCGGTGGCGGGCCGGATAAGGCGTCTGCTGGCCATGGCGGACAAGAAGGCCCGCGAGCTCGGCGTCGGCGACACCGAGAGCGCGGTCACCGCGGACATGCTGGACGCCTGAACGGTCCGTTCGCTGTCCCCGCCCGGCATACCGAGCCCGCGGGTACCGCGAGCCAGGTCGGGAGGTTTGTTCAGGCAGGGGTAACCGCTCTGACCTGATAGGCCAGCTCGGGTAGCGGTGTGCTGGGCCCGGCCGGAAGTTGCGGCCGGGCCCAGCATCTTCCCCTCTTTTGTTGGCTAGGCGCGGTCGCCGGTTCCGCCGCCTCCGCCAACTTCGACGCAGGAGATGATCTGGGTGGTGGACATATCGTGTTCTCCTTTTTCTCAGGTGTCGGCCACTGCTTGTCGGGCCGAGTCAGTGATCCGCAGCAGGCGGAGGCACCCCGCGCGTAGCAGGTCTGCGGACCTGCTCGGGGCGGAGGTGACAAGCTGGGCCACGGGGGAGCTGGGGCGAGCCGTCCAGTTGATCTGAGTACCCAGCGGCACAGCCGGATCCAGGGGCGTGCCGTATCGGGCGACTGCCTCTCCCAGCGAGCAGGGCGCGGTGTTCGGCAGCGGGTTGGCCAAGTACACGGGTTTCCCGGCGGCCGCGGCGTACGCGGTGAGCAGGCCGTGATCGCCGATGACGTAGTCCGCCGCCGCAACCGGAACCTGCCACCCTTGCCCGAGGCGCAGGAACCGCACGTGGGACCGTGCCGCGGGCCCGGCCCAGGCAAGTACCTGGCGTCTGCCGTGCCGCACCCACACGTCCGGGTGCAGGTGGCATATCAACCGGTCTCCCGATGCGGGCAAGTCGGTGGCGATTCGCCCGAGCAACGCTGGTGACCGGCCGAGCAGTGACTCTGGTCCTCGGGTCGACACCACGAGACCCAATCGCTGGTCTTGCTGGACCCCGAGTCGGTCCCGATGAGCGTTCCGGTGGCTGAGGGCGTCGAGCAGGTGGTCGTACACGGGATCGCCCACGACGGTGGCGTGGCGCCCGATCTCCGGCGAGGTGGATTGAAGCGAGGCCACCGCGGTGCTGTGCGGCAGACCGATGACCATCGCATCGGGGTGCTCCACCCGTTGGCGGAACAGGCCGCTGAGGGAGGGCAGGCATCGCCGGCCGTTGTGGTCGACGACCTCGCCGTCGGTGGACACTTCGGGCAACAGCAGCAGCGCTCCCTGCAACCTGCCGACGCCGGTCGGACTGGCAGCAATCACCAGGTCGAACCGTTCGTGCGCCGCGCGTTCCCACGGGGTGATGAGTGCGTCAGCAGCGGTGAGGAAATCCGCAACCCGGTCATCCGACGGGCCCGGAGGCTGCGTGAACACGACCTGGACCCCGGGCACTCCCTCGACGGCGTTGGCGGCCGCGAGCATCCGTTCCCCTGCACCGACGCTGTGCACGACGACCAGTACCACCCGGCGCGTCCCACACGTCTGCACGCCGCTCGCGGTTGCCCACCACGGCGTCAGGTGACGTGGATTCCGCAATCCCATGTCGCTTTCCCTCCTGGGGCTGGCTCGGATGAGAACAGCGTCGCAAGCAGGTGTTGGAGAAGGTGTTGGGAAAGTGTTGGGAGCCAGGGTGGGAATCCCAACGGGGCGTGGTCTGGTTCACTTGATTGCGATGAGCGAACAGGCGATCGAACTGCAGGTGCTCGGTACCGTGCGACTCGTGGTGAACGGCAAGCCGGTGCCGCTGGAGCCACGTCTGTCCACCGTCCTCGCGATTGCGGCGGTTCTGGATGGACAGGTTGACTCTGACGACTTGGCCGCACGGTTCGACGCGTCCAGGACGACCGTGCGCGGCTACGGGACGATGCTGCGGCGTCGCGCGGGATTCGACCTGGTGAAGAAGAATCAGAATTCCATTCTGCGACTTGCACTTGGCCGGGAACAGGTCGACCTCTGGCGCTTCAACGCGCTGGTGGCCGAAGCGAGAAGCACGTCAGCAGACCAGAAACTCCGGTTCCTCCTCGCGGCGACGGAGCTGTGGCAAGGTCCTCCATTGGCCGGCCTGGATCCGCGATTGGTGGAAAGAGAGATAGGGGGGCTGCGGGCCGCTGGACGCCGGGTGTTCCTGGATTTGATCAGGCTCTGCGCTGCGCAGAAAGGAGCGGAACCGGCCATCGTGCACGCGGAGCGCGCCAGCAAGCTGTTTGCGGACGATGACGAGACCCGGGAAGTACTGTGGGATCTGTGGTCCCAGTGCGGCCAGGCACAGGCGATCATGGACGACCTGCGTAAGGTGGAAGACGAGCGCAGGCAGTTGGGTTCGCCATTCACCGGGCTGCGGAGGAAGGCCAAGGCGTTCATCAGCCAGGCGCGGCGGGTGGCCAAGACGAGACCGGCAGGGCAGCCATACCAGCTGCCGCCCATCCGAGCGGACTTGCGTGGACGCGGTGCCGAACTCGCTGTGCTGGGCGAGTTGATCGTCCCCGACAGCGGAGTTCAGGTCGTCTCCATCAGCGGTCTAGGTGGTCTGGGCAAAACTGAACTGGCGGTGCAATGGGCGCACTCTGCGCTTGACCACTTTCCGGACGGGGTCCTTTTCGTGGACCTGCAGGGCTACTCCCCAGTCGGGCCGACAGAGCCGGCGGCCGTGCTGACCGGGTTCGTCAATGCTCTCGACCCAATGCGAACCAACTGGGGGCACGGTGATGTGCTGGCCGCGTACCGGACGTTGGTGAACACCCGCGCCGTGCTGGTCGTCATCGACAACGCCCGTGATCACCAGCATGCTGCGGACTTGGTGGCGGCGGGAGAGCGCAGCCGCACCGTCATCACAACGCGGGCGGCCGTTACCGCTCCGGCCGTCGCGCGTGGTCGGACGTTGCCACTACGGCCGCTCACAGTTGATGCCTGCCTGGCCGTGCTGCGGGATTCAGTCGGTGTAGCTTGGGCCCGGACCAACCCCTTCGCGGTCCGAAACTTGATGGCGGTTTGCGGGGGATTCCCGCTGGCAGTCAAGCTCGTCGCTGCACAGGCGCACCTGAACAAGGACCCCACGTTCGAGCGGGTGTTGGCCAGACTGGGTTCGCCACATGCGTTGCTGGGTGCGAAACCCGACGGGGAGGCCAAGTTGCATGATTCACTGAAGTTTTCCTACGAGCTGCTCTCGCCCGAGGCAGCATGGGTGCTGCAAGTCATCGCGATCCATCCCGGTCCGACCATCGCCTGGGATGTTGTCGGCTTCCTTTCCGGGCTCCCCGAGCACACGGCGGACGAAGCCATTGATGAACTCCAGCGTGGCAATCTGCTGGACTCGCTGCCGGACAACCGTTACCGCGTTCACGACTTCGTCCGGGCGTTCGCTTTGAAGCGCGCTACGGCGGAACGTGGAGACCTGGCCGTGGCCGAGGTGCGGAAGCGGCTGCTGGGGTGGTTGCTGGCGTCCGCGCAGCAATGCGATCGGGCGCTCCGTTCGGGCCGGGAACTCCCTGATGACCTCTGTGCCGATGAGGGCGCGCCGCTTCCCGAGCCGGCGGACGACGCCGAGGGGAGCCGTTGGTTCGAACGCGAGCACGCCACACTGCTCGCGGTGCTCGACTCCCCGGATTTCCAGACCTTCACAGCTTACCGGTGGCGGTTGCCACTCGCGTTGTGCTGTTACCACACCCGCAACGGTCCGTGGCTCACCGCGGAGCGCCTGCTGGCCTCGGCGTACGAGATCCCCAAAGATGAGCTGGACGAGCGGGAGCGAGTCCGTTACCAAGCCGTATGCCACCGGGTGCTGGGCAACATCCAGCGAAAACTCGGTAAGAGCGGTGCGGCAGAGCACAACCTGACTACCTCGATCGCCCTCGCCAGCAGCATCGGCGATCCGCTGGAAGTGGCCAACGGGCACCAGCAGATGGGGGTCCTCCAGGAGGACAAGGGGCAGTGGGAGACGGCACGTCGGCACATGATGATCGCCGGAGACCTCTACGAGAATCTCAAGGACGAGCGCGGCCTGGCGGCCACCCTTCCCACCGAGATCCACTGCCACCTCCAACTGGGAGAACCGGAACGCGCGCTCGAGCGGGAGGAGTTCGCCGTTGCGGTGATGGCACGTGCCAGCACCCCGTACAACCAGGGTGCCCTGCATCGCGTCCTGATGAGCTGTTATCTGCGGGTGGAGCAGGACACCGAGGCCATCGCTCACGGCGAGGCGGCACGAGCCTGCTATGTCGAATCCAACTCGCCGGTCAACGAGGCGCGGGTGCTCAGCGGCCTGGCCCACGTGTATCGAGCGGCGGGGCGTATTGAGGAGGAAAGGGACGCACTGCTGAGCTGCTTGGCCATCTACCGGCGACGAGGTTCCGCGAACGAGTTGAGTGCCGAGGACAGATCGATCCGCAAAGCTGTGGAGAACCGGCTCGTGGAACTGGCCGGAAGTGGTGGCTGAGGCGCTTCAACTCGTAGGGAACTCCGCCGCGAGGTCATTCGGTGAATCGGGGTCTGGCGCGTCCTCCTCGTCCGCCTTCCGCATCGGCAGGATGTACTCCTGTGCTTTCCGGGCCAGGTGCAAGGGCAGCGGTCTGCGGAGCGCGTTGCGGTAGTCCGGAGCTTGGCGCAGCTGGTGGACGGCCATCGCCAGCGCGTGCGGATCGTCGCCCTCACTGGGGTGGCAGCTCAGTACCGCGATCTCTAGCAGGTCGGGGTTCCACGCCGGCTGGTCGACGTCGATGGTCCACTCACCCGCGCGCTCACCCCGGCGCAGCTGCCGCCGCTGCAGCTTGTGCGCCTCCACCGCAGAGTGCTGGGCGGTGGAGGCCTTCGGCGTGGTGCTGTAGAAGACCCTGTTGTCCTCCAGTCCGCTGACAGCCCACAGGTTGCTCGGCAGGCCGTTCACCCCGTCCTCGCTGGCAAGCCCCCACCACTGTGGTGTCTCCCGCTGGTCCCCGGTCCGTACCCGCACCAGCCGCAGCCAGGGATTCGGGCGGCCTGCGGGTGCCAGGCCGGTACGGATGAGGTCCCGTTCCACTTGACCGTCCTGCACCCACGTCCACAGGAACCTGATGTTCTGCGCGTCGACCATGAGGACGGTGGGTCTCCCACGTACATGGTCTGAGGACAGCACTCGGTGCAGGAACTCCTCGGTCGCGGACCGTTGTTCATCCAAAGATCTCGACCAGTCGAACCACGGCGCGTCCTGTTCGCCCACGTCCGCCAGGTCGTGGTCGGAGATCGCCGCGAGGGCGGGTAGCCGGGTCAGGTAGCGCGGGTAGTCCGTCCACGTCCCCAGTCCGGCGAGCGCGTCAGCGTCCCAGCCGAGCACCGCGCCTGGCCCATCGAGTCCGGGACGCACCAGCACGGCAACCGGGAACTTCCCTTTGGCCGAGTGCGCGGTGCTGCCGCGGGCTTTCGTCGCCATCCAAATCGCGAGGTACTGGGTCTGTGCAGGCGCTCCGGCAGGGATGTCGGTGAGCGGGACAACCGTGGCGCCCAGTTGGCGGATCGCGTCGAGCCAGGAGGACTCGGCTGCCTCCGGCAGCGAGTTCACTGCGCGGGTTGAGGAGGGCGAGACGATGAACTGCGTGACGGCTCCGCTGTCCGAGGAGCCCAACCGCAACGCGAACTTGGGGTCGTTCGGACCGCGGAACGCGGTCCTTCCCGGGATCTCCACGATCGCGACCGACGGCACCGCCGCGTTCGCGCCATCCTTGGCCAGGAACTCGGCCATGTCCGCACGGCGCTTCCGGACAGCTCGGGCCGCCCGGTCGGCCCGGCCCGTGGCCGGCTCGAAGGCCACCCCCAGGCTGTCCGCCAATCCGTTGTCCATGCGCAGACAGTTGAGCGTCACCACCAGCTCCGGTGACTGCCACCGAAGCACCACGGGGTGCCCGCGGCCGCTGCGGTCGTGGGCCTGCTGAGTTACCTGGCCCGCACCACCGTCCCCGGTCAAGCCGAGCACAGTGGCAAGCGCGGCCAGTACAGCGTCACGAGTGGGTTCGGAACGCCACAACAGCCGAGTGGTGAACTCCGGCGTGCCGGACCACTCCGCGTAGAGCGCGGCCAGCGACAGACGGCGGGCACGTTGCAATTCAGCCTTGGCCGCCGCGGTGCGTTCGCGGGATCCTCCCAAGCGGGCGTTGGCCGGTTTGGTGGCCAGGAGCGGGGACCTCCTGAGGTCGTCGACCCGGGCCAGTTCTGGCGCCAAGGCACGTTCGGCCCACTTGACCAAACGCGATCGTTCATGGGGCATGAATCCAGTGCCCACGCCGTGCTCACCCATGTGGGTGTTGTGCACGACCAGTGCGTCAACGCCTCGGTGACCCTCGAACCATCGTTGCGGTTCACTGAGCAGACTGGTGGGGTCGGGAAAGGGTCGGCTGTTCAGCGCAAGCCGCTCCATGAGCTGTGCCGGATCCCCGGCTCGCCACGCGTACCCGTCTCCGCGCCGTACTACGCGGGCAATGCTGTACCGGTCGCTGACGGGGACTCCGGGGAGCCATGGCGCTACTGGCCGCAGGTACACGGCGCTGCCACGCCGGAAACCCAGGCGCAGCAACCCGGTTGCCGGATCTGGATGCGTCGCCCACCGGCGTACCCCGAAACTCAGGTGCACTCTGGGCCGAGGATGGAACGGCACCGTCTGTAACGTGATTGTGGCGGTCACCGAGAACCACCAGCGGCGGCCGTGTTTGTCATCGTGGGGGAGCGGCTGAGACATCACCTCTGCCCCCTGCTGGCGGGCTTGGCGTGCCACGGAGCGGAAATGCAGCTCGTGCTCACCCGAGCAGTAGGGTTCCAGGGCCTGGATGCGCCGGGCGAAGTGTTGGGTGGCCAACAGGTACTGCACACCGCTCGGTTGCGCGGTACCGCCACCGCTGAGAGCGCATTGGAGCAGAGGTACGTCCTGTCGGCGCCAGACAGGCGCATGCTGCCGCAGTGCCTGGTGCACTTGGGCAACCGCATCCGCGTGATGCGGGTCTGGCTGCAGCTCGTCGATCCAGAATTCCAGAATTCGCAACAGGATCGGCACCGGCAGCGGTCCGCCAGGCGCGTCCACCGGGCAGTACAGCCATGCCCGAGAACCCTCCTGAGCCGCGACCGAGCGCGGCAGGACCCCGAGGCGCAGGTCCAGGGCCTGGAGCAAGTAGTCCAAGCGACGGGTTGGCGGCACCAGCACGCGGGCCCGGCCTTCTCTGGTGAGGTTGCAGAGCTCGAGCACTTGCTGGACCACGGGTTCCGGGAACTCCAACGTGTGGTAGCCGACGGTCAGCCCGCGGTAGTCCCCGGAAGGTTCGTACGCCGCCCGGCGTATCTCCGTGTAGCGCGGAGCCACAGGTCACCCCTTCCCTGCTTCGGTGAAGTCGTGGTCCAGGTCGGCTTGGTCGAGCATGGCGCACAGCGCCCGGTAGACCGGCTCGTACAGCAGTCCCGCGAGGCGCAGGTCCGCCAAAGGGAGTTGCTCGTCGCCCGGTCCCGGGTCGAAGTAGGGGCGCAGCGCGTCCCGGATGGCGTGCAGCAAGCTGGTCCGGGCGGTGTCGCGTGGCGGGCGCTTCTTCCGGGCCCCGAGCGCCTGGGCTGCGGCTCGCCCGCGGGCGAACTGCGCGTCCACGAACACGACCCGGGCAGCGACCCCGCCGCGGACGAGCCGGCCGATCACTTGCCAGAGAACGACCAGCTGGTCCCACGCGAAGGACCGCCTCTCGTCCTCTTTCAGCGAGGCGTAGGCGTAACGGCGGGTCAGAAGACGTCCCCACCGGCTTCGAGCCAGGTCGCGGAACTTCTGGGCCGCAGCGTCCAGCGAGTCGTATGTGGAGACCAGTTCGGCCAGTGACCCCGGCTCGGAGTCCTCCGGTTCACACAACCCACGGATGTATCGGCTTTCCCAGTCGTTGATCGCGAACACCGAGAGGCTCACGTCGGTGGGTACTGGGTGCGGCCTGGTGAGCAAGAGCGCCACGCCGATCGCCGCCTGGCTGTCCTCGTTCAGGATGTTGTGCCCGCGCTCGATGGCGAGCAGGGGCGCGACCAGGACCCGGGTCATGGCGTCGTCGGCGAGGTTCGCCACCTCGCCGCGGCGCAACGTCCCAGCTCGGCCTGGATCCTCAGTGCCGCCGTCGATCGCCTCGGCGAGATCAGCGTTGTCCGCCACGAGTGCTTTGACGTGATCACGCCACTCCGGCATGGCGTGCAACTGATCTGCCACGGCCTGGGCATCCTGGTAGTTGCCGACGAGAAGCAGCGCGCGGTGCCGCTTGGGATCCGCGACCGCCTGGATCTCTTCCTCCAGCGGCGGCATGCGGCTCGGCCCAGGCCTGCCGAGCTTGTTCACCAAGGCTCGCAGTACGGATGGCCTGACCTTGCGGGGCTGTCCGGAAAGGCTGATGGGCTCGCCGTTGTCGTCGTGGAAGAACCGGGTGGTGAACACGGTTTCCCGCAACCGGTTCTCGGTATCGGCGGAGGGCTGAAGAACAGCGCCCACGGGGATGACGACGTGTGCTCTGCTGGACGTCCCGGCCCAGCTGGTGCCCGACAGCAACAGCACGTGCGGGCCACCGCGGCCGGTGATGGGGTCAGCTCCCAGGGAAGGTAGGGAGAACAGCAGTTCGCGGCCGACTCCGGTGCATCGGAAGAAGCGCAGCGTGCCTGTCACCCCGCCACCGGTGGAGTCCTGTTCGTCGACGATGTACTGGAACCCCAGGACGTTGCCCATCGGGGACTCGGGCACCAGTGGCATGTAGTCCAGTGGCGGCCTGCGGATCAGCTCGTTCTCCGTGATGTCCAGCCGCATCGCGTCCTCCACCTGCGGCCACAGGTAGGTCAGCCGGTCCAGTCGGTGGTGCAGCACGGACAGCAGCAGCGCGAACTCCAGCTTGCGCACCAAAGGATCGTCCTCGGCCGTGAGAACAGGTTGAGTGCTCTCCGGCAGGCCATGCTCCGTGTCCTTCCCGATCGCGCGCAGCTCGTCGAGCACCGCACACAGCCGACTCGCGGCGGCTTGCGGGTTCAGCGTGTGCAACAGGTCCTGTGCAGCCGCGGTCAAACGGTCGGCGGCGGTGTCGTAGGGACCGTTGTCACCCAACGGGTCGTCACGGAACTGGTCGAAGACCGCCTCAGCCTTGCCGCGGGGTGACTGGGCGCGATCCGTTGGAGCGGGTGGGGCATGATGAGCTGGAGTGGTCTTGCCGACCTTCGCCGAATCGTCCGCCGGGAACAGTTCGGAGAGGATCCCCCTTTGGAGAGTCCAGGAGTTGAAGTACTCGATCCCCACCCATTCGCGCAGGTCCTCATCCGCGATCAGCATCGAGTAGAGCAGGTTCGTGGCGCTGGTGACCACGGACAGAGCGACTTCCCAGTTCCGGACGTTGCGGTTGGACAGCTGCAAGCGACCTTCCTGGGCGAGTTCGCGGATGTTGTGTGTGTGCAGCGCGTCCAGCCACGAGTGAGGGCCTCGCGAGACGAGCGTGGCCGTTGGTGCGAATATCCTGTCCAGGTTCATCATCACCCGGTCCGCTTCATCGATGACGATGATGTCGCTGCGCAGGCAGGCCAGTTCGAGTTGGTGTAGGCGTACACCACTGACTTCCGCGGGTACCGGGCTCATGACCAGCGATGCCATCGTGGCGATCCACACGTTCGCGCTGACCTGGAGCCGGGCGGTGCCGTGCCGCGGGCACTCGTGCCACAACGGACAGCCCCAGGGACGTGGACGGCGGCCGTCGGACTGGCCATCCTCTTCGTAGAGCCGTGCGCACGGTGCGTCGGCGAACCGGACCGGCCTTTCCGTGGCGCGAAGCGCGTCCAGCGGGCAGACGGTGCTCAGATCACCGAAGCCTTCTTCTTCGTGGTGCCCGGCCAGCAATAGGTGCCCGTTGGCGGCCAGCCTGCGGTGCAGGGCCTCAACATGCTGTTCGCGAGTTGACGACCCGATCACCGGCACCACCGGAGGCTTGCGGTCGGCGGTGCGGAATCCGCGGTCGTCCTGGAGGAACTCGCGCAGTTCTTTCGCCGTGCGCAGTTGCTCGGCCACGTCACCCACCACCAGAGTGATCCGCAGTGGTTCGGGCCGACGTGTCGCCCATACCGCGAGCACCTTCATCAGGGTGCTCTTGCCCACTCCGACCACACCGACCGCGTGCAGGAGCCCGTCGAGCCGCAGCCGGTCGCCGTGGGTGAAGTCGTGGCCATGCGCGTCACGGACCAGCAACCGGGTAGACCGGATGCTGGTCTGCCAGTTGGTCCGCGCGTCTTCTTTCGTGGCCTGCCTGTCCATCCACGCGGCGACCTCTTCCAGTGCGGCCCAGGACACGTCGATGGGGGCGCCATTCGTGGTGGTGCGAGCTGTCAGGTTGTGTCGCCCCGACGCGCCTGGCCGAGTCGCGACGTCGTCCGGGATCTCGATCTCCACCCGCTCGTCGTGGTCGAAGTAGTAGAAACGGCCTGCGCCCGCGGGTGCGAGGTGCCGCTCGACGAAATCGGGCAGCGTTTCCAGAGCTCGGTCGTAGACGTCGAATCGCATGGTCAGCGTCGTCGTCCCGGTCCACTCGAACAAGTCGAGACCTTTGGCGACCCGGAAGGCGCGGTGGCTGGCATCCACTGCCTGGTACTCCCGAAGCGCCTGGATCCAAGCTTCCCGCCGGCGCAGGGGCCACAAGCGGTGCCGGACGCAGGTGATCATCCACTCCTGCTCCGGCTTGGTGGCCAGGCCTGCGGCCTGTGCGAACGGATACCCGCCAAGCAACGCCCACACCGAGGTTGGTGGTTGCCCCGCGTCGAGCCGGAGCAGCAGGGTCAGGCCCAGCTCGACCGGGCACAGCACCTCCAACGGCACGCCTAGCCTCGTGGTCTTGAGCTCTTTGGCGATGTCGGAGTACCACTTACCGCTACGCATGCTCGCTCCCCTCGCTGCGGCGGCGCACCATGGCCGTGAACCCCTCCTCGTCGCGCACCTGCGGTTTCCCGTCCGCCATGGCGGCGTGCCGACGCACGATCTCCAGGTAGCCGGGATCGGCACGGGTTCGGTGCTGGGCGACGACCCAGGCCGCGGAGTCCGTGCCGTGCCGGTCCACCGCGGCCGCGATGGCCTTGCCGAGCAGGGCAGGGCTGTGCCAGTCGACGACCATCACGGTCCAGGTGTGTTCACCGGGTACGTCCACCAACAGGTCGCCAGGCCCGTGGACCGGCCAGAGCCTGACACGGACCCCGGGCAGTTCCAGGCCGCTGGCGATGCGCTGTGCCGCTCGATCCGGCCCGGAGACGAACTGGCGGTGCCTTCTGCTGCCCTGGATCAGGATCTCGGCGTCCCAGTCCAGTGCCTTTCCAGGAGACACCGCCTGACCCGACCGGCACTCCTCCCGCTCGCACCACCAGGATTGCTCGGCGGCCGGCCGCAGCGGTGTGCCGCAGTTCGCGCAGGGGTGGACCGCTCCGTCGAGCTGGTACTCGAGACCGATCGGGCGGTAGAAGACGCCGAGGTACTCGTCCAGCGTGCCCAGGCTGTTGGTGAAACGCACCTCGTTCAACAGCTTGTTGGTGAGTACCGGGTGTGCTGCTAACACACCTCGCATCGTGCTGAACGCTGCCGCTTGGTTGCGTTCGGCAGCGAGCCCGGCCATCGCCGACATCTGGCGCGACGCCTCCCGAAACGGGTTGTCGGTTTCCGCGCAGAGTGCGACTTCATGGCAGAGGGCCGTCGGCACACCTGCGTCCTGGTCGATGAGGTACTCGTCCAGAGAGTAGACGTCGCAGGGCAGCCTCAATGGCCACTTTCCCAACGGGCGCTGGTATCCCCAGCGGACCAGCTCCGGCACGGATTTGGGGGGTGAGGCATGTCGGCGCAGGCAGTGCAGCGCGATCCGATCCAGCGCTCGTTGGACCACCGGCGGGTACGGCATCTGGAGTGTGGTGAGGTTCGCGATCTCGTCGATGGCCACCAGGGCGCTCGCCACCACACCGAGCAGGCGCTCATCCTCGCTGTCATCGGCCACTGAGCGGAACTCCTGCCTGCTCGGCCACGTGTCGTGAACCGGGTGGACACCACCGCCGGGCCTCGCAGCTCGCGCATTCCCGTCCAGGGGACGGTTCATAGGCGATGTCGGTCAGCATGGGGCGCACCAGCTCACCGATGACTTCGCGCGCCTCCGCCAGGACGGCCGGGTTGCCCGGGTCCACCTGCTCCAGAGCACACCCATCTGAGCGCAACTGCTCCAACTCGACCCGGGATCGAGTGATGTCCCGCCCCAACGCACCGGATGCCAGCATCAAGACCGCCAATGCCAGCTGGGGCACTTCTCGGAGCAACGGGCGGTTGCGCGGCAGCCTGCGCCCTGCGGTCTTGGTCTCCCGCCACACCCAACCGCCAGAGCGCGGGTACAGGAAATCCGGAGCACCGACGAACACCACCCCCAGCCTCTCGTCGTGGACGACCACGAGGTTCCTGGGTTCGCCGCGGTACGCCTCGACGTCGGGGTACGGGCACAGCGTGGAGTGCTGGTCCAGCATGCGGACCGCTGTGTGACGGCTCGCTTCGGGCAGCGCGATCACTGCGTCATCCAGTGGCTGGCCAGGCGCACACCGATGGAGCGGGGAACCACCTGAGTGACGATTCCGCAGGGTGGTGTCGACGGCCCGGCCCACCGCGATCGCCTGGTTCTCGGTCACTCCGACCTCACGGATGCGCAGTTGCCTCAGCAGGTGGTACCGCGCAGGGCAGGTGCGGTAGTACCGCAAATCGGTGACGGAAAGCGAGCGCAGGGATCCGCGGCTTGCGGGGACGTCTGGCAGCAGATCAGCGGCGGGAAGCGCGTCGCACCCCGCCACCAGCGAGCACTCTGCGCAACCGCCGCCTGCTCGCCGCTCACTGCCGTCGACGATCGCGATGAGCCGTGGCGCTACCTCCACCCGGGCGCGTTCGCGGACCTGCTCGACGGTCCACTCGAGAAGCTGTTCCGCGACCGGTGACATGGCGCCGAACATGACCACTCGCACCCGGTCGGGTGGCTCCGAACCGCCGAACGCGGCGACGTTGGCCGCCGCCGTGCAGACGTCTGGAGGGCGCTCCCTCGGGGTGGTGAAACCCAGTAGCCACATCTCCCGGACCGAGTCGTCCGCGGACTTGTACCGGCGCCCCCAGCAGGTCTGCTCATACCGTTGGACACCCCGGTGGTCCGGGGAATCGCGCCGGTGCCTGATTACCCAGGCGGACCGCACCGGGAGGGGGCACGGGGTATCAGCAGCAGACTGGTGAGCTCGCCAAGCAGCACGGTAGTTGCGGAATGCCTCGACCGACCACGAGACAAGCCCGTCGTGGGCGGGAGCCGCGTCAGAGCCGAACACCCCTCTCGTCCGCACGAGTTCCTCGACGACCTCCCCTTCCGCACATCCGTCGAACTCAACCCGGTCGAGGGCGGACATGAGCGGGCCCAAGGTGAAATCACCCAGCGCGGAAGCAGCTCGGCGGCGACGTTGCCGCGGCGGGCGCACCTTTATCGCCAACGCCTGTGGGCAGGCCGAAGAACCGATGTCGGTCGCGCTGACGCGCACGATCTGTCCCTGACCCATTGTGTTGTCTAGACGGCTTGCACCCTTGCGCTCATCCGGCCTCATCGAAGGGGTTATCGCCGGAAACACCAAAACGCTACATGGGTCGCACGATCCGGTCGGCTACGGTTCGCGTTCGTGACAAGTGCGGCAGGCAGACGGCGGGCACGATTGAATCCGGGCGTGCTCGTCGGGCAACGGTTCCAGGTACGTGAGGAAGCGGGCGAGGGCGGTATGGGGGTCGCCTACAGAGCATGGGACCTGCAGTTGGAGAAGGAGGTGGTTGTCAAGCTCCCGCAATTGCCGGGGACAGCTGATCTGGAGCCCGATGCTTACGACCGGACCATGAAGAGGTTCGCACGAGAGGCCCGGGTGCTGCGCCAACTTGAGCACCCGAAGATTCCGGCAGTGGTCGGCGAAGGTGAACACGGGTCGTTGCCCTACATCGCGATGACCTACATCCGAGGACACAAGCTGACTGCCTACCGCAGGAAGAACGTGCCCAGAAGGGCAGAGTTTGCTGCCATTGGCACCTCTGTCGGGACGGCCCTGGACGCCTGTCACCAGGAGCAGATTCTGCACCGTGACCTGAAACCCGACAACATCATGGTTGGTGAGAACGGCGCAGTATACGTGATCGATTTCGGGATTGCGCTGCCGCTGACGAAGGACGCGACAAGTTATACGAAGAACTTCGTGGGAACCGACGCTTACGCGGCACCAGAACGGTTCCGGAAGGGCGATCAAGTGCAGTCCGACCTGTACAGCCTTGGCTGTGTGTTCTACTTCCTGATCGTCGGCTGGCCGCCGTTCAACGAGGACAACGGGAAGTCGTTGGAGGAGCAGCACCGCGAAGACCCACCGATTCCGCCGTCGCGGTTCCGCCATCAGGTGCCCCGCGACCTGGAGGACCTGACGCTTGCTCTGCTGGCGAAGAACGTCGACAGCAGACCGGGAATCGGCGAGGTGCTCGGGACCCTGAAGCAGTACCTCCCTGCCGAGGGAGGGCTGGAGCCCAACCCTGTCCTCATGCCGGATGTGACGCTCCCTTATCGCACACCGGACAAGGTCCGTCCGCCGGAAGCGCCCGCCAGGAGCCGGACTAGAGCCGCGAAGCCCTTCCGCGCCAGCTCGCGGCACGACTTCCTCACCGAGACCGACATCGACGCGACCATCCAGCGCGCACTCGCCGAGCACGACCGCGGCGACTCCCACGCCGCCGCACAAACCCTGACCGAGCTTCGCCACCACGCGATCGAGAGTTTCGGCGTCGACAACCCCAACCTGGAACCCATCGATGCGGCGCTGAACGTGGTGGGCGACCACTGATCAGCGTCTGAGAAGCTGAGCATCGTGAGGTGCTAACCCGGTGCGGGTGTGGTCGGGCCAGCCCGCCTGAGCCGAAGCACCTCGCGACGCCCAGCTCCGCGACGGCCTCGGCAGGGAGCAGATCGAGCAGGCTGCGGATCGCCTCGGCCTCGGACCGAAAACGCACCCAGCGGGGCCGTCCTGGCCTAGGTCGCGGTCCCGAACCGGAGGAACCCCGCCACCCGCGGCGCCAGGGACAGCTCACCCTCGCCGATCCCGTCCCGCACACCGGCCAGCACGTCCGGCTCCGGCTCGCCGTAGACCTCGAAGCGGTCCACCCGGCAGTGCGCCATCACCTCCTGGATGTAGGGGTCGGCCAGCCGCCAGTGCGCCCGGACCGCCTCGGAGTCACCGAAGAGCTGGAAGCTGTGCGCGGTCATCCGTTCCTCGTCGATGAAGACCTCGACCATCAGCTGCGGCCCGTGCCGCCGGGCGAAGGCCACCGCCTCGGCGATGGCGGCGCGGAACCCGGCCAGGTGGCCCTCGGTGATCCGCATGGTGTTGTGGAAGAGCAGGATGCCGTTGTCGTCCATGGCTCCATGCTCGAACCTCCACCTCGCTGGAGGGCAAGCGCGGGGGCCTCTCGGTGACCTTGGTCTCTGTCTCGATCAAGCCAGTTCCCCGGGTGGCCGTGACCAGCGCGATTCCGGCCCGCTAGGGTGAATGCGGAAACGCCGGTATGCGCCCGGTCTTAGGACGGCCGGGACGAACCTCGAGGAGACGCACCGTGACGGTTCGCGTAGGTGTGAACGGCTTTGGTCGCATCGGCCGCAACTTCTGGCGCGCGCTGGCCGCCAGCGGCCGGGACATTGAGATCGTGGCCTTCAACGACCTGGGTGACGTGGCCACGATGGCGCACCTGCTGAAGTACGACTCGATCCTGGGCCGCCTGGACGGCGAGGTGAAGGTCACCGACGAGGGCATCTCCGTCAACGGCAAGGTCATCAAGGCGCTGGCCGAGCGCGACCCCGGCAAGCTGCCGTGGAAGGACCTCGGCGTCGACGTGGTCATCGAGTCCACTGGCTTCTTCACCGACGCCTCCGTCGCGCGCAAGCACATCGACGAGGGTGGCGCCAAGAAGGTCATCATTTCCGCCCCGGCCAAGGGCGAGGACCTGACCGTGGTGCTGGGCGCCAACGACGAGAAGTACGACGGCTCGCAGAGCATCATCTCCAACGCCTCCTGCACCACCAACTGCCTGGCGCCGATGGCGAAGGTCCTGCACGACACCTTCACCATCCAGGGCGGTCTGATGACCACCATCCACGCCTACACCCAGGACCAGAACCTGCAGGACGCCCCGCACAAGGACCTGCGCAGGGCGCGCGCGGCGGCGCTGAACATCGTGCCGACCAGCACCGGCGCGGCCAAGGCCATCGGCCTGGTGCTGCCGGAGCTCAAGGGCAAGCTGGACGGCTACGCGCTGCGGGTGCCGGTGCCCACCGGCTCGGCCACCGACCTGACCGTCACCGTCGGCCGCGAGACCTCGGTCGAGGAGGTCAACGCGGCGGTCAAGGCGGCGGCGGAGGGCGCGCTCAAGGGCATCCTGCGCTACAGCGAGGAGCCGATCGTCTCCACCGACATCGTCACCGACCCGGCGTCCTGCATCTTCGACGCGCCGCTGACCAAGGTCATCGGCAACCAGGTCAAGGTGGTCGGCTGGTACGACAACGAGTGGGGCTACTCCAACCGCCTGGTCGACCTGACCGCGCTGGTCGCCTCCAAGCTCTGACGGAGAGAAAACTGTGAAGACCCTGGCAGATCTTCTGGCCGAGGGTGTTGCGGGTCGGCGCGTCCTGGTGCGCGCCGACCTCAACGTTCCTCTGGACGGTTCCGTCATCACCGACGACGGCCGGGTACGCGCCTCGCTGCCCACCATCAAGCAGCTCTCCGAGGCCGGCGCCCGGGTCGTGGTGATGGCCCACCTCGGCCGCCCCAAGGGCAAGCCGGACCCGCAGGTCTCCCTCGGCGTGGTCGCCGTCCGCCTCGGCGACCTGCTGGGCCGCGAGGTCCTCGGCATCACCGAGATCACCGGCCAGGCCGCGCAGGCCGCGGTGGACGGGCTCGCCGACGGCGACGTGGCGCTGCTGGAGAACGTGCGCTTCGACCCGCGCGAGACCAGCAAGGACGAGGCCGAGCGGACCGGGTTCGCCCAGGAACTGGCCGCGCTGGCCGGTCCTGACGGCGCCTTCGTCTCCGACGGTTTCGGCGTGGTGCACCGCAAGCAGGCCTCGGTCTACGACCTGGCCAAGCTGCTGCCGCACTACGCAGGTGGCCTGGTGCTGGCCGAGGTCGAGGTGCTGCGCAAGCTCACCGCGGACACCGCGCGCCCGTACGTGGTGGTGCTCGGCGGGTCCAAGGTCTCCGACAAGCTCGGCGTGATCGAGAACCTGCTGTCCAAGGTGGACCGCCTGCTCATCGGCGGCGGCATGGCCTACACCTTCCTCAAGGCCCAGGGCCACGAGGTCGGCAAGTCCCTGCTCCAGGAGGACCAGCTCGACACGGTGCGCGGCTTCCTGGCCGAGGCGGACAAGCGCGGCGTGGAGCTGGTGCTGCCGGTCGACGTCCGCACCGCCGAGCAGTTCCCCGACTTCGGCGCCGAGAGCCAGCCGGACCCGGTGGTCGTGCCGGCCGAGGGCATTCCGGCCGAGCGGATGGGCCTGGACATCGGCCCGGACACCGAGCGGCTGTTCGCGGACAAGCTCGCCGACGCCAAGACCGTGTTCTGGAACGGGCCGATGGGCGTGTTCGAGGTCGCGGAGTTCGCCGGCGGCACCCGCGCCGTGGCGCAGGCCCTGGTCGACTCCTCGGCCTTCACCGTGGTCGGCGGCGGCGACTCCGCGGCCGCGGTGCGCCTGCTCGGCCTGCCCGAGGACGGTTTCTCGCACATCTCCACCGGTGGTGGAGCCTCTCTGGAGTTCCTTGAGGGCAAGGAACTCCCCGGCGTTACCGTCCTGGAGGACTGATGGCGCGCAAGCCGTTCATCGCAGGCAACTGGAAGATGAACCTGAACCACCTGGAAGCCATCGCGCTGGTCCAGAAGTTCGCGTTCTCCCTGCCGGACAAGTACTACGACAAGGTCGACGTGGCGGTGCTGCCGCCGTTCGTGGACATCCGCAGCATCCAGACCCTCAAGGACGGCGACAAGCTGCTGCTCACCTATGGTGCGCAGGACCTCTCGCCGCAGGACTCCGGCGCCTACACCGGGGACGTCTCGGGTCCGATGCTGGCCAAGCTCGGCTGCGCCTGGGTGGTCGTGGGCCACTCCGAGCGCAGGGAGATCCACGGCGAGACCGACGAGCTGGTCAACAAGAAGGTGCGCGCCGCGCTCAAGCACGGCATCTCGCCGATCTTCTGCATCGGCGAGAAGCTGGAGGTCCGCGAGGCGGGCACGCACGTGGAGTACACCACCGACCAGCTCATCGCCGGGCTCAAGGGCCTCAAGGCCGAGCAGGTCCAGCAGGTCGTGGTGGCGTACGAGCCGGTGTGGGCCATCGGCACCGGCCGGGTGGCCAGCGCGGCCGACGCCCAGGAGGTCTGCGGCGCGATCCGCGCCAAGCTCGCCGAGAAGTACGGCCCCGAGGTGGCCGGTGCGGTGCGCGTGCTCTACGGCGGCTCGGTCAAGTCCGGCAACATCGCCGAGCTGATCAAGCAGGAGGACATCGACGGCGCCCTGGTCGGCGGAGCCAGCCTGGACGCCGAGGAGTTCGCCAAGCTCTGCGCCCTCGCCGCGGGCGGCCCGCTGCCGTAAGGCCGCGATCTGGCCATTACGTAGTGCAATCGCCATTACGTACGGCAATGATCCGGAGGGCGGTCCAAGTCGGCCGCTCTTACCGGTACTCTGTGACGTCTACCGCGGTACGGCGAGGATGAGATGAAGCTGACTCTTCAGATTGTGTTGATCGTGTCCAGCGTGGTGCTGGTGCTCCTGGTGCTGCTGCACCGCGGCCGTGGCGGCGGGCTTTCCTCGCTGTTCGGTGGCGGCATGCAGTCGAGCCTGTCCGGCTCAAGCGTGGTGGAGAAGAACCTGGACCGGCTCACGCTGTTCTTCGGCGCGATCTGGTTGATCTCCATCATCGGTGTCGGCCTGTTGATGAAGCTCGCGCCAGCGGCGGCAGGCTGAGGGAACCGGATCCGGCCGTCGACCGTTCCCACTGTTGACAGTCCGGATCCGGACTTGACAAGTGAACACAGGCACCAGGGGCAAATACATGACGGGGGAAGTGAGGGTCGATGGCTGGCGGTAACGCGATCCGCGGCACCCGAGTCGGTGCTGGCCCGATGGGCGAGTCCGAACGAGGGGAGTCGGCGCCGAGGCAACGGGTGGCCTACTTCTGTGCCAACGGGCACGAGGTCCGGCCATCGTTCGCCTTGGAGGCCGAGGTACCGGAGAGCTGGGACTGCCCGCGCTGCGGGCTCCCGGCAGGCCGCAACGAGCAGGCGCCCCCGGCCGCGCCACGCAACGAGCCCTACAAGACTCACCTGGCCTACGTGAAGGAGCGCCGCTCCGACGCCGACGGCCAGGCGATCCTGGAGGAGGCGCTGGCCCGCCTGCGGGCCCAGCGCGGCGAGGGCTAGCCGGCGGGTGCAGCCTTGCGGGTCGGGTAGGTGTCGCAGTCCGGCGCGCGTTGCAGCAGTGAGCGGGACGGCCGTGGGGGCATGGCCGGGTACTGATAAGTAGCAGGGGTCAGAACAACGACAGGCCCGGGGGCGGGTACGCCTCCGGGCCTTCTGCTGTCCCAGCCCCGCCAGCCAGCCCTCGGCCTCGCCAGCCAGCCCGTCAGCCTCACCACGGCATCCCCCTCAAGACGACCGGTCATATTCAGCAGCCTCGGCCACCCCAACTAGATGACCGGTCGTCTTAAATCGCCCGTCAATGTGACCGGTCGTCTCGGGTCGCCATCCAATGTGACCGGTCGTCTTAAAGGCGGCACCGGCACCGCGACCGCCCCGATGGTCGTTGTGGGTGGACTACCTCGATCACCCTCATCCACCCCGCCCACTCTCGGTAGCGTCCACCCCATGGCCGAACACCTGATCGTCACCACCACCGTCAACACCCCCGAGGCCGCGCACGCGCTCGCTGCCGCCGCCGTGGAGGCGCGCCTGGCCGCCTGCGTCCAGATCGTGCCGGTGACCAGTGTCTACCGCTGGGACGGAGCGACCCAGACCGAAGGGGAGTGGCGGGTGGAGTGCAAGACCGTGGCGGAGCGGGTGGAGGGGTTGCTGGCGCAGTTGCGGGGTTCGCACAGCTATGACGTGCCGGAGTTGATCGTGACGCCGGTGGTCGGTGGCGGGGCGGACTACCTGGACTGGGTGGCGGCCGAGACCCGGTAGCCGGCGGTGAACCGGGTGATCGCGCCGTAGCAGCGTTCCGGTTCCTCCAGGTGGCCGAAGTGGCCGCTGTGTGCCAGCACCACCAGGCGGGACTCGGGGATGCCCTCGGCGAGCTCGGCGGCCCAGCGCGGGCCGCAGATGAAGTCGTGCCTGCCGACCAGCACCAGGGTGGGGGTGCGGATGGCGGTCAGGTCGTCGCGGATGTCCCACTGCTCCTGGACGCGGTTGGGGTCGTGGGTGGCGCCCAGGGTGTCGAGCCAGCCGGAGAGGTCCGTGGCGGCGTAGTCGGCGAAGTACAGCGGCAGGATCGTGGCCAGGTAGGCCAGCATCGAGGCGTCGTCCTCGATCTTGGTCTGGCCGATGGCCTCGGCGGCGCGGCGGACGTACCGGCTCTCCGGGTGGGCGTCCAGGCGGGCCTGGACGCCCGCGGCCAGCTCGGCGTCGAAGTCCGGGGTGTTCATGGTCGGCGCGCCGTCGTAGACGATCAGGCCGGCCAGGCGGTCGGGGTGGTCCAGGGCGAACTGGAGGCCGACGAAGGCGCCGTGGGAGTGGCCGAGGAAGAAGACCTCGGGGCCGTCCAGGTGGTCCAGGACGCCGTCGACGAACTCGGCGTAGCGGCGCATCGTGTACTGGCCGTCAGGCAGCCTGCCGCTCTGGCCGGTGCCAACCGGTTCGAGGTAGACCATGGTCAGCTGGCGTTCCAGCTCCGGCATCCGCAGGTACTCCCAGTGGATGCCGGGACCGCCGGAGTGGACGAGGCAGACCGGCCCCGCGCCCGCCACGTGGTAGCGCTGGCGGATGCCGCCGATCTCGATGGTGTGCGTTCCGGGGGACAGGACGTCGGTCATGCGCTCAGCATGAGCCGGTCCGGTGCCCCCGGAACGTGCCAGTCAGGGCTTGTCACCGCGAGACAGGGAACCTTGCCCCCGGTGTCATTGGGCTGACAGGTGGAGTTCCGCCGGGCTGGGTTCGCGGGGCCGGGGGTGGCGCAGCATCGCCAGGTGCTCGGCTGAGGTCAGCGCGGGCGGTCCGGCGGCGGGGGCGTGCGTGGTCCGCCGGGCCGGGGCCGGTGGCGGGGCTGGGTCGGGCGCCGGCGGGGGAGCCGACGACGCGGAGTGCTTGGCCGCGATCGGCAGCGGCGCGGTGGTGTGGGCCGCGGTCGCCGGGGCCGGATGGGCCGAGACCGCGCGTACCGCAGCCGCATGGGCCGGGACTGAGCGGGCAGGGGACGGATCGGCCGGGACTGAGCTGGCCGGGACCGAGTGGGCCGTAGCGGAATGCGCCGGAACCGAATGCGCCGGGACCGAGTAGTGGGCCGGGGCCGGCGGGATCGGTGCCGCGTGCGCCGGGGGGATCGGCGTGGCTGGGGCGGGGGCGGCCAGGTTCTCCGGGGTGAGCGGGAAGCTGGCGCGGACCACGTAGCCGCCGTCCTCGGTCGGCTGCGCGGTGAGCGTGCCGCCGAGCATGGCCGCCCGCTCGCGCAGGCCCATCAGGCCGTGGCCGCCGGGGGGCAGCGGCGCGAGGCCGTCCTGGGCGCGGGGGCAGGCGTTGCGGATCTCCACGTGCAGGCTGCCCGAGGCCAGGCCCAGGTGCACCGTGACCGGGGCGCCGGAGGCGTGTTTGCCGATGTTGGTCAGGGCTTCCTGCACCGTCCGGTACACCGCGCAGCCCAGCTGCGGGGACACCGGGCCGGGCATCGGGCCCATGGTCAGCGTGGCCGGCAGGCCGCAGTCGGCGACCAGCTGGGGCACGTCCTCCAGGGTCGGCTGCACGGCTTCGCAGTCCAGGGTGGAGGAGCGCAGCAGGCCGACCAGGTTGCGCAGCTCTTCCAGGGTGCGGTTGGACAGCTTGCGGATGGTCTGCGCGATCTCCTTGGAGTCCGCGTCCTCGGCCACCATCTGCAGCGCGCCTGCCTGGATCGCGATCAGCGTGACCTGGTGGGACACCACGTCGTGCATCTCGCGGGCCAGCCGGGTCCGCTCCTCGGCGCGCACCGCGTGGTCGTGCAGCCGCTGCTGCTTCTCCCGGCCCGCGGCCAGCTCGGTCAGCTTGCCGGTCAGCTCGCACCGCGCCCGCACCAGCAGGCCGACGGTGACCGGGGTGCCGGCCAGTAGCGCGGCGTACAGGGCGCGCAGGAGCGCCTCGTGCGGGGCTACGTCGGGGAAGACCTGCATCGGGCCCAGGGTGAGGCAGCCACCGAAGACCAGCAGCGCGCCCGCGATGGTCTGCCAGTCCAGCTTGCGCGACCTGGCCACCGTGTACAGCGCGACCACCGCGGCCAGCACGGTGAAGCCCACCACGAGGCCGGGAATGGTCAGCACCAGCGCGGCGCGCGGGAACTCCCTGCGGAACAGCAGCGCCAGGCAGGCCAGCGCGGGCAGCAGGAACGTGTAGTGCGTCGAGGGCGCCGTGTTCACCACGACGTCCAGACCCGCCAGGGTGAGCAACCCCAGGTCGGTCAGCGTGCGCCGCAGGCAGCGCAGTCCGTCCGGCCCGCGGTCGCCGCGGGTTTCCGTGCTCACGTTTGTCCTGGGGGCGGCCTGACGCAGGCCGGGCCCGGACAACCTCTTCGTGACCAGAGCAGCACCTCCGAGTCACCCGTCCGATCGACCCCACCGTACGGCAGCTTGCTGCCAAAAAACAGAGCCAGTTGACAAGTCTGTCCAGCTTGTCATGATCTGCGGGCAGCTGACTCGGCAGACAGCCTGGGGACTTGTCAAAGTTTGTCAGATTGACCAAGTCATGCGTGACTACGCAGCGTGTTCCCTGTTCGGCTGCTCGACCGGCTCGTTGCTCCGAACGTGGGCGTGTCATCAGTTTGACAACTTTGAACCAGTTGTCCGGCCATCGAACGGTCCAGTAACCCCCGCTGTTGACCGGGCAAATGGTACAGACCATTACGTCCGGTGGCGGTGCCCGGGAAATCGGCACACAGTTACCGCCGTCCGAGGGAACCGACCGGGCCGTTGCCTAGTCTGACCGGGCGACATCGTGGAATGGGGGGCGAGTGAAAGGTGAATGTTTGTGGACCCCGAAGCGTGGGTAGCGCGCATGGAGCGGGAGAACCGGGCCCGGCTGGCCGCCGTGGACGCGGTCTCCGGTGAACTGCAGCAGCTGAGCGGCCGCGCCAGCACCCCGGACGGGAAGATCAGCGTCGAGGTGCACGTCAACGGGACGCTCAAGGACGTGCAGATCCACCCCTCGCTGGTGGACGCCTCACTGCGCAACCTCGGCCAGCTGCTGGTGCAGCTCGCCCAGCAGGCCCAGGCACAGGCAGGCCGCCAGCTGGAGGAGGTGGTCACGCCGCTGTTCGGCGACGCCACCCAGACCATGGCCATGCTGCGCGGCTACCTGCCGCCCGCCGAGGACGAGGACGCCCCCGGCCAGCCGGGTCAGCCGCCGCAGGCCCAGCGGGAACCGAACGCCCCGCCGCGCCCGTCCCAGCCACCGCGGCAGCCGCGGCCGGACCGGGACGAGGACGAGGACGACTTCGGCGGCCCGATCCTGCGCTGAGCGGGTTCGGCTGGCACACCCACTGGGGAAGGCAGTTATGACGGCTGACAAGTTCACCACCAAGAGCGCCGAGCTGGAGAAGTACGCGGCCACCCTCCAGCGCATCGGCGAGGGCCTGTCCGGGCAGGCCACCGCCGCGGCGGGCATCCAGCTGGGCCACGAGGCCTATGGCGTGATCGGCATGCGCTTCGCCGGCGACCTGAACAAGCAGGCCGCCGAGGCCAGGGCCCAGATCGAGGACGGCGCGCAGGGCCTGCAGGACGTGGCGAAGTCGCTCAAGGACGCCGCGCTGACCTACCAGCAAGCGGAGGACGGCATCCGCGACTCCTTCGACGGGAAGAAGTGAGCTGACGATGGAGTGGTTCTCCAACTTCGACGGCGCGACCAAGTCCCTGGACGGCTCCGGCGCGATCGGCAGCACCGCGGAGACGGTCTCGGCGCTGGTGCAGGGCGAGTTCCCGGAGGCCGGCGCCTCCGCGGCCGGGCTGGCCTTCGACGCGGTGGGCGTGGTCATGGACCCGTTCGGCTCGCTGCTGGAGGCCGGGATCGGCTGGGCGATGGAGCACATCGGCCCGCTCAAGGAGTGCCTGGACTACGTCAGCGGGGACGACGGCGAGGTCAAGAAGGGCGTGCTGGCCTGGCACAACGTGTCCAAGGAGATCACCGACCTGGCCACCGACACGCGCAACGAGCTCAACGCGCAGATCGGCGGCTGGAGCGGTGACGCGCAGCTGGCGTTCAAAGAGCAGATGACCATCGTCAACGACAGCCTGCTGGCCATCAGCGGCGAGGCCAAGGCCACCTCCGAGGCCGCTGGCGGGCTCGGCCAGGCGATGGCCGTGGTGCGCGCGATCGTGCGGGACACCATCTCGATCGTGGTCGCCGAGATCATCAAGGCCATGGTCGCGGCCGGCCTGACCGCCTTCTTCACCTTCGGCGCCTCCATCGCCGCCGGGGTGTCCTGGGTGATCGCCAGGGTCGGCATGGCGGTCTCGAAGATCATGAAGTACTTCACCAAGTTCCTGCGCCTGTGCCAGGGCGTGAACCGGGTGCTGTCCACGATGATCCAGAACATGGCCAAGGCGGCCAGCAAGATCAAGGGCCTCGGCGGCCTCGGCAAGTACAGCCGCAGCGGCTTCGACCTGTCCAAGAGCGTCAGCAAGACCAACCAGAGCATGTTGCGCGGGCTCAGAGGCAACAGAGGCGAGCAGATACCCCGGCTGGACGGCCTGAAGGACGACTACGGGCAGGCCGCCGAGTACGGCAAGCAGGTCGGCAAGGAAGTCGGCAAGGAGTACCTGTGGCAGGCCCCGATCAAGGTCGGCCTTGAGGCGGGCAAGACCGCGGTGAAGGACGACTTCAACCCGGAGAACATCGAGCAGAACGAGAAGAAGGGCTGGTGGGAGAAGTAGCTCCCAGCCACTGATCCGAAGCCCGGTCCGCGCACGCGGACCGGGCTTTCGTCGATCGTTGCCGGAGATCTCGCTCGGCTAGACGCCGGTCGTCCTTCCCCACTGCTCCAGGTCGTTGAGCGTCGCGACCACCACGTTCCAGGCGATCAGCACGGTGTCCTCCTCCGGCGCGTATCCCTGGGTCAACTGCTTCTTCGGGTGCACCAGGTTGCGGTGGTGGCGCAGCACGTGCACGTAGTCCACGACGTCAGCCGCGATCCACCCGTTGTCCTTGGCGAGGTCGATCAGGCTCTCCAGGTGGTCGGTAGGCTTGCGGCCCTGGCCGTCGTGCTGGGCCAGGGCCACGTCGTAGAGCACGCCCTCGAGCACACTGCCGAGCATGATGATCGCCGCCGTGCAGGCGCCGGACTTCCAGCAGGTGTGTGCCTCGTCGAGCCGGGACCTGAGCTGCGCGCCGAATGCCGCGTCACTGACGATGTCGGACAGGCTCGCCAGCAGTTGGACCGGCGCCTGCATCGCCGGTCGGTTCATGGTCGGCGTCTGGGTGATGAGTTCCGGCCTGCTGCCTTTGTAGACCACCTGGTAGCCCTCGACCGCCAGCAGTTCGTTGAGCTCCTGCAGCACGTGGACCCGCACCTCGTCCTCGTCCAGGTATTCGCGCGGATCGACCAGTCGCAGGATGACCTGGCGCAAGGCGTTCGAGTCGCGCCGTCGCCGCTTGAGCGTGTCGGCGACCCAGGCGCGCCGGGCGCCATCGACCTCGCCGACCCTGGCCCAGCCCGCTGCCTCGAAGAACGAGGTGATCTGGTAGCCGGTCCGGTAGTTGACCGTGGTGTCGTCCCCGCAGATCAGGCCGGCGATCCGGTCCAGGATGTTGTCGTCGAGTTCGACGCGGATCTCCTCGGCGCTCACAGTCGCTCTCCTTGCTCGGCGTCCGCCGTGTCCTCGGGCAGTTCGATCGGCGTCCAGTCCGGCTGCGCCCCGGTGGAGGCCGGCACCGGTTTCGGGTGGATGTCGCGTTGTGCCAGGCGTTGCCACAGCGGAGCCAGTCCGCGTTCCGCGTCGAACTCGAACTCGCTCTCCCGGATGCGCACCACCTCCCAGCCCATCCGGCGCAGTTCCCGGTCCCGGCGGGCGTCCGCGACCTGCTGCTGGGCAGAGGCGTGCCAGCGGTGACCGTCGCACTCGACGGCCAGTCGGCCGCCGTCGCCGACGACCACCAGGTCAAGGGAGCGGGTGCCGACCTTGAACTGCGGCACCACGTGGTAGCCGCGCTCTCTGATCCGGCGGAACAACCTCTGCTCGAACAGCGACTCGAACGGCTTGCAGTGCCGGCGCTCGCTGACCGAGTCGAGCTCCGGAGAGGCTCCGTAGACCGACGGCGGGTTGAGCATGTAGTTGACCAGCGAGGCCCGCAGGTCCCCGGCCCGGTAGTCGGCAGGCCGGACCGAGGTGAACAGCCACATCTGATCTCGCGCCCGGCTGGCCGCCACGTTGAAGGTCTGTTGCCACATCGTCGCGGCCTGGACCTGGGGCACCTCGGTGACCACCGTGGAGAGGAAGATGACATCCCGCTCGTCGCCCTGGAAGTTCGGCGCGGTGCCGACCCGGATGTTGCGGGCCTCGCGTTCCTCCGGCGTGATGGCGGCGTTGATCTCGTGCTCGATGAGCTTGACGTGATGGCCGAGACTGCGCAGCACCACCACGCCGAAGGACTTGCCCCGGTAGCGAGGATCCGCAAGGCAGGTGACGAGCTGTTCGACGATCCGCTTGGCCTCCACCGGATTCCGCAGTCTGGCTTCCTTTCCTTCTGGGTAGGCACCGGTGACGTGCACGACCTGAAGCGGCTCCAGGTCCCTGGCGGTGCGCTCGCGCAACGGGACCAATCCTCGGTTGCCTGCGCCGTAGAACTGCTCAGACGACCAGTTGATGATCTCCGGCATGCACCGGAAGTGCTCGCGCAGCCGGACCACCGCGTCCTTGCCGGAACGGGCGGAGAGCAGGCCGTAGAGGTTGGACTTGGGGCTGAAGTTGAACCGGACCTCCTCCGGAAGCTCGGCCAGGTGTTCTGACATGCGCTCGAAGACGTTGGCCAGCTTGCCCATCCGGTTGACCCCAGGGGTGCACTGCTTGTCGTCGCCAACGACGATCACGCGCGGTGCCATCCACAGCAGGAACAGGTGTTCCAGGCCGACCTGGCTGGCCTCGTCCACAATGACGACGTCGAAGGAGTCCCGGTCCGGCGCGATGTTCTCGAGCAGGTTGGGCAACGGCACGACCCAGGCGGGCACGGCGCTCTTGGCCTTTTCCATCGCGGCCTTGGCCGCGTTCCGGAACTCCCGCACCCTGCTGCCGTGTCCGCCACCGATCTTGCCCATGTGCTCGCGGTAACTGCGCAAAGCCACCACGTGCGAGTCGGTCATCCGCGCGACACACGCGTGCATGGCCTCCGCGGCGGCGAGCTCCTCCGTGACGTTCTTCAGCAGGTCTTCGACCTCATCGTGCCGCGAGACGAGTTGGCGTTCCTCGTCGGCGTTGCGCTGGCTGGACACGAACTGCTCGGCCTTGGACCACGCCCAGGCATCGGGTAGAGCGCGGATCCTGCTGTCCCATTCCTGGTCGGACGCGGTCTGCTCAAGCAGGTCGAGCAGTTGCGGGTGGACGGCGTGCAGCACGCGGGCGAGCTGAGCCCGCCGTCGTTCCTGGTCCTGTTCGGTACGGGCACGGTCGACTGCGTGGAGACCGGAGTCGTATGCGGCGAGGTCCCGGTTCGCGATCGCGTCGACCAGCAGACCGAGCTCACCACAGGAGTCCGGGTGCCCGGCCCACTCGCGCACACGCGAAAGCAGTGCGTCCACCTGTGTCCGGGCGCGTTCGAGTTCGACGTAGTTGAGCGCGGCCGGAGCCGCGTCAAGCACAGCGGTGACGACCTCGATCGTGGACAGGTCCATGGTCAGGCCGCTTCGCCGGAGCAACTCGGCCGTTCGTTCCCGCAGTGCCACCGCGGCTTCCACGCTGCCCAGCAGGCGTCCGCTGTCGTCGAGCTGGGACAAGGTGTCGGTGATGTGGTCGGTCTCGATCGGCACCTTCGCTTCCGCCCATCTGTGCACCAATTGCGTGGCCGCCACCTCTGCTTCGAGCCATTCGAGGGCGACTTCCAGTTCTGGCAAGGCGGTGGGTGGTCTGCCGTCCACGGCGACGGCGGCCAGGAAGTCGGCCGCCTCCTTCTGCACCGAGGACTTGGGCAGCACCTTCCGCAGTTTCCGGCCCGCGGCCAGATGATCCCGCAGGGCATGCCCGGCCTTGAGTAGTCCACGGGCCTTGCCGATGCCCACCGTGCTGATCGGTGCGGTGAGCTCGACGTGGAAGGTGACCCCTCGCGCCTTGATGCGCTCCTGGAGGCGGTGTGCTTCCTCGCGCACCTGTGACAGGTGTCCCCACAGGCCCGCATGGCGGCCCGCGAACCGGTCACCGAGTGCCCTGGCGACCCAGTCCGGCATCGGTCCCGCGGTCCGGTCGCGGTTCAGGCCCAGCTCGTGCAGCACCTCGTTCATCTCCTGCCGGACCTGCCGCAGTCCGTGCAGAACCTCGGTGCCCGCCGCGGCCAGGCGTTGGGTCAGCTCGCTGGTGTCCGTGTGTGCGGTGTCCTGGGCGGTGCGTTCCGCGGCGACCAGCTCTGCCAAGCCGCCTTGTGCCGGAAGCTCGGCCCGTTCCGGGATTCGTTGTCCGTCTCGTGCCCGCCGAGCCGGACCGTCGGACCGGGTCAGGCGCAGCAGCTCGACCAGATCAGGCAGGGTCAGCGGGGGATGGTCGGGCTGCTTGGGATCGACCGGCGGGAACCAACGGTGGGTGGCGGCGTTGTCTTTGACCTCGCGCACGATTTCGGACAACGTCCCGCAATAGCGTTCGGTGCTGTAGCCCGGCGCCACCGGGCCGTGCCTGACGTTCTCGACACCGCGCAGCTCCCGGATCCGGCTGTTGAGTTGGGCGCTCGTCGATCGAAGGTCGTGCCGGTGGGCCGAAAGTTCCTTGATCCGCTCAGGCAGCCTGCTCGTCTCTGGCGAGGCGATCGCCTCGGAGAGCGCGTCCAAGCTCTGCTGCAGTTCCTTGGCTGCGTCTTTGCTGCCACCGGCGAGCAGGACGCACAACTCGCGCAGGGCAGCCGGGATCTTGCCGCGCAGGACCTTGAGCGCCTGGTCCTTCTGGCTGGTCACCAGCACACGCTGACCGCGGGCGAGCAGTGCCGAGACGAGGTTCGCGATGGTGTGCGTCTTGCCGGTGCCCGGTGGTCCTTGGACGACCACGCTGGTCTCAGTGCGCAGGAGTTCGATGACCCGTTGTTGCTCGTCGTTGGTGGGCAAGGGGAACAGTGGGTCGGTACCGAGCACGTCACCGGAGGCAGCCCCTTGCTGCTGAAGCCACGTGGACCGCTCGGCCGGCTCGGTGTCGACGACGAGCTGGGCGAGTGCCACTTGCACCTCCGCACCGGGTTGTCGCAGCGCTTCGGCGATGCGCCGGTAGGCCTCGGCGAGCAGTACCCGGCTGCGTGGACGCAGTAGCAGCGCCGGTGACGGGCTCAGCACCGGTGTGGCTGTCGCGTGTTCAGCAGGCGTCCGGGTGTCCCGCGTCTCCAGCGGCTGGTCGAGGCTGACCGCGAGCCAGTCCCGCACCAGGGCCAGGGTCTGTGGTGAGTTGAGCGCGGCGGCTCCGGCCAGCACGTCCTGACGCGCCGAGCGGCCCCGGTCAGCTCGGTAGACCTCCTGATCGGCGAAGAGTTCACGGCCCTCCAGGCGGCGTTTACCGCCGACCAGGGAAACCGTGACCTCCGCGGTGGCACGGTCCAATGTGGGACGAACCGGTTCTGTCACCAGATGCCGGTAAATTCGGTCTCCGTCCGGCGCGGCCCAGGCCACCAATCCAACGGCGAGCACGAACTCGAATTCGTCATCCTGCTGCTCCATGGTTTTCGCGGCCTTTTCCAGCTGCTCGTACAGGGTCCGGCTCGACTGGTCTCGCGCCCAGGCCCGCCAGGTCGATCGCCAGGCGCTGAACGCTCGCACGATGCTGTTCGGTGGCTCGGTTCGCTGCCCTGGCTCCGCGTCCGCGGGCCCGGTTCCGTGGAGCACCGGTTCCGGACCGGTGTGGCCGCGAGTGCGCGACAGGTCGACCCACTGTGCCAGCGGTTCAGGTGGTGCTGGTTCGGTGGCGGACCGTGGGGGCCGGACCCACATCAAGACGTCATCGCGCGGGTTGGTCGACCAGCGGACACCGTCCGGCAGTTCGTCCAGCCAGATGATCGGGTCCGGGGCGTCTTGGTCGGTGGAGAGGATGTCACGCACCGGGTGGCGTTCGGCGGCGTCGGTGACCTCTGCCAGGAAGTTCATCAAGCTGGTGGTCTTGTTCAGGGCTTCGCGGTCGCGTGGAGCGGCCATGACAACCTTTCCCTTGGATGAAGAGCAACGGGAAAGAGTGCCGACAGCTGAAACCGGACACAAGGACTAATGGTCAGTAATTGTCCGATCGGATGATCGTTGTCTAGTTATGAATGCATTCAATCGGAAATTCATGTGATGAAGTACCGCGTGCAAGGGAGACCGTAAATCGCGTTGTAGTCACAATGCGCGCCATACTCACGGGTCAGCGTTCCACCCGAGGTCCACCACTTCGGTAGAAACGGCGGGCGCGCCGCCACCCGGCCGGGTTGAGCCGCCTGGCCAGCGCGGGCCCGAACCGCCTGGACGCCCCCAGCGCCACCAACAGCGCGCCGACCAGCAGGAACGTGATCCGCAGCCCCCACTGCGGGCCGCGCGGGGCCATCGGGGCGGTGGACAGCTCGGTGCGGCCCCACAGGCTGGGTTGCCGGCCCCACACCTCGATGTCGTCGGCCTCGCGCTGGGAGCGGGTGAGGCTCAGGTTGCCGCGCTCGGTGCTGCGGTCGTCCCAGGTGACGGTGACCGCGCAGAGGCCGGTGGCGCAGGGTTCGGCGAGGGTGGCCCGGCCGTGCAGCGGGGCGGGCTCGGCGCGGAAGGTCAGGGCGCACAGGGTGAGCAGGGTCAGGCCGAGGAGGCCGGCGACGAGCCGGACGGTGATGATCACCGCGTAGGCCAGGCGGGGGAAGCGGCGGTAGAGCTGCTCGTGATCGGGGTGCGCGCCGGGGTAGGGCATGGGTCAGGCGGGGACGCGCGCGGCGGCGGTCCGGTCCAGCAGCCACAGGGTGCGTTCGGCGCCGCGGGCGCCCGCAGCCGGGATGTCGACCTCGGACACGCCGGTCAGGGCCTGGGCCACCGGGTCGGCCTTGGCCTCGCCGGTGGTCATCAGCCAGACCTCGCGGGCGGCGCGGATGGCGGGCAGGGTCAGGCTGACCCTGGTGGGCGGGGGCTTGGGGCAGTCGCGGACGGCGACCACGGTGCGCTCGGTCTCGTGCACGGCGGGGGAGTCCGGGAAGATCGAGGCGGTGTGGCCCTCCTCGCCGACGCCCAGCAGGCACACGTCGAAGGCGGGCACGGCGGCACCGGCCTTGGCCAGGACCTCGGCGTAGGCGGCGGCCGCGGCGTCCGGGTCGTCGCCGAAGCGGCCGTCACTGGGCTCGACCGCGTGCACGCGGGCCGCCTCGACCGGGATGTGGTCGAGCAGGGCGGCGCGGGCCTGGGTCTCGTTGCGGTCCGGATGGCCGGCCGGCAAGAACCTTTCGTCTCCCCAGTACATGTCCACCCGGCCCCAGTCCACCGCGTCCCTGGCGGCCAGCTGGCGCACCTGCTCCAGCACCGCGTTGCCGGTGCGGCCGCCGGTGAGCACCAGCGAGGCCGAGCCGCGCGCCGACTGGGCGTCCACCAGCGCCGTGACCAGGCGCGCGGCGGCCGCGGCGGCGAGCAGTTCCTGGTTGGCGTGCACCACTACCTGCGGTCGGCTCATGGTCATCCATCCTGCCCTATCGGCCTACGGAGTGAGCCCGTAGGGGACCGGGGTCGCGGATCATCCCCGGGGTGGCAGACGGGGACCCGGCTGGTGCGCGAGCGTCGGTGCGGTCATCGTCACCACGAGGAAGGGGGACTCGATGCGGTCGACCACCCGAGCGCTGGGCGTGCTGCTGACCGGCTCGGCGCTGCTGCTGTCCACCGGCACGGCGGGCGCGCGGCCCGGCCCGGAGCATCGCCTGGGCGCCATGCCCTGAGGACAAGACCGTCGAGTGCGGTGCGCTGCGGCTGCCGGTCGACTGGGCCGAGCCCGGCGGCGCGAAGTTCGATCTCGCGGTAGCCCGGCGGAAGGCGCTGGACCCGGCGCGGCGGATCGGCGTGCTGGTGTTCAACCCCGGTGGCCCTGGCGGCTCGGGCGTCAGCTTCGCCCTGCGGGCCGACTCGACGTTCAGCCCGGAGGTGTTGCGGCGCTTCGACATCGTCGGGTTCGACCCGAGGGGCGTGGCGCGCAGCCATCCGGTGCGCTGCTCGGCGGAGTTGCTCCAGCGCCAGCCCTCGCGGTACCCGGGGACGCAGGCGGAGTTCGACCGGCTGGTCGCCTTCAACCGGGAGGTCCAGGCCGACTGCCGGGCGCGGACCGGGTCCGGGTGATGGTCCTGGACTCGGGCATGGACCACAGCCTGGGCGCGACTGCCGTCGCCGCCACCGAGGCCGCCGCGGCCGAGGACTCCTTCCACGAGTGGGTCCGCTGGTGCGAGCGCACCGCGAGCTGCGCCCTGCACGGCCGGAACCTGCTGCGGGAGTGGGACGACCTGCTGGCGCGGGCCGACCGGGGCGAGGTCAGGGACCCCGCCGACCCCGGCCGGTCGCTCACCTCGGCCGAGCTGACCGAGCGGGCTTTCATGCACCTGCGCGACCCGGCATGGGCGGAGCTGGCCGACTACGTCAGGGCGGGTGCGCTCGCTCACCGACCTGACCCGGATCACCGAGCTGACCCGCCGGATCGCGCCGCGCCTGCGGGGTTCCCTGGCCGGGCAGCTGGCGGTGACCGGCTGCCTCGGCGCGCCCCCGGCCACCAGCCCGCAGCGCGAGCCCCGGCTGACCACCGCGCCCAGGCTGTTGCTGGCGGGCTGCCCGCCGAGGGCGCGCGCTGCGCCGCGGCCGAGTGAGCGGCACCGACCAACGGCCGGTGCCGCCGCGCCCCCGCTGGACCTAGGCAGGAAGCACAGCCTGGACGAGGAGGGGACACCGTCATGCGAGGACGAGCCACCGTAGTGCTGACCGCGGCCGCGCTGCTGCTGGTCGGGCCGCAGAGCAGCGCCCTGCCCGAACGGACGACCGCGCCGAGCGGGGCTGAGGTCGAGGTCGCCGAAGCCGAGGGCCGACGGCCCGCTCCGGACGCCCGGAACGTGGTGCTGGCCGTGCACGGCGGCGCCGGCGGCGGCCTGGTGCGCAAGGACACCAAGCCCGAGGTGGAGAAGGCCTACCGGGACGGCCTGACCGCCGCGCTGCGGGCGGGGCAGAAAGTGTTGCAGGGCAAGGGAAGCAGCGTGGACGCGGTGGAGGCCGCGGTCAAGGTGCTGGAAGACGACCCGCTGTTCAACGCGGGCAAGGGCGCGGTGTTCACCGAGGACGCCGGGCACGAGCTGGACGCCTCGATCATGCGCGGCAAGGACCTGGCCGCGGGGGCGGTGGCCGGGGTGCGCAACGTGCGCAACCCGATCTCGGCGGCGCGGCTGGTGATGGACAAGAGCAAGCACGTGCTGCTCGCCGGTGAGGGCGCGGACGACTTCGCCGCCCGCAACGGCCTGCCCTCGGTCACCCAGGACTACTACTGGACCCAGGCCCGCTGGGACCAGCTGATGAAGGCCAAGAACCCGGCGACCAGGGACCTGGCCGACCCGCAGGCGCACGGCACGGTCGGCGCGGTCGCGCTGGACCGGTCCCGCGACCTGGCCGCGGCCACCTCCACCGGCGGCCTGACCAACAAGATGACCGGTCGTCTCGGGGACTCGCCGGTGATCGGCGCGGGCACCTACGCGCGCAACGACACCGCCGCGGTCAGCGCGACCGGGGCCGGTGAGGTGTTCATCAGGGGCGCGGCCGCGGGCACCATCTCGAACCTGGTCGAGTTCGGGCGGCGGTCACTGGCCGAGGCCGCCTTCGACGTGGTGGTCAAGCGGCTGCCCACGCTCGGCGGCCAGGGCGGGGTGATCGCGCTGAACCGGGCCGGGGAGTTCGACGCGCCGCACAGCACGCCGGGCATGCTGCACGGCTACCTGACCGCGGATGGCCGGGTCGTCACGAAGGTGTTCCTGGACGAGACCCCGGCCAACCGCTGAGGTCAGGTCAGGAACCGGAGCCCGGGGTCACCTTGAGCACGTCGATGACGAAGATCAGGGTCTCGTTCGGGCCGATGTCGCTCTGGCCGCGCGCGCCGTAACCCAGGTCCGGCGGCACCACCAGCACGCGGCGGGCGCCCGCCTTCACCCCGATCAGGCCCTTGTCCCAGCCCGGGATGACCCGGCCCGCGCCGACCTGCACCGGGAACGGCTTGCCCGCGTCGTAGGAGGACTGCTTGAAGGCGCGGTCGGAGAAGGTGGTCAGGTGGTAGTGCGCCTCGATCGAGTCGCCAGCCTTGACCTCGGGGCCGTTACCTGGAGTGATGTCCTTGGACAGCAGCTCGGTCGGCGCGGAGCAGCCGGTGGGCACGGTCACCGTGGGCTTGGCGCCGGGCGCGCCCTCGACCTTGAACGCGTCCAGCGCGCAGGCCGGGCCGGTGGGCTTCGGCGCGGTGCTGGAGCTCGGGGCCGCGGCGCTGGTGGCCGAGGTCGGCGTCTGGTTGGCCTTGGCCAGCTCTTCCGGCGAGGCGGGCTCTTCGCTGGGCGTGCAGCCGGCGAGCAGGCCCAGCGCGGTCACCGCGCCGAGGGCGAGCAGCCGGACCCGGGAGGTCGTGTGAGAAGTGGACACGGCACGCAGCCTAGACGGCCCCGGCCCGCCGGGTGGCGGTCCGGGGCCGTGCGCTGCTCAGATCCACGGCGAGAGCAGCCGGGTGAACTGCTCGTCGGTCAGGTTGAGCGGTCCTGGCTGGTGGAAGCCCTGCCAGGTCTCGGCCTCCAGCAACACCTTGAGCGGGATGCCGAAGGCCTGCCGGAACGAGCCGATGAACACCATCGTGGGCAGTTCGCCGAGCCGTTGCCGGAGCAGCGCTACGAGCTCGACCGCGCCCGCCCCCTCGGCCTTCGCCGCGCGCAGCAGCTCAGCCGCGACCTCGATCCGGTCGGGTTCCCGCGTGGTCACGATCGGTCTCCTCACTGGCGCGCCGGTCAGGAGAACCGGACCACAACCTTGGTGTACTCGCCGAACGGGCCCTCGCGTTCCAGGAACTCGACCTTGTTGAAGCCGTACTTGCCCGCCATGTTCCCGGTGAAGGTGCCGCGGGCCGCGTCGTCGAGCGACTTGCCCTTCTTGATCAGTTCGTTGAACTTGTCGATGTTGTCGGACATTTTCCCGCCGGCGAACCAGGCGCCGTCGACGGCCTTGACCTTCGCGCCGAAGTGGTCCATCGCGGAGGTGAAGAGCTTGCCGCCGAGACCCTTCAGGCCGGTGGTGTTCTCCACCGCCAGCGACAGGTAGCCCGACTTGTCCAGGACGGCGTCGATACCGGACTTGCCGTCGAGGAGGAACAGGGAGAACTCGGTGTCGGTGCGCTTGCCGAGCTTGGCCGAGTAGGCCAGCAGTTCGGCGGAGCGGAGGATCCGCGCGGGCGGGATGACCGAGGCCGCGACCCACGCGCACGCCTCGGCCTGGCCCCAGCCGGTGTCGGTGGCGCACCGGACGAAGTCGTCGATCATGCCCTTGGCCAGCGCGAGCAGCACCTGACCGGCGACCACGGCGGTGTTGAACACCTGCTCGGTGGTGTAGTGGAAGTCGATCGGGCTGGTGCCCACCTCCACCCGGCGGCACTGCCCCTTGCCGGTGGCTCCCGGCGGGCAGTCAAAGGTGAAGAAGCGCAGGGTGCCGGTGATGTGGTGGTCGACCTTGTAGAAGCAGGTCGCCGAGCTGGCGCCGAAGCCGAGGCCGCTGCCCCAGCAGCGGGCCGACTTGGGGTCGACCGTCGGGGTGTCCTTCATGTTCTCCGGCACCTTCTCGATGCCGAAGGGGCTGACCTCGTTCTCCTTGGGGACCTCGCCGACGTTCTCCCGCTGTTCGCCGACCTGGTGGAACCGGGCCGCGGCGTCCTTGGCCTCCTGGGCGGCGCGTTCGGCCGCCTCGGCGTCCTTGCCGGCCTGGATGGCGTCGGCGCGGGCCGCCTCGGCGGCGCGCTGGGCCGCGGCGGCCGCGGTGTTCGCCCTGGTCGCCGAGGCCGAGGCGCGGGCGGCCGAAGCGTCGGCGCTGCGGGCGCTCTTGGCCGCGTTGGCGGCGGCGTCGCGGGCCCGTTTGGCCGACTGCGCGGCCTGGTCGGCTGAGCGCTGGGCGGCCTCGGCGGAGGCCTTGGCCGCGTCGGCGGCGATCTTGGCCTGCTCTGCCGACTCCTGGGCCTTGGCCGCCCACCGCGCCGCTTCGTCAGCGGCCTGGCGGGCGATGGCCGCGTGCTCGGCGGCCAGGTTGGCGTTCTGCCTGGCCAGCGCGGAGGACTGGTCGGCCCTGGCCAGGTAGCTGTCGATCTGCGCGCGGTGGGTGGCGCTGTCGGCGTCGCGCAGCCTGGCCTGGGGCAGCTCGACGTGCAGGAAGCGGGTCACGTAGCTGTCCGGGCCGGAGAGCGCGGCCTGCGCGCCCGCGGCGACCTCGCGCAGGCCGTCCCGCTGCGCCTCGGCCAGGATCTTGTTGACCTGCCTGCGGTCCTCGGCCTTGGCCGCGGTGAACCTGCCGGTCTCCAGGAACCGGTGCAGCGCCTCGGCATCGCCCCTGGAGTCGGCGTTGAGGGCCTCGTTGCCCGCGCTGTGCACCAGCGAGTCCGGTCCGGCCGCGGCCATCACCTGGTTGACCTGCTTGCGGTCGTCGTTCACCTTTCCGGGGTAGTTCCGCAGGCGCAGGAACTCCTTGACCTGCTCATGCGTTCCGGTCTGCGTGGCGAAGGCGGCCGCCTGCTGGGCCGGCCGGTCGGTGGCCCCGGCGATGATGCCGAGCCCGGCCCGGTCGTCCTGTTCCACGGCCTGGCCGAGCGCGGTGCTGACGAACAGCCGCACCGCGGGGTCGGGGCCGCTCAGCGCGGTGACGGCGGCCGTCCGCGCCCAGGGACCGCCCCTGGTGAGCAGCCGCAGCGCGGCCGCGCGGCCGTCGCGCAGGGCGTCGGGCCCCTGCTTGGCGGCTTCGGTGAGCAGGCGCTGGGTCTCCTGGTCGAAGGTCTCGGCCTGACCGCCCTGCCAGCGGCGCTGGTCCCGCTCCTCGGCCTCGGCGCGGGCGGCCTCCTCGGCGTCCCGGACCGCCTGCGACTCCTGCTGCTTCACGCGTTCGTCGTCGGCGGCCCTGGCGGTCGCGGCGACCTGGTGCGCCTGGTCGGCGGCCGACTTCGCCTGCTGGGCGGCGCGATCGGCCTCGGTGGCCGCGGTGGCTGCCCGCCGGGCGGCGGCCTCGGCGTTCTCGTAGGCGTCCGCGGCGGCGATCGCGGCCTCGGCCGCGGCTTCGGCGTGGTCCGCGGCGGAGTTGGCCGCGTCCCTGGCGTCGAAGGCGGCTCGCGCGGCCTGTTCGGCCAGTGCCTGGGTGCGGCCGGCGGCGCGGGCTGCCTCGGCGGCGGCCTGGCGGGCCCTGGCCGCGGCGCGTTCGGCCTCGGCCGCGCTGGCGCCGGCCCGCCTGGCCGCGGCGGCCGCGTCCTCGGCGGCCTTGGCCGCGGCGTCGGCGTGCCCGCTGGCGCCGCGGGCGGCCTCGGATGCCTTGCCCGCCTCGGCGACCGCGCGACCGGCGGCGTCGGCGGCCGCCGCGGCCTGTTTGGCCGACTTGGCCACGTCCCTGGCCTGCTCGGCGGCCACCCTGGCCGCGTACGCCTTGGACTTGTCCCTGGCCGCGCCCGCGGCGGCGTCCTGCGCCCTGGCCGCGGCGCGCTCGGTCATGGACGCGGCGATGGCGGCCTGCCCGGCGGCGTTCGCGGCGACCCTGGCCGCGGCGTTGGCCCGGCCCGCCGCGTTGATCGCGGTCTGCGCGGCCGCGGCCGCGCCCTGGGCCGCGGTGGCCGCCCGCCCGGCCGCCTGCGCGGCCTTGCGCGCGTCGCCCTGGGCCGCGGCGGTCTCGGCGGCGGCCCGTTCGGCGGCCTCCTTGGCCTTGCGCGCGGCGGCCAGCGCCTGGTCGGCGTTGTCCTTGGCGATGTCGGTCTGCTCGGCGGCCCTGACCTGGGCGTCGGCGGCCAGCTCGGCCAGCCCGGCGACGGTCAGCGTCTCCTCATCCCGCTGCACCGCGACCTGCCAGCCGCTGCGCAGGAACTCCCGGATGTCCTCCGCGCCGCCGTCCAGGGCGCGCTGGGCGGTGACGTGGACCGCGGAGCCCTCCTTGGCCGCGGCCAGGATCTTGTTGACCCGGATCCGGTTGTCCTGGTCCTCGGCGACCACCCGGCCGGTGGACAGGAACGCCTCGACGTCGGCGTCCGTGCCGTTGAGCGCGGCCTGCCCGGCCTTGGCCAGCTGCGTGCCGCCGCGGGCGATCAGCTGGTTGACCAGCCTGCGCTGGTCGTTGTGGTGCGGCTGCTGCCAGCCGGAGTCCAGGAAGGCGCGCAGCTCGGCCAACCCGCCGTTGAGCGCGGTGTCGGCCGCCGCCCGCACGGCGGGTCCGGAGGCGGCCAGCAGCCGGGTGACCTCGATCCGGGCGTCGTGCTCGGCGGCCACCGGCCGCTGCTCGGTGAGGAAGCGCCGCACGTCCTCCTCGCTGCCCAGCAGCGCGGCCTCGGCGGCCCGCGCGGTGACCTGGCCGCCGGCCCGGTAGGCGGCCAGCACTTCCGCGCGGGAATGGACCGGGGCCGGTGCGGCATTAACCGGTAGTGGCGCCAGCAAGCCCGCGCCCATTGTCAGCGCCGTCGCCAGGACGGCTGCACGTGTTATAGCTTTCATAATGAAGTCAGTATCGGTTCGCGGTGCGGCAAAAAGCTCTACTACCTCCATCCAGAGAAATTGAGGACATTTGTCATGAGAGCATTACTGCGGTTGGCCTATTCCGTGGTCGCGGTTGTTTCCGGCACAATTCTGGGCACGGCCGGACTCGCTGTGGCGGCGGACAACCCGCCACCGATGGAGGAGGACTACGCCTATCCGGGCGCGGACAAGATTTTCGCCGAGCGCGGTATCCGGCTGTTGAAGGGCAATGGCGTAATTCTGCTGACCACCTGCGTGCCGGGGCATGCCAACCAGATCGTGCTCAGCAGTTCCGCATTCACCGACCCGATCTGTTTCGCGGCGGGGCCGGGTGCCGGATTTGTCAGCATGGACATTCCCGAGGTGTACTCGGTCAAGGGCGACAGCCATCGCGGGTCGGTCACCGTGCGGGTCAAGGACGTCACCAGCACCTCGCCCATCACCCCGAACCGGTGGAACCCGGTGAACAACGGCGACGGCGGGACCCTGCTGGAGCTGCGCACCCAGCCCTGAGCGCGGCTCAGCCCAGCAGGTCCCGCACCGCGGTCTCCACGGCGTTCGCCGAGGTCAGGCCCTTGGCCAGGGTGCCGCCGGGGGCGATGACGGCCAGCAGCGGCGGCTCGGCCACGGCGTAGCTCCGGCCGACGGTCTGCTGCTGGTCGTCGTGGCCGACCGGGTAGGGCACCTGGTGCTGGTCCAGGTAGCCGCGCAGGTCGGCCTCGGTGTCCCTGGCCGCGACCCCGAGGAAGGCCACCCTGTCCCGGTAGGTGTTCGCCAGCTCGGTGAGTTTGCGCTGCTCAGTGCCGCATTTGGCGCACCAGGAGCTGAAGAACACCACCACCAGCGGCCGGTCCCGCCACAGCGTGGAGGCGGTGACCTTGGTGCCGTCGGTCAGCGGCACGGTGAAGTCGGGGGCCGCGCCCGCCTCCGGTGGCGGCGGGCGGAAGGTGACTCCCGGCGGCAGCGGGCCGGGCAGTGCGGAGGCCCCGCCGCGCGCGGGCGCGGGCGGCGGGGTCGCGGTGCAGGCGGTCAGCAGCGCCGCCAGCAGCAGGCACAGAATGGTTCTCACGTGGTCAATCCCACCAGGGGCGCCCGCTCGCCCAGACTCGGGTCGCGGGCCAGCTCGATCGGCGGCAGGTCGCCGACCAGCAGCCGGTAGCCGTCGGCGGCGGGCAGTTCGGCGGTGAACTCGACCTGGCAGAACGTGGGCTCCCTCGGCACGTCGAGCTGCTCCTCGATGGCCTTGACCGCCTTGCCCGGCGGCAGCGTGCCCTCGGCCAGCTGCCTGCCCCCGGCGTCCTGCACGCGGTAGCCGGCCTTGGGGTGGATGGCCTGGTAGGCGCCGGTGCCGGAGCACTCGGCGCCCACCTCGCGCATCGCCCCGTCCCGGACGAGCAGCTTCACCGGCGCGGCGGTGGTGGCGGGCGTGCTCGCGCAGCCCGCCACCACCAGTGCGGTGAGCAGGATCAGGACAGGACGGTGCACGTCGCCGTCGCGGTCTTGCTCGGGTCGGCCTCCGAGGTCGCGGTCAGCTTGACCGTGGCGGGCTCGACCGGTTTCGCGGTGGTGCGCTCCACGTTGACCGCCACGTCCGCCTTCTCGCCGAACTTCGCCGTCGCGAGGGCGTTGGGCAGCTGGACCTGCCAGCCCGCGCCGCTGACCTCGGCCTTGAGCCGGTAGACGTCCGAGCGCAGGTGCGCGGCCGGGGTGCCACTGGCCTTGCCGGTGTTGGTCAGCGGGAACGAGCAGGCGGTGGCGCCGCGGTGCCCGACCCAGCCGGTGCGGGCGTTGTCCAGCTTCACGCCCCGGGTGTGCGGGCCAGCGCCGTCCAGGGAGCGGACCGCGACGGTGTAGGAGAGCACGCCCTGGGCGTCCCGCTTGATGTCGAGCACGTAGAAGTGCAGCCGGTTGTGGGTGTCGGTGTACTCGTAGATCGACTTGGACCCGGTGCCCGCCTTGAGCAGCGCGTCGGCCAGCTGGCGCGGGTCGCCCACGGTGACCTTCACCGGGGTGCCGTCCGGCTTGTAGTAGTCGACCAGGTTGATGTCCTGCGGGTTGGCGTCGATGACCCACTTGAACGGGGCGGCGTCGGCGTTCTTCGTCTTGGCCAGCAGCACGCCGCTGTCCGGGGTGAAGGAGTCCGACCCCATCCGGCCCACGACCTCCAGGGTGTAGTTCTGGTAGCCGCGGCCGTCGCACAACGGGTCCTTGGCCTGGCTGCACGCCGGGGCCTTGTCCCCGCCGGGCATGACCACGTTGATCCCGGCCAGCCCGCCCGGTCCCGGCTGCGCGGCGCGGGCGGTCACCGTGGCCACCGCGAGGCCGGAGCCGGTCAGCGTGCCGCGGTCCAGCCGCAGCACGTGCGCCTCGTCCACGATGCCGAGCTTCATCTTGTTGCGCAGCATGTGCTGCGCGCCCATGGACGCCCCGGCCGTCGGCGGGATGAACCAGCGGGTGTGGGTGCCGCCGGGGCCGTTGAAGGTGCCGCGGCTGAGCATGTCCCACGGTCCGCTGTAGGCGCGCACCGGCGGGTTGCCGAAGGGGTTGTTGTAGTTGTCGCCGATGCCCAGGATGTGGCTGAACTCGTGGGCGTACACGCCCTGTCCCGAGCTCTCCGCCTGGGTGGAGGAGCCGCCGCCGGCGTTGGGCCAGATGGAGGCCGCGGCCTTCCACGAGGTCCACTCCACGTAGCGGGTCTTCGCCCAGTTCGGCAGCTTGGGGTCGGGCGGGCCGAAGGAGTCCGGCACGTCCTCCTTCTTGTCGAACATCATCGGCCCGAACTCCTGCCAGGTGCCCGACTCGTCCTGCCCCGCGGAGAGGAAGAAGACGAAGTCGAAGCCCTTGGGCACCTCGGTGCCGACGTCGTCGCGCCAGGCCTTGCCCGCGTCGGTGCGCAGGTCCTTGGTGCAGCTGGACCCGGCCGGGCAGGCGCCGGAGCCCTGGAACTCCATCGCGTACTCGTAGGACTTGCCGGGCAGCTGGTAGGCGCCGAAGGCCTTGAGGTCCACGCCGAAGCGGCCGCCGGAGTCCTCCATCCAGTACTCGTTGATGGTGTGCCCGTTGTTGATCTTGCCGGGCTTGTTGAGGAAGTCCTGGTAGAACTGCGCGACCTGGGCGCGCGGGATGTTGTTGGCCAGCTGGGTGGGGTTGCCGAAGACGGTGGACTTCGGCGGCTGGGTGACCGCGAAGGGCTGGTCGGGGTAGTCGACGAGGACGAGCGCGCCCTTGAACATCCGCTTGGTCGGCTTGCGTGCCGGGTTCGCCCAGTCGGTGCCCGGCGGCTTCTTGTAGTCCGACCACGTCATGTCAGCGGGGTTCTCCCACTGCTGCGGGTCGATCGGCGCGAGGGACACCGGCGAGCCCCACCCGGCCGGCGCGGCGGCGGCCGTGCCCGCCACCGACACCGACAGGGCGACGGCCAGCACGAGGGCTCCGGTTCGCCTGACCCGGAAACGACGACGTAGCTGCATGAACCCGGATCCTAGGAACCCGCTGGCACGCAACCCAGCCGCCGAAGGGACTGTGTCCCGCTCAGTCCGGGATCAGCACGAACCGGCTGGCGGGCAGCGCGGGCACCCGGCGCAGCGATATCCGCAGGTCCTGGGGCGGCACCCGGTAGTCGGCCTGGGCCAGCCGGGTTGTCAGCGCCTCCAGCAACCCGAGGGTGAACGCCTCGCCGGGGCAGCGGTGGCCGGTGCGCGGATCGCCCGCGCCCTGCGGGACCAGCTCGAACTCGCCGATCGTGCGGTCGAGGAAGCGGGCCGGGTCGAACCGGTAGGGGTCGGGCCAGAGCCGGGGGTCGTGGTTCTGGCCGTAGAGGTCCAGCAGCACCAGCGCCCCGGCCGGGATGCGCTCGCCGCGCCAGGTCAGGTCGCGGGCGGCGCGGCCGCCGAGGAACGGGGCGAAGGGGTAGAAGCGGCGCAGCTCCTGGGCGAAGGCGGTGGCGTAGCCCGGTTCGCCCGCGCGCAGCGGTTCCCGGTGCTGGGGCCAGCGGTGCAGGGCGTGCCCGGCGAAGGTGACGAACCAGCTGACCGCGACGGTCGGCCGGATGATGTTGAGCAGCTCCACCGCGGCCAGCCGGGAGTCCAGCGGCTGACCGTCGGCGTCCCGGTGGCTCGCCACGGCCAGCAGCGCGGAGCCGGGCAGCGCGGGCGCCGCGCCCGCGCGGACCTGGGTGACCAGCTGCCCGAGTCGTTCCTCCTGGCGGGCGCGGGCGCGCCGGGCCCGCCAGTGCCGGGGACCCGGGGTGGCGAAGCCGTCGACCATGGCGGTCAGGTCGCGGGCCACAGCGGGGGTCTCGGCCTCGCCCAGCGGTATCCCGGCCCAGCGGCAGACGCCCTGGGTGAGCACTCTGGCGGCGGCCTCGAACAGCACGATCCGCTGGCCGCTCCGCCAGGATTCCGTTTCCTGCTTCCAGGCGGTGCTGGTGTGTTCGACCAGATCGGCTGCGGTGCCCGGGCCGACCACGGAGAGGAACAGGTCCTTGCGGCAGCGGTGCTCCGCCCCGTCCAGGGTGTGCACCGCGCCGTGGCCGAACAGGGTGCTCTGCACCGGTCCCGGGATGGCGGTCTGCCTGCGGATGTTGTGCTCGTCGTAGAAGAACCGGGCTGCCTCCGGACCGGTGAGGCAGAGCGTGGGCTGCCCCATCAGCCGGGTGCGCACGACCGCGCCGTCGGCCTCGCGCAGCCGGTCCGGCAGCCAGGCGTAGCCCTCGACGAGCAGGGCGGCCGAGTTGTCCGTCAGCGGTGCCTGGAGAAGTCGCATGGGAGGGGAGTGCCCGCTGTGCCGCGATCGATTCCTGCCGTTTGTCAGGGTGGCGCGGGGGTAGTCGGAACGCACCCCTACCAGGGAAGGAGCGAGGATGTCCGAGCACGCCGAGCTGCCGCGCCAGGATGCGCGCGCACAGGCCGCCCGCCACCAGCGGTCCTGACGGGCGGGCGTTGATGGCTCCCGGACTGGCCGCGGTGGCGGCCTCCCGCGAGTGGACCGGCGAGGACGGCGTCCGGCTGCCCGCCGGTGACGTGCACGCCTGGTGGCCGCGCCGGTGACCACCTCCGCCGAGCACGAGTACGAGGACGAGCTGAGCAGGGTGGCCGCGGAGAAGTTCGGCTGGCCGGAGCTGCGCCCGGAGCAGCTGCGCGCGATGGCGCTGCTGATGGCCGGGCACGACGTGCTCGCGGTGCTGCCCACCGGCGCGGGGAAGTCCGCGATCTACCAGGTGCCCGCGCTGCTGCTGGACGGGCCGACCGTGGTGGTCTCGCCGCTGATCGCCCTGCAGCGCGACCAGGTGGACGGCATCGCCGGCAGTGCCGCACCGGCGGCGGTGGCGGTGAACTCCGCGCTGCGGGCCGCCGAGCGGGACCAGGCCTGGCGGTCGCTGCGTGAGGGCGAGGCCGAGTACCTGTTCCTCGCGCCCGAGCAGCTGGCCAAGGACGACCTGGTGGCCGAGCTGGCCGGGCTGGGGGTGTCGCTGTTCGTGGTGGACGAGGCGCACTGCGTCTCGGCCTGGGGCCACGACTTCCGGCCGGACTACCTGCGGCTGGCCCCGGTCATCGCCCGGCTCGGACGGCCCAGGGTGCTGGCCCTGACCGCCACCGCGGCCCCGCCGGTGCGCGCGGACATCGCGCAGCGCCTCGGCCTGCGCGAGCACCGCGAGGTGGTCACCAGCTTCGACCGGCCCAACCTGAACCTGTCCGTGCGGCGCTGCGCCGACGAGGCCGCCCGCCGGGCCGCGGTGCTGGCCAGGGCGGCCGAGCCGGTGCGCGGCCGGGGTCTGGTCTACACGGCCAGCCGCCGGGACGCCGAGCAGTACGCCGCCGACCTGGCCGCGGCCGGGGTGCGGGCCGCCGGGTACCACGCCGGGATGAAGGCGGCCGACCGCGACCAGGTGCAGGAGCGGTTCACCGCGGGCGAGCTGGACGTGGTGGTGGCGACCTCGGCCTTCGGCATGGGCATCGACATCCCGGACGTGCGGTTCGTGCTGCACGCGGCGATGCCGGAGTCGGTGGACTCCTACTACCAGCAGATCGGGCGGGCCGGCCGGGACGACGAGCCCGCCGAGGTCGTCCTGTTCCACCGCCCGCGAGACGCCGCGCTGCAACGGTTCCTGACCAGCAGCCCGCCGCCGGCGGACACCCTGGCCGAGGTGGCGCGGGCGATCGAGGACCACGACGGCCCGCTACCGCCCGGCGAGCCCGAGGAACTGCCCCCGGCCCGGCGCACCAGGGCGATCAACCTGCTGGAGGAGGCGGGAGCGGTCAGCGCCGGCGCGGACGGCCACGTCGAGTACGCCGACCCCGGGCTGACCCCGGCGCAGGCGGTGGCCAAGGCGACGGCCACGGCGGAAGCGCGGCAGCGGCTGCTGCGGTCCCGGGTGCGGATGATGGGCGGCTACGCCGAGACCACCGGCTGCCGCCGCCAGTACCTGCTCGGCTACTTCGGCGAACCGCACGAGGGCGGCTGCCGTGCCTGCGACAACTGCCTGAGCGGGGTGGCCGAGCCGCGACCGGCGCAGGACGCGGAGTTCCCGCCCAACAGCGCGGTGGCGCACCGGGAGTGGGGGCACGGCGTGGTGGTCTCCGCCGAGGGGGACCGGCTGACCGTGCTGTTCGACGAGCAGGGCTACAAGACGCTGTCCCTGGCGGCCGTGCGCGAGCGGAACCTGCTCAGCGCGGCGGACTGAGACGGCGACCCGGCCCGGCGGACGGCCTCGTCCGTGGCGGATCGCGCCGGGGCGAGGCCGTCACCGCGCGGCGTTCAGCCCAGCAGCCCCGTCCCGGGGGCATCGGGATCGGAGCTGGTGAACAGCTCCCGCAGGGCCGCCACGAACTCGGCGTAGTCGATCACGCCGTCACCGTTCTGGTCGATCCGGTCGAATGCCGCGCCCGCGATGTCGTCAGCCACGTCCGCGGAGCGGTACAGCTCGATGTACTCCCCGCGGTCGACTTGTCCGTCGCCATCCCGGTCGATCGCCTCGAACACCGATTCGGCCGCCTTGAGATATGCCTCTTCCAGATAATCCGGATTTTCCGCCAGGCCACGTTCGGTGGCCGCGATGAACTCCTCTCTGCTGACCTGTCCGTCACCGTCGGAGTCGGCGTCCCGTTCGATCTGCGCCCACCAGTCGCGGAAGGCGGCGAGGATGTTCTCCCTGCGGTGTGCCGCCGCCCCCGGTGCGAGCCGGTCGGCCATCTGCGTGGCCAGCGCGTCGAAGTCCTCGGCGGTGATGATGCCGTCCTTGGTGATGTCGAGCGCGTCGAACGCTTTGCCGAGGTTGGCGTCCTGAACCTGTGATTCGGTGCTCACGTGCTGCCTCCCGGTCGCTGACTCCTCTTGGAGTAAACCGCTTCCGCTCATCGGCATACCAGGGTGATTCCACGGTGCACGCATTCGGCCGTATCCGACCGGAAAGCCTAGATATCGGGAGCTTTCAGCGGGCCGCGGCGCCACCGGCGCGGGTGGCCGGAAACCTCGCGCCGGTGTGGCAGAGGCGGCGCACCCAGCCGGCCACCGCGCGCGGGGGCGGCCGGTGCTCACCGTCCAGCCGGGCCACCACCTCGAGGTCCGCGCCACAGCGGGTCTCCACCGCGACCGCCCAGCCGCAGTCCTCCGCCCACAGCAGGGCGACATCGCGGCCGGGGAAGTCCGGTAGTCGCTCCTCCAGCGGCAGGTACACGCTGACCGGGCGCTCCTGCTCCACGCACAGGCAGTCCCCGCGCAACCCGAGCGCGGCGGCGACCCGCCGGAGGTAGTGGCGCGCGGCGCGCACCGGTTCGTCGTCGTCCTCGAACCGAAGCTCCATGCCGACCGCCGCCCTCCGCCTGCCGGCCCCTCCGGCGTGTCTGCGGAGATACCCGGACCGGGCTAGCGCAACCGCCTCTCCGGTGCCGGCTGGTCACTGTTCCGATCCAGTGCGGCCTCGGCGATCAGCCGGGAGGTCAGGCCGCCCTGGCCGTAGGGGAAGGCGTGCGCGCCGGGCAGGGTGCGGGACACCGCCTCCGGTGCGGCGGCGGCGAGCCGGTCGACCCAGTCCCGCGGGGCGAAGCCGTCCTGTTCGCCGCGGGCCAGCAGCACCGGGCAGTCGAGGCGGGTGATCAGCTGTTCCGGCTGGTCCCGCTGGGCGGAGCGGACGAACCGGGCGATCCGCCGGGGCCCGCCGCGCAGGTAGTAGGGCACCGTCACCGGGAGCAGCCCGAGCGGCTCGTGCCGGGAGCTGCGCAGGTAGCCGCGGAAGAGGCCGGGCAACCGGCGCTGCTCCGGCGGGAAGGTCGGGCCCAGCAACGCCAGGGACCGCACCCGGTCCGGCCGGTCCACCGCCGCCCGCAGCGCGGCCTGCGCGCCGGTGGAGTGTCCGACCAGCACCACCGGCTCGTCCGGCACGTCCAACCAGGCGGCCACCGCGTCCAGCTCGGCCGGCCTCCTCCGTCGCTCTGCCCGAAGACCTACCGCCGACCGGCGCGGCCCAAACCGAGGGGCCGGGACAGAAGTACTGGTCCCGGCGCACCCGGCTGGTGGCTGGTGGTTCGGCCGTGCGGCTGCTGCACGGCCGGGCCGCGGGTGCGAGGTTGAGGTCGTTGACCGAACAACCGGGGGAGAGTCCCGCATATCCACGACCAACCGGCTCGGCGCCGGACTACTCGCCGTGCTGTTCCCCCTGCTGGCCGCGGTGCCGGCGCACGCGGTCAGCGGCGCTCCGGCGCCTGACGGCGGCCACCGGTTCACCGTCAAGCTGGACACCGGTGACGGGGCCCGCGCCTGCTCCGGCGCGCTCGTCGACCCGCAGTGGGTGCTCACCGCCGCCTCCTGCTTCACCTTCGAGCCGGGGGAGACCCTGCGGCCCGGTCCGCCGAGCAGGCCCGCGCGGGCCACCGTCGGCCGGACCGCGCTGTCCCAGACCGGCGGCCAGGTCCTCGGCGTGGCCTACCTGGTGCCGCGTGCGGACCGGAACGTGGTGCTGGCCAAGCTGGCGCACCGGGTCCTGGACGTGCCGGTGGTGCCGATCGGCGGCGCGCCGGCCGTGGGGGAGAAGCTGAGCGTGGCCGGGTTCGGCCGCACCGCCACCGAGTGGACCCCGGACCGGTTGCACGCCGCGCCGTTCACGGTGGGCGCGGTCGGCGCGACCACGGTGGACCTCACCGGCGACGGCGCGAACACCGGTGTGTGCAAGGGAGACTCGGGCGGCCCCGCGTTCCGCGAACGGGACGGCCGGGCCGAGCTGGTGGCCCTGCACCACACCTCCTGGCAGCGCGGCTGCCTCGGCGAGACCGAGCAGCGCAACCTGGCGGTGGAGTCCAGAGTGGACGATCTCGCGGGCTGGGTGCGCGAGCGGATCGCCGCCGACGACCCGGATCCCGGTCCCGGCACCGGCCCAGCCGCGCTGGCCGCGGGCGATCAGCTCAACTTCTTCGGCCGTGGCACCGACAACCAGCTGCACCGCTGGTGGTACGCGCCGGGCCAGCCCACCCAGCGGGAGGTGCTGGGCGCGGGGATCGCGGGCAAACCGGCCGCGGTGCTCTACCGCGATCAGCTGACCGTGTTCGCCAGGGGCGCGGACGGCACGCTGCGGCACTGGTGGCACGACGGCACCCGGTTCCACCACGACGTGTGGGGCGAGGGACTGGCCGGTGACCCGACGGTGCTGCTGTACAAGGGCGAGCTGACGGTTTTCGCCAGGGGCGCCGATGGTTCGCTGAAGCACTGGTGGTTCGACGGCCAGCTGCGTCACGACACCTGGGGCGCCGGACTCGCCGGTGATCCGGTGGCCACCCAGTTCGGCGAGGAGCTGACCGTGTTCGCCCGCGGCGGCGACAACAGCCTGCGGCACTGGTGGTTCAACGGCAGCCTGCACAGCGACACCTGGGGCACCGGCATCCTGGGCAACCCGGCCGCGCTGGTCTACCGCAACGAATTGACGGTCTTCGCCAGGGGCACCGACGGTTCGCTGAAGCACTGGTGGTTCAGCGGGAGCCTGCGCCACGACTCCTGGGGCCTGGGCATCAGCGGCAACCCGGCCGCGGTCGTCTTCGGCGACCACCTCACCGTCTTCGCCCGCGGCAGCGACAACAGCTTGCAGCACTGGTGGTTCGACGGGCAGCTGCACCGGGACTCCTGGGGCGGCGGGGTGACCGCGACGCCGAGTGTCACGGTGTACCGCGGGCAGGAGCTGACCGTGTTCGCGCGCGGGGACAACGGCGGGCTGGAGCACTGGTGGTTCGTCGCGGGCGGCGCGGCGCACCACCGGGACTCTTGGGGCGCGGGGCTCCAGGACTGACCGACGGGCGTGCCCGGCCCGCGATGGGCCGGGCACGTCCCTGTCAGCTGCCCGGCTTCCAGTCCGGGTGGCCCGGCATCGGCGGCGTGGCCGGGCTGTGCAGCCAGTCCCGCAGCACCGCGGCCAGCTCGGGACCACCGGTCTCGGCGACCACCCGCTCGAAGTCCGCGGTGCTCGCGCCGGCGTCCCGGTACTGGTCCAGGAACGCCTGCAGGATCCGCTGGAAGGTCTGCTCGCCCGCGGCCTGCCGCAGCGCGTAGACCACCAGCGCGCCACCGGCCCTGGCCAGCCCGAAGATCCCGTTCGGCTCCTTGGACACCACGATGGAGCCGAGCGCGGTGCGGGCCTCCTGGTCGGCTCCGTAGATCCGGCGCAGCACCTCGGGCACGGACTGGCCGCCGTGCTCCTGTTCCCAGAGCTGGCCGAGGTAGGTGGCGAAACCTTCGCTGAGCCAGACGTCGTCGTAGCCGCGGAAGGAGATCGAGTTGCCGAACCACTGGTGCGCGGCCTCGTGCACCAGCACCGGTTCGGCCTGTTCGAGGTTTGCCAGCCCGCTCGCCAGGAAGGTGGACAGGGTGGGGTTCTCCAGGGCCTCGGTCTGGGTCGGCCGGTGTCCGTCGATGGCCAGCACGCCGTAGGTCTCCAGCGGGAACCGGCGGCCGATCTTGCCCTCCAGCCAGGACAGGTGCCCGCTGATCTTCGCCAGCGCCGGGCGCACCCGGTCCAGGTGCCCGGCGGCGACCGCGCTGCGCAGCGGCAGCCCGTGCGGGCCGGTCCCGGTGACCAGGTCCAGCTTGCCGACCGCGAGCTGGGCGACCTGGCTGGTGATCGGGTGCCGGGTGGTGTGCGTGACCACCGTGCGCCCGCCGCCGGTCCGCTCGCCGGTGCGGATCCCGTTGGCCACCACGGTCCAGCCCTCCGGCGCGTCCACCCGGTAGGTGAACCTGGCCTTGTCCGAGGGGTGGTCGTTGACCGGGAAGAACTGGTGCGCCCGGTCCGGCTGCGCCCACAGCGCGAACCCGCCGTCCGCGGTGTTGCCCCAGCCCGCGGTCTCATCCACCGGCGAGGGCAGCTTGACCGACCGGTCGGTGGTGTAGCGCACCTCGGTGCGGAACGCCCGGCCCGCGCGCAGCGGCCGGTCCGGGGTGATGACCAGCTCCTCGCCCTCGGTGCGGAACCCGGCGCGGCGGCCGTCCACCCGCACCTCGTGCACCACGCCACCGGCGAAGTCCAGGTTGAACCGGGACAGCGCCGCCGTGGCGCGGGCGGTCATCGCGGTGCGCCCGGCCATGGTGGTCACGCCCGGCTCGAACCGGAAGTCCACTGTGTACTCCTCGGCGTCGTAGCCGCCGTTGCCCAGACCCGGCAGCAGCCGGTCCCCGAGCCCGGCTGAGCCGGGTGCGGGGTCAGGAGCGGCCGAGGCGGGCACGACCGCGATGGTCAGCGCCGAGGCGGTGACCAGCAGCAGCGCGGTGGCCCGGCGGGTGGTGCCTGACATCAAGGAAACCCTCTCCGGTGGGGGGTGGTGGCCGCCAGCCTGTCGCGCCGCGGCCGGCGGCCACCTCCACCGATCGGTCGGCAAGATCGGCCGTTCGGCTACACCCTCCGCAGCACGCACAGCAGGTATTCCTTGCGGTTCAACGGGTTGTGGTCGGTGCGCGGCCGCTCCGGCACCGGTCCGCGCACCGGCCGGTGCCCGGCGAAGACGCACTCCAGCACGCCCTCGCCGCGGGTCAGGCCGGGCAGCTGCCGTTGCAGGCTGTGCACCGCGGCCGCCGGGATGTCCCCGGTCAACCGGTAGGCGGGGCCGTGCGCCGTGGTCTCCCTCGGCACCGCGCCCAGCGGCGCGAGCGCGGCCCGGACCGCGGCCAGGGTGTCGGCCGGGATGTCCAGCTCGAAGCGGTGCAGCGGCTCGTGCACGGTGGTCCCGGCCTGGCGCAGCGCGGTCATCAGCACCAGCGGGGTGAGCAGCCGGAAGTCGCCCGCGGTGCTGGACATGCTCTTGTCGAAGGTGGCGTGCGCGTGGCTCTGCCTCGGCGCGTAGCCGGAGCGGACCAGGGTGACCGCGCAGTCGGTGACCGGCCAGCCGTGCAGGCCCTGGCGCAGGGTCTCGTGCACGGTCTCCTCGATCGCCTTGAGGAAGGCAGGCGGCAGCGAGCCCAGCTCGATCTCGTAGCCGAAACGCACCCCCGATCCCGGCGGTGTCGCCGCCAGGCGCAGGCCGATGGTGGCCAGGAACGGGTTGACCTCCTTGTCCTTGGTCATCACCTCCACCGCGATGCCGGTGCCGACCGGGCGTTCCAGGCAGATCGTGGTGGTCTCCCGGAACTCCACCGCGATGCCGTGCTCCTCGGCCAGGGTCGCCTCGATGACCTCCTTCTGCACCTCGCCGTAGAGGGAGACCGCGATCTCCTGGCGGGTCTCGTCCCGGCGCAGGTTGATCAGCGGATCGGCCTCGGCGAGCTGGCTGAGCGCCAGGTGCAGCGCGCCCCGGTCGGCCGGATTCCTGGGCAGCACCACGGTTTCCAGCGTCGGCGGCGCGAACTGCCTGCTGAGCGAGGAGCGGGGATGCGGCTGCCCGACCGGGTCGCCGATGCGGATCTCGTCCAGCCCGCGCAGCAACCCGATCCGGCCCGCGGCCACCGAGTCCGCCGGGCTGGCCGTGCCGTCGGCGAACACGCTGACCCCGGTGACCTTGCCCTGGCGGCCGCGGCCGAAGTCCAGGCGGTCCCGGGTGCGCACGGTCCCGGCGAACAGCCGCAGGTAGGCCAGCTTCTCCCCGGCCGGGCCGCGGTCGACCTTGAACACGGTGCCGGAGACCGGCGCGGCCGGATCGCCGGTGTCCGCGGGCAGGAACTCGCGGATGCCCTCGATGAGGGCGTCCACCCCGGCCCCGGTCATCGCCGACCCGGCGTACACCGGGTGCACCAGCGCCTGCCGGGTCTGCGCGGTGAGCGCCGCGCGCAGGCGGGGCCAGGTCACCGAGCGCTCGTCGGCCAGGTAGTCGGCCAGCAGCGCGTCGTCCTGCCGGGACAGCACGTCCACCCAGCGGTCGGCAGGGCGAGCGGCCATGTCCACCACGGCGGGGGTGAGCCGTTCGGTGATCTCGCCCAGCACCCGCGCCGGGTCCGCGCCGCGCCGGTCGGTCTTGTTCACGAAGATCAGCGCCGGGATGCCGAGCCTGCGCAGCGCGCGCAGCAGCACCCTGGTCTGCGCCTGCACGCCCTCCACCGCGGAGACCACCAGCACCGCGCCGTCGAGCACGCTGAGCACCCGCTCCACCTCGGCGATGAAGTCCGGGTGGCCGGGGGTGTCGATCAGGTTGACCGTGGTCGCGCCGAGGGCGAAGGACACCACGGCGGACTTGATGGTGATGCCGCGCCTGCGTTCCAGCGCGAGGGAGTCGGTCTGGGTGTCACCGTGGTCGACCCGGCCGATCCGGTCGATGACCCCCGCGGTGTGCAGCAGCCGTTCGGTGAGACTCGTCTTACCGGCGTCGACGTGCGCCAGGATGCCGAGGTTGATCGTGTGCGAAGCCAAGCGTCGTGTCCTTGAGGTAGAGGGGGACTCCTTCCCGGTGGCACACGAACGAGGGACGCATGATCATCTCCTAGGTCGGGGGCTGGCAGCCCTAGGTCGTGTCGTCACGGTCCCGTCTGCGGGAGTCGTGATCGGTTTGGTCGCTGGCGGTGCGGCCGGGACGCCCTCATACCGGGCGTATCCGGGTGTTCCGGCCGTGCCGCCAGCGACCAAACCGGCGCGGCTAGCGCGGGCGGGACCGTGACGACACGACCTAGGCTGCGCAGCAGACCAGAGTCCGGATCGGCCGGGCAACCGAATATCGGGGGAGAGCCATGAGCCAGGCGCTGCGCACGGCCGCGGAGATCGCCGACACCGTGCTGTTCCCGGCGGCGAACACGGTGGACACCGCCGACCGGGTGCCCGCGAGCCACCTGGACCTGTTGGCGGCCAACGGCTTCTACGGACTGTCCACATTGGACATTGAGGATTATCCCTCGTTGCTGCGGCTGGTGGAGACCCTGGCCGGGGGCTGCCTGACCACCACGTTCGTCTGGCTGCAACACCACGGCCCGGTGCGCGCCCTGGACCGCTCGGCCAACCAGGCCCTGCGCGAGGCATACCTGGCCGACCTCACCGCGGGCCGCCGCCGCGCGGGCATCGCGGTCGGCGCGGCGGTGCGCCCCGGCCCGCCGCTGCTGCGCGCCGAACCGGTCGAGGGCGGCTACCGCTTCCACGGCAGCGCGCCCTGGGTCTCCGGCTGGGACATGGTCGACCTGCTCCAGGTGGCCGCCCGCGACGAGCAGGACGTGCTGGTCTTCGCCCTGCTCGACGCCGTGGCGGGCGACTCGCTGTCGGTGGCACCACTGGACCTGCTCGCGGTCCAGGCCAGCCGCACGGTCACCCTCACCTTCGACGGTTGCTTCGTGCCGCACGAGCGGGTGGTGCACACCGTCCCGCAGGCCGAGCACCTCACCGGCGACGCCGAGTCCCAGCGCTTCAACGGCGCACTCGCCCTCGGCGTGGCCGGCCGCGCGATCACCCTGCTCGGTGACGCGGCGGGCACGCTGCCCGGTCAGCTCGACGCGGCCCGCGCCCAGCTGCACACCGCCGCGCCCGAGGACGTGCCACTGGCCCGCGCGGCGGGCGCGGAACTGGCCCTGCGTGCGGCGAACGCCTGCGCGGTGCACCAGGGCAGCCGCAGCCTGCTGCCCGGCTCCGACGCCCAGCGCCTGGTCCGCGAGGCCACCTTCCTGCTGCTGTTCGGCTCCCGGCCGACCATCCGGTCAGCCCTGCTGAGCAGGCTGACCCAGCGCTGACCCGCCCGCGCCGCGCACCGCCGCCGCGAAGTGCCGCCGGGCCGGGCCCCACAGCAGGACCAGCACGAACGCCGACAGCGCCCAGCCGCAGACCAGGTCCGCCCGCACCTCCAGGTCCGGATAGGCCAGGAACACGAAGTACCGGCCGACCGCCTGGAAGCCGAGCAGCACGGTGATCGCGATCCGCCCCCAGTTCCGGCCCCGGTAGACCACCGTGGCCAGCCACACGTATAGCACCGCGCTGATCGGGTGGTAGATGGTGCCGGGATTGATGCCCGCCGCGGCCGGTTCGGCTATGAACCGCCACACGTCCTGCACCACCACGGTCAGATGGTTGAACGCGTGGGTGGCGATCCCGGCGGCGGCCACCGCGGCCGAATCGGGGGTGTTGCGGTGCATCGGTCCTCCTCGAAGTGCGAACACTCCGGGGACGCCCTCGGCAGGCGGTCAGGCCGTGTCGGCTGGATCACAGCCCGGACGGGTGACTCAGAACGGCAGGCCGAGCACCGGCAGGCCGATCGCGGAGTCCACCGCGAGCACCACGAACACCGCGGTCAGGTAGGTGTTCGACATGTGGAACAGCTTCATCGGGTTGGCCGGCTCGCCGTCCCGCACCGCCTTGTACAACCGGTGCGCCAGCAGCAGGAACCAGGCCCCGGCGAGCACCGCCGCGCCGGTGTAGAGCCAGCTGGTGGCCGGCGCTAGCAGCAGCGACCAGGCCACCATCACCCAGGAGTAGATGACGATCTGCTTGGCCACCTGCACCGGGGTGGCCACCACCGGCAGCATCGGCACCCCGGCCGCGGCGTAGTCGTCCTTGAACTTCATGGCCAGCGCCCAGAAGTGCGGCGGGGTCCAGAAGAAGATCACGCCGAACATGACCAGCGCCGGCCAGTCCACCGAGTTGGTCACCGCGGACCAGCCGATCACCACCGGCATGCACCCGGCCGCGCCGCCCCACACGATGTTCTGCGCCGTGCGGCGCTTGAGCACCATCGTGTAGATGAGCACGTAGAACAGGATCGCGCCCACCGCCAGGATCGCGGAGAGCAGGTTCGTGGTGGCCCACAGCCAGGCGAAGCTGGCCACGCCGAGCACCAGGCCGAAGATCAGCGCGTTGCGGGTGGGCACCGCGTGCCTGGCCAGCGGCCGGGACTTGGTGCGCTTCATCACCGCGTCGATGTCGGCGTCGGCCACGCAGTTGAGCGCGTTCGCGCTGCCCGCCGCCATGGTGCCGCCGACCAGCGTGGTCAGCACCAGCCACACGCTCGGGATGCCCCGCTGGGCCAGCAGCATCGCCGGGATGGTGGTCACCAGCAGCAGCTCGATGATCCGCGGCTTGGTCAGGGCCACGTACGCCCCGACGGTCGTCTTCACCCTGGCGAGGGGGCGCTGCGGTGGCGCGTCGAGGGTGGCGCTCATCGGACCCTCTTGACCACGGTCACCGGCGGCATCTCGCTCCTCATCGGCCCGGCCGCTGCGGATGGGTGGGGCGGGCCGGGTAGATCCTCGTCAGGTTCGGGGAGACCCAGCTGCGGGTCCCATCGGATGGTAGCCGCGCTACCTAAGCGGGGCGCGAACGGGGGTCCGGGCGCGCCAACAACTGGATCGAGTCCGGTGGGCTGCCAGCCGAAGGACTAGGCTGAGCCGAAAGAGGGAAAACAACGGTTCGGGGCTGGTCAGTCCGCCGGTTCCGCCGCTATGGCAACCAAGTTGGGAGCAGCGTCAAGTGTCCGGTTCAGAGGACTCCGTCACCATCGCCGAGCTGACCACCGCACACCTTCCCGCCGACTGGACCGAGCTGGACAAGCGCGCGGTCGACACGGTCCGGGTGCTCGCCGCCGACGCGGTCCAGAAGGTGGGCAACGGCCACCCCGGCACCGCGATGAGCCTGGCCCCCGCCGCGTACACGCTGTTCCAGCGGGCCATGCGGCACGACCCGGCCGACCCGGACTGGCCGGGCCGCGACCGCTTCGTGCTCTCCTGCGGGCACTCCAGCCTCACCCTGTACATCCAGCTCTACCTCTCCGGCTACGGCCTGACCCTGGACGACCTCAAGGCGCTGCGCACCTGGGGCTCGGCGACTCCCGGTCACCCCGAGCACCGGCACACCCCGGGCGTGGAGATCACCACCGGCCCGCTGGGCCAGGGCCTGGCCTCCGCGGTCGGCATGGCCATGGCCGCCCGCCGCGAGCGCGGCCTGTTCGACCCGGACGCCGCGCCGGGACAGAGCCCGTTCGACCACCACGTCTTCGTGATCGCCTCCGACGGCGACATCGAGGAGGGTGTGACCTCCGAGGCTTCCTCGATCGCGGGCCACCAGCAGCTGGGCAACCTCGTGGTGATCTACGACGACAACCAGATCAGCATCGAGGACGACACCGCGATCGCCCTGTCCGAGGACGTGGCCAAGCGCTACGAGGCCTACGGCTGGCACGTGCAGACCGTGCTCGGCGGCGAGAACGTCGACGGCCTGCTCCAGGCCCTCGAGGCGGCCAAGGCCGAGACCGGCAAGCCCTCGTTCATCCTGCTGCGCACCATCATCGGCTTCCCCGCGCCGACCAAGCAGAACACCGGCAAGATCCACGGCTCCGCGCTCGGCGAGGACGAGGTCGCCAAGGTCAAGGAGATCCTGGGCTTCGACCCGGCCCAGACCTTCCAGGTCGACGCCGACGTGCTCGCCCACGCCCGCGAGGTGGTCAAGCGCGGCGAGGCGGCCAAGGCGCAGTGGCAGAAGTCCTTCGACGCCTGGGCCGCGGCCAACCCCGAGCGCAAGGCCCTCTACGACCGCCTGGTCCGCAAGGAGCTGCCGGAGGGCTGGACCGCCAAGCTGCCGAGCTGGCCGGTCGACCCCAAGGGCGTGGCCACCCGCAAGGCCTCCGGCGACACCCTCGCCGCCATCGGCGAGGTGCTGCCCGAGCTGTGGGGCGGCTCGGCCGACCTGGCCGAGAGCAACAACACCACCATCAAGGGCGCGGACTCCTTCGGCCCCGAGAGCAGCTCCACCAAGACCTGGAACGCCAACCCGTACGGCCGGACGCTGCACTTCGGCATCCGCGAGCACGCGATGGGCTCCATCCTCAACGGCATCGCGCTGCACGGCCCGACCCGCCCCTACGGCGGCACCTTCCTGGTCTTCAGCGACTACATGCGCCCCGCGGTGCGCCTGGCCGCGCTGATGAAGTCCCCGGTCATCTACGTGTGGACGCACGACTCCATCGGCCTGGGCGAGGACGGCCCGACCCACCAGCCGATCGAGCACCTGGCCGCGCTGCGCGCCATCCCCGGCCTGTCCGTGGTCCGCCCGGCCGATGCCAACGAGACCGCCTTCGCCTGGAAGAAGGTCCTGGAGACCCAGGACGGCCCCACCGGCCTGGCGCTGACCAGGCAGAACGTGCCCACCCTCGAGGGCACCGACGCCGAGGGCGTGGCCAAGGGCGGCTACGTGCTCGCCGAGGCCGAGGGCGGCGACGCCCAGGTCGTGCTGATCGCCACCGGCTCCGAGGTGCAGATCGCGGTCGCGGCCAGGAAGATCCTGCAGGACGGCGGCGTTCCCGCTCGTGTGGTGTCCATGCCGTGCGTCGAGTGGTTCGACCAGCAGGAGCAGAACTACCGCGACCAGGTGATCCCGCCCGCGGTCAAGGCGCGCGTGGTGGTGGAGGCGGGTATCGCCCAGCCGTGGCACCGCTTCGTCGGCGACGCCGGGGAGATCGTCTCCATCGAGCACTTCGGCGCCTCGGCGGACTACCAGACGCTGTACCGCGAGTTCGGCCTGACCGACGACGCCGTGGTCGCCGCGGCACAGCGCAGCATCGCGCGAGTGGAGGGAAACAAGTGACTGCCAAGAGCCCACTGGCCGCGCTGAGCGAGGCCGGCGTCTCCATCTGGCTCGACGACCTGTCCAGGGAGCGGCTCAACACCGGCAACCTGGTCTCGCTGATCGAGAACCAGCACGTGGTCGGCGTGACCACCAACCCGACCATCTTCGCCGCCGCCCTGTCCAAGGGCGAGGCCTACGACGAGCAGGTCCGGGAGCTGGCCGCGCGCGGCGCGAACCTGGACCAGGCCGTGCGCGAGCTGACCACCGCCGACGTGCGCAACGCCTGCGACGTCTTCCGCGGCGTCTACAACGGCACCGACGGCTTGGACGGCCGGGTCTCCATCGAGGTCGACCCGCGGCTGGCGCACGACACCGAGCGCACCGCCGCCGAGGCCCTCGACCTGTGGAAGACGGTCGACCGGCCCAACCTGATGGTCAAGATCCCGGCCACCGTCGAGGGTCTGCCCGCCATCACCAAGGCCCTCGCCGAAGGCGTCAGCGTCAACGTCACGCTGATCTTCTCGGTGGCCCGCTACCTGGACGTGATGGACGCCTACCTCACCGGGCTGGAGCAGGCCAAGGCCAACGGCCACGACCTGTCCACGATCGCCTCGGTGGCCTCCTTCTTCGTCTCCAGGGTGGACTCCGAGATCGACAAGCGGCTGGAGGCCAAGGGCACGCCCGAGGCGCAGGCGCTGCGCGGCCAGGCCGCCATCGCCAACGCCCGGCTGGCCTACGCCGCCTACGAGGACGTCTTCGCCTCCGAGCGCTGGCAGCGCCTGGAGCAGCAGGGCGCCCGGCCGCAGCGGCCGCTGTGGGCCTCCACCGGGGTGAAGGACCCGAACTACTCCGACACCCAGTACGTGGACCAGCTCGTCGCGCCGAACGTGGTCAACACCATGCCGGAGAAGACCCTGTTCGCGGTCGAGGACCACGGCCGGATCGAGGGCGACACCGTGCGTGGCACCGCCGAGGCGGCCCAGGAGCTCTTCGACGCGCTCACCGAGGCCGGCATCGACGTGGACGACGTCTACGCGGTGCTGGAGCGGGAAGGCGTGGAGAAGTTCGAGAAGTCCTGGGAAGAACTGCTGCAGACCGTCACCGACCAGCTCGCACGCGCGAAGGGCTGAGACCACAGATGACCGAGCAGATCTCGGTTGAGATCGTCCACAGTGGACTGAACGCCGAAGCGGAACCGTTGGCGGCGCAGCTCGCGGAGGAGCAGGTCGCGAGCAAGCTCACCGCCCAGGACGCCACCCTGTGGGGTCCCGAGGCCGAGTCCGAGGCCTCGATCCGGTTGTCCTGGACCACGCTGCACGAGAGCTCCCGGCCGCTGGTCGCCGAGATCCTCCAGCTGCGCCAGGAGCTGCACGCCGACGGCGTGGACCGGGTGGTGCTGGCCGGTATGGGCGGCTCCTCGCTGGCCCCGGAGGTGATCTGCGAGACCGCCGGAGTGCGGCTGGTCGTGCTGGACACCACCGACCCCGGCCAGGTGGCCGACGCGCTGGCCGGTGACCTGTCCCGCACCGTGATCGTGGTCTCCTCCAAGTCCGGCGGGACCGTGGAGACCGACAGCCACCGGCGGATCTTCGCCAAGGCCTTCGCCGACAACGGCATCGACGCGGCCAGCCGGATCGTCGTGGTCACCGACCCCGGCTCCCCGTTCGAGAAGCTCTCGGCCGAAGCGGGTTACCGCAAGGTGTTCCTGGCCGACCCGAACGTGGGCGGCCGCTACTCCGCGCTGACCGCGTTCGGGCTGGTCCCGGCCGGTCTGGCCGGGGCGAACATCGCCGGGCTGCTGGACGAGGCCGCCGAGGCGGCGACCGTGCTGTCCCAGGACCGCGCGGACAACCCGGCGCTGCGCCTGGCCGCGGCCTTCGGCGCGGCGCACGCCCGCGGCGCGGAGAAGGTGGTGCTCACCGACACCGACTCCGGCATCAAGGGCTTCGGCGACTGGGCCGAACAGCTCGTCGCGGAGTCCACCGGCAAGAACGGCACCGGCCTGCTGCCGGTGGCGGTGGAGAACCCGGGCGCGCCCGGCTTCGCCGACGCCGGTGAGGACGCCACCACCGTGGGCATCGCCCCCGGCACCCCCGGCGCCCAGATCACCACCTCGGGTCCACTCGGCGGGCTGTTCCTGTTGTGGGAGTACGCCACCGCGGTGGCCGGACGGCTGCTCGGCATCAACCCCTTCGACCAGCCCGACGTGGAGGCGGCGAAGAAGGCGGCCCGCGCGCTGCTGGACTCCCCGACCGGCGAAGCGGCCGATCCGTCCTTTGTGGACGGTCCGGTCGAGGTGCACGCCGCCGGTGACTTCCTGGCCGGGGCGAGCACGGTGGCCGAGGCGCTGCGCGCGCTCAAGGCCGTCCTGCCCGAGCACGGCTACCTGTCGGTGCAGGCCTACCTGGACCGGCTGGACGACGCCTCCGCCGCGGTGCTGCGGCCCGAGCTGGCCAAGCGCTTCGGCGTGCAGACCACCTTCGGCTGGGGCCCCCGGTTCCTGCACTCCACCGGCCAGTACCACAAGGGCGGACACCAGAACGGCGTCTTCCTCCAGCTGACCGGCGCGAGTGAGCAGGACCTGGAGGTGCCGGAGCGCCCGTACACCCTCAGCGTGCTCCAGCTGGCGCAGGCCAAGGGCGACGGCTCGGTGCTCGCCGAGCACGGCCGCCCGGTGCTGCGTTTGCACCTGACCGACCGCGCGGCCGGTCTGGCGCACGTGGTCAAGGCTGTCCAGGAGGTTGGCGAGTGAGCCGACAGTGGCAGAACCCGCTGCGGGACCCGCGGGACAAGCGGCTACCCCGGATCGCCGGCCCGTGCGGCCTGGTGATCTTCGGCGTGACCGGTGACCTGTCCCGCAAGAAGCTCATGCCCGCCATCTACGACCTGGCCAACCGCGGCCTGCTGCCGCCGGGCTTCGCGCTCACCGGGTTCGCCCGCCGCGAGTGGGAGAACCAGGACTTCGAGCAGGTCGTCTACGAGGCGGTCAAGCAGCACGCGCGCACCCCGTTCCGCCAGTCGGTGTGGGACTCGCTGGCCGAGGGCTGCCGGTTCGTGCAGGGCACCTTCGACGACGACGACGCCTTCGACCGGCTGGCCGCCACCATCAAGGAGCTCGACGAGCAGCGGGGGACCGGCGGCAACCACGCCTTCTACCTGTCCATCCCGCCCGGCGCGTTCCCCACGGTGTGCAAGCAGCTGGCCCGCTCCGGCCTGTCCGAGCAGGCCCCGGACCAGTGGCGCCGGGTCGTGATCGAGAAGCCGTTCGGCCACGACCTGGCCAGCGCGCGCGAGCTGAACCGGATCGTCAACGAGGTCTTCCCCGAGGAGTCGGTGTTCCGCATCGACCACTACCTCGGCAAGGAGACCGTGCAGAACATCATGGCGCTGCGGTTCGCCAACCAGCTGTTCGAGCCGATCTGGAACGCCAACTACGTCGACCACGTGCAGATCACCATGGCCGAGGACATCGGCCTCGGTGGTCGCGCCGGGTACTACGACGGCATCGGCGCGGCCCGCGACGTGATCCAGAACCACCTGCTGCAGCTGCTCGCGCTGACCGCGATGGAGGAGCCCAGCTCCTTCGCGCCCAAGGACCTGCGCGCGGAGAAGGCCAAGGTCCTCGCGGCCACCGCGCCGATGGAGCCGCTGGCCGAGACCACCGCGCGCGGGCAGTACGTGGGCGGCTGGCAGGGCGGGCAGAAGGTGCCCGGCCTGCTGGAGGAGGGCGGCTTCGCCAAGGACTCGATCACCGAGACCTACGCGGCGATGACCGTGGAGGTCAAGAACCGCCGCTGGGCCGGGGTGCCGTGGTACCTGCGCACCGGCAAGCGCCTCGGCCGGCGGGTCACCGAGATCGCGGTGGTGTTCAAGCGCGCCCCGCACCTGCCGTTCGACTCCACCTCCACCGAGGAGCTGGGGCAGAACGCGCTGGTCATCCGGGTCCAGCCGGATGAGGGCATCACCATGCGGTTCGGCTCCAAGGTGCCGGGCACCTCGATGCAGATCCGCGACGTGACCATGGACTTCGGCTACGGCCACGCCTTCACCGAGTCCAGCCCCGAGGCCTACGAGCGGCTGCTGCTGGACGTGCTGCTCGGCGAGCCGTCGCTGTTCCCGGTCAACGACGAGGTGGAGACCTCGTGGGAGATCCTGGAGCCGGTGCTGAAGTTCTGGGAGCGCGACGGCAAACCAGAGCCGTACGCCGCGGGCACCTGGGGCCCGGACTCCGCCGAGGAGATGATGGCCCGCACCGGACGTCACTGGAGGCGACCGTGATCATCGACCTGCCCTCGACCACCACCTCGGTGGTCAACAAGAAGCTCGTCGACCTGCGCGAGCAGGGCGGCGCGGTGGCGCTCGGGCGGGTGCTGACCCTGGTCATCGTTACCGACGACGGCGAGCGCACCGAGGAGGCCATCGACGCGGCCAACGACGCCAGCCGCGAACACCCCTGCCGGGTGATCGTGCTGGCCAGGGGCGCGCGCAAGGCCGCGCCCCGGCTGGACGCGCAGATCAGGGTCGGCGGCGACGCCGGGGCCAGCGAGGTCATCGTGCTGCGCCTGTACGGCCCGCTGGCCGAGGAAGGAGCCAGCTGCACCATCCCGCTGCTCCTGCCCGACGCCCCGGTGGTCGCCTGGTGGCCCTTCGCCGCCCCCGCGGTGCCGTCCCAGGACCCGATCGGCAAGCTGGCCCAGCGCCGGATCACCGACGCCGCCGCCGAACGCAACCCGATCAAGGCCCTGGAACAGCGGCGCAAGGCCCACGTCGCGGGCGACACCGACCTGGCCTGGACCCGGCTGACCAGCTGGCGGGCCGTGCTCGCCGCGGCACTGGACCTGCCGCCGTACGAGAAGGTCACCGCGGCCGTGGTGACCGGGGCCGGCGACTCGCCGTCCACCGAGCTGCTGGCCGCCTGGCTGGCCGCCAGCCTGAAGATCCCGGTCGAGCGGGCCAAGTCCACCGACGGCCAGGGCATCTGCTCGGTGGAGCTGGAACGCCGCTCGGGCAAGGTGGAGCTGGTCCGGCCGGACGGCAAGGTCGGCCTGCTCACCCAGGCCGGTCAGCCGGAACGCCGGGTGGCGCTGCAACGCCGCGAGGTCCGCGACTGCCTGGCCGAGGAGCTGCGCAGGCTGGACCCGGACGAGATCTACGAGCACACGCTCAAGGGCCTGGCCAGGGTCGTCAAGCCCACGGCCAAGCGCGCCGTCAAGCCCGCCGCCGCGAAGGCCGAGGCCAAGCCCGCCGCGAAGGCGGAGGCCAAGCCCGAGGCCGCCAAGGCCGAGCCGAAGCCCGCCGCCAAGGCTGAGCCGAAGGTCACGGCCAAGGCGGACCCGAAGGCCAACGGCAAGGCCGAGACCAAGGCCGAGCCGAAGCCGGAGGCCAAGGCCCCGGCCAAGCCGAAGCGCGCGAAGAAGGCCGACGCCTGATCCCGTTGCCCTGACCCGACTGTGGCGTTCCCGCACCGCGCGGGAACGCCACAGTCGTCTTCGGCCCAGTTGGCGTCCTCGGCTCAGTCCGCGGCAGCCTCGGCGGCCAGCCGGTCCATCCCGCTCTGCGTCTTCAACGGGATCGGCTTGAGGAAGGCCACCGCCACGACCACCAGCACCGCGATCGGCGCGGAGATCAGGAACAGCTCCCCGGTGGCCGACCCGTAGGTCTCCTGCACCACCGCCTTCACCGGCTCGGGCAGCAGCGCCAGGTTCGGCACCCCCTCGCCGCCGCCAGGTAGCGCCGCGCCCGTGCCCAGCTTCGCCGACAGCGTGCTGCCCACGTTGCTCGCCAGCACCGCGCCCAGCGCGCTCACCCCGATGGTGCCGCCCAGGCTGCGGAAGAAGGAGAGCACCGAGGTCGCGGTGCCCAGGTCCTTGGCGGGCACGTCGTTCTGCGCGGCCAGCACCAGGTTCTGCATCAGCATGCCCACGCCGACCCCGAGCAGCACCATGTACGTGCCGAGCAGGACCAGGCTGGTGTGCGCGTCGATGGTGCCCAGCAGCGCCAGCCCCGCGGTCATCAGCGACGCGCCGGCGACCAGGAAGTGCTTCCACCGCCCGGTCCGGCTGATCAGCTGCCCGGCGATGGTGGAGGAGACCAGCATGCCCACGATCATCGGCAGGCTGAGCAGTCCGGCCACCGTCGGCGAGTGCCCCAGCGCGAGCTGGAAGTACTGCGAGAGGAACACGGTGCCGCCGAACATGGCCACGCCGACCAGGAAGCTGGCCACCGTGGCCAGCGTGACGGTGCGGTTGCGGAAGATGGTCAGCGGCACGATCGGCTCGGCCACCCGCGACTCCACGAACACCGCGAGCGCCAGGATCAGCAGGCCGCCGCCGAGCAGGCCCAGCGTGGCGGTGGACATCCACTCGAACTGCTTGCCCACCAGCGAGGACCACACCAGGGTCAGCGAGACGCCCGCGGTGATCAGGAACGCGCCCAGGTAGTCGACCTTGACCTCGCGGCGGACCACCGGCAGGTTCAGCGTGCGCTGCAACAGGATGATCGCGGCCACGGCCAGCGGCACACCGAGGAAGAAGCACCAGCGCCAGCCCAGCCAGGAGGTGTCCACCAGCACGCCGCCGATCAGCGGACCGGCCACCGTGCCCACCATGAACACCGCGCCGAACACCCCGGAGTAGCGGCCCAGCTCCCTCGGCGAGAGGATCGCGGCCATGATCACCTGCGCCAGCGCGGTGAGCCCACCGGCGCCGATGCCCTGCGCGATCCGGCTGATGATCAGCACGTCCATGCTGGTGGCGAACCCGGCCACCAGCGAGCCGATGACGAACAGGCCCAGCGAGAGCTGGATCAGCAGCTTCTTGCTGTAGAGGTCGGAAAGCTTGCCCCACAACGGAACCGTGGCGGTCATCGCCAGCAGCTCGGTGGTCACCACCCAGGTGTAGCTGGCCTGGGAGCCACCCAGTTCGGAGATGATCCGGGGTAACGCGTTGGCCACCACGGTCGAGGCCAGGATGGCGACGAACATGCCCATCATCAGGCCGGAGAGCGCTTGCAGCACCGCACTCCGGTTCGTCGCCGCGGTTGCCGGTTCCGGCGCCGCAGCGGTCACAGTCATCGGTTTTCCTTATTTTTCAAGGGAATTCGGTCAGCCGCGCGGGGTCGCGTCGGCAGGCAGGGGGAGGCCGCGTTCCAGCGCGGCGCAGGCGGTGTCCACGAGCTCGGCCAGCGACTCCGCGCCGTCCATCCGGTACCAGCGGCGCAGCGCCGAGCGCATCGCGCCACCGGCGGTGTAGAACAGCAGCGCCGGGTACAGCGACACTGCGGGCAGGCCGCACCAGCGCGCGATCCCCTCGATCAGCCGCTGCTCGTCGTCGGAGTCCAGCGCGGCGCTGCGGGCCAGCAACTGTGGGTAGCGGGTGCACACGGTCATCCGCAGCAGCCACTCGTCCCGGTCGGCGTCGATCCGCTCCAGGTCCGGCCGCCAGGAACGCACCAGCGCGAGCAGCGGTCCGGACTCGGGGGAGAGCTCCCGCAGCCGCTCCAGTCCGCGCTCAACCCGGCTGGCGTGATCGGGGTAGGGCGTGGTGACGGCGTCTTCCTTGGCGCCGAAGTAGTTGAAGAAGGTGCGTGAGGAGACGCCGACCGCCCCGGCGATGTCCTCCACCGTCACCTGGTCCAGCCCGCGCGCGGCGATGAGCTCCAGCGCGGTCAGCGCCAGCGCCCGGTGCGTCTCCTGCCGCTTGCGCTCCCGCAGCCCCAGCGGTCGGTCGGTGCTCGTCACAACATCCACGAAACCAGAAAACTTCACAGCGTGCAAAGTTTCAGACTGTGAAGCAGACGACAGCGCCCCCCGGCCCGTACGGACCAGGGGGCGCCGGAGAGGCCGCGATCAGCCCAGCAGCAGCACCTTCCCGGTGGTGCGCCGCCCCTCCAGGTCCTCATGCGCCTGCCGCGCCTCGCCCAAGGCGTAACGCGCGCCGATCCGGATGTTCAGCGAGCCGTCGGCCACCCCGCTGAGCACCTCGGAGGCCCGCCACACCAGCTCCTCGCGGTTGGCGGTGTAGTGGCCGAGGCTGGGCCGGGTGACGAACACCGACCCGGCCTGGTTGAGCCGCTGCAGGTCCACCGGCGGCACCTGCCCGCTGGCCGCGCCGTAGAGCGCGAGCACCCCGCGCGGCCGCAGGCTGGCCAGGCTCGCGTCGAAGGTCGAGGCCCCCACCCCGTCGTAGACCACGGACACCCCACGCCCGCCGGTCAGCGCACGGGCCTGCTCGGCCACGTCGGCCTCGGTGTACCGGATGATCTCGTCCGCCCCGGCCTCGCGGGCGAGCTTCTCCTTCTCCGCGGTGGACACGGTGCCGATCACCCGCCCGCCCTTGGCCTTGACGAACTGGGTGAGCAGCAGTCCCATGCCACCCGCGGCCGCGTGCACCAGCACGTCGTCCCCGGCCTGCACCGGGTAGGTGGAGGTGGTCAGGTAGTGCGCGGTCATGCCCTGCAACATCGACCCGGCGGCCACCACCAGGTCAACCCCGTCCGGCACCGGCACCACGGCCGAGGCGGGCACCGCGACCAGCTCGGCATAGGACCCGATCGCCGAGGCCCAGGCCACCCGCGCCCCCACCGAGTGCCCGGTGACCCCGTCGCCGACCGCGACCACCTCGCCCGCGCCCTCCAGGCCGGGGGTGAACGGCAGCGGCACGGGGTAGACGCCGGTGCGGTGGTAGGTGTCGATGTAGTTGACCCCGCTGGCGGCCACCCGGACCAGCAGCTCCCCAGGCCCGGCGACCGGATCGGCCACCTCGGCCGCCACCAGCACCTCGGGTCCACCGTATGCCTGTACCTGCACCGCTCGCATGAACCGCACCTCTCACCTGATCTTCGCCGGTCACTGTTGCCAACAGAACCGGTCACGGACGTGTTCCCGCACGCCGGACTTGCCGGTCCCAGCGGCTAGAGTGACCCGGGTGAGTGAGCCTTCGAAGGCCGCGGTCGCCGCCGCCACCGCGTTTGTCGCTGCCCACGGGAAGTCCGCCCGCGCCGTTGTGGAGAACATCGGCCGAGCCGGCGTCCGCGTAGTCCTGGTCGGAGACGACGGAGCCCTGGGCGACGTGATCGTCCCCGACGTCGCCACCGGCGAAGCCCTGGTCGCCAAGGTCGAAGGCCTGGACGGCAAGGAATGGGACCGCGAGACCATCGCCGCCACCAAGATCGGCCCCGAGCACCGCCGAAAGATGGCAGGCCCCCGAGCCCGAGGCTGACCCACACCCCACCCGTCGCGCGCCACGCCGCGCCGCGCGACATTCCCGCGATCACTTCCGCACACCCAGGCACCTCCATTGCTACCATCCCTTCAGTTCCAACTGAAGAAAATGGGGAGGTCCCACGGTGTCCGACATCAGCCGCACTGGTGGTCGCCAACCGTCCGACTGGATCGAAACGTTTGCGGCCAAGTTCGAAGCCCAGGAGGGCATGCCCCTCATCGCCGGCCGAATCCTGGGCTTCCTACTTATTTGCGACCCCCCAGAACGCACCGCCGCGGAACTCTCCGCTGCCCTGTCCGCCAGCAGCGGTTCGGTCAGCACCAACGTCCGCCTGCTGATGGCCCGCGGCCTGGTGAGCAAAACGACCCGCCGAGGCCGTGAAGCCGCCGTCTACCAGGTCCGCGCCGAAGCCTGGGCCGAGGTCATGCTCCAACGCCTGGAAGCCATCGCCGCCGTCAACGAACTGACCCACGAAGGCCTCCGCCTGCTCAGTGGCCAAGGCGACCGGGCCCAACGCCTGCGCACCGTTGACGCCTACTACCGCTGGCTGGCCACCGAAGTAGCCGAACTCCCAGCCAAGTGGTCCGCCGCCAAACCCCGCTGATCCCTCGCCGTCCGCCCCGCTTGCTCGGCCGTTCGCCCCGTCGGCTGGCCGCTTGCCCGCTTGCTCGGCCGGTCGCCCTGCCTGCCCGGCCACTTGCCCGCCGGGCAGGCCACCTGCCCCGACGGTCAGCCCCGCCGCGCGTCCTCCGCGACCAGCTCCGGCCGCCCGGCCGCCACGCCCCGATCCCCGGTCGCCGCCCACACATTGCCCATGGCCAGCGTCACCAACGCCGCCCCCAGCACGTGCAGCGACACCAACGCCTCCGGCACCCCGGTGAGGTACTGCACCATCCCGATCGACCCCTGCGCCAGCACGGTCACGATCAACCACGCGTAGGCCCGCCACACCCCACGAGGCGCCCCCACCGCCCGCAACGCGAACCCAAAGGCGATCAACAACCCCAGGTACAGGAACAACAGATCGGCATGCGCCTGTGCCAACCCCGACACCGAGACGTTCAACCGAGCGGTCTCCGCGTCCCCAGCGTGCGGCCCCGCCCCGGTCACCATGGTGCCCACCACCAGCACGCCGCCGAGCACCACGGTGCTCACCACCAGCAGCTGCCGCAACGCCGCAGGCACCAGTGGCCGCACCGCGTCATCGCTCTCGAACTGCGCCCGCACCAGCAACACGGCCAGCCACACCAGCACCATCGACACCAGGAAGTGCCCGGCCACGGTCCACCAGACCAGCCCCGCCAGCACGGTGATCCCGCCGATGACCCCCTGGCTGATGGTCACCAGCAGCGTTGCCGCCGCCAGTCGCGTCAACCGCTGCCGCCGAGGCCGGTGCAACCAGACCAGCACGAAGCAGAGCAGCGCGACCAGCCCCACCACCCCGCTGAGCAGCCGGTTCCCGAACTCGATCCACTGGTGGAACCAGGCGAGCTCCGGATGCTCAATCGGCACCAGACTCCCCGGGAAGCAGTTAGGCCAAGTAGGACACCCCAACCCAGACCCGGTAACCCGAACCACCGACCCAGTGACCGCGATGACCACCTGCAAGACCAGGTTCGTCACCAAAAAACCCCTGGTCAAACCCCAAGAAGGCCCAGACTTCCCCCGAGCGCCAGCCGCATCTCCAGCCCTGGCCCCAGCCCCGGACTCAGCGCCAATGCCGGTGTCTTGCGTTGTCGCTCCCGGCTCCCGCGGGTCGCTCACCGATCTTGGTTCCTTCGTGTCCCCGCCTCGCGTCACACCGGTGGCTGACCCCGCGTCCTTCGACGGCGCGGCGGCCCTCGATGGGCTGGCGTCAGAGTTGGCTGGCGGCTCGGCGTCAATGGGAGGCACGGCACCCGATGGTAGGCCGCCCCACCCCACCACCTGTCGCCGGGCTACGTAACAGCGCTCCACCCCACCCGCCGGCTCAACCCCCGGTCAGTGAGCAACACCGTGCTGTCCGCCCACTGGTCGACGGCCCCCGGCCCCCGCAACTCCGGATCCGTCACGGTGGCCAACAACGCCGCGCTGAACCGATCCGCCCGCAACACCCGAAACGGCCGCGAGTGATATCCCCGCACAGCCGGATCAACCACCTCGGTCAACCCCAGCCGATTGTGTTCCGCTGCAACAGCCTCATACGCCCGAACCAACCCCGCCTCCCGCTCCCGCCAGTCCCGCGCCGCCAGCACCTCCCGGAACACCGGCGCCAACTCCGCCGCAACCGGCAGCCGCCCAAACGCACTCCCCAACCACTTGCCATAGGGCGGATACCGACGCCCCATCAACAGGCACAACCGCATCAGGTCCCGAACCACCCGCGCCGCGACCACCGCGGACCCGACCTCATCCCCAACCTCCCCGCACCGCCCGACAAACGCCTCCTCCTCAGCCACCCGCCCCCACTGCCGAGCCAACACGAACCGCCACACCTCGGCCGGGTACCACCGCAACCGCTCCCGAGCCCACCCCAAGTCCCCAACCTGATCCAAGTCCCCGACCCGGCCCAAGTCCCCGGCCCACGTCGAGTCCCCAGCCCGCGCCAAGTCCGTGCTCCGGCGGTCCGCGCCTAGCTGACCCATGCCCGGATGATCCGCGGCTAGCTGATCATCGGCTCTCTGATCGCCGTCTCTTTGATCGCCGGTCCTCTGTCCATCGTTCCTCAGCCCACCGTTCCCTTGTTCGGGGTTGCCCTGATCGGCGTCTGCGTGATCCGGGTCTGCGTGATCCACGCGCTCGCCGCCCGCGCCGCTGTGCTCCGCGAGCCCGTCATGGAAGACCGCTCCGGCAGTGACCTCCGCCAGCGCTTGCGTAGGCGTGACAAGCCAATCCCCGGTCGAGACCGCCACCCGTGGATCAAACCCCAACGTCCGCCCGAACCAGTCACCAAGTCCGCTGACCTCAACGCGGTGGTTCACCGTCCCCTCGGTGAGCCGCATGACGCCAACGCCTTGATCCTCGGTCGGCTCAAAATGCGTCGGAAACCCCAAGAACTCCTTCGGCAACCGCTCAGCCAACATCACCCGGATCGACTCGCCGAATCGTCGACCGTCCTGCGCGCCCAGGAACAACTGCAGCCGAGGCCCCCATTCGTGGTCCGCGGACCGCTCGGTGTCGAACCCGAGCACCTCCGAACCGCTGCCGATCCGCGCCGCGGTGTGCGGCAGGCCCCCGAAGTGCCTGCGCAGCAACGGCTCAACCACCTCCCAGTAGTACCGCCGAGACAGCTCCAACCCGGGAACGAACGCGGAGTCCATGCCCGGCATCGTGCTCTGTCCCTCGGCGAGCAGCGACTGGATTTCCCGCGCCGCGGCCGTCCTCGCTGGGAGCATCTCCCCGAGCCCCGAGCCCCGAGCCCCGAGCCCCGAGCCCCGAGCCGACGATGCAGCCCCCTCCAGCTACAGCTCTCTCCGGGCACCGTCCCCTGTCCGATGTAGCCGGTCCGGCGACTGTTCCGGCCCTGGCGGTCAGACGCGGTCGGCGTTCAGCGCCGCCGGAACCAGGCGTTGGCCCCGGGTGCGAACATCAATGCCAACGCCCCGACCACCGCCACGATGTGCAGCGCCCGAACCGCGGCGAACACCAGGAATCCAGCGTCGGCGCCTGCGAAGGCGGCGATCGGATCGTTGCCCTCGGCCAGCCACGAGATCGGCTCGACTACCAGTGACAGCATTCCCAGCACGCCCAGCAGCAACGCCAGCGCGATCCGTGCCCATCCCCGCCCTCGGTGCAGGGCCAGGATGATCGGCACCAGGATCGCGGTGACCGCGATGCGAACTCCCACGGGCACAACGGCTTCGGCGAACGTGGGCTGGTGCTCGATCATGCCGAGCACGGTCTCGACCACGCCCGCGCCCACTGCGACGAACCACAACGCGGCCGCTCGCCGCACGGCGACGGGCACAACCTGCGGGGCAACCAGTGTCTGCGTCATGCCAGGAACTCTGCTCCCGGACAAACGCCGAGTCAGGGGTTCCAGGCTCCGGACAGCAGGTAGGGAAAACTCCCATAGATCAAGGTTGTTCACCTACCGGTGCTCGGGCGATGCACAGTACGCACGGCATGCCCGCGCTCCGTGGTTCCACGGCGGTCGTCGGCGCGCGGTGCCCGCAGATCGCGGTCAGCTCGACCGGCGGCTGTTGTGGATCAAGTCCACTGACGATGAAGGCATGCACCTGGCGGTCACGCCAGGAACGCCACCACGCCAGATCGTTCACGGTCACCACGGCCTTGCCTCCATCCGGTCGTCTCGGATGTGACGACCGGCCTAACGTTCAATGACGTTGCCTCCCAAGGTTCTCTAGAGCGATGGTCTGGTTTCCTCGTCCTGGCAGCCGCAGCGGGGCTGCCGTGCACCCATGGAGTTGCGCGGCGTACCGCCGGAGTTGCCGCCTGGGCGCCCAGGCGGTTCCACGACTTCGGCGCGCGTCGCCTTCTCTGGTCACGCCACCTTTCTCGATCACGTAGGTGTCGGGGGCTTCGTAGGGTGGGGCATCACCGCCTGGTTCGCCGTGGGGGTCGCTCGCTCGCCAGTCGCTCTCGTCGGCTGGGGTGCGTCGCTGGGTGGGGGAAGCCGGGGTGCGTGGACCGCGGGACCGCCTGCCTGTAGTCGAAACGGTGGCGTGGTGCCGGCACGCCAACAGCTCGACGGTGTCGTTCCGGGCGCCTCCTTGGGGTGATCTTCGTTGTCTCGCTGGGTCAGATGCGGGTTCGGAGGTACGTGGTCAGCGCCTCCCAGCGGAGTGCCTCGGCGTGGTCGTCAGGGGTCACCTCCAGAGGCAAGCGCTTCTTCCTGGTGTATGCCGACAGGCGGCTCCTCGGTGGGTTGGCCAGCAGATCCAGGATCGGGGTGAGTGCCTGTTCCGGGGAGGGCGCTAATCGGAACAGGACCCGGATGATCGCGCGATGAACCGGGGAGAGGTCGCCGGAAAGACTGCTCCGGACGAACAGTGGGTTGTACAGCACGTACTTCAGCCGGGGCTGGGCCTTGGTGAGCAAGAGGGCGGACAGTTCGTTGGCGCGACGGCTCTGGTGGTTGGCCGTCCGCCAGCTGTAGTTGTTCGCCAGGCTGGGGTCCTGCCAGCGCACGGCCGACTTGGGTGCTCCTGGGACCGAGGTGTTGATGATGACCGGGCGCGGCGAAGCGCTCAGTTGCGGCAGCAGGGCGGTGGCCAGGATGTGGCGACTGAGGGCGTAGAGGGCCAGGTTGTGTTCGACGCCCTCGGTGGTCAGTGTGCGGGAACGGACCACGTGGGCGGCGGCCAGGAACAGGGTGTCGACGCTCGGGTGCTCCCTGGCTATGTGGGCGGCGACTCGCTCCGCCTCCCGCTGTAGGCGCAGGTCGGCCTGGACGAAGTGCGCGCGAGTGGCCGGCAGCGTCTTGAACTTCTCGACGTCCCGGCCGATCACCACGACCGTTTCACCTGCTCGGAGCAGGTGTTGGGCCAGTGCGCGGCCGAGACCGTCGGTGCCGCCGGAGATCACTGTGGTGGCCATGGCGTCCTCTCGTTTGCAAGGGGAGCATCTGCTCCGTATAGTCAACCTAGCAGAGGCGGAGCAGATGCTCCAGTTGGCGACTAGAGTGGAGGAATGAGTGCGGCGGACAATGCGGGAACCAAGCCACTGCGGGCCGATGCTGCGCGGAACCGGGCCCAGATCCTCGATGCGGCCACGGAGGCGTTCCGGGAGCGCGGGCTGGAAGTGGATGTCCGGGAGATCGCCCGACTTGCTGATGTGGGCATGGGTACTCTCTATCGCCACTTCAGCACGAAGAAGTCGCTGGTCGAAGCGGCGCTGGAGGCGAAGATCGTGGAGTGGGAGCAGCGCGCCGCCGCTGCTCGGAACTCGACCGCGGCATGGGACGGGCTTCGTGCCCTTATCGAGCACACGATCGAGCTGATGGCCGCCAACCGGGCTTTCCTGGACGGCCTCACCGTGGCGGAGTCCGCGGTGGAGGCGTGTCAGAGGCACCTGAAGCAGTCGCTGGGTGATCTGGTCGAACGTGCTCATGAGGAAGGGTCGTTGCGAGCCGATGTCAGTGCCGGAGACATCGGGTTGTTCGTCCTGTCCTTCGGGCCGATCGTGTTGGCCACCAAGGACTCCGAGTCCGAAGCCTGGCGCAGGTTGCTGGCGGTGCTGCTGGACGGTCTGCGTGCGGCATGAGTTCTTCTCATGGTGAGCATGAGAACGAAGAGTTGGACTCATCGCTGAAGTGATCCGAAGATCTTCCTATGAGCACTGCGGGGAAGGTCGCGTTGGTCGTCGGCGCGAACGGCGTCATCGGCGGCAACCTGGTCGAGCACCTGCTCGAGCTGGGAGATTGGGAGGTCATCGGGCTGTCCCGACGGGGCGGCGCTGATCGGGAACGGCTGCGGTATGTCTCGGTTGATCTGCTGGATCCGGTGGACACGCGAGAGAAGCTGGCCGAGTTCGATTCGGTGACGCACGTCTTCTACACCGCCTACCAGGACCGTCCGAGCTGGGCGGAGCTGGTGGTGCCGAACCTGGCGATGCTGGTCAACGTCGTCGAGGCGATCGAGCCGGTCGCGGCCGGACTCGAACACATCAGCCTCATGCAGGGCTACAAGGTCTACGGCGCGCACCTCGGGCCGTTCAAGACCCCGGCCCGCGAGGACGACGCCGGCCACATGCCGCCGGAGTTCAACGTGGACCAGCAGGACTTCCTGGTTCGGCGCCAGGCCGGCAAGAGCTGGACCTGGTCGGCGATTCGTCCGTCAGTGGTCGCCGGGTTCGGGCTCGGCAACCCGCTGAACCTGGCCATGGTGATCGCGGTGTACGCCTCGATCTCCAAGGAACTCGGTCTGCCACTGCGATTCCCTGGCAAGCCGGGCGCCTATGACGCGCTGCTGGAGATGACCGACGCGGGGTTGCTGGCCGAGGCGACCGTGTGGGCGGCAACGGATCCGGCGTGCGCCAACCAGGCGTTCAATATCAACAACGGTGACTTGTTCCGGTGGAGCGAGCTGTGGCCGAAGATCGCCGAGTACTTCGAGCTGCCGGTCGCGCCGCCATTGCAGATGTCGCTGGCCACGGTGATGGCTGACAAGGAACCGTTGTGGGACAAGATGACCGAGGTGCACGGACTGGCTGGACACAGCTACCGCGAGGTGTCCTCGTGGGCCTTCGGGGACTTCGTGTTCTCGTGGGACTACGACATGTTCGCCGACGGATCCAAGGCACGGCGATTCGGGTTCCACCGATACGTGGAGACCGAGCGGATGTTCTTTGACATCTTCACAGAGATGCGCAAACGACGGGTCATTCCCTGACTCGGCCGAAGTACTGGCCGGGCGGCAGGCCGACCGTGGCGCGGAAAGCGGCCACGAACGCGCTGGTGCTCTCGTAACCAACGCGTCTGGCCACTGTGGACACCGCCATTCCGTGTGCCAGCAACGGAAGCGCGGCCTGGATTCGCAGCTGGGTTCGCCACCGGCCGAACGGCAGGCCGGTCTCGGTGCGGAACAGGCGTGCCAGGGTTCGCTCACTGGCGCCGACCCGGCGGCCCCACTCGCTCAGGGTGCGTGGGTCAGCCGGGTCGGCGGTCAGGGCGGTGCTGATCGCCCGGGTGCGTGGATCATGTGGGCTGGGCACCGCCAGGGTGGTCACCGGCAGCGGCTCCAACAGGTCGAAGACCACCGCCTCGGCGCGGGCGCGTGCCTGCGGGGACAGAGTTTCCTGGCCCAGGTAGGGGATCAGCTCGCGCAGTAGCGGCGGGGCGGCGACCACGGTCGGCTGCGCCCAGGTCGCCGGCCAGTCCGGTGGGCAGGCGGCAGGGGCGAGGTAGAGGCTCCGCATGGTCGCGCTGCCGATCGCAGCGGTGCTGTGCCCGATGCCCGCGGGCAGCCACAGCGCGCGGTTGGTCGGCAGCACCCAGGTGCCGTCCGGTGTCGTCACGGCCAGGACACCACTGGCGGCCCAGGCGAGCTGGTGCACCGGGTGCAGGTGCCAGTCGAAGCGGGTGCCCAGAGGCAGGTCGAAGCTGCCGACCAGCACCGCTCCCGAGGCGGGCACCAGCATGGGCGTGGCCTGTCCGGATGGCGACATCAGTTGGCAGGTTAGCTCATAGCGGTCACCGCGGGTGGTTCCTAGTGTCGGGAACATGCCGATGAACCGCTATCACCGCTGGTTGTGCCGTTCGGATATGTGGGCTCGGGCGGTGGCCCGCGACCTGATCCCGTGGGCGCTGGACGGCGTCGATCTGGGCACGGATGTGCTGGAGATCGGTCCGGGTTATGGCGCGACGACCGTGGCCCTGGCGGCGCGGGTGCCGAGGTTGACCGCGGTGGAGATCGATGTCGACCTGGCGCGTGGGCTGCGAGCTCGGCTGGGTGACCAGGTGCGCGTGCTGGAGGGTGATGGGGCAGCGATTCCGTTGCCGGACAACAGCTTCACCGGAGTTGGTAGCTTCACCATGCTGCACCACGTGCCGTCGGTGGCCTTGCAGGACAGGGTGTTCGCCGAGGCGTTCCGGGTGTTGCGGCCGGGTGGCACGTTCGCCGGGATGGACGGGGTGCCGAGTCTGGGTTTCCGGCTCATCCATCTGAACGACACTTACGTGCCGGTCAATCCGGACACGCTCGCGCCACGGCTCCGGGCGGTGGGGTTCCGGGACATCTGGCTGACCGCGGTGCCTGGCCGGTCGTTCCGGTTCCGTGCTCGTAAACCCCTGTCATGACAGGGGCCTGACGTGGTCCGTGGCTGGGCCGGCGGAGGCGCTGGCGGGCGCACCTCGGGTGGTAGCGAGGTGGGCGAGTGGGGGCGATCAGGTGGGTTTGTGGCGGTTGTAGTGCCGGGCGGCTCGGGCCCGGTTGCCGCAGGTGGTTGAGCACCATTCGCGGCGGGGGTGGTCCTTGGTGAAGTAGATGACGCAGGCCGGAGCGAGGCAGGCGTGCAGGGGCGCGGTGGCGAGCACCGGGATGGACTGGGTGGCGAAAGCGGCCAGGGTTTGGGTGGCGGGGGTGCCCTTGCTGATGGCGGTGCTGCTCAGGGTGTTGTCCGCCAGGGACAGCTGGGGGCTGGTGGGGGACTGGGCGATGGTGCGGTTGACGATCGCCACCGCCTGGTGCGGAGTGAGCGGGCTGGTGGTGGCTCGGGCGCGGGGGTCCTCGGTGCGGTGGGCGGCCAGGCGGCGCAGGGCGTTGCGCAGGGTGTGGAAGTAGGGGATGTCGTCCTCGGTGATCCGTTGCGCTGTGGCGTCGTCGTGTACGACAGCGAGCCAGCCGCGGAGGGAGTCCAGGGTGGCCAGGGTGTCGTGGATGCCGTTGCGGTCGGCCCAGATGGTGTTCATCAGGTGTACCGGGAGCGGCTCACCGGGAAGTATCACGTTCTCACGGTAGCAGGGGCTTGTTTCCGTTAGGTGTTCGTGGTTGGGTTCTGACGGTTGTAGTCGGTTCTAACCGTTAGATAGAGGTGGAGTTTTCGATGACTCGTGCGCCGGTTCCCCCGTTTGACGAAGCCACCGCCCGGCAGAAGGTGCAGGCCGCTGAGGACGCCTGGAACACCAGGGAGCCGGCCAGGGTGGCGGCGGCGTACACGCCGGACTCGGTGTGGCGCAACCGGTCTGAGTTCGTCACCGGTCGGGCGGAGATCGAGGAGTTCCTGACCCGGAAGTGGGAGAGGGAGAGGGAGTACGCGCTGCGGAAGGACCTGTGGGCCTTCGCGGGGAACCGGATCGCGGTGCGCTTCCAGTACGAGTGGCGTGACGCGCGGGGGCAGTGGTGGCGCAGTTACGGCAACGAGAACTGGGAGTTCGACGACGAGGGGTACATGCGGCGGCGGGAGGCCAGCATCAACGATGTGGCCATCGCGGAGTCCGAGCGGCGGATCTTCGGGCCGCGGCCGGAGAGCGAGCGCGGGCAGGGGATTCCGCTGCGGTGACCGGCTAGAAGGCCGGACCGGACGTTCCGGGAAGTTCCGGGAAGGTGCGGGCAGAAGGTCGGAGTACGGGCAGACGGCAGACATTCAGACGGCAGACGGGATCGTCTGAAGGTCGGCTGGCAGGGGGAGTGGCGTTGTCTTGGTGCGTGGGAGGTGGCCGAGCGCTCCCGGGTTGGTTGAGGTTGGTGGGATTCGCCTGGGAGCGTCACCGATGGCTGGGCTCGGTGGGGAAGATCGGCTTCCTGGGGCCACCGAGGGATGACTGGCTCGCCCCGCGGTGGCTGAGGGCGGCTGGGCTCGCCTGGGGAGGCGCGGATGGCCGAGTACGGATGAGGAGGGTGGATGGCTGGAGCTGAGGGGAACGGTTGCTGCGCGGCCTGAGTTGGGCGGGTGGCTCAGCCGTCCGGGGAGTCGGGGGCGGCTGGTGTGGCTGTCCGCGGGGCCTGGCTGAGACGGCCTTGGGGGCTGAGGGCGGCTGCGGTTCGCGCGGGTTTGCTGGGACTGGCGAGTTCGCCGGGGATAGCTCAGGGCATCGGTTTGGGGATGCCAGGGTGAGGTCGTCCGGGTGAGTGGGCGGTCGCCTGGGTCAGCTGAGCTTGGTGGTGCGGCAGGCCAAGGCGGTGGCTGCGGCGCCCCACACCACGAGCACCAGGACGGGCTGGGCGCTGGGCCAGGAGCCGGTGGCGGTGATGGTGTGCAGGCTGTCGGCCAGGGCGGCGGTGGGGAGGTAGGTGGCGATGTCGGCCCAGGCGCCGGGGAGTTGGGCGGTGGGCAGGGCCACGCCGCCGCCGAGGAGCAGGGCGAACCAGATGATGTTGGCCAGGGCCAGGACGATGTCGGCGCGGAGGGCTCCGCCCAGGAGGACGCCGAGGGCGGCGAAGGTGAGGGCGCCCAGGAGGGTCAGCAGTAGCGCCGGGAGGAGGCCCGCCAGGGCGGGGCGCCAGCCGAGGGCGGTGGCTACCAGGGTGATGAGCAGGAGTTGCACGGCTACCACGCCCAGGACGGCGAGGATGCGGCCGGAGAGGAGCATCCAGCGCGGCACGCCGGTGGCGGCCAGTCTTTTCACCACGCCGTAGCGGCGGTCGAAGCCCAGGGCGATGGCTTGGCCGGTGAAGGCTGAGGACATGACGGCCAGGGCGATGATCCTGGGGGCGATGGTGGCCACCCGGGGTTCGGCCAGGGGGAGGATCGGCAGCAGGGTGAGGCCGACGAGCAGGGCCAGCGGGATCAGCAGGGTGAGCAGGACCTGTTCGCCGTGGCGCAGGTGCAGGCGCAGCTCGGTGCCGGACTGGGCGGCCAGCATGCGCAGGGGGGCGCCGGGGGCCGGGTTGGGGCGGAAGGTACCGGGGGCGAATCGGATGGTGGCGGTCATGAGCGCAGCTCCCGTCCGGTCAGGTCGAGGAACACGTCCTCAAGGCTGCGGCGGGCCACCGTCAGCTCATGTGCCAGCACCCCGTGCTGGGCGCACCACGAGGTCACCGTGGAGACCACCTGCGGAGTGATCGTGCCCTCCACCAGGTAGTCGCCGGGGCGGGGTTCGCTGGTCCGGCAGCCCTCGGGCAGGGCCGCGGTCAGCAGGGTCAGGTTCAGGCCCGGCAATGAACGGAAACGCAGCTGCTGGTGGTCTGGTTCACCGCTGGTCAGCTCGGCCGGGGTGCCCTCGGCGACGACGCGGCCGTGGTCGACGATGGCGACCCGGTCGGCCAGGCTCTCCGCCTCGTCCATCAGGTGGGTGGTCAGCAGGACCGTGACGCCGTCGGCGCGCAGGGCGCCGATGAGCTCCCACACGAGTCTGCGGGCCTGGGGGTCCATGCCGGCGGTGGGTTCGTCCAGGAAGACCAGTTCCGGGCGGCCGACGATGGCGCAGGCCAGGGCCAGGCGCTGCTGCTGGCCGCCGGAGAGGCGCTTGAACGGGGTGCGGCGGGACTCGGCCAGGCCGAGGACGTCCAGCAGCCATTCCACGTCCAGGGGCTCGGCGGCGCAGGTGGCGACCAGGCGGAGCATCTCGTCGGCGCGGACCGAGGGGTAGGCGCCGCCGCCCTGGGGCATCACGCCGATGCGCGGGCGCAGCCGGTCGGCCTCGGTGGCCGGGTCCAGGCCGAGCACCCGGATCGAGCCGGCGTCGGGGCGGAGGAAGCCCTCGCACAGCTCGATGGTGGTGGTCTTGCCCGCGCCGTTGGGGCCGAGCAGGGCCAGCACCTGGCCGCGCGGAACGGTCAGGTCGAGGTGGTCGACCGCGACCGTCGAGCCGTACCGCTTGACCAGCCCGGTGATCGCCACAGCTGGGTCGTCGAGATCCGGGCGCACGAGAGCCAAGCCTAGGCCGAGAGCGGGGTCACCCGGACGGCGGGTTTCAGAACAGGACCCGCTTCCGGCCGTTGTTGGGTTCGGGCATGTGCTTGCGGACCGCCCAGACCAGCAGGGCGCACATGATCAGGCCCGCGATCACCGACAGCGGGATGACGTAGGCGCGGCCCTCGTAGGTCATGCCGGGCGGTGGGTCGGGCACCGCGAGCACGATGCTGAGCACGATGGCCGCGGTGCGGAACCGGCGCGAGTTCGTCGCCGCGGCCAGCGGGATGGCGGCCCAGATCATGTACCAGGGGTGCACCACCGCGCCCAGCAGCATCACGCAGCCCAGCGCGATGCCCAGCGCGGTCAGGGAGTTGCGGCCGGGCTGGCGGGTGCGGAAGGCGATCCACAGCAGCGCGGCGCAGATGATCGCGATGATCACGTAGCCCAGGCCGCGGCCGATCAGGATGGCCGAGTCGATGTGGTTGCCGACGCCGAGCAGGATGCCGATGCCGCCGGCGGCCATGCCCAGGGCGGTGGTCGGGGACTTGAACGTCTTGACGATGTTGGGCACGTCCAGCGCGCCTATCCAGCCGAACCCGATGCCGGTGACCAGCGTCAAGGCCGCCAGGGTGAGGCCGAAGACGATCAACAGCTTGATCGTCACGCGCAGCAGGTCGCGGAACTGTCCGCCCATCCGGCGGGCCAGCACCGCGCCGAGGAAGCCCAGCGCGAGCACCGCGGGTAGCTTCACCAGCGCGGCGGTGGTGATGATCACAGTGCCCAGGATGACCGAGCGGGACAGCGCCAGCTCGAAGCCCGCCAGCATCAGGCCGATCGCCAGCGCCTCGTTGTGCACGCCGCTGACCAGGTGGAACAGCACCAGCGGGTTGGCCGCGCCGAGCCAGAGCGCGGCCACCGGGGGCACCCCGAAACGGCGGGCCAGGCGGGGCAGCGCCCACACGATCATCGCGATGCCGGCCAGGGCGAGCAGGCGGTGCAGCAGGATGCCGACCATCAGGTGGTCGCCCACCAGGCTGGCGATGCCGCGGCCGATGGCCAGGCCGACCTGCCCGTACGGGGAGGGCGTGTCCCGCCAGATGTTGGGCACGCCCCTGGTCAGCGGGTGGTCCACGCCGAGGGTCTCGGCCGGGCCCTGGGTGTAGGGGTCGAAGCCGCGCGCGGCCATCTCGCCGATGGCCAGATAGCTGTAGACGTCCCGGCTGAACATCGGCAGCGACAGGCTCAGCGGGACCAGCCACATCATCAGCGTGCGGTCCATCTGCGAGCGGGAGACCAGCCGCGCCCGGCCCGGGCTGGCGAAGCGGCCCAGCCACAGCCAGGACACGATCAGCAGGCCCATGCCGGTGTAGACCGCGGCCATGGACACCGTGCCCACCCGGATGAACAGGTTGAGCACCGGGAAGTCCTGGAACGGGTTGACCACCGGCGCGGCGCCGGCGCCGATGCCGCCCACCGCCATCAGCAGCGAGCCGAGGGTGCCGAACCGGCGGACCAGGTCCAGCTGCCGTTGTTCGGCCTCGTTCAGCCCGGCCGGACGGCCATGGCTGGACCGGCCTAGTTCTGCCGGTCGCCCTTCCACCACTGATCCACTGACACCACTGCCTACCTCGCCGGACGCCACGTCCGGAAGGGTAGTGCGTAGGCGTGGGGGGTGAGTCGGGTCACCTCCCGCCGCCCCGCCTTTGCCGGTTGCGGGGAAATAAGCAAGACTTGTGTTGTGAAAAACGCCGGGACCCCGCAGCGGTCCGCCCACGAGGCGGAACGTGCTGATGGGCGTACCCGGCAGGCGGTCGCCAAGCAGCTGCTGGAGCAGGGGCCGATGACCGCCATGAGCATCGCCGAGGAGCTCGGCCTCAGCCCGGCCGCGGTGCGCAGGCACCTGGACGCGCTGCTGGCCGACAAGGAAGTGAGCACCAGGGAGGCCTCGCGGCGTCAGCCGAGGGGACGGGGTCGCCCGGCCAAGCTGTTCCTGCTCACCGAGAGTGGCCGCGCGCAGTTCGGGCACGCCTACGACGACCTGGCCGTGGCCGCGCTGCGTTACCTCGCCGAGTTCGGCGGGGAGGACGCGGTACGCGCCTTCGCGCAGCGCCGGATCGCCACCCTGGTGGACCGGCACCGCGAGGTCGTGTTGTCCATTTCCGACCCGGTGCGCAGGGCCGAGGCCCTCGCGCAGGCGCTGAGCAGCGAGGGTTACGCTGCCTCGACGCGCCGCGTCGGCCACGGTGAGCAGCTCTGCCAGCACCACTGCCCGGTCGCGCACGTCGCTGCCGAGTTCCCGCAGCTCTGCGAGGCCGAGACCACGGCGTTCGCCGAGCTGCTCGGATCGCACGTGCAGCGCCTGGCGACCATCGCCAGGGGAGACGCGGTGTGCACCACGCACCTGCCGCTGATCCCCGTGGCGGTTTCCCAGAACGACCCGGTCCCGCCGACGGCGGGCACCACCACCACGCGTCCGGAACCGGCCGAGAAACCGGTGCCGGGCCAGACCGCACGGATCCCGGACGGAGGGGAGCCCGCATGACTGCCGCTGCCGAGCAGCGTCCCACCACGGAGCCCATGACCCAGGAGGAGACGCTCGCCACCCTTGGTCGTTACGAGTACGGCTGGGCCGACTCGGACACGGCCGGCGAGACCGCTCGACGCGGCCTGAGCGAGGAGGTCGTTCGCGACATCTCCGCGCGCAAGGGCGAGCCCGAGTGGATGCTGGAGTCCCGGCTCAAGGGCCTGAAGCTCTTCGAGCGCAAGCCGATGCCGCACTGGGGCGCCGACCTCACCGGGATCAACTTCGACTCGATCAAGTACTTCGTGCGCTCCACGGAGAAGCAGGCCACCAGCTGGGAGGAACTGCCCGAGGAGATCAAGAACACCTACGACCGCCTGGGCATCCCGGAGGCGGAGAAGCAGCGCCTGGTCGCCGGTGTCGCCGCGCAGTACGAGTCCGAGGTCGTCTACCACCAGATCCGCGAGGACCTGGAGGAGCAGGGCGTCATCTTCCAGGACACCGACACCGCGCTCAAGGAGCACCCTGAGCTGTTCCAGGAGTACTACGGCTCGGTGATCCCGCACGGGGACAACAAGTTCTCCGCGCTCAACGGCGCCGTGTGGTCCGGTGGCTCGTTCATCTACGTGCCCAAGGGCGTCAAGGTGGACATCCCGCTGCAGGCCTACTTCCGGATCAACACCGAGAACATGGGCCAGTTCGAGCGGACGCTGATCATCGTCGACGAGGACGCCTACGTCCACTACGTCGAGGGCTGCACCGCCCCGATCTACTCCTCCGACTCGCTGCACTCCGCGGTCGTGGAGATCATCGTGAAGAAGGGCGGCCGCTGCCGCTACACGACGATCCAGAACTGGTCGAACAACGTCTACAACCTGGTCACCAAGCGCGCCAAGGCCGAAGAGGGCGCGACCATGGAGTGGATCGACGGCAACATCGGCTCCAAGGTGACCATGAAGTACCCGGCCGTCATGCTGATGGGCCCGCACGCCAAGGGCGAGGTGCTCTCCATCGCCTTCGCCGGTGAGGGCCAGCACCAGGACGCCGGCGCCAAGATGACCCACCTCGCCCCGCACACCTCCTCGACCATCGTGTCGAAGTCGGTGGCCCGTGGCGGCGGCCGCACCTCCTACCGCGGCCTGGTCAGGGTCAACAAGGGCGCGCACCACTCCGCCTCCACGGTGAAGTGCGACGCGCTGCTGGTCGACCAGATCAGCCGCTCGGACACCTACCCCTACGTCGACGTCCGCGAGGACGACGTGTCCATGGGGCACGAGGCCACGGTGTCCAAGGTCAGCGAGGACCAGCTGTTCTACCTGATGTCCCGCGGCCTGACCGAGGACGAGGCCATGGCGATGGTGGTGCGCGGGTTCGTCGAGCCCATCGCGCGCGAGCTGCCCATGGAGTACGCCCTTGAGCTCAACCGCCTGATCGAGCTGCAGATGGAAGGGGCAGTCGGCTGATGACTGCGATTGTTGAAGGGGTGACGCCGCACTCGCACGGGGCGGGTGCGGTGGTCCCTGACGCCTCCCGCGCGGAGTGGTTCTCCTCGTTCGACGTCAACGCGTTCGAGGTGCCCACCGGCCGTGAGGAGCTGTGGCGGTTCACCCCGCTCAAGCGCCTGCGCAACCTGCACGACGGCTCGGCCCCGGCCAACGGGACCACCACGGTCGAGGTCAGCGCCGCGCCCGAGGTGAACGTGGAGACCATCGAGCGCGGGGACACCCGCCTCGGCGTGGCCGGCGTGCCCGCCGACCGGGTCGCGGCCCAGGCCTGGTGCTCCTACCCGTCGGCGACCCTGGTGACCTTCCCGAAGGACACCAAGGCCACCACGGCCACCATCGTCACGGTGACCGGCGCGGGTGCGGACAAGACCGCCTACGGGCACATCCAGCTGCGCGCCGAGGCCTTCGCCGAGGGCATCGTGGTGCTGGACTACCGCGGCTCCGGCGCCTACGCGGAGAACGTGGAGATCGTCGTCGGTGACGGCGCCAAGCTGACCGTGGTCTCGGTGCAGGACTGGGCCGACGACGCGGTGCACGTGGCCAGCCATCACGCCAAGCTCGGCCGCGACGCGGTGCTCCGGCACACCGCCGTGACCCTGGGCGGCGACCTGGTCCGGCTGTCCCCGACGGTGACCTACGACGGTCCCGGCGGCGACGCGGAGATGCTCGGCGTCTACTTCGCCGACGCCGGCCAGCACCTGGAGCACCGGCTCTTCGTCGACCACTCGGCCTCGCACTGCCGGTCCAACGTGGTCTACAAGGGCGCGCTGCAGGGCGAGGGCGCGCACACGGTGTGGATCGGCGACGTGCTGATCCGGGCGAGCGCGGAGGCGACCAACACCTACGAGCTCAACCGCAACCTGCTGCTGACCGACGGGGCGCGCGCCGACTCGGTGCCGAACCTGGAGATCGAGACCGGCGAGATCGAGGGCGCGGGCCACGCGTCGGCGACCGGCCGCTTCGACGACGAGCAGCTGTTCTACCTGCAGGCGCGGGGCATCCCGGTCGAGCAGGCGCGACGGCTGGTGGTGCGCGGGTTCTTCAGCGAGATCCTCGCCAAGATCACCGTGCCCGAGGTCCGCGAGCGCCTTGAGGCCGCCATCGAGGCAGAGCTCGAGGCGGTCGGCGCATGACCGAGTTCAGGGTGTGCCCGCTGGCCGAACTGGCCGACGGCAAACCGTACGGCACCGAGGTGGACGGCACGCCGGTCGTGCTGGTCCGCCTCGGCGAGCAGGTGCACGCGCTGCACGACGTCTGCTCGCACGCCGAGGTCACCCTGAGCGACGGTGGCGAGGTCAGTGACGGCGCCATCGAGTGCTGGCTGCACGGTGCGGGTTTCGACCTGTGCACCGGCGAGCCGCTGACCCCGCCGGCCAGCGACCCGATCGACGTGTACGCGGTGAGCGTGCGCGAGGGCGAGGTCTACGTGGACCCGGCCACCCCCACGAACCGCTGACTGCTTCCACCAGGAGAAACGAAAGACCATGGCTACTCTGGAGATCAAGGACCTGCACGCAGAGGTCGTCACCAATGAGGGGAACAAGGAGATCCTCAAGGGTGTCAACCTCACGGTGAAGGCCGGCGAGACCCACGCGATCATGGGGCCCAACGGCTCCGGCAAGTCCACCCTGGCCTACGCCATCGCCGGGCACCCCAAGTACGAGATCACCAGCGGCTCGGTGCTGCTCGACGGTGAGGACGTGCTGGAGCTCAGCGTGGACGAGCGCGCCCGCGCCGGCCTGTTCCTCGCCATGCAGTACCCGGTCGAGGTGCCCGGCGTGTCCATGTCCAACTTCCTGCGCACCGCGGCCACCGCGGTCCGTGGCGAGGCCCCCGCGGTCCGCCACTGGGTCAAGGAGGTCAAGGCGGCGATGACCGACCTGGACATCGACCCGACCTTCGCCGAGCGCTCGGTGAACGAGGGCTTCTCCGGCGGTGAGAAGAAGCGCCACGAGATCCTGCAGCTGGCGCTGCTCAAGCCGAAGATCGCGGTGCTGGACGAGACCGACTCCGGCCTGGACGTCGACGCGCTGCGCGTGGTCTCCGAGGGCGTGAACCGGTTCAAGGCCGACGGCGAGGTGGGCGTGCTGCTGATCACCCACTACACCCGGATCCTCAAGCACATCAGCCCCGACTTCGTGCACGTCTTCGCCGGCGGCCGCATCGTCGAGTCCGGTGGCGCGGAGCTGGCCGAGCGCCTGGAGAACGAGGGCTACGTCCGCTACGCGGGCAAGCCGGAGCCCGCCGCCCTCTGAGGGAATTTCCCTTGATCGGCAACGGTTTCCCGTACTGACACCCACCACCACATGCGGACAGCGAAAGGAGGCGGCTCCCTGTGACAGCTGTTGCCGCACCTTTGGACGTCGCCGCCATCCGGGCCGACTTCCCCATCCTGGGCCGGACCGTGCGCGACGGCAAACGGCTGGTCTACCTCGACTCGGGAGCCACCTCCCAACGTCCGCGCCAGGTGCTCGACGCCGAGCGGCGCTTCCTGGAGACCAGCAACGCCGCCGTGCACCGCGGCGCGCACCAGCTGGCCGAGGAGGCCACCGACGCCTATGAGGAAGCGCGGGCCAAGATCGCCGCGTTCATCGGCGCCGGCGTCGAGGAGGTGGTGTTCACCAAGAACGCCACCGAGGGCGTCAACCTGGTGGCCTACGCGATGAGCAACGCGGCCACCTCCGGTCCCGAGGCGGCCAGGTTCATGGTCGGTCCCGGTCACGAGATCCTGGTGACCGAGATGGAGCACCACGCGAACCTGGTGCCCTGGCAGGAGCTCTGCCGCCGCACCGGCGCGACCCTGCGCTGGTTCGGCGTCACCGCGGACGGCAGGCTCGACCTGTCCGATGTGGACGAGCTGATCAACGACAACACCCGGGTGGTGGCCTTCACGCACCAGTCGAACGTGCTGGGCACGGTCAACCCGGTCAGCGCCATCGTGGCCAAGGCACGGGAGGCAGGCGCGTTCACCGTGCTGGACGCCTGCCAGTCGGTGCCGCACGCCCCGGTGGACTTCCAGGCGCTCGGAGTCGATTTCGCGGTCTTCTCCGGGCACAAGATGCTCGGGCCGTCCGGAGTGGGTGTGCTCTACGGACGGCACGAGCTTCTTTCCGCGATGCCCCCGTTCATCACCGGCGGCTCGATGATCGAGCTGGTCAAGATGGAGGGCTCCACCTACGCCCCGCCGCCGCAGCGGTTCGAGGCTGGCGTGCCGATGACCTCGCAGGTGATCGGGCTGGGCGCGGCGGTGGACTACCTCAGCGCGGTCGGCATGGACAACGTCGCCGCGCACGAGCACCACCTCACCGAGCTGGCGCTGGCCGGGCTCAAGGAGATCCCCGGCGTGCGGATCATCGGGCCCGAGGAGACGGTGGACCGCGGCGGCGCGGTGTCCTTCGTCATCGAGGGTGTGCACGCCCACGACGCCGGCCAGGTGCTGGACAGCCTGGGCGTGGAGGTCAGGGTCGGGCACCACTGCGCGTGGCCGCTGCACCGCGCGCTGGGCGTGGCCGCGACCGTGCGCGCCAGCTTCTACCTGTACAACACCCCCGATGAGGTCCAGGCGCTGCTGGACGGGGTGCGCGAGGCGCAGCGGTTCTTCGGGGTGAGCGCCTGATGCAGCTGCAGCAGATGTACCAGGAGATCATCCTGGACCACTACAAGAACCCGCACCTGCGCGGCCTGCGCGAGCCGTTCCAGGCCGAGGTGCACCACGTGAACCCGACCTGCGGCGACGAGGTCACCCTGCGCGTGCAGCTCGAAGGCGAGGGCCGCGAGGCCAAGATCGTCGACGTCTCCTACGACGCGCAGGGCTGCTCGATCAGCCAGGCCGCCACCTCGGTGCTGACCGACCTGGTGGTGGGCACCACCGTGGAGTCGGCGCTGACCAAGCACGAGGCCTTCCGCGAGCTGATGCAGGGCCGTGGCAAGGTGGAACCGGATGAGGACGTGCTGGAGGATGGCATCGCCTTCGCCGGGGTAGCCAAGTACCCGGCGCGCGTGAAGTGCGCGCTGCTGGGCTGGATGGCATTCAAGGACGCGGTGGCGCAGGTCGTCGGGGAAGGAGCCGGTGCACGATGAGCGCCGAGGAGCAGAAGGTTCAGGAGCAGGAAGTGCAGCGAGGGGTGGCCGGGATGCCGGAGCCGCCAGCCGAGCAGAAGGCCGAGCTGCCCCTGATCGCTGACGTCGAGGAGGCCATGCGCGATGTGGTCGACCCCGAGCTGGGCATCAACGTGGTCGACCTGGGCCTGGTCTACGGGATCCACGTGGAAGAGGACAACGTCGCCATCATCGACATGACGCTGACCTCGGCGGCCTGTCCGCTGACCGACGTCATCGAGGACCAGACCCGCGCGGTGCTCACCGGGCCGGGCCTGGTGGACGACGTGCGGATCAACTGGGTGTGGATGCCGCCGTGGGGTCCGGACAAGATCACTGACGACGGTCGCGAGCAGCTGCGCGCGCTCGGTTTCACCGTCTGAGAGTCGTTTGTCGCCACCGCCCGGCACGGATCACCGTGCCGGGCGGTGGCGCGTTTTCTGGAGAGGACAGGGATGACCGGAGTTGTCTGGCGGCGCTTGCTGGGGGTTGTGCTGGCGCCGGTGCTGCTGACCGGGTTGCTGGCGCAGCCGGCGACGGCCGCGGCAGGCATGGTGGCCAAGATCGTGCAGGAGCCGGGTGAGTACGAGGCACGGTTCCCGGATCTGCTGAAACTGCCGGACAACAAGCTGCTGGCGGTGTGGCACCGGGCCACAGCGCACGAGGAGGTTTGGGGCACCATCCAGATGTCGGTCGGCACCGCCGACGGCCGGAGCTGGAGCAAGCCGTCCCGCGCGCTGGCGCCGGGCACCCTGTCCACGGAGGACACCCGCGACCCCAAGCTGGCGCTGATGCCGGACGGCCGGGTGATGCTGACCTTCTTCCTGGCGCACCGCGGCCAGGTCTACTACTCGATGTGGACACCCGGCGAGACCTACTTCAGCACCCCGAAGCTGATCGAGGTGCCCGGCGTCGAGGTCGGGCTGCTCAACCACGGCAGCCCGCTCGTGCTGGCCAACCGCGGAGCGCAGGTCAACCAGGTGCTGCTGCCGGTCTACACCGTCAGCGAGTCCTCGGCCGGGCACAAGGCCGGCGCGCACTTCATCCGGGCCACCTACCGGCCGGGGGCCAACCCCGCGTTGCAGGTGGCCTCGATGCACCAGATGATCGCCAACGGCAACCCGGCGGGCCGGTGGTACGGCGAGCCGAGCTTCGTGCAGTACGGCGACCAGGTGGTCGCGGTGGTGCGGGCCGAGCAGGAAAGGCCGGGTGTCGAGCCCAGGGACCCCTCCCCGGCGATCGTGGTGCGCTGGAACCCCTACACCGCCACCCCGCAGTACACCTACCAGAGCTTCAGCGACGTGCTCGCCAGCTCACACCACCTGCTCAAGACCGCCAGCGGCAAGCTGCTGTTCACCTACGGCGACCGCTCCCGCACCGGGCGGCCCACCGTGGGCATGATGATCAGCAACCCCACCGCGAACTGGACCAAGGGCAAGGTGGTGCCGATCTACAACTCCGGCGCGTACGACCAGGCCAACCCGTCCAGCGTGGAGATCGCCAACGGGACCTTCCTGACGCTGGGCTACAACGCCAAGCCGAAGACCAGCGGCGGGGACCCCACCTACGGCGGCACGCTCTGGGTCGTGCAGAGCCACGCCACCGACTACTAGACCGGGCCGAAGACCAGGGTGCCGGGGGCGTTCGCGTCGTCCCCGGCCCAGAACTCCAGCCACAGCTCGCTGAACTCGGCGCGGGAGAGGCAGCCGTCGCCGTCGGTGTCCAGGGCGGGGAAGACCGGGCCGGTGTCGGTGGGGCGGCCGTTCCAGGCCTCGATCAGCTGGCGGTACTCGGCGGCGGAGATCAGGCCGTCCCGGTCCTCGTCCACCGCCTCGAACATGGCCTCCGCGGTCGCGGTGACCGCCTCGGGCATGGCGGGCAGCTGGTCGACCACCAGCAGCACCTCCTCCAGGGTGACCTTGTTGTCCCGGTTCTCATCGGAGGCGGCCAGCAGGGTGGACCACCAGCCGAGCATGATCTGCGCCAGGCGCTGGTGGTCACCGGGGCCGCGCAGCCGGCTCCAGCGGGTGGCCAGGGCCTGGAAGTCGCGCTCCTCCAGGAAACCGTCGCCGTCGGCGTCCATTGCCGCGAAAACGCCGTTGATCTTGCGTCGTTGCAGGTCAGAGGCCATGCGACGACGGTAACGCGGGGACCGGCCGGTGGTGTTAGGCCAGCCGGGTGGTCAGGAAGTCGGTCAGGGCGGCGTTGAACTCGGCGGGGCGTTCCAGGTTGGGCAGGTGGCCCGCGCCCTCGATGACGGCCAGGGTGGCGCCGGGGATGCCCTGCGCGATGGTGCGGGCGTCGCGGACCGGGGTGAACTCATCCGCGCTGCCGACCACCACCAGGGCGGGCACGGTGATCGTGGGCAGCAGCGGTCGGTAGTCCGGGCGTTCGGCGCGGCCGCGCAGGGCCGCCGCCGCGCCCTCGGGCGGGGCGGCGCGCATCATCCGCAGCACGTGCGCGGCGACCTCGGGCGGGGCCTGCGGGGCGATCATCTTGGACAGCACCTCCTCGGCGTAGCCGCCCATGCCCTCGCGCAGCAACCGGTCGGCCTGGGCGTTGCGGCTGGCCTTGCCCTCGGCGGTCTCGGCCTCGGCGAAGGTGTCGGCCAGCAGCAGAGCGCGCACCCGGTGCGGGAACAGCCGGTAGCACTCCAGCACGATCTGCCCGCCCATGGACAGGCCGCCCAGCGCGAACTCCTCGATGCCGAGGCCGTCCATCAGCTCGGCCAGGTCGGCGGCGAAGACCGCCAGGCCGGTGACACCGGGGACCACCGGGCTGGCTCCGTACCCGCGCAGGTCAGGGGTGATCACCCGGTAGCCGAGGGCGGTGAGGCAGGTGACCTGCGGCTGCCACATCGAGCGGTCGAAGGGGTGGCCGTGCACCAGCAGGACCGGCTCGCCGGAGCCCTGGTCGTTGAAGCTCAGTTCCATGAGTGGGACGCTAGGCGGAGCACTAGGTCGGTGCAATGAAAACAATGTGCTCGGAGCAATGATGCGGGACTACCGGGTGATCGCGGACCGGATCGCGGCCGACATCGCCGGCGGGCGGCTGAAGCCGGGGGACCGGCTGCCGCCGCAGCGCCAGTTCGCCCGGCGGCGCGGGCTGGCCCCGTCCACCGCGGCCAGGGTGTACGGGGAGCTGGTGCGGCGCGGGCTGGTCACCGGCGAGGTCGGGCGGGGCACCTTCGTGCGCGCCGCCGGGCCAGGGGTGACGCCCGCGCTGGCCGAACCGGCCGCCGCGCCGGTGGACCTGGAGCTGAACTTCCCGGTCCTGCCGGGCCAGCCCGAGCGGCTGGCCGCCGCGCTGGCCGGACTGGCCCGGCCGGACGCGCTGGCCGATGCGCTGCGCCCGGTGGGTGTGACCGGCGATGCGGAGCTGCGCGAGGCGGCCGCGGCGGCGCTGAGCCGTGGCGGCTGGACACCCGATCCCGGGCAGATCCTGTTCCCCGGCAACGGAAGGCAGGGCCTGGCCGCGGCGATCTCCGCGCTGGTGCCCACCGGCGGGCGGCTCGGTGTGGAGGCGCTGACCTACCCGGTGGTCAAGGGCATCGCGGCCCGCCTGGGCGTCACCCTGGTGCCGCTGCCGATGGACGAGCACGGCGTGCTGCCCGCCGGGCTGGGCGAGGTCGCCGCGGTCTACCTGCAACCCACCCTGCACAACCCGCTGGGCGTGACCATGTCCGGCCCGCGCCGGGCCGAGGTGGCCGAAGCCTTGCGCCGCAAGGACATCCCGCTGATCGAGGACGGCATCTACGGTTTCCTGCGGCCGGAGTCGCCGCCGCTGGCCGCACTGGTGCCCGAGCGCGCCGTGCTGGTGGACAGCCTGTCCAAGCGGCTGGCCCCCGGGCTGACCCTGGGTTTCGCCGTGGCGCCAACGGGTGTGGCCGACCGGCTGGCCGCGGCGCTGCGCTCCGGGGCCTGGGCCGGGTCCGCCTTCGCCATGGCCGCGGCCCGGCGCTGGCTCGGCGACGGCACGGCCGCAGGGATCGAGGCGGCCAAGCGCGCTGACGCCGCGGACCGGCAACGCCTTGCCGCGCAACACCTTTCCGGGTTCGACCTGAGCGCGGACCCCGGCGCCTACCACCTGTGGTGGCGACTGCCCGCGCCGTGGCGGGCGGAGACCTTCGTCGCGGCCGCGGCCCGCAGGGGTATCGCGATCACCCCGGCCGCGGCCTTCGCGGTGGTGCCGGGGCACGCGCCGAACGCGGTGCGGCTGGCGCTGTCCGCGCCGCCGCCCGGCGCACTGGCCGCGGCCCTGGATGTGTTGGCCGAGCTGGGCCGCGGTGTGCCGGAGGACACCACAGTGGACTGATCAACGGCCGGTTGGGCCGCGCGGGAACGGAATCCGGACATTAGGGTCGGGGTGTGAACCCGCCGACCGACACCGCTCCCGACACCTCGGCCGCGTTGCCCAGGTGGAGTCTGCTCGTCCCGCCGCTGGCGCTGGTGCTGCTGGTGGTCTCCTGGGGCCGTGACCTCAACCCGGTGCTGCTCATACTCGTCTGCGCCGCCCTCGGCGGGGCGGTGGTGGCCGCGGTGCACCACGCCGAGGTGGTCGCGCACCGGGTCGGCGAACCCTTCGGCACGCTGATCCTGGCCGTCGCGGTGACCGTGATCGAGGTCGCGCTGATCGTCACCCTGATGTCCTCCGGCGGCCCGGACAGCTCGACCCTGGCCAGGGACACCGTGTTCGCCGCGATCATGATCACCTGCAACGGGATCGTCGGGCTGGCGCTGCTGGCCGGTGCGCTGCGGCACCGGGTGCAGGAGTTCCGCGCGCACGCCTCCGGTGGCGCGCTCGCGGTCACCCTGGCGCTGGTCACGCTGAGCCTGGTGCTGCCTGCCTTCACCACCAGCTCCGCCGGGCCGACCTTCACCGGCCCGCAGCTGGCCTTCGCCGGGGTCGCCTCGCTGACCATGTACGGCGTGTTCGTCTTCGTGCAGACCAAGCGGCACCGCGACTACTTCCTGCCCAAGACCGACAGCACCCCCGACGAGCACGCCCCCGCGCCGAGCGCGCGCACCGCGTGGGTGAGCCTCGGGCTGCTGGCGGTGTGCCTGGTCAGCGTGGTCGGCCTGGCCAAGGCGGTGTCCCCGGCACTGGAGGCCGCGGTGGACGGCCTCGGCGCGCCGCGCACCGTGGTGGGCCTGCTGATCGCACTGCTGGTGCTGCTGCCGGAGACGGTGGCCGCGGTCCGCGCCGCGCTGCGCGACCGGCTCCAGGTCAGCCTCAACCTGGCGCTGGGCTCGGCGCTGGCCAGCATCGGCCTGACCATTCCGGCCATCGCGTTGGCCTCGATCTGGCTGACCGGGCCGCTGGTGCTGGGCCTGGGCGCCAAGGAGATGGTGCTGCTCGCGCTCACCGGCGCGGTGGGCACGCTGACCCTGGTCTCCGGGCGGGCCACCGTGCTGCAGGGCGCGGTGCACCTGATGGTGTTCAGCGCCTTCCTGTTCCTGGCGGTCACTCCTTGACCGCGTGCGCGATGCGCGTCAGCAACCGGTCGATCTCGCGGCGCCGCCGGGCCGCCCGGCGGCGCAGCTCCTCGCCCGCCGCGGCCTGCCTGCGCTCGATCTCCTGCTCCGGCAGGGTGAGCTCCTCAGCCTGCATCGGCACACCTCCTTGAAGAATGCCCAAAGCGGGCGATGGCCCCGGCTGGACGCGCGCAGGACCACCGCCCGGTGTCGGTTCGTCAGTGCGCGGGGTCAGGCCTTGATCTGCTTGCGGTCGCCCTGCGCGCCGCCGATGGCGATCTTGCGCGGCTTGGCCTGTTCGGCGACCGGGATCCGCAGGGTGAGCACGCCTGCCTCGTAGTCGGCCTTGATCTGCTCGGTGTCCAGGGTGTCGCCGAGGAACAGCTGGCGGGAGAACACGCCCAGCGGCCGCTCCGCGACCTGCATCTCGACGTTGTCGCCGGTGACCACCGGACGGCGCTCGGCCTTGACGGTCAGCACGTTGCGCTCCACGTCCAGCTCGATCGCCTCCGGGGAGACGCCCGGCAGGTCGAAGGACACCACGAACTCATCGCCCACCCGGCAGGCGTCCATCGGCATCGCCGTCGGACGGGACCAGGTTCCAGACCCCTGACTGCCGAAGAACTGCTGGGCGAGCCGGTCGAACTCCCGGAACGGGTCGGTGCGCATCAACATCGTTCCACCTCCTGTGATCCCCGTTTGGTGTCAACGCGCACCGTCACTGTAGCGCGTCATCGATATGATGACAAGTGTTGTGTCGTCGGTAAGATGACGTCATGAACGACAACCCGGAGACCGCGCTGGCCGAGATCCGCCAGGTGCTGCTGGCCGCGCGAGCGGGCCAGGCCGAGGTGCCGCGGCTGCTCGGCGCGCTCACCGCCCTGCGTGAGCTGCGCGAGGAGCTGGGCGCCTGGGAGCCCGAGCTGATCAACGCCGCCCGTGGGCACGGCGCCAGCTGGGCCGCGCTCGCGCCCGCGCTGGGCGTGGCCAGCAGACAGGCCGCCGAACGCCGCTTCCTCCGGCTGCGGCCCTCGGCCACCGGGGGACTCACCGCGGAGGGCCGGGTGGACGCCGAACGCGGCAAGCGCGCCGGCGACCGCGCGGTGGCCGCCTGGGCCCGGCGCAACGCGGCGGTGCTGCGCCAGCTGGCCGGGCAGGTCAGCGCGCTGGGCGAGCTGGACGGGGCCGGGCGGGCCCAGCTGGACCAGGTCGGCCGCGCGCTCGGCGAGGACGACACCGCCAAGCTGCTGCCCAGCCTGATCGAGGCCTACCCGTACCTGACCGGCGGGCACCGGGTGCTGGCCGAGCGGGTGCTGGCCATCTCCGACCACGTGGACCAGGTGCGCCGGGACGCCACCGAGGCCAGGGGGCGCTGACCGCCGCCTATACGCTTCGTGGCCGGGTGACGCCCGTCTCTGTCTGTCATGTCACCCGGAATGCACCAAGATCACCCTGTGGCGTCTTCTCCTGTGTACAGCGCGTTCTGTAAAGGAGATCGTCATGAACAACATTCTCCGCCGTGGCCTCGCCGCAGGGGCCGCGCTCGCCGTCACCGCCGCCGTGGGTCTGCTGGGTGCGGGCGTGGCGCTGGCCAACCCCACCGACCAGCCCTGCCGGGCGGGACAGCTGGACACCACCCTGGTGGCCGGCTCGCCCGGCGCCGGCCAGCGGTACGCCTCGCTGCAGTTCACCGCCAAGCCCGGCAACTCGTGCAAGCTGACCGGCCCGCTGCCGGTGACCCTCAACGGCGCGCCCAGCGTCACCGTGGTCCCGGACACCGGCGCCGCCACGCCGGTCTACCTCACCTCGGGCAAGCCGGCGCACGTGCTGCTGCACTGGACCGGCATCGGCGCGCCCGAGCAGCAGCAGACCCCGGCCAGCGTCACCGTCGGCTTCCCGGCCGAGCGGCCCGGCTCGACCACGCTGCCCTGGAAGCAGGGGCCGGTGGACGCCTTCGCTGAGGCGCACACCCTGCGCGTCGGCCCCGTGCAGGCCGGTCCGGCCGAGGGCTGAGCGGTCCCGCCTGACCGAGACCCTGCCTCGGTCAGGCCGGTCGCGGCGGCGGCCTCCTGGCGGGTGAACCTCGGCGGCGCCCGGAATAGTCAAGATCCGTTCCGGTGTTGCCCCGATGACCGACGCTGTCGAGGTGAAGGGATCAGTGGCATGCCGCTGACCGGCGAGTACGAGCCCAGCCCTACCGAATGGGTGCGCAAGCAGGTCGAGGAGTACGAGAGCTCGGGTGGCACCAAGGGCACCACCATGATGGACCTGCCGGTGATCATCCTGACCACCAAGGGCGCCAAGTCCGGCAAGCTCCGCAAGACGCCGCTGATGCGGGTCGAGCACGAAGGGGCCTACGCCGCGGTGGCCTCGCTCGGCGGCGCGCCCCAGCACCCGGTCTGGTACTTCAACGTCAAGTCCGAGCCGCTGGTGGAGCTCCAGGACGGTCCGGTGCGCAAGGACTACACCGCGCGCGAGGTCACCGGCGAGGAGAAGGCGCTCTGGTGGGAGCGCGCGGTGGCCGCCTACGCGCCGTACGCGGAGTACCAGGAGAAGACCGACCGGGAGATCCCGGTGTTCGTGCTGGAACCGGTCCAGGACTGAGTTTACTGGACCAAGCGTTCTGGAATCTGCTACGGTTCTGACCATGGGCAGGACCAAGGAGTTCGACCCGGACGTGGCGCTGCGGGCCGCGATGGAACTGTTCTGGCGGCAGGGCTACGAGGCCACCTCCATGCAGGACCTCGTGGACCACATCGGCGTCAACCGGGCCAGCATCTACGCCACCTTCGGTGGTAAGCACGAGCTGTACCTGCGCGCGCTGGACCGCTACGCCGAGGACACCGACGCGATCATCCTCAGTGGACTGTCCAAGGCCGGTCCGGTGCTGCCCGAGGTGCGCGGCGTGGTGCGGCGCTACGTCCAGGACTCCTTGCAGGACCAGGAAAGACGCGGCTGCCTGGTCACCAACACGGCGGTGGAGCTGCTGCCCGGCGACCCAGCGGCCGGGCGCCGCGTCGAGCTCAGCCTGGACGGCCTGGAGCGCGTGCTCACCGGCGCGCTGATCCGCGCGCAGGACCAGGGCGAGTTGTCAGCGGACCGGGACCCGAGGGCGCTGGCCCGGTTCCTGGTCACCTTCCTGCAAGGCATCCGCGTGATCGCCAAGACGCCCGACCCGCGCCGCCTGGCCGACGCCGCCACGCAGGCCCTCTCACTGCTCGACTGACCGGCCCCGATTCGGGCCGGTCACGTGCTGCCCGTATATTGGAACGCTCATTCTGAAAAATGGAGACTCCTGTGACTGACCAGTTCACCGACACCGCCCTTGCCGCCTCGCTGCCGGGGGAGTTCCGCAGCGCGCACGCCGAGGTCAACGGCACCCGCCTGCACTACGTGCACGGCGGCCAGGGCAGCCCGCTGGTGCTGCTGCCCGGCTGGCCGCAGACCTGGTGGCAGTTCCGCAAGGTCATGCCCGCGCTGGCGCAGCGGCACCGGGTGATCGCGGTCGACCTGCGCGGCATGGGCGGCTCGGCCATCGCCGAGGACGGCTACGACAAGAAGACGATGGCCCGCGACATCCACGAGCTGATCCGCCACCTCGGCTTCGAGCAGGCGGCCGTGGCCGGGCACGACATCGGCGCGATGGTCGCGC